>NZ_PJIL01000048.1 GCF_002929335.1 Arthrobacter sp. Y81
TCGTTGAGTTCATTCTTCTGGAATGCCAGCCGAGTTCGACTTACGAAGGGACAGCAACGCACCTATCAGGGGCAGGCCGACCATGAGTGCGATGGCGAAAATGGACGCTCCACTTGAGCCTGTTACGACGTCGATATTCGCAAACGACAGGATCAGCACGAATCCGAGCCCTAGGATGGCCAGCACGGGCGCGATGATCCTGACAAATATGGACACCTTGATCGCCGGTCTGAAGTTGAAATAGAAGATGACAGCCAGGGACGTCAGTGCCATGAGAGCCAGGACGGCGAACCCAAGAACGCCCACAAGCGGAGCGAACACCCCTGTCACCGGGTCAAGGTTGAGGACTGCAGAGACGACCACCCCGACGAGAACGAGGCCCGAGAGGACCGCCGAGGCGTTCGATGGAACGCCGTGCCTGACATGGACCTTCCCGAAGTACGCGGGAAGCAATCCCGACTGCCCCATTGCCATTTTGTACCTGCTCACCACATTGTGAAATGAGAGCGCGCAGGCAAAAACACTACCCACGAGAAGCACGTTGACTATGTTCGAGTAAACGGGAGAAATGAACTCTGAGCCGAGCGCGAGGACTCCTGCGCTTGGGTCAGCCGAGAGGAACTCGACGAGGTTCTTCGAGCCGGCGCCGATAACGATGCTGAATGAAGTGAACAGATACAGAATTCCGACAGAGAATACGGCCAGGTACGTGGCGCGAGGCACAGTTTTCTCCGGGTTTTTGGCCTCATTGCGGAATACCGCGGTCGCTTCAAATCCGACGAAACAAAGCGCAGCCCACATGATGCCACTCCCAGGCGACCCGTGCGTCATCGCTTCAACCGGATTTACGGGCGCGGCCGTTACGCCTTCAGCGCCTCCCTTGGACAGGATAGCGATGTCCAGCACCAGCAGAGCTACGGCTTCCAGAACAAGCAGGACCCCAAGGACTTTTGAGCTCAGGTCGATGTCTCGGTATCCAAGGAGTGCAATGAGCCCCCAAAACATGAGCGACCAAAGCCACCAAGGGGAGTCCTGCCAGCCGGTGAATGTGCCGACGAGCTTTGTAACGAAAGGCCCCGCATAGACAGTCAAAGCCACTACGGTCAGAGCGTAGGCTCCCAACGCGAGCATCGCCGACGCGTTGCCGGGAACCCTTCCAAGCCCGCGCTCAATGTACGAGTAAAAGCCACCCACGTTCCGTACATGCTTGCTTAATTCGTTGTAACCGACGACAAACAAACAGAGGATCGCCATTGCGATCACGTAATAGAACGGTGCAGCAGAATTCTCTGAAAATACAATCGAGAGGGGCAACACACCAGTTGCCGCGGTGAGCGGCGCAGCAGCCGCCACCACCATGAAGACGATCGCCCCGGTTCCAAGCGTCCGTTTCATAGCACCGCTTGATCCCGAGGGGCTCTTTATGCTTGTCCCCTCGGGGTCATTGCGCGGGTTTGAATCTAATCTGATATCACTCACAGAAAAACTCTTTCTTCAGACAA
>NZ_PJIL01000049.1 GCF_002929335.1 Arthrobacter sp. Y81
CCCGTCACCGAAGCCCTGTGAGGACCCCATGACCACCATTGCCGAAGCCGCCCCGGACACCCGCTCCGAACACGATCTCCTCGGGGACCGGGACATCCCCGCCGCCGCGTACTGGGGCGTGCACACCCTCCGCGCCGTGGAGAACTTCCCCATCACCGGCCAGCCGCTGTCCACGAACATGTACCTGGTCCGCGGCCTCGCCGCCGTGAAACTCGCCGCCGCCCGCACCAACCGCGAACTCGGCCTCCTCGACGCCGAACGCGCGGACGCGATCGAGCAGGCCTGCACCGACATCATGAACGGACACCTGGCCGAGCAGTTCGTCGTGGACGTCATCCAGGGCGGCGCCGGGACCTCCTCGAACATGAACGCCAACGAGGTCATCGCCAACCGCGCCCTGGAAATCCTCGGCCACCCCAAAGGCGACTACGCCCGCCTGCACCCCAACGACCACGTCAGCCTCTCCCAGTCCACCAACGACGTCTACCCCACCGCCGTGAACCTGGGCACCATCTTCGCCGTCCGCGAACTCCTCGCCGCCCTGGAAGAACTCGAAGACGCCTGCGCCGCCAAAGCCGCCGAGTTCCGCACCGTGGTCAAAATGGGCCGCACCCAGCTCCAGGACGCCGTCCCCATGACCCTCGGCCAGGAATTCGGCACCTACGCGGTCACCATCGGCGAGGACCGCCTCCGCCTGGCCGAAGCGGACCTGCTCATCCACGAAATCAACCTCGGCGCCACCGCCATCGGCACCGGCCTGAACGCCGCTCCCGGCTACGCCGAGGCCGCCTGCCGGCACCTGGCCGAGATCACCGGCCTGCCCCTGGTCACCGCCATCGACCTCATCGAAGCCACCCAGGACGTCGGCGCGTTCGTGCACCTCTCCGGCGTCCTCAAACGCGTCGCCGTGAAACTCTCCAAAATCTGCAACGACCTGCGCCTGCTCTCCTCCGGCCCCCGCGCCGGGTTCGGCGAAATCAACCTGCCCGCCGTGCAGTCCGGATCCTCCATCATGCCCGGCAAGATCAACCCGGTCATCCCCGAAGTCGTCTCCCAGGTCGCCTACGAAGTGATCGGCAACGACGTCACCATCACCATGGCCGCCGAAGCCGGACAACTCCAGCTCAACGCCTTCGAACCCATCATCGTCCACAGCCTCCACAAGAGCATCTCCCACCTCGAAGCCGCCTGCCGCACCCTCACGGCACGCTGCATCCGGGGCATCACCGCCAACACCGAACACCTCCGCCTCACGGTCGAACAATCCATCGGCCTGGTCACCGCACTAAATCCCCACCTCGGCTACGCCACCGCAACCGCCATCGCCCAGGAAGCCCTCGCCACCGGCAAAGGGGTCGCCGAACTCGTCCTCGAACACGGCCTCCTCACCGCCGAACA
>NZ_PJIL01000052.1 GCF_002929335.1 Arthrobacter sp. Y81
GAGGCGGTTGTACGGCAGGTAGGCCTGCTGGTACGGGTACGTGGCCGCGGCCTCTTCGTTGAATTCGACGCCGATGCCGGGCTTATCGCCCGGGTGCAGGTAGCCGTCCACGAACGTCATGGACTGCTCGAACACCGTGTTGGTGGCGTCCGAGTGCTGCATGTATTCCTGGATGCCGTAGTTGTGGATGGCCAGGCCCACGTGCAGCTGGGCGGCGAAGCCCACCGGGGAGATGTCGGTGGGGCCGTGGAAGCCGGACTTGATCTGGTACTGCGCGGCGAAGTCCATGACCTTCTTCAGCGGGGAGATCCCGCCGAAGTGGGTGGAGGCTGCCCGGACGTAGTCGATCAGCTGTTCCTTGATGATGGTCTGGTAGTCGTACACGGTGTTGAAGATTTCACCGATGGCCAGCGGCGTGGTGGTGTGCTGGCGGACCAGGCGCAGCGCCTCCTGGTTCTCGGCCGGGGTGCAGTCCTCGAGCCAGAACAGGTCATACGGTTCCAGGGCCTTGCCGAGCTTGGCGGCCTGGATCGGGGTCATGCGGTGGTGGCCGTCGTGCAGCAGCGGCAGCTCCGGGCCGAACTCGTTCCGGACAGCCTCGAACACGGACGGCAAGTGGCGCAGGTACGCCCGGGTGTCCCAGTCCTCCTCCACCGGGAACGCGCCGCGCCCGGCGGGCTCGTAGTCGTAGCGTTCACCCGAGGCCTGGGCCTGGGCGGCGACGCCGTAGACGGCCTTGATGCCCGGGACGGCAGTCTGGATGCGGACGGACTTATAGCCGAGTTCCAGGTGCTCGCGGACCGAGTCGAACAGGGAGGGGATGTCCGCGCCGGAGGCATGGCCGTAGGCGCGCAGGCCGTTGCGGGATGCCCCGCCGAGGAGCTGGTAGACCGGCATCCCGGCGATCTTGCCCTTGATGTCCCAGAGCGCCATGTCCACCGCGGCGATCGCTGCCATGGTCACCGGGCCGCGGCGCCAGTACGAGGACCGGTACAGGAACTGCCAGGTGTCCTCGATCCGGTGCGGGTCCTTGCCGATCAGCAGCTGCGCGACGTGTTCCTTCAGGTACGCGGCGACGGCGAGCTCGCGGCCGTTCAGGGTGGCGTCACCGATGCCGGTCACGCCGTCCTCCGTGGTGATCCGGAGGGTCACGAAGTTACGGGACGGGCTTGTCACAAAGACTTCCGCGGCAATGATTTTCACA
>NZ_PJIL01000053.1 GCF_002929335.1 Arthrobacter sp. Y81
CCGCACCAGCCGCCCCGACCCACGCCGGCATCAACTACAAAACCAACCAGCTGTCACAAACAGCTTGATATATACCGGATCCACCGTTATCTGGAATAAATACGCCTACAACGCTGGAACCTTACTTAGCCAGCATCATCTTCCCCACGTCCTCCGCCAGCGGCATACCATGAGATACGAAGGCGTGGTGGGTCCCCTTAACAGGTGGGTCGATGGCGTCAGGGCTTCAACGAACGAGAGCGTGCCCTATTTCGACCCCCGGGCGGCAACGCAGGGGGCCGAAGTCTTGATCCTGCTCCAAGACCCGTCCGGAGAAGCACAATTTGGCTCGGGATTCATCAGCCGCGACAACAACGATCCGACTGCCCATAATTCCACCCTCGCTGCCGAAGCCGGTCACCTCGCGTATTCCAAGTCCCTTCATTGGAATGTCGTACCGTGGTGGGTCGAAAATCCTGCCTTTCCATCACGGACCCAAGCTGCTGAAGCACGCCGCGCCGCTCCCCTACTAGCCGAGCTGCTGAACTTGTTAGAGTCCCGCCCCAAGGTCGTTCTCCTGCTGGGGAAACAAGCGCAGCGAGCTTGGTCACAGCTGCTGTCCAAGGCATCCCCGGAAATTCAGAAGCTTCCCGTTATTCCGGGACCCCAACCCCAGTCCGCTCGCCTACAACAAGGCAGACGCGGCCACAGGCATACCCAACAGGGAACTGCTGGAAGAAGCCTTTGCACGAGCCGCAGCAATGTCCCGAGGAAACGCTGGGCGATAGCCAACTGAGAATCGGCTTGTGGACGTTCAGGGTAAATAAGCCCTCATCGTGCTGCACGTTATGGATATCGAGGCCAGCGACGCCAAGAAGATCGCAGACCCGCCGCAAGTGCCTGTCAGCCGCTCGCCGACGGGGACTGCGACATGCGTGGCGATCCGGGAGATCGGATTTGGCGGCAACTTTGACAGCCGGCTACATGCCAGAGCCGGATCGCCCCAGTAGAGTCAGCTCATGATCAACGAAAATGCGCCCTTGCCCGATGACATTTTCGCGAACCTGCCAGGTTCCTCCGCTGTAATGAACCACGCAGTATCCGTAGATAGTGACCGCTGAAAACGCGCTCTCACCGCTCGTTGAATATTCGCGCTATTGGGGTCCATCTGTCGTGTGTTTGGGGGCCGGTGGGCAGAGCGCGCAGTAGCGGTCTTGGG
>NZ_PJIL01000005.1 GCF_002929335.1 Arthrobacter sp. Y81
CGGCCACTGGCCCCCACCGGCAATATCAATGGCCCCGAAAGGCAATATCGGGTGGCTTCCAAACCTTCAAATACTCAGTCAGCCGGCCCAGCTCGGGCGGCTGCCCAGACTCCGGCGTCCGGCTCAGGCGGCCGCTTCAACCGTCGCCTTTTCCGTGGCCGTCATCTCCGGCGGTGCCGCCTTGAAACCGCGGGTGATCAGGGCCAGGACCACGATGCCGAGCACCAGCCAGGACACTCCCAGCGTAATCGCGTTGCTGTCCAGCTGGGAGAGCAGGTAGGCGCAGATAATGGCTCCGACTACGGGGACCACCACGTAGGACACAGGGTTCAGCTGGTGCCCGGCACGGCGCTGGCGCACGTAGTGGAACACCACCGAGGCGTTGACCAGGGTGAAGGCGGTGAAAGCGCCGAAGTTGATGAACGAGGTGGAGGTGGCCACGTCCAGGAAGACCGCGATCAGTCCCACCATGCCGGTGACGATCAGGTTCACCACCGGGGTGTGGAACTTCGCGCTGAGCCGGCCGAACACCGCCTTGGGCAGGACCGAGTCCCGGCCCATCGCGTACAGCAGGCGGGAGGCGCTGGCCTGCGCGGCGAGGCCGGAGGCGAACTGCGCCACCACCAGGCCGGCCAGGAACACGGCGCCGAAGAACTGCCCGCCGATCTGGAGTGCGATGGAGCTGGCCGCGGAGGCCGAGTCCTCGAACACCCCGCCGGGGTGGACCAGCTGGGTCACGTAGGAAACAGTCACGAAGATACCGCCGCCGATCAGGGCGATGAGCATGATGGCGCGGGGCATGTTCTTCCGCGGTTCTATGGTCTCCTCGGTGAGGGTGGTGACGGCGTCGAACCCGAGGAACGAGTATGCGGCGATGGCGGCGCCGGCGGAGATGGTGGCGATGCTGGAGGTGTCGTTGAAGAACGGCTGGGTGCTGGCCAGGCCGCCGCCGCCGGAGGTGGACACCACGTTGCCGATGGACAGCGCCACAAAGAACACGATGACCAGCAGCTGGAACGCCATCAGCACGTAGTTGGCCTTGTCCGCCACCTTGATGCCCAGGATGTTCAGCACAGTGGTGATGAGGATGAAGCCCACGATCCAGACTCCAATGGGGATCCCGGGGAACTGCGCGGTCAAGTAGGAGCCGCCGATGAGCCAGATGACCATGGGCAGGAAGAGGTAGTCCAGCAGGATGGCCCAGCCCACCAGGAACCCCACCCTGGGATCGATGGACCGGCGGACGTAGGTGTAGGCGGAGCCGGCCACGGGATACGCGATGGCCATCCGGCCGTAGCTGTGCGCCGTGAACAGCATGGCGACCATGGCCACCAGGTAGGCGGCCGGTGATGCGCCGCCGGTGGTTTCGGCGATGATGCCGAAGATCCCCAGGACGATCAGCGGGGTCAGGTACGCCAGTCCGAACAGGACCAGGCTGGGCAGTTTCAGCGTGCGGGTGAGCGTGGGTGAAATTGTCACGGGTTGTTCCTTAGGCGTTGAAGGTCTGGGGAGCCCAGGTGGCCGGGCTGATCCGGCCCTGGTAGACGGGCAGTTCGACGGCGTCCTCGCCGTCGCGGAACTGGGACCACGGGCGGTTGAGGTTCTCGGTGCCGTGCGTTCGGACGTGTTCCACGGCGGCAAGGTCCAGTTCCGCCGTGAGCAGCACGGGCGCGTCGTCGGGGGCCTCGGCCAGGGTGTTGCCCTCCGGGTCGACAATGATGCTCAGGCCCTTGCCGGTGGGACCGGCGCAGTTGACGCTGACCACAAAGACCTGGTTCACGATGGCGTTTGCCTTGGCGAGCACCAGCTCCTGCCGGCGGTCCGGCGTCGTGGTTTTCACGACATTGAGGATCACCTCGGCGCCCATCCAGGCGAGCTGGCGGGAGACCTCCGGGAACCATGCGTCGTAGCAGATGTTCAGGCCCACCCTGCCGATGCCGGCCAGGTCCACGGTGGTGAACCGGTCGCCGGGGTCGTAGGGCTCGAACGGGCGCCAGGGGAAGACCTTCCGGTAGTAGCCGGCGAGCTCTCCCTCCGGGGACAGGACCAGCTGGGTGTTGAACAGCTGTCCCTCCGGGCCGCGCTCGCACACGCTGCCCGGCACGAGCCAGATGCCAAGGTCCGCGGCGAGCTGCCGGAGCTCCTTGACCCGGGGACCGTCCAGAGGTTCCGCGGAAGCCTGCAGCATTTCGGTGCGCTGCTGGTCGGGTTCCGAGTCCGCGAACAGGTGCAGTTCCGGGAAGACGATGAGCTTGCTGTGCGGCTGGACGGCGAGGGCGGCTTTGACCTCGTCCGCGAAGGCCGAGACGGGTTCGCCGATGAGCCGGGGCCGGGCCTGGGCGGCGATGAGGGGAAGAGTGCGTTGCATGGTGTTCTCCGCGTTGGGGATGTGATCTGGACTATATTAGATCAGAATGATCTATTTATGGGAAGAGGGGCAGATGGGCCGTAAAGTAGCGGATATGACCCGTCAGCTGGAGGACAACGCCGACACCTCGCCCATCGGCGCCGGCAGGCTGGCCGGCATCGACCGGCGCAGCGCCATCGACGCCGTGCGGTTGCGGATCGGTATGGCGATTTCGCTGGGGCTGCTGAAACCGGGCGAGCGACTTCCCGATCAGGAGGACGTGGCCCTGGGCCTGTCGGTCAGCCCGATCACCGCGCGACGCGCACTGGCGAGCCTGGCGGAACAGGGTGTGGTGGTCCGCCGCCGCGGCCGGGCCGGCGGAACCTTCGTGGCGGATGAGCCTCCGCAGAGCGTGCTGGCCGAGCTCTCGGCTTCACCGGCCGAGTCCCAGGCTGTGAACCGGATGGTGGACCGAAGGCTGCTGTTCGAATGCGCGGTGACGCATTACGCGACGCTCAACGCCACGGCGGAGCAGCTCGATGAGCTCGACCGGCTGATCCGCGAGATGGCTGAGTCGTCGGACTGGTCGGACTACCACCAGGCTGACGAGCAGTTCCACCAACTGGTGGGCACGGCGTCAGGGCTGGGGACCGCCGTCGAGGCTTATCACGAGGCCCTGGCCGAGCTCTATGAGTACTTCATCCCGTACCCCATCGAACTGCTGCACAAATCGAACTGCGACCATGTGGCCTTGGTGGCGGCCCTGCGCGCCGGCGATGTCCAGGGGGCGGTGGAGGTCTCGCGCAAGCACGTCGACATCCTGCACCGGACGATGTTTATGGGGCTGGCGCCGGGCGGAGCCAAAGTCGACTTGTCTCACTGACTAACGTGTTGACTCCCGATGCTTGGCTCCTACCGTAGATCTACTGGCGGCGGTCGTATGGCCGATCACCTGATAGTGAGTTTGCTTTTCGCGTGAAGTGTGCTTATCCCGGCAGCCACCACACCTTTCACACACTGTGTGCGAAATGTGCTCATGTATCTGGAATATAGTCTTCGCTATGGACTGGAGAGCACTTTTGGGTGAGGTAGACAAATTTGGGAAGGATTACCCCGGTCTAGTTGCCGTGGCGGCCCTCGCGGCCTCCGTCGTCGTTCCCATCGGCTGGGACTTGCTTAAAGGGCAGATCGCCAAGGCGCAGAGTCGCCCTAGGCCAAAGACTGGCCGATTAGCAGGAGTTATTTATGCGATCGGTCGTTGGTTCAGGATGATGGGGAAACGTCTCATAACCGATTCCGAATCGCTGGCCGCAGACAATCTCGAACTCAGCAATCAGAACACGTCCCTGTCCAGCGGCCTTCGAGCTGTCCAAAAGGAACTCACCCAAGTAAGGGCGCAGGCGGTGGCACGTAAACAGAGCAACAATGCTTTGACAGACGATCTGGCAGCTGAAAAAGCGGAAACCGAGAGGCTAGGGAAAGAAATTCTTCGGGCTCGGGGAACCGATCATAAGGCGAATCAAGAGTCGTTTGCACTGCTCCGTCCAGTACCTGTTCCACAACCAGTGTGGCTTATCAAGAAGGCCATACGCGATGGCTACTTGGATTTTCAAAACGTTGGCGGCGGAAAAGCTACCGCAGTCAGCGTGGACACGAATTACCCCATAGACGCCACCCTTGTCGACGCTTACTTCGACGCCGTTGGTACCAAATTCACGAGTACCTTTGCTATCGAGCCTCCCAGGGTGCGAGAAGAGCCCGACCTCGAGTACACCGTGTCGTGGGTGGACGAATCCGGCAAGCACCAGACCACAACAAAGAAAGCAGCCGAACGCTGAGTTGAAGCGGGAGCTATCGGCTCTCGTCCGTACCATTGCCGGCTCGGCAAGGTGCAGGAAGACCCAACGAAGATGGACGAATGGCGGCAGCCAACGGGCTTCCGTACAACAATCCCGCGTGGGTACAGGAAGCGCTGACAACCTCCTGAAAAACAATTAGCCCGTATCCGAAAGGGGGAGCTAAGCAAAACAGGGAAACCTGTTCAATCGCTCCAGGGTAAACTCCCCGCCCTCTGTTGATGTCCTCGAGGAGCACTGGCGTGCCCCTAGATGGATCCTCCGCCGGACGTTTGGGTTGCGGCCGAGTCTTCAGTGATTAAGACGTCCCTGCCTGGTGCCACCTCGTCGTCGCAGGAGTCAGGCTGGAGGGGTCCAGTTGTGCCTCGCGTCATCCCACACTGTCACCGATTTCGGCTTGGCCTCCGGGGGCGAGACCGGTGAGCTTTGGAAGAAAGCTGTCACAGCCTGATTAAGTGACCCAATAGCGTGTTGTGCCACCGTTTCATCGTTCGTCGTAACGACGGCAGTGAGCGAACGATCACCGTCAACTATCGACATGTTGATAACAGTAGGTGCTTCTACGTTCCCACCGATGGGTGTTCTGCGCTGACTGAACAGCTTCTTTATGCCATCCCAAACAACGTTTGGCGCCATTGACTGCAGAAAGGGATACACGATCTCGATGAAGATCTGAGGGTCAGGCATAAAGCCGAACTGATAGGCACGCTCAACTTGAATCAGGTCCCGACCAACGCCTTGCATGATCAGTTGCTCCTCCGCCTCAATGAGAGCATCATCGGCGAACCAGGCATGGTCAGCGCTGAGCCGCATCATGGCACCATCGTTGGGCGTCCCGTTCTGGTCACGCGCGAGCGGAGTTGCGAGTGTTGTCGACATCCCGGGACGCGACTCAAGCCACTGAACGTCTTCCTCATGAAGCTCGGCACGAAACCTCAGTTCGTCAATGCCGTCACGGCGGCTCTCCACAAACGCTTCGAAACTTCGTATTCGGATCGGTTTGGACAGGTCGTGATCCATGTGCCAGGGAATCCCACCGGTATTTATTTGCTGCGCCAAGGACCTCAACATTTCGGTCGGGATAGAAACACCACTGTAAGCGTCGATTGGCTCGCTAGTCATGAGCGTCCCGTAGATTGTTTGCCATTCTGAATCTGTCATGGGCAAATCATCTCATTTGGGCCCCACGACGGAATTAGCTCCGTGACATCGCACAACTCCACGGCCCGTGCCGTTCATCAGCTAGAGGCAACGTGTAACTTGTCTCGCTTGAGCGTCTCGCAGGTGGCTGTGAATTTGGGTGTAGCAGGAGAACCGTACCGTGCCCGCCAAGGTGACTGGACTGGACGAATGCGAAGGGCGCGCCCGGCCAGACCGGACCGCGCCCTTCGTGTGCCGTGAACCCGAGGAGGGGTCGAAGCGGCTGGTTCAGTCGATAAGAACCGGCTGCTTGGCACTATCCGAAGACTCGACAACCGGTGCAACGTTCCCCGACCGGTGGTGGAGCCAGTTCGCCACCGCCAGAAGCGCCACGAGTGCGAACGTGCTCAGGAGCTGGGGACGGGAGTCCTCGCCGACGAAGCCCACCGTGAAGATCGCGGCGAGGATGACCAGACCAAACACCGTGAGCCACGGGAAGCCGGGCATCCGCAGGGGAAGCTCCGCCCCCTCGCGGTCGGCGCGGAGGCGCAGCGCGAGCTGGGCGAGGAGCCCGGACGTCCACACCAGCAGGCACGTCGAACCCACGATATTGAGCAGGACGGGAAGGACCTTCTCCGGGAAAGCCAACTCCAGCACAACCGTGACAACGCCGAAAGCGACGCTGGCCAGGACTGCGACAACCGGGACACGCGCCTTGGACACCGAGGCAAGCAGGCGTGGTGCTTCTCCCCGCTCCGCGAGGGAGTACGCCATCCGTGACGCACCGTAGAGGTTGGCGTTGAGGGCGGAGAGCAGCGCTGCGACGGCCACCAGGGTGATGGCGGTGGCTGCGCCGGGCATGCCGGCGGCCTCCAACACCGCGGCGAACGGGCTCTTCAGCCCCGCCGAACCTACGGGAACAACAGCCGCGATAACGAAGATTGCACCGATGTAGAAGACCAGGATGCGCCACAGCACCGTGCGGACCGCTTTCTTCACGCTGCGGGCAGGCTCGGCGGTCTCAGCTGCCGCCACGGAAACGATCTCGGTGCCGCCGAACGCGAAAGCCACCACGAAGAGTGCCGTGGCGATCCCGGCGAAACCGTCGGGCGCGAATCCGTCGCCGGTGAAGTTGGCCAGGCCCGGCGACTGCACGCCCGGCAGCCAGCCGAAGAGCAGGGCAGCACCCACCAGGAGGAACCCGACGATTGCCGCCACCTTGAGCAGGGCGAACCAGAACTCGAACTCACCGAAGTTCTTCACACTGGTGAGGTTCACAGCGGTGAGCACAACAATGAACACGAAGGCCATCAGCCACACCGGCAGGGCCGGGAAGATGGTGGCCAGCAGTCCTGCAGCACCGAGCGCTTCGGCCGCGATGACCACCACGAGCTGCAGCCACCAGAGCCAGCCCACCGTGGCACCGGCCACCGGCCCGTAGGCCTTGGCGGTATAGACGGAGAAGGCACCGCTGTCCGGGTTGGCGGCAGCCATCTCGCCGAGGGCCCACATCACCAGGATGATGAGGGTGCCAGCCACGAGGTAGGAGATCAGAACGGCCGGGCCGGCAGCCTGGATGCCGGCGCCGGAGCCGATGAAGAGGCCCGCGCCGATGGCGCTTCCGAGCCCCATCATGGTGAGCTGGCGGGGTTTGAGTGCGGCGCCCAGTGCGCGGCCAGACGTCATTGTCTGTTGTTCCATGGGGAGTCCTCTGGTTGTAGGTGGAACGGATTGAATTTCAGGTCAGTCGGTTTGTCAGGCTGGGTGGGCTTCCAGAAGCCGGAGCACGCGATCGTTCGAAGCGGGGGCGGCAACGGTGATCCGCACGCCGTCGCCCTGGTAGGCCCGGACCAGGATGCCGGCGCGGTCAAACGCGTCCACTAGCCTCGCCAGGAGGCGGTCATCCGCACGGATCCACAGGAAGTTGCCCTGGCTCGCCTGCAGTTTCCAGCCCTGGGCTTCCAGCTGCGCGGCCATCCGGGTGCGCTCCTGCCTGACGGCGGCGACGCGCGCTTCCATCTCCTCCCCGGCGTCCAGCGACGCGATGGCCGCCTTCTGGGCCAGCGCGCTCACCGAGAAGGGCAGAGCGGTCCGGCGCAGCCCCTCGGCGATGTCCGGCGCTGCCACGGCGTATCCCACGCGCAGGCCGGCGAGTCCGTAGGCCTTCGAGAAGGTGCGCAGGATGCAGACGTTCGGGTACTGGCGGTACAGCGCCAGGGAATCGGGACCGCTGCCCGCTTCGGCGTATTCCACGTAGGCCTCGTCGATCACCACGAGGATGTCGGAGCGGACGGATTGCAGGAAGGCCTCGATGCGTTCGTGGCTGATCGGCACGCCGGTCGGGTTGTTGGGGGTGCAGAGCAGGATGACCTTGGTGCGGGCAGTGACGGCCGCAGCCATGGCATCGAGGTCGTGGCCCTCAGCGCCGTCCAGCGGGATGCGGACCGGCCGGGCGCCTGCCAGCTCAACCAGGATGGGGTAGGCCTCAAACGAGCGCCACGCGAAGATCACTTCATCTCCGGCGTCGCAAAGTCCGGTGATGATCTGTTGGAGGACGCCCACGCTGCCGGGTCCCACCGCCACCTCTCCGGCCGTGACGCCGAGGTGGCGGGCAAGCCGTTCGCGGAGTTCGACGGCGGCACTGTCCGGGTAGCGGTTCATCGTACCGGCCGCTGCGGCCACCGCAGCGGCGGCAGCTGGCAGTGGCTCGTAGTGGCTTTCGTTGCTGGCGAGGGCTGCAATGTCCAGGCCGGCGCTGCGCCGGCCCGGGACGTAGGGCGGAAGTCCGGCCACGGCGCCACGAAGAGTGGGGAGCGCGGTGTCCGGTGCGGTCAGGAGCTGATCACGGGTCATGAGCACCGATCATGATTGTGACCCGTCCCACAATGCAAGATACCCTCAACCCATTGGGACTTCTGCTCAACTTCTACTGTCTGTGGTGAAAATATGACCATCCCGAACCCTCGCACCCTGGATTCCCTCGACGGCAGGATCATCCTGGCCCTCGACAACGATCCCGAAGCCAGCGCCCTGGCACTCTCGCGGACGCTCGGCGTCGCACGGAACACGGTCCACGCCCGGCTGTCACGGCTCGAGCGCAGCGGCGCCCTCCGCTCCTTCAGCCGGAGGCTGGATCCCGCCGCGCTTGGTTATGACCTGATGGCCTTCCTCTCGCTGTCCATCAGCCAGACGCGGACAGGTGCGGTGGAAGACGGGCTCGCCGCGATCCCGGAGGTCATCGAGGTGCACGCCACCACCGGGGACGCGGACCTCATGGCCAAGGTGGTGGCACGCAGCACGGCCGACCTCTACCGCATCACCAACCAGATCCTGGAAATCGAGGGGATCCAGCGGACCAGCACGGCCATTTCCGTACTGGAACTCATGCCGCCCCGCTACGACGGCCTCCTGAGCCGGCTCTCCGAGCAGGAAAACCGCCCTTCCAACTAAACGCGGGTGATGCACACCACAAGTGCGCATATTTTCAGTTGTGACAGACACATCCTGCCAAATATCCCAATCAAACTCGACTCTCTTGCCTATCTGTGAACCAGCCCACATGATTCCTGCATGACTTCACTTACCGTCTCCGGCCGCGTGGCGCAGGTTCTCAGCAGCTATCTCAGCGATGTATTCGGCGTGATGGGCAACGGCAACGTCTACTTCCTGGACGCCGCGGAAAAGCTGGGTCTCCGCTTCTCCCCCGTCCGCCATGAAGGCGCCGCCATCGCCGCGGCCGACGCCTACTACCGGACATCAGGACGTCTCGCAGCGGGCACCACTACCTACGGCCCCGGCTACACCAATGCACTCACCGCCCTCGCCGAGGCGGTCCAGGCCCAGATCCCCGTGGTGCTGGTGACCGGGGACGCGCCGAGCAGCGGCGCCCGGCCCCAGGACGTGGACCAGGCGGCAATCGCCGCGGGCCTCGGCGCGGCGACCTTCACCGTCACCCGCGAGGCCGCGGGCTCCATCACGCAGCAGGCGGTGGAGTACGCGCTCACCAAGCGGACCGCCGTCGTTATTGCCATTCCCTACGACCTCGCGGCGCTCGAAACTGCTGAAGAGGAACTTCCGGCGCCGCTGGCAGCGGCGGTGACTGACGACGTCGTCGGCGGCCTCGTGCAGGTAGCCCGGCTGCTCGCCGGGGCGAAGCGGCCGCTGATCCTCGCCGGCCGCGGTGCGCATCTCGCCGGCGCCGGCCCGGAGCTCCGGGAGTTCGCCGACCGCCTGGGCGCACTGACCGCCGGAACCGCCCTGGCGCTCAACCTCCTCCAGGGCGAGGGGTATCTCGGCGTCGCGGGCGGCTTCGGCACGGACACCGCGACCGGGCTTATGGGTGAGGCTGATGTGGTGCTCGTGGCCGGGGCGAGCCTGAGCCCCTTCACCATGCGGTTCGGGCACCTGCTCGGCCCGGACAGCACCGTCATCCAGATCGACGCCGCCCTGCAGCCGACGCACCCTCGCGTGGATACGTTCGTCAGCGCGGACGTGAAGTCTGCCGCGGGACGCCTACTCCGGATCCTGGATGGCACGGCCTCACCGGACGCAGGCCGCGCAGATGCCTGGCGCGCGGAAGCCCGCAAACGCCTGGCCGAAGGACCGGCCCATCACCCAGGCTCCGACGAGACCCCGGACGGCCGGCTGGACCCGCGCTCCCTTGCCGCGGCACTGGACGCGGTGCTGCCGGAGCGCCGCACGGTGGTCCAGGACGGCGGGCACTTCGTCGGCTGGGCACCCATGTACTGGCGCATCCCGCGGCCGCAGGACCTGGTGATGGTGGGGACCGCCTACCAGGCCATCGGTCTGGGCCTTGCCAGCGCCGTCGGGGCAGCCCGCGCGGTGGAGGACGGCCGCACCCTGGTGCTGGCCTCCGGCGACGGCGGTTTCCTCATGGGCCTGTCCGACCTCGAATCCCTCATTGGGGCGGCACGCAGCGCCGTCGTCGTGATCTACAACGATGCCGCCTACGGAGCCGAAATCCACCAGTACGGCTCCCAGGGCCTGACCGAAAAGCCCATGCTGATCCCCGAAGTGGACTTCAGCGGCATCGCCCGCGCGCTCGGTGCCGAGTCGGCAATCATCCGCTCACTTGCGGACCTTTCCGCGCTCCAGGACTGGATCGACGCCGGCGCCAAGGGAACCTTCGTGGCCGACTGCCGGATCACGTCGAGCGTGCGGGCCCCGTGGCTGAGCGAATGGATGCAGGCCAAGCAGGAGGCGAAAGCGGCGGTGGCGGGGTAGCTGGAATTCACAGGTCGACGACCTAACATGTCCCACATGAAGGCTGCCCGGGACGCCCGTTCTCCAACGAATCCTTCTCCGGCTGGACCAAAACCTTCACCGACCCGCGCCTCTGCGCCGCTATCGTCGACAGGCTCACCTTCAACGGCAACATCATTGAAACAGGTACGGACTCCTACCGTCTCGCCCATAGCCTCAGAACGTCATGACCAACGACCTTTGGCAGGGCCCTCGTTTCTTGGGGTAACCGATAAGTGGGGGGCGTTGGTCCTGGTGAAGATTTTCCCACTACCCCTTTTTGCTTCCGTTGATCGCGTCCCCGAGCCAATTCATGCCGCCTCTGATTTATGTGACCAGCGGTGAGCGAATGACTTCCGGTACCTTTAGGCCGGCAGGATTCCGGAACGGCTCAGCAGCGCCCGGGTCTTCGGGTGCTGCGGGGCAGTGAAGATCTGGCTTGGTGGGCCCTCCTCGACGATGATTCCCTGGTCCATGACAACAATTCGGTCGGCAATTTCCCGGGCGAACTGCATTTCGTGGGTGACGATGACCATGGTGGTTCCCTGCTGGGCGATTTTCTTGATGACGGAGAGGACTTCGCCCACCAGTTCCGGGTCCAGTGCCGATGTGGGTTCGTCGAAGAGCATGACGCTGGGTTCCATGGCGAGGGCACGGGCGATAGCAACGCGCTGCTTTTGGCCGCCGGAGAGCTTGCTGGGGTAGTTCTCCATCTTGTCGCCTAGTCCCACCATTTCGAGGTTGGGGACGGCTATATTGCGGGCCTCTGAGGCGGAGAGCTTTTTCACGTCCCGCAACGGTGCCATGACGTTGCCCAGGGCCGTCTTGTTGAGGAACAGGTTGAAGTGTTGAAAGACGAACCCGATGTCGGTGCGCTTTTGGGCGGTAATCGAGGCTTTTTCGGCGATCAGTCCGCCGTCGCGTTCTTCGTAGCCGATCAGGTGCCCGTTGACGTAGATCCGCCCGGCTTCGATGGTTTCCAGTTTGTTGATACAGCGCAGCAGGGTGCTCTTACCGGATCCGCTGGACCCCAGGATCGCGATGGTTTCGCCGCGGTGGACCACCAGGTCCACGCCCTTGAGCACTTCCACCCGTTTTTCCACGTGGGGGCGGCCCGTCAGTCGGCTCCATAGCGTCCGCTTTGTTTCCGAGACGAAAGTTTTGTGGACGTCGCGGACCTCGATGATGGTGTCGTCAGCCATTGGCCCGGGCCTTTCGTTCAAGCACTACCACGATGCGCGAAAGCGGCAGGCTGATAATCAGATAGAGAATGGCCGCGGCGGTATAGATGGCCGTGGTCTGGAAGGTCTGGCTGTTGAGGATGTTGGCTGTCTTCAGGATCTCGGTCACGGCGATCACCGAGGTCAGCGCGGTGTCCTTGACCATCGCGATGAAGTAGTTGCCGATTGGCCCCATGGAAACAACGAATGACTGCGGAATGACCACTTTCCAAAGGGTTTTGGTAGGTGTGTATCCGAGCGAGAGGGCGGCCTCGGTTTGGCCGTGTTCCACGGACAGGATGGCGGAGCGGAAAACTTCTGAGAGATAGGCGGCGTAGTTCAGGCCCAGGCCCAGGATGCCGGCCGGAACCGGTTCGATGGACACCCCGATGCTGGGAAGCACGAAGAAGATGTAGACCAACTGCACCAGCAGCGGGGTTCCACGGATCACTTCGAGGTAGAAGGTGGCTATTCCGCGGAGGATTTTGATGTTGGAGATCCGCGCCAAGGCAATCAGGAGGCCGAGGACTAGCGCCAGCGCCATGGCGCCGAGGGCAAGTTGGACGACAACGGGCACGGCAAAAAGGAGGGCAGGGAACACGGCGAGCGTGTTGGTGATGAAGTCCATGAAGGAATCCCTAAGTCAAGGGTCGGGCAGGGCCGGCGGAGCCGCGGCACTAGCGAATGCCCGCCGGCCCTGCGTGAGTTGAAATCTACTTGACCATGTTGGCTTCACCGAGGCCGTACTTCTTGAGGATCTCAAGGTACTTGGGCGAATTCTTGAGCTCAGTCAGTCCCGAGTTCAGGTCCTGCAGCAGCTGCGTATCGTCCTTGCGCACTCCGGCTCCGATGATGCCCGGGTAGAACGGCTCATAGGGGTCGACGAGCTTGAGCTTGGGGTTCGGTTTCTGGACGAGGCTGTAACCGATGACGGCGCTGTCCGTGAACACGGCGTCGACCTGTTTGTTTTCCACTGCTGCGAGCAGGGCCGCCTGCGAGTCGAAGAGCTTGACCTGGCTTCCGCCGAGGCTGTCCACGAGGTCCTTGAATACCGTGCCGGTCTGAGCGCCGAGCACCTTGCCCTTGACGTCGTCGCGCGAGGCCAAAGTGGAATCCGCGGGAACCACCATGGCCTCACCCTCGGTGTACCAGGGCTCGGTGAAGTTGATCTCCTTCTTGCGATCGTCGGTGATGTACATCGCATCCACGATGACGTCGGCCTTCTTCGCGTTCAGCGCCGCAATCAGCGTGGCGAACTCCGAGGTGAAGACTTTGACCTTCCATCCCTTCGCCGCGGCGATGGCGTTGATCATTTCCCCGTCGATGCCTTTGAGTTCACCGGTTGCCTGGTCGGTGTAGGAGAAGGGGGCGTCGTTGGAGGTGGCGATGGTAATGGTCTTCTGTTCGGCCCCGCCGGTGCTGGACCCGCCGCCGCTTCCTGAGCCGCAAGCGGTCATGGCCAGGGCGACAGCTACGCCCATAGGCACCAATGCAGCAAACCGCTTGCGGAGCATATTTTTGTTCATCGTGAAGTGCCTTCGTTAGTGATGGTTTTTATCGGTTGAAGCGGTCGAGCCGCAGGGTAGCAGTGGCCTTGTGAGCCTCCATGCCTTCGAATCCGGAGATCGTTGCCACGTAGTTAGCCAGGCGCGGAGTGGCGTCTTTTTCAACCCGCTGAAACGTCAGCGGTTTCAGGAAGCGGGACACCGAGAGCCCTGCCGAGTACCGGGCGCCGCCACCAGTGGGCAGGACATGGTTGGTGCCTGAGGTGCCCTTGTCTGAGTAGGCAACCGTGGACCACGGACCCAGGAAGATGGAGCCGTAGTTTTGCAGGTTCGCATGGTAGTAGGAATCGTCGGACGTTTGAATCTCGAGGTGTTCCGGCGCCAGCAGGTCCATGATCTGCACCGCCGTCGCGCGGTCCTCGGCGACGTAAACGGTGCCGTAGTCCCGCCACGCCGGGCCGGCGATGTCCCGGGTGTCCAGCGTCCGCAGCTGCTTGCTGATATGCCGCATGACCTCCTCGCCGAACTCCTGGGATGTGGTCACCAGGGATGCCGGTGATTGCGGTCCGTGTTCGGCTTGGCCGAGAAGGTCCGCAGCCACAAGCTCCGCATCCGCCGTTTCGTCAGCGATCACGGCGACTTCGGAGGGGCCCGCAAGGAGATCAATGCCGACGCGCCCGAACAGCTGGCGTTTGGCCTCAGTTACGTAGGCGTTGCCTGCGCCCACCAGAATATCCGCGGGCTGCTCACCCAGCAGGCCGAAGGCCATCGCCGCCATCGCCTGTACGCCGCCCACGGTAAACGCCCGGTCAACGCCAGCGAGGTAGGCGGCGTAGAGTACAGCCGGGTGCCCGCCGGGTCCCGTGGGCGGGGTACAGGCGACGACGCTGGGAACGCCGGCGGCTTTGGCAACCCCCACGGTCATGAAGGCACTGGCGAGGATGGGGAACCTGCCCGCCGGCAGGTAGGCCCCCACTCTGGCAACAGGAACGTTCTTTTGTCCTGTGAAAACCCCGGGGAGGAGTTCGGTTTCGAAATCCGTCAGGTGTTCGCGCTGCTCGACGGCGAACAGCCGGGTCCGCTCGGCACTGGCCATGAGGGCCTCACGCAACTCGGCGGACAGTGAGTCCCCGGTCTTGGCCAGGTCTTCCGGGCTGACCTCGAGGCTTTGACCGGACCAGGCGTCGAGTTGCCGTGAGTATTTGACGACGGCGTCGATCCCGTTTCTCTCTATGTCGCCGAGCATGACCGAAACGGTTTCAATGACTTCCGGCAGTCGCTGGGCGGGGACGCCCCCTACAGCTGGGCTCTTCAGCGTGGTGAAGTTTCCCCGAATGTATGCCCTGTCACGTTCAGCTAGTTGCATGGGTCACAACGTACGCGCCCCGGAGGCATAGCACAATGGGGCCTTTGCGTATGCCAGTCATAGGGTCGCCCTATAGGCTGGGGGCATGACACTGGCGCAGCTTCGGGCCTTTCTGGCCGCCTATGAGCTTGGTTCCTTTACCGCGGCAGCACGAAAGTTGGAAACAAGCCAAGCTTCCGTCTCAGAGCTCATCAACAGGCTCGAACAGGAGCTGGCCCACAGCCTTTTTACCCGCGGAGGGCGCCGTCTCATCCCCACTACGGCTGCCGTGGAATTGCAGCAGCACGCACAGCGATCTGTGACGTCGTTTGACAACGGGGTGGAAGCCTTGAAATCCATGTCCTCCCTGGAAGGAGGCGTATGCACCTTCGGAGTGCTGCGGTACGGAGCGCACTACGATCTCGCGGACCTCGTCCAGCGATTCCACCGGCGGTATCCCAAGGTAAAAGTGCGCCTGGTGGGCCTGAACTCGGTCGCTGTGGCTGAATCCGTGGCGTCCGGTGAGATCGAGGCAGGGCTCATCGTTCTTCCTGTGGTCGAAACGGGACTGCAGGTAAGGTCGCTCTTCCGGGACCAGGTTTTTTACGTCTCGGCCACGCGCGATCCGTCACAGGGTCCCATGACCATGCAGGAGCTCGCGGCGTCAAAGCTGGTGCTCTACGACGCATTTGCCGGTTGGCGGGACCCCACGCGCCGGCAGATTTTGGAGCGCGCCAGGCTCAAGGGCCTCAAAATCGATCCCGCAATTGAAGTGGAGCACGTCGATACCGCCCTTGGGCTCGTGGCCGCCGGAGCCGCGGACACCTTCGTTCCCCAAGCGATCGTCAATGGAGCCGGATTCCCGAAAAACATCAAAGCAGTTCCTTTTGCCGAACCCCTGTACGACACCATTGCCCTCATCCAGCGTGAAGCATCGTATCTCTCGCCAGCGACACGAAAAATGGCGCAGATGGCCGAGCGCACCCTGCTGGCCAAGGTTGACCCGGAACAGAACGTCCGCCGGCAGATTCGGAATTGACAAAGGGCGGCGATTTGGTCCGAAGAATGGGGAGGAACAAAGAGCGTCAGCCTCAACGACTCGATCACTCGCTGGCGCTGGTCAGCGAAGTCGTGGGTGGTCATGCATCGGGTCGTCACACCGGCTTTGAATCAAGTTGACCTACTCAGGTGGGCCCCGATCAGACTGCACTTTCACCCCAAGGCGGGCTCAAGTCAGATTGACATTCTCTGTCCGGCCGCGGACGCGAGGTAGAACGAGGTGATCACCCAGGTGACGGTGGCGACGTCGAGCGCGAAATCCTCCCGCAGGACCACCAGCGCGACGGCGATCATCGACGAGTTCAACGGGTTCAGGGAGGTGCCGAGGCTGAGCGCAGCGATCGCGAGGCCGGGACGGGGTTTGTTCGTCACGCACCTAAGTCTGGTGCATGGTTGCCATGCCTGCTCGGGTCCACCCCCCACTCGAGGCCTCGCCAACCAGAAACCCGTTCAGAAACCGGCTGTTCAGAAGACGGCATCTCCCGCTCCCTGACAGGACCAGATCCATAGCCTACTTCTGTCCGGTGGCTGGCGCGCGCTGCGGGGAAGTTTATGATTACCGGCGAACAAGCCGCCACAGCGACGTGACCTCGGCCGAGCGCGCCTCGAACAGGGGATCGTCGCGGTCCGATGCCTTCGGATGCGTTGGCTTGGTGTCCAGCCGTTCCACCACCTTCAGCCCGGCCGCCGTGATGGCGGTCAGCAGATCGTCACGCGTCCGCAGGCCAAGGTGCTCGGCCAGGTCGGAGAGGACAAGCCAGGCCTCACCGCCCGGTTCCAGATGGTCGGAGAGTCCGTTCAGGAAGCGGAACAGCATCCTGCTCCCGGGGTCGTAGACGGCGTTATCCAGGGTGGAATGCGGCGTGGCCGGAATCCAGGGCGGGTTGCACACGATGAGGGGTGCCCGCCCGGGCGGGAACATGTCGGTCAGGACGGCCTCAGCGCGGTCCTGGACACCGAGGTTCCGGAAATTTTCAGCGGCGCAGGCGATTGCACGCGGTTCATTGTCCGTCGCCACCACGCGCTGGACGCCGCGGCGGGCGAGGACGGCAGCGAGCACCCCGGTGCCGGTTCCGACGTCGAACGCCAGCGTGTCAGAGGGAAGCGGCGCGGCGGCCACGAGATCCACATACTCGCTCCGGGTGGGGAAGAACGTGCCGTAGTGCGGGTGGATGCGGCCCTGCAGGGCATCGACGTGGACGCCGTTCCGTCGCCACTCGTGGGCGCCAATGGCCCCGACAAGCTCATGCAGGGACACGATGGAAGGTTCGCCGATATCGCCGTACGCTTCAGCGGCGGCCTGCCGGATGTCCGGTGCACGGCGCAGCGGTACCACCGGGCCCGGATCAAGCGGAATCAGCAGCAGGCCGAGAACGCGTGCACGATGCGAGCGGGACTGGCGGTGCCGATAGAACTTATCGGCCGGAGTTGCTGCGGTCTCTTTCTTTCCGGCGCTCATCCGCCGGTCCATGGCGTTGAGGATCTGCCGTGCGTTGTGGAAGTCACCGTGCCAGAGCATCGCGATCCCCTGTGACGCCATCCGGTTCGCATCATCGGCCGTGAGAGAGTCGGAGACCACTTCGACGCGCGTCGGCGCCGGTCTGCCGTTCGCCGAACGCCATCGCGCGGTCATGCTCTCACCAGCCTCGGCCCAGGTCACGACGGCGGGATCATCCACCGCAACTCCGCGTGAGGGCTTGAGGACCGGCGTCGGGATTCCCACGGGAGCTGGCGTGTCGGTACTGATAAGGATCCATTCCAAGAGTCCGGGGGGCCGATCGCAGACTGACGATTGCGGCGGTGATTCGACAACGTGGATGGCTACGGCCCTGGATTCCGGACCGTCATCCGGCCGCGAACCGAGCTTGGTTAATGGCCGCTGTAGCCATTCAACCTGCATTGTCAGGATACAGGTGTCCTAGATCCTACCCAGTCCCCTGCGGGAATTCACAGGTCCACCGCCTACCATGATCCGAATGAAGTCTGCCCGAGACGCCCGCTCTGCCGCCGTTGTGATCAACGCCGGATCACGCCGAGGGGCGGCACACGAACTTGCCGTGGACGCGATGCGCAAGGCAGGCGTGCCGATCTCCTCCGTGCACCACGTCCTGTCCGGGGGCGACCTGGCCGCGACGCTTGACCGGGTGGTTGCGGACGGGCACGACATGATTGTTGTCGGTGGCGGCGACGGGACAATGACCTGCGCCGCTGGTCGCGTTGCAGGCACCGACGTTATGTTAGGCGTTCTTCCCCTGGGCACCGCCAACGACTTCGCCCGCACGCTGGAGATACCAAATATTCTTGCCGAGGCGTGCGCCACCGTCGCAGAAGGGAAGGTGGTGGACATCGACCTCGGCCGGGCTAACGGTGAGCCATTCCTCAATGTCGCGTCCGTGGGCCTGTCGGTGGCTGTGACGGAGGCTCTGAGCCCCCGCTTGAAGCGGTACATCGGGCCATTGGCGTACAGCATCGCCACGCTTCGGGCTTATGCCCGGCACAAGCCGTTCCGGGCCCGCCTCGAGTTCCCCGAGGGCGACCACGAGCCGATGGAACTGGAAAACCTGCTGCAGGTGGCCGTCGGCAATGGCCGGCATTACGGCGGCGGCAACACGGTCTCTCCCACTGCAGGGATCGACGATCACACCCTCGACATCTACGCCATCCTGGCCGGCCCGCTCCGGGAGCACGTGAGTATCGCACGGCTGCTCAAGGACGGCAGCTTCATCGAACACGACCGGGTGTACCACCTGACCAGCCGGCGTGTCCGGCTGGTCACTGAGCCGCCGCTGCCGGTAAACCTCGACGGCGAGATCGCGACCACCACGCCCACCGACTTCACCGTCCAGCGCAACGCCGTCCACGTCGTGGTACCCCAGAGCAGCACCAGCGCGTTGTTCGACGGACCGGGCGCCGCGAACTGGCCGTCCAGTTGAAAGCAGCACGCGAACGACAGCCACGCGCCGCCGTCGTAATTCTCGACAGGGATATACGCTCTCGGACCGCTGTCTCTTCACCGTGAGGACTGCGGGCCGCCATCTGGCGCGGATGCTTTAGCTGGAAATGCAGCAAGCCCCTCTGACTCAAAGCGCGCCAAGTCGATCCAGTACCGCCGAAAATAGCGCCCGTTCCCGCCCATCCTCACGTCCTCGAGGAGGCCTCCACAACGCTCGATAGCCCTGGCTGACGCTGCATTCGCATCATCGCAGGTCAGGAGAACACGGTCAGGCTCCCCCTGCGCCGCCAGCCGAGCACACATTTCCTGCAGGGCCCACGATGCCGCCCCTCGCCCGCGATCGGAAGGCCGCACGCCGTATCCAATATGCCCGCCCGAGTGCAGCAGCGCCGGAGTGAGGTGGTGGCGGAAGGCAATCGCTCCCACATACCGCGAGCCCTCTGTGATCCAGCGATAGGTGCAAGGAACAATGCCGCCAGACTCGACGACGTGCGCCGCACCCAACAGCCTTCGGACCCAGGCATCGAACCCTTCCGGGCTGATGATGTTGTCGTCTGGCGAGAGCCCAGCACCGTCTTGATGGGCGCCGTCCCACTCGCGGTGGGACTCGGCAAACGATGGGTAGAAGGACGCATCCGGGACAACCAGTTCGAACATGCACACGACTCTATACCGCGTCCAACCAACTTTTGTAACACGAATCAGCGTTCAAAGAATTTTTGTCAACAAGCTTGTCAAGTGCATGACAGGTGCTATAGATTCAATCCGTCCAACGAATTGATAAACCAAAAGGAGTGATTCAAAGTGCTTAAGCTCAAGCGACTGGCCAAGCGCCGTTCCAAGCTGAACTTCGTGTTCAACTGAACAAAGACGAAATAGTGGGGACCACGCACAGCGTGGTCCCCACTCCTAATTGGAGGCAAAATTGGTAGCCACGACCTACTCCCTTAAGCAGTCGCTCCCCGTTGTAACAACAGATACGGCCGTACAAATCGGCCTGGCGCCCCCCAATGCCATCGAAATTGAAGACGCGCCCCCCGGGCTGGCAGAACTACTCGGATTCGCTTCACAACCACGAACACTCGATGAACTGGGCAACGAGGCCCAACTACTGCTTGGTGAAAGCTACGACGAGCAAATCATCGAGGAGCTCATCGAAGCCGAAATTCTGGTGCCCTACAGGATCGACCTTTCAGGCCAATACAGCCGGCATGATCTGTACTTCGCGCTTGCTCACGGCACAGGTCCGGGAGCAAGCGACTTGTTCCGCGCCCGAACGGTTGCCCTCATCGGCATCGGCGGCATCGGGACCAACGTGGCCATGCAGCTCGCGACCGCCGGGGTCGGTTCCATCGTGCTCGTGGACGGAGATACCGTCGAGAAAAGCAACCTCACCCGGCAGTATCTCTTCACCGCCCAGGACATCGGCAAATCGAAGATCAAAGCGGCTGCAGAGAATCTTTCGCTTCGAGCTCCCGAAGTCAACGCCATTGAAATCACGTCAATGATCTCCGGCGTGGAAGACCTCCTGCCAATCTTTCACGACTCAGACTTCGTGGTTGTTTCCGCCGATACTCCGCAGGAAGTGCTCGAGTGGTCCAACGAAGCATCCATTATCTCCGGAACCCCCTTTACCTGCGCCGGCTACCAAGACACACGAGGAGTGGTGGGGCCGGTCGTCAGGCCGGGCGATACCCCATGCCTGCTGTGCGCGGCAACAGACAACGACGGGCGGACGAACTCCAAAGCCTCCCTCACTACGACAAATCTCAACTCGGCCTACCAGGCACCCAGCTTTGGACCCCTCAACTCCATCGTGGCGTCCATTGCTGCCATGGAAGTGTTCCGCTATCTACTCACCGGCTCGACGCAACTGGATGGGCGAAGGCTGGTCTTTGACTCGCTGGAACTGTCTTCAGAATTTGAAGATTTCGCCAGGAATATTCACTGTGCTGCGTGCGCCTGACGTAACCAGCAGCAAGGCACTCGTCGTACTGGCCGGCGCCTTCACTGTCGCCTCGCTCGCTTCGACCGTTGCCAACAGAAACTTCTGGCCCATCGCATCAAACAACATGTTCAATGCGAAGTTCGACGACCGCCTCTCGCGTTTCGCTGTTGAATTCCACTTGTCAGACGGAACGGTCGTAGCGTGCGGGCCCGCGAACTGCATTCCGATCCAGTTCTTCCGGGCCGGGGCGGTTTTCGCGCACATTTTCATGGCTGATGATGACCAGCCGAAACAGGTCCTGTGCCAGAGGATACTCCGGCGGCTGCGCAGCGATCGGTGGAGGCCATTTGACGAGGTCCGAGCCCCTGCAAACCTACCCAACGTTCCACTGTCCAAAATGGAAATCTGGGTGGAGACGACGGTGAGGGGAAAGCCTCAGGAAAGGGAAGTCGTGTACGCCTATGTTCCAGCCAATGCGCTTTAAGCAAGTCAGTCCTCGCCAGGTCCGGGCTGCGGGAGTGTGGATCGTCGCCGCCCTGACTCTTACGCTGAGGCCCGGCCCGGCTGCCGTCCAGGACTTCAGAGCTGCCCTCGAGCCGGCGCCGTTGAGTTCGGATCACAATCCCGATTCCTGCACAGCGTGGAAGACGCAACGCATGGCAACCGGTCTGCTGCTGGGAGCAGCCGCTGTCAGCGAACTGTGCAAGGGCTCTAATGCAAAGCGATTTTCCTGGCTACGGCGGGGAGCGCTGGGAGTATTTCTTGGAACCCGTGCCGTGGCGGCCCAGTCGCTTCCAGGCAGGTGGCCCTACGACACGTTTATCGAAGCAGTCCTGGCTACAAGTCAGTGGCCCCGCTCAGGAACGACCGACACCGGGCTCGCCGACCTGCCGATTGCGGTGTCGCGGGTAGCTCTGTACTTGCCCTATACGCAGGCTGGCCTGTCCAAGCTTATCCACGGCTCAGACGCCTGGGTCCGGCGCGGCGATGCCAACCACATCTATCACTCGCATATGAGGGCATCCGATAGCCATCCGTTTGCACAAGAGAGGTTTGTCCGGCCGGTTCGAGTTCTAACCCGCGCCATTCCTTTCCTCGAGCTGATCGCGCTGCCCCTCGCACTTGTTCTTCCCGGAAAGTGGCGAGTCTTGATTCCCTGCTGTACGAGTCTCTTCCACATGGCCATTGCCCGCACATGGGACATCAGCTTTTGGCAGGCTCCCACCATGCAGTGGCTCCTGATCTCAGTCGAAAAACAGAGCGACCTTGCAACCATTCTCCGCGCAGCCCAAGGAAGATAAATTGTCTCCAGCAAAGCCATGGCAGCGACGCCTGCACCTGACAGGAATGTGGGTCAATTCGCTTGGCGGGGGTGCTTACAACATCGCCCTACCGCTCATCGTGCTTCAAACGAGCGGCAGCCTGGCCCAGATGTCCATCGTGGCCGTCGCGTCACAACTGCCAAAAGCCTTCCCCGGAGTGCTGATTGGTGGACTGGCCGATCGTATGTCGCCGCGTGCCATGACCCACATTGGATATTGGGGTCAAGCGCTGGTTGTGGCAGCCATGGCGGTGCTGATCGGCCCCTGGCATACTCCCTTTTGGGTTCTGGTGCTCGGCGCCTTCCTTCGTGGCAGCCTTGACATGTTCGCGCGAACTGCAACCTTCGTTGCCATCCCGAAAATGTACGGCGAGGGCACAGCCAAGTTCAATGCATCCGTCTCCACGGCATGGACTTCGGCTTCCATCGTGGGGCCAGCTATCGGTGGAGCTTTAAGTGCTGTCTGGGGCCCCTGGTGGTTGTTGGCCGTGGACGCTGTTTCATTCACCGTGATTGCGTTGATAATGAACTTCCTGCCGTGGCCGGACCGTCCAAGTAGTCCGCCCGACCGACCAGGCTTTATTCGCGAACTTTCTGCGGGGTACGGGAGACTCTCACAACTCAACGGTTGGTGGCGCTTTGCTGGGACAGTTGTTCTGATTGGCTTCCTGTCTGCGCCTCTGTCGACGCTGGCCATTTTCCAGGCGTCAGTCAATCTGGGTGGTTC
This sequence comes from Arthrobacter sp. Y81, assembly GCF_002929335.1. Classification (GTDB taxonomy): domain Bacteria; phylum Actinomycetota; class Actinomycetes; order Actinomycetales; family Micrococcaceae; genus Arthrobacter. Next base: position 22,684 of record NZ_PJIL01000005.1, read on the forward strand.
AACTACCGAAGTGGGAATTGTCGGCGCGGCCGCGGCAGCAGGTCTGTTTTGCGGATCAATCCTGTCCGGCCTGTTTTCCAGTTGGCGTCCAAACATCCTCATGCAACGTTCCTCGTGGCTGATGGCCGGGGGGTCCCTGCTCTTCTTCGTCCCGTCCTGGATCGCTGTTGCCAGTGCCCTCTTTATCGTGTGCACCGGAGGCATTGCCTGGACTGTCGGACGCACGTCACTTATCCACCAACAGATTCCCTCCTCAGACCTGGGCAAGACCATGACGGCCGTCCAGTTTCTTGAAACAGTCTCCAGCCCCCTCAGCCTTACGGTTGCCACGTACCTCATGGGTGTTTCATCATCTATGGCATTTGCGTCAATCTTGTTCGCAGCACTACTTTCAGGACTGCTTGCCCTGGGTTCTGATTCGATACTGAGTCCCAAAGAACGCGAACCAGAGCCACGGCCACGGGAGACAGTGCACTAGCTTCACTATTCCGGCGTGCCCCTAGGTCCGTACAAACAAAGATGCCGTGAAGACCTTGCGAAAGGTCTCCACGGCATCTTTGCGACTAGTTCTCGCAGGCAACGCCGTCGCGATCTCGGTCAAGGCTGGTGCTGTAGCCAGGCTGCCCGGCGTACAGCGGCGCTGCTCCTGCGGCCTTTACTGCGGCACAGTTGGCGTAGGAGGCGGCGGGAGCAACCGGCGCCGGGGCAGCCTGTTGCACTGGAGTCTGCGGGACGGCCTGCTGCGCCGCCGCTTGTTCGGCGGCCGCCTTCGCGGCAGCAGCAGCCGCATCCGCTGCAGCCTTGTCCGAAGCAGCTTTATCTGCCGCCGCTTTGTCAGCCGCAGCCTTGTCCGCAGCAGCTTTTTCAGCCGCAGCTTTGTCCGCGGCGGCCTTTTCCGCCGCGATCTTGTCAAGGCTCTTGACGCCGAGTTTCACGGTGGAACCCTTTGCCACTCGGGCACCTTCGGCGGAGTCCTGGGACGTCACCTGCCAGTTCTTCTTCACCATGATCGACTTACCGTCCACGGTGTCCTCAGCCTCGACCTCAAGCCCGAGATCTTTCAGTTGATCCTCGGCTTTATCCAGCGTCAGGCTCATCACACCTGGAACCGTGACGGTATCAGTAACCTCTGCAACAGCCGTCGTTGATGCTGTCGGCGCGGCCTCCTGCTTGCCGCCACATCCGGTCAGCATGAGGCCGGCCAGCACAACTAATGTCAGAGTCTTTTTCATTTTTCCCCCTTGGAAAGTTTTTGAAAGTGTTGAGTGATGGAATCGGTCTAGCTTTCGCAGGCAACGCCGTCGTGGTCGCGGTCAAGCGCGGCACGGTAACCTGCTGACCCCGCGTATAGCGGCGCGGCACCTGCGGCCTTCGCCGCCGTGCAGTTGGCGTAGTAAGCAGCTGCCGGTGCCGGCGCAACGGGAACCTGCACTGCAGGTGCGGGAGCAACAGGGGCCGGCGCAACGACAGCCGGAGCGGGTGCTGCCGGGGCGGGCGCGGCCACCACAGGTGCGGGCTGAACGGCAGCGGGAGCTGGCGCCGGTGCCGCAGCGGCGGGCGCCTGCTCGTTTGTCGGTGCGAGCTGGCCGGAGCAGTCGGCCAGGATCCTGGCCATGGCGTCGTGCTCCGCCTGGATGACCCACAGGCTGTACGTCGCCTTCACCGAAATCTGCCGGGCGACATATTCGCACCGGAAGCCCTTGTTCGGCGGCAGCCAGGTGGCGGCGTCGCCGTCGCCCTTTTTCATGTTGGTCGGGCCGTCTGTCGACTGGAGGTTCAGGGGGTCATTGGCGAAGGCTGTCCGCTGTTCCGTGGTCAGCTGCTGCGCGCCCTTCTGCCAGGCGTCGCTGAGGGCAACCACATGGTCGATCTGGACGGCGCTGCTGGTCGCAGTCCCCCGCAGGAAGTTGATGCTAGTGCCCGTGTAGGGGTCAGCCAGCGTGCCGGACTGCACCTTGCAGGGCACACTGTTGGTGTATTTGATAGCCGCAAGGTCGCGTTTGAGGATGTCATTCCGGGTGTCGCAACCGTTACGGTCAACGTCCGCCCACGCCTGCCCGAACAGCGCGCGGTCATATCCCGTCTTCGGTGCCCGGCCCTTGATGGGAAGGGTGGCCAGCAGGTCCACGGCCTTGGTGGCGAAGGCCGGCTGCGTCTTCGGAGCCGTAGCACTGGCCCCCTGCGCCAAGAGGTAGGGGCTGTCCGGATCCAGCGGGGCGCCCGTCTCCTGCGCGGTTGGGGCGGACGACGGCGTCGGCGTGGCATTGGCAGTCGCGCTCGCTTGAGCGGAGGCAGGCGAAGTGCCCTCCGACGAGGCGGGTTCCAGATCCGCCGTCGCAGTGCGCGGTATCGTCAGGCCGCCCGCGATAAGCAGGGCAAAGGAGACGGCAAGGGCGACGGCGCCCGCCTTCCGCTTGGCCGGAAGCCAGGCCCACGAGCGGCGTCCGGTCGCCAGGACATAGACGCCGGTGAGGCCGGCCGAGATGACCAGGAAGACCAGCGCACCCCCAAGACCGCCACTCAACGCCCCCAGGATCACGAACAGCGCGGTTATGCCCCCGACAATGAAGGTGGAAGCGCGTGGCTTCTTAGGCGGCCTCTGGCCCGGTCCCGCGCCCGCGGGCTGTGACCCCCAAAGGGTCTCGTAGTTCGACATTCTTTCCCCCATTAAAAAAGACCCGGCAAATAGCCGGGCCTTTTGCTTAAGCCGAAATCTCGCTAATGAGAAGCGTATTTCTCCGGCGCTGGGGGAAACGCAAACTGCGTTGAACCTTGCACAACGTTGATTGAGTCTTGAGCCAGTCTTGAGGGTGCCTGTCACACAGTGAATTCAATGCATACCTGCCACGCATCGTGTGCGTAAGACGGACGCACCGGTGGCTCGTTTCGATCCCTCGACACTGGTGAGATCCGTGGGCCGGCTTCAGCAGCCTTCGCCAGTAACTGCCGCGGAATGCCCGGAAGCGACTGGGATAGGCTCGCTTGGGACCGGAATAAGCATTGACGCAAACTTTCAGGGCGGGGAATTCATTGGATCTACTGGGCGGCATGAGCCGCGACGAACTCCGCATCTTTTCTTGGGTTGCCGCCGCCGCCTTCGCGCTGGTGGCCGGCGTCTGGCGTCCGCGCCGGCTTCATTGGACTGCCCTTGGTTCCGTCCTGCTCTTCGCGGCCCTCAACGCGGGTGCCGGAATCTACGTCCTGAACCATTTCAATGACTCGCGCTGGTCCACCGGGGAAGAACCGCCGCTGAGCGTTCCGTCGTTTTCCGGGACGCCTGTTGTGGGGCAATTTCTGGAGCCCCTAGACTCCGCTCTGAACGGAGTGGTCGGCGGGGTGAACGAGTTCCTGGCATTCAAGCAGGCACTTCCCGTCGCGCTGGATTTCCTTGCCGCGTCCGGCTGGGCCCTGCTGGTGGCGTTCCCGATCGCCATTCTTGCCGCCAGCATCAGTTACGCCGCGGCTAGGCGCCGAACGGCGGACTTCGAAAAATACCGGGCCACCGTTGACCTGCTCCAAGATGAGCTTGAGCAGGTCAAGCGGCAGATCTCGTCAGGATGATTCCGGTGGGTGCTTGGCCAGCTTCAAACCAGCAGCTTGGCCACCAGCTCACCCCGGCTGCCCACGCCCACTTTTCCGTAAAGCGCCTTCAGATGGTCGTGCACCGTATGCGGGGAAATGAACAGCTTCCGGGCGATGTCCGCCGTCGGATTCCCGGACAGGACCTCCAGACAGACATCCCGCTCCCGGGCGGAGACCCCGTAGGCGGCAAGCAGGAGGCTGACCATGTCGTGCGACGTGGCAGGCTCCACGGTGACCACCATCTGCTCGGGGTCGTCGCCCGTAATAAGGCGGCTGGCCTGCAGCACCACCCAGTTGCCGCCGGCGTCGCGCATTCTGGCTCGGGCAGTGCCTGAAACAGAGGCGTGGGCCTGCGCCACCACGGAGTGCAGCGTCATGGTGAAACCGCCCGGCGCCGCATACTCCAACTCGGCCAACCACAGGACTGCGGCGGGGGTGGCTGCCCGCAGTTCACTGTGGATCCCGGCGATAACGATCACCGGGCCACCGGCAGCCGGGCGTGGCCCGCGCTGCACCCGCACTGCGATCCGGGTGGCAGCTGCCAGCGTGGCGGTGACGGCGTCCAGGAATTCCACCTCACGGTCCGAGAAGTCCTGGCCGCCCTCCCGGAAGATACTGCCCACACCCCAGCACGCCTCGTCCACCCGGAACGCCGCGCGCAGCTCATGATGCAACCCAAGGGGAACCAGCAGGTCGTTAATCCGGACGCTGTGGACCACGTCCCGGTGCGGGGCGTCAGAAATCCGCGCCACGGGCCGCGGCCGCCGCAGCAGCTCCCTGAACGTGTTGGGTTCGGCACCGGTGTACTCGGACTCGGCGAAGCGGGCGGCATATTCGTCCGTCACCGGCCACGGCCTCCAGTTGGTCACGGACGTCATCCCCAGCGTGTCCGGGTCCACCCCTGCCCAGCAGCCCTGATCGAACGGGACCGCATGCCGCACCACGGCCAGCGCCGCAGCATAGAGCTCAGCCAGGTCCAGGCCGCCCGCGGCAAGGTCGGCAATCTCGCGCCGGGCACGCTCAGCGCGCTCCTCCCACATACCTCCAGTATCCGGCCGGACGGCCGGACCGCAATCCCCCAAACCGGGGATTGAGTGGGTTTCCAGAAACCCCCGGTGAGGGGATCGCAGGGGCGCGCGCCGCCGTCGTACTCTTCCCTCATGAACGCCGTATCGCAGCTCTTCGCGGTGCTTGCCGCACTGATCTACATCGTGGTGTTCCCGCTGGAAAGCTTCTTCCTGCGGCACCCGGCAGCGCAGAAATTCCTCAGCACACCCGCGCAGAACGTTCCCGCCGTGATGATGTGGGCCATCCCCACCGGGTTCCGCAACCTCCTGATCGGGCTGGGGAACATCGCCGGGGTGGTGGCGGTGAACACGGGCTACGTGGTTGTGGGCTACACCCTGGTGGTCTACTGCTGCGCCAATATGGTGCTCAGCGGCGCCACCATGGGACTCGCGGACTGGCTGGGCCACTACCCACGGAAGGGCGACAGCATTCCCGGCACCCTCGGCGCGACCGTCCCTCCCCTGATTGCGCTGGTGGCGCTGCCTTTCTGAGCAAGCAGGCGCCGAGCAACCTGGCGTCGGCAGCCTGTCCCGTGATGTCCGTCGCCGGTTCCAACCAGTGCCGCCCGTAAGATGAGGCATGGACTTCGAGGACACGCTCTGGACGGTTTTGGGGGCCGGGCTGGTTCTGCTGATGCTTGTTGACGTCTTCCGTACGCTCCTATATCCGCACGGTTCCGGTCCTGTGGGCCGGGCCATCATGCGCGGATTCTGGCTGGTGTCGAGAAAACTGCGGGGCCGGGGCTCCTTCATCGCGGCACCGTTGGCCATGGCCGCCGTCATTGGCGCCTGGGCAGGATTGGCGGCCATCGGCTGGGCCCTGCTCTATCTGCCCCACCTGCCGGACGGTTTTGTTCACGGGCCCGGGATCCCGCAGCGGAGCGACTTCGCCGAAGCGCTCTACATCTCCCTTGTCACTCTTTCCACGGTGGGGTTCGGCGAAATCGTGCCGGCGCATCCGCTGCTCAGGCTGGTGGTGGCCCTCCAGGCCGTCACCGGTTTCGGCCTGCTGACAGCTACGGTCACCTGGATCCTGCAGACCTACCCGGCCCTGAACCGCCGCCGGGCCCTTGCCCACCAGCTGAACCTCTTCAGGGAGGCTGCCGGACCGGCGGGTGTCTTGTCCCTGGATCCCAGGCATGCTGCCGGGCTGCTGGAGTCAATGGCCGGAAACGTGGCTTCGGTGAGCATCGACCTGCTTGCGTTCCATGAAACGTATTACTTCCGTGAAGTCGAGCAGCGCGGCTCCTTGCCGGCCACGGTGGCCTACGCCCAGGAGCTGGCGTCCGAGGCCCAGCGCAGCGAGAGCCCTGAACTCCAGTTCGCCGGACGGATGCTCCACGCGGCGCTGGACGGACTCGCGGAAGTCCTTCGCGGCAAATTCGGCCACTCCGGAACAACCTCTTCCGATGTGTTCGACAGCTACGAGCTGCACCACAGACACCGGCGGCCGGGGCAACCGGACGCAAAGTAGCGTCACGGCTACTGTGTGCCATGAGGTCCGGAAGAATTACTGGCCCGACGGCGGCGGGCTGCGCCGCCGTCCCACGGGACCGCGATCCGGGCAGCCGCTGCGGCGTACCCTGAGGCTATGGAATCCGAAGTCCGGGACGTCAGGCTCCGCACCGGGATCACGGTGCCGTGCCTAGTCCAGGGCGACGCCAGTGCGAAGCCGGTATTGCTGCTGCATGCATGGGGTGAATCCCGCGGGAGCTTTGACCGCCTCCTCCCTCTGCTGACCGGCTACAGGATCTACGCCCCGGACCTTCGCGGGCAGGGTGAGGCAGACAAACCGGAGGACGGCTATTCGCTGCCGGAACAGGCCGAGGATGCCGCTGCGATCCTGGACACCCTCAACGTGCCGAACGTTTTTGTTGTTGGCTCCTCAAGTGGTGGCTACGTCGCCCAGCAGCTGGCCGTTTCCCACCCCGGGCGGGTTGCGGCGATGGTGCTGGTGGGCTCGCCCCTGAGCCTGCAGGGCCGGCCCGCCTTCGCCGACGAAGTGGACGGCCTGACCGACCCGCTCGACGCGGACTGGGTACGGGAGTCCCTGACCTGGTTTCCCATGCTGCACGAGGTTCCCGGATGGTTCATCGAGGACCGCGTGCGCGACGGCCTCAGGATGCCTGCCTACGCGTGGAAAGCCATCCTCAACGGCCTGATCACGGCTACGCCGCCCACGGAATCGGGAACCATCCACGCGCCCACGCTGATCCTCTGGGGCGCCCAAGACAACCTGCTGACACGCAGCGACCAGGAAACCCTGGCCGCCCGGATCCCCGGTGCAGTGCTGAAGGTGTACCCCGACGTGGCGCACGTGGTCCTGTGGGAGTGCCCGGAGCGGGTCGCCGAGGACTCGGTGGCGTTCCTCCGCTCTCTCGGATGAAACTCAGCTTCAGTCCACGGCAGCGAGGATTGAGTTCAGAGCGTCCAATATCCGCTTCATCAGGGGGATCTCATCGCTGCCGCCTGACCAGCCCATGACTCCGAGAGTGGCAGCCGGCGCCGAGAGGTCGCCAATGACTACCATGTACGCGCACATTCTGGCCGTCGGCGCCGTGGCCGTGGCTGCTCCCTTCGGGGGCTGCACTCGAGGTAGGCCAGAGAATTTCGCGAGATAGGTCTCCCCGGCTTCGCAGAATTGTGCGGACGGCAATCCGGTTGTTAGTACCCTCCGCGGGAGTTCGGAGGAGGGCTTGCTGTAGCCGAGGCCGACATGGATGTTCCTGTCGAGGGCACGGGAGCTGTTGATAGTGCCGCGAGGGCCGCGGTAAGGACCGTGGCAAAAGATAGCTGCATGCCGTCCCCCATTGGTCTGAGATGGTTCACAGTAACAGCCTCGGGTCGGGAGGCCGGCGTCGCCATTAACTCCGGCCGCAGCGATGGCCGTGACGGAGGGCAAAGCTGCTGACCCTCGCGAAGTAGGGCGCTGGCGTTCGGACGGACCGGCCCCGCTTCGCTTCTGGATGGCGCGGGTCCTAGGCTGGAAAGGTGCGGTTTACTCGGTCTGCGCTTGATTCGTTCCGCGGCGGGAGCCTGCCGGACCTGCTCGCGGACCACACGCGGCTTCTGTTCGTAGGCATTAATCCCGGCCCGCGCGCCGTTGCAGTGCAGGCACATTTCGGCGGCGGCGGGAGCAACCGCTTCTATCCTGCGCTCTACCGGGCGGGCATCGTCGATCGGCGGATAGATGCTTCCGCGGGCTTCCATCCCGAAGACCTCGAACATCTGCGTGAGCGTGGCCTCGGCATCACCTCACTCGCTGCCGGAGCGTCGGCACGCGCGGACGAACTCACCGCAGAACAACTTATCGCTGGAGCCGATGCCCTGTCAGAGCGCGTCGGACGCATCGCGCCGGCAGTGGTGGCAGTACTGGGAATCACCGCCTACCGGACTGCCTTCGCCCGGCCGCTGGCGAGGGTCGGGCGTCAGCCGGATCTTCTCGGCGGCGCCCCCGTCTGGGTGGTCCCCAACCCGAGCGGGTTGAACAAGCACGCGAACCTCGCTGACCTGGCAAACGCCTACCGAGAAGTCGCCATCGCAGCCGGCATCGACGTCTTCACAGCATCCGACTGACCGGCGCGCGCCTGCTCACGTCGGATCGTGGATTCTTTCCGACGTCACAATCCGTCGACGATGCCGCCGACGACGGCGCCGAACCTCTCCGCCGGCCCACCTCGCCAGCGCCCTGTTCTTCATGATCGCGGTCAGCTCCATGCCCCGCACCTGCGAGCGCATGGTCAGCGGATGAGGCGCCCGCCGACGCAGCCGTGTTCGCGTGAAAGTATTCATTCATGACTATCGACGGCGACACCGCCAAACTCCTGGCCTTCATGGATTCCCACGGCATCGACGCCTCGGCTCAGGTCAGCCGTGGTTGGGCTTCCATCGGAGCGATTATTGTCGATGCTTCCTTGCAGCGACGGCAGAATTACGCGGCCACCGTGAAGCCGCGCGTTGACGCTCTGGTTGTCGCATGGCCGGACGCGAAAACCACCAGTGGGTTCCGGAAACGTCTTGCGACGGGAACCCTCTCGGAGGTCATCGACTGGCCATCGCCGGGCCGTCTTGCCCAGATAGACGACTTAACATGTGTGTTTGAGGATCAGGGCATCGAAACCGTAGAGGAACTCCGGGCCACACTCACTGACCCGGCAACGAGGCCGGTTTTTCGTGAGGCCCTCGCTGGAGTACGTCACGTGAGCCCCAAGACACTGGACTACATCGACAGTCTCAGTGGACTCGCTACGGGGGATGCTATTGATGTGCGGATACGGAGAGTGGCGGAGGCCGCCGGTATCGAGGGCACCTCTTACGCCAACATGTCGGCCGTGATCCGCGCTGCTGCAGACTCACGAGGGTGGCGCGCCGGGGACCTGGACGCTGCACTGTGGCACTTCCGTGTTGAGGGCGCCCCGGAATCATCGACGTAAGGCCGAGGCGCCCGCAGCGGCGAGCGCCGGCGTCGTCCTACGCGCGCTGGGAGATGTTGAGGATGTTCCCTTCGCTGTCCAGGAACCAGGCGGCCTTCCCCCATTCGCTCGTGGCAATGCCGTTCTCCGTCTTCAGCCCGGGCATGTCGTACTCTTCAAAAACGACGCCGCGGCCCCGCAGCTCCTCCACTTCGCGTTCGAGGTCATCCGTGGCCCAGCCCATCTGGGTGTTCTTCGCCGTCCCTGCATTCTCCGTCTGATAAACGAGGAAGGTCGTTCCGTGGCCGCCCCGGTAGATCAGGCTGTCCTCCTCCGCGGACTCGGAAGGTTCCAGCCCCAGCTTGTCCCGGTAGAAATCCTTCGCCCTCTTGATGTCCTTCGCGGGAAGGACGGCCATGATGTCTGAATCCGTGAGCATGATGAGTTCCTTTGTGCCTTGGTCTCGCGTTGATGGCGGTGGTCTCCCCCGGTTGTGGCGGCTCCGAAACTGTCCCGTAGCCGCGTGGCCGCCCGTTCCGCCAAGCAACGGGGCCGCCAACTGGGACCCAGCCACGCCCAGCCAGCCATCACCGGCGCGAGGGTCCCCAAGCTTATGGGGACATTATGGAACCGATTCACGGCTACGGAAATAGTGCTGACGCCTCGGGTGCCGCTCAAAAACCGCAAGCGCGTATGCTGAACCCCTCGGCTGATGACACCCGGCCACCGGATCGCACCACCACGGAGCTGCCACATGACCGAGGCACCAGCCCCCGCAGTCCCCACGGATGCCGCCAGTACCCAGGACCCCGACGCCGGCCTCCGCCAGCTCGCGGCGGAAACGTTCGGACTACCCCAGCTTCGCGCCGGCCAGCTCGCCGGGATGCGCGCCCTCGTCGCCGGCCGGGATGTCCTTGCCGTGATGCCCACCGGCTACGGCAAGTCGGCCATCTACCAGATGGCCGCGCTGCACCTTCACCGAAACCAGGACCAAGCCGCCCCGGACTCCAGCGGGCCGGGCAGCGCAAGGCGCGGTCCCGCCGTCGTGGTCTCCCCGCTGATCGCTCTGCAGGAGGACCAGCTGGACGGCCTGCTGGAGACGCTCGGCGGGGAGGCCGCCGTCGCCATCAACTCCGGCCGCAGCGATTCCGAAGTGAACGGTGCTTGGGAAGCCGCCGAGCGAGGCGACGCCGTCTTCGTGTTCCTGGCCCCCGAGCAGCTGGCCAGGACCGAGACCGTGGAACGGCTCGCGGCCCTGGACGTCTCGCTGTTCGTGGTGGACGAGGCACACTGCGTCTCCTCCTGGGGCCACGACTTCCGGCCCGACTACCTGCGCCTCGGCGAGGTCCGCGCACAGCTGGGCAACCCGCCTGTCGTCGGACTTACCGCCACCGCCTCTCCCCCGGTGCGCGACGAAATCCAGCAGCGCCTGAACATGTTGGACCCGCTGGTCTTGGTGCACGGCTTCGACCGGCCCAACATCCGGCTGGAGGTGGTCCGCCACCACAAAGACAAGGACAAACGCCGCACCGTGACCAAGCAGGTGGCCGCATTCAGGGGTCCCGGGCTGCTGTACGCCGCCACCCGCAAGGACACCGAGGCCTACGCCGCCGAGCTCACCGCCCTGGGCCTGCGCGCCGAGGCGTACCACGCCGGCCGGAAGCAGGGCGAGCGGGACCGCGTCCACCAGCAGTTCCTCGACGACCACCTCGACGTGGTGGTGGCCACCACCGCCTTCGGCATGGGCATCAACAAACCCAACGTCCGCTTCGTCATCCACGCCGACATCCCCGATTCGCTGGACAGCTACTACCAGGAGATCGGCCGCTCCGGGCGCGACGGCGAACCTGCCGCCGCCGTCCTCCACTACCGGTCCGAGGACCTCGGGCTGCGCAAGTTCTTCGGCACCCACACCCCGGACGAGGAATCGCTCCTGGCCGTCCTCCAGGTGCTGCGCGCCGCCGTCGGGCCGGTCAAGCAGAAGGCGCTCGCCGAGCAGACCGGCTTCTCCCCGCGCAGGCTCACCGGACTGCTGAACCAGCTGCAGGAAACCCGAGCCGTCAAGGCCGGAAAGCGCGGCATCCGGCTCGAAGCGGGAGCCAAGCTGCCCGCGGTGGTGGAACGCGCCGTCGAACACGCAGAAGCACGCCAGCGGGTGGACCGCTCCCGCATCGAGATGATGCGCGGCTACGCCGAGACCGACGCCTGCCGGCGCCAGTTCCTGCTCGGCTACTTCGGCGAGGACCTCCCCGAGCCCTGCGGCAACTGCGATACCTGCACCGACGGCTCCGCCTACGAGGAGGATTACGACGACGACGCCGCGGCCGCCGCCGGCGGTGACCCTTTTCCGCTCCAGGCCGCCGTTACCCACAAGGAATGGGGGCCGGGCCTGGTGATGCGGCATGAGGAGGACACGATCACGGTGCTGTTCGAACAGGAAGGCTACAAAACGCTGTCCCGCCGGGCCGTGACGGATGGGAAACTGCTGACGCTCGCGACGTGACGGGTGCGATCCAGTTAATGGCGCCGATTCGGTAGTGTCAGGTCATGGACAGCGGCACGTTGGTCAACTTCGCTTTGGTTCTCTTCTTCGTGCTGCTGGGAGGCGTCTTTGGCGGCACCGAAATGGCGCTGGTGTCCCTCCGGGAAAGCCAGGTGCGCCGGATTGAAAAGGCGGGGAAACGCGGGGCCAGGGCTGCAGCCTTGGCCCGGAATCCCAACCGCTTCCTCTCCACCGTCCAGATCGGTGTGACACTGTCCGGCTTCTTCTCAGCCGCCTATGGCGCGTCCACCATATCCCCCGACATCGAACCCATCCTGGAAGGCATGGGGTTCGGTCCCGCGGCTCAACCGGTGGCGTTTATCGGCATGACGCTGCTGGTGGCCTACCTTTCCCTGGTGCTCGGTGAGCTGGTGCCCAAGAGGCTGGCCATGCAGAGCGCTGTGGGCTTCACGAAGGTCCTGGCCCCGCCGCTGGTCGTCCTCTCCGAAATCATGCGGCCCGTCATCTGGCTGCTGTCCGTTTCCACCGACGCCGTGGTCAAGCTCTTTGGCCGTGATCCGCACGCCAAACGGGAGGGCATCAGCTCCGAGGAACTCTGGGACATGGTGGCGGAAAGCGACCTCCTGGAAGAAAGCAGCCGGCGCATCCTGACCGACGTGTTTGGCGCCGGGGACCGCACCCTGCAGGAGGTCATGCGCCCGCGCACCGAGGTGACATTCATCGACGGCATCATGAGTATCGCCGACGCACGCGGCATGGTCCGGGACGGCCCGTATTCGCGTTTTCCCGTGATTGGCAGGACCCCGGACGACGTCCTGGGATTCGTCCATATCCGCGACCTGATGCCCCGGGATGAACATCAGGACCAGGGAATGGTGAAGGACATTGTCCGTGAGATCCTCCCGCTGCCGGGGACGAACAGGGTGCTGCCCTCGCTGTCCCGGATGCGCAGGCTGGGCCACCACATAGCGCTGGTGGTGGACGAATACGGCGGCACGGACGGCATCGTCACGCTGGAAGACCTCGTGGAGGAACTCGTCGGCGAAATTTACGACGAATACGACACCGGGGCCGACCACGAGGACCGCGTCACCGTGGCCAACGGATCCATCGACGTGGACGGCGGCCTGATCCTGCAGGAATTCGCGGCAGCCTCCGGCATCACGCTGCCGGAGGGCCGCTACGAGACAGTGGCCGGCTTCGTCATCTCCCGTCTGGGCCGCCTGCCCGTCATCGGTGACCGGGTGGAGGTGGGCGGCCATGTGCTGACGGTCCTCGCGATGGACCGGCTCCGCATTGCCCGGATCCGGGTGACGCCGGTGGCCGGGCAGCCGACGGCACTCTGAGCAGGCGTCAGAGGACCTTGGAAAGGAATGCCTTGGTCCGTTCGTGCTGCGGATCGCTGAGGACCTGCCGGGGAGGCCCGGCCTCCACCACCACGCCTTCATCCATGAAAACCAGGGTGTCCGCCACCTCACGTGCGAACCCCATCTCGTGGGTCACCACGATCATGGTCATGCCGCTCTTGGCCAGTTCCTTCATGACATCGAGCACCTCGCCCACGAGTTCCGGGTCCAGCGCGCTGGTGGGCTCGTCGAAGAGCATCAGCTTCGGGTCCATGGCCAGGGCGCGGGCGATGGCCACGCGCTGCTGCTGCCCGCCGGACAGGTGCGCCGGGTAGGCATCTCCCTTGTCCCCCAGGCCCACGCGCTCCAGCAGTTCCCTGGCCCGGGCGGTGGCTTTGGCCTTGGAAATTCCCTTCACCCGCATGGGGGCCAGGATGATGTTCTCCACCGCGGTCAGGTGCGGAAACAGGTTGAACCGCTGGAACACCATCCCGATTTCCTGGCGTTGGAACGCTGCTTCCTTCAGCTTCAGTTCGTAGAGCTTGTCCCCTTTTTGGCGGTAGCCAACCAGCTGGCCGTCCACCGAGAGCCGGCCGCCGTCAACCCGTTCCAGGTGGTTGATGCAGCGCAGGAACGTGGATTTGCCCGAACCACTGGGCCCCACCATGCAGAGAACCTCCCCAGGGTTGACCTTGAGGTTAATTCCGCGAAGGACCTTGTTGGTACCGAAATTCTTGGAGACCCGCTCCGCGAGCACCATCGGCGCGTCCGTCATCCTTTTCCTCCAAACTCATTGCCGAGCGGCCCACCGGGAACGCCCGGCCCACCGGGAACACCGGGGCCGCCGGAAACCGCCGTCGGTTCCGCCGTCGTGCCTTCCTTGCCTGCCTTGGCCCGTCCGGTCCCGCGCGAGAACCGCTTTTCAATGAAGTGCTGGCCCACCATCAGCACGGAGGTGAAGAGCAGGTACCAGAGGGACGCCACTATCAGCAGCGGCACCGGCGTGAACGTCACCGCGGAAATACCACGGGACACCCCGTAGAGGTCAACGCTCAACGGGATCGCCGCCACCAGCGAGGTGGTTTTGAGCATCGAGATCACCTCATTGCCGGTAGGCGGAATGATAATCTTCATCGCCTGCGGAACCACCACGTAACGCATGGTCTGCCCCCAGGACATCGCCAGCGCCGTCGACGCCTCCGCTTGCCCCTCGTCCACTGACAGCAGCCCGGCCCGAACGATCTCGGACATGTAGGCGGCCTCGTTGAGGGCCAACCCGATCACCGCGGTGATGAAGAGGTTGGTGAAGACCTCATTCGGGATTGTGACCCACGGGTCCATGAACGGGATGCCCAGCGTAAACACGGGATAGATGAGCGCCACGATGCCCCAGAAAACCAGCTGCACGTAGACCGGGGTTCCCCGGAAAATCCAGATATACAGCCAGGCGATGCTCTTCAGCACAGGGTTGGGCGAAAGGCGCATGATGGCCAGCAGCAGTCCGATCACGATCGCGCCGATCATCGCGTAGATGGTCAGCCACAGCGTCACCCACGCAGCCTGGCTGATCCGGCGGTCGAAGATGTACTTGCCCACGTCCGCCCAGCCGTAGTCCGGGCGCTGGGCGGCATCCAGCACAAAGACCGCCAAGCCGATGATGAGGAGAACCGCCACCACGTTCCGCCACGGGTGGCGCAACGGGATGGCCACGATCGCTTCCGGCGGCGGGCCGTCCGTGTCCGGACCTTGCCCGGCCCGCGGCCTCCTGCTGGGACCCGGTTTCCTGCCGGGTTCCGCCTCAATCATCCGGCCGGATTCCGGCTCGCTCATGGTGTATCACCCCTTGGCTGCGACGTTGAGGTCCGCCGTCTTCACTCCGCCGGCTTCCACTCCCCACTTGGACAGGATCTTGGTGTAGGTACCGTCGTCGATCAGCGACTGGAGGGCTTTCTGGAGGACCGGCGTAAATTCGCTGCCCTGGGCCACGGGGATCCCGTACGGCGCCACTTCGAAGGCGTCGCCGGCGGTCTGCAGCTTGTCCTTCGTCTTGGAGATCGCATAGAGGGTCACGGGCGAATCGGCGCTCATGGCGTCCACCTGGCCCACAACGAGGGCGTTGGTGGCCTGGTCCTGGGCGTCGTACTTGAAGATGGTGATGGCCGGCTTGCCGGCGTCGGTGCAGGCCTTCGACTTGGCGGGCACTTCGTGGGTGTCCTCATACGTGGTTGCCTGGACGGCCACCTTGAGCCCGCAGGCGTTGTTGGGGTCCACGGTCTTGCCCTTGGGGGCGGCCCACTGGATCCCGGCGGAGTAGTAGTTCACGAAGTCCACCTGCTTTTCGCGTTCCAGCGTGTCCGTGAAGGAGGACATGCCCATGTCATCCTTCCCCGCGCGCACGGCGGGAAGGATGTTGTCGAAAGTGCCGATGTCGAAATTGACCTTCAAGCCCATGACCTTGCCCAGGGCGTTGGTGAGGTCCACTGACCAGCCTGCGGGCGCACCGTTGTCGTCCTTGAACTCGTTGGGCGGGTAGTTGTTGGCCATGCCGACGTTGAGCACGCCGGAGTTCTTCATCTTCTCCGGAAGCATCGCGGCAATGGAGTCATTCTTTTTCACGTCGACGGCGTCTGCGGTGCCGGATGCGCCGCCGGTGGCTGCCGGTTGGCTGTTGTCGACGCAGCCGGAGAGCGCGAGCGCCGTGGCTATGGTGAGGACGGGAAGTAGGTATCGGGTGCGCATGGTTTCCTTAGCTGTTCAGAGATTCACAGGTTCCCGCAAGTCTGCGGGAGGAGGGCACTGTGTGCCTGCATGTTCAGAACTCGTTAGTGCGTGTTGCCTGACGCCGTTGTTTCGATGATTTCTCCGGAACGGCGGATGTCCCGGAGAATTTCCCCGCCTCGAGCCTTCAATTCGGAAATGCTGGAAACGCCTACTAACGTCATGGTACGCCGCAGTTCGTCCCCGAAGATCTCGATAATGCGCCCGACACCCGGTGACCCGGCAGCCACCAATCCGTACAGGTAGGCCCTGCCGATGGAGCAGGCGTCGGCACCCAGCGCCAGCGCCTTGAGGATGTCGCTGCCCCGCCGGATTCCCGAGTCCACATAGATCTCCATCGAATCGCCCACCCGCTCGCGGGATTCCTGCAGCACGTCCATCGGACTCAGCATGTGGTCCAGTTGGCGGCCGCCGTGGTTGCTGAGCTGGACGGCATCCAGGCCGATCCGGGCGGCCTTTTCGACGTCGGCCGGGTTGACGCAGCCCTTGAGCACGATCTTGCCCTGCCACGCCTGCCGCAAGGCTTCCAGTTCCTTCCATCCGCTGGTCGCATCCGAGTGGCCAAGGATGTGCTGCCACATCGACGGGGTGACCACGGAGGTGGCCGCCGCACTGTGCGGATCCAGGTTCGGAAAACTGATTCCGTCCGACTTCAGGAAGTTGATCCACCAGGAAGGCCGCCGGGCAATGTCCGCCATGGTGGAAAGCGTCAGCGCGGGAGGCGCGGTGAAGCCGTTGTGCAGGTCCCGTTCCCTGGCGCCGAGCGCCCGCGTATCGACGCCGACAATCAGTGTGCTGAATCCGGCGGCTTCGCAGCGCTCCAGTTTGTCCTTCAGCGCCTGGGCGTCGGAGGTGAGCCCGATGTTGAACCAGCGGTCAAGTGCCGGGTGGCCTTCCGCAATGGTTTCCATGGCCACGGTGCTCAGCCCGGCCAGCCCGTACGGGATGCGGGCCCGGTCGGCGGCGGCCGCGACGGCCAACTCGCCCTCGGGATGGAACAGGCGGGTTGCCCCGGTTGGCGTCAACGTCAGGGGCAGGGCACTGTCTTTTCCGAGCAACGTCGTGCGGGTGTCGGGTCCGGAGACCGGGCCCCAGCTGGGCATGAGCGCCCAGGAATCGAAGACGGCGCGGTTGCGGCGCAGCGTCACTTCGTCTTCAGAGCCGCCGTCGAGATAGTCAAAAATCCCGGCCGGCAGGACTCTCTGCGCCGACTTTCGGTATTCCTCCACATTGAAAGCGTTGGCCAGCACACGGCGCCGTCGGGATAGTACGGGGGCTTTGACCTGGATGAGCTGCCTGGCTTCGCTGATTTTCAATTGCGGCCTTCCAGTTCGTGCGTGCGTTACCGTTCAGCGTAGGAACGGGAAGCCCATGCCACTATGGAGATAACGACAAATTTAGGGGCATTCCATTAGGACCACCTACCAAACCGTGCAGGCGGCGGCACCGTGAGTCTCCCCGCGGCGGAGAATCACGGTCTGCCCACTCTGGCGGATGTCGCGCGCTCGGCGGGATCGGAAATTGTCAGCCTCGTCGAAATGCCGGCCGATGACCAGAAGCTTGTGGCGGGTTCCGTGCTGTACGACTCGACGGCCCGGCCCGCCACGTTCCCCGGCGCTGTTGCCCTGGCCATCGGCCTGTCGCTGTCCGGAAAGCGTCTACGCGTGAAGGTCCAGGAGCTCCACGACGCCGGCTACGTGGCAATAGTTTACAAGTCCAACGGCAACCCGGATGCCGCCCTCCGCGCAGCCGCCAGGGAGACGGGGATGGCCCTCTTCCGTGCCTCCGACTCGGTTCCGTGGAACCAGCTGGCGGAGATCATGGACGCGGCGGTGGTCCCGCACCGGCAGTCAGGCCGCACCCTGGTGGACATCCGCCCCGGGGACCTGTTCGACCTGGCCAACATCGTCGCGGCCCAGGCCGGGGGCGCCATTGCGATCGCCGATCCGGACCAGACGATCCTGGCTTATTCGACCCTCCCGGACCAGCCCATTGACGAGACGCGGCGGAGCTCGATCCTGCGTCTGCACGTGCCGCATTCCGTTCAGACCGACAAGGACTACCGGCGCGTCCATGCCGCCAGCGATGCGCTGAATGTGGCGACGGAGGACCCCCGGCTCCGTCGCACGGCCATCGCCATCCGGGCCGGCGGCGCCGTGCTGGGAACGCTCTGGCTGCTCGAACGCGCCGAACACCACAACGAGGACGCGCACCGGATCCTGCGTGAAGCTGCCAACGTTGCCGCGCTCCATATCCTGCACAAGCGCACAACGTACGTCTCGAATCTCACCCGCCAGATGGACCTGGTCCGGCCGCTGCTGTTCGAACCGGAGCGCGCCGAGCTGGCCGCCATGCGGCTGGGAATATCGGCATCTTCGATCCGTGTGGCCGCCCTCAGCGTCTGGCCGGCGGACGCCATAGCCGCCGAAACACTGCAATCACGCCTCAGGCTCTTCGACACCATCCGGACCGCCTGCGCCATCCGGCTGCCCTCCGCCGTCTGTGGGCTCTCGGACGGCATCGTGTACATCGTCCTGCCGCAGAGCACAGAAGCGTCCGTGCA
The DNA here is from genome assembly GCF_002929335.1 of Arthrobacter sp. Y81. Taxonomy (GTDB): domain Bacteria; phylum Actinomycetota; class Actinomycetes; order Actinomycetales; family Micrococcaceae; genus Arthrobacter. Next base: position 40,935 of record NZ_PJIL01000005.1, read on the forward strand.
GTTTCAGCGCGGCGCCATTCTCAAAATTGTCCAGAACGCGCGGCGGCTTCTTTCACGCCCGGTCCTGGCCGCCCTGGGCGTGGCGGCCGCGATCGACCGGCTTGCAGAGTCCCGGGTCAACGCGGAACTGGTCCTGTCCGAACTGGTTCGCAACGTCGTCGAGGGCCGCATACCCGCCGACTCCGATGACGTGGTGGCCGACGACGACTCCCTCGGCTCACGGCTGCAGCTGCGCCAGATCGTCTCGTCGCTGACGGCGTCCGGTCAACTGCCGGGAACCCACGCCCTCAGGATCGCCGAGTACGACGAACACCATAAGAAATCCTTTGAAGAGACCATCCACGCCTACCTGAGCTGCGGCGGCAACGCGATCGAGGCCGCCAAGTCCCTCGACGTGCACGTCAACACGGTCCGCTACCGCTTATCCCGGGTGGAGGCCCTCTTCGGCATCGACCTGGACGATCCCGAAACGCGCCTGCTCGTGTGGCTGCAGTTGTGGGCGAGACACAACCAGTAGGGCCGCTTCCGTCAACTGCCCGGCGTCGTCCCCGCGTGTCCCACGTGCGCCGCCCTCGCGGTTTCGTAGCTGCTGTCGAACGGCAGCGTGTCCATGTCCAGCAGCGGGTTCTCGTCCTGCGTCGCCACCAGTTCGCGGGCCGCTTCGTCCGAGTCCACGCTGGGCATCGACCCGGGCAGGTGCCGCCGGGCGGATTCGGGCAGGAAGTAAATGGTGACCGCGGCGATCGCCGAGGTGGCCATCAGGTAGTACGCGGGCATCATGTCGTTGCCTGTCGCCTGGATGAGGGAGGCAATGATGAAGGGGGTGGTGCCGCCGAAGATCGCCACGGCGAAGTTGTAGGCGATGCCCATGGCCCCGTAGCGGTGGGCCGTGGGGAACAGCGCCGGCAGCGCCGAGGCGAGATTCGCCACGTAGAACGTCACCGGGAAGGCGACCAGGGCAAGGCCCGTGAGGGTGGCCGGGACGGTTCCGACCGAGATCAGCAGGAAGGCGGGGATCGACAGCACTACGGTACTGACGGCACCGATCCAGAGCACGGGGCGCCGCCCGATCCGGTCCGAGAGATGACCGGTGAGCGGGATGCACAGTGACATGACCACCAGGACCGGGATGGTCAGCAGCGTCCCGTGGATCTCGTCGTATCCTTTGTTGCTGGTCAGGTATGTGGGCATGTAGGACGTGAGCGCGTAGCCCACCGTGTTGGCCGCCGCCACGAGGATCATGGCCAGAACGATCCTGCGCCAATAGGTCCTGAAGATCCCTGCCGGGCCGATGGCTCCGAGCAGCTCGCCGGTCTCGGGGTGCCGGGCTGATTCCTCTTCCGCTTCCAGGGTTGCCTGGAACACCGGTGATTCCTCGATCTTCATCCGGAAGTAGATGGCGATGATGCCTAACGGACCGGCAACCAGGAACGGGATGCGCCAGCCCCACGCCTCCATCTGCTCCTGGCCCAGGGTCAGCTGAAGCACGGAGACCAGGCCCGCGCCGATGGCAAATCCCAGGTAGCTGCCCATGTCGAGGAAGCTGGCGAAGAAGCCGCGGCGCCTGTCCGGCGAATGCTCGCAAACGAAGGTGGTTGCACCCGCGTACTCGCCGCCGGTGGAAAAGCCCTGGACCAGCTTGGTGACCACCAGCAGCACCGCGGCCCAGATGCCCAGCACGGAATAGCCCGGGAGCAGCCCGACGGCGAAGGTGGCCGCCGCCATGAGCATCAGGGTCATGGCCAGCACTTTCTGGCGGCCAATCTTGTCCCCCAGCCAGCCGAAGAAGATGCCACCCAAGGGGCGGGCGATAAACGTGGCGCCGAAGGTTCCCAGCAGGAACAGGTTCTGCACCGCTTTGTCGGCTTCGGGCAGGAACACCGGACCCATGGTGGTGATCAGATAACCGAACACACCGACGTCGTACCACTCCATGGTGTTGCCGACGATGGTGCCGCCCAGCGCTTTCCTCAGCGTGGGATGGTGGACGACATTGACGTCCGAGAAACGGAGGCGGCGCTTTTTCGGAGGCTGAACGGTCATGGCCGCGGCCCTCCCGCGTCGACGTTGATCTGGCCCCGGCACTGGCTCTGAAGCATTTTCATTCCTCCACGGGAGGTCACGCGTCATCCCCAAATGGCGCCATCTTGGGCGTTGGACTCACGGTGCTCCGATCATTTTCGCACTGCCGCCCCGGCACATCAATGAAATACCGTGCTTCTCCGGTTGACGGTGGAACTCAGCCGCCGGTTACGGCCAAGAAAACCCTCGACATGTGACCAATTGGTCACCTATTCTGGAGCTGTGGACGCCGTATTCAAGGCCCTCGCCGACCCCACCCGCCGTGACCTCCTTGATGAACTGTTCAGGGAAGACGGGCAGACCCTCCACGCGCTCGAGGCACGCTTCGACATGACCCGCTACGGCGTTATGAAGCACCTCAAGCTGCTGGAGGAAGCCGGCCTGGTGGTCACCCGCCGTCGGGGCCGCGAGAAACTCCACTTCCTGAATCCGGTGCCCATCCGGCTGGTCCACGACCGCTGGGTCAGCAAATATGCCGAACCATGGGCCGCTGCCCTCAGCGACCTCAAAACCCGATTGGAAAGTCCCATGGAAAAGATCTTCGAAATCTATATCAAGACCACCCCGGAACGGCTCTGGGAAGCCATCACGGGCAGCGAGATCCGCAGCAAGTACCAGTTCGGGATGAACATCAGCTCGGACTGGACGCCCGGATCCCGGTTCGAGATGGCACCCAACGGCGGGGACCCCCTGGGCGAAGGCGAAAACATCGAAGTGGACCCGCCCCGGAAGCTCGTCCAGACCATGCGGGCGCTGTGGGGCGAGGACGTCAAGGCCGAAGGCACGTCACGCATCACGTGGGAGATCGAGCCGGTGGGCGACGATTCCTGCCACCTCACCGTCACGCACGACCAGCTCCGCGAAGGCGCCAACGACCAGCTCTACGGCGGCTGGCCGATGATCCTCTCCGGCCTGAAGACCTGGCTGGAAACCGGCGAGCTCCTCACCACGCCCGGCTCCCTGATGTACACCTGAGGCGGCTGTACACCTGAGGCGGGCGGCGGGCGCAACCCGGGCGCCGCCGTCGTACTCCCCCGCCCGGCGGAACCACCGGGTGCCGGAGAGCCGTTGATACCGGTTGCTTCGTGTGGCAACCTCGAAGTGATCCGCCGCCGCGGCGACGACGGGCTGCAGAGAAGGAGCACGGCATGGGACTCATCCATATCGACCTGTTCACCACTCTCGACGGCGTCGCGCAGGCGCCCGGCGGGCCGGAGGAGGACGCCGAGGGCGGTTTCGCGTTTGGCGGCTGGCAGGCGCCTCTCATCGACGAAGTGGTGGGCGACCAGATTGACTCCGGGGTGGCGGGGATGGACGCGCTGCTGCTCGGGCGCCGGACCTACGACATTTTCGCCTCGTACTGGCCGCACGCGAACGGGGACATCGCGCGGCTGTTCAACCGCCTCCCGAAATACGTGGCCTCGCGCCAGACGCCGAACCTCGAGTGGGCCGGCTCCACACTGCTCGGTCCTGATGTCCCCGCCTCCGTGCGCGAACTGCGCGACAGGCACGAGAACATCCACGTCATCGGCAGCCTCGACTTCGTGCAGACCCTGTTCGCCGAGAAGCTCTTCGACCGGCTCACGCTCTGGGTGTATCCGATCCTCCTCGGCGGCGGCAAAAAGGTCTTCGCCAGTGGGGTGGTTCCGACGAACCTCACACTCATCGAGCCGGTGGTCGCCTCACCGAAGGGTGCGGTGCTGCAGCGCTACGCGCTCGCCGACGGCACGCCCGGCGTCGGAGACATGTCAGCCGTCGACCAGGAGGGCTAGCCGCGGCGGTTCAGGCCCTTGGCGTACGCGGCCTGCCCCACGTGCTGGAGGCAGTCGGCAATCGTGCTGAAGGCTGCGCGGCTTCAGCCGTGCGGCCGTGACGGGTGGTTGCGGTATTGCTGTGCAAAACCTGTTCCAGTCCTGCGCCAATACTGCATAAATCGGCACGGCCGCTGAGGCATGCTGTAACCCGGGCGGCTACACCGTAGACGCACTTCTGGGGGGAAGCGAACGTCACATGAGCATGCCATAGCGCGCCAAGCCATCCTTCCGCACCGCCCGAGAGCGAATCACCGGCGAACCCCGTCCAGCTGACGGCATATCTCGCATCCATCACGCACTCCGGGCGCCCCGGCACCAGGGCGCCCTTTGAAAGGAACCCAATGAGCTCAAAAGACCCCTACGGCGCACCGCAGCAGCCGCAGCCGCGGCAGGCCCCCTACGGCCAGGGGCCCTCTTACGGGCAAGCCCCCACTTATGGGCAGACCCCCGCCTTCGGGCAAGCACCCGTGGCCACACAGCCTTACCCAGGCGCCCCTGGCCAATACCCGGGAGCCCCGGCACCCTATCCCGGCGGCCCAATGCTGGGTGGCTACGGAGTGAGCAACAAGTCCTTCCTTGTGACCTGGCTGCTCTCCCTGCTCGTCGGAGTATTCGGCGTCGACCGTTTTTACCTGGGCAAGGTCGGTACCGGACTGCTCAAGCTGTTCACCTTCGGAGGCATGGGTATCTGGGCCCTTGTTGACCTCATTCTCGTTCTGACGAACAAGCAGCGCGACAAGCAGGGCCTCCCACTGGAGGGCTATGACCAGCACAAGAAGGTCGCCTTCATCGTGACCGGAGTGGTCGTTCTCCTCAGCATCATCTTCAATTCCACCCGAGGTCCTTCAGCTCCTGTTTCCGCACCTGCGGCTAACCAGGCAGCTGAAGCCCCCGCTGCGGCGCCTGCAGCTCCGGCTGCTGAAGCTCCGGCTGCGTCATCGGAAAAGAAGGTCGGCGAGGCATTCACTGCTGACATGGGCAACGGGAACACCGCCAAGATCACCATCCTTTCCGCCACCTACGGCCCCTCGATCACGACCGGTCCGTTCGACAGCCCGGCGAAGAACGGCGGCTACCTGACCCTCGATGTGCTTTGGGAGACGGAGAAGGGCGAGACCACCAGCAACCCGCTGTACTTCAAGGCCAAGGACGCTGACGGCCGCTCCGCCAGCGTTGAACTCATCATGGATGACCAGCTGGGTTCCGGCGAGATCCCGGCCGGTGACAAGGCACGAGGCAAGGTTGCCTTTGACATCAAGTCGGGCACGTCTACCGTCATCATTACAAACCCGATCCTGCAGGAAGTCGCACGCATCAGTGTGACCCCGTAACGACTGACATTCCCCGAGGGAGCCTCCGTTTGGGGGCTCCCTCATTCATGGGGTCCCGGGGTGTTGTCCGGCCGTCAACGGCGGATCTCACACCAAGAGGGCAGCCGTGTAAGTCAGGGTTTCAGGCCCTTGGCGTACGCGGCCTGCCCCACATGCTGGAGGCAGTCGGCAATCGTGCTGACCAGCCGCACGCCGAGGGTGACGGGCGGGTCCCAGCGGGTGTCGACGATGCGGTCCAGATCGTCGTCGCCGAGGGTCTGCAGAAAGCCCACGGTCTGCCGGTGAACGGCGTCGTAGTATTCGAGCAGCAGCGCCGGCGGGGCCTTCACCGAATCGACCTGCACGCTCGAATGGCCGTAGCCGGTGTCACGCTTCTGCAGCGGCAGGTCGAAGCGGCCCACAAACCCCTGCGAGGTCCAGACCTGTTCCAGGCCAGCGGCGGAGGCGACCTGAGCATCCTCCACCCGGCCCAAGTGCCAGATCAGCCACGCCATCGAGTTTCCGGTGCCCGCCGGCCGCCGGACCAGGCCCCCGCCGTCGACTCCTTCAAGAGTGGCTTCCACGGTCTCCCGGATCCGGCCGAAAGCGTCCAGCAACAGTTCGTTGGATTTCATCAGGTCCCCTTTATCTGCGTTTCCGTGTGCTTGCGCGTTCACTTACTTCTGGATCTCCGCGCGGCGCAGGCGCACTATTTCCTCCAGCACATCGTCCGGGACGGGATGATCCGAGGTAAAGCGGATGGTCCCCTTGGACAACGAATATCCCCCTAGCCGGTTGGCGACGGCGTCAATCACCGCCGGGGAGAACGGGAAAATGGAGAGGTGCTTCGCCGCTGCCACGACGCCAAGGAGGGGCTTCCCCTCAACCTTCAAGGCGGGCATCCCGTAGCTCACCCCTTCAACGGCCTCGGGCACGACGGCCCTGGCAATGTCTATGACCCGTTGAAGACACCCGCGCTGGGGTTCGGGTAAAGCGGCCAAGGAATCGTCAACGGTGCCCATGGCGCTCAGTCTATTCCGCGTTCCACGCCCGTGGCCTGCGACGGCGACGAGTGGCGGGGTGGGGAGAGGCCGGATACTTCTCCCCATCCCCAAGCGAGCAGCAGGCGGCTAGAGTCAGGCTCGGCTGTCAGACGAAATCAGGGGGACAACGGATGCAACGACCGCAGGGCTACGGCCCACCGCCAATGCCTGCCCAGCAGCCTCAGGGACATCCGTACCCGCCATACGGACCACCTCAGCAGCGATTTCAGCCTTCGCCGAAGAAGAGCAAACTCGGCTGGATTCTGGGTGCGGTTGGCGTGGCAACCGTCCTGTTTGTTCTCCTCCTCTTCGCCGCCTGCACCACCATGGTCAATGGCATCAACGAAGGAGGTGACCATCAGGAAAAGGCCCGCACGATGATGGCCATGGCGGACCACCTGCCGGAAGAGGATTGGCAGCTCATTGTACGAGTCGATCCAAAAGTGGAGCAGGGCTGCCTCTCGATCGACATCGAGTGCGTACGACTGAACGCCTCATGGTCGGTGCCCCATGAGGTGACTAAGGAAGACGCTGCCTCCCGCCTGGGACTGGATTGCAGTGATTCCGCAAGGACCTACAAGGGCTGCCCCCGGAAAAACTCGACAGACGGCATCACTGCAGACCTTCGTATCTATCCGGCCAAGAATGCGCCAGGCACGTGGCAGGTCGCCATTGACCTGAGGGCAAGATAGGAATGGAAGATATGCAACCACCGCAGGGCCACGCCGCACAGCCGGAACCCTCGCAGCAGCCTCAGGTTCCGCAAAGGACGAACAAGCTCGGATGGGTGCTCGGTGGCGCTGGCGCTGCAACCGCACTGATCGTGGTCCTCCTCTTCGCCGGTTGCGCCGCCTTGACTGACGCCGTCAAGAACGGCGGCAGTAACGAGGAGAAGGCACAGGCGATGATCGCGAAGGCGGACAACTTGCCCGAAAGCGACTGGCAACTCGTGGAACGTTCTGATCCGGACACCGGCTGCCTTTCGACAGATACCGACTGCGTCCGGCTGAACGCAACGTGGTCGGTGAACCACAAAGTTGGCCTGGCAGACACCGCCGGCCGGCTGGGCGTGGACATGAGCGGGCCGCCGATGGGGCTGTTCTCCGGTTGCCTCAAGTCCGAAATGGAGGACGGAGGCATGGCAAGGGTCTGCATCGACCCCGCCCCGGACCTGGACGACAGCTGGCTTGTCCGCATTGAGCTCACCGCAAAGTAGCGGCTCCTGTGCCAGGCTGGTCGTTGCCCCGGCCTGCCGCCCTTGCGATACTTCAGCCATGCCTCCCCTCCCCGCCACGTTCGCCGAAGACGTCCTCCATCAGCCTGCCCGCGTCCAGTTCGAGGCCTTCCTCAATGAACACCGCAGCATGCTCAACTCCTGCCTGGACGGGCTAACCGAAGAACAGGCCCGCCGGTCCCTGGTGCCTTCACGGACCACGCTGCTCGGCCTGGTAAAGCATGCCACCTTCGTGGAAAAGGTGTGGTTCGACGAAGCGATCACGTGCCGGTCGCGCGCCGAGATCGGCATCCCGGCCACACCGGACGAGTCGTTCATCCTCGACGAAGCGGACACCATCGCCACCGTCCGGCAAGCCCACCTCGACGCCTGCGAGGCCTCCCGCCGCGCCACGTCAGTCCTGGAGCTCGACGACGTGCTCCTCGGCAACCGCCGCGGACCGCTGCCGCTCCGCTGGGTGTACCTGCACATGCTCCGGGAGCTCGCCCAGCACTGCGGTCACGCCGACATCCTCCGCGAGCAGATCACCCCCGGCTAGGGCGTGTCTCCGGGACTTCGCCGTTTCCCCATCGGCCTCCGCAGCTCGGATGAAACCGGGGCGCGTAAAATGGAGCGATGGTGAAATCAGCTCCGCGATTCGCAGGATGAAGAGCCCCGGTGGCCGTCTGCTGGCCGGACTCGAGCTCGACCGCGCCGAGCCTCAGCCCCTGCACCGGCAGCTGTACGCGCAACTGCGCACACAAATCCTGACGGGTTCGCTGCCGAGTGGAACCCGCCTACCCTCGACCCGCACGCTGGTCACCGACCTGGGGGTATCGCGGATCACCGTCGTATCGGCTTTCGAGCAGCTCACCGCCGAGGGCTTCTTGCGCTCACGCGCTGGAGACGGCACATACGTCGACACGCTGTGGAGCGATGCCGCCCCGCCGCGGCCGACGTCCCGGCCGCCGCTGTCCGAGCGCGGGGCCGCCACCTCTGCGCGGGGCACCGACCTGTTCAGCGAGGCACCGCACATGTGGGCGCCGGCCGAGACGGAATCGTTCGTCGCCAGCCAGGTTGCGTCCTCGGCTTTCCCCGCGGTGACCTGGAAGCGCCTTCTGGGGCGCCATGCCGCGCGCACCGATCAGCTTGCGATCGGGTACGGCGATCCGCACGGCCATCGCCCGCTGCGGGAAGCGATCGCTGACTACGTCAACGACGTAAGGGGCCTGGGGTGCACCGCGGACCAGGTCGTCATCACTTCCGGTGCCCAGCATGCCTTCAACGTGCTGGCGGTTCTCCTGCTCGACGCCGGCGACCCCGTCCTCGTCGAGGACCCCGGGCACATCTCCGGACGGCTCGCCTTCCAGTCCCAGGGCTGCCCGGTCCGGGGCGCCCCCGTTGACGACGAAGGAGCGGTCCTCCCGGACGAGCACGATGGCGCGCCTCCGGCTCGTCTGGCCTGCCTGACTCCCGCGCGGCAGCACCCGCTCGGCATCGCGATGAGTCCGGCGCGGCGGGCGGAATGGATCGCGTGGGCGCAGCGAAACGGGAGCTGGATCGTTGAGGACGACTGCGACAGCGAGTTGCGCTACCGCGGGAAACTCCTCCCGACGCTGTTCGGGCTAGATCTGAGCAGGCATGTGATCACCGTAGGCTCTTTCAGCAAGGTGCTCGCGCCTTCGATACGCCTTGGATATTGCGTGCTGCCGGAGGACTTGGTGGAGCCGTTCGCGTCCGCATCATCGGTCATCGGCCGCCCGCCCGCGATGTTGCTCCAGGCGGCTCTCGCGGACTTCCTGTCAGAAGGACATATGCACGCCCATCTGCGCCGGACCCGGCGTCTGTACGCGGCACGCCAGGACGCACTGCTCGACGCGATCGATCATCAGTTGAGCCACAGGATCGAAGCCTCCCAGGTTGACGCGGGCCTGCACGTAATGGGCTGGCTCCGTGAAGCGGTCGACGATATCGAGGTGGCGCGGGGACTTGCCGCGGGTGGGGTGTACACCTACCCTCTCGGCGAGTACCGGATCACCCGACGGCGTTCCCCGGCGCTGCTGATCGGGTTCGCCGGCACCGCGGAGGAGCGCATGCCGCAGGCGGTCGGCAGGATGGCCGCCGCGTGGGACCGATGGGCGCGCAGCAGCGCAAACTCCTGAATGGACTTAACGGCTCGGTGCTTAATGGATATTTTCAGACGTCCATTACTGGCATACAAATGTTGAGTGACAACTGTCACCTACCCCCGACATTCCTTCCGAGGAGCTACACATGTCCCCTGCCGACGCCCTATTCCAGGCGCTCCTGAGACCTCGCCTCAACGAAGAGGAGATTGAATCCCTGCCCCGACTGACCGACGAGCTGGCCCGGACCCTGATCGACCGAATCGACGGTGCGCGCCTGTTCGCCCATGCCTACGCACTCCTGGGCAACCTCACGTATGGCGGGTACGGGCCCGACGACGTGCTCGACTTCGCGCATCGGCACGGCCTGGCCGGCGCCTGCATCCATCTCCTCGACGGCGAGGAGCGGAGCCTGGGCCGGATGAGCGACGACCAGCTGCGCGGGTTCGCAGACCGCGCACGCCGCCTGGGTCTCAGCATCCACCTCGAGATCAGCACAACCCTGCGCGCGGACGTGGACGTGGTGGTCCGCATCGCGGGAGTCCTCGGCGTCGAGCACATCCGCGTCTACTCGCGTTTCGAGGGCACGCTCTCCCAGGTCATGACCCTGATCGAGCAGGACCTGCACCGGCTCGCCGCGATCGCCGATGAGCACGATCTGCACTTCTCCTTCGAGCAGCACGAAGAGCTGCGCTCAACCGAGATCGCAGAGCTGTTGCGCCGGCTCTCCCATCCGCGACTGCACGCCATGTTCGACTTCGGAAACATGATCAATGCCTGTGAGCGTCCGATGGACGCCTTCTCAGCGCTCGCGCCGCATATCCTGCAGGCGCACCTGAAGGGGGTGCATGTTCTCCCTGAGGGGGACGGGTTCGGTCACCGCGGTGTGCTGCAGGGAAGTCCGGACGACGACCTGCCCGGTGCTCGGATGCTCTTCGAGCTCCTGATGCTCGGTGACAACGAGCCCCAGGTGATCGCCCTGGCACTTGAGCAGGAGAACCTTTACTACGCTCCAGCCTTCCGCCACGCCGGCGAGGGCGAGGACCCGTTCATCCCATACCGTGATCTGAGCACTACGGGCATCCCGGCGGGTTGGACCCGGGATGAGCTGCTGGCCGCAGAACCGGGCTGGGCCGACCATCAGGTGGCCTATGCGAAGGATCTGCTCACTTCGCTGCGCGACATCGCCGTCTTGCAGCTCGACACCACGAACTCCCTGGCAGGTGCACGATGACCACGATGGCAAACACTCCCGAGAAGACCACAGACCGCACCGACTGGAGCAAATGGATCCGCTTCGCGCTGCTGGTCATGGCGGGCGGCACGATCTACAAGCTCGCCAACCTCAAGGACGCGTTCTACGTCCCCATGCAGGAGGCCATGGGCCTCAGCCACACAGAGATCGGGACGCTGCTGAGCGTCAACTCGATGGTTGCAACGGCGCTCTTCATCGTGGGCGGCTACCTCGCAGACCGCTTCTCCACACGGATCCTCATCCCGCTCGGTCTCGTCGGCACCGGTGCGCTGGGTCTTTTCCTGAGCACCTTCCCGGGCTTCGGCACGCTCCTCCTCCTGTTCGCGCTGCTGGCCGTCTGCTCGGACTGCCTGGTCTGGCCCGCGCTGCTCAAGAGCATCCGCCAGCTCGGCGGCTCGAAGGAACAAGGACGGCTCTTTGGCCTGCTCGAAGGCGGCCGCGGCGTCGTGGACACGGCCGTGGCATTCTCCGCACTGGGAATCTTCGTCCTCCTCGGTTCAGGCACCGGCGGGTTCCGCGCGGCCATCGCCTTCTACGCCATCATCGACATCGCCGTCGGCGTGCTGCTGTTCTTGCTGCTTCGCAATCAGACAAGCGAGCAGATCAGTAAGCAGCCCGCAGAGAAGAAGCAGAAGGCCGGCCTCGGCGAGATCTGGCGTGCGGCGAAGATGCCGCAGCTGTGGTGGGTGAGCTTCACCGTGTTCATGGTGTACGTGGTGTATTGCGGCCTCACCTACTTCATTCCCTACCTGACCTACGTCTACGGGCTGCCGGTCGCGCTGGTCGGCGCCTACGGCATCATCAACCAGTACGGCCTGAAGATCCTCGGCGGCCCGATCGGCGGAGTTCTCGCGGACAAGGTGTTCAAGGGGGCGAGCCGGTACATCCGGCTGGCGTTCCTGTGCCTGATCCCGGTGGTGGCGGTGCTGCTGGTCCTGCCGGCCGATCCGGGCAGCCAGATCCCGGCCATGATGGTGACCCTGCTGTTCTCGCTCATCGTCTTCACCATGCGCGGTGTGTTCTGGGCGCCGATGGACGAAGTGGGGATCCCGGAGAAGTCCAGCGGCACCGCCTTCGGCATCGCCTGCCTGGTGGGCTACGCACCCGGGATGTTCGCCTTCATGGTCTACGGGGCCATCCTCGATGCGAATCCGGGAGCCGGTGGCTACCACATCGTATTCATCGTGCTCGCGACGCTCGCTCTGGTGGGAGCGCTGGTGTCCAGCGGCCTCGTGCGGGCCGCCCGGGCCCGACGGGCAGCAGTCGAGGTCTGACGCTTTTCCGGACGCGAACGACGACGGAACCCCTGGGAAACCCAGGGGTTCCGTCGTCAGATGATTTGAAACCGTCTGGAAGAGACACGCCTAAGGCCGCAGCCCGCACTTGCCGCCAGCACCCCGTCGGAGCATAATGGTTAGCAGAGCTAATTAGCATTGCTAAGTAAATTCGCAGGAGGCGCAACGCACAGTGACGGCAACGGACCGGGAGCCCCAGGACAGCATCAAGCCGGATATTCTGGCCATCGACCTTCGGACGGCGGTGATGCGCACTTCCCGCAGGCTCCGCGTGGAGGCAACCGGTGACGTCATCACGCCGGGCCAGTACACGGTCCTGGCCCAACTGAACGGCGGCGGCCCGCAGACCCTCCGCGAACTGGCAGAACGCGAGCACGTGCAGGCGCCCTCTATGACCCGGATCGTGAATGCCCTCACAGAGCTGGGCTTTGTCACCCGGACAGCCCATCCGCTGGACGGACGCCAGGTCCAGGTGGGAATCACCCCGGCCGGCGAGGCCATCCTGGCCGAGGCGCGTGAACAACGGACCGCCTGGCTGGCCCACCGTGTCGCCGGACTGAACGACGAAGACCGCCGGATCCTGAGCCGCGCGGCCCGCATCATGCAGCAGCTGAGTGCAAAATGAGCGCCATGTTCCAGGCGTTGGAGAACCGCAATTACCGCGTGTGGGCGGGCGGGGCGCTCGTCTCCAATATCGGCACGTGGATGCAGCGCGTGGCCCAGGACTGGCTGGTACTGACCGTGCTCACCGACCATTCCGGCACGGCCGTTGGCATCACCACCGGTCTGCAGTTCCTGCCGATGCTGCTGCTTGGCCCCTACGGCGGCGTGCTCGCGGACCGGCACCGCAAACGTATGATCCTGCTCTGGACGCAGCTGGCGATGGGCCTGTGCGGGCTGGCCATCGGACTCCTGGTGGTGACGGGCACCGCCCAGCTGTGGCACGCCTACCTCGCTGCCCTGTGCCTTGGGCTCGCCAGCGCCATTGACGCCCCGGCCCGCCAGTCCTTCGTCTCCGAACTTGTGGGGCAGGACAAGGTGTCCAACGCAGTGGCCCTGAACTCCGCTTCCTTCAACACGGCAAGGCTCACCGGCCCTGCCATCGCCGGTGTGCTGATTGCCTGGGTGGGCACCGGGCCGGTCTTCCTGCTCAACGCGGCCAGCTTCGCCGCAGTCATCATCTCGCTGTTCCGGATCCGCACCTCGGAACTGGCCCCGTCCACGCTGGCAGTCCGCGGCAAGCACCAGGTGGCCGAGGGCCTGCGGTACGTGCGGGGCCGGCCCGACCTGGTGCTCATCCTGGTCATGGTGGGGATCCTTGGCGCCTTCGGGATGAATTTCCCCATCACCAACGCGCTGATGTCCACCGCGGAGTTCGGGGTGGGACCGGGTGAATTCGGGCTGCTGGGCTCCATCATGGCGGTCGGGACCCTGGCCGGTGCCCTGCTCGCGGCCCGCCGGTCCGGCCCCCGGCTGCGTTTCCTGCTTGGCGGGGCGCTCGGACTCGGGTTCTTCACGCTGGTAGGCAGCGTGTCGCCGTCGTTCTGGCTCTATGCCGCGGTGCTGATACCGGTGGGCCTGGCCTCCATCACCTTCCTGAACAGCTGCAACACCAGCATCCAGCTCTCCGTGGAGCCGCAGTTCCGGGGCCGGGTGCTGGCCCTCTACCTGGCCGTCCTCCAGGGCGGCACCGCCGTCGGAGCGCCGCTCATGGGATGGATCGGCACGGAATTCGGCGCGCGCTGGTCAGTGGCCGCCGGCGGACTCATCGTGTTGCTGACAGGCCTGCTCTCCGTCATCGCGGTCAGCCGGCGCAGCCCGCTGACCTTCCGGGGACAGCTGCGAACCGCGTTCCCCGGAAAACGCGCCGTTCCTGACGCTTAGGCGTCAGCCTCCACCAGCACCCGCACGTCCCAGGCGCCCAGCTCCAGCACGTCGCCGTAGCCGAGGGACTCGCCGCTGATGACGTCCGTCACCGCACCTGGCAGCTTGAAGCTGCCGGGCGTCCAGGACCAGTTGTGCACGAACCGGAGACGGCGGCCGTCCCGGGCCGAGGCGCCGGTGACGGTCTGCGACGCCGTCTGCGGACGCCAGTCGCCCTGGTCCCGGGCAGCCCACTGCAGGATGTCCCGGGCCAGCGCCTCGTTCGGAACGGTGCCCACGTACGTGATGCGGCCCTTCCCGTGCGCGTTGGTGGTCAGCGCCGGCCACCGGCCGAAGTGCACGTGGTCGTAGGAGGCCAGCACCTGCGCCCCCTGGGGCTGGACGCCGTCGATCCAGCGCGTACCGGCGGCAGCCGGGCTGGGGCTGAAGCCGGCGCCCTTGAAGCCCGCAGCCACCAGAACGGGCTGCGCGCTGGCGTACGCTGCCGGGTCCTGCGCAATCATCTGGCCGGGGTGCAGCAGGCGGGACTGCAGGCCGGCGTCGAACGCGCCCCGGTAGAAGGCGTCGAAAATGGCCTGGTACGAACGCGGGTCCGGCTCGCTATCGTGCTGACCAGCCAGCGAGAGCTGCGGCGCCTCCTGGAACGCCCACTTCGTGTCGTTTGAGTACACCAGGGCGATGTCGGCGTCGGGCGTCAGGCCGGTGACCAGGTAACCGGCCGCGGCGAAGTCCGCCCCCAGCTCCTTGATCTGCCGGTAGGTCCGGCCGGGCTCCAGGCTGTGCGGCAGCACCCCGCCCCAGAACGTCTCGGCGCCGAAGTGCAGGGTGTGCCAGTGCCAGTACTCGATCATGCTGGCGCCGCGGGACACCAGGGCCCACGCCGTTCCGGCGGCCCCCGCGTTTACGAAACGTACAGCAATCCCGTATGCCTCCGTTTAGTGTTGGTGCAGCAGATCACGAAACCGATTACGTAAACCGTTTGCGTAAGACGGTTCCAGCAACACCCGCGAGGAGAAACAGTGGTAACCATCAGGGACGTCGCCAAGCACGCCGGCGTATCTCCCGCCACCGTTTCGCGGGTGGTCAACGGGCTGGTGGGGTACTCCACCGAGACCCGCGAGCGCGTGGAGGACGCGGTCCGGAGCCTCAGCTACGAAACGGACTACCTTGCCCGCGGCCTGAAAACCCGGCAGACCTCCGTGATCGGGCTTCTGGCCCCTATGGTCTCGGATGCCCTCGCCTCGCAGGTCATGCTGGGGGTTGAGCAGGAAGCCCAGGAGCGCGGCTACGCCGTGATGCTTGGCCGCACCGGCGCCAAGTCGGCGTTCATCGCCGGCTACCTCCGGACGCTCCGCACTTACCGGGCGGCCGGCGTCATCCTCATCTCCGCCGTCATTACCCCCGAAACACGGCAACTGCTGGGGCCGAACATCCCCATCATCTCCGTGGCCATCAGCGACAAGTCAGGCTCACCCAGCGTGGCCATCGACGACGAACAGGCAGCCTACGACGCAACCCGTCACCTGCTGAAGCTCGGCCACCGCCGGATCGGCCTGCTCGCCGGAGACCCCGCCTCCATCTACGTGGCCCAGCCACGCCAACGCGGTTACCTCCGCGCCATGGCCGAGGCCAAATGCACCCCCGCCACCGCCGCGGGCAGCTTCTTCTACGAAAGCGGCGCCCCCGGCCTGGACGAACTCCTCCATCAGGAACCGGAACTCACCGCCATCTTCGCCATGAGCGACGAGATGGGGGCCGCCGTGGTGAACGAACTGCAGAAACGGGGCCGCCGGGTCCCGGAGGACGTCTCCGTGCTCGGGTTCGACAACACCTCCACCGCCCTGCACGTCCACCCGCCCCTGAGCACCATGGCCCAGCCGCTCGAGGAAATGGGACGGATGGCGGTCAAGAAACTCCTCCGCTCCCGCGACCTGGGACCGAAGATCATGCCGCACCGGCTGATCGAACGCGGCTCCACCGCGCCACCCACCAGCTAGCGCCACCCACCAGCTAGCGCCCCAAGACCTAACGCCCCAACCCAGCCACACCGCACCCAACCCAAAACCCCACGGCAACAGCCGGCACTGACTTGTGCCGCCGTCGTCGCACTCCCCTGCGCCCTAAAACCAAGCGCCCTAAAACCAAGCGCCCTAAACCAAGTGCCAGAAACCAAACAGAACCCCCTGAAGGAGCAACACATGAGGCAGCGCCGCCGGACCTGGCAGACTCTTCTCACCACCACCGCATTCGTGACGGCCGCCGCCGTCTCGCTCACGGCCTGCGGCGGATCCGCGCAGGAACCCAAGGCCGCCGCCAACGCCGCCGCGGCGTTCGAAGGCAAGGGCCCCATCAACTACGTCTCCTCCCGCGACGCCTCGGGCGCCGCGCAGAAGAGCATCGACGAATGGAACGCCGCCCACCCGGACCAGAAGGTCACCTTCATCGAGCTCCCGGACTCCGCGGACCAGCAGCGCCAGCAGCTCATCCAGAACGCGCAGATCAAGTCGGACACGTTCAGCGTGCTCAACCTGGACGTGGTCTGGAACTCCGAATTCGCCGCCAACAAGTGGGTCCTCCCGCTCCCCGAGGACGCCATCCCCACGGCGGACATGATCCCCGCCACCGTCAACGCCGCGAAGTACCGGGACACCCTCTACGGCGCCCCGTACTACACCGACGGCGCGCTCTTCTACTACCGCACCGACCTGCTCAGGGCCGCCGGCGTGGCCGCCCCGCCCAAGACCTGGGACGAGATGAAGGCCGCCTGCGAAAAGGTCCTGGCACTGCCAGAGGCCAAGGGCATGTCCTGCTACGCCGGCCAGTTCGACAAGAACGAGGGCCTCACGGTCAACTTCTCCGAAGCCGTGGCCTCAGCCGGCGGCAGCATCGTGGACGCCGAGGGCAAACCCACCGTCAACACCGCCGAAGCCAGGCAGGGCCTCTCCCAGCTGGTGGACGGCTTCAAGGATGGCCTCTTCCCCAGCGACGCCATCACCTACCTCGAGGAACAGGGCCGCCGCGCGTTCCAGGACGGCAAAGTGGTGTTCCTGCGCAACTGGCCGTTCCTCTACTCGTCGCTGAGCGCCACGGACGGCTCCAGCTCCGTGGCCGGCAAGTTCAACATCACCTCCATCCCCGGCACCAAGGGCCCCGGCGTCTCCACCCTGGGCGGCCGCAACCTGGCCGTCTCCCCCTTCACGCAGAACAAGGCAACGGCCCTGGAGTTCATCAGGTTCTTCACCAGCCAGGAACAGGCCCAGAAGCGGCTGGCGCTCAGCTCCCGTGCGCCGGCCTACGCCGCGCTCTACGAGGATCCCGCCGTCGTGGCCAAGCGCCCGTTCTTCCCCACCCTGCTCGAATCCCTGACCAACGCCCAGCCCCGCCCCAAGGTGGTCCAGTACGGCGCCACCACCAAGGCCATCCAGGAAGAGGCCTACGCCGCCCTCACCGGCGCCAAGGACACGGACACCGCCCTGAAGGACATGCAGGCCAAGCTCGAAGAGATCACCGCGAAATGACAACCACAGTTACTTCGCCGGCACCTTCGGCACCGCAGGACCTAAAGAACCCAAACCGCGGCCTCAAGACCCGTACTCCCGGCGAAGGCCGCATGGCCGCCATGCTGCTCTCCCCCACGCTCCTGGTCCTGGCCCTGGTGATCGTGTACCCGCTCATCTCGGCCATCCACCAGTCGCTCTTCAGCGCCGAGTCCGGCCTGGACGCGGACGGCTTCGTCACCGAGGGCGAGGCCTTCGTGGGCCTGGCCAACTACGCGGACCTCTTCGTGGGCGAATCCGGCCGGCGCTTCCTTAACGCCTTCGGCAACACCACATTCTTCACCGTCACCACCGTGCTGCTGGAAACCGTCCTGGGCCTGTGCCTGGCGCTGGCCATGAACCGGGCGTTCCGCGGCCGGGCCTTCCTCCGCGCCAGCATCCTGGTCCCGTGGGCCGTGCCCACCGCCGTCTCCGGCCTGCTGTGGCGCTGGATCTTCCAGTCGGACGGCATCGCCAACAGCCTGCTCGGCAGCGAGATCCTCTGGACCGCCGAAGGCACCGCCTCCAAGCTGGCCGTGATCATTGCGGAGGTGTGGAAGACCGCCCCGTTCATCGGCCTGCTGGTCCTGGCCGGCATGCAGATCATCCCGGAGGAAGTGTACGAGGCCGCCAAGATCGACGGCGCCGGCTGGTGGCGCCAGCTGGGCTCCATCACGCTCCCCCTGGTCAAGCCCACGCTCCTGGTGGCCGTGCTGTTCCGCATGCTCGACGCCCTGCGGATGTTCGACCTCCCGTTCGTCCTCATCGGGCCCGGCAAGGAGTCCGTGGAAACTCTCTCCATGCTCGCCTGGGACGAGTCCAACCAGCTCCGCTACGGCTCCGCCTCCGCTTTCGCCGTCGTACTGTTCCTGTACGTCGCCGTAGTGGCCGTGGTGTTCGTGAAGGTGCTGGGCGCGGACGTCACCGGCGCCAAAAAGCTGGGCTCCAAGAAGCGCAAGGCAACCCGTTCACAGAAGGCCGAGGCCACCCGATGACCATCACCGAACTCCGCAGCCTCGCCACTGACGGTAAGCGGCGCGCCCGCCAGCAGAACGCCGACGCTCCTGTCCCTGCGAAGAAGAAGCGCACCTGGCGCTCGTACTCCGTGTACGCCGGACTGGTGCTGATCTTCGCCTACTGCCTGGCGCCGTTCTACTGGATGATCGTCTCCAGCCTCCGCCGCACCGCGGACATCTTCGACAACACCTTCCTGCCCGCGCCGTTCTCCCTCGAGAACTACGTGAAGGTGTTCGACGGCTCCACCATGTTCGGCCAGGCCCTGCTCAACAGCCTGATCGTGGCCGGCACCACCACGGTGTTCGCCCTGGTGCTGGGAGTCTTCGCCGCGTACGCCATTTCCCGGCTGGAGTTCCGGTTCAAGTCCGTGATCCTCGGCGTTATTATTGCGACGTCGATGTTCCCCGGCATCTCGGTGGTGGTCCCGCTGCTGAGGTTCTTCACGGACCTCGGCTGGATCAACACCTACCAGGCGATGATCATCCCCAACCTGTCCTTCGCCATCCCGCTCGCCGTCTGGAACCTGACCACGTTCATGAAACAGCTGCCGTTCGACCTCGAAGAAGCGGCGATGATCGACGGCTGCACCAAGTGGCAGGCGTTCCGGAAGGTGCTGCTTCCGTTGGCCGCGCCCGGCGTGTTCACCACCGCCATCCTGACGTTCATCCACAGCTGGAACGAGTTCATCATCGCCCTCTCGATGATCAACGACCCCAAAATCCAGACCGCCACCGTGGCCATCTCCAAGTTCACCGGCGCCACCGAATTCCAGGCACCGTTCGGCGAACAGATGGCCGCCGGCGTGATCGTCACTGTCCCGCTGGTGATCATGGTGCTGATCTTCCAGCGCCGGATCGTGGAAGGCCTCACCGCCGGGGCCGGCAAATGAGCGCTGTTTCTGTTTCACGAGAAGCGCACGACGCCGGCTGGTGGGAGTCCGCCGTCATCTACCAGGTGTATCCTCGCTCCTTCGCGGACGGGAACGGCGACGGCGTGGGGGACCTCGCCGGACTCACCGCCCGCCTCCCGTACATCGCCTCGCTGGGCGTGGACGGCATCTGGATGACGCCGTTCCAGCCCTCCCCGCAGGTGGACCAGGGCTACGACGTCAGCGACTACTGCGGCGTGGACCCGCTCTTCGGCACCATGGACGAGTTCGACCGGCTGCTGGAGCTCGCCCACTCCCTGGGCCTGCGCATCCTGCTCGACGTCGTCCCCAACCATTGCTCCTCGGCCCACCCGCTGTTCCAGCAGGCCCTCGCGGCCGGGCCGGGCTCGCCGGAGCGGGACATGTTCCACTTCGTCGAGGGCCGCAGTTCCGGCCCGGACTCCCCCAGCGACCTGCCGCCCAACAACTGGCAGAGCGTGTTCGGCGGGCAGGCCTGGAGCCGCGCCACTCCCGACTCGGAGACGGACACCGAGTGGTACCTGCACCTCTTCTCGGCCGGCCAGCCCGACTGGAACTGGCGGAACCCCGCGGTGGGCGATTACTTCGAAGGCGTGCTCCGCTTCTGGTTCGACAAGGGCGTGGATGGCCTCCGGATCGACGTCGCGCACGCCCTCTTCAAAGCGGACGGCCTGCCGGACGCAGCATCCGCCACGGCCGTCGTGGACGGGCTGCGGTCCAACCCGCTGGTCTCCGACCAGGAGGAAGTCCACGAGGTGTACCGCCGCTGGCGAACCCTCGCCGAGAAGTACCAGCCGCACCGCCTGCTGGTGGGCGAGGTCAACCTGGAACCCGCCCGCGCCGCCCGCTACACCCGCGCCGATGAGATGCACCAGGCGTTCGCCTTCGCCTTCGTGAAGCTCGGCTGGGATCCCGCGGCCTGGGCTTCTGTGGGATCGGAACTGGAGGCCGCCCGGCAGCTCCATGGCGCCGCGCCAAGCTGGGCGCTGGAGAACCACGACATCGTCCGCTCCGTGACCCGCTTCGGCGGTAGCGGAATGGGCAGTGGCGAGCTGGGTGTCCGCCGGGCCCGGGCCGCCCTGCTGGCACTGCTCGGACTCCCCGGTGCGGCCTACATTTACCAGGGCCAGGAACTCGGCCTGCCCGAGGCGGACGTTCCGGTGGGGGCCCGGGTGGACCCGATGTGGGCCCGCGGCGGCATCACCCGCGACGGCGCCCGCGTCCCGCTGCCCTGGACCGAGGACGCGGCGCTGAACCACGGGTTCTCGCTGGGTCCCGCTGGTGAGCCTGCGGCGAATCAGGCATCGGCGCCGTGGCTGCCGCAGCCCGAGGGCTGGGGCAGCCACGCGATCGAAACCCAGCAGCAGGATCCCGGATCCACGCTCGCACTGGTGACTGCCGCCGTCGGACTCCGACGCAAGCTGTGGGAGCAGGGCGTGTTCACCGCGGACGACGGCGGCAGCTGGCGTGTGGAGGACGGGAACCTGCTGATCTGCGAGCGCAGCCCGAAGTTCCTGGTGGCCGTCGCGATGGGATCCGGGCCGGTGCGGCTGCCTGCGGGGACCGTGCTCGCCAGCGCGGTCCCGCTGGAAACCGACGGCTACCTGCAGCCGGACAACGCCGCGTGGGTGCTGCGGGACTGAGTTTTTCGGAAGTAGGTGCTGCGTGGGTTCAGCCTTGCTTGGCGGCCCAGTCGGCGACGCGCTGCGTGCTTTCCTCTTCGGAGAGGTCTTCGACGCGGGTCATGATGGACCAGCGCACACCGTACGGGTCCCGGATGCTGGCGAACCGGTCTCCTGAGACAAAGGTGGACAGCGGCTCCCGAAGGGTGGCCCCTGCACGCTCGGCGCGCGCCACGAGGGCGTCCGCATCGGCGCAGTAGAAGCCGACGGAGTAGCAGTCATCATCGCCGTTCGGCGCGGGGACCAGGTGGTAGTCGGGGTTGGGCTCGCCAATTTGGAGCCGCCCCTGACCGAAGTCCAGTTCGGCGTGGACCACGATTCCGCCGATCTCGGTGGCATTCACGGTGCGCGCCCCAAACACGTCCTGGTAGAAGGTGATGGCCTCCTTGGCCGAGGGGATCGCCAGGAACGGAGTGAGGCTCGTGAAGCCGTGCGGGATACCGGATGTTGTGTGCTTGCCGTCGGCGGCCGCGGTCAGTTCAGTGCTTGTAGTATCAGTCATAAATCTCACGGTACGCAGCGGTCCGCCCAGCGGCTTGGAGAATTGCGACAGCCTGGACAAGGAGTGGCCTCCGATGGTGGATTCGTTCAAGGGAATCCTCTACCCGGCCCGGCTTCCCACGTTTCACCGCGTGCCCGCACCTGAGGCCGTCACGGACCTGGTGCAGTGGTTTTGGATCCCCGAATGGGACATCGAACCGGGGCACACGTCACGCCAGCACGTCATCGCGTTCCCGGCGTCCAACCTGGTGGTCCAGAAGGATCTCGTTGAGTTGGCCGGCCCAACAACCCGCCGGTCACACCGCGACCTCACGGGCCGGGGCTGGGCGGTGGGGGCCCTGCTGCGTCCCGCGCTCGTGCCGCGTTTCACGGATGATCCGGGGAGCCTGCGGGATGCCCAGCTGCCGCTACTGCTCGCGGATCTGCAGGCCTCCGTGTCGGCGGCGATGAGCGGAACCGATCCACTGGAACGCCGGGAACGCGCGGTGGAGGCTTTCACCGACTGGCTGGTCTTGGAGAGCCCAGAGGTGTCCGAGGAAGGCCTTCTTGCCAACGCGATGATGGATCTCGTCGGAACATGCACCGACGTGACCCGCCTTGAAGACGTCGCGGCGCGTCTGTTCGTTTCGCCGAGGACCCTTCAACGGGTGGCGAAGAAGTACATCGGCCTCAGCCCGTCCGCGCTCATCCGAAGGCGCCGGCTGCAGGAGGCCGCTGACCGGTCCCGGACCGACCCGGCAGCAGACCTCGCGGCGATAGCTGCCGAGCTCGGCTACACCGATCACGCCCACCTGACGAACGACTTCCAAAAGACCCTCGGCTTCACGCCGAGCTCGTACCGGCGGTCCGTCGTCCAGGACCGGGCCGGTGGCACGTCGCCGCGTTAGCATGGTCCCGACACGTCCCTACCAGGAGGCCACATGCCGTACACCGTTGACTTCGAGAACGTTTCCACTGTCGGCCTGGAATCGTCTCCGGCCGCCGAAACCCTCGCCGGGTTGCGCGCCAACGAGGCCCGCTATTACCGGAACAAGTACCACCACGTCTTCTCAGTGAGTCCTGCAAGCGAGGTTCCGGAGGTGGTGGACCGGGTGAGCCGGATCCTCCGGGACGAGCGTGACATCGTCATCGGATCCCGCCCGCTGGAAGCCACCGCCTTCGAAGTCGACGGCTTGCGGATGGCCTACGTTTTCTACGAGTCGGGGCTGTCGGTCAACGTCATGTACAGCATCGACGACGGCGGGAAGCGGGCGGTCGGGTTCAGACTCGCCGACGGCATGGAAATTCCGGAGGAACTGGCGCCGCGATTCAAGTTCGCCCGTCAAAAATCGAAGCTTGCGGGCGTTATTCGCGGCTCCTACTTCGTGATCAAGGGCGAGTACTGACCAGGCACCGGTCGGGTTATCCAGGGCTGGAATGCTGCGCAGTCCGGACGAAGTCCAGGGCTTCACGGGCCAGGGCCAGCCATGACTCCTCGTCGTCGGCCGTGACGGTGAGCCACTCCTTCATCGCACGGCCCTTGCCGGCGTCGAACGGTGCACCGGCCCCGGACCCGATCAGCGCGGTGACACGATCATGTGGCAGCTTCACAACAAGCCTGCCTCCGGCGAGCATCGCAAAAATCGAGCCGTTGACCTTCAATGCGGACGATCCGAACCCGCGGCGTCCCGGTTCACCCGGAACCGCGACCCCTGGACTGGCCCGGAATTCGTCGACCAGCGCGTTGAAACGCTCCTCAGGAAGCATGGAATCATCGTCCCGCCCCGGACTTCGGCGAACAACCCCCTGACCGGGCCCGCCGTGTCGGGGCAATGGCGACGGGCATGAGCCGGACGCCGTGCGAGGATACCGGAATGGAAATGACCTCCGAAGTATTGCGTTATGCCGCCTTCACCACCACCCCCGAGGGGGGAAACCCGGCGGGAGTAGTCCTGGACGCAACCCGGCTCGACGACGCCCGGATGCAGGCCATCGCAGCCGACATCGGATATGCGGAAACGGTCTTCGTCACCGAAGCGAGGGTTGACGGCGACTTCCGCCGAAACCGCGTCCGGTACTTCTCCCCGATTGCCGAGGTGCCGTTTTGCGGCCATGCCACGATTGCTTTGGCCGTCGCACTGTCAGGGCGTGATGGTACAGGGACCTTTGTCTTCGACACGGCCGTGGGACCTGTCGCGATCGAGACTGCAGGCCAGGGTGCAGCGGCGACGGCGTGCTTCACAAGCGTTGAGCCGCGGGTGGCCGAGTTCCCCGACGGTGTTCTGGCCACCCTGCTCGGGTTGCTCGGCGCGGACCGGGGCGACCTGCACCCTGAGTACCCTCCGATGATCGCTTTTGCCGGAAACTGGCATCCCATTCTCGTCTTCGCGGAACGAAGGACCTTTGACTCATTCGTTTTCGACCCGGACTCCATGCGCACGCTGATGGATGCCCAGAACTGGGCCGGCACCGTCACGACGCTCTGCGAGATTGGACCGGGCGTGTACGACTCGCGCAACCTCTTCCCGGTTGGCACCATCACTGAAGATCCGGCGACCGGTTCGGCAGCCGCTGCCTTCGGCGGATACCTCCGCTTGCTTT
Organism: Arthrobacter sp. Y81; assembly: GCF_002929335.1. GTDB lineage: Bacteria > Actinomycetota > Actinomycetes > Actinomycetales > Micrococcaceae > Arthrobacter. The sequence continues at coordinate 65,180 of NZ_PJIL01000005.1, forward strand.
CACTCGTGGAGCCGCCGAGCCGCGTAGTTGTCCACCAAGGCAGCCATGTGGGCCGCCCGAGCGTGCTCACAGTCGATACTCCTCCGTCCGGCGGGATTGCGGTAAGCGGTGAAGCAGTCGCGATCTCATGACGGAACTTGAGGACCACGGGCTGCCGTTGACCGCCCTTGCCGTGGCAGCGGGCCGTGCCGTCGAGACATCCCGGTCCGCCCCGCTAATCGCGGATCCGTTCGCCGCCGCCCTGGTGGAGGCCGCCCGATCCCACGTGGACCTGCCCACGGCATAGCCCGCCAACCCGGAAGACGCCCCTCCGTTTCAGCAGCCGCTCCTGCTCGCGTCGATCTACCTCGGGATGCGGACCCGGTTCATCGACGACTTCCTGGCGTCGGACCCGCAGACCGCCCAGACCGTGATCCTCGGCGCAGGGCTGGACACCCGCGCCTACCGGCTCCCGTGGCCGGACGGGGCCACGGTCATCGAAATCGACCACGCCAACGTCCTGGAGTTCAAGGCGTCCGTAATGACGGGCCTGTCCGTCGAGCCGGCATGCGAACTGATCACTGTGGCCACGGACCTGTCCCGGCCGTGGCGCGAGCCGCTCCTGGCGGCCGGCTTTGATCCGAAGCAGCCCACCACGTGGGTCCTCGAAGGCCTGCTGCCGTACCTCGATGCCGCCGCCCAGTTGGCGGTGCTGGCGGAGGTGGCGGCATTGTCGGCGTCGGGATCCCGGGTGGTGATTGAGCGGGCGGTGGCCTTGCCCAAGACTGACAACCTGGAGGCAAAGCTGCACGACTTCAGCCTCCAGACGGGGCTTTCCATGAGCGAACTGCTGGCGCGGGCCGATCCGCCTGACCCGGTGGAGCTGCTCGAATCGGACTGCTGGCGCTGCAGCGAACACAGCGTCCCCGAGCTGTGTTCGCTGTATGGCCGCAACCTGTCGCTGACTGAATCCACCGAGGCTGACGTCGCGGAAACCGCCGCGCCCGGACCGGAGCAGACGGGCGATTCCGGCACGTCCGGCCGGTCGCGCGGCGGCTTCGTCACCGCTTGGAGGGCGTGAGACGGTAGCGTCAGGGCGAGTCCGTGAAGGTGGGTCTGACAGACCCTGCCTCGGGCCAAATAAATCAGGTAATTTGAGTGAAGGACACCGGCAACCGGCGCCGCGCTCCTTCCCCACTCCCTGAAAAGGACTCCTCACCCGTGTCTCCCGCGACCTCCGTTTCCGCACGCGACCGTATGCCCTTCGGCGCGCTGCTGGTGCTGTCGATGATCGGCTTCACCGCCATCACCACCGAACTGTTGCCCTCCGGCCTGCTCCCCCAGATCAGCGCCGGCCTCAACGTGTCCGAGCCCGTGGCCGGCTACCTCACCGCCGGGTACGCAGCCGTCATCGTGGCCACGGTGATCCCGGCCGCCATGCTGCTGTCCCGCATCCCCCGGCACATCCTCCTGGTGTCGCTGGTCCTGACCTTCGCCATCAGCAACGCCCTGGTGGGCCTGGTGTCCGACTTCGGCGCCGCCCTCGCCGCCAGGCTGGTGGGGGGCATCGCCCACGGCCTGCTCTGGACCGCCATGGCCCCCTTCGTGGCGCGCATTGTTCCGGCCCACAAGGTGGGCAAGGCGATGGCCATCGTGTTCAGCGGCAACAGCCTTGGCCTGGCCATCGGCGCCCCGCTGGGAACCGCCCTGGGCGCGGCGGTCGGCTGGCGGGCGTCCTTCCTCCTGCTGGCGGGCGCCGGCGTCGTGCTCGCGGCGCTGGCCATGTGGCTGCTTCCCGCCGTGCGGAGGATCCCGGACGCCCCGCGGCCGTCGCTGCGCAAGGCGATCGGCCAGCCCGGAGTGAAGCCCGTGGCCATCGCCTGGCCGCTGATGCTGATGGCGCACTTCGCGCTGTTCACCTTCATCGCCCCGTTCCTCCGTGAGGCCGGCCTGCCCGACTACAGCATCACTCTTTCGCTCACCGTCCTGGGATTCTCCGGGCTGGTGGGCATCTGGATCGCCGGCATCACCGTGGACATGCGGCCGCGCCGTTCACTGCTGATCACGACGGCGGTAATCGCAGCCGCGTTCCTCCTCCTGCCGCTGGGCGGCACAACCGTCCCTGGCGCCCTGGTGCTGATGGCGGTCTGGGGAGCGGCCTTCGGCGCGATCGGCATCTACAACCAGTCCGCCATCCTCCGCGCCGGCAAGGAGTACCGGGAAGCCGCCAACGGCCTCACCGTCCTGACCATCCAGCTGGGGATTACCATCGGCGCGCTATACGGCGCGGCCGCCCTCACCACGGCAGGCCCGCTGCTGGTGCCGGTCGCCGCTGCGGTACCTGTCGTCGTCGCCCTCGTGATTATGGTGACCGGGCGCAAGCACGCCTATCCACCGGGGCCGAAAGAGGCGGGCTATGTGGCAGCGGAACAGAAAACAGCGGAGCCGCAAAGGGCTGACACACCCGCAGCCGACGTGGCTGCGGCCGACGTGTCCGCCCCCGCGTAGGGCATAGAGGTGCGGCACCGCCACGGGACGGTGCCGCACGCTGCGCCTCCCGCCGTCGGCTAGGAGCGGCGGCGGGAGACTCTGTTTACCGGATGCCCCTAGGAAGGAATGGCGCCAATCTGCTGCATGAGCCTCATGTTGTCCGTCGTGCCCCAGTGCTCCGCGACCTTGCCATCTACGACGCGGATGATGTCAGTGCCGCCGAATTCAACGGTGTTCCCCGTTGCCGCAATGCCGCCCATCTCGCCGCGATGGGTGCCCGTGAGGATTACGTGGCACGCCTCCATGTCGCCGTCAGCCAGCGACGCCTCGAAGGTCTTGACCTTGATGTCCGGGAACGCAGCCCTGACCGCATTCACGAAGTACCGCACGCCGTCCTTGCCGGGCGGTTGCCCGGGAAGAGCTTCCTCGTGGTCGACGTAGTCGTCGGTCGCCAATTCATCAATGAGGGCGAGATTTCCGCCCTCGATAATCTCTTCGTAAAACCTCTTGATGAGTCCAGCCCCTTCAGCCATTGTCGGCTCCTTTGTTGGATGAGACCTGTCAGAATTCCCCCGTTTCCACGGCCGCCGCGCGTTTGTGCAGGGCGGCCGGTTACATCCCCATGCCGCCCGTCGCCGCGGGTATGAGGGCCACACCGAGTGCAATCACGGCGAGCGCCACCGCAACGGAGCGGTTGGCCAGCCGTTTCCAGGGCAGCATCTTCTCCCCCGCAATGAAGGCCCCGATCAGCGCCATCCAGCCGAGGCTCATCACCCCAAGCGCAAACAGGGCCACCATCAGCGCCCAACAGCAAGCGACGCACCAGGCACCGTGTTCCACGCCCATCACCAGTGCGCCCCGGTACCCGGGCCGCATGCGGTGCAGGATGAAGTCCATGGGCGTCCGGCATTTCATCAGGCTGACGTTCTTGACGGGCGTCAGCTGATAGACGGCAGCCAGCGTGATCACTCCGGCCGCCAGGTATCGTCCGCCCTGATCCGAGGCGAAGAACCCCGGTGCCAGCGACGCGACCGACATGTACAGCGAATAGGCCACCAGCCCGAACGCCGTCCAGGAAATCAGGTAGCCGGCGACGAACACGGCAGTGGATCCGCCGGGCGCATACCGCCCCGTCGTGCGCCGGTGGTGCTGGATCTTGTCATAGGCCACCACCATGGGGGCCACGGAGGGGAACATCATGGCCGCCAGCATCACCACCCACGTGGTGACGAAGAATCCCAGCGGACCCGGGTCCGTCCAGCGGCCCATGTCCATCCCGCTCAGCTGGGTGGACGTGAAGATCCAGCTCATCGCCGCCAGCAGGAGCAGGACAGCGATCAGGCTGGCTTCCCGCGGGTCAATGCGGGGGGCGCTGTGCGCTCTTGCCTGTCCCTGCGCAGCGAGCCCGGAGACGGCAGCACCCGAAATGGCGGCGCGCGCAAAGACGCGCCCGCGGCCCCTCTTAAAAAGCCTCCTGTGATACATCGGCCGGCCGCGCTTAGCCGCGGCCCTTCGGGGCACCCTCGGCCATCTCACTGGCGAAGGTGAAGTCGGACGTCTCGCCGTAGACGCCGTCGAATTCCAGGCCAAACAGGTCCGAGTGGCCCGGTCCCTTTCCGATCCGGAACTCCGGGGCAAAGCCGAACATGGCGTTCTTAACCGTGGTCACGCCGCCGTCGGGCCCTGGCAGCGGCTCGAACGTGACGTCCACGCGGCCGGCCACCGAGCCGGACGGGGTCTCCCCGCCGGAGAAGGTGACGCTGGCCCGCTCCAGTCCCAGCCATTCGCCGTACAGCGCCGCAAGATCGCCAAACGGCCCGCCGGCCTCGCCGCGAAGGATGCTTCCCAGCGCCCCGACCTGCGCCTCCGAAGCCCCGTCGTCGACGACGGCCCCCACCTTCCAGCCGCCTGCGGTCAGATTCGAAGGGAACCAGTTGCAGAACGCGAAGTCGACGCCTGCCAGGTCCGTGTCGTCCATCTTCCCGCTCGCGATGTGGAAGACATTCACGCCGCGGCACTCACCGTTCGGCCCGGTGGGCACGCCGTCCACGGGGCACGGACAGATCAACGAGCACGTGCAGCTGCCAACATATGTTCCCGAAATTTCCCAAGACACAGGACCCTCCTCGCTGGCGCCGTCGCCAAGCAGAAGCGGCCCAGATTCAGCGCCGAGAATACTTAGGAACAGAGCAGAGTGCCCTGTTAAGGCGCACGCTATTCCTGCTCAAATCGCCTGTCAAGATGCCGTTGGTCCCGGCTGCCCGCCGCCGCCACAGGCATGCTCCGCCACGCACCGGACGCGTCATTTCCGCTCCCGCCACAGCAGCGTCACGCCGAACGCGACGCCGCCCAGCACCAGCATGGCGATCACCATCAGGCCCCAGTTGGCCTGGTTCACGCCGCTCCCGTAGAAGATGCCGATCATCACCGTGGCCGTGATGGCGCCCAGGTAGCGGCAGGTTTGGAAGATGCCCGCGGCCACCCCGCGCTCGTGCGGCTGGGTGGAGACGTACATGCCCTGGCTGGAGGCGATGCTCACCACGCTCCACGGAATGCCCATCAGCGCGGTGAGCACCAGCACCAGCGGGAAGGCGAACGAGGCGGTCAGCAGCCACATGGTTCCCGCGGCGGCCACCAGGAACAGCACCCCGGCAATCAGCACCCGCCGCACACCGAAGCGTTCGATCGCGCGGACCGCGAACGGCGTCGCGACCACGGACATCGCTGCCAGCGGCAGCATCAGGAGACCCACGACGCCGGGATCGTAGCCGGCCGCTTCCTGCAGCAGCTGCGGCAGGCCGAAGAATGCGAAGTAATAGATGCCGTTGAACACGGCGAAGCCGAGGTAGACCAGCAGCAGCGGCCGGTTCCTGCCGAGCAGCCGCAGGTCCAGGAACGGCGGGCGGAACTTCAGCTCGCGCCAGACGAACAGGGCCGCCAGCACCGTCCCGCCGGCGAGCAGCCACCAGCGCACGTCCGGCAGCACGTTCAGCAGGGCCATCATGGTGAGCATCAGCGATCCGACGAAGCCCAGGATGCCGGGGATGTCCGAGTCGCGCAGCAGCTCCGCGGCACTCCCGCGCTCGCGTTCCTCGTCCACTGGGGCAAACTTCCAGACGACGAGCAGTGCCGCGAGGGACAGCGGCACATTGATCAGGAACAGCGCCTGCCAGCCCACAAAGCTCACCAGCAGCCCGCCCACCACGGGGCCGACCGCCGCCGCGGACGTGTTGGCCATCTGGATCCGGCCGAGCGGACGGGTGGACTTCACGTTGGCGGTCCGGGCTAGCGCGCCGACGATGACGACGGCGCTCGGGTACGCGGTGGCCGTGCCGAGCGCCATGAATGCCCTGGCGACGCAGAGCAGGGCGAAGTTTGGGGCGAACGGTGCCACCGCGCAGGTTGCCGCCACCAGCACCATCCCGAAGGTGAACAGGCGCCGCGGACCGAAGCGGTCCGCCAGCCGGCCCATCAGCGGCTGACCCGCTGCTGAAGTGAGGTAGAAGGCGGTGATCACCCAGGTGACCGTGGCGACGTCGAGCCCGAAATCCGCGCGCAGCACCACGAGGGCGACGGCGATCATGGACGAGTTCAGCGGGTTCAGCGAAGTGCCCAGGCTGAGGCCGGCCACGGCGAGGGCTGTCCGGGGTTTGTTGCTCACGGAAACAGTCTGTCCCACATCTGCGCGGGAGGCCGAACTTGGTTACGGCCGTGCCTGAGTGGCACCGGCCGCGTCACCACCAGCGGTGGTGGCCACCGGATTCGAAGCGGTCAGCCCGCGGCCTGACCCTCGCGGGCAACCTCCTCCAGAATCCTGGCTGCAGGCGACGCCGTCATCAGTTGCCCTATCACCTCCGGTTTATCCCACACGTCGCTGCGGAGCCGTTCCAGAAAGGCGGTCGCAGCGTCCTTGGTGTCGAAGTCAAGGAGCACGGCCACGCTGTTCTGGTCCTCTGTGTCCCGGAACAGGCGGACAGACCTGGCGCCCGAGGCGGCGCGGCCAGCGGGATCGCTGTCGAATACTTTCTTGAAAGCCTCATAGTCCCGGACCGGATAGCTGATCTGCAGGGTGAACATCCTAGTTCCTTTCCCTCGTGCTGTGTCAGGTCAAAGATAGGCCTTCCTGCGTCATCCCGGTAGGGCTCGACGCTGGCCGTGATCCGCAGCTGTGTCGGGAAGCCCGCCCCCGCAGGGTGAGCGCAGAAAGTTCTCCGTGAACGCTCCCAGCGTTCCATGAAAAAGCACCACAGGGAACTTCACCCCCAGGCGAAGCGGCACCGACGACCAGCGGTGCTGGCGGCGTCGCTCCTTACGGTGCTGGCGCTGCCCGCCGGAATGGCGCCGGCCACTGCGGAGAACCCGGCTGCAGCGGGCGACGGCACCATCATCAACGCCAGCTTCGCTAGTGGGCTGACCGGCTGGAAAGTCACCGGGAAGCCGGCCTCCACAACAACAGAGGCGGACGCCGGAAATGCCCAACTCAGCCAGCGCCTCGACGCCGACGGCACCGTCACCGCACGCCAGAAAACCGGAAGCCTGGCCGAGGACTGGTGGACGGTTTCCGCCCGCGTAAAGGCCGAAGGAACCCTCGGTGCCTCACGGATCGGCCTCAAGAACTGTGGCGTCGACGGCGAAACCGTCCTGCAGTCCACCGCGCAGGACGGCGCCTGGCTGCAGATCTCGGCCGACGCCTACGTCACGAAGAGCGCCTGCGAGATCGTGATCGAAACCCGTGGCACAGCCGGTGACTGGGCCATCGTCGACGACGTCACGCTCACGCCGGGCTCGGTCCAGCGGGCCGTCCGCGGCGCCGACCTTTCCAACCTGGCCAAGAATGAGGACAAGGGCGCTGTCTACTTCGACGCCCGGGGCAAGCCGGTGGATGCCGTCGAAGCCTTCGCCGACGCCGGCGCCAACCTGGTGCGGCTCAAGGTGTGGGTCAACCCGGCTGATGGCTACAACACCACCAACGAAGTGGCGGCCACGGCCAAGCGCGCCAAGGCCGCCGGCATGAAGGTCCTTGTTGACTTCCACTACAGCGACCGCTGGACCGACCCCGGCGCCCAGGGAATACCGGCAGCCTGGGCCGGCCTGAGCCCGCAGGAAACGGCGGATGCCGAGTATACCCATACCTCCGAGGTGCTGACCGCGCTGAAGGACGCCGGCGCGACGGCGGACTCCGTCCAGGTGGGCAACGAGATCAACCCGGGCATGCTGTGGCCCCTTGGCCAGACCTGGGACGTGAACCCCGCGGATGACGTCACGGGAGCGCAGTGGGACAACCTCGCACTGTTTCTCTCCGCCGGCTCGCGTGCTGCGAAGGACGTCAGCGCCGGGACAGATGTCATCCTGCACCTGACCAACATCAACAACGGCATCGGCGGCCTCACCTGGTGGTTCGACGAGGTGACAAAGCGGGACGTCCGGTTCGACACCATCGGCCTGTCCTACTACGGCTACTGGCACGGTTCCATGGCAGATCTGCAAAATGCCATCACCGCGCTGTCAGCCCGCTACGACCGCGACGTAGTCGTCGTCGAAAACTCCTACCCGTTCACCCTCGACGACGACACGGTTGACCCCTGGGAAAACGTGATTAGAAGCCAGAGCCAGCTGGTTCCCGGCTACCCGGCAACCCCGGAAGGACAGGCTGCCAACTTCCGGGCCGTGCAGGACGTGGTGGCCTCCGCACCCGGCGGCCGGGGCATCGGCGTGGTCTCCTGGGAGCCCGCCTGGACGGCGGTTCCGGGCAATGGCTGGGATCCCGCCGATCCCACCACGGGCAACGCGTGGGAGAACCAGGCCATGTTCGACTTCGACGGCCGGGCGCTTCCTGTTCTGCAGGAATTCGCACCCGACCCGGACGTCAGGCGGTAGTCCGGTATTTCGCCGGAGCCGCATCTGCCTGGGCAACAGGCAGGTGCGGTTCTACTTCGCAGCCTTTGCCACGGTGAACAGGAACGTCGAGTCCTCTTCCGCTTCCAGGCTGTGCAGTCCCTCCGGAACGATCAGCAGGTCACCGGGCTTGCCGTCCCAGGAGTCTTCGCCGGCCCGCAGCCGGAGACTCCCTTGAAGGACAAAGACTGTGGCGTCACCAGGATTCTGGTGCTCGCTCAACTGCGTGCCGGCCTTGAGCGCCATGACCGTCTGGCGAAGCACCTTCTCATGCCCGCCATAGACGGTGTCGGCAGCCCGCCCGTTGCTCGCTGCAAGGGCCGCGGCAAGCTGCTGCCGGGCCAGGGCGTCGATCGAAATTTTCTGCATGAGGCCACGGTACTCAAACGGGGCTTCGGGCGATATAGGCCGGTGGACCTGCCAAGCAGAAGCGCGCGAAAAACGTATGTCCCGTCGGTTGCGGCCGGGCCAGCACAACCTCTGGACAGCACGTCCCGCCGTCAGTAAATTCGAAGGATAGATCCCACTGGATGTACGACGGGAAAGAGCCGGTCATGGCCACTTATGATTACGCCTCCGGAACTGCGGCGCCTACCGACTACGCCCAGGTGGTGCCGAAGCGCAAGGGACGCATCGTCGTCAATTGGATCACCACAACGGACCATAAAACGATCGGCTATCTGTACCTGATCGCGTCCTTCGTGTTCTTCTGCTTCGGCGGCGTCATGGCGCTGCTGATCCGCGCCGAGCTCTTCGAACCGGGCATGCAGATCCTGCAGACCAAGGAGCAGTACAACCAGCTGTTCACCATGCACGGCACGGTGATGCTGCTGATGTTTGCCACCCCGCTGTTCGCGGGCTTTGCCAACGTCATCATGCCGCTGCAGATCGGCGCCCCCGACGTCGCCTTCCCGCGACTGAACGCGCTGGCCTTCTGGTTCTTCCTGTTCGGCTCCACGATCGCCGTCTCCGGCTTCATCACCCCGCAGGGTGCCGCCGCTTTCGGGTGGTTTGCGTATGCGCCGCTGAATAACACGACGTTCACGCCCGGCGTGGGCGGTGACCTGTGGGTCTTCGGCCTTGCGCTGTCCGGCTTCGGCACCATCCTCGGTGCCGTTAACTTCATCACCACCATCATCTGCATGCGCGCCCCGGGCATGACCATGTGGCGCATGCCGATCTTCACCTGGAACACGCTGGTTACCGCCATCCTGGTGATCATGGCCTTCCCGCCGCTGGCAGCAGCGCTGTTCGCCCTCGGTGCCGACCGCAAGTTTGGTGCGCACATCTACGATCCTGAGAACGGCGGCGCCGTCCTCTGGCAGCACCTCTTCTGGTTCTTCGGCCACCCCGAGGTGTACATCATCGCGCTGCCGTTCTTCGGCATCGTCTCGGAGATCTTCCCGGTCTTCAGCCGCAAGCCGATCTTCGGCTACAAGGGCCTCGTCTACGCGACCATCTCAATCGCCGCGCTGTCCGTGACCGTGTGGGCGCACCACATGTACGTGACCGGCTCGGTCATGCTGCCGTTCTTCGCCTTTATGACGATGCTGATAGCGGTCCCGACCGGTGTGAAGTTCTTCAACTGGATCGGCACCATGTGGGGCGGCTCGCTCACCTTTGAGACACCCATGCTGTGGAGCATCGGCTTCCTCGCAACGTTCCTCTTCGGCGGCCTGACCGGCATCATCCTGTCCTCCCCGCCGCTGGACTTCCACGTCTCGGACTCCTACTTCGTGGTGGCCCACTTCCACTACGTGGTGTTTGGCACCGTGGTGTTCGCCATGTTCGCCGGCTTCTATTTCTGGTGGCCGAAGTGGACCGGCAAGATGCTCAACGAGCGCCTCGGCAAGATCCACTTCTGGATGCTGTTCCTTGGATTCCACGGAACCTTCCTGATCCAGCACTGGCTGGGTGTCGAGGGCATGCCCCGCCGGTACGCCGACTACATGCCGCAGGACAACTTCGCCTGGATGAACCAGTTCTCCACCATCAGTTCTTACCTTCTCGGCGCCTCGCTGATCCCGTTCTTCTGGAACGTCTACATCACCTGGCGCAGCCGCGAAAAGGTTGAGGTGGACGATCCCTGGGGCTTTGGTGCATCGCTGGAGTGGGCAACGTCCTGCCCGCCGCCGCGCCACAACTTCACGTCGCTGCCGCGCATCCGCTCGGAGCGCCCGGCCCTGGACCTCCACCACCCGGAGCTTCGGGTGCGTGAACACGAGACCACACATTCGCCGGCCGCAGACGTCCTCGGTGCGGCAGATATCGGCGAGAAGGACGTGCGGAATCCGAATCCGGACGAGTAAGCGCAAGACCAAACGCTTTCATCCCTAGTGCTGCCCTTCAGCGCTGCTCCGCGGCTGCGCCTTCCTGCGCTTTCCCTTGCCGCCTTTGCCACTTGTTCAACCTGTCGTTTATCGATAGAATTTCACTGATAAACGACATATAAGGAGACCTGATGGGAAAGCTGACCGTCCTCGCGCTGCGGATAGTCCTCGCGTTGGCACTCGCTGGCTCAGTGTTCGTGCAGGCGGTGATGGTGCCGTTGCTCGCCCGCGACCTGAATGAGGATTTCAGCCCGGACATCGCCGCCGTTAGCACCCCGGTCATCATGATCGTTCTGCTGGGCATCGTGACCGTCCAGGTGACGATGGTCTGCGTCTGGCGCCTGCTGACGATGGTGCGGCGCGGCACCGTGTTCTCCCACGCGGCGTTCCGCTACGTGGACGTGGTGACCGGCGCCGTCGCGGCGGCTTCCCTGCTCACTTTCGGGCTCGGCGTCGTCCTCGCTCCGGGCGAAAGCGTGGCCCCCGGCGTCGTCCTCCTCATCGGCGGGGCGGGCGTACTGGTCGCCGGCGTGGCCCTCGTCGTCGTCGTCCTGCGCAAACTGCTGGCGCAGGCAGTGGCCCGCGACGGCGAAGCCAAACACCTGCAGGACGAACTGGACGAGGTGATCTGATGCCGATCATCGTGGACATTGACGTGATGCTCGCCAAGCGCAAGATGCCCGTGGGCACGCTCGCGGACCGCGTGGGGATCACCCCCGCCAACCTGGCGGTGCTCAAGAACGGCCGGGCCAAAGCGGTGCGCTTCACCACGCTCGAGGCTCTGTGCGAGGTGCTCGGGTGCCAGCCCGGGGACCTGCTGCGGTGGGAACCCGGAGATGCGGAAGACCTGGCGTCCATGGCCGTGGACGACGGACAGAAGCCCGTTTCGCGAGATAATTGAGTTATGGCCGACCAGGATCAGGACAGGGACCTCTGGGACGAGTTCGACAGTCTCAAGCCCGGAGCCCCCGACCGCGTCGAGGGCTACCCCGGAGGTGAGCCTTTGGGCTTTGGCTTCCGAACGGGAGTCCGCAGCGCAAGGGTGGCCCTCGGCTTCGCCGTGTACACCCTGGTTCTCGGAAGCGTGCTGGTCCTTGTGGGCGCCGTCTTTTTCGTCAGCCAGGGCGAATGGCTGATGCTCGCGCTAATGGTGCTGATCGAGGCCGTTTTCCTCTACGCCTTCACCCGGCTGGTGAAGCAGGCCCGCAACCGGCGCTCCGCCCGCTAGTTCACCTACTTCGCCCACCCCACCTTCCGGAGCCAGCCTGCCAGGATGGGCAGCACCACTGCACTGTTCATCGCCCCCAGGTGGTCCAGGCCCGGAAGTACCTCGACGTCCCATCCGGCCTTGAGGAGTGCCTCCTTGTGCGCGGCGAGGGGGTCACCGATCCGCACCTGCACGCCACCCCACTTGGGTCCGTAGTCGATCCGGTCCTCGGCACCGGCGAAGGCGAGCCGCGCCAAGCCAGGCGGCAGCACGGCGGCAAAATCATCGAAGTCCTGGAGGGCTTCGTAGAGGGTCATGAATTGGCGGGTTTGCGCCTCACTGGTCTGGATGGCCGCCGAATCCCAGTCACCCGGCTCGACTACAGGCGCCGGCGTGTCAGGATCTGCAGGCCGGGCTGACGCCGCATGCGCCGCCCGGGTCACCGACAGCATGCTCTGGTACGGCCCGTCGAGGGGCGGGAATCCGCCCATGGCGAGCGCCCGGACACGGTCGGTGCGGATCGCGAGCTGCAGGCCACTCAATGCCAGCCAGGAATAGCCGTAATACGCGAAGCCGTCGGCACTAGCGGCATCAGCAATGGCCAGGAAATCGGCAGCCACATTCTCCGGCGTGAGTGTGTCCGGCGCCGGGTGGGCCATCCGGTGGCCTTCGTAGTCCGCCACGATCACCCGGTTCGAGCTTTCCAGCCCCTTCACCAGGTTGGGCCCGAGGTCCGGGTCGCCGCCCCACTGCCGCAGCGTTTCGGCTTCCGCCGGCGTGTGCACCGCGAGGCTTGCCGGCAACAGGAGCGGCGGTCCGTCTCCGTGGATCGAGACGGCGATGGTCGATCCATCGTGCAGGACGGCGTCAGCACTTTCAGCCATGGCTTCATACCTCGGTGTGAGGCAAACGTGGACGTCTCAAGCATGCCACCGAGCTGCCCCAGACTGGCGGCAGGCGTGACGGCGGCTTTTTCGGGCACACAGGGCGGAAAAGGCTTTGGAATACCAAGCATCGGAAGGGTGTGCCGCCTCAGCCGAGGGTCGATTGAACCGAAACCGGCGATAGTGAACGGTATTTCAGACAGATCAGGTGTCAGCGCCGGAACCCGCACCGCCCCTCTGGCCTGATTTTGGAATACCAAGTAACGTTTAAGTACCCGCCTTCGCCCCAAGGGCGGCTTTCCCCAAGGAGACAACGATGTGCCTTCACGACCACACTTCCGCCCCGCAGCTGCCGGCCGACGTCCCGCGCCGCGGCATCCTGGCCGGCGCCGCCGCCCTCGCCGGGATCTCCGTCGCGAGCATCGCCGCCCAGATCGGCGGGGCCCCGGCAGCACACGCCGCGGAGCGCCCGTCCGTGCCCAACTACCCGGGCAGCCCCATCGCACACCCGCCGCTGATCATCGAGGGCGGCACCATCGTGGATCCCAAGACCGGTGACGCCGTCGACGACGGCGTGCTGGTGCTCGACGGCGGCAAGGTCGCCGCCGTCGGAAGCCGGGACGCCACACGGAAGGCAGTCGCCGCCGTCGCCGGCCGCGCCCAAGTCCTCAACGCCACGGACCGCTGGGTGCTCCCCGGTCTCATCGACGTGCATGTCCACGCAAACGCGTTCGCCGATGCCCGCGCCATCCTGCAGGGCGGCGCGACCAGCGTCCGGAGCGGTTCGAGCAGCTACTACCAGGACGTCGCGCTGGCGGCACTCCCCGACTGGGCCCCCGGCGTCTCGCCCCGCATGCTTCCCGCAGGACTGTTCATCTCCCCGGAGCTGGGCGACTCCCTCCTCGCCGACCCCGACCTCGCGCCGCTGGCCACCCTCTCCGGGGGTGTCAAGGAGGCAACCGACCTCGCCTACCTGACCCGGGTCAACCTCAAGCGCGGCGCCGAAGTCATCAAGACCCGCGCCAATCCCCGCGCCGGGCTGCCTGAGCAGGATCCCCGCGAACTGGTCTACAACTACGAGCAGCTTTCCGCTGTGGTCAAGGCTGCCAAGGGCGCGGGCGTCCTGTGCCACGCCTACAGCGCCGAAGGGATCGACGGCGCCGTCCGCGCCGGGGTGCGCAGCATCGAGCACGGCGTCTTCGTCACCGAGCAGACCATCGCCGAGATGGCCCGCCGCGGGACTTACTTCACGCCCACCATGGATGCCATCATCAGTATGGCGGCGTCCGCCAACCCGATCCTCGCCGCCCGCGGCAAGGAGTACACCCCGATTCTCCAGGCGGCCGTCCGTGCCGCGCAGGACGCCGGCGTGACGATTGTGGCCGGCACCGATTCCTTCGGGACCGACGTGACGCCGATCGGCACGGAAGCGCGCCTCCTCGCCGAGGCCGGGCTCTCCCCGCTGGAGGCATTGCGGTCGGCGACGGTCCACGCCGCCCGGCTGCTGGGCTGGAGCGAAACTGCGGGCCGGCTGGTGCGCGGTTCCTTCGCCGACGCCATCGTGGTGGACGCCGATCCCCTGGCGGACGCCTCCGCCCTGGAGAAAGTCAGCGTCGTCGTTGCCCAGGGAGCCATAGTCCGCAACGGGCTCTAAGCGGACGCGTTGTCTTCCACCGGGCCAGGCCATACCGTGAAGGGACGGTAGCCGAGTTGCAGGTGCGGGCATGGGAAGTACTTCGTGGGCAGCGCGCTGGTTCCTGTCGTGCCTCGTTGCGGGCGGCGTTCTTGCCGGCATAGCCGCCGGCACTCCTGCCGGCACTCCTGCCGGCGCTCCGGGCGGGTCCAGCCCGATGGCTGTCCCGGCCCGGGCGCCGGCAGCCGCCCCTGCAGCTCCGGACCAGGCGTATGAAGCGGTGGATGCCTTCCTCCGCGAGCAGATAGACGTCCTCGGGATTCCGGGCGCAGCCCTTGCCGTCGTCAGGGACGGCGTGCAGGTGCACTCCGCGGCGTTTGGCCGGGCCGATGACTCCGGCCGCGCCATGACCGCGCAGACGCCCGTGCTGCTGGCGTCCACCAGCAAGTCGCTCACTGCCATTGCCGTGATGCAGCAGGTTGAGGCCGGCCGGCTGCAGTTGGATGAGCCGGTGCGGACCTACCTGCCGTGGTTTACCTTGAAGGACAACCGGTCGGCCTCAATCACGGTCCGTCATTTGCTCCATCAATCCAGCGGCATGGCCTCGGGGGACACCGCCTTCGAGGCTTCCGACGCAGAGGGCCCGGAGGCCATCGAGGAAGGTGTCCGCGCCCTGTCGGATTCCCCGCTGGCCGGAGAACCGGGCGAAGCTTTCCGGTACGCCAGTGCCAACTTCAATGTCCTGGGCCTCCTGGTCCAGACGGTCTCCGGCCAGCCGTTCGGGGCCTACATGGAGCAGCACGTTTTCGGGCCACTGGGCATGGCTCACAGCCATCCCACCCGGGCGGCTGCCCGTGAAGACAACATGGCGTCAGGCTATTCGCTGTGGTTCGGCGCATTCTGGCGCCAGACCGACGTTCCCGCACCTTCCACCGGCATGCCGTCCACCACCATGTACGCGTCGGCCGAGGACTTGGGCCATGAGCTGGTGGCCCTCCTGGGCGAAGGACGGTACGGCGACCGCAGCCTCCTCCAGCCGGAAAGCGTGCATGCCCTGCTCACGCCACGGGTCCGCGTGGACGGGTCCAAGGAGTATGCCATGGGGTGGTTCACCCGGCCGCTCTCGGAGTCAGCCGACGGCGACGTTGCCGTCCCGCGGGTCCTTGAGCATCAGGGGGAATGGGGAAACACTCATACGTTCAAGGCCATGGTTCCGGCTTCCGGCCTTGGCGTCGCCTTGGTGGTCAACGCCAACGACACCTCGGCTCCCTCACGGCTTAAGGCCCTGGACAGCAACGTCCTGCGGATTCTCCACGGGCAACCTCCGGCGCCGACGGTGGTCCAGGAGGACTGGCTGCAACGCCACAGCTGGGTGGTCTCGTTGGCACTGCTGCTGGCCGAACTGCTGAGCCTGGCCCTGGCTCTCACCGTCCTGTTCCGGAAACGCGCTCCGGTCCGAAAACGCGCCCCGGCGCGAAAGCGGTGGTTCCTGCTGGCCTACGCCGTCACGGCGCTGGCCCTCGACGCGTTTGCGCTGTGGCTGTGCCTCATCTACGCGCCCAGCAGGTTCGAGACCAATCTGGCTGTCATCGTCCGCCAGTTCCCCGACGTCGGAATCTCGCTGGTGCCGGTGCTCGTGCTGGCCCTCATCTGGCCGCTCCCCCGGACTGTGCTGCTGCTCGCCGGGCTGTTTACCTCTCGTCCAGCTCCCGGCAGGCGGCAGTCCACGTCGCGTGCGTAGGGTGGACGGGTCGCCGGCGCACGGCCGGGGGCCTGTCATCCAGGAGGAACCACATGCGCACAGTCCTGACCGCCGCGGCCGCCGCCGTCCTCATCGCCTCGCTGGCGAGTCCCGCCGTCGCCGCACCTGTGACGGAAGCCGCCGTGCCGCCGTCGGACGCGTTGCAGTCGGAAGCGGTGCCGTCGTCGGACACCGCGCTCAAGACCAACGAACGCAACGGCTCTTTCGACCTGCAGTCCCACCGCGGCGGCCGCGGTGAGTGGACCGAGGAATCCCTGGCGGCGTTCGGCAACTCACTCAGGCTGGGCGTAATCACGCTGGAGCTGGACACGCACCTGACCGAGGACGGCAAGGTCATCGTCTGGCATGACGACACCATCCAGGCCAGCAAGTGCCTGGACACAGCACCGGCAACGCCGGGCGACGCCGAATACCCCTACGTGGGCCGCCGCGTGGCCGAACTGACCCTGGCACAGGTCAAGACCCTCAACTGCGGTTACGCGCAGTTGCCCGGCTACCCGGAGCAGGACGTGATCGAAGGCAACCGGATCGCCGAGCTCAAGGACGTCTTCCAGCTGGCCAACGATTACGGTGCCGGGAAGGTCCGCTTCAACGTGGAGACCAAGGTGGAATCCAGCATGGTCGGCGGCGCCGGGATGGAAGCTCTCACCAAAGCCGCGGTCATCGAGATCTACAAGGCGGGCATGTCGGAGCGCACCAGCGTGCAGTCGTTCGACTGGTCCTCGCTGAACCTGACCAGGAAGATCGCCCCGCAGCTCCCCCTTGTGGCCCTGTCCAGCGGCGACGCCTGGCTCCAGGTGGGCCAGTCGGGCGCCAGCCCCAACCTTGGTGGCATCGATATTGACGACTACGACGGTTCGCTCGCCAAGGTGGCGGCAGCCCAGGGGTACGACGTCGTCTCCCCCACGTTCCGCTCCGTCACCCCCGCGATGATCGCCGAAGCCCATCAGCAGGGCCTGCCGGTCATCCCGTGGACGGTGAACACCCCTGCGGACATGGCGCAGCTCATGGATCTCGGCGTGGACGGCATCATCACCGACTACCCCACCCGCCTGCGCACGCTCATGGATCAGCGGGGACTGAAGCTGCCCAAGGCATACGCGCCTGGGGTTTAGTAGGAAGGCATTGGCAGCAAGCACGTACGACGGCGGCCGTCCCTGCAGTGCGGTCGCCGTCGGGTACCGCGTCGGCGGGCCGGGCACCGCCGCACCGCTGGCACCGCTTAAATGTCAGACCCTCGAGTCAAGCTGTGTGTATGGAAAATGCAGCAGTAAGTGACGCCTTGGACGCCGTCGCGACGTCCGTTGCTGCTCTGTATCGCGTTGTCGACAGCGAACGCCTCAGCGAAGAGTCCTGCGCGGATCCTTTTCGGCAGCTGGCCGACCACTGCTTGGATGGGCTTACCGAGCTGGCCCGTCTGGACGCCCGGAGCGCGGCCCTCAAGGTTCAGCTGGCTGACACGTATGTCCAAGCGACCAAGGCCATGGCCTCCCCGGCGGTGTCGCCCCAGGAGCAATCTGCCGCGGAGATGGGCCTGGTTGCCGAAGTTGCCTGCGTCCTGACCGTCAGCGAAAGAACCGCGGGAGCATTCCTGGAGGAGACCCGGCAGCTCACCACGGCCCTGCCACTGACCTTGGCAGCCCTGCAGGCCGGGACCATTTCATGGCAGCACGCCCGGATCATGGTCGACGAAACCACTGATGTACCCCAGGCCGCGGCTGCTGCACTGGAAGCCCATTTTCTGGACCCTGACGCCGAGAATGCTGCGCGAGGCTGTCCGGCGGGGGACCTGGTGCCTTCCCGGTTCCGGGCAAAAGCACGCAATTGGCGGGAGCGGCACCACCCCGTCAGCATCGAAAAGCGCCACGACACGAGCGTTCGGGACCGGCGACTGGAGTTCACCCCGGACCGCGACGGCATGGCCTGGCTCTCCGCTTACCTGCCCGCCGACAGTGCGGCCTCCATCTGGCAGCGCGCCACTGCGGCGGCACGGGATCTCCAAGGCCCATCCGAGCAACGGAACCTCTCCCAGCTCCGGGCCGACACCGCCGTTTCCTGGCTGCTCGCCGGCGTCGCCGAGGGTGTCCCGTCACCGAAGGCGCAGGTCCTGGTCACCGTGCCCGTGCTTTCGCTCCTGGGCGCCACCGAAGAACCCGCCGTCCTGGATGGCTACGGACCGATTCCGCCCAGTATGGCCCGCAGGCTCGTCGCAGACGGCGCCACGTCGTTCCACCGCGTACTGACCGACCCCTGGACCGGCGCACCACTGGAGATCGGACGCACCAGCTACCGCATCCCGGCGGCCATGCGCCAATGGCTGCGGCTCCGGGATGGCAAATGCCCCTTCCCCGGGTGCAGCAACCAATCCCTCGATACCGAGGCAGATCACGTCCTGGCCTGGCGCGACGGTGGCGCCACCGGGATCTCCAACCTCGGCCAGCCCTGCCGGAAGCATCACCGGCTCAAGCACACCACCGGTTGGACACCCATCGGCGCCAGCCGCGACGCACCGCCAGGCTGGGTGGCACCGTCAGGGCGCCGCTACGCCAGCGAAGGCTACGACTGGGAACCGCCCTGGATGCCCTACCCCGTGACAGGGTCTCCGGGCCTGCCTCACTCTGCCGAAGGGACGGAACACGTCACGGATGCAGACCTGCCCGTTGATCCGCTGACCGAATGGGAGACGTTGATCGCCGCCTAGCTACTCCACATGCCGTCGCTACGGGGGGCGCCTAGTCGCTACGGGGGCCCAGTTTTCAAGGCCAAGTGCGGTTGTTGGGCAGCCAGGTCCAGGCAACTTACGCCCGGGCGTGCGGAGCCAGGGCCTCGCTGAGGAACTCGAGGTGCGCCGGCTTTGGGGCGGTGGTGCTGGCGGCGTACTCCGGGTGCTTGGTGAGGAACTTCTTGATGTACGGGCACACCGGCACAATGCTGATCCCGGCTCCCACCGTCTCATCCAGGGCCACGGTGGCCAGCTGGCCAGCCAGCCCCTGGCCGCCGTATTCCTCATTAATCACGGTGTGGTAGAAAATCCGCTGCGGTGCGTCACCGGCGTCGTACGTTTTGTACACGGCCTTGCCGATCACGTTGCCGGCAACAAGCACTTCAAAGCGCTCGCGGTCCGGGTTGTGGCGGATGGTGGCTTCAGTCATCGGGATCTCCTTGATCGGGGCTTCTGCTACAGCCTAACCTCGGGGGAACTGCTGTTATTTCTGACAGCTGCTATTTCTGACTGAGGAGCAACGATGGCCGTCAACGACAACGAAGCGCAGATCCTGGACCAATGGAGCCACCGGCTGGCCCAGGCGCTTCAGCTCCTGGACCTCGACTTTGACCGGGAACTCATCCTGGACCTGGCCGGGGAATCCGCGCGCTCGGTGACCCACGCAGCCGCGCCAATCACCGCGCTGATGGTGGGCTACGCGGCCGGGCTAGCCGCCGGGACTGGCAGTGCCGGCTCCAAGGAATCGTCAGCCGCAGCGGTCGCACAGGCAGCGGGGGTGGCCTTGCAGCTGTGCGAGCACGGAGCCGACGGCGGTCCGGCCCGCAGCGGCTGGGCCGACACCGCCCAGTAACACCCGGCCGGTAGGGTAATAACACCGCACCGACAGGAAGGCACCCAGTATGCAGGTCCCCCTCTATGTATGGATTCTGACCATTGTCGGCATTTTTGGCCTGCTGGCCTTCGACTTCTTCTTCCACGTCCGCAAGGCGCACTCCCCCAAGCTCAAGGAGTCGGCCACGTGGTCCGCCATTTACGTGGGCCTTGCCCTCCTCTTCGGTATTGGCGTCCTGATATTCGGCGGCACCACCATGGGCACCGAGTACTTCGCCGGCTATGTCACCGAAAAGGCCCTGTCCGTGGACAACCTTTTCGTCTTCCTCATCATCATGTCCAGCTTCAGGGTCCCTCGGGCGGACCAGCAGAAAGTGCTCCTGTTCGGCATCGTGTTCTCGCTGATCGCCCGCACCGGCTTCATCTTCCTCGGCGCGGCCCTCATCAACAGCTTCGCCTGGGTGTTCTATATCTTCGGCCTCATCCTGCTGATCACCGCCGGCAACCTGCTCAAGCCCGATTCGCACGAGGAGGAAAGTGAGGGCTTCGTGGTCCGGCTCGCCCGGAAGTTGCTCCCGGCCTCGGAGCATTACGACGGCGACAAGCTCTTTACCGTGGAGAACGGCAAACGCGTCCTCACTCCCATGCTCCTGGTCATGGTGGCCATCGGCGGAACGGACATCCTCTTCGCGCTGGATTCCATCCCCGCCATCTTCGGCCTCACGCAGAACGTCTTCGTCGTGTTCACGGCCACGGCCTTCTCACTCATGGGCCTGCGGCAGCTGTTCTTCCTCATCGACGAACTGCTGGACCGCCTCATTTACCTGTCGTACGGCCTCGCCGCGATCCTCGGCTTCATCGGCGTCAAGCTCATCCTGCACGCGCTCCACGAGAACAACCTGCCGTTCATCAACGACGGGCAGCACGTGAATGTCCTGGAGATCAGCACCGGCCTCTCGCTGACCATCATTATCGGCGTGCTGGTGATCACGGTCCTGGCCTCGATCTACAGCCCCAAGGGCAAGGCCAAGAACATGGTCTCCGGCGCCAAGCGGCATGCCACCGAATACGTGGACCTGAATTACGAGACGGGCATCGCGGAGCGTGAGGAGATTTTCAACAAGATGGTGCGCGAGGAGGCAGAGCTCAGGAAGCTCCCCGAGAAGTACAAGCGGCTCATCCGGAACCAGACCGAGTTCATGGACCTGATCAAGCAAGCCCACGCCGAGCACGACGAAGCCCTGCACCGGGAAGGACGCGCGTAGCACCGGGTCAGCCAGCCCGACGCAACCCACCGGATCTCGACCGGCGGTGTCCCCTGTTCTACGCTTGAAGCATGCCCCGCTTGAGCGTCAACGGCATTGACCTCTACTACGAAGAGCACGGCGAAGGCGTACCCGTCCTGGGCATACACGGGACGCCCAGCTCAGCTCTCCTGTGGGAAGACGCCGCCGTGGAACTGGGCAGGATCGGCCGGTGCATCATCTACGACCGCAGGGGCTTCTACCGCAGCGGCCGCCCCGAGCCGTTCGACGCCGTTGGCCTGACAGAGCACGTGGACGATGCCGCCGCCCTCCTGGAAATCCTCCATGCTGCGCCGGCGGTGGTCATCGGACGCAGCACCGGCGGTGAAATCGCCCTCTACCTGGCCCACCGTTTTCCCGAACTCGTACAGGCACTTGTGCTGCTTGAGCCGGCGGTCTTCTGGATGGACCCCAAGGCCCTCGCGTGGGCAATGGAACTGCGGAAGTCAGTGCTCCACGCCGCCGCCAAGGATCCGTGGCGGGCCGCGGAAAGCGTCGTTCGTATTGCCCTTGGCGACCAGGCCTGGGAGGCTTTGCCGGCCACTTTCAAGGACATGTTCGCCGCCACCAGCCCGGCCGTCCTCGCGGAGATCAGGGGTGAAGGCCTGGACCTCAGCGAGAAGCAGGCAGAGCTGGGTGCCGAGGAACTCGGACAGCTGCGCCAGCCGACGCTGCTCGTTTCCGCCGAAGATTCGCCGGAGGTCCTCCGCCTGGTCAACGCGCGCCTGGCCGAGGCCCTGCCCCACTCCGAGAGCGAACTGGTCAGCGGCGGCCACTTGATCAACCCGGCGCATCCGGCAGTGCTCGAGTTCGTCCGTCGCTTCGCGGCGGCGCGCGACTAACGGCGTTCGATCAGTACACGTCCTCAGTACACGACGTCGAAGCTGCTGAACTCGCCTGTTGCCGCCGACACCGATTCATCAACGTGGTCCACGCGCCCCGGCGCGTCCCCGGACCTCAGCCAGCGGCGGAACTCCAGAACCACCGCCTGGGGACCTTCGACGACGACGGCGACCGTACCGTCGTCGTCGTTCCTCACCGTTCCGGTCAGCGAGAGTTCCTCCGCCTTCCGCACGGTCCAGTACCGGAAGCCGACCGCCTGGACGATGCCCTGCACGCGGGCCTGCAAGCGGACGTCCGTGCCAGAGTCCTGATCTGCAGCATGAGCCATGGTTCCAATGTAGTGCGGGGACCGGGGGTTTCGCTCCCTCAGGCTTCCGGGTTGATGTTGGCGGCATGCTTGGCCTTGCGGCGCTTGGAGCGCGACCAGACAAGGAGGGCACCAATGGCTCCGATGAGCACCGGGATGGTCACGCCCAGTGGCTGGGCCCAGTCCTTCACGAGCGCATTCAGCACATAGCCGAGTTCAATCTCCACCTGGATGTTTTCCCGGAACGTCTCCAGGCTCAGGTCCGGACCGTCCTCCGCCGTGGCGAACAGCTGCAGGGCCATGGTTTTCCGGCCCGACTCCTTGGGTGTGATCCACCAGCGCCACTCCGCGACGCCCTCCACGGGGACCAGCATCTCGCCACTCGGATTTCCGGCCCGCTCAATGTCCATGCCCGGGCCGGACAGGTCCGCCCGCATCTCTTCGCAGACAATGGGCGCACGCGTTTGCACCGGGTTGTTGCCGGGGATCTTCTCTTCATGGCCCGCCCCGGGATCGCCCATGGTGACGTGCAGGACGAACTCCCTCGTCTCGCCCTGGCGCATGGGCGACGGCGGCCTGAACGTCAGCTCGCCCTCCAGGCACGTGTCCAGGATTTCCTTGGCCCGCCGGGCCCGTTCGAAGGCAGTAGAGGTGGGACCCGGCGGACGACTTGCGGTCTCTTCGGGCAAGGGCCCGGTGACCGTCGCGGTGGGGCGCGTTGTAGGGAATGGTCCCGCACCGGGCTTCGTGTCGGAAGGGCCGCCGTCGCCGGGCGTGGGTCGCGTGGCTGAGGCCGACGGCGACGGTCCGGCGTTCGGCCCCGGCGTGCACGCGGCCAGGCCCGCCGCGACGCACAGGGCTACCAGGGCGGATGCAATTGCCTTCGCACCGCTCACGAGCCGCTGCTTCCCCAGTGCGTACATCAGAACTCCGACTTATCGGACTGCGTCCTAATTCGAGTCTGCGCGGGCGCATTGGGCGAGTCAAGGAGCGCTGCAGCTACCCTGCGGGCCGCAGCGAGGTGATCATCCGCCGGATATTCCGGTACTCGCCGGTGTCCGCGTACAGCTTCGCCTTTTCCAAGTACGGGAGCGCCGGATCTACGGGGGTGGCATTGTTTGCGGGGTCGTAAACCGCGCCGAACATGGCGCCGCTGGGCGGCCACCTGAACAGCAGGAAGATGGGACACTCCAGCGTCCCTACCTTCTCCGGAATCATGGTGATGCCGTAGGCCGCAATGGTTTCAGCCGTCCTGGCCGGAGCGGAGGCATCTCCCCTGGTCTCAAACATGAACCGGGGCACGTTTTCGTTCGGCACGCCCTTCTCGGCCAACACCTTCATCGGTTCAGAATCCAGCACCGTAAACGGGTACTGCTGCACGCACTCCAAACCGGTGACCACCTTGGTCTGCAGGACAGCCATCGGCTTCCCTGCGGCATTCAAAACCTCCACGAACATCCCGCCGAGCGGTGACGTTCCGGCGGGATCCTTGACGGTCCAGTCGCCCGGATAGTCGAACGTCAGGTCACGGTCCGACGTCGTGAACGTCTTCCAGCCGGACGCCGTCGGTGACGGCAACCGGCTCGGGGACGTTGCCGACGGCGCCGGTTCAGTCTGTGTTACGCCGGCCGTCGCACTTGGCGGGACAGCCGTCCCGGTGGGCGTGCCGGTTGCAGTTCCGCTGGTAGTTCCGTTCGTGGTCCCGCTTGCCGACGCGCTGGGTGGGGTGGCCGTCGCGGATCCCGTGTCAGGCGGGGCGGCAGGCGGTCCGCAGGCTGCCAGGAGCATCGCGACGCAGGCCCCGGCAGCAGTTGCGGCCCCTGAACGTGCCGGTCCAGATGATCCATAGCCGGGCTTCATTGATCGGCGCATGCAATCCTCCTCAAACAAGCTGAGGGATTAATTGTGGCCCTGCCGTCCGCGGGTGGACCGGGACGGGGTCAATTTGCCGCCAAAACGTTGCGCACCGCGGGTTGCCCCGCGGTGCGCAACGGTTCCTGCGTGGCCTGGTTCGCCTAGGAGGCGGGCCGGAGCGAGGTGATCATCTTCTTGATGTTCTTGTACTCCTGGGTGCCCATGTAGGCCTCCGGGTTGTCCACATGCATCTCGTTGCCGGGAGTGGTGTCGAAGGGGTCGTAGACGCCGCCGAACATGGCGCCGCTGGGCGGCCACGTGAAGAAGTGGAAGATGGGGCACGCTTCGGTACCGCTGGGTTCGGGGGCCGTGGTGATGCCGTACGCGAACAGGGTCATCAGCTTCGGATCCGTGGCGGTGGTGTCCGTCCGCGTCTCGAAGGTGTACCGGGGCACGGTTCCGTTCTGTTCGAGTGCCGGGACAGGTTCGGATTCATACACTCCGAACGGCTGCTTCTCGGTGCATTCGGAGCCCGTGACCATGTTCGTCCGGAGCGTCGCGAGGTCCTTGCCGTTGGCGTTGGTGATGTTCACGAACACGCCCCCGGAAGCAGGTTCACCGGCAGGATCGGTGATCTTCCACTCGGCCGGGTAGTCGAAGATCAGGCCGTCCGCGGTTGTGTAGGACTTCCAGCCGGTTTCAGGATCCGAGGACGCTGAAGTTGAGGCCGCGGCGCTCGGGGAAGTTGAGGCCGGGGTGGGGGTTGCCGAAGCGGTGGAAGTGGTGTCCGGGGAGTTCGTCGACGGTGACGATGCCGGCGGGCCGCAGGCTACGAGCAGGAAGGCGAGGCATAGGGCCCCTGAGACTGCGATGGCCGAGGGTGCTGAGCGGTGCATCTGTTCTCCTGAATCTCATGAGACCGCGAATAATTCCTCAATTGTGAACCTCCGCCAACGCCCGCTCCAGTAATAAATCCAATCGATGTCCAAATGTTATTGGCGGAGCGAACCGCACTCCGGCTGCCGGCCCCGGGAAGGAGCCGCGCCGCCGTCGTGCGTCCCTGCAGCCCTTTCCTGCCCGTAGGATCTGAACAATAATCGAACCGAGCCCAATCATCAGACCAGCCGAAAGCAACTGAGGAGACCAGGCCATGACCACGCACGCGGACCCCGCAACGGAACCACCTGTCAGAGATGAGGCGGACACCGATGACGAGGTGACCACGGATCCCGGCTGGTTCCGGAAGGCGGTGGTCTACCAGATCTATCCGCGCAGCTTCGCGGACTCAGACGGCGACGGCATAGGCGACCTGCCCGGCATCATCAGCAAGCTGGACTACCTGCAGAAACTGGGGGTCGACGTCGTCTGGCTCTCCCCCATCTACACGTCACCGCAGGACGACAACGGCTACGACATCAGCAACTACCGCGATGTGGACCCCATCTTCGGCACCCTGGCAGACCTGAAGAAGCTGACCGACGGGCTGCACTCACGTGGCATGAAGCTGGTGATGGACCTCGTGGTGAACCACACGTCGGACGAGCACCCGTGGTTCGTCGAATCCCGCTCCTCCAAGGACAATCCCAAGCGTGACTGGTACTGGTGGCGGCCGCCCAGGGAGGTTGCGGAAAACGGCGCCGAACCGGGAACCGGCGCGGAACCGAACAACTGGGGCTCCGCGTTTTCCGGCCCCGCTTGGGAGTTCGACCAGGTCACCGGCGAGTACTACCTCCATCTGTTTTCCCGGAAGCAGCCGGACCTGAACTGGGAAAACCCGGAGGTCCGCGCCGCCGTCTACGAGATGATGAACTGGTGGCTGGACCGCGGAGTGGACGGTTTCCGGATGGACGTCATCAACTTCATTTCCAAGGACACCGGACTGCCGGACGGACCGCGGGCCGACGGGATGCTGTTCGGGGACGGCAGCCCGCACTTCATGTCCGGGCCGCGGATCCACGAGTTCCTGCACGAGATGCACCTGGAAGTCTTCGCAGGGAGGGACAAGCCGCTGCTGACCGTGGGCGAGATGCCCGGTGTCACGGTGGAGGACGCCGTCCTGTTCACCGACCCCGCGCGGCGCGAAGTGGACATGGTGTTCCAGTTCGAGCACGTGGCGCTGGACCAGGAGGACGGCAACAAATGGCGGCCCAAGAAGCTGCGGCTTACGGACCTGAAGCAGTCCCTGGGCCGGTGGCAGGAGGCTCTGGCGGAGCGAGGCTGGAACAGCCTCTACTGGGGCAACCACGACCAGGCCCGGGCCGTGTCCCGCTTCGGCGATGACGGGCCGTACCGCGAGCTCTCCGCCAAGATGCTGGCCGGGATCCTGCACCTGCACCGGGGCACGCCCTACGTGTACCAGGGCGAGGAACTGGGCATGACCAACATGAGCTTCGGGACGATCAGCGACTACCGCGACATCGAGGTGCTCAACCACCACCGCGAGGCCACCACCCACCTGGGCCACACCGACGCCGATGTCCTGGCCGCGCTGGCACCCCTGAACCGGGACAATGCCCGCACGCCGGTGCAGTGGGACGCCAGCAGGCATGGCGGCTTCACCACCGGCGCTCCGTGGATCGCCGTCAACCCGAACACCAGCCACATCAACGCCGCGGAGCAGGAGGACAACCCGGACTCGGTGTTCAGCTTCTACCGCCAGGTCATCGCCCTGCGGCATGCCGAGCCGGTGGTGGCGGAGGGTGACTTCACCATGCTTCTCCCCGACGACGACCACGTGTACGCGTTCCGGCGCTCACTTGCAGCTCCGGCGTCGGGACCCGGTTCGGCAGCGGGACCAGGTTCGGCGCCGGGCGTCCAGCTGCTGGTGCTGGGCAACTTCTCCGGGCAGGACAGGACTGTCGCCCTCGACGGCGGCGGCTGGGGTGATGCCGAAGCCGGCGCAGACGAGCCGGAACTGGGCCACTACCCGGCTGAACTGATCCTGGGAAACTATCCCCTGGAGGCCACCGGGACACACGCGGAAATAGCGCTCCGTCCGTGGGAACTGAAGGTTTTTCGCCGGCAACACAACACCTGAGCGTCTCCCAACCAAGGCACCACACCAGCGAAGAAGGAGTTCACGATGACCATTCCACCGCTGCCAGAGCCGGATCCGTTCCCGCCGGAGCCCGGCCCCACCGGCCCGCCGGACCCGGACAATCCGTTTCCGCCCAGCAGGCCTGATCCCACGGAGCCGCGTCCGCCAGGGCCCGGACCCGAGCCGGCGCCTTCGCCCGGGCCGCTGCCGATTCCGGACCCCGGACCGGTCCCGCCAACGCCTCCCCCACCGCACCCGGACCCCACGCGGTTCTGATTCCGGCTCTCGTGACGGCTTTCAAAAGTCTCAGTCACCAATGCTGTGCACGAAGCGGCGGACTTCAGCGTTGAACGCCTCCGGCGTTTCAGCGGCAGTCAGGTGCCCGACGTCGGGAATCACCACGAGCTGTGAACCCGGAATCTGGCGGTGCATCTCGCGGGCGACAGCCAGCGGCGACCGCACGTCCTCTTCACCGTAGAGCAGCAGCGTGGGCACGCTGATAGTGGGCAGCACGTCGCGATAGTCGGCGTGTCCGCTCGCGCTCAGCAGCGCCCGCATGCCGGCAGGGTGGAAGTCTGCCATGATGGCGCTGATCTCTTCGACGATCCCGGGGTCTGCCCGCTCGGTGAAGAGCGTGGGCAGCCACACGGGGATGAATTGTTCGGGTGGCTGATCGAGCTCAGCCAGAATCTGCGCGTACCGCCGCTCCACCTCATCCGGGGGCAGCGAGCCGGCCCAGCCCGCATAGGCAGAGGCCAGCACCAAGGACGCCGCCATGTGCGAGTGGTTCCGGTACAGCTCCAGGGCGACGCCTGAGCCCCAGGACAGCCCGAGGACGTGGGGTCTCCGCGGCGCGACTTCCCGGAGGAAACCCGCCAGGGCATCGCCGAGGTCCCCGCCGGAGAAGTCCGGAGGGGGATCGTCGGAACGGCCGCAGCCCGGGGCATCCCAGGCTATGACGGTGAAGTCGTCGGACAGCCCCTCCAGCTGCGGACGCCAAACGCGGCTGTCCTCGTACGCGCCGTGGAGCAGGACCAGCGGAGGCCCTTGGCCCGCGCGCTGATAGCCGATGCGCAATCCTGAAATCTCAACGGTGTCCATGCCACACACCGGTCCTTTGGGGAGCTGACCCTGAATGCTCTGATTCTAGGACGATCAGGGTCAGCTGCCTACAGGAACAAAACCGCCTGCGCGGATAGACCGTTGTCGCGGATTAGACCAGGGTGATGTCCCGGGACCGGTGATCGTAGTTGAACGTGATCCGGCCGCCGGGGTGGTGCAGTTCGTGGTTGGCGCCATCGAACGCACCGAACGCACCGTAGTTCTCGTCCCAGGAACGGTTGAGCGCGATCTTGAAGGTGTAGTGGCCGGCGGGAAGGTCCGTGGTGAGCTTCCACAGCTGGTCCACTGCATCGAGCTGCATCTGGGCTTCGTCGTACTGGGGTGCCCAGTTCGCCGGGGCGCCCAGCAGCACGTTGAAGTCGCCCGCGATTGCCACGGCTTCCGGCTGGTCGATCGTCTCAACGCCGGAGGCCTTGGCGGGCTGCTCCGTGCTGGCCTTGACCGGCTTGGCGGCGGTCTTGCGCGTGCGCACGGCCTTCGTCACGGGTGCCACTGCGTCCTCGATCAGCTCGGCGGCCTTTTCGACCACCTTGGCGGCCTTGGACGGCGCCTTCTTCTTCGGAGCAGCCTTGGGAGCCTTCGCGGCAGCAACCTTCGCAGCGGCGGGCTTGGCGGGGAGCTCCGTGGGAACAGGCACGTCAGCCGGCACCGGAGTGCCTTCGGCGAGCGCGGTTGCAAACGTGTCAGCATCCGGGAACGCCACGGTGGCACGGAGGCCGTCGTCCGTGATGGTCCAGCCGCTGCGTCCCTTGACGAGCCAGCCGGCCTTGACCAGCTTGCTGGTGGCAGTGGTCAGGGCCTTGTGTCCCCGGGGGATGCCTCCGCTGAGCAGTTCACTTTCCTTCTCGTTCAGCGGGACGCGAACCGTGGCCTGGGCCAGGACGGCGCCTGCGCCGAGGGTCTCACCTGACAGGACGCTTTCCGCGAGAATGTCGAGCACTGACTTGAGTCGAACCGTGGTGGTGTCTGCAATAGCCGTGGGCATGTTTGTCCTTTCGAGCATGTGATCACTCAGCATTTTGCCAGTGAACTGTAAATAGAGACGACTATGCGCGTTAACAACGTGTGTCGTGACCGTCTATGACGCAGAATGCGACGCAAGTGATCTTAGAGTCTCAGCTTAGTGGGGGAAACATGGGACTTTTGGCCCGTTGACAGGAGCCGGGAGGACTGCCGGTGACGCCCACTGGCGTGCACGTCGGGCCGCCGGGACGCGGGCGAACCCTGCGTGGAGGTCGTGGATAATCACGGTGCCGCCCAGCAGTTGAGTCTTCGCCTCGAGCTGTTTCACCAACTCTTCGGTGACCGCTCCGAAGATTTCGATGGTCCGAAGCTGGACGAGGGGCGCAATCGGAGGGAACTGCGGGCCGGCGACCTTCAGGTGAAACTCCAGCGATGGCACGTCCGTGTGGACGTGGAGGACGCTCATGCGTGCGCCGTCGGCTGAAAAGTAGACGTCGTAGGCGATGATCCGTGGCTCATTTACTTCGACAAAGCGGGCAAGGGGCTGCCCGCGCTCACGCCAAACTCGGCTCCAACCGGACGATGACTGCCTTGGACACCGGCGTGTGGCTGCCCTCGGCGACGGTCTCCAGGGGCACCAGGACGTTCGCCTCAGGGTAGTACGCCGCAGCGCATCCCCTTGCCGTGGGGTAGGACACCACCCGGAAGTTCCTGATCACCCGTTCGGCACCGTCCCCGTATACCCCGCGGATGTCCACGTGCTGCCCGTCGGCCAGGCCGAGTTCGGCGATGTCCTCGGGGCTGACAAAAACAACGTCCCTGCCCTTCTTGATCCCACGGTACCGGTCATTGTGCCCGTAGATGGTGGTGTTGAACTGGTCGTGCGAACGCATGGTCTGCAGGATCAGGGTCCCTGCCGGCCGCTCCACATACTCCAATTCATTGACCGTGAGCATGGCCTTCCCGGTGGGCGTGCGGAACGTCCGCGAATCCCGCGGGCCGTTGGGCAGCACGAATCCGCCCCATTCCCGGATCCGCCGGTTGTAGTCCTCACAGCCGGCCACCACGTGCGAGATGTGGTCCCGGATGAGGTCGTAGTTCCGTTCGAAACCCGCCCAGTCCGCGTCGATCCGGCTGCCCACTGTGGCCCTGGCAAGCCGGCTGACAATCGCCACCTCGGACAACAGCCCGGGCGCCACCGGCTGCACCTTTCCCTCGGAGGCGTGCACGGCCGAAACGGTGTCCTCCACGGACACAAACTGCGGACCGGATTCCTGCACGTCGATTTCAGTCCGTCCCAAGGTGGGCAGGATCAACGCTTCCTTGCCGGTGACAGTGTGCGAGCGGTTGAGCTTGGTGGAGATCTGCACCGTCATCTCGGTACTCTCCACGGCAGGCTCGGCCGCGTGCGTGTCCGAGATGGCGGCCACGAAGTTGCCTCCCATCGCCACGAAAACCCGGATCCCGCCGTCGCGCATTCTGCGGATGGTTTCCACGGCGTCGGCGCCGGGTTCGCGCGGCGGTTCGAAACTGAATTCCTTGGCGAGCGAGTCCAGGAAGGCGGGAGGCATCTGCTCCCAGATGCCCATGGTGCGGTCGCCCTGCACGTTGCTGTGGCCGCGGATCGGGGACGCCCCGGCGCCGGGCTTGCCGATGTTTCCGCGCAGCAGCAGAAGGTTGATGATCTCCTTGATGGTGGGCACGGCCTTCTTATGCTGGGTGATGCCCATGGCCCAGGTGATGATCACCTTTCCCGCCCGCAGATACCGCTCGGCGAGTTCGTCGATTTCCACGCTGCTCAGCCCCGTGGCGCGCAGCACCGTCTCTTCCCGCAGCCCTGCCAGGTGGGCCTTGAGTTCGTCGAGGCCCTGGCAGTGTTCCCGGAGGAACTCATGGTCCAGGACGGTGCCCGGGCGCTTCGACTCGGCGTCGAGCACACGTTTCGACAGTGCCTGCATCAGGGCCATGTCCCCGCCGAGCCGGATCTGCAGGTACTGGTCCGCCAGCTCCGTTCCGCGCCCCAGAATCCCGTTGACCTTCTGCGGATTCTTGTACCGCATGAGACCGGCTTCCGGGAGCGGGTTGATGGCAACGATCTCGCAGCCGGCCTCCTTGGCCTCCTCCAGGGCGGTGAGCATGCGGGGATGGTTGCTGCCCGGGTTCTGTCCCATGATGATGATCAGGTCCGCCTTGGCGAAGTCGTCATAGGAGATGGTGGCCTTGCCGACTCCGATGGTCTGGCCCATGGCCCAGCCGGAGGACTCGTGGCACATGTTGGAGCAGTCCGGCAGGTTGTTGGTCCCGTACGCCCGTACGAACAGCTGGTACAGGAACGCGGCCTCGTTCGACGTCCGGCCGCTGGTGTAGAACGCGGCCTGGTCCGGGCTGTCCAGGCCCTGGAGCTTGCTCCCGACGATGGAAAACGCCTCGTCCCAGCTGACCGGCCGGTAGTGGTCCTCCCCCGCCGGTTTGTACACCGGTTCCGTGAGGCGGCCCTGCATCCCGAGCCAGTATTCGGACCTCCCCCGCAGTTCGCTGACCGGATTTTCGGCCCAGAACCCGGACGGGACGACGACGGGCGTCGCCTCCCAGGTGACCGCCTTGGCACCCTGTTCACAGAACTCGAAGGTCTTGCGGTGCCCGGGATCCGGCCAGGCGCAGCTCATGCAGTCGAAGCCGTCCTTTTGGTTCAGCCCCAGCAGCGTCTTACCGGCCCGTCCCACGCCCATGTGTTTCAGGGCCGGCTGCATGGAGTGATAGACCCCGGGAATTCCCGCGGCCCAGTCCTTCGGCTTCGCCACTTCAAGATTGTTTTCGTCGGCTTCCTCGACATGCGGGTTCTTGCGCGGCATGCTGCACCCTCCCTGGCTTGGAACGCACCGTTCGGTGCTGCCCTTTCATCAGGATTAGCAGTTATGGAGGGCCCCGGCAAGCATTTGGCCCGGCTTCCCAAGCTATCCCCCCGGGGTGTTGTTCAGGTGCCGATGGGCGGACAATAGGACGCACCCGCCCTGAATGTCCGGAGCCGTCATGCCGCGCTTCCACAACTGGCTTCAGCACCACCGCCTGGCTGCCTTCTTTGTTCTCTCGTATGTGATTTCCTGGCTCTCCTGGCCCGTGTATGCGCTGGGCATGATGCCCACGATGGAGTTCCTGCCGATCGGTCCGCTGGCAGCCGCGGTCATTGTGATCGGCCTCGCGGACGGGCGAGCCGGCTACAGGGTGTGGGGCCGCCGGATCATCCGCTGGCGGGTGGGCTGGGCCTGGTACGCCGTGGCCCTGCTCCTCCCGGCCGTGCTGGTGCTGGTCACGGGCACAGTGAATATACTGCTGGGCGCTGCCGCACCTGGACTGTCCCAGCTGACCTGGACCGGGCTGCTGGTGGTGTTCGCCGTGCGCCTGGTCAACCCCATGGACGGGCCGCTGGGTGAGGAACCGGGATTCCGCGGCTACGCCGTACCGCTACTCCAGGCCGGACGGTCGCCGCTGCAGTCAGCGGCGCTCCTTGGGGTCGTCGTGGCCCTCTGGCACCTGCCGCTGATCATCTTCGGGGGGCTCAGCCTGATCGGCCTGCCCACGACGTTCGTCATCACGTTCCTCTACATGTGGCTGTTCAACCGCACCGGCGGCAGCGTGCTGTTGACACTGCTCTTCCACAACAGCCAAGGCACCTTCACCGTGGGATCCTACGGTTTCACCGGTCCCGACGAACTGCGCGCGGAGTTGATCTATTTTGTGGTGGTTGCCGCCGCAGCCCTCGCCACCATCCTGCTGGACCGACCGGCCTGGCGCTCCGCACCCAAGGAAGCAACCGACGTCGGCCCGCTTTCCGGGCGCTTCAACCGCACCGCATCCGGGCCCCCGGCCTGACTAATCCCCAACCCAACCCCGTTAGGAGGAGTGATGTCCTCACCACTCGCTTCCGCCGCCGGACCGATCGCTTTGGTTGCAGGCCTCACCTTCGCCGCCGTCGATGTCTCGCGGCTGCTTGCGGCCGACACCAGCAAGGAACGGATTGCGATGATGCGCGAAACCCCCTTCCAAGTGACCAACGCGCTCTACTTCGTGGTCTTCATCGGGCTGCTCCTGGCATTGGTCTCCGTTTATCTGAGGCACCACGCAGACGCCGGAGCGCTGGGCGCCGTCGCCTTCTGCTTCGCCCTGGTGGGCACCATGGACATGGCCGGCAACATGTGGTTCGACGGCTTCGCCGGCCCGTGGATCGCCGACGTCGCACCGGAGGCCATCCTGGCGGGCGGCTCCGGAATGCTGGCAGTGGGCGGGCTCTCGAGCTATGTCCTCTTTGCCCTCGGCTGGATGGTCTTCGGGATCGCCGGGTGGCGGGCACGCATGTTTCCGGCCTGGCTGGGCGCGGCCTTCGTAGTGGCCGGTATCCTCGGCTACAACGCGGGCCTGCCGCCCTACGGAATACCGATCGGCCTGGCCATCGCGGCGCTGGGGTGGTGGATCACCCGCAGCGCGCGCGGCCGCGTCACAGTTGTTGAAGGTAGCGCGGTTGAGAGGTAGCGGCTCAGGAGTAGCCCAGTTCCGCGAGCAGCTCGGTTTTGCGCTCTTCCTCCGCAAACGAGGACCGGATGGAGTTGGAAGCCAGCCGCACCCGGTCGAACTCGGACAATCCCAGCACGGTCTCGAGCTGCACGAAGTTGTCGTCCACGTACCCGCCGAAGTACGCGGGATCGTCCGAATTGACGCTGACGTTCAGTCCCGCGGCGAGCATGGCCGGCAGCGGATGGTCGGCCAGCGTGTCCACGGCACGGAGCCGGACATTGGACAGCGGGCACACCGTCAGTGGCACCCGCTCTGCCACGAGGTGTTCCACCAGCTCCGGGTCCTCCATGCAGCGGATGCCGTGGTCGATCCGCTCCACGTCCAGCAGTTCCAGCGCATCGATGATGTACGACGGCGGCCCCTCCTCGCCGGCGTGCGCAATCCGGCGCAGCCCCGCCTCCTTCGCCCGGGCAAAGAGCCGTTCGAACTTGGCCGGCGGGTTGCCCACCTCGGCCGAGTCCAGGCCGATGCCGGCGATCGGCGCGCCCATTGCCAGCAGCTGCTCCAGGACTCCGAGGGCTGATTCCTCGGACAGATCCCGCAGGAACGCGGCGATGAGCAGGGTGGATATGCCGAACTCCTCCAGGGAGTTGGCCAGCACGGAGGCCACGCCGTTCACGCAGGTTTCCAGCGCCACGCCGCGCGACAGGTGGGCCTGCGGATCCAGCATGATTTCGGCGTGCCGGACGCCCGCAACAGCAGCCCTGGCGAGGTAGGCACGGGTCATGTCGGCGAAGTCCTGCTCCGTCTGCAGCACGGCCATGTTGGCGTAGTACAGATCCAGGAAGGACTGCAGGTCGGTGAACTCATAGCGTGAGCGCAGCTCGTCCAGGTCCGCATAGGGAAGCTGGATTCCGTTCCGTTCCGCCAGGGCAAAGATCAGCTCCGGTTCCAGCGTCCCCTCGATGTGGAGGTGCAGCTCCGCCACCGGCAACAGCTTGCTCGGTTCTTCGGCAACGGGTTCTTCGGCGTCCGGCTGTTCAGCATTAGAGGGTTCGGGCGCGCCGTCGTAAGTTTCCATCCGGTAAGGATATGCCCGCATCGCTCCGGCACCGATAGAGTCGAATGAATGCACACTGAACAGCATGCTTCCGATCTGCCGTTCCTGGTTCCGGACCACGCCACAGATGGTTTTGTGCGGGTCCGCGGAGCCCGGGAAAACAACCTGCGCAATGTGGACGTGGACGTGCCCCGGGATGCCATCGTCGCGTTCACCGGTGTTTCCGGTTCCGGCAAGTCATCGCTCGCCTTCGGCACCATCTATGCCGAGGCCCAGCGCCGCTACTTCGAGTCCGTGGCGCCATACGCGCGACGCCTCATCCAGCAGGGGCACAACCCCAAGGTGGAGATGATCACCGGGCTGCCTCCCGCCGTCGCGCTCCAACAGCGGCGCGGTACGCCGAGCAGCCGCTCCACCGTAGGCACGGTGACCACGCTGTCCAACTCGCTGCGCATGCTGTTCTCCCGCGCCGGCACGTACCCGGCCGGTACGGCGCAGCTGGATTCGGACGCCTTCTCGCCCAACACGGCCGCTGGCGCCTGCCCCGTCTGCCACGGCCTGGGCATTGCCCACACCGTCAGTGAATCTTCGCTGGTTCCGGACACCTCGCTGAGCATCGCCGACGGCGCCATCGCCGCGTGGCCCGGCGCATGGCAGGGCAAGAACCTTCGCGATATCCTCAGCCACCTGGGCTACGACGTCCACACTCCGTGGCGGAAGCTCCCCAAGAAGGACCGCGACTGGATCCTCTTCACCGAGGAACAGCCCGTCGTGGAAGTGACACCGAAGCGTGACCGGGTGGCCAAACCGTACAAGGGCCGCTTCTGGAGCGCCAAGAGCTACGTGCTGCACACCCTGGCCGACTCCAAGAGCGACACGATGCGCCAGCGCGTCCTCCGCTTTATGGAAACGGGACCGTGCGAACGCTGCAGCGGAAGCGGGCTGACCCCGGACGCCCTGGCGGTGACGTTCGCCGGCCGGAGCATCGCCGAGCTCAACGCCGTGCCCATGGCCGAACTGGCCGAGATCATCCGGCCCACGAGCAAACTCAAGGACGCCGGGACGGCAAGCCGTGCGGCGGCCTCGGGCGAGACCAACGAAGTTGCCGTCGCCATCACCCGCGACCTCCTGCTGCGGATCACCGTCCTGCTGGAGCTTGGCCTGGGCTACCTCGCCTTGGGCCGCGCCACCCCCACGCTCTCCCCCGGCGAAATGCAGCGGCTGCGGATCGCCACCCAGCTGCGCTCCGGCCTGTTTGGCGTGGTCTACGTGCTGGACGAGCCCTCCGCCGGGCTCCACCCCGCCGATGCCGAACCGCTCCAGGCCGTGCTCGAAGCGCTCAAATCCTCCGGGAACTCGGTATTCGTGGTGGAACACAACATGGACGTGGTCCGCCGTGCCGACTGGCTTGTTGATGTGGGTCCCCGCGCCGGTGAAGGCGGCGGCGAGATCCTGTACAGCGGCCCCGTTGCCGGGCTCGCCAAGGTCGAGTCGTCGGTCACGCGGCCCTTCCTGTTCCCGGACGGAAACGACGGGACGCACGACGGCGGTACGCGCCGCGGCGGCGCTGCGCCCGGTAAGCCTGCGGTCAGTAAACCTGCTGTCAGGGAGGCGGACGGCTGGCTGGGGCTGAAGGGCATCAGCCGCCACAACCTCAGGGATCTCGACGCGGAGTTCCCGCTGGGCATCCTGACCGCGGTCACCGGTGTTTCGGGCTCGGGCAAGTCCACGCTGGTGAGCCAGGTCCTGGCCGAGGTGGTGGGGGCACGGCTGCACCCGGAACCCGGAGCGGAGGCGGCTGCCGGACCCGGGGACCTGGGATCCGAGAACAATGAATCAAACGGGCAGCTGAATGTTGCCGAGGCTGTGGGCGAAACCAGCGGTATGGACCGGATTGACCGGCTGGTCCGGGTGGACCAGAAACCGATCGGCCGCACGCCGCGGTCCAACCTGGCCACCTACACCGGGCTTTTTGACGCCGTGCGCAAGGAGTTCGCCGCCACGGAGGAGGCCCGCGCCCGGGGTTTCGGTGCGGGACGGTTCTCCTTCAACGTTGCCGGCGGCCGCTGCGAGACCTGCCTGGGCGAAGGGTTCGTGGCCGTGGAGCTCCTGTTCCTCCCGGGCAGCTACGGCCCCTGCCCCGAATGCCAGGGCTCGCGCTACAACCCGGAAACCCTTGAAGTCACGTACAACGGCAAGAACGTGGCCGAGGTGCTGGCCATGACAGTGGACGCCGCCGCGGAATTCCTTGGCGACGTCCCGGCCGCGGCCCGCAGCCTGCAGACGCTGCGCGACGTGGGCCTGGGCTACCTCCGGCTTGGCCAGCCCGCCACCGAACTGTCCGGCGGCGAGGCACAGCGGATCAAGCTGGCCACTGAACTCCAGCGCGCCCGCCGCGGACACACCCTGTACCTGCTGGACGAGCCCACCACGGGCCTCCACCCCGCGGACGTCCAGCTGCTGATGGCCCAGCTGCACGGACTGGTGGATGCCGGCAATACGGTCATTGTGGTGGAACACGAGATGGACGTGGTGGCGGCAGCGGACTGGGTGATCGATCTCGGCCCGGCCGGTGGCGACGCCGGCGGTGAGATTGTGGCGTCCGGGACACCCGCCGCCGTCGCGCGTTCCAAGCAGAGCCGGACGGCGCCGTACCTGGCGACCGCGCTGGGCGTGTGATCCCGGGCCGCAGCCATCACGCCACGCGCGGTAACTATTTCGATTTGATAACGCGGCGGCACTGTCTTAGCGTGGAACGTGATCCCGCCGAGCGGGACATCGAATGCCCGGTGCTGCCACCACCAGTAACTGCCCGGCCGGCAGACACCGTAAATGACCTCTAGTTTGTCAGGGGCGGGCAGTGGCGCGACAACGTCCGGGGACGGACCGAGCGCAGGTGGCCCTTTCGGAGCATCCACCCCCATGAACACTTCCACTCGCATGAACAAATCCAAATTGGGAACCGTTGCGCGCCGCGGAGTCACGTTGGCTGCCGTTTCGGCCGCGGGGCTCGCACTCTCCGCGACCGCCGCCAGTGCGGCTGCCCCCACTGCCACGAGCGCCAGCACCTGGGACTCCCTTGCCCAGTGCGAAAGCGGCGGCAACTGGAGCACCAACACCGGCAACGGCTTCAGCGGCGGGCTGCAGTTCACGGCCAGCACCTGGTCCGCTTACGGCGGCACCGGATCACCGGCGGACGCCACCCGCGAGCAGCAGATCGCCGTCGCTGAAAACGTCCAGGCCAGCCAGGGCTGGGGCGCCTGGCCCGCCTGTGCAGCCCAGCTGGGACTGAGCGGCGGCGGCGGCGCACCCGCGCCGAGCGTCCCCGTCAGCCCGGCCCCCACCGAGGCTCCGTTGCAGGCCGCGCAGGCACCTGTCCAGGCGGCCTCGGCAGCAGTAGCACCTGCCCAGGCGCCCGTCCAGGCCGAACCGCGCCACGCCGCCGAAGTGCCGCTGAGCGGCGAAACCTACACGGTAGAGGCTGGCGACACCCTGAGCACCATCGCGGAAAAGCTGAACATCACCGGCGGCTGGCAAACCCTTGCCGACGCCAACGTTGACACCATCGCGGATCCCGACCTGGTGTTTGGAGGACAGGTTCTGCAGCTGCCCGCTTAAGGCTGCAACCGTCCTGAACCAGGACTCCTGATAAACCACGACGCCGGAGCCTCCCTTGGCGGGGAGCTCCGGCGTCGTTGTTTCTTAAGTCAGTTCAGATGAAGTCAGTTCAGGCTGGCATGCGGGTACGTAGCCTGCGGCAGTTCCCGGACGATCCGGACTTTCCAGGCGGAGTCGTCGCTGGTGTCCAGGACGGCCACCGTGCCGATGTGCAGGTGCAGGGCCACGCGCTTGGCTGCCAGGAGCTCCAGGTAAAGGTGCTCGTTCATGCGCGCCGGCGAATCGATCACGAACTTCACGGCGTCGCGCACCTTGCGGTAGTTGTCACTGCGTTCGCGGTGCAGGTGCAGTTCCAGCGAGTGGCGCTGGCGGACCTTCGGCTCGTGCTTGTTCAGCCACGAAACGCCTGCATGCACGCCGATCACAACGGCCAGGGATACGGCGTAGATCCACCAGCCGGTGGACAGGAGGAACAGGGGAAGGTTGGCGATGGCCACCACTGCGATGAACAGGCGGAGGGCCACGATGCGCCGAAGAGTGAGGGCGACAGAGCCGATGGCGGCGCGGAAACCGTGCTGCTCTTTGCGGGCCGCTTCCGGGTCCAGGGTGAACTCATCAAGCACCAGGATGCCGTTGGCTTCCGGGCTCAGCATTTGTCCGAACTTCGGAGTGAACGGAACTGCTTGGGTAAGTGTCATGTCGTATCTTCCGGAGGGTGGGCTGAGGGGGGAACTGCTTGGGGTCATCTTAGTGAAATTGTGACCGTGTTGTCGCCGCCGTCTCACCATACGGTCCAGTAGACTACGCCGCGCCCCTTTGCCAACCGCTGACAGCCTACCCGATGGGCGGCCAAGGTGTGGGCGAGGTGTGGGCGCCTGCGGCATTTGGTCTGGGACCCCGGCACCTCCACACTTGAAGAATGCAGACTTTCCTTCCCTATCCAGATTTCCAGCAGAGCGCCGCGGTCCTGGACCGCGTTCGGCTCGGCAAGCAGCGTGTCGAGGCGCTGCAGACCCTGCGTGCGCTGGTGATCCCGGAGTACGGCTGGCAGTCGCACCCGGCCGTCCGTATGTGGATGGGCTACGTCCCCGCCCTGACCATGTACGGCCTGGCCATGGCGGATGAATGGATCGCCCGCGGCGGCGAAGACACCACCCGCGCCAAGATCCTCGAATTCGCGCCCCAGGCAGATCACCCCGCGTACGCGGCCAAGATCGCCATGCCGCCGTGGCTCGGCGAGCCGGACCTCCACCTCAGCCACCGCTCCCGGCTGCTGCAGAAGGAACCGCGTTTCTACAGTGAGCTGTTCCCGGGAACGCCGGCGGACCTGGAGTACGTCTGGCCCGAACCGCGGCACGAGTTCCTCCCGGAAGATCCGGTAGGCGACCGGCTCTGGATCCTGCGCGCCCTGGTGGGAGACATAGACCCTGGAAAGCTGGACACCATCAGCCTGCCGGAGGTTGGCCGCGCCGCGAAGGCCGCCGCCCAGTCCGACGAATACGAGTTCGTCTACGCCGACTCCGGCTCGCGCCGCCCGCCCAAAAACCCCAAGAAGCGGCCTCCCAAGCAGCTCGTCAAGAAGCCCACCCGCAAGCGCCAGCTGCAGGAAGAGGCCTTCCGCACCCTCCCCGGCAATTCGCCGATCGCGGTGCCGTTCGACGGCGGCGCCACGTTTGCGATGGGCAAGGTCCAGGGCCGCCCCATCACGGTGGACGGCCGCTTCGCCCGGAACTTCCAGGTGACCGAGGTTGTGGAACGCTCATCGTTCGACTACCCGGCACTGCTCCAGGACCCGCGGCTGTTCTTCCCGATTCCTGCGCCGTAGGCGTGGTTAGCGGCGCCTAGCCGAGCCGTTGGGGCAGCTCTGGCAGACTGGCCCGTATGACTGTTCTTATGGCCGGCTGCGGCGATCTTGGTACCGAGGCCGGGCTGCTGTTCGCTGCCGCCGGCCACCGCGTGGTGGGCTGGCGCCGGTCGCCTGACAAGCTTCCGGCCGCCATCGAAGGTGTCGCGGCTGACCTGACCACGGCGGCGCTGCCGCCCATCCCGGCGGACACCACCGCCGTCGTCGTCGCCGTTGCGGCCGACTCCCCCACCGAGGACGCCTACCGGGCCGCCTACGTGGACGGGCTGGCGAACGTGCTCGATGCGCTGGAGCGCGCACGCGGGCACGACGGCGGGCCGTCACCTTCGCCGCTTCGGCGCGTGTTGTTCGTCTCCTCGACCGCCGTTTACGGCGATGCGGATGGTGGCTGGGTGGATGAAAGCACAACGCCGGCACCCGGCGGATTCTCCGGCCGCATCATCCGCGAGGCGGAGGAACTGTTGCACAGGCGGTTGACCGGCACCGGAATCGCCCCCGTCGTGCTCCGGCTGGGCGGCATTTACGGCCCGGGGCGGACGCGGCTCATCGACCAGGTGCGTGAAGGCACAGCTGAGGCCCCGGCGGAACCCCGCTACACGAACCGGATCCACCGCGATGACGCCGCGGCGGCCATCGTGCACCTTTGCACCATGGCCGCAGACCCCGGTCCCGTGTACCTCGGGGTGGACAACGACCCCGCCGAGCTCGGCGAGGTCCAGCGCTTCCTGGCCGCCGAGCTGGGACTCCCCCAGCCGGCGTCGGCCATTGCTGGTGAACCGTCCCGCGGCGGGAACAAGAGGTGCAGCAACGCCCTGCTCCGCAGCACCGGGTTCGAGTTCGCCTACCCCACTTTCCGTGAGGGGTACCGCGCCATCCTGGCCGGCGAAGGCATCCGGCACCCGTGATGTGCGCTTCTCCGTGTCCGAAGTTGTAGCCGAAGCTTTCTAAGGGGAACAGTGGATTTTCAGCACATCATCGAGACGGTCGGCAGGTTCATGGACTTTGCCGGCGTCGCCGTAATGGTGATCGGCGCCGTCGTCTCCATCCCCATGGCCGTGCGCGGATTCCAGCCGAAGCGCCTGCCGGAAGGCGCCGAACCGCTCTCCGTCTACCGCTCGTACCGGCAACTTCTGG
Organism: Arthrobacter sp. Y81; assembly: GCF_002929335.1. Classification (GTDB taxonomy): domain Bacteria; phylum Actinomycetota; class Actinomycetes; order Actinomycetales; family Micrococcaceae; genus Arthrobacter. Next base: position 106,531 of record NZ_PJIL01000005.1, read on the forward strand.
GGCGCTCCATCCTGCTGGGACTTGAGCTTTTGGTGGCGGCGGACATCATCCGTACGGTCGCGGTCACACCCACGTTCGAAAGCGTGGGTGTGCTTGCGATCATTGTGCTCATCCGGACGTTCCTGAGCTTCTCGCTGGAGCTGGAAATCACCGGCCGCTGGCCCTGGCAGAAACAGCCCGCAGGCGAGGCGGCCTCGGCCGGTTCCGCGAGCTCGGCCGCCGGCTAACACCCTTCTGCGCTTTCAGGCGGCTCGGCTAGGCTCGCAGGATGACTGAGCCGGAGATGCAGGCTGCGAGCCTGCCTGACCCGTGGCCTGAGCCGCCTGAGCTGCCCGCCCCTGTCCTTATGGAGCAACGATGGACCGATGCAGTGTTCCTGCACTGGCGCATCCCCGAGGCGGAGTCGGCGGCATTCATGCCGTCCGGAGTGGTGCCGGACGTGTTCGACGGGTCCGCCTGGGTGGGGCTGATCGGGTTCCGCATGCAGAAAGCGGGCTTTGGCCTTGGGCCCCCTGTGCCGTTTTTCGGGGACTTCAACGAAATCAACGTCCGCCTGTACTCACGGGAACCGGACGGCACCCGGGGTGTAGTGTTCCTGAGCCTGGACGCCGACCGGCTGGCCGTTGTCCTGGCCGCCCGCGCGGCCGGGATCCCCTACGTGTGGTCGCACACCCGCTTCCGCCCGGCCCAACCCGGCAGCCCGGGCACCGGCTATTCCGTGCGTAGGTTCCGCCGCGGCGCGACGAGCAATTTCGCGGTTATTCCGGCGTTCGACGACGTCGCGACGGATCCCTTGTCCGTCCACCTCACGGCCAGGTTCGGGCTGCACTCCCGCTTCCGCGGCCGTACGCTCTACGTTCCGAACACCCATTCGGCGTGGCCGCTGTACCGGGCTGAACTGACGGTCCTGGACGACGGGTTGGTCAGCGCCGCCGGCCTCAACGTGACAGGGCCGCCCGACTCCGTGCTGTTCTCCCCCGGGGTCCGGACGCGGTTCGGCCGGCCGCGGGTGCTCGGGGCTGAGGCTGGGCGCGTACGGATCTAGTCGTTCGAACTCTTCACTGGATTAGAGCGTCCTGACTGTCCGCAGGCCTAAAATGTCTGACCCCTTTGGCAGAGTTATCCCATGGAAGGCATCGGGGATCTTGCAGCAGGAGGGGCGTTGCGGTGGGCCGAGCTGCCCGCTGATGCTGCTGCTGCTGTTCAGCCCTCTGTTGTGCCTCCGGCCGCACGGGTCCGTGGCCTGCGCAGTGTCCCTGCGGGACCACCGGAAACTCTAGCGTCCGACGGCGGCGGGTCGGTTGATCTGGCGCGGTGCCTTGAGCTCCTCAGGACCTTGACTTCGACGGCGGTCGACGACACCGCGCTGCTGAGCTTCCGCGAGGCCGCGGACTTCGCCGACAAGGTCGAGGAAATCTCCCGGGCCGCGGAATACCTGCAGATCGTCGCGGCCGGGGCCGTGGACCGGAGCCGTCGGGAAGCCGCAGTGGCTGCGCGCTCAGCCGCAGCCGGCTCAGGCTCCAGCACCGGCGTCGGCTGGGTCACCGGATGGGGCGCAGAAGCGGCCGCAGCGGATCATGAGGCGCCCCCGGCGCCGAACCCCGCCAATTCGGACCCGGCTGATGACGGATACCGGAACGCCACCGAGTTCCTCCGGGCACGGCTGCGGATCAGCGCCCCCGAAGCCCGACGCCGGATCAGTCTCGCGTCCGCGGCGCTGCCCCGGACAGGGTTTGCCGGCCACACGGAGCCTCCGGAGCGGCCCGAACTCGCCGCCGCCGTTGCCGCCGGGACTGTGGCGTCCCGCCCCGCGACCATCATCACTCTGGCCCTGGACCGGGTCCGGCACCACGCCACCGAGGACACCACAGCCCGGATGGAACACGCCCTGACCCGCACCGCGGCCGAATACGACATCGACTTCCTCACCCGGGTCGCCCGCCGCTGGACCGATGCGATCGACCAGGACGGTTCGGAGCCTTCCGAGGAAGAACTCCGCCGCCGCCAGGGTGTCTTCCTCCGGCAGGCCCGCCGCGGCCTGCAGCACATCGAAATCTTCGCGACCCCGGACCAATGCGAACCCCTCATGACCGTCATGAACACCGCCACCAACCCGCGGACCCAGGCCAGCGGCGCTGAGGAAAGCGACGGCACGGACAGTTACGCCGGCAACAACGCAGACAGTGCAGCGGATAGCGGCGACGGGACCGGCGGCGCACCTGATGCCGATCTGGACCGGCGGACCCGGCAGCAGCGGCTCCTGGACGGCCTGGTCGGCGCCTGCAAAGCAGCCCTCACCACCGGAGGCCTGCCGGCGGCGGGAGGACTCCGCCCCCAGGTCATGGTCACCATCGACTACCGCGACCTCCTGGACCGCCTCGAAAACACCACCGCCAAAGGCCCCCGCTACCGACCTGCGGCCACCGGCACCGGCACCGGCACTACTACGCCAGCCGGAACCTGGGACCCGGACCACACCAACGAGACCACCCTCAACCCCGGAAACACCGGCAGGCTCCCCGGCACCGGGTCGTTCACGTTCACCGGCCCGGTCGCGGCGTCCATGGTCCGGAAGATCGCCTGCGATGCCGATATCATCCCCGTCCTGCTCGGCAGCCAGGGCCGCATCCTGGACATCGGCCGCACCACCAGGATCTTCCCGCCCCACATCCGCAAAGCCATCACCGCCCGCGACCAGGGCTGCGCCTTCCCCGGCTGCACCATCCCGGCCCCCTGGTGCGAAGCGCACCACATCACCTACTGGTCACACGGCGGAAACACCAGCGCCGACAACGGAACCCTCCTCTGCAGCCATCACCACCACCTCATCCACAAGGAGCAATGGACCATCCAGGTCAAAAGCGGCATCCCGTGGTTCATCCCGCCACCCCACATCGACCCACGCCAAAAACCCCAACGCAACAGATACTTCCGATGCTGAACAACGCCCAAATCGGCCCAGCTCTGTCCACCGGGCCGGACGAGCTAGCCACACCAGGTGAAGAAGAATGCCCTCTCTGCAAGAATCAAAGGGCGGACGCTCACACCTTGGAACAAGGAGACTCGCCATGCTGAACCGCTTCTACGTGAACCCGATCCTTCCAGCGCAGGACGGGGACCGTGCCCGGAAGTTCTACCGCGATGTCCTTGGCCTCGACCTTCTCACCGGACCAACGGACGATCCCATGGTCTTCGGAGCGGCCTCCGGCTCGAGCATCGCCCTCACCGAGCTCCCGGACAGGGTTCCCCCGGCCTATCCAATGATCAGCTTCATGGTCGAAGACATCGAGAATCTCGTGAAGGAGCTAAAAGCCCGTGGCGCCAGATTCCAGCCGCCGGGCGCCGGAAGCTTCGCCGGCGTCGAAGGCCAAGCTGAGGGCGAAGTAATGGATTTCGGCGCCGTGAAGTCAGCGTTCCTCCAGGACACTGAGGGAAATGTCATTGCACTGAACGAGATGATGGGCTGGCCTCCCCACGAGTAGGATCACCCCCTAGCGACCCGCCGCGTACCCCTGCGCACCGCGCGGATTGGCGGCGGCCTGCAGCACCCCCGTCAGAGGATCGCGCACGACGGCGGACAACCGTCCCAGCGCCCAGTCACCAGCCCGCGTGATCCGGTGGCCGCGACGCTCCAAACCCGCAATGACGCCGTCGCCTAACCGGTCCTCCACCACAGCGCCGCCCGGCTCCCAGGTGCGGGGCCAGAATGACCCCGGCATCGACGTCGTATGGAACGTGGGCGCATCGACTGCCTGCTGCGGAGAGTAGCCGCCAACAATCGTCCGCAGCAGATATGGCAGCTGCCACTGATCCTGTTGGTCCCCGCCGGGCGAGCCCAGCGCAGTCACAGCCCTGCCGTTCCGAAGCACGAGCGTTGGCGTCAGGGTGGTGCGGGGGCGCTTTCCCGGGGTCAGCGTGGAGGGCGTTCCGGGTTCGAGCCAGGTCATCTGCAGCCGTGTGCCCAGGCAGAACCCCAGTTCGGGAATCGCCGGGGAGGACTGCAACCAACCGCCGGACGGAGTCGCCGAGATCATGTTTCCCCAGCGGTCCACAACGTCGATATGGCAGGTATCGCCGTGCGTCTCCCCGGTCGCCAGCACTGTCGGCTCACCCACGCCGGCACTGGAACCGCTCCCGCGAAGGCCTGGCCCGGCGTCGTCGTTCGCGAGCGCCGGCGGCACATACTCCCTCCGCAGCGAAGGGTGGAACGGCTCGCGTCCCGGAACATGGCCGGGCCGGAACTCGAACGATGCCCGCTCCGTGATCAAGGCACGGCGCGCGGCGGCGTACTCGGCGGACAACAGATAGTCGAGCGGAACATCCGTATCGCCGTAATAGGCCTCGCGGTCCGCGAGCGCCAGTTTCTGTGCCTCGAGGATGGTGTGCGCGCCAAGTTCGGTGGACGGATCAAGGTGTTCGTCGGCGAACCCGTCCAGGATCGCAAGGGTCTGCAGCAGTGCCGGGCCCTGACCCCACGGGCCTGTCTTGGCGATCGTGTGGCCACGGAATGCGATGGTGGCGGCGTCTTCGTAGCCCGCCTCGAAGGCTGCCAGGTCTCTCATTGCCAGCACACCGCGGTGGTCCGTGCCGGAAGAGTGCCTGTGCGGTGCCTGGACGGACCGCACCATCGCCGATGCGACGAAGCCCTCGCGCCATTCACGGCGGGCGGCATCGATACGCTCCTCCCGGGAGGACCCTGCTGCCCCCGCCTCCAGAAGCCGCTCAAGGGTCCGCGCATAGGCCGGGTTGCGGAACAACTCGCCCTCGGCCGGGACCCTGCCTTCCGGCATCCACAGCTCGGCCGACGTGGGCCAATGCTCCCGGAACAGCCCGGAAACGGCCGCGATCGTCGCTCCAACGCGGCCCAGCACCGGATGGCCGTCCCGGGCATACCCGACTGCAAACTCCAGCACAGCCGGCAACTCCCACGTCCCGTGGTCGCGCAGCAGCAGAAGCCAGGCGTCGACGGCGGCAGGCACCGCCGCCGCGAGGGCACCCGAGCCGGGGACAAGTTCCAGACCCTCCGAGCGAAAGTGTCCGGGCGTTGCTCCGGCGGGCGCGGGACCCTGCCCCATCAGGACCACCGGTTTGCCTGGTGCCTCGGCAGTGACGAACACACCGGTCATGTCCCCGCCCGGACCGTTCAGGTGCGGCTCAACAACGTGGAGCACAAACGCCCCTGCGGTGGCGGCGTCGAACGCATTCCCGCCGCGTTCCAAGACGGCCTGCGCGGTGGCCGTCGCGATCCAGTGCGTGGAGGCGCTCATCCCGAAGGTGCCCCGCAGGGTGGGGCGCGTGGTGAACGGATCGGGCCGCGTGAAAGTCATGGGGTCCACTGTAGCCACGGCCCGCGTCTGGAGAGCGGTGCGGTTACTTGCCCAGGCCGGCCTTTCGCAGCGCTTCGGCCATGGCGGTGTTCACCGGAGCGGGCTTGGGCGGCGGCGTCCGCGTGGCGTCGGTACGGCCGTTGTTCCTCGCGGGCCGGCCGTCATTCCGCGCCTGGCGGGCATCCTTCCGCGGCTGACCGGCGTCGCTACCTTGCCGCGGCGCACTGGTGCCCTGCCTCGGCGCATTGTTGCCCTGCCGCCCACCGGCTGCAGCCGGCCGGCCACCGGAAGGTGCCGGTTCGTCGTCGAGCCTCAACGTGAGCGAGATGCGCTTCCGCTCGGGATCTGCCTCGAGGACCTTAACCCGCACCACCTGTCCGGATTTCACCACTTCGCGCGGATCGGACACGAAGCGGTTGGCCAGCGCGGACACGTGCACCAGCCCGTCCTGGTGCACTCCGACGTCCACGAACGCCCCGAACGCAGCCACGTTGGTGACGGTTCCCTCCAGGATCATCCCGGGCCGGAGGTAGGAGATCTTCTCGATCCCCTCCGAGAACTTGGCCGCTGCGAATGCCGGCCGCGGATCCCGTCCGGGCTTCTCCAGCTCGGAAATAATGTCCTGCACCGTGGGCAGGCCGAAGGCGCCCTCAACGAAGTCCTGCGGGTTAAGTGCGGCGAGGCTGCCGGTACCTGCCCCTCCTACGGCTGCCCTGCCGCCTGCGGCGGCGACGATCTTCCGCGCCACCGGGTAGGCCTCGGGGTGCACGCTGGAAGCGTCCAGCGGCTCCGCTCCCCCGGTGATCCGCAGGAATCCGGCGCACTGCTCGAACGCCTTGGCGCCCAGCCGTGGCACCTTCTTCAGCTCGCTCCGCTTGGCAAACGGTCCGTGCTCGTTCCGGTAGGCCACGATGTTCTCGCTCAGCAGCGGTCCGACGCCGGCCACACGGCTCAGCAGCGCGGGCGACGCCGTGTTGACGTCCACCCCAACAGCATTCACGCAGTCCTCCACCACGGCATCCAGGCTGCGGTCCAGCTTCGCCGCCGTGACATCGTGCTGGTACTGCCCGACGCCGATCGACTTCGGCTCGATCTTCACCAGTTCGGCCAGCGGGTCCTGCAGGCGCCGGGCGATGGACACGGCACCACGCAGGGAAACATCCATGCCGGGCAACTCGGCAGCAGCCAGCGCCGACGCCGAGTACACGGACGCTCCGGCTTCCGACACCACCAGCTTTTCCGGCGGCCGGGTTCCCGGTGCCGCGTTGCCCGTTTGCCCCGTCGCTGACTCCGCGGCTGACCCCGCGGACAGCTTCTTGATCAGTTCGAGGGCAAGCTTGTCAGTCTCCCGGGATGCCGTCCCGTTGCCGATCGCCACGAGTTCGACGGCGTGATGACGCGCCAGCCGGACCAGTGTGGCCAGGGCTTCGTCCCATTTCCGCGCCGGGGCGTGCGGGTAGACAGTGTCCGTGGCCACCACTTTGCCGGTGCCGTCCACCACCGCCACCTTCACGCCGGTGCGGAGCCCGGGATCGAGCCCCAGGGTGGCCCTGTTTCCGGCCGGGGCAGCCAGCAGCACGTCGCGGAGGTTGGCGGCGAAAACCCGGACCGCTTCGTCTTCGGCGGCTGCGAACATCCGTCCGCGCAGGTCGGCCGTCAGCCGGGCCAGCACCCGCGAGCGCCACGCCACCTGCGCGGTCTGCAGGAGCCACTCGTCGGCGGGACGGCCGCGGTCCGCAACCCCGAGGAACCTGGCCACGGCGGATTCGTAGCGGCCGCGGGCGGCGGCCAGGGCGTCGTCGTCGGACGGTTCAGCCTCAGCCAGATCCAGCTCCAGCACCCCGTCCTTTTCCCCGCGAAGCAGCGCCAGGACGCGGTGCGACGGCATCCCCGACGGCGCCTGCGAAAACTCGAAATAGTCCTTGAACTTCTGGCCCTCGGTCTCCTGGCCCTTCTTCACCCGGGACACCATGCGGCCCTGGGTCCAGAGCCGTTCACGCAGTGTTGCGGCGAGGTCGGGGTCCTGCGCCACCCGCTCCACCAGGATGGACCGGGCGCCCGACAGCGCCGCTGCGGCGTCGTCAATGGAGTGTTCAGGGTTCAGGAACTTGGCGGCCTCGCGCTCCGGATCCAGCTCCGGGCGCTTGAGCAGCGCGTCGGCGAGCGGCTCCAGCCCCGCCTCGCGGGCGATCTGCGCCTTGGTCCGCCGCTTGGTTTTGAAAGGCAGGTAGATGTCTTCAAGGCGGGATTTGGTGTCCGCATCGACGACGGCGGCCTGCAGTTCCGGCGTCAGCTTGCCTTGCGAGGCGATCGCCTCCAGGACGGTCCGACGGCGGTCCTCCAGTTCACGGATGTACCGCAGCCGCTCCTCGAGCTCGCGGAGCTGCGTGTCATCCAGGGTCCCGGTAGCTTCCTTGCGATACCGGGCGATGAACGGAACGGTCGAACCGCCGTCGAGGAGGTCCACGGCCGCCTTGACCTGCCAGGCCTTCGCTCCCAGTTCGCCGGCGATCTGGGCCGCGATCTGTTCGGCCACGGCGTCGGCGGTCTTGCCGGCGGGCTTGCCGCCTGGCTGCGCGGCTGTCTGTCCGGCTGTCCCGCCGGCGGTTTTTCCGGGCATCACGGCGCCCGGAGTGGCAGGGGACGGGGAAGGGCGCTGCGGGATGTGGTTCACCCAGAACATTTTGCCTTACCGGACCGACACTATGGCACGGGCTGCGCGAGATTGGGTCTACCGGGCCCGGGGCATAAGTGATGTAGTGGCAGTAGGAAGGCCAGCAACCAACGGAGGCGGTCCATCATGCAGGAGTTGCTCATCATCCTTCAGGACGGCTTTGAGGAGGACAATGTCACGGTCTTCGTTAACGGCAAGCAAGCCAGGCGCGACACCGATCTCTCCACCAACCCCCTTTTGGGCATTGCGGAGGAGGTCGCAATCGAGCTTCCGGCGCGCGGGGCCACCATCGGCGTCGAGGTCACCAGCCGGGGTCTGGCCGGAGGCGTCAAACTCAGCGGAAGGCCGAAGAGCCTCCTCGTGTCCATCGCAGAAGGCAAACTGGTGATTCGGGAGGGAACCGGACGCGAGGCCTTCTTGTAGCTTTGCGGTCAAGTAGCTTTGCGGTCACCCGAGACCCGGCGCAAGGAAGTGACGGCAGGTAAGCGACAAGCGCCGCGACCAGGTCGCGGCGCTTGGGTCGGTTGGCGCTTGGGTCGATTGCAGTCAGCAGTTGATCGCATTCGGCACTAGGCCATGTTCTCCATGGGCCTCTTGGCCGAAATGTGTTCCACCAGTTCGCCGACGCGCTCTTCCGAGTAGTTGCGGGCAATATCGCCCTGGCTGATGATGCCCACCAGCTTATGGTCGGAAATGACCGGCAGGCGCCTGACCTGGTACTGCTCCATCACTGCAATGGCTTCGTCGATGTTGGCGTCAGCATCGATCCAGCGCAGATTGCCCTGGGCCAGGTCGATGGCCTTGACCTCCCTGGCGTCCAAGCCCTCGGCAACGCACCTGAGTACGATGTCGCGGTCCGTGATGAGTCCCCTGAGTTTGCCTTCGCTGCCACAGATCGGCAGCGAACCACAGTCAAGGTCGCGCATCATTACGGCCGCTTCCTGCAGTGTCTGCTCTTCCTTGACGCACTGGGCGTTGGTAGTCATGAATTCACGTACGACGCTCATCAGTCCTCCTTCATCGGTTGGGGTTCGACGCAGGGGCCCTCCGCTCCGGCGCCGATGCTGTCAGCCTACGCCCGGGCAAACGCCCTGACTAGGCTCAATCATGGTTCGTCGGACGGCGGTACCGGAGGGCGCACCCGGGCCGGTTTAGGCTCCATTTTGGAGTTCAAATAGGGCCGTGCGGGAGGCAAAGTTGAAGATGACGGCCTACTCGGCGATGTCCTCGGCCCACAGTTCCGGGTAGTCGTGTTGGAACGTGAGCATCATGTCCACGCAGCGCTGGTCGTCCAGCACCACCACCTCCACACCACGCGAGCGCAGGAGGTCGAATTCGCCGGGGAACGTCCTGGCCTCACCCACCACAACTCTCGGAATCTTGAACTGGATGATGGTTCCCGTGCACATCGCGCAGGGTGCAAGGGTCGTGTACAGAGTGGTGTCGCGGTAGCTCTTCTGCCGGCCCGCTGCCCGCAACGCGGCCATCTCGCCGTGGGCGATCGGATCACCGTGCTGCACGCGTTCGTTGTGGCCGCTGGCGATCACCTCGCTCCCCCTCGCCAGCGCGGCCCCGATGGGGATGCCGCCTTCGCCGAGGCTCTGTTGCGCAGCCCGGACCGCGGCCTCGAACGCGGCTTCGTCGTATGCAGTGATGCCATTTTGCTCAGTCATGGTCCCCGGTTCAGTTCAGAATTAGGGTGCCCCGCCTGCAGCGGTGCACCGTCTGTTGATTTTTGTCTCAGGCACGTCCCTCAGACCCTACGCCGACAGCACGGGCCTGGAGCAGACCAGCTATTGCAGCCAACCCGCCAATACTGTCAGGGGCCTTTGATACTTTGGCAATAAGACATCAACGGCAACACGACATCTACGGCAACGAGGCGCAGTGTTTCTTCTTGAACCGCAAGCACCGGATCTGGACCAGGATCTGGTTTTCTCCGCGAGCGATCTCGTCATCGCGGCCACGTGCGAATACCAGCTGCTGCGCAAGCTGGACGAAAAACTGGGCCGGTCCCCCAAAGCGGAGTTCGAGGCCGACGAGATGTTGGCCCGCACAGCGAAGCTGGGTGACATCCACGAGCACAAGGTCCTGGACAGGTTCCTGGATGAGTTCGGCCCGTGGGATCCCGCCACCGGCCGCGGCGTGTACGACGTCGCGCCCGCCACAGCCATGGACCGCGCCACCCTGCAGGCCAAGCATGCCGAATCCGTCGATGCGCTGCGGGCCGGGGCGGACGTTGTCTTCCAGGCGGCTTTCTTTGACGGCCGCTTCCACGGGCGTTCCGACTTCCTGGTCAAACAGGCCGATGGCAGCTATGCCGTGTACGACACCAAGCTGGCCCGCCACGCCAAGGTGACGGCGCTGCTCCAGCTCGCCGCGTACGGCGACCAACTGCTCCACGCCGGCATTGCGCCGGACCCTGCGGTGACGCTGATTCTGGGTGCCACGGTGGAAACGCCCGGGGGCGGCTTCGACTATGTTCGGAGCAGCCACAAACTGGCGGACATCCTCCCGGTCTTCCGCGAGCGGAGGGACAGATTCCTGGCGCTCACTACCGGCCACCGCAACCAGTCCGACGTCGTCAGCTGGGGCTCGTCCGGTGTCGTGGCCTGCGGCCGGTGCGATTACTGCCAGGAACAAGTGAAAGCCACTGATGACCTCCTCCTGGTGGCACGGATGAACTCTGCCCAGCGGAAGAAGCTGCACGCGCAAGGAATCCTTACGGTCAAGCAGCTGGCCGACGCCACGTTGCCCGGAGCCAACGCGTCACTGCTGCGGATGCAGGATCAGGCCAGGATGCAAAGCAACGCCGGAACCGCGGAGGGATCCGTCAGCTACGTCAAAGACGGTGAACAGCACAGCATCGGCTACCGCGTGATCCCCGAGAACACGCTGGCGGAACTTCCCCCGCCCAGCCCCGGAGACATCTTCTTCGATTTCGAAGGGGACCCGCTGTGGCAGGACAGCAGCACCGGAGTCTGGGGGCTTGAGTACCTCTTCGGAGTTATCGAAGCACCGCAGGAACGTGATGGCCCAACCGTTTTCAAGCCGTTCTGGGCACACAACCGTGCGGCGGAGAAGCAGGCATTCCTCGATTTCCTGGACTACGTCGAGGACAGGCGGCGCAGGTATCCGGACATGCACGTCTACCACTACGCAGCCTACGAGAAGACGGCCCTCCGCAAGCTGTCGGTCATGCACGTCGCCGGCGAGGACACCGTGGACAACTGGCTGCGGGACGGGCTCCTCGTGGACCTGTACCAGACCGTCCGGAACAGCATCCGTATCTCCGAGAACTCCTACAGCATCAAGAAACTCGAGCCGCTGTACATGGGCAGCAACCTCCGCTCCGGGGACGTGAAGGACGCCGGCGCCTCGGTTGTGGCGTATGCCGATTACTGCGAGGCGCGCGACGCCGGCCTGGCCGGGGATGCTGCGGCCATCCTCGCCGGCATCTCCGACTACAACGAATACGATTGCCTCTCCACCCTGGAACTGCGCAACTGGCTGCTGCGGCTGGCCGGCGAGCGCGGAATCGGGACCGCCCTGGGAAGCAAAAAGACTGCCGGAAATTTAGGGCAGGCGGCGCCTGACTCCGATGACAGTGCCACGGTCCGGCGGTCTGAGCTGGCCATCAGGGCTTTCCTGCACCAGGCTGCGGAGTTCCGCGCTGTGGGTGTCGCGGCTGAGTCCGTCCGTGCCGCTGTGGGGCACGTCGGTGTGGATCCTGACGTTCAGGCCGTCGCCATGGTCGACGCTGCCGTGAGCTACCACCGCCGCGAGCGCAAGGCGTTCTGGTGGGCCCACTTCGACCGCTGCGAAAACGGACCCGACACCCATCAGCAGGACCGCAACGTCTTCCTCGTGGAGGAGGCCCGCATCCTCGATGACTGGCAAAAGGTCGGCACCAGGCTACCGGAGCGCAGGGTACGGCTGACCGGCACCGTGAGCGCCGGTTCGGACCTTCGCGAGGGCAGCAGGTGGTTCCGCATGTATGACCGTCCGCTGCCGGCCGGGCTGGAAGGCACGGGAAGCGACGGTTCCGGGCGCAACGGCTGGTTCGGGACGGAGGTTCTGGAGCTCGGTCACGAGGACGGCAGGGATACCGTGGTGATCCGGGACAGGCTGCCTCGGAAGATCGATCCTCACAACAGCCTGCCCATCGCACTGACCGAGGACCAACCCATCCCCACCAAGAGCTTGGAGGAGGCACTGGCGCGGCTGGCTGACCAGGTCGCGGCCGGGCTTCCGGACGGCACGGCAGCGGCGCCGGGGAAACCAGTCTTTCGGAAGCATCCGGCCCTGGACCTCGTGCGACAGGTTCCGCCGCGGCTGGTGACAGCCGGGCCGCTGCCCGAACCTTCCGTCGGCCCGGACCGCTTCATCGACGCCATCACGGCTGCCGTGGAAGCGCTCGACCATTCGTACCTGGCAGTCCAGGGTCCGCCAGGAACCGGCAAGACACACGTCGGATCGCACGTCATTGCCCGGCTGGTGGCCCGCGGCTGGAAGGTGGGCGTTGTTGCCCAGTCGCACGCCGTGGTGGAGAACCTGCTCTGCACGGCCGTGAATAAGGCCGGAGTGGATCCGCGCAGGGTTGCCAAGGACGTCAAACACGACGGTTCCCTGCCGTGGCATCACCGGGATGCCGCGGATGTGGACAGGCTGCTCAGTACCCCGGGCGGGGCCCTGGTGGGCGGCACGGCCTGGACCATGACCGGTTCCACGGTGCCCGCGGGGTCTTTGGATCTCCTCGTGATCGACGAAGCGGGGCAGTTCTCGCTCGCCAACACCCTGGCTGTTGCCCAGGCCAGCCCGCGGCTGCTGCTGCTCGGCGATCCGCAGCAGCTCCCCCAGGTCAGCCAGGGCACGCATCCCGAGCCGGTCAACGAATCCGCCCTGGGCTGGATCTCTGCTGGCCGTGCCACGCTTCCGCCGGAGCTCGGCTACTTCCTGGCCGACTCGTGGCGGATGGCATCGCCGCTGTGCGCTGCTGTGTCGGAGCTCTCGTACGAGGGCCGGCTGCAGTCCGCCAGCGCGGCGGACCTGAGGTTCCTGGACGGCGTTCCCGCCGGAATCGAAACGGTCATGGTGCCGCACAGCGGCAACATCACGTCCTCGGTAGAGGAAGCCGCCGAAGTGGTGCGGCAGGTCGGCAGGCACCTGGGATTGACGTGGCACGACGAAGCCGGCAGCCTGCCGCTCGGGCCGGAAGACATCCTGGTGGTGGCGGCCTACAACGCCCAGGTGAACCTGATCCGGGATGCCCTGGACGCTGCCGGCCACACGGCGGTCCGCGTGGGCACCGTGGACAAGTTCCAGGGCCAGGAGGCGGCTGTGGTGATTGTGTCCATGGCCTGCTCAGCGGTGGCCGAGGCTCCGCGCGGCATGGAGTTCCTGCTCTCCCGGAACCGGATCAATGTCGCTGTGTCCCGCGGGAAATGGCGCGCTGTGGTGGTGCGGGCCCCGGAGCTGACCAACTATCTGCCCACCCATCCGGAGGGCCTCGAACAGTTGGGGGGCTTCATCGGGCTCTGCCAGCGGTCTGTTTCTTCGTAGCGGCTTCTACTTAGCGGCGATCAGCAGCGCCTCATCCAGCACCCTGCCGAAGTTCGCGGCGTCGTGCGCGAAGCGGCCAAGGAAGAGCCCGGACACGCCGCTGAGCCGGGGCAGCAGGCCGGGCTTGGCAGAACCGCCGTAGATGACCGGAAGATCCTGAAGTCCGTGCACGGCGAGCAGGGCACGGAGGTGACTCACGACGTCGGACACGTAGCCGGCGTCAGCCGGCTCGGCGGCGCCGATGGCCCAGACAGGCTCGTAGGCAATGATCAGGCGCGAGGCCAGCGCCCAGTCGCCGCCAACCGCGGCCTTGATCTGCCGGTACACGAAGCCGGCCGCAGGGGCGCCGCCGGCCACGTCACCGCCGGCTGAGTCCCCGCCGGCAGCAGGCCCGCGGGCTAAGTCCCCGCCAACTGAGACTTCACCGACGCAGAGCAGCGGCGTCAGCCCGGCGTCGTCCGCGGCGCGTACCTTAAGCGCCACCACGGCGTCGTTTTCGCCGAAGTGCGCGCGGCGTTCTGCGTGGCCGATCTCCACCAGGCCGACGCCGAGCTCGGCGAGCATGGACGGCGCCACCTCACCGGTCCACGGCCCGTCGGCCCAGCCGCAGTTCTGCGCGCCCAGGACCAGCGGTGACCCGTCCAACACCGCGGCAGCCGCCGGGAGCACCGGGAAGGACGGGATGACAAACGGGACAACCCGCCCGGCCGCGAGGGCCGGACGGGAGTCCACTTGGTGCCGCAACTGCTCCAGCCAGTCCAGGCTGTCCCGATAACCCAAGTACATCTTGGTGCTGACGCCCACGTAGATGGTGCGGTCGTACGCATCCGGGCGTGCCGCAAGGGAGCCGGGGGCCTGGCTGGCTGAAGCGTGCTGCATCTGTCTTGCTTTCTCGCTGGGGCGGAGGCTGACGGCCGCCTTGCTGGTGACGGGTCCGGAGCTTGTGTCCCGAACTTCCTTCCGGAACCTACTTCTCCAGCAGTTCGTCGGCCTTGTTCTGGAACCGCTTTGTGGCGTACATCATGACCGCAGCCACGAACGGCAGGACGCCGAGGGCGTAGACGCCCATCGTTCCGGTGTCGGACGCCGTGACCTGGTTGACCGTGGTGCGCAGGATCGGGGCGACGAAGCCGCCCAGGTTGCCCAGCGAGTTGATCAGGCCGATGCCCGCAGCGGCTGCCGTTCCGGTGAGGAACGCCGTCGGGTAGGACCACGCGATGGGTCCGATCGACAGGAAGCTGCAGACGGCCAGGGTGATGAAGATGATGCCGAGCGCCGGGATGTGGTTGGCTCCGGCCCAGGCCGAGCCGAAGATGCACAGGCCCGTGGAAATGAAGAGGCCGGTGCCCCAGACGCGGCGGCGGACTATGGTGTTGGCAGCTTTGCCGATGAAGTAGCAGGCGAAGATACCGAAGAACCACGGGATGGCTGCCAGCAGGCCCACCACGATGCCCACCTTCTGGCCGGTCAGCTGGGCTACCTGCTGCGGCAGGTAGAACGTCACGCCGTAGACCGCTATCTGCAGGCAGAAGTAGATGGCTGTGAAGTACCAGACCTTGCGGTTCTTCATCGCGGCAAGGACACCGCGGGGGCCGGTTTCTTCCTTGACAGTGTCCTCCAGCGCCATGACGTCCAGCAGCGCCTTCTTTTCGCCCGGGTTCAGGAACTTTGCGTCCTGCGGGCTGTTGATCAGGAAGAAGTACGCCGCGATGCCGGCCAGGACCGCAAGCATGCCTTCGACGAAGAACATAACCTGCCAGCCGGCCACACCGGGAACCTGGTCGCCGATGTTGATCAGCCATCCGGACAGCGGGGCCCCCATCATCTGGGAGAACGGCTGGGCAAGGTAGAAGATGGCGAACATCTTCACGCGCACCTTGTTCGGGAACCAGGCCGCCAGGAACATGATGACGCCCGGGAAAAGGCCGGCCTCAGTCACACCGAGCAGGAAGCGCAGGATGATGAAGGAGGTCTCGCCCTGGACGAAGGCGAAGCACGCGGACACGATACCCCAGGTGATGGCGATCCGTGCCAGCCACATCTTGGCGCCGAACTTGGTCAGCAGCAGGTTGCTGGGGATTTCGAACAGTGCGTAGCCGATAAAGAAGATGCCCGCCCCGAGGGCGTACGCACCGGCCGTGATGCCGCGGTCCACACCGAGGGCGGCTTCAGCGAAGCCCACGTTGGTGCGGTCCAGGAAAGCGACGACGTACAGGATGACGAGCATCGGCATGAGCCGGAACGAGGCCTTGGAAATCGCCGATTTGAGGATCGGCGAATCCAGGAGCTCCTTGGTGGAAGTTGCTGTTAGGGACATCAAAACTCCTCTTTGAGTAAATCAGTTGCGAACGAAGGTGGGCCCCTCGGGTCCTAGCGGGAGAACGCGATGATGAGGACGCCGGCGATGCAGGCAAGGATGCCGACGGCGAGGTAGATCCGGCGTTCACGGCTCCAGGACCTGAGCCCGGTGGCTGCCGGTAGTGCCGCTGCCGGCTGTGCTGCGGTCCGTGACGCCGAAGTCCGTGCGGCGGGTTTGCTGTGCTGTGCCATGGCTGTCCGTTCCTAGTGCATGTAGAGTCCGCCGTCCACATTCAGCGTCTGACCAGAGATGTACCCGGCGTCCTCGCTGATGAGGAAGGCGATGGCTGCTGCGATGTCGCGCGTGGATCCGACGCGGTTGACCACGAGGTCCTTGGTGAGTTCGTCCTTGCGTTCCTGGCTGAGGGTGCCGCCCATGATGTCGGTGTCGATGGGGCCCGGGGAGATGGCGTTGACGGTGATGTCGTACTCCCCCAGTTCGCGGGCGGTGGAACGGGTCAGCCCAATCACGCCGGCCTTGGCCACAGAGTAGGGCGTCTTGGAGAAGGTGCCGCCGCCGCGCTGGGCGGACACCGAGGAGATGTTGACGATGCGCCCGATCCGGTGCTTCACCATGGATTCGGCCACCCGGCGGGTGGCGTAGTGGACGCCGTTGAGGTTGATGTTCAGGACGCGGTCCCATTCGGCGGCGTCCAGTTCCAGGTATGGAACCGGCGAGCTGACACCGGCTACGTTGGCGAGGGCCACGACCTGCGGCAGTTCCGCTTCGATGGAATCGATGGCTGCGCGGACGGATGCTTCGTCGCCGACGTTGGCGCCGACACCGTGGGCCTGCACGCCGTACTGGGCGGCGAGTTCCTTGGCGGTGGCCTTGCACAGGGCGTCGTCGAGGTCGATAATGCCGATGTTCCAGCCCTGCGCGGCGAGGTAGTTGACGGTGGCCCGGCCGATGCCGCGCTCGGAGACGGCGCCGGTGACGATTGCCGTGCGTTCTGCGGGGAAAGTGCTCATGGTTGCTCCTGGAAAGGTGAAGAGTAAGGGGAGATCAGTTGATGGGGGCCGGGCCGAGGTCGTCGATCAGCTTCTGCATGGCCACGTAGGCCTTGTTGCGGTAGGCGATCAGTTCCGGAGTGCGCTCGGCCGGGACGTTGAGGAAGCCTGCTCCGGTCTTGGTGCCCAGCTTCCCGGCGTCCACCAGGTCGCTGAGGATCTTCGGGGTGGCGAACCGCTCCGGGAAGTCGGTCTGGAGGGACTTGTAGCAGAAGTTGTAAACGTCCAGCCCGGCCATGTCCGCGATGGCGAACGGTCCGAAGAACGGCAGCCGGAAGCCGAACGTGGTGCGGACCAGGGTGTCCACGTCGTCCGCGGTCGCGATGCCCTGCTCCACCAGCTGCGCGGCTTCGTGGAACAGCGCGTACTGCAGCCGGTTGAGCACGAAGCCGGTGACGTCCTTGACGACGGCGGTCTGCTTGCCGGCGGCGTGCACCAGGTCGCGGACCGCGCCGACGGTGCCGGCCGAGGTGCCGGCGTGCGGGATGATCTCGACGCCGGGGATGAACGGCGAGGGGTTGGAGAAGTGCACGCCCAGGAAGCGCTCCGGGTTGGTGACCGGCTCGGACAGTTCGGCGATGGAGATCGTGGAGGTGTTGGAGCCGATAATGGCGTCCGGCCGGGCTGCTGCGCTGATGCGGGCCAGGGTCTGGTGCTTGATGGCGATGACCTCGGGAACGGCTTCCTCGATGAAGTCGGCGTCAGCGACCGCTTCCTCGATGTCCTTGGCGGCCCAGAGGTTCTGCTTCAGGATCTCGGTGGAACCGGCGGGGAACAGGCCGTCCGCCACGAACTGGTCCGACTCCGCCAGGAGCCTGTCGTAGTTGCTTTGTGCCACCTCGGCGGACACGTCGGCGAGTGCCACGCGGGCCCCGCCGAGGGCCAGGACCTGGGCGATCCCGCCGCCCATGTAGCCGGAGCCGACGACGGCGATCTTCCGGGCGCTGTTTGCCGCGGTGGCGGCTGTGGTGGTGGTGCTTGCTGTTTCGGTCATGATCAGATTGCCTTCGTGTAGTCGGGCTCGTAGGAGCAGATGGCGTCCACCTTGGCGGCGGAGGATGAGGTCTCATCGAAACGGTAGTCGAGCCATTCGCCCACCAGCTTCTTGGCCAGTTCCAGGCCGATGACGCGCTGGCCCATGGTGAGGACCTGTGCGTTGTTGCTCAGCACGGAGCGTTCCACGGAGTAGCCGTCGTGGGCGGTGACTGCGCGGATCCCGGGTACCTTGTTGGCTGCGATGGCCACCCCCAGCCCGGTACCGCAGATCAACAGCGCCCGGTCCGCTTCGCCGTCGGCCACCTTGCGGGCGGCGTCGACGGCGACGTGCGGGTATGCGGTCGAGTCGTTCGCCCCGACGCCCACGTCCAGAACGGACGCCACGCGGCTGTCCGCTTCGAGGAGCGCCTTCAGCGCTTCCTTGTATTCGACGCCGGCTTCATCGTTGCCGATGACGATGCGCCATCCGGCCGCAGTACTGGTGCTCATGGGTGTGCTCCATTTCCGGCCGCAGCGGCCAGTTGGGAATCAGACGGTTGTGAATCATTCAGTTCGGAATCGAAGTAGTTCGAGATCCGGGCAGCGATCAGCCCGAAGGACACAGCGCCGGGATCGGGATGGCCCAGGCTCTTTTCCGCCAGGGGCCGTGCCCTGCCCTTAAGCGGCCGGAGCGAAGCGGTGGCGTCCGCCGCCTCCTGTGCGGCGGCCGCTGCGGCGGCGACGGCGCCGGCGATCGGAGTGCCGCCGTCGAACGCGGCCAGGAAGGTGTCTTTGAAGGGAAGCAGCGCGTCCACCATGGTCTTGTCCCCTGGTTCGGCCTTGCCGAGGGCGGTGATGGCGTCCACGAAAGCCGTGACGGCGGCCGCAGCATCCTCGCCGCGGTACGACTCCCTGTTACCGAGCGCGAGTCCGGCGGCGATCACCGCGGATCCCCACAAGGCCCCCGAGGTTCCGCCGGCGCGTTCGCTCCAGGCCTCCCCGGCGGCGGTGAGCACGCGTTCTGCCGATGCCCCCGCCGCAGAGGTTTGCTGTGCTGCGGCGGCTGCCGCGTCCACGCCGCGGCGCATGCCGATGCCGTGGTCGCCGTCGCCCGCGATGGCGTCCAGGTTGCCCAGTTCCTCTTCATGTTCGACGACGACGCCCTGCACCTGGGCGAGCACGGCGGCTGCCAGCCGGCCCAGGTCCGCTGCTGCCGCCGTCGTTTCCTCCGATGCGGCGGCCACCGCGTCCTCCGGTCCGGCCGGTTCGCGACGTGCCCGCGGGGCTAGGTTGCCCTTACGAAAGGCCGGGGTGTCGGCCGGGGCTGCCCAGAACTGCTCCAGTTCGTCGTCCAGCCACAGCAGGGTCAAGGAGAGCCCGGACATGTCCAAGCTGGTGACCAGCTCGCCACATTCCGGTTCCACCACAGTCAGGCCGGCCGCGGTCAGGAGCTTTTCGATCTTGCCGAACAGCAGGAACAGCTCGTCGTATTTGACCGTGCCCAGGCCGTTGACGATGGCCACCACGCGGTTCCCGGCGTCGTCGGGCTTGTCCGCGAGGAGCCGGGAGACGAGCAGTTCGGCGAGTTCGGAGGCCGTGGGCATGGGGTGTTCGGAGATCCCCGGTTCGCCGTGGATGCCCAGGCCCAGCGACATCTGGCCGGCGGGTACGTGGAACAGCGGTGCCTCTGCCCCCGGGAGGGTGCAGCCGTCGAACGCCACGCCGAGGGAGCGGGTACGGTAGTTGGTCCGGATGGCAAGCCGTTCGACGGCGTCGAGGTCCAGTCCGGCTTCGGCTGCGGCGCCGGCGATCTTGAAGACCGTCAGGTCCCCGGCGATGCCGCGGCGCTTCCCGATCTGGTCCAGCGGCGCACTGGCGATGTCGTCCGTGACGACGACGGTGCGGGTTTCGATGCCTTCCGCATTGAGCCGCAGCTGGGCCTGGCCGAAGTGGAGCACGTCGCCGGCGTAGTTGCCGTAGCTCAGCAGCACGCCGCCGCCGGCATTGGCGGCCTTGGCCACCCGGTAGACCTGGCCGGCTGCCGGGGACGCGAACATGTTGCCGCAGGCTGATCCGGTGGCGAGGCCCGGTCCCACCAGGCCGGCGAAGGCCGGGTAGTGGCCGGAGCCGCCGCCCACCACCAGGGCCACCTGGCCGGCAGGCACCTCGGTGGAGCGGACGACGCCGCCGTCCACCCGGGCAACGTACCCCCGGTTGGCCGCCACAAAGCCGTCCAGTGCCTCATCCGCGAAGTCAGCGGGGTTGTCGAAGATCTGGGTCATGGTTCCTCATTGAATCCGTGTTGGGAAAGCGGTGCTGGGTTAGGAGGCCGGCTTCAGTCAGA
Source organism: Arthrobacter sp. Y81 (assembly GCF_002929335.1). Lineage (GTDB taxonomy): Bacteria > Actinomycetota > Actinomycetes > Actinomycetales > Micrococcaceae > Arthrobacter. The sequence goes on from NZ_PJIL01000005.1 coordinate 126,782, forward strand.
CGCCGGCTAGTTCGACGGCGGACGGCTGCTGCCGCCCCTGGGCCACCTGGCTCTGGCCGAGCGAGTAGCCGTCGGTCTTCGGGAGGACGTGGCGGCGCAGGTAGTCCTGGTTGCTGGCGGTCACGCTCAGGCCGTCTCCGCCGTAGTGCTCGGTGCAGAGAATGCCCTGGAACCCGACGGAAAGCGCAAGTTTGAAGGCTTCGCGGTAGTTGATGAGGCCGCTTTCCATCGGTGCCGGCATGGCGACGTACATGTCGCGGGCTGCGTCCTCGTCCCGGATGTAGTTCTTCATGTGCCAGTAGTTCGAGTACGGCAGGGTCTTCGCGACCATCTCACGCCAGTCCTCGATGGGCCGGTGGAGCCGGATCAGGTTGCCGAGGTCCGGGTTGAGACCGACGTTCGAGAGGCCGATGTCCTGGACCAGCTGTACGGACGAATCCGCGGTGCCCAAGTAGGTGTCCTCGTACATTTCGAGCGAGAGCAGGACGCCCACCTCGGCAGCGTGCCGGCCGAGTTCGCGGAGGCGGGTGACGGCGTTGCCCCAGGCTTCCTTGTTCCCCGCCGGGTCCTTGTGGCCCTCAACCGTCCAGAACCACAGCTGCTTCTGCTGCTCGGGCGTGATGGCCTGGTGGAGCCCGAAGGAGACAACCTCGCAGCCCAGCTCGGCGGCGGCGTCGATGGTGCGGTGGCTGTAGGCCAGGTTGGCTTCCCAGTTGCCTTCCTCGATGACGCTGCGGCGGATCGCGGAGATCACCGGGATGCCGATACCGACGGTGGCCGCCGTCTGCTTGAACTCGGCGAGGCGCTCCTTGCTAAGGTCCCCCGGGCGAACCCAGCTGTCCGTCAGGTCCGCGTGGGCGAAACCGGCGTCCTTGACCTCGGTGAGGACCTCAGCCCAGGCCGAAGCGTCGGCGTCGTTGATCGGGGTTCCCTGGGCGTCGGTGCCCGGGAACTGCAGCAGGGCCGCGGTAATGGGCCAGTTCTCAGCTGTGTAAGCCATGATGTTCACTCCTTTGTGCGAATCCTGTTTCCTATAGGATTTACTATCGAAAGAGAGTTGTCAAGGTCACACTTCGGGTGGTGCCAGCCCAACTAGGTAGCAGCAGGTGTCGTTTTGAGGCTCCAAAACGACACCTGCTGCTACTTAGTTGGGTATGGGCGGGCCTAGCCTTCCGGGGCGTCGGCGATGGCGCGACCGCGGACCTTCCGGACGTGCTCGGCCATGGCGGAGGCGGCCTTTTCGGGTTCCCCCGTGGACAGCGCGTCCAGGACAGCCTGGTGCTCGGCGATGGCGTTTTCAGCATCCGTGATGCCGACGCCGCCGAACAGTCGGAACCGCTGCACTTGGCCTCCCAGTGCAGCGTAGGCGGCCACCATGAACTGGTTTCCGGTTTGTTCGGCGATTAGCCGGTGGAAGCGTTCGTCGGCTTCGAGGTAGTCACGGTATTCAGCGAATGACGGGCCCCGCGGCGCAGTCTTCAGGTCGGTCACGGCCTGTTCCAGCTGGGCGAGCCGTTCCGGGGTCAGCCGTGCACAGGCGAGGCGGGCGTTCACCGGTTCAATGGCGAGCCGGGCCTCCATAAGCTCGGCAAAGTCCTCGCGGGTGAAAACCGGCGCCACGCGGTAGCCCTTAAGGGCCACGCGGCGGACCATGCCGGTGTGCTCCAGCCGGGCCAGCGCTTCGCGGACCGGCGTAGGCGAAACGTCGAGATCCCGTGCGGTTCCGTCAATGCTGACAGTGGCGCCCGGCTCGAGCCGGCCATCCATCAGTGATTCCAGCAGCTCCTCGTAGACGTGGTCGGCCAGCACTTGGCGGCTCACAGGCCTGCCTTTGCGGGTGCCGGGACTGTTGATCTGGGACGGACGCTGCATGTTCAGATCCTATAGGGCTGGCACGAAGCAGCTCGCATGGACGCCGGTGGGAACGAGAACGCGGGGTCACATCCTGTCCGATAACCTCAGGCCAAAGGACTCGATGCGACCCCGCGTTGCTATGTGCAGCTGCGAGCTAAGACGCTAGTTGCGGGACTCCTCGTAGAAGGGGTAGTCGGTGTATCCTGCTGCGCTGTCGCCATAGAACGTGGCCTGGTCCGGCTCGTTGACCGGCAGGCCCTCGCGCCAGCGGCGGACGAGGTCCGGGTTGGCGATGGCAGGCCGGCCCACGACCACTGCGTCGGCATGGCCGTCGGCAACCAGGGAGATGGCTTCATCGCGGGAGGTTACGACACCGAAGCCGGTGTTGACCAGGAACGTGCCCCTGAAGCGGGCCTTCAGGTCCTGGACCAGAGCGCCGGATGGCTCGTTGTGCAGAATGCTCAGGTAGGCAAGGTTCAGCGGCGCGATCGTGTCCACCAGGACTTCGTAGGTTGCGCGGACATCGGCGGGGTCGTTCTCCGCGATCCCCTGGACGCCGTGTGCCGGTGAGATCCGGATCCCCACCCGGTTTCCGCCGAGCGCTTCGACCACGGCGTTGACGGTTTCGATGACGAACCGTGCCCGGTTCTCGGGAGACCCACCATAGCCGTCCGTCCGCACGTTGGTGTCCGGCGCAAGGAATTCGTGCAGCAGGTAGCCGTTGGCCGAGTGCAGCTCAACGCCGTCGAACCCTGCCTCGATGGCGTTCCGTGATGCCGTCACGATTTCCTGGATCACCACGGGCACCTCATCGGCGGTGAGCTCGTGCGGCACGGGGTGCGCCTGCTTGCCCTTGTACGTACGGGTTTCAGCCTCGAGGGCGATGGCGCTCGGTGCGACGACCTGGTGGCCGCCGTTGATGTCCTCGTGGGAGACCCGGCCGCCGTGCATGATCTGCGCGAAAATCCGGCCGCCTTCGGCATGGACAGCGTCCGTGACCTTCTTCCAGCCGGCAATCTGTTCGGCGGTGACAATGCCGGGCTGCCCGGGGTAGGACCGGCCGGCGGGGCTGGGGTAGGTGCCCTCGCTGACGATCAGGCCAAGCGAAGCGCGCTGGCGGTAGTGCTCAACAACGAGCGCACCGGGCACGCCCTCCTCGCCGGAGCGGAGGCGGGTGAGCGGCGCCATTACCAGGCGGTTGGGCAGTTCGAGCTCGCCGAGAGTCATGGGGGAAAACAACATGCGCGGTTCCTTTCGAAGCGGATGGGGTCCACTGGGCTCAACTGGGGCGCGCGTGCAACTATTCCGCAAGAGACGGGGATCACTAAGGGTGCACGATGATCTTCACCGCCGTGTCGTTGTGGTTGATGAGCGTATCGAAGCCCTTGTCCACCAGGTCCTCGAGGGCAATTCGTCCGGTGATGAAAGGTTTGAGATCCACTTTCCCTTCCTGGACCAGCTTGATGGCAGCCGTGTGGTCGCCCCGGTAGGCAATGGTGCCGCGCAGGTCGATTTCCTTGAGGACGATCTTCTGCATGTCCACCGTGGCCGGACGGCCCCAGATGGACACGTTGACCACCACACCGGCAGGCTTCACGACGTCGAGCATGGTGTCCAGCACCGCGTTCACCCCCGCGCACTCAAAGGCTGCGTCCGCACCGGCTCCGCCGGTCAGCTCGAGTACGCGCGCCTTGACGTCGTCACTGCTCGGGTCGATCACATGATCCGCGACGCCGGACGACGTCGCCTTCTCCTTGCGCGCAGCGGACAGTTCGGTCACCACGGTGGTGACGCCGATCCCTTTCAGGACTGCCGCCGTGAGTAGTCCGATGGGACCTGCACCGCCGACGACGGCGACGTCCCCGGCTTTGAGGCCGCTCCGGGCGACGGCGTGATAGGCCACCGCGAGGGGTTCGATGAGCGCGGCTTCGTCCAGCGGGATGCTGCCAACGGGATGGACCCAGCGTGAGTCGACCACGATCTTTTCGCTGAGTCCCCCGCCGCCGCCGGCCAGTCCGATGAAGCCCAACTTGGTGCACAGGTTGTAGTTGCCCTCCCGGCACGGACCGCATTCGTCACAGACGAAGTAGGGTTCCACCACCACACTGTCTCCGATGGCGAGCCCGGTAACGCCCTCGCCCAGTTCCTCCACAGTGCCGGAGAACTCATGACCCAGGGTGACCGGGGCGGCCTCGTGTGACAGCCCGTGGGGGTGCCCGGGCGGTGGGGTGAAGATGGGCCCCTCCAGGAATTCATGGAGGTCTGTACCGCAGATCCCGCACCAGGCGACGGCGATCTTCACGGCTCCGGGGCGCAGCCCCGGCTCCGGAATGTCTTCGATCCGGAGATCCTCGCGGGCGTGGAATCGTGCTGCTTTCATGATGTCTTCCTTCGCATTACGGGCCGTGGATGCACCCGGCCAGGCGCACCCACGGCATGTCGTTGGATTTTCACAGCAGGGGCCGTCACCCCCAGTGTGGTTCCCGTGTTGGTGATTGTCACGGCCCGTCGGGGTCAGCGCGCGTGGTGGGTGGGCTGGAGTTCGTAGACCGGCGTCGGCAGCCCCTCCATCCGGGCCTTCAGCTGAAGCGCCAGGTAGTTGGAGTAGTGGCGGCTCTGGTGCAGGTTGCCGCCATGAATCCAGAGACTCCCAACATTGGTGGGCTTCCACATGTTGCGCAGTTCGCCCTCCCACGGGCCCGGGTCCTTGGGCGTGTCCGAACCGTACCCCCAGCACTTGCCGACGGCGTCCGCCACCTCGGGCGAGACCAGGTCGGCCAGCCACCCGTTCATGGAACCGTAGCCGGTGGCATAGATGATGACGTCGGCTTCAAGCTCCGCCCCGCTGTCCATGACTACGGCATTGCCGGTGATCTTGCTGACCTGGCCGTTCGCGAGCTTGACCCGTCCGTCGATGATCAGCTGGGAGGCACCGACGTCGATGTAATAGCCGGAGCCGCGCCGCAGGTATTTGAGGAACAGGCCGGAACCGTCGACTCCGAAGTCCAGGTCGAAGCCGGCGGCCTCAAGCTGGGAGTAGAACCCGGCGTCGCGCTTGGCCATCTCCTGGTAAACCGGGATCTGGGCTTCCGGCAGGATCCGATACGGCAGGGACGCGAACAGGAGGTCGGCCTTCTCCGTGGTGACGCCGTTGGCGAGCGCCTTCTCCGAGTACAGGTCACCGAGTGCGAGATCCATCAGCGACTCGCTCCGGGCAATGTGCGTGGAGGACCGCTGCACCATGGTGACGTCCGCGCCGTGTTCCCAGAGATCGGCGCAGATATCGTGCGCGGAGTTGTTGGAGCCGATCACCACGGCCTTCTTGCCCGTCCAGTCTCCACCGCCCGGGTGCTTGGACGAGTGGTACTGCTGCCCCAGGAAGGACTCGGCGCCGTCGAACGCTGGAACGTTCGGGTAACCCGAGACGCCCAAGGCGAAGACAAGCTGTTTGGGCCGCAAGGTGACCGGTTCGCCGTCGCGCACTACCTCAACGATCCATTCCTGGGACGCTTCATCAAAGCGGGCGTTGGTGCATTCGGTCCTGGACCAGTAGTTGAGCTCCATGATCCGGGTGTAGTGCTCCAGCCAGTCGCCGATCTTGTCCTTGGCGGCAAAGACCGGCCAGTCGTCCGGGAACTTCATGTACGGCAGGTGGTCGTACCAGACGGGGTCGTGCAGGTGGAGGGACTTGTAGCGGTTCCGCCACGAATCGCCGGGCTTCTCGTTCTTCTCCACGATGATGGTGGGCACGCCGAGCCTGCGGAGCCGCGCACCAAGTCCGATCCCGCCCTGTCCGCCGCCGATGATCACGGTGTACGGCTGGTCCTCATAGCCGAGCTTTGCCGCTTCCTCCTCCTTGAGTTCCAGCCAGGACTTGCGGCCCTTGCTGATCTGGTGCGCCACGCCCTTCTCCCGGTTGGGGCCCTTCTTTTCCTCGAATCCTTTGAGCTCCTGCATGGTGGTGAGCAGGGTCCAGCATTTGCCGCTGCGTAGCCGCAGGTGGGCATAGCCCCGCGCCTGGGCGGTTTCGAAATTCACCCACGCCTCGGTGTTCGCGGCGTCCCCGGTGGCATCCTCGGCCAGTTTCCAGTTGCCGGGCTGGACGTCGCCGAGCGTGGTGTCCAGCATGCGCTGGATTTCCGCTTTGCCCTCCAGTGTTTTGAGGTTCCAGGTGAAGGATACGAAGTCGCGCCAGTACGAATCGTCCTCGAACAGTTGCAGTGCGGCATCGGTGTTGGTGCTGCGCAGCGCCTCATCGAACTGCGCCAGCCAGGCCTCCACAATGCGGTTTGGTGTCTCAGGCATGATTCCTCTTTCCGTTGCTTTCAGTGAGCCACTCCCGGTCCGCCTCGCCATGACCGCCCCGTGACCCGCATCACAAGTAAAAGACGCCGAGGGTTACAATCGAGTGACATGGCCCTCTCCCCCGTTCCTTCGAGCTGTCTGCCGTGGGAACTGCTGGAGAGTGGCCTCCGGTTTTTGGCCGGATCGATTCGATGACGAGTTGGGAGATTGCGGATGCGGACGGGCACCGGCGCGGCCACCTATCTTCCTGACCTGAGGTTTACCGCGCCGGCGGAGTACGCACGTACGCTGCGGAAGGCCCATGAAGCCACGATTTCGGGCAATCCTGATCCGTTCCTTTCGCCGGGCATCATCAAGTCCTGGCAGCGATCGCTGGCACTGGGGATCGACCCGGATCAACACCGCCCCGTTCACCGGCACGACGTGTCCGAGGCGCGCTCGCTCAGCGCCGGGCACCGACTGGCCTACGTGATGCCGGCCTTGTCGCAGCTGCTGGCCGACGAGTCCGCCGCGGGCCGCCATCTGCTGATCGTCACGGATCAGCAGGGCGAGGTGCTGTGGCGGGTTGGCAGCCGGCAGGCGCTGCGGCTGGCCGATTCCCTGGAGTTCGTTGAGGGAGCCGACTGGTCCGAATCCGGTGTCGGGACCAACGCCATCGGCGAGGCCTTGGTGACCGGCGCACCGGCGCAGTTATTCAGCGCCGAACACCTGGTGCGCACCCATCACGACTGGGCCTGCACGGCAGCGCCGATTCGCGATCCGTTCACGGGCGAAGTCGTGGGAGTGCTCGATGTGTCCGGGCCCTTTGAATCGGTGACGCCGGACAGCCTCCGCATGGTGCGCTGCGGTGTTCGGCTGGCGGAGGAGCTGCTGAAGACGGCCGGCGCCCCGGCCGCCGGCCACCTCCTGCGGCAGCCGGCGAGCGCGGTGCGCTCAACGCTGATGCTGAAGTTGCTGGGTGACACTCCCAGCGCCGAGGTCGACGGCGGTGCCCGGCTTCCGCTGACTCTTCGCCGCGCGGAAATCCTGGCACTGCTGGCATCCCGGACCCAGGGGTGGAGCGCCGACGAACTGGCGTATCGGCTTCACGGCGAGGACGGTGCCGCAACAGCCATCAGGACAGAGATGCATCGAATCCGCGGCGTCCTGGGCAACGTGGTGGAACCCAACCCCTATCGTTTCTCTTCGGCCATCCGCGTCGTTACGGACGCGTCTGTCGTTGCCGGCCACTTGCGCGAGGGCCGGGTGCTGGACGCCCTGGCCGTTTACCCTGCAAAGCTGCTGAACCGTTCGGTCAACCTGTCTGTTGAACTGATGCGGGACGAGCTCAACGAGGCGGTGGGCGCGTCAGTCCGCGCAAGCGGGAATGCCCAACTCATGATGCGGTGGTGCGCGAGCGACATGGGTGCAACAGATACCGAAGCAGCTTCGGCAATGGCCAGCCTGGTAGGGCCTAGCGATCCGCGCTATCAGTTGGTTCGGGCGCAGATGGAGCGGGTGGACCGGGAGCTGCAGGCGTAGCTGCCGGTCGCGCCGATGGTCGCGCCGGAAGTGCGACTCCCTACGGAACCGTGCGGAGCCCGCGACGCTCTTACGGAGCCTGCGGCGCGACGCCCGGACAGCCTTGGCCCTGCGGATTCCTGATGCAGTCGTCGGCGTAGTTTCGGGTGACGGAACGCCAGACGCTGATCGTTTGAGGCAGCGAATTGAACTGCCCCTGTCCCGGGATGGGCAGCGGTGGGCCGTTGTTGACGGAGTAGGTCCCCTGGAAATGGGTTGTGAGCACCACCTGGAAATCGCCGGTCTGGGTGTAGACGTGGCTGGTGCGCGTTTTCTCACCCCACCGGCCCTGCGGAAGAGGGCCGCCCGCCGAGGGCTGCGGCCCCAGCGTGGTTCCGTCTCCGTAGTTCCATGTGTATTGAACCGGTGTCGCAACGACATGCACTTTCTGGGCGAGGATCGTGATGTCGAACTGCTGCTCGGCAGAGTCAGCATAGAAATTTGTTTCGGCTCCACGCAGAGTGTGCGGACTCGGCTGAGCGGTCACAGTTCCTGCGGCAACGGGGAGTTTCTGAAACTCGCTCTGGATTAAGGCTGCGATGCGAGGAAGCAGGTCCTCAGGCTTGGGGTCGAAGAGGCAGGTCGGTCCGGAATGGAAGGTCCACACCGGGTTAGGGATGCCCTTGGGCGCTTTTAGCCAAACAACAGGAATTCCGTCTTTCCCGTCGGGGCCATTCTTGCACTCCAACTGTCGCGCCAAACAAGGCGTGTCAAAGTCGCCCCCGCCTAAATGACATTGAAGTTCGTACTTGTACTGGTTGGGGTCTGTGTTGGGGGCACCGGGCTCCCGTGGGACCACCTTGCCTGTTGATGGATCGACGGTCCATTTGTCAGCGCCGACAGCAATGCCCTGATCCTCGTAACCGATACCAATGGGCGGGTCATCTGCGAGCGCCGCGACCGAGGTGCCCACATTGGAGACCACAATAATCGCAACGGTGACCAAGAATTTGGCGACCCAACGCATGGTCTACCGAATCAACCCGAGGTCGGTAAAGATCCAGCCGTTTGTGCCATAGGTAGCTGTCGCTTGGCTTGCTGTATTTGTGGGTTTTGTCGGTTCCTGGTAAAGACTGCCATCCGCCTTACGGATCCCGATCTGCTGCTGCAACACCTGAATTGTCGCCTGGGAAGCTGTTCCTGACGAGAGCTGAACCGTCACTGAGGGAGTTTCAATTGTTCCACCCTCAATCCATTTTCCGTCTCGCCATGCGCTCTCCACCCCCTTGCTGAGGCCCGCGCAGAAAACACATTCCGGACCGCTCATCGCTTTGAAATAGGACGTATCGCCGGTTTCATAGGCATAGCTAAGCGTTGAGTACCAATACTTCGCGAAAGCCTCCAGCCCCTCCTTCGTCTCCGCCTTCGCCGCCTCAGGCAGCACCGGGACCGGCACATTCTGGGCTTTGCCCTTGGCGTCTGCCGGTTTGTAGGCGGCGGACGGTGTAGGCGTGGGACTCGAGGTGGCTGAGGCCGACGCGGACTCTGAAGCCGACGGGGACGTCGGGTCGTTGCCCGGTGGATTACCACCGTCATTGCACGCTGTCAGGACGAGAGCTGTAGCAGCAAGAACTGCAGCCGCGGAATAGCGCAATCGTGTGAAGGGCGAAGTGCGAGATGTCATGGGCAGCTATTCCCCCAATAGTTTTCAAGACGTCCGAGCCGCCCGCCAATAAATCCGGACGATTATTAAAGGGTAACCGAGGTCACACTTTGAGGCTCAAAGTTATCCACAGCCATTGCCTCCGTTTTTACCACTCGGCGCAGACGTTAGGAAGTCACTAATATCCCGGCCGGGAGCCAAAAGCCGGCGAACGCCCGTCCGCATCCGGCAATCCCTAACGCGTGGCGGAGAGCCCCACTCAATGGCCCCTCGCATCCGAATAAGTCGTACGGCACTGGCCTTTGGCCGCCACCGACGGAACAATGAGCTCATGATGTTCACACATGCAGACAGTAAACCCATTCTGAACCTGGACGATGACCAGTCGTGGAAGCTCCTGGAGGGCACAAAACACGGCCGATTGGTAGTGACTGTGGCCGGTGAGCCGGATATCTTTCCGGTCAACTACGCCGTGAGCGGCCGGAAGCTCTACCTCCGAACCGCCCCCGGGAACAAGCTTGCGGAGCTGACGATTAATGCCAAGGTTCTCTTTGAGACGGACGGCATCATGTCCGACGAGGCCTGGTCCGTGGTACTTCGCGGAACTGCGCGGGTCCTTGACCAGTCCGCAGATATCGCGGCCGCGGAATCGCTCGGATTGAAGCCCTGGGTGCCCACGTTGAAGGACTTCTACGTGGAGATCGAACCGGTCTCGCTCAGCGGCCGGCACTTCCAGTTCGGCGAACATCCGGAGCGGGAAATCTAGAATCCCAGCAGGTCAGAGGCAGCCGGCCGCGCCGGATGTGGCCCGCCTAGACTTGAACTATGGTTGACCGGCTGAGTCCAGAACAGCGCAGCTGGAACATGTCCAGGATCCGGGGCAAGAACACCAAGCCGGAATTGTTGGTTCGCAGCCTGTTGCATGCGAAAGGTTACCGCTATCGCCTGCATGGCAGCGCGCACGGCGGCAAACTCCCCGGCAACCCTGATCTGGTGTTCGCGGGACGGCACAAAGTCATCTTCGTCAACGGCTGCTTCTGGCATTTCCACGACTGCAGGGCGGGTCAGCACTCCCCCACTGCGAACGCAGAATTCTGGGAAGCCAAACGGACGCGCACAAGGAACCGCGACGCCGAGCAGCGCCAGCTGCTTGAGGACTCCGGTTGGGAGGTGCTCACCGTCTGGGAGTGCGAACTCAAGGACACTTCCGCTCTGGAACAGCAGCTGGAGCGATTCCTCGCGTGAGCCCGGTCACTAAGGAAATCCGTGAAGGGAAAACCTGCGCAGACCTTGATGCAATCTTTGGGCTATCCCCGGACATTTACTGAGGCAGGGCCAACAGGATGGATCCCGTTGCCCTCAGGACGAGGGCCGTAAATTCCTTCTGAAGAGGCTTCTTTGCAGTCAGTATTACCACCGGCCACGGCGTCGTCTTTGCCGGACGACTCGGATCCCCGTGAGGCAGCCTGGCAACTGCGGGTAGTCGTCCTCGTCCCCGCCTACAACGAGGCCAGCTCCATCGGTGCCACCCTTGATGGTCTGATGGTGCAGTCCCGCCCTGCGGACCGGATCGTGGTGATCCCCAACGGCTGCTCGGATTCGACCGCATGGGCGGCCCGGAAGTACCCCGTCACGGTCATGGAACTGCCACGGCTTGAACACCGCAAGTCCGAGGCGTTGAACCGTGCCTGGAATGAATATGCGTACGACGCCGACGTGGTGATCTGCCTTGACGCGGACACTGTGCTGCCGCCCAACGCACTGGCGGCCTGGGCCCAGGAATTCGCCGCGTCAGAGACGCCTTCCGGAAGACCCTTGGGCGGGTCGTCGTCGAAATTCACCATGCAGGATCCCGGCATCCTCAGCAGGCTGCAGAAGGCAGAGTTCGCCACGTGGACCGACGTCGCGCTCCGGCGCGGGCGGACCAGCGTGCTGGCAGGAACCGGCTGCGCCATCAACAACAGTGTCCTTCGGCGGGTCGCGGCCCGGGACGACCGCGAAGGCCCTTGGGTCTATACCTCCCAGGTTGAAGACTTCGAACTCACCTACCGCATCCGGGAACTCGGCTATACCTGCCAGGTCTCCCCGGATGTCCGCGCCTACACGGACTCGATGAAGTCGGTAAAGGCGCTGTGGGGCCAGCGGATGAAGTGGCAGGTAGGCACCGTGGAGGACCTGCTCGAACTGGGCGTCAACCGGCTGACCCTGCGCGACTGGGGCCAGCAGGCCATGGGCTTGCTGGGGGTGTTCCTCAAGCTCCTGTGGCTCGCCGTTATGGCGGCGTCCCTGGTGCTCGGGGTTTTCCGGTTTGTCCTCTTCTGGTGGCTGGTGCCGATCCTTTTCGTGGCTCTGGACATCAAGCGGGCACGGCGGATTCCGCACCGCGACTGGAAGGACATTGCCCTCGCGGCGTCCTTCTTCCCGCAGGAAATCTTCATGTGGCTCCGGTCCGGATGGTTTCTGGCCTCCTGGTGGGCCGTGCTTACAGGCAAAATCACCCGGCGGCGGATTGACCGCTGGGAAGCGCAATACACAGCAGAGGAAATCAACTAAACATGTACGGAATGAACGCTGCAATGCCCGCGACTGGTGCAGGCGCCACTTTGGCCTACACCGGGCTCAATATGGGCGCAGGCCTGCTCACCGCCCTCGGCATCATGCTGATCGGCGTAGCACTCCTGGCCCTGGCCCGCCCCAGCGGCCAGGTCCGTCCCTAAGCGGCTCGGCGTCCCCAGGGGGTCCCGCGCGCCGCCCTGCACCAGCCGCTACGACGCCCGGCGGGCCGCCAAAGCAGTTTTGAATGCGGCCGCCGAGGCGTCGGTGCTGTTGATGCGCCAGTCGGTTTCCTTCTGAAGGTGGAACCAGACGAAGCCCATAACATCAGGCTGGGCTGCAAGATAGCTAACCAGGTCCGTGTTCCACGCGGCCTTGGAACCGCCCGCCTCACTCGAAGCCGTCTCGGCGATAAGGATGGGAACCCCGGGTGCCAGCGCACGCAACTGGGCTATCCCGGGGGCGAACAGGTCCTGCGGGGAAATCCAGCCGCTCCACGACGCCGAGGTTCCCCAGTTGTAGCCGTCGAGGGCCACAACGTCCACGTAACTGGCTCCTGGGAACAGACCGTCAAGATCCGTGGAACCGAAGTAGGGAACATTTGGGCTCCATACCCAGGACACGTTGCTTGCACCGGTCGCAGCAACGACGTCGTGAACATGCCGCCAGGCCTGGACGTAGTCCCCGGGCTGGTTTCCGTTCACGCCTTCGGCCCACGGGTACCAGTTGCCGTTCATCTCATGGGCGAACCTCAGCTGGACGGGCTGGCCCCAAGACGCCAAGGCCTGGCCCCACTGCGCAATGTGGGCGTCAAAGTCGCCGGCGGCAATCCTGTCCAGGGAGTAGGCGGGCTGTTCCAGGCCGCCGCCCCAGGCCCAGGGTTCCCACGTAACCAGCGGGACGGCGCCACGTGCCCGTACGGCGTTCATCTCCGTGATGGGCGGCGCCTGGAGGAAGTCCTTGTAGAAGAGCACGCTGGAGGGGCTCTCCCCCGCCAACTGCGACACTTCGTCCAGTTCAGCACTGGCCAGCGGGCCGCCGGCTGTGGCCACTCCAAAGCGCAGCGCCGCGGTGCTGACCGGCGGGACGGTGGGCGCGGGGGCTGCAGCAACCTTGAACACGGACGATGCTTTGACGGAGGAGGTTTTGGCCGTGATGGTCAGCGAACCAGTGGCTGCGGCCGGGATCGTGATGGAAGTGCTGAAGGCACCGGATGCCGCCGTGTTGAACGAAAAGGTGGAGGACCCGACGATGACGGTTCCTGTGGTGGACACCTTGAACCCTGTTCCGCTGACTGTCACCGCGGACCCTGCCGGTCCTGTATTCGGGTTGAGTGAAATCTGCGCGGCCGCCGGCGCTGCCTGGACGGGCTGGATGGCCGCCAAGGTCAGTCCCAGCCCGACAAGAAGGCCAACAAGAAGTGTCTTCACGGTACTGAACAAAGCGATCCCCGCAATCGGCTGGTGGCCGGAAGACCACAGGTCAGTTCGGTGCCGACAGGCACTTGTCCCGATCCTAAAGCTCAAGCGGGCAGTCTGATCAAGATTGGCGCAAATTTTTTTGGAAAACGCATTCCGCAGCCGCGGGAGCCCTACTGTAAAAGAGGCAAGGTTTATGTCCGCACCCGCTATCCCAGCTGTGCGAGGCAAAGGGAAGGGGTGTCCAATGGATGGACAGGATGGCGCCAGCCAGCCTTACGTTGACCCCGCCGTGCTTCAAACACTCCGCTGCGAACTCGAGCCCGACCCGGACTACTGCGTCGTGTTCGTCAACAGCTACATCCAGCAATTGCCGCAACGGCTGGACCGGCTCCGGAATGCCGTGGAAGCCATGGATTTGGATGCGGCCATGGACGCCGTGCTGAGCGTCAAGACGTCCAGCCAGATGGTCGGGGCGGCGTATCTGGGGATGCTCGCCGACGAACTCGAGACAATCCTGAGGCACCTGGAGACCCACCCGGGGATCCCCGCAGAGCAGCCGGCGTTACTCCAGCTGGCTCTTCTGGAAAGCATGGACGCCTGCACAGGCCAGACGGTGGCCGGTCTCTCCGCCGCCGTCGCGGCCTGAGCCCAGGGCCCTAAGAGTCAGCGTTCAGCTGGAGCCAGCCGGTAGCCCACGCCACGCACAGTCTGGAGCCACCGCGGATTCTGCGTGCTGTCACCCAGCTTCTTGCGCAGGTTTCCCATGTGCACTTCAACGGACCGTTCGTCGGCCTCGGAGATGTACCCGCCGACGTCGTACGGCTCGTCCCGCAGGCGCTTCACCAGTTCCGACTTGGTCCGCACCATCCGGCCGGCCTCAAGAAGGGCGTGCAGCAGGTCGAATTCAGTGCGCGTCAGGTGCAGTTCGCGCCCGTCCACGCTCACGGTCCGCGCCTCGTAGCTGAACTCGAGGCCGTTGTGCGTCAGCGTGTGGCCGGTGCCGCCCGCTGCGGCAGGTGCCTTGCCACCGGCGGAGGAGTCCGACGTCGAACGCGGACGCCGCATCATGGCGGCAACTCGTGCGCGCAATTCGCGGGGACGGAAGGGCTTTGTCAGGTAGTCGTCAGCCCCTGATTCCAGGCCGATGAGGGTATCCAGTTCCTCCGCACGCGCCGTCAGCATGACGATGTATGCATCGGAAAACTCCCTGATCTGGCGGGCGACTTCAAAGCCGTCGATGTCCGGGAGCCCCAGGTCCAGGGTGATGACTGCGGGATTGAGCTCCTTGGCCGCTACAACACCGGCCGCCCCGCTGCTGGCCACTTGGACATCGAACCCGGCCTGGACCAGCACTACCCGCACCAGTTCACGGATGTCGTGGTCATCCTCGATTACCAGACCCACACGTGATTCACTCATCGCAGCCCCCTCAGTCCGCTCGATACCGTCAGAAGTATAGCGGTCGCCGGATATCGTGGTGGTATGCGTCCACTAAACCGCACGACTTTGTTCACCCGGCCATGAGCGGCAACCTTACCTGGGACATCTCGTCCGGCCGGATACTGTTCTTCCGACGGCCGTTCCACGAGTACTCGTTGCGGGGGCGGGTAGTGCTGAGCCAGATGCCGCTGTCCATCACTGCAGGGCTCACTGCCGCCCTGATGCTGTTGTTTTTCCCCGGCACCCTTGGAAATCCCCCCTTCATCGCATTCCTGGTGACGCAGGTCGTCATTCTTGCCCTGTGCTACTTCACGCCGTGGGAGCGGCTGCCGTACCCCAGCTTCCTGGCGTTACCGTTCCTTGATTTCGTCTCGATCGCATTGGGGCGGGAAGGCGGACAGGAAAGCCTTATGGGCATCAGCCTCCTGGCCGTCTTTCCCGTCATCTGGCTGTGCGCGTCGGGGATTTATCCGCGCACCGCCCTGCTGATGTCATTCGTCGCTCCCCTGGGCATCATCTGGGTGCCCTTGTTTGTTCGCGGCGACGTCACGGGGCAGGATCTGGCGAAGTCACTGCTGCTGCCGGTGATGATGCTGGGCATCGGCGTGTCAGTCAGCGTATTGACGCTCAGCATGGTCCGCCAGCAGCGCGATCTTGAGGAGAAGGATGCGCAGCTGCGGATCGCCCTCGAGGACAGCAAGCGGCAGGAACGGCTGCTCAACTCGGTGCTGGAAACGGTGCACCTGGGGGTCCTGGCCGTGGACGCGGACGGGCATGACATCCTCATGAACCGGAAACAGCGGGAGAACCACCGGCTCGCCGCCCCGGCGGGAAACAGCGACCCGAACGAATCCCAGCTCCTGGTGTTCCAGCCTGACCGGGTCACCAAGGTACCGGTGGAAGAGCGGCCCGTCCGCCGTGCGGTGTTGGGTGAGAATTTCACGGATAACCTGGTGTGGCTTGGCAGCGGCAGTGAACAGCGCGCCATTACTACCAGCGCCCGCGCCATGCGGGACCACGACGGCGCCTTCGCCGGCTCCGTCATTGTGTTCAGCGACGTCACGGACCTGGTGAACGCGCTGGCGGCCAAAGACGACTTCGTCGCCAACGTTTCCCACGAGTTCCGGACCCCGCTGACCTCCATCCTCGGCTATGTGGAGTTGTTGCTGGATGACGGAGAGGAACTGCAGGATTCCCATCGTGAACCGCTCAACATCATCCGGCGGAACTCCGAGCGGCTGCTGGGGCTTGTCTCGGACCTGCTTGCCAGCCGGAGTGGGCAGCTCATCGTAAGCCCGCAAGCGGTCAACGTGGCCGAACTTGTGCGGTCCAGCGTCAGCGCCGCGCTCCCCCGCGCCGCGGCAGCCAGGGTGCGGCTCCATACAGAAGCCCCTGAACGGCTGGAGGCCCACGTGGATTCCGCGCGCATGTCACAGGTACTGGACAACCTGGTCTCCAACGCCATCAAGTATTCGCCTAATGGCGGCGACGTTGTGGTGTCTTTGGGGTCGGAAGGATCAGAGCTGGTGTGCCACGTCAGTGATTCCGGCATGGGCATGAGCGAAAAGGACCAAGCCGACGTGTTTAAGAAGTTCTTCCGGACCGGCAACGTGCGGAACACGTCCATCCCGGGAGTGGGGCTGGGACTGTCCATCAGCAAGGCCATTGTTGAGGCACACGGCGGTAGCATCCAGCTGCGGAGCGCGCTGGGAGAAGGGACCACCTTCACAGTCAAGGTGCCGGTCTAGGGTTGTGGCCGGAACTCCTCGATCAGCGTGCGGGCCATACTCTGGGCACGCTTGGAGGCTTCCAGGTCGCCTTCCGTCGCGGAGATGATGGACCCCTTCATCAGGATGTGCCATGAGCGGGAGAAGTCCTCGGCATCCCGGAGCCCTGCCTCCTCCGCGAACTGCTGGACATGGCCCCGGATCTTGGCGAGGTAGTCAATGCTCGCACGCCCCAGCGGATGGTTGGCGCCCATTTCCAGCAGGATGTTGATAAAGGAACACGCCTCAAAGTCATCCCGGCGGAACCAGTCACCGAAGACATCGAAGATCGCCAGCAGCTGCTCGGTAGGGGTGCTGCCGCGGCGTCGCGCATCGGCAACGATCTGGTCCACAGTCCACACCCGGTCGCGTTGCTCGAGGAAGGCGAGCACCAGTTCATCCTTGGATGCAAAGTGCCGGTAGAACGTTGCCTTGGCCACGCCGGCACTGCTGATCAGCTCGTTGACGCCCACGTCGCGGATTCCCCGGCGTGCGAACAGCTGGTACGCCGTATCGACAATCCGCTGCCTTGCGTCGGCAGGAGTCATCACAACCTCGCCCTGGGGCGCGGGCTGTAGCGATACAGATTCTGGCGTTGGGGTCATTACAAATAGTCTAACGCAAAGGGCAGACAGACTTGTCTGTCTGCGATAGGATTCTTACATTCCGGTCGGTCGAATTCCCAGGCGTTGAGCCAGAGCGCTTGTGCCACAGGAGGGTAAGAGATGCCGAAGAAAATGTTGTCAGCCGTTGAGTCCCGCCAGGGCGATTCGTGGCAGGCGCGGTCCGGGATCCATGCCGGTGGGGGGCCCGTCAGCGGGCGCGTGAATCTTGAGCCGATTCGTCACCAGTCGTGGGAAATCATCAGTGCAATCCTGGCGGACACCGATCCGGAGGGATCTGAAATCCGCAATCAGCTGCGCCGTTGCCTCAGCAAGAACCAAGGCAACCCTGAGAGGGCACTGCTCATGCACCTCATGTCAATGCCGGGCCGCTCCGTGCCCGCGCTCCTTGATTAAGTCCTGCCTGCCGCACCACTTCGCCCCAGGACTGCTGTGCCAGGTCAGCAACCGCTGCCAGGATGTCCGACGGCGGCAGGGACAGATCAAGCGGGTACTCCACCACGTCGATGTCGGTATTGAGGATGCGGCGGAGCTTCATTTCCCCCGCGCCTGCATACACCAGCCAGGCGGTGGGAACCCGTAGAGCCGTGCAGAACGCAAGCATTTGAAAGTGGTCCGCGGACAGTGACGCGCCCTGGTCCGTCGCCGCCCGGTACTTCGTGTCGTAGACCACCACCGGACGGCCGCCCAGGAGATGCACGGCGTCGGGACTCACCGTGAGCCGGTCCGAGTCGCGCACGGCCTCGTTCAGCAGGGCGTTGTACTGCAACCGCATTTCGCCCGGGAAGGCAGCCATGGCTTCGCGGAGTGCCGCCCCCACGAAATCCTCGAACACCTGCGCCATATCCACCACAAACGACGCCGTCTGTTGCTTTCCGTCGCCCGCTTCGGCCGAGGCATTGCGAAGGATCACCTCGGACAGGCGGAGCACCGCGTGGTACCGGGTATTCTTCCGGCTTGCCTGCCACGGAGGCAGCGGCGCTCCGGACTGAAGGCGCGTGACGGCGTCGAGCTTTCCCTTCAGCTGCCGCAGGCGGCTCTGGACATCGGGCCGCACGCGGGGAACCCTGGCCATGCGCTCGAGGGCAGCCCGAAGGATGCGGTTCTCGGCAATGTCCTCGGTGAATTCGTCGTACGAGACTTCCAGCGGCACGAGCATTCCCGGCCGGCGGGAAATCTGGTCCGAGATCCGGATCCTGCCCTTGACCGTCCGCAGCGATTCGTCAACGGTGAGGTAGCCCTGCAGGACCCCACGGCTCAGGGCGCGGTCCGCCAGCTGCGCGAGCGATTCTGCCAGCGCGCTCCACAGGTCCGAGTCCTCCACGGCGGCCACCGGATCGTCGCGGAAGCCCTGGTTCCCCGCGTAGCTGAGCAGGAACAGCAGCCGGCTCAGGCCAAGGCGGTCCTTCGGCCGGACCTCCAGCTGCACCGTGGGCGTGCGCACGGACCCCACCATGCCCACCGGTTCGATCCTGAACAGGCCCATCCCCATGGGGGACGCCTTGGCAAGGCCGCTGGCGTTCAGGAACGCGGCACTGGCTGCGTCAAGCTTGTCCACCACGCCGCCGGAAAGCTCGTCCAGGACGATGTGTCGGACAGCCTTTACCGGGGTGGCGGGCTGCCGCGACGGCAGTGGCGGAACAGCGACCTGCAATGTGTTAGCGGGACGCAAGGCGGCCCAGCAGTTGCTCAAGCCCGAAGCGCTCTTGCAGCTGGGCCCGGTTCAGCTGCCCGTGGTAGTGCTCCTCCAGCAGGGGCATCAGCTCGTATTTCCAGATCCGGCGCAGGCCGGAGGGGGTCTGGGCCGCCTTCTTCATGAAGTAGGACGGCCCGATCATCAGGTCCCGGTCCCATTCGTCGATTGCATCGTTGAGGGCATCGAGCAGGAGGGCCGGGGTGGTGTCCAGGCCGCGGGCCTGCAGGAAACGCAGCAGCGACCCCTTCACCGGTTCGGTCTTGGGGTGCAGCTCGATGAAGGAGAAGCGCCGGCGGATGGCGGCGTCCATCATGGCGATCGAGCGGTCCGCGGTGTTCATGGTGCCGATGATGTACAGGTTGTCCGGGAGCGTGAACGGCTCATTGGGGCTGTACTGGAGGTAGATGCGGTCATCGCGGTATTCCAGCAGGAAGTACAGCTCTCCGAAGACCTTGGCCAGGTTGGCGCGGTTCATCTCATCGATGATCAGGAAGTACGGCTTCTTTTCATTGCCGGGCTTCGCAGCTTCCTCCGCGAGCCGCCGCAGCGGGCCGGCCACGAGCTTGAAGGACACCTGCCCCTCGTCGGTCTTGTCCGGACGGAAGCCTTCGAAGAAGTCCTCGTAGGCGTACGACGGGTGGAACTGCACCAGCTTGACGCGTTCGTCCGTGCTGTCAGCGGCAAGTTCGGCCGCCAGATGCTTGGCGAGGTAAGTCTTGCCCGTTCCGGGCGGGCCGTACAGCACGAGCTGCCGGTTCTCCTCCAGGAGCTCCGCGATTTCCTGCAGCGGTTCCAGGTCCATGTGCAGGGACGCTGCGAACTCCTCCGTCAGCGGACGGAACCCTTCCGGGACAGGTTCGACGACGGCGGCCGGTGCGGCGGCGTCGTCGGCCTCCGCTTCCGCTTCGGCGGGCAACAGCGCCTGCAGCGCCTGCACCACCCGGGTGACGTCCACGATGACCCCCGGTGTGGCCAGCTGGCGCTGGACGTGGCGGGGAAGGTCCGTCATGGTGTGTGCTTCGTCGAACCATCGGACCTTGCGCCGCATCCTGCGGTTGTCCTCGTTGTGCTCCGGCTCGCCCAGGACCACGCCGAGGCGAACAGCGCCGGCGTGCTGGTACAGGACGAGGTCGCCCGGTTTCATGACCGTGAGGAAAGC
This sequence comes from Arthrobacter sp. Y81, assembly GCF_002929335.1. Lineage (GTDB taxonomy): Bacteria > Actinomycetota > Actinomycetes > Actinomycetales > Micrococcaceae > Arthrobacter. Next base: position 146,762 of record NZ_PJIL01000005.1, read on the forward strand.
GAAGACGGCGGTCTTGTTGTCCTCGCGTTCCACGTAGCCAAGGTGCTTGTAGTCCTCGTCCACGGCGTGCTGGACCAGTCCCGCAGTGACGCCGGGGCCCAGGAGGCGCAGGTGCTCGACGTCGAGGGTCACCTTCTCTTCCCCGTGCCACGCCGCCAGCAGGTCCTTGTCGTCATGGTGGGTGCGCAGCAGCCATGCACGGCGGCCCGGGTCCCCCACCTTGCGCCACTGGCTCACCAGCTGGCGGGCATACCAGTCAATGCGCTGGCCCGCCTGCTTGTCGAGGTAGAGGCGGATGCGGTGGATGTCAGCGGTGATTTCTTCGTCGCTGTCCCCCTTGGCACCGCCCACCAGGGAAGCAAAGGCATCCCGGATTTCCTGCCGCTCAACGTCAGCCACCACCGGCTCGAAGTAACTGGGCCAGGCAAGGTATTCGATGCTGCGGCGGATTGCGGGCTGGTCATCCGGTGTCTCGGCCGCGAGCAGATGGAAGGCCAAGGGATCCTTCAGGGCCTTCGCCATGGTGTCGGGGGCCTGCTTGTCCACGTGCTGGACAAAACGGCACAGCCACCTCAGGTGGTCCCAGATGGTCCAGTTGAATTCGGCCGTGCGGTCGCGGATGACTCCGTGGTCCGTCATGCCCTGGTAGAGCTCGCCGGGCAGTTCCAGCGGCGGTTCAAGCCACGAGGCCGCTTCTGCCACCCTGGCGCGCTTGACCTTGAGCGATTTCACTTCGTGGGCCAGCGGCAGCGACTGCAGGAAGAGCATCTCAACGGCCAGTTGCTTGGCTCCGCGGGAGGCCCCCATCAGGTTCTGGCGCAGGTTGGTCATCATGGGCGCCTTGGGGTCCGCGACGCCCCGTTCCAGGCGCTCCAGGAGCTCTGCAGCGGCGCTGGCGGTCCATGTGGCAGTCCGCCCGTCCAGGGCCGACGGCCTACCCTGCAGACCGGCCCCAAGAACAAACCACGCCGCGTCCTCGATCTCCTTGGAGATACCGGGGGCGCGGGTCATGGCAGGCTTCGCGGTGGGGGTCATGCCTTCAAATTTACAGGCTAAACCTGAGCGCCAACACCAAGGACCGCTGCCCGCTACTGATCGGTAGGTGTTGGGCCATTATGTATGTTGACCTGGCCGTTGGCCAGGATTTCCGGCTATTTTCGGGCTCCTGGCCCCGTACCGGTCGGGGTTGACCGGCTATTTGGGGGCAGCGGGCAGGTTCTTGCGCCCGAACGCAAAATAGCTTCCCGGACCCACGAAGTTGATCAGCGTGACCATCCGCCAGACCACCTTACTGCCGCGGATCTGCTCCGCGGGCCGGCGGGAAATGTCCCGCTGGGCTGCGACCAGGAGCGAGAGCTGCACTGCAGCTGCCACCAAGGTCCCGAAGCGCGCCAACGGGGGCATTTCCTTCCAGGACTTTTTCTTTTTCTTCGTGGCCATGGCCAATGCTCCTTGGTTCCGATAATAGTGCCGGGTGGTTCATCGTAATGACGATTTTAGGATTCGGACCCGCCCGAAGGTAGGGGCTTTAGGCTCAGGCCACGAACGGCGCGAGCCGCTCCTTCTGTTCCGGAGTCAAGCGAAGGACCCTGCCCGTACCCTCATCCACGAATGCCAGGTGGGTGGTGGCCTTGACGCAGTCCTCCCGAGTGACCGGGTCCTGCACCAGGTAGTGGATGTCGAAGCTGGCGCCTTTCACGGCGCCGATCCACAACTGGACCACGGCGGGCACGTTCCGGTATTCGAGCGTCCTGACGTAGCGGATCCTGTGTTCCACCACCAAGGCCATGGTGCCCTCCGCAACATCGTTGAAGAGGGACACCTTTGGCTCGATCCCGGGCAGTCCGGCCCCGCGGGGCGGTCCGAAGGCCGCGATGCGGGCCTCTTCCAGCATCCGCACGATCTGCACGTTGTTGATGTGGCCGTAGGCATCCATGTCACCCCACCGCATGGGGATGAGGACCTCGATGCGCCGGGCGGCGGCGCTCAGCTGTGCACCGCCGTCGCGTCATCTTCCAGCGACTGCTCTGCGTCCTCGCCCGCGAACTGGGACATGTAAAGGCGGTAGTAGGCGCCCTTGAGTTCCAGCAGGTCTCGGTGGTTCCCCTGCTCCACGATCCGTCCGGCTTCCATCACCAGGATGGTGTCGGCGTCGCGGATGGTGGACAGCCGGTGCGCGATCACAAAGCTCGTGCGGTCCGTCCGCAGGGCCGCCATTGCCTTCTGGACCAGGACTTCGGTGCGTGTGTCCACCGAGCTGGTTGCCTCGTCCAGGATGAGCAGGGACGGGTTGGCCACAAAGGCACGCGCGATGGTGATGAGCTGCTTCTCACCGGCGCTGACATTGTTGCCTTCTTCATCGATGACGGTGTTGTAGCCTTCCGGGAGTGCCCGGACGAACCTGTCCACAAACGTTGCCCGCGCCGCCTCCATGACCTGGTCCTCGGTGGCGTTGAGGTTTCCGTATTTGATGTTGTCGTAGATGCTGCCGCCGAACAGCCAGGCATCCTGCAGCACCATGCCCACCTTGGCCCGCAGTTCGGAGCGGCTCAGGTGCGTGATGTCCACACCGTCCAGCGTGATGCTTCCCGAATTGAGCTCGTAGAAGCGCATCACCAGATTGACCAGGGTGGTCTTGCCCGCACCCGTGGGGCCGACGATGGCCACGGTGTGTCCCGGTTCTGCGTTGAAGGAAAGGTCCTCGATCAGGGGCTTGTCCTCCGAGTAGCTGAAGGTCACGTGCTTGAACTCGACGTGGCCGTCGGTCTTGGCAGGCAGGTGCTCTGTGGCAGTCTCGGCATCCTGTTCCTCGGCATCCAGGAATTCGAAGACCCGCTCAGCCGAAGCAACGCCGGACTGCAGCATGTTGGCCATACCGGCCATCTGTCCGAGCGGCTGCGTGAACTCGCGCGAGTACTGGATGAAAGCGGTGGCGTCGCCCAGGCTCATACCGCCGGAAGCCACCCTCAGCCCGCCGACCACAGCGATACCCACATAGCTGAGGTAGGAGACGAACTGCATGACCGGCATGATCATGCCCGAGACAAACTGGGCTCCGAAGCTGGCCTTGTACAGGGCTTCGTTCCGCTCGTCGAAGCTTTCCAGGATGTCGGCGTCACGGCCGAAGACCCGCACGAGGTCGTGTCCGGAGAACGATTCCTCGATCTGGCCGTTGAGCTGGCCGGTGTTCTTCCATTGCGCCGCAAACAGCTTCTGGCTTCTCGACCCAATGATGCCGGCGGCCACTCCGGACAGCGGGAGGGCCACCAGGGCGATGAGGGCCAGCTGCCACGACACGATGAACATCATGATGACGATGCCGAGCACCGTGAGCGCAGAACTGATCAGTTGCGCGAAGGCCTGTTGCAGCGCCTGCTGGATGTTGTCGACGTCGTTAGTCACGCGGGACAGGGTGTCGCCACGCTGACGCGTGTCGAAGTAGTTCAGCGGCAGCCGATTGAGCTTCTTCTCCGTGTCGTCTCGCAGTTTGCGGACCACGCGCATGACCAGCACATTCAGGACATAACCCTGCAGCCAGGTGAAGATGTTCGCCACGAAGTACATCACCAGCACAATGCTGATCAGGAACGACAGCTTCTGGAAGTCGATCCCCACGCCCGGAATGAGCTCCATCTTGGCGATCATGTCCGCGAAGTTGTTTTCGCCCTGGGCTCGCAGCCCGTCCACGAACTGGTCCTTGCTGACTCCGGCGGGCAGTTGCTTTCCCACCACTCCCCCGAAGATGACGTCCATTGCCTGGCCCAGGATCTTGGGGGCGATGACGTTGAGGACCACGGCGACCGTCACCATGGCGAGCACCAGGGCGATGCCGGCGGACTCGGGTTTCAGCAGGCCCATCAGGCGCTTGGCGGACGGCCAGAAATGCTCGGCCTTCTTCGCCGGCGTGCCGCCGAACATGTCGCCGTCGGCCTCGGTGGGCTTGTATTCCTCTTCGTAGAAGTCGTCGTCCTCCACGGGAAGTGTTTCCTGGCCCGCGGGGAGTTTCTCGTTGGTGCTCATGCCACTTCCTCCGCTGTCAGCTGGGACTCGACGATTTCCTGATAGGTGGTGGAACTTAGCAGCAGCTCATCGTGCGTGCCCCGGTCCACGATCCGGCCGTTGTCCAGGACCAGGATCTGGTCGGCATCGGCAATGGTGGACACGCGCTGGCCCACGATGATCACCGTGGCATCGGCCGTTTTCGCCCTAAGTGCACGGCGAAGCCGGGCGTCCGTGGCGACGTCGAGGGCCGAGAAGGAGTCATCGAACAGGTACACCTTGGGCTGGGTTACCAAGGCCCTGGCGATGCACAGACGCTGGCGCTGGCCGCCCGAGACGTTGGTGCCGCCCTGGGCGATCCTGGAACCGAGACCGTTCTTCTTGTCCCGAACGAAGTCCGCGGCCTGGGCCACCGTAAGCGCGTCCCACAGCTCCTCGTCCGTGGCCTCTGTCTTCCCGAAGCGCAGGTTGTGCTCGATGGTTCCGGAGAAGAGGTACGGCCGCTGCGGCACCATGGCCACCCTGCCGGTGATTTCGGAACGCTCAAGGTTGGTGATGGGGACGCCGTCGAGCAGCACCTCGCCGGACGCGACATCGTAAAGCCGCGGCAGCAGGGACAGCAGGCTGGTCTTGCCGGCGCCGGTTGAACCGACAATGGCCACGGTCTGGCCGGGCTCGGCGGTGAAGCTGATGTTGCTCAGGACGGGTTCTTCGGCCCCGGGGTAAGCGAACGAGACATTGCGGTACTCCACGCGACCGGTCCTGTGGGTGGGCGCCACCGGCGCCTCCGGTTCATGGATGGAGGGTTCGACGTCGAGCACCTCACCGATGCGGTCCGCACAGACCGAGGCCCGCGGAATCATCATGGCCATGAACGTGCCCATCATGACCGCCATCAGGATCTGCAGGAGGTACTGCAGAAAGGCCGTCAGGGAACCGACCTGCATCTCCCCGGCGTCCACCCGTTGGCCGCCGAACCACAGCACGGCTGCGGTGGAGACATGGAGGATCATCCCGATGGCCGGGAACATCAGGACGAACAAGGAGCCAATTTTCAGCGAGACATCGGTGAGTTCGCGGTTGGCCCCGCCAAAACGCTCCGTCTCGTGCGGTTCCCGGACGAAGGCGCGGACCACGCGGATGCCAATGATCTGCTCGCGGAGAATGCCGTTGATGCGGTCGATCTTCGTCTGCATGGAACGGAAGAGCGGCATGAGGCGGACCACGAGGTACCCCACCACGGCAATCAGCACCGGAACGGACACCCAAACCAGCCAGGACAGGCTCAGGTCCTCGCGCAACGCCATGATGATGCCGCCGATGCACATGATGGGCGTGGCCACCATGAAGTTCAGCCCCATGAGAACCAGCATCTGGACCTGCTGGACATCGTTGGTGCCGCGGGTAATCAGGGTTGGTGCGCCGAAAACGTTGACGTCCTTGGCCGAAAAGCTCGTCACCTTCCGGAAGACGCCACGCCGCAGGTCCCGGCCGAAGGCCATGGCCGCCTTGGACCCGAAGTAAACACCGGCGATGGCAGTCGCTACCTGGATGAGTGCCACGCCGAGCATGACCCCGCCCGTTCGCCAGATGTAGTCGGTGTCTCCTCGGGAGACGCCCTCATCGATGATCTGGGCGTTCAGGCTGGGAAGGTAAAGGGCCGCAATGGTGGACGCCAACTGGAAAACAATGACTGCCGCGATATACGGCAAATACGGCTTGGAGTAGCGCCGTATGAGGGTGACAAGCATGCCCGGTAATCCTTTGGAAGAGCGCGAAGTGAATTGGAAGAAGTAATACCAGCGGGGGCTGACACTCTTAGCTTTCCCACTCTACGAAATCCGTTGCCTATGCGAAACAACAGTAGGCAAATATCATCCGAAGGGCGTATCCGTGCCAGGGTGGCGGCAGAGCCCCACGTGCGTCCTGTTACGGGTGAAGCGGGTGTTATCCCTCGGTTCCGAGGGAAGGGAATGTGAAAAACGGGTACCCAGTCAAGTATCGGCTACTCGCGACTACGCCAGTGCCTGCGGCTTAGCGTGAAGTGGTCAGTTAATTGACAACTCTGCAGGAGAGTCGCAGGCGATCTGGGCACCTACGGCCAACGGCCGGCTCCGCCATGGGGCCTCCCGCTCCCGCAGTCTGGTCAGTCCAAAATGATCCAGATGGAGAATCCCATGAAGAGAATCCTCGCAACGGCCGGCATTGCGGGCATTGCGTTAATTGGCGTTACAGCCCCGGCAAATGCCGGCGACGACAAAGTCAGCATTTGCCACGCAACGGGCTCGGAATCGAACCCCTTCGTGAGCATCACGGTCAGTAAAAATGCGCTCAACGGAAATGGCCATGCCTCGCACAGTGGCGACCTGATTCCCGCGCCTGCGGCCGGCTGCCCTGGCGGGTCAAAGGGAGACCACGACCCCAAGGACGACGACGAGGGCCACGGCACCAAGAAGGTCACCATTTGCCACGCGACGGGATCCGACAAGAACCCGTACGTCGTCATCACCATTCCCGAAAAGGCGTGGTGGAACGGTCACAAGGACGGACATAACGGCAGGGCCGACATCTATCCGGTCCCGGCGGGCGGTTGCGACGTGAAGGGTGAAGAAGAAGAGGAAGAGGAAGAGACGAAGCCGCCCGTTGTGGTTCCGCCCGTTGTGGTCCCGCCGGTCGTAACACCGCCTGTCGTAACACCGCCTGTTGTGGTCCCGCCGGTCGTAACACCGCCCGTTGTGGTCGCGCCGGCTGTTGTCGCAGTGCCGGCCGGAGCCGCAGCGGCCCCGGCTGCCGCCCCGGTGGTCAACCGCGGATTCAACGCCCAGACAGCGGCCGGCACCCAGACAGACGCCGGTATGCCCGCTTGGTTCGGAGGCCTGGCTGCACTGCTTGGCGCCACGGGGCTGGTCGCCCTGCGGCACAGGGGACGCCTGCAGAACTTCGGGTCGTCGAAGTAACGCAGTTCCCGCGGTCAGGACGGGCATCCACCGTTACGGTGCGATGCCCGTCCACACCTATCTATGGAGGAGTTCCGATGTCCTTCCCCAACCGCCATGACGTAGACAGCCCAACCCTGGACAGCGATATCGCCGCGCCTGGTGCGGGCGGGCGGGGCACCCCGGACGACGGGCATTCAAGAGACAGTGTTCCGGAGGGCGGGGCAGCCGGATACGGGGCCCACCATCAACGTCTGTTGGAGCGGCGGCGCAGTGACCTATTGCGCCTGAACCGGTTTCTGCTGGAAATCCTGCCACTTAGGGCCAAGAACCTCGTAGTCCGGTCCCTGCAAGCTAGGTCCTCCAAAGACTGGCCTGTACGCAACTGGGCGCCCGGAAACTGGTCTTCGCGAAGCTGGCGGCCGCCAAAAGGCCTGTCGCTGAACCGCCCGTCACTGAACCGCCCGTCGCTGAACCGCGGCGATCTGCTGCTGCTCCTTGCCGGCGTCGTGGCCTTCTTTGTGTTGACGTTCCTCCCTGGCATCGTCGCTCCGGGGAGCGCATCCGGCAGGGCCGGGGCCCAGTCGGCAACGTCCCCGTATTTACGGTCCGCCGAGCTGGCTCTGCCTGGCTATGCTGTCCCGCCGGACACTTTCCCCTGGAGCGGCAAGGAGACCCCGACAACTGCACCCGCGGCGCAGGAACCGCCGCCGAGCCTGCCCAGCTATCCGCCGGCCGCAGCCCCCACCAGGATTGTCTATCCGGCAGCCGGGCTGGACGTCGTGATTCATCCGCTTACCCCGACGCGCGAGGAACTGGAGTCCCAGGCGATCGTGCCGCCGATCACCGTGGATGGCTATTGGGTGTCGGACTTCGGCATGCCCGGCGCCGGGTCCACCAACACGACGTACATCCTTGGCCACAGTTGGGAAGGCCGCGACGCTCCCTTCAACCGGCTCAGTGCCGCGAGCGTCCCCGGTGACATCTTCGAAGCCACAACCGCATCGGGAACCATGCGCTACAGGGTGGATTCGGTGGACACCTACGTGAAGGCAAGCCTGAAGGACAGCCCGATCTGGACCGCAGTTCCCAACCGCCTTGTGCTGATCAGCTGCTATACGGAAGATCCCTGGGGGAAGAACGTGGTGGTCGTTGCGTCTCCGGTCCCCGCACCCTGACAAAGGCGACGGCGGCACTGTGCCGCCGTCGCCGTCGTACGGTGTTGTGGGCGACTATTCGCCGCGGTGCCGCCCGTGCGTGGCGATGTAGTCCGCCGCGGCGCGCTGCAGCTTCCGTTCCTTGGCGAGCTGCCGCCGGATGGTGGTGAGCTCCCCGCTGATGCGCGCCTGTTCGGCAGCGATCTCCCGCTGCTCCGCAGTCTGTTCGTGGACGGCACGCAGCGCTTCGGCCAAGTGGAGCTGCTGTTCTGCCAGCAGCTGCTGCGTCTGCAGCAGCAGGGGCACGACGTCGGCGGCTTCTGGCTGCGGGTCGGCCACCATGGTCCGGGAACGCGCCCGGGAACCTTCCCGTTCGGCAGACGGGGCGCCGCCGTCGAGGTGTCCTCGCCCTTCGCGGGTGGTGCCCCGGTCCTGGCGTGCCGCGTCGGGAAAGCGAGTTTCCTGGGCACGCTGCCTGCTCAGGACCTCGATGAACTCCCGGTCGAGGTCCACGATGCCTGCGTCGGCCGCGGCCGTCGGCGCTGACGCCGGAGCGGCGTTGTCGTTGTTTGAAGCGGCCGTTGCCGGGACGATGTCAACGGTGCGGCGCAGGGGCTGTTCCTTGATGCACAGGACCGCTACGAGGGCGATGATGCCGATCACCGCGGAGATCAGGAAGATTTCGGCTGTCGCGTCACCGTAGGCAGCCCTCATGATGTCCCGGATCGGGGCCGGCATGTCCTGGAGGTCCATGCTGGCTCCGGCGGATCCGCCTGCGGTCGGGATCCCGGCTGCGGCTAGGCCCTCGGTGGCCAGTTCCTTGACGCGGTTGGCCAGGACGGCGCCCAGCACGGACACTCCGATCGCGCCGCCCACGGAGCGGAAGAATGCCACGGAGGCGCTGGCCGTACCGATGTCTGTGGCCCGGACGGTGTTCTGGACTGCCAGCACGAGGTTCTGCATCAGCAGGCCGAGCCCCAGGCCGAGGACCGCGGTGTAGAGGCCGGTCAGCCAGAGTTCGGTGGTGTGGTCGATGGTTCCGGCCAGCCCCAGGCCGCCGATCAGGAGGATGGAGCCGGCTACGAGGTAGCGCTTCCATTTGCCGGTCCGGCTGATGAGCTGGCCCGACAGCACCGAGCCGATGAGGTTGCCGGCGATCATGGGCAGCGTCAGCAGCCCTGCTTCGGTGGGAGTGGCACCGCGGGCCACCTGGAAGTACTGGCCCAGGAAGGCGGAGGAGCCGAACATGCCGACGCCCACTGCAACGGAGGCGAGGATGGCCAGCGCCGTGGTGCGTTCGCTGATGATCTTGAGCGGGATGATGGGCTGCTCCACTTTGGACTCCACCACCACGAGGAGGGTCAGGAGCAGCACGCCGCCGCCCACCATGGCCGCTGTCTGCCAGGACCACCAGTCGTAGTATTCCGGGTTGCCGGCGAAGGACACCCAGATCAGCAGCAGGCTGACGCCGGAGGTGAGCAGGATGGAACCGAGCCAGTCGATCTTCGCGTGGCGCTTGACGTGGGGAAGCTTCAGCGTGATCTGCAGCAGGATGAGGGCGATGACGGCCAGCGGGACACAGACGAAGAAGGTCCAGCGCCAGCCCAGCGGGCTGTCCACGATAAATCCGCCGAGCAGCGGACCGCCGGCGGTGCCCACAGCCATGACGCCGCCCATGTAGCCGGAGTATTTTCCGCGGTCCCGGGGCGGGATGATGGAGCCGATGATGGCCTGCGCCAACGCGGTCAGGCCGCCCATGGCGACGCCCTGGATAACGCGGGCGGTCAGCAGCAGCGGGATCGTCTCGGACAGGCCCGCCATGACGGAACCGGCCACGAAGATCACGATGCTCAGCTGGACGAGCACCTTCTTGTCGAAGAGATCGGCGAGCTTGCCCCAGATCGGGGTGGTGGCGGCGTTGGCCAGCAGGGCCGCCGTGATGACCCAGGCGAAGTCCGTCTGGGTGCCCTTGAGCTCGGACATGATGGTGGGCAGCGCGTTGGCCACGATGGTGCTGCTGATGATCGCTGTGAAGAACGCGGCCAGCAGCCCGGTGAGGGCCTCCATGATCTGCCGGTGGCTCATCGCAGGCTGCGGCGCCGGTGCGGATGGTTGCGGTGGTGTTTTTGACGGGGCCCGGGACGGACCGGTGGCTGTAGCGTGGCTCGCCATGTGCAGCTCCTAAGCGGTTGGAATGTTCTCGATGGATCCGGCCGTCTTTGCCCGGGCTGAATCCCTGAGGGATTCGGCAAGTTTCTTCAGGACTTTCGCGGTCTCTTCGGCGTCGTCCTCGCTCCAGTCCTGCAGGTAGCCCTGGAGCGTCGCAGTGCGCTGCTGCTCTATCTCGCGCAGCTTCCCCGCTCCGGCCTCGGACAGCGCCACAAGCTGGGCGCGTCCGTCTTCCGGATCAGGCCTGCGGACCACCAGTCCGTGTTCTTCCAGATCGGCAATATGCCGGCTCAGGACGGGAGCGCTGACCCCCAGACGCGCGGCGAGATGCGTGGCCCGGGACTCCCCCTCCCCCACGAACCGCAGGACACCCTGGAGCGCCACCCCGGTTTCCTGCCCGCGCAGGCTTGAGACCGCGACGCAGCGGACCGCCCGCTGGAGGTCGAAGATCTGGTAAACGAGATCGGCCGCGGTTTCCGGTGCAACTGCCATGCTGAATAACCCCTTTGCTTGCCTAAGGCAACTATATAAGAAAATGGTTGCTTTGGGAAACTAAGAGGCGGCAAGCTGAGTGGGCAGACCCTTAAACGCCAAGCGCGAACTGGCAGCTAATGCCCTCAAAATTGCTTCGAGGGGGCATTAGCTGCCAGTTCGCGCGTGGGTGGTGCCGGGGTTTTGCGCTTAGACGCCCAGGTGGGTGGGTCCGAACATCTTGAGCAGGGTTTCGACGACGACGACGTTCGGCCCGTCGGCGGCGAAGCCCGCCCTGAGCGCGTCCCCGACGTTCTCCGGGGCCACCCGGACGGCCGGGACGCCGAAGGCTTCGGCGAGTTTGACGAAGTCGGGGCGGGCGAGTTCGGTGGCCGTGGCGTGGCCGAAGGCGCCCACCATGTATTCGCGCAGGATGCCGTAGCCGCCGTCGTCCACGATCAGCCAGGTGACCGGGACGTTGTGCTGTTTGGCGGTGGCCAGTTCGGAGATGGAATACATGGCCGAACCGTCGCCGGAGACCGCGAGGACCCGGCCGGGTTTGCCCGTGGTTTCCAGCCCCACTGCCCCGCCGATGGCCGAGGGGAATCCGAAGCCCAGCCCGCCGGCACCCTGGGCGGAGTGGAACTGTCCCTCGCGGGCGTCCCAGCAGCTCCAGCCCCAGTACGCGGAGATGGTCATGTCCCAGAAGGTCTGCATGTCCGCGGGCACGGCTTCGCGGATGTCGGCCATGAACTTCAGTTCCTTGCCGAGGTCCTGGGACTCCAGCCGGGCCTTGACCTTGGCCAGGGATTCCCTGACCAGCGCCTCCGGTGAGGTGCCGTGCCAGTCGGCCCGTTCCCCGTGCGGATCGGTCAGGGCAGCATCCAGGGCCGCGAGGGCCTGGCCGGCGTCGGCACGGATGCCCAGGCCGGGCCGGTTGGACTCCAGGACCCGGGGTTCGGCGTCGATCTGGATGATCCGCCCGCGCGGCTCGAACGTGAAGTAGTTGGACGTGACTTCGCCGAGGGAGGAGCCGATGACGATCAGCACGTCCGCATCCTCGAGCAGGTCCGTCATGTACCGGTCCTCGATCCAGGACTGCAGCGAAAGCTCGTGGTTCCACGGGAACGCGCCGTTGCCGCCGGGAGTGCAGATCACTGGTGCGCGCAGCTTCTCCGCGATGGACAGCAGGGACTTCTCGGCCCGGCCGCGGCGCGTGCCACCGCCGGCGATGATCGCCGGACGTTCCGCCGTCGACAGCCATTTCACTGCTTCACGGACCAGCTCCACCCGGGGCGGGTTGTCCGCCGCTTCGGCGAGGGCGTCCTCCACCGGCGGGACCATGATGGGATCCAGCAGGACGTTCTGCGGGATCTCCAGCCAGACGGGGCCCTGCGGGGAGGAAATCGCCTCGGTCCAGGCGTCCTGGATGGCCGAGGGGATCCCGGAGGCGTGCTGAATCAGCCGCTGGCTCTTGGTGACGTTCGCGGCCGAGGCCTTCTGGTCATCGAGCTGGTGGAGCATGCCCTTGCGCCGGGCGCCGAGCCCGTCCAGCGGAATCTGGCTCGCCACGACCACCATCGGCACGCCCGTGGCGTAGGCTTCCTGCAGCCCAGCCAGGGACGTCAGCGCACCCGGGCCGGTGGACAGGAACAGCACGCCCACCTCGCCCGTGGCCCGTGAATACCCGTCCGCCGCGAACGCTGAATTGTTCTCCACCCGCGAGGATACGAAGTGCAGGTTTCCCCGGCCCATCGCATCGAACAGGCCCAGTGCGTGCTGGCCCGGGATGCCAAAAACCGTCTTCGCGCCGAGCGCTTCAAGGGTCTCGACGACGAGATCCCCGCCGTTGCGGACGCTGGTTCCGTCGTTTACTCCTGTGGGAGGAGCTGCCGCGCCCGGATCGAAATCGATCACTTGGAGAACTCCTCGACGGCCGGACGGATGATTCCGGGCTGGGCAGCGGAGGCGGCGGCAAAACCTGCCTGATGCCTCTTCTCCTGCCCGAGCGCCTGCGCGGCGTAGCCGTTGGCGGCGCCGAACCTGTTTCCCTCAACCGCGGAGTCCGCCATGAGGGTGACGAGTTCGTAGGCAACGTGGCTGGCCGCGACGCCGGTGATTTCAGCGTGGTCGTAGGCCGGAGCCACCTCAACAATGTCCGCACCGACCAGGTTCATGCCGCGGAAGCCGCGGATGATCTCCAGCAGTTCCCGGCTGGTGATGCCGCCGGCCTCGGGCGTTCCGGTGCCCGGCGCGTGCGCGGGGTCCAGGACGTCGATGTCAACGGAGATGTACAGCGGGCGGTTGCCGATGCGGTCCCTGACTTTGGCCACGGTCTCCAGGACGCCCTGGTAGTAGACGTCGGCCGAGGTGACGATGCCGAAGCCGAAGCGGTGGTCGTCGTCGAGGTCCTTCTTGCCGTACAGCGGGCCGCGGGTTCCGATGTGGCTGATGGCCTCGGTGTCCAGGATGCCCTCCTCGACAGCGCGGCGGAACGGCGTGCCGTGCGTGTATTCGGCCCCGAAGTACGTGTCCCAGGTGTCCAGGTGCGCATCGAAGTGCAGCATGGCCACAGGCCCGCCGGCGCGCTCGGCGGCGGCACGGAGGAGCGGCAGGGCAATGGTGTGGTCCCCGCCAAGGGTGACCAGCTTGCTGCCACCGGCAGTCAGGTCCAGGGCGTTCTGCTGGATGGTCTCGATGGCTTCGTTGATGTTGAACGGGTTCACGGCCATGTCGCCGGCGTCCGCCACCTGGACGTTTTCGAACGGGCTGACGTCCCACGCCGGGTTATAGGGGCGCAGCAGCCGGCTGGCCTCGCGGACGTGGTTGGCGCCGAAGCGGGCACCCGGGCGGTAGGAGACGCCGGAGTCGAAGGGCACCCCCACCACCGTGATGTCGGCTTTGGCCACCTGGTCCAGCCTGGGCAGTCGGGCGTAGGTGGCAGCCCCTGCGTAGCGGGGAATACGGGATGAATCGATAGGGCCAAGGTTGCCGTTGGCCTCGATGCGCAGCTCTTCCAAAGGAACGCCTCTCCTTCGAGGATGGATCGGTAGTGTGACACCCATCATACACTCAAGTTTCCCCTTGTGCATCAAGTGTTTACCAATCGAAGTGGACGGCGTTCCCTCACGCCGGCGCGTATTCCTCAGTCGATGGCGGACGCCCCCCGCTCCCCCGTCCTGACCCTGACGGCGTCGCAGACGGAGATGGTCCAGATCTTCCCGTCCCCGAACCGACCGGTGCTGGCGCCGGATTCGATGGCCGCCATCACACCGTCCATGGCCTCCTCGGTCACCAGCACTTCCACGCGCGCCTTCGGCAGAAGGTCGGAGTTGTATTCGGTTCCGCGGTAGACCTCCACGTGGCCCCGCTGCTGACCGTAGCCGCTGGCCTGGCTTACGGTCAGTCCGCTGACGCCGAACCCTTCCAAAGCCGCCCTGACGGTCTCGACCTTTTCCGGACGGACGATAGCCGTGATGAGTTTCACGTCCGCACCCTGCTGTTTTCTGCCTGGCGGTCTGACTGCCGGCCGGACTGGCCCGCCGCCGTCACTTCCGCAGCCATTTCCGCGGAGGAACCCTCAGGCTTGCCCGCCTCGCCCCCCGCAGGAACAGTCTTGCCGTGGTGTTCGCCGGGATGGAACGTGCCGCCAACCATCAGAAGCTCGTAGGCGGTTTCGGCGTGTTCGGTAACGTCGATGCCGGACCGCTCGTTGGCTTCGGACACCCGCATGCCCATCATCTTGTGGATGGCGAATCCGATCAGCGTGGTCATAAGAGCGCTCCAGGCGGTGACGATCAGCGCGGTGAGGACCTGGGGCCAGAACTGTGTCAGGCCGCCGCCGTAGAAGAGCCCGCCCTCGGTCTTGACTGACGGGACCGCGAAGAATCCCAGTGAGAGCGTCCCCCACAGGCCGCCGACAAAGTGCACGGCCACCACGTCCAGCGAATCATCCAGGCCGATCTTGAATTTGAGTCCGACCGCGAGCGCGCAGACCGCCCCGGCCACGACCCCGATCAGGATGGCGCCGATCGGGTCCACGAACCCGCAGGCCGGCGTGACGGCGACCAGGCCGGCGACGGCTCCCGATGCGGCGCCGAGGGAAGTGGCGTGGCCGTCCCGAAGCCTTTCGATCAGCAGCCAGCCCAGGAGGGCCGCACTCGTGGCCAGCAGGGTATTGGTCCAGGCCAGGCCGGCGATGGCGTCGGCCGCGAGTTCAGAGCCGGCATTGAAGCCAAACCAGCCGAACCACAGGAGTCCTGCGCCGAGCATCACGAAAGGCAGGTTGTGCGGACGGATGTTGGGATCCTTCATGAATCCGAGGCGTTTTCCGAGCACGACGGCGAGCATCAGTCCCGCTATGCCCGCGTTCATGTGGACCACCGTTCCACCGGCGAAGTCGAGGGCGGAGATCTTGCTGCCTACGATGCCGGTGGGGCCGAACAGTCCGCCGCCCCAGACCCAGTGGGCGATGGGGGCGTAAACGAGCGTGACCCACAGCGCCGCGAACAGCAGCCACGGCCCGAACCGCACCCGTTCCGCCACCGCTCCGCTGATCAGTGCCACGGTGATGATGGCGAACGTTGCCTGGAAGCCGATGAACACCATGTCCGGGAGCCCAGGCGCCTTGCCCCCGATAGTGCTGGTCAGTCCGCTCAGGCCGGGGTTGGCAAAAGGATCGCCGACGAGCCCGGCCATGGTGTCAGGCCCGAAGGCCAGTCCATAGCCCCACAGCGCCCAGACCACAGCAACAACGCCCATGGCTCCAAAGCTCATCATCATGATGTTCAGGACGGATTTCATCCGGACGAGGCCCCCGTAGAAGAATGCCAGGCCGGGGGTCATCAGCAGGACGAGTGCGGACGCTGCCAGCATCCAGGCCGTGGCGCCGGGATCGAGCACCGCGGGATCCACTGCCATTCCCACATTGACTAGAGAGATGTTCATTTCGGGAGCCTTCCTCAAGAAGTGGCGCTCCTGGGCGCCGGCTACGGCGAGACCATTCAAAACGACGGTGCAGCTATGAGTTCCCCGAATCCGACGCTACAACCGGGGTGTTTCCGCCATAGCCGCGAAGTTTTTCCGGGACGTTAAACAGCAGGGCCGGGCATGAACCCTGCGTTTCCGGCAGATTTCCAGAATGTGACGTACATCTCACCATCGTTGCGCCGACGCGCCGCCGAACCGCGAAGGCTGCGGGCCGCGCGCTTCTGAGCAGAAAGTAACGACGGTCACACCGGGCGTAAAGGTTTCGTTAAAGCCTGCATCCTGCGCGGGTTCCCGGGCCTACGCTCCAATCAGGAGCAGCACCACGGTCCTCAGGCGGCCGAAAGCCACGCTGCGCGAAAGGATACCGTGACCACGCTCACCCGGCCGCCCGCCGACCCCTCCGACAGGTTCAAACGCAAGCCCCATCGGCTAAGGGCCTGGCTGCTGGAGGGCATGCCCGAAGGATCCGGCAAACGGCAGGGTCCCCACGGCCAGCCGCAGGCGAACCACACACCCCAGCCCTGGTGGAAAGTCATGTGCCTCACCGGCGTGGACTACTTCTCCACCCTTGGCTACCAGCCCGCCATTGCCGCGCTGGCCGCCGGAATGGTCTCCCCCCTGGCAACCGTGGTCCTGGTGGCCGTCACGCTCCTGGGCGCCCTGCCGGTGTACCGGCGGGTGGCCTCGGAGAGCCCCCGCGGCGAGGGATCGATCGCCATGCTGGAGCGGCTGCTGCCCCGGTGGGGCGGCAAGCTGTTCGTGCTGGCGCTCCTGGGGTTCGCGGCCACGGACTTCATGATCACCATGACGCTCTCGGCTGCGGATGCCAGTGCGCACGCCATCGAAAACCCGTTTGCCCCCGACTTCCTGCATGGCCAGGAAGTGGCGATAACGCTGGCATTGATCGCAGGCCTGGGCGTGGTCTTCCTCCGCGGCTTCAAGGAAGCCATCAACGTGGCAGTTGTCCTGGTGGCGGTGTTCCTGCTGCTCAATGCGGTTGTGGTGTTGGTAGGCCTCGCCCATGTGTTCAGCGAAGCCCACGTGGTCACGGACTGGTGGGCCGCCCTTAACCAGCAGCACGGAAACCCCCTCGTGATGATCGGCATCGCCCTGCTGGTTTTCCCCAAACTCGCGCTGGGGCTCTCCGGCTTCGAAACGGGAGTGGCAGTCATGCCGCAGATCCAGGGCAGCCCGGACGACACTGAGGCCAAGCCGACCGGCCGGATCCGCGGCGCGCACAAGCTCCTGACCACAGCCGCCCTGATCATGAGCGGGTTCCTCATCGCCTCCAGTTTCATCACCACGTTCCTGATCCCGGCAGCTGAGTTCGAACCGGGCGGCAAGGCCAACGGCCGGGCGCTGGCCTTCCTGGCCCACCAGTTCCTGGGCGACGGTTTCGGAACCGTGTACGACCTGAGCACCATCGCCATCCTCTGGTTCGCCGGAGCCTCGGCCATGGCAGGGCTCCTCAACCTGGTACCCCGGTACCTCCCGCGCTTTGGCATGGCACCCGCCTGGACCCGGGCCGTGCGGCCCCTGGTGCTGGTGTTTACCGCTGTTGCTTTCCTCATCACGCTGGTCTTTGAGGCCAATGTGGAAGCCCAGGGCGGTGCATACGCCACCGGCGTCCTCGTGCTGATGACATCAGCCTCCATCGCCGTCACGCTGTCCGCCCGGCGCAAGCAGCAACGCGGCCGTACGGTCGCGTTCGGGGCGATCGCCGTCGTCTTCCTCTACACCACTGTGGCGAACGTGGTGGAACGCCCCGACGGCCTGAAGATCGCGGCGATGTTCATCCTCGGCATCGTGGTGGTGAGCTTCGCGTCGCGCGTCAGGCGGTCCTTCGAGCTGCGCGCCACGCACATCCGGCTGGACGAACAGGCCCTGGAGTTCATGGCAGCCAGCGAGGAGGGCCCCATCCGGCTGATCGCGCACGAGCCCAAACGCTTCAGCGCCGCGCGATACCAGGCCAAGCTGGAGCACGCAGAACTCGCCAACCACCTGCCGGTGGACAGCGACGCGATCTTTATCGAGATCCTTGTGGATGACAGTTCGGACTTCGAGCAGGAACTCCTGGTCACGGGAAAGGTCCGCCACGGCTTCCGGATCCTTGAAATCCACAGCAACAACGTGCCCAACACGCTGGCGGCCGTGCTGCTGCACCTTCGCGATGTCACGGGACTGATGCCGCACATCTACTTCCGTTGGACCGAGGGGAACCCGCTGACCAACCTGACGCGGTTCCTGCTGTTCGGCGAGGGCGAGATCGCGCCCGTCACCCGCGAAGTGCTGCGTGAGGCCGAGCCGGACGTCACCCGCCGGCCCTGGGTCCACGTGGGCTGAGCCACGCCCCGCTGAGCCACGCCCCGCGGAACCAGGCCCCGCGGGGTCAGCGGCTGGCGGCCGGGACCAGCACCCAGAGCACTTCGACGGCGTCGTCCGTGGGGTTGATCCAGGTGTGCGGCTCCCGGCCGGGGAACGTCACGGTGTCGCCGGAGCTGAGCTCGTATTCCTCATTCGTGAGGATCAGCCGGATCCGGCCGTTGATCACGTGGAGGACATCGACGTCGCAGTCCACGGCGTAGAGTTCGGATTCACCGCGGCCGCGGGGCTCGATCACGGCCTGGATGATCTGGACGCGCCGTTCCGAGCGCGCCGTCAGCAGGCGCTCGATGATGCCCTCGCCGCCCAGTGAAATGCGCGGTCCCTCGTCCTTCTTGGTGAGGTGGGTTTCCGGCGCGGCAAACAGGTCGCCGATGGAGATGGAGAGCACCTGGCACAGCGTCACGAGCGAAGCCACCGACGGCGACGTCAGGTCGCGTTCAACCCTGCTCAGGAACCCCTTGGTGAGGCCAGTGGCGTCTGCCACCTGCTCGATAGTGAGCCGCTGTGACTGGCGGGCAGCACGAATGCGCGAACCGATGGCAACTGGAATGTTGCTCGGTTCAACTGGTAGAGCCTTCATTAACGAACCTTTCGCAGCCGGCCGCACGGCCCCATCGCTGGAGCCATACTAGCTGGATACCCACCTTGTGACGCGGGAACGGGCCGTTGGTGTCAGACGCACCTTGACTGTTACCGCCGTCACAACTACTCTTTTAGGCAACAAGTGTTGTCTATTAGGCAATCACGCGAGAATCACCGAGTTACCATCAGGGATCTCCCCCTGCATCAACCGCAACATAGCAGCGGATTTCCGGCACTGCGCTGACGCTCCCGCGAATTCCCGCCCTGCTGCCAATCAGCTCCAAGGAGCATTTTCATGGACGCAAATTTCGTCAACATCGCCATTGTGGTGGTGTACCTGGTCGCCATGCTGGCCTTCGGGTGGTGGGGTAAGTCCCGTACCAAGAACAACAGCGATTTCCTGGTGGCCGGCCGCAGGCTTGGCCCGTTCCTTTACACCGGCACCATGGCCGCCGTGGTCCTTGGCGGCGCCTCAACGGTGGGCGGCGTGGGCCTCGGCTACAAGTTCGGCATCTCCGGCATGTGGCTCGTGGTGGCCATCGGCAGCGGCGTGCTGTTGCTGAGCCTCCTGTTTGCCGGCACCATCCAGAAATTGAAGATCTACACGGTGTCGCAGATGCTGACGCTCCGCTACGGCAGCCGGGCCACGCAGACCTCCGGCATCGTGATGCTGGCCTACACGCTGATGCTGTGCGCCACCTCCACCAGCGCCTACGCCACCATCTTCGTGGTGCTGTTCGGCTGGGACCGCGCCCTGGCCATCGCCATCGGCGGCGCAATCGTCCTGGTGTACTCGACCATCGGCGGCATGTGGTCCATCACCCTTGCGGACCAGGTCCAGTTCGTGATCAAGACCGTGGGAATCTTCTTCCTGATGCTGCCCTTCACACTCAACGCGGCGGGCGGCCTGGACGGCATCCGCAGCCGCGTCGAAGACAGCTTCTTCCAGATCGACGGCATCGGCATCCAGACCATCATCACCTACTTCGTGGTCTACACCCTCGGCCTCCTGATCGGCCAGGACATCTGGCAGCGCGTGTTCACCGCCAAGACCCCCACTGTTGCCCGCTGGGGCGGCGCAACGGCCGGCGTCTACTGCATCCTCTACGGCGCGGCCGGTGCCCTCATCGGCCTGGGCGCACGGGTGGCGCTCCCGGAGATCGACGTCGCCACGCAGGGCAAGGACGTTGTCTACGCCGAGGTGGCGCAGAACCTGCTGCCCATCGGCATCGGCGGCCTGGTGCTCGCAGCGGCCGTCGCCGCCATGATGTCCACCGCCTCCGGTGCTCTCATCGCAGCCGCAACGGTGGCCCGCGCCGACGTCCTCCCGTTCGTGGCCAGCTGGTTCGGCAAGGACGTCAACACCGATGACTCCGACAACCCTGAGCACGACGTCAAAGCCAACCGCATGTGGGTCCTTGGCCTGGGCGTTATAGCCATTGTCATCGCCATCATCACCAAGGACGTGGTGGCCGCGCTGACCATCGCCTACGACATCCTGGTTGGCGGACTCCTGGTCGCGATCCTGGGCGGCCTGGTCTGGAAGCGCGGAACCGGTGTTGCCGCCGCAGCCTCCATGGCCGTGGGTTCCGTGGTCACCCTCGGCACCATGATCTACCTGGAGATCAATGCCGCCGCCCCCTTGGACGGCATCTACGCGAACGAGCCGATCTACTACGGCCTGCTCGCCTCCGCCGCTGTCTACATAGCGGTATCGCTGCTGACCAAACCCACCGACGCGCACGTTATGAAGAACTGGTACCGGCGCGTTGCCGGCAACGCTTCTGAGGAAGAGCCGGTTCCGGCGCTCGCCAAGTAGAACTGGCCAAGTAGAACCGCAAAAACAGCGCACGACGGCGGTGCCTCCCCTGCGCGGGAGGCGCCGCCGTCGTGCGTTTACAGCCTGCCGTCGTGCGTCTACAGCCTGGGGTGGCTCACTCCTCTTCCACAGGCTCAGGGAATTCTTCACCGTTTAGAGGCACCACGGGCTTTTCGTCGCCGAGGAAATCCTCCTCGACCAGGGGAACACGCCGGCCGGCCTCTTCGAGCAGTTCCTCTTCTTCGGTCTCCACTGCGTCATCGATCGGCGCGTCCTCGGCAAAGTCATAGGCGGGATCGGATTCGATGGTGTCGCGTTCCGGCTGGGTGGGCCGTGATCCGGTGGTGTCCATGGTGCAAACCTCCGTGTCTGGTTGTGCGGCCAAGGGCCGGGCCGTGGAAGCACCTGCCCTGGCAATCATCACAGCACCGGCAGTACGCGGGGTCAATAGCCGGTGCATTGCACCCCGCGAAAGCCCGCAAACCACTGCGGTTTTTACGGTCCGCCTAAACTTCCCGGTGAGGACCACCGGCCGAAAATTGGCGTGAAACCGGGGTAGGCTGGACCTGCAATGGGGCCGAACCATGCCCTATCAAGCCCAGGAGTGTTCGTGTCTCAGCACGCTAAATCTGACCGAAACCAGCCCTGCCCCGCCGACACCCCGGCCGCAAGCGCCCCGGAAGTCAACGCAGCAACCACCCCCGCCGCCCCCGGCCACGCCGACATCAAGCGCTGGCGCCAGTACCTTGCCGACGAACGTGCCGAGGCCGCCGTCTACCGCGACCTGGCGCAGAACCGCCGTGGCGAGGAGCGGGACATCCTGCTGGCCCTGGCCGAGGCCGAAGGCCGCCACGAAGCGCACTGGCTCCGGCTCCTCGGCGATCACGCCGGGAAGCCCCGCCCGGCATCCCTCCGCAGCCAGCTGCTCGGATTCCTGGCCCGGCATTTCGGTTCCGTGTTCGTGCTGGCGCTGGCCCAGCGCGCCGAGGGCCGCTCCCCTTACTTCTCGGACCCGTCGGCCACGCCCGCCATGGTTGCCGACGAGCAGATCCACGAGGAAGTTGTCCGTGGACTCGCCACCCGCGGCAGGAACCGGCTGGCGGGCTCCTTCAGGGCCGCCGTGTTCGGCGCCAATGACGGCCTGGTCAGCAACCTTTCCCTGGTGATGGGGATGGCCGCATCCGGCGTCGGCAGCCAGGTGGTGCTCCTGAGCGGTGTGGCCGGGCTGCTCGCCGGAGCGCTGTCCATGGGCGCCGGCGAATTCATCTCCGTCCGTTCCCAGCGCGAGCTGCTGGCTGCAACGCGGCCCACCCAGATCACCCTTTCCGCCGCCCCGCGGCTGGACATCGAGCACAATGAGCTGCTGCTGGTTTACCTGGCACGCGGGATGTCCCGGGAAGCCGCCGAACACCGCGTGGCGGAACGGATGGGCCTGCTGAGCTGCGACTGCGATCCCAGCCTGTCGCTCCAGCCGGAGCTCCCCGAGGCCGAGGACCAGCATGAGGCGGTGGGCACGGCCTGGAGCGCGGCGGCGTCGAGCTTCTGCTTCTTCGCCTCCGGCGCCATCATTCCGATCATCCCGTTCCTGCTTGGCATGACGGGCGTCGCGGCACTGGTGGTTTCCGCCGTGCTGGTGGGCATGGCGCTCCTGGTGACGGGCGGCGTCGTCGGACTGCTGTCCGGGACCTCCCCGACGAGCCGCGGTTTCCGGCAACTGGCCATCGGCATGGGCGCCGCCGGCGTCACGTACCTCCTCGGCCTGGCGTTCGGCGCGGTGGTGGCCTAGTGGACAGTCCCCCGCCCGGTCAACGGAGGCCGCGGCATTCCGGCCGGATGGGCATGACGGCCCGGATTCTGCGCAACGTGGCCCTCACCGCCCTGATAGCGGTGACGGCGTTTACCGCTGCCGGACTGTTCTACGGCGATCCACGTTTCGTGGGGCTCTTCGAGTTCCGGAACAGCACGGTCCCCAACGGACAGGCCGCGGACCAGCAGCCGGGAACAGCTGCGGAAACGGTTGGGTCCGATGCGCCTCCCCCGGGACTGGAGGAACAGGACTCCCCGCTGGGAACAGCGGACGAGCCGCCTGTCCCCAGCGACTCCTTCAAGTTCCTGGCGATGAACGACGACGGCACTCCCGTGGGCTATTCGCCGTGCCGCCCGCTGCATTACGTGGTCAATGCCGGGCTGGCTCCGGCCGGCGCGGAAGGCCTGGTGGAGGAAGCCGTCGGCACCATAGCCCGGGCCACCGGGATCCGCTTCATCAACGACGGACCATCCACCGAAGCGCCTTCCGAGGACCGCGATCCCTACCAGCCAGAAACTTACGGCGAGCGGTGGGCGCCGCTCCTCATCTCGTGGACCACTCCGGAAGCCTCCCCCAAGCTCAAGGGGCAGGTGATCGGCACCGGCGGGAGCACGCACTACAGTTTTGACGGCGGCCCGAAGACATTCGTCACCGGCAGCCTGGACCTCGACGCACCGCAGATTGCCGGCGAACTCGAGCGGCCCGAGGGCTCCGCCTACGCCACCGCCGTGGTCCTGCACGAACTGTCCCATGTGATGGGGCTGGAGCACGTCGATGACCCCATGCAGCTGATGTACCCGGAAATCGGCACCCCCGACGGCCTCGCCGCCGGCGACCTTAACGGCCTGTACCAGCTGGGCCAGGCGGCCTGCCGCAAGGACCTTTAGCCGGCCGCTGCCAACGGGACCCTGCTAACGGGACACTGCTAATGGGACACTGCGTCGAGGGCTTCCTCCACGGTTT
This sequence comes from Arthrobacter sp. Y81, assembly GCF_002929335.1. Lineage (GTDB taxonomy): Bacteria > Actinomycetota > Actinomycetes > Actinomycetales > Micrococcaceae > Arthrobacter. The sequence goes on from NZ_PJIL01000005.1 coordinate 170,039, forward strand.
CCACGAGGAAGATCCTGTCCGCCATGGACTTGCCCGCCGCCAGGCTCTGCAGCAAGGGCCACGCCGGATACCGCCGCTTCCAGTGCTCGCTGCCGACGAGCACCATGGGCCTGATGGTTTCGGAGGCTCCGTAGTAGTTCTCGCACGCGTCCTGGAAGATTTCCTGCAGGGTGCCGGCGGACCCGGGCAAGAAGATCACACCGCCTTCGCAAAGCTCCAGCAGGATTGCCTCCCGGATGGCGTTGGCGAAGTACTTAGCGATGTGGGTGGCGAAATAGTTGGGCGGCTCGTGGCCGTAGAACCAGGTGGGAATCCCCAGCGACGGCGTCCCGCCCGGATGGCGTTCGACGACGGCGGCGGCCGTCCGGGCCCACGCGGACACCGAGGGCCGGAAGCCCGGAACGGCTGCCAGCTGGGTCAACGCAGCGTGGAAGTCCGCTTCCGGCAGTTCGCTGAGGTACGCGCCCATGTTGGCGGCCTCCATGGCCCCCGGCCCGCCGCCGGTGGCCACCACCCGGCCGCTCCTGGCGAGGAGCCGTCCGGCGACGGCGGCCTCCATGAAGGCCGGCGTTCCGCGCCCCGCGGTGTGGCCACCCATCACCCCCACCATCGAGCGGCCACCCAGCTCGGAGCGCGTCAGGTCATCCAGGGCGTCGCCGATCGAATGGTCATGCAGCGCCGCGGCCAGCGTGGCATCCAGCCGGTGGCGCTGGCCGGGCCGGATGCTCCAGTGGTAGATCCGGGCGTCCAGCGTGGCCTCGTAGGGCGCACCGGGCGGACCGGAGTAGAGCTCCTGCGGTGAGTAGAGCTGCCCGCGATAGGGGTTGAAGGGGACGGACTCCAGCCTGGGGAAGATCAGCGCCCCGCGGTCCCGCAGCGACTCCTCCACGCCGTCGTCGAAGGTGCAGCCAAGGAAGATCGCGCCCTGCGCGTCCATGCCCTGCAGCGACGCGGTGCGGCCGCGCAGGTCCAACGACTGGGCGTGCCAGCCATGCATGGTGCGGACGCCCGCTTTCACCAGCCGGTCGAAGCTGTCCAGGCTTTCAACCTCAAGGGTTCTGGGGCTTGGGCTCAGGCTCCCGGCGGCGTTCATGCAGTCAGCCTAGTCCGCAGCGGGCAGAGCAGAAGCGCCCCGGCGGAAATCCGCGGGGCGCTTCTGCAGCTACGTTCAGTGGACGGACAGGCGTTCACGTCCGGGCGGGGCCGCCGCGGATCAGGAGACCTGGAGCCCGCCGTTGATGTCGTACGTGGCGGCAGTGATGTAGCCGGAGTCCTTGCCGAGCAGGAAGGAGATCAGGGCCGCGACTTCCTCGCGGGTGCCAACGCGCCCCATCATGATGCCCTCGGACATCTGGGACTTGCGCTCCTCGCTCAGGGTGCCGCCCATGATGTCGGTGTCGATGGGACCGGGTGCGATCGCGTTGACGGTCACCCCGAACTCCCCCACCTCACGGGCAAGGGCGCGGGTGAAGCCGATGATTCCGGCCTTCGACGCGCTGTAGGCCACCTTGGAGTACGTGCCGCCGCCGCGCTGGGCGGAAATCGACGAGATGCTCACGATGCGTCCGAGCTTGCGCTCGATCATTCCCTTGAGCACGCGCTGGGACACGATGAACGTTCCGCGCATGTTGATGGCGAAAACCTTGTCCCACTCCTCCACGGTGGTTTCCATGAACGTCGTCGGCGAGCTGATGCCCGCAAGGTTCGCGAGGGCCACGATAGGCGGCAGGGATTCTTCGATCTCGGTGATCGCCCGGTCCACGGAGGCGGCATCGGAAACGTCGGTGCCAACACCGATCGCCTTCACGGCGCGGTTGGAGCCGATCTCGGCAGCTGCGGCCTTGGCGTCCTCGGCGTTGATGTCCAGGATCGCTATGGACCAGCCCTCGCTGGCCATCCGGTCAGCGGCTGCGCGGCCAATGCCGCGGGCGGACGCCGCTCCGGTCAGCACTACGGTGCGTTCTGCGGGAAATGAAGTGGTTGTCATGAGGTTTCTTTCGTCGGCAACTAGGGGTCAGGAGACTTTGGTGGTGTTCACTGCGGCTGCGGCGGCGACTGCGGGATCGAGGGCCGCGTCGCCTTCAGGGCGCTTCCGTGCGTAAAGGTAGGTAGCCACGGCCGTGACGCACAGGCAGAAGGACAGGAACATCAGTCCGCTCTGGTTGTTGCCCGTGGCGTCCTTGAGCAGGCCAACGGCGTAGGGGGCCACGAAACCGCCGAGGTTGCCCAGCGAGTTGACCAGGGCCAGACCGGATGCAGCTGCAGCTCCGGTGAGCGCGGCGGACGGCATCGACAGGAACGGGGCGATTGCACCGTAGATCCCCATGGCCGAGGCGGTCAGGGCGATCATGGCCAGGACGGGGTTGACCGGGAGCAGGTAACCGGCTGCCAGCAGGCCCATGCCTGCCAGCACCATGCTGACGGCCGTGTGCCAGGCGCGCTTGCCCGTCCGGTCCGCCCGCTTGCTCCAGAAGTACACAAAGACCGCGGCGATGGCATAGGGAATGAGGACAATGAAGCCCACTTCTGCGGTGGAGAACTTGCCCAGCGCTGCGACGATGGTGGGCATCCAGAGTCCGAGGCCGTAGATACCGCAGACCAGGCCGAAGTACAGGGCCGAGTAGACCAGCGTGCGTTTGTCCTTCAGGCCAGCCAGGAAGTTGTGGTTTCCACCCTTGGACTTGGCGGCCAGTTCGGCATCCATGGTGGTGGCGAGCCATTCGCGCTCGTCGGTGTTGAGCCACTTGGCGTCCCGCGGGCGGTCGGTCATCAGGAACGGGGTCAGCATGCCCAGCAGGATGGCTGGGATGCCTTCGATGATGTAAAGCCACTGCCAGCCGTGCAGGCCCATGATGCCGTCCAACTGCAGCAGCAATCCGGACACCGGGGCGCCCAGGGCATTGGACACGGGCTGGGCAAGGATGAAGATGCCCAGGACCGTGACTCGCTGCGCGGCGGGGAACCACAGCGTCAGGTAGAAGAGGATCGCGGGGAAGAACCCGGCCTCGGCCGCACCCAGCAGGAAGCGGATGATGTAGTAGGTGCTTTCACCGTTGACCATGGCCATGGCCGTGGCGAAGATGCCCCAGGTGATGAGGATCCGCGCGAGCCATTTGCGGGCCCCGAACCGGTACATGCCGGCGTTGCTCGGAACCTCCAGGAGCGCGTAGCCGAGGAAGAAAATGCCGGCGCCCAGGCCATAGGCGGCGGCGTTGAGGCCGATGTCCTCGCTCATGGTGAGCTTGGCGAAGCCCACGTTGTTGCGGTCAAGGTAGGCAACAAAGTAGAGCAGGACAATCAGCGGCATGACGCGGCGGCGAACCTTGCGAAGTGTGCGTTCGCCGAGCTCGCCGAGTCCTGCGGACTGCATGGAGAGTGAAGTCATCGTCGACCTTCTATCTGACGGATGCGGCGCCTGAACAGCAGCTGGATCCGATGGGGGATGTTGAGGGGATTCCGTCGATTAGTAACTCAGTCTGATGTCTGACATCTGACGGAAGAGCATGAGAAAGATCATAGGAGGGTGATCTGGGTTACGTCAAGCCTTGCGTGTTTCGGCGGGCGCGCGATTGGGCGGCTCCGCAGCGGGCGACGTCAGGGCTGGGGGTGGTGGACGTAGCGCTCGTAGTCGCGGTACGTCTGGTCCATGTGTTCGTCCATGGTTCGCCGGGACACTTCGGCGTCCCCGCTCAGGATGCCGTCCAACACCTTCTGGTGGTACTCGATGGCGTGCAGCTGGATTTCCGGCACGGCGGAGGTCTCCCGCCGCGTCATGTAGAGCAGCTGTCCCAGTTGCGCGAACAGCGCCCGGACAAAGGGATTGCCCGAGGCTTTCAGCACGGCGTCATGGAACGCGATGTCGGCCTCGACAAAGCGGTCCAGGTCCCCGGCCTCGTGGAAGCGTTTCATGTCCGCGATGCACTCACGCATCTGCTCGGCGTGCTCGGGAGTGTGCCGCTTGGCGGCAAGGGCGGCGGCGCCGGTTTCCACCATGCGCCGCATCTCGATGAGCCCCACGGAGACCTGGTCCGCACCGTTTCCGTGCGACGCGGCCTTGAAGATCGCGTCCAGCCCGGTCCAGTTGTCCGAGGGATTGACGAACGTTCCGCGCCCGGCCTTGACGTAAAGGATGTTCTGCGCCCTCAGCGCTTTGAGGGCTTCCCGTACGGTGAGCCTGCTGACCTCGTAGGCCTTGGCGATGTCGGCTTCGGGCGGGATGGCATCGTGCGGCTTCAGCTTGCCGTCGAGGATGTCGTCGAGCAGGCCGTCGACGAGGTCGTCAACGAGTGTCCTGCGGCCCATCCTGGCTCCTGCCTTCGGTCTTGCCCTCTGCTGCTGGCGCTTTCCACATTACTGTCGAATGCCGTCCGGATCAGCATCACGGCCGGAACCGGCGACATACTTGTCCGGCTTTGCCAGGGCAGCTTCCAGGTTCGCGGAGTGGCCGGGCGGCGCGGAAGCCTAACGGCTTCAGGCTGTTGCAGAATGAATCATGCGCACTCCGCCCCTGCCCTCGCCCGGCCGCCCCCGGATCGGAATTCCGGTCCGCCTCAGCAGCTCCCTGGACCCGGACCCGCGGGTGGGGGAAGCCAACGAGCTGTTCGATTTCATCGTGGACCTGATCCACGACGGCGGTGGGGAGCCGGTACTGCTTACAACGAACTCCGGCGACGGCCGGCTGGCCGAAACGCTCAGGGGGCTCGACGGCGTCGTACTCCCCGGCGGGGGCGACCTTGACCCGCGACTTTACGGCGAGGAGCAGGGCGACGAGTGCTACGACGTTAACCTCGCGCAGGACACACTGGACCTGGAAGTGGCCCGCGGGACCATCGATCAGGGCGTGCCGCTACTGGGGATCTGCCGCGGACATCAGGTCCTCAACGTGCTTTATGGCGGCACCCTCGTCCAGGACATGGCTGTCAGCGCCGTGACACACCATGAGCCCGCGGCCACTGCCGGCGCAGGCCCGAAGGGTGCCGATGAAGCCGGAACCGGCCCTTGGGCCTGGCACGACGTGGACGTGGCCCCGGGCTCCAAGGTGGCCGGACTGTACGGCCCGCCGGGCAGGAGGGAAGCCCTCACGGTCAAGATAGCCTCCGGCCACCACCAGGCGGTGGCCAGGGTCGCGGACGGGCTGGTGGTGACGGCGGTTGCCGGCGACGGCACCGTGGAAGCGCTCGAGGACCCGGACCGCTGGGTGGCGTCCGTTCAGTGGCATCCCGAAGCACGGGAGCTCCCGGCGGAGGAACGTGTCGCCCCGTTCCGTGCGTTTGTGGAGGCCTGCCGCACGCGTCAGCGGGCCTAGCCGGCCAAGGCCGGCCGTTGGCGGGTGACCGCCGCAACATCGGAAGGCATCCGGTTGCCGGTCCTTGGCACCCCAAATCAGCCTGCTATTATCGTCAAAAAGGCAGTATGTCCTATCAAGAGAACATACGCTGACATACGCGGGTTCCCCGGCACCATCGGAACCCCGCGGAGCACAAGGGAGCGCTCAGTGGCGAATCAACTTAATCTCAGCATCGACCGCTCTTCGCCGGTGCCCCTCTACCACCAGGTGGTCCAGGGCATCGAGTCCGCCATCCACACCGGGCTGCTCCCCCCGGGCAGCCGGCTCGAAAACGAAATCGACCTCGCCGCCCAGCTCAACCTGTCCCGCCCCACCATGCGCAAGGCCATGGACGAGCTGGTGCGTTCCGGCCTCCTGGTACGCAAGCGCGGCGTGGGAACGCAGGTGGTCTCCAGCCAGGTCCGGAGGCCGCTGGAACTCTCCAGCCTCTACGACGACCTCACGAACAACGGGAGCAAGCCCACCACCGACGTGCTCAGCTTCTCCCACATCGAGGCCGACGCACCGACGCGTGAAGCGCTCCAGCTTCCTGCCGGTGCAAAGGTCTACCACTTCACCAGGCTGCGCAAGGTGGGCGGCAAGCCGCTGGCGCTGATGGAAAACTGGGTCCGCGATGACATCACCCCCATCGACGAAGCCCAGCTCGGCGCCCAGGGCCTGTACGCGATCCTGCGCAACGGCGGAGTGAACTTCCGGCTGGCCTCGCAACGCATCGGAGCCATGGTGGCCAACGACTACCAGGCGCCCCTGCTGGACACGCAGCCCGGTTCGGCGCTGGTGACCATGGAACGCACCGCGGTGGATGACACAGGCCGCATGGTGGAAACCGGGCACCACGTCTACCGCGGTGACTCCTACAGCTTTGAAATGACCCTCGTCCAGCGCTAGGCGCCAGCGCCAGGCCCTGCAGGCAGCACGCACGTAAACGAAAGAGTAAATCTATGGCCAACTGGGTATATCCGCTGGGTTCCGCTGCCGACGGCAGCTGGGACGTCTCACTGGGCACTTCGGACTCCGCCTTGAAGGTGGACGGCTGGGCCCACACCGGGCTCAAGGTCGCGACCCTGGCGGCCGGCGCCGCCGTCGAACTTCCCGCCGCCGGTGAGGAACGCATTGTGGTTCCGCTCAACGGGTCCTTCACCGCCACGGTCGACGGCGAGGACTTCCGGCTCGCCGGCCGGGCCAGCGTGTTCAACGGCCCCAGCGACGTGCTCTACACGGGCACCGGGAGGACCCTCACGATCAGTTCGGCCGACGGCGGCAGGGTGGCCGTCGCAACGGCTCCCGCGAACACTGCCTACCCGACCCGGCTCGTGACGGCCGCCGAGACTCCCGTGGAGCTGCGGGGCGCCGGCAACTGCTCGCGGCAGGTGCACAACTTCGGCACCCCCGCCGCGCTGGAAGCGGACCGCTTCATCGTCTGCGAAGTCATCACCCCGGCCGGCAACTGGTCCTCCTATCCCCCGCACAAGCACGACGAGGAAAAGGACGGCGAAACCAGCCTCGAGGAGATCTACTACTTCGAGACCCGGGTGGCACCGGGCCTTCGGGCCGCACCCGGCCCGCAGGGGGACGCCATCGGCTACCAGCGGGTGTACGCCTCGGACGAGCGGCCCATTGATGTCTCGGCGGAGGTCCGCACGGGCGACGTGGTCCTGGTTCCCTACGGCTGGCACGGTCCGGCGATGGCTGCCCCGGGTTACGACCTGTACTACCTGAACGTCATGGCCGGTCCCGGGCCGGTCCGCGACTGGCTCATCAGCGACGACCCGCACCACGGCTGGATACGCCAGACCTGGGAAGGCCTGGACGTGGACCCGCGGCTTCCGTTCGGAGCCTAGGCCAGGAACGTTTCAGACGGTGGCGCGTGGAGCCAGGCGCTGCGCAGGGCATTGCGTGGCCAGTCCGCAACTTCCTAAGCGGCCGGGAATATCGCCCACTCCGGAAAGGGGTCAGTGGGCGGTTGCTCCAGGCTTCGCGGCGCGTCCGGCCAGTCGGGTGGTTCCCAGTCCTGTTCTTCGCCGCGGTAGTAGCGTCCCGAGGGTGAGATCCATCCGGGCGGCTTGTCCCGGGTGGCTTCAACGGGTTTCCAGCGTGTGCTGTGTTTGAGCCGGTGGTGTTTGCGGCATGGCTGGCCAAGGTTTGTGATGCCGGTGCCGCCTCCGTCCGACCAGGCCAGAAGGTGATCCGCCTCGTTGTCCAGCGATTGGTTGCTGCAGCCTGGAAAGGGACACCGTCCGTCTCTGAGCCGCAGCCATTGGCGCATTGGTTTCGGAACGCGGTAGCTGGTGCGTCCGATCTCCAGCAGGGCACCGTTGCGTGGATCGGTCAGCACACGGAGGAAGGACGCGGCACCCTCCCCGACAAGCCGGCGGGCCATGCTGGCGGGAATGGGACCGTAGCCATCCAGTGCGGCCGGTTCCGTGCCGACGTCCATGAGCGATAACACAGGAACGGTGACGAGAACCTGCGCCGTTGGGGACGGGGTTCCTTCCGCGACGCCGCCGAGCAGCCAGGAAGCGGAGACGTCTGCGCGGAGCTGCGTCAGGGTCCGGAGTTCATGAGGGCCCTGCAAAGCGCGCGCCGCTTCGGTGGCGCGGGACCAGATGCCGGCCGCTGCGTCCGCGGGGAGGTAGGCCGAGATCCAGGCCATGCCATCCCGGTCCGGGGTGTACTCCAGTCGGCGGTCACGGGCGCTTTTGCGGTGGCGTATTTCGATGCTGACAGGATGATGGCGCTCGCGCCAACTGCGCGCTTTCGCGCGGAACCGGGACGCCACAAGCTCTCCGGCCGGGCAGCCGCGCGCAGCCCGCGGAGCCTCCGGGTCGAGGAAATGGGCTTCCAAGGCCGCCGCGGCCATGGGTTCCAGGCTGGCAGTTTCGTCGCACAGGATCCGCGCGTGCTGCCAGGACAGGGTTCCGGCCCGCAAGGCAGCAAGCGTCAGCGGCAAGGTGGTGGTCAGCGTGCGGGACTCCGCCAGGAAGGCTGCCGCCGTGCCTTCGCTGGCAGTCAGAGCGCAGGCAACTTCCGCAACCATACCCATGTCCAGGACAGCGTCGTCGTCGCGGCTCACCGCCGGCGCTGCGATGCACCGCGAGGCCTCAGCGTAGTCCGCAGCCAGCCGGACCTTGAGCGCCGCCGTACGGGCTTCCAAGCGGGTGACCTCTTCCATTGACTGCAGACATTTTTCTGCCACGAGCCGCAGAAGGTCGGCATCAGCCCGGTCCGGGGACGGGGACGCAGCGAGAAGCCCGGCGAGCGCAGCAACGGATGCTGCTATCGCCTCCAGATCTTCCGCCTCCAGATCTTCTGCAGCTGCCTTGCTTTCCATGGACCCAGCATGGCAGCGAGCACTGACATTTACGGCCCGGACTGCCCGCGCGCTGCGCCCGGCGCTGAAAACAACTGATGCCCCCAACCGCGTGCGGTTGGGGGCATCACATTTTGCCGGGGGCTACCGTGCCACTTTCTGGGCCACGCGGACCGGGAGTCCTGTTACCAGCGATTCCTGGGCGGCGTCGGCCACACGGGATGCAGCCACGGCGTCCTCAGGGGTGCACGGATTCTCCCGCCGGCCCAGGATCAGCTCCACGAAGGCTTCCATCTCGGAGCGGTACGCCTGGTCGAACCGCTCGGCAAACGTCTTGTGGGGCTCCCCCGCCGGGAAGCCGACGCCGGCTTCGGCCGAGGCCATCGCCGTCTTGTCATCCAGCCCGACCATGAGAGAACGGCCCGAACCCTGGATTTCCAGGCGGACGTCGTGGCCTGCGCCGTTGTACCGGGTGGCAGAGACGGTTCCGACCGTCCCGTCGTCGAACGTCACCAGCGCCAGGGCCGTGTCCACGTCGCCCACTTCCCCGATGGCCGGGTCACCGTTGTTGGAGCCCCTGGCATACACCTCGACGATTTCCCGGCCGGTCAGCCAGCGCAGGATGTCGAAGTCATGGACGGAGCAGTCCCGGAAGAGGCCTCCTGAGCTGGCCAGGAACTCCACGGGCGGGGGTGCCATGTCGCACGTGACGGCCCGCAGCGAGTGGATCCAGCCCAGTTCGCCCTCCTGGTAGGCCCGCCTGGCTTCCAGGTAGCCGGCGTCAAAGCGGCGCTGATGGCCGATCTGCACCACGCCCTGCCTGTCCCGGATGTAATCCAGCACCGGCAGTGCATCCGCCACGTTCATGGCAACCGGCTTCTCGCAGAAAACCGGGATGCCGGCATCCACGCCGGCCTTGATCAGCTCCGGGTGGGTAGCCGTTCCGGTGGCAATGACCAGTCCGTCCAGCCCGGAGGATAAAAGTGCCTCCGCCGAGGGAAGGAACTCGGCGCCGAGCCCGGCCGCGACGGTCCGCGCGTGCTCTTCCGCGACGTCCGTGAGCCGGAGCCTGACGTTAATGCCTTCCGGGTTGAGGACCCCGTTCAGCGCGGCGATGTTGTTGGCATGCATGACGCCGATTCGCCCCACTCCGACCAGGCCAAGAATGACGTCTTTCACGATTTCTCCTCCGCATAAACAGTAAATGCCGTCCGGAAGGCGTCCAGCGCCGCGACGCTGTCACCCTTGGCCCAGGCTTCCATGCCCACGGTGCCCTCGTAGCCGGCGTCAGCGAGCGCCCTCGCGACGGCCGCATAGTTGATTTCCCCGGTCCCGGGTTCACAGCGGCCCGGGACGTCCGCCACCTGGATCTCGCCGATATAGGGCAAAGCCGTGCGCACCAGCTCGATGAGGTTCCCCTCCCCCATCTGTGCGTGGTACAGATCCAGCATCAGTTTGGCGTTGGGGTGCCCGGCTGCCTGCACCAGCGCCAGGGTGTCCTTGGCGCGTGACAGTGGGATGCCGGGGTGGTCCAGAATGGTGTTGAGGTTCTCGAGGCAGAACGTCACGCCGTATTTCCCGCCCAGCTTGCCAAGACGCTCCAGGGTCCTGGCACCGGTGCTCCACATACGGCCGGTGGAACGGTAGACGGGGCGCGCGGCATGCCCGTCGACGAGTTCGGCCGGGTGCACCACCATGCGGCTGACACCCAGTTCAAGCGCGGTCGGGATCAGCGACTCGGCTGTTTTCACCACGTCATCGGCCGTGTCCGGGTCCACCAGGCTGCCCGAGGTGTACCCGGTCATGGAGGAAAAAACGGCACCGGTGGCCTTGAGCGCACTGATGTCCTTGGTGCGCGAATCCCACAGCTCCACGTCGAACCCGGCCTCGTGGATCCGACGCACGCGTTCCACAAACGGAAGGTCCGTGAAGACCATCTCGGCGCAAACTGCCAGCCGCATCAGACTCCGGCCTTGTTACTGAGTGCGGATGCTGTAGGCAGTCCTGCCACGGCCACCGGGGCTCGGCGCTTGACCGATTCGATGCAGGCCAGCGCCATGGCCAACGCCCGCCTGGCGTCAGCGGCACCCGGCGTCAGGGTGACGTCGGACGACGACTGCGGCACGCTGTCGCGCTGTGAACGCACCGCAGCCGCGAAATCGGCAAGTTCATCCGTGTAGGCCTGCCGGAAGAGTTCAACGTTGAGCCTTGGCGTATCGGCAGACATCCCATCGGCCGTGTACCGGCGCGCTGCCGTTTCTGTTGCGCGGCCGGCCTGGACCATCCCCTTCGAACCGAAGACCTCGCCGCGGATGTCGTACCCGTACAGGGCACTGAAGTTTGCTTCCGCCACGGCCACGGCACCATTGGTGTAGCGGATGGTCACCACTGCGGTGTCCAGGAATCCCTGGTCGCGCAGCCCGGGCTCTACGAGGGCGTCCGCCACAGCGTAGACCTCCACTGGCTCGGCACCTTCGTTGAACCAGTTGAGGGTGTCGAAGTCGTGGATCAGGGTCTCCAGGAAAATGGTCCAAGCCGGGACCCTGGCAGCATTCGGGATACTTCCGTTGCCGGGGTCGCGGGTCAGCGAACGCAGGAGTTGCGGCGTCCCGGCCACACCCGCGGCAAGGTCCTTCTTGGCGGCTTGGAAATCATCTGCGTACCGCCGGTTGAATCCGACCTGGAAGTGGACGCCTGCTGCCTCCACCGCAGCCAGGGCCGCATCGAGCTCGTCGAGCCCCTGTCCGGCAGGCTTCTCGCAAAAGACGTGCTTCCCCGCGGCAGCCGCCTGCGCGATGAGGGAAGAGTGGAAGCGCGCCGGGCTGGCGATGATCACTGCGTCGATCTCGGGATCTGCCAGGACATCCTCGGCGTTGGCCGTCACTTTGACGGGGCCCAGGGACCGGGCCAGTGCCTCAGCGGATTCAACGTTGGGATCGGCGATGGCCGCGAGGACGGCGCCGGGGACCCGGCGCGCGATGCTCTCGGCGTGGAAGGCGCCCATCCAGCCGGAGCCGATGAGACCGATCCGCACGGGCAGGGGAAGGTCGGTGGAGTTCTGATTCAGGTAAGCCATGGGCTCGTCCTTTCGATTGTTCACAACTTTGTGAGGGTGGAACCGGTCCGCTGCGGGACCGCGGCTTCCTGGCCTTGCCCGGCCGGCGCAGGAAGGAGCAGGGCCGTGCCCCGAAGGGCGGACGCTGCTCCCCCGCGCTGCTAGTAGGTCTTGCCGGTGGTCTGGGCTACCTCTGCCACCTCGCCCTGGACTTCCTTGACCACGTCGCCGTGGCCGCCGAGTTGTTCGAGTTCGTGGGCGAGTTCGGCGAGCTCGGCGCCGCCGGCCATTTGGGCCGTGAGCTCGTCGAGGGTGATGTCCTTCTTGTCGTAGTAGCCGATTGACTTGCCGCGTTTGAGCAGCAGGAACCGGTCGCCGACGGGGAAGGCGTGGTGCGGGTTGTGGGTGATGAAGATGACCCCGAGGCCGCGGTCGCGGGCCTGCAGGATGTAGCGGAGCACGACGCCGGACTGCTTCACGCCCAGGGCAGCGGTGGGCTCGTCCAGGATCAGGACCTTCGCGCCGAAGTACACGGCCCGGGCGATCGCGACGCACTGGCGTTCACCGCCGGAGAGCTGGCCGATGGGCTGCTCCACGTCGCGGAGATCGATGCCCATCTCGGCGAGTTCCTTGAGCGTGATCTCCTTCATCTTCTCGACGTCCATGCTCTTGAACGGGCCGAAGCCGGAGGTCAGTTCCGAGCCGAGGAAGAAGTTCCGCCAGATCGGCATCAACGGGACCACCGCAAGGTCCTGGTAGACCGTGGCGATGCCGGCGTCCAGGGCGTCCCGGGGCGAGGAGAACTTCCGTTCCTCGCCCATGATGTTCATGACCCCGGCGTCGTGCTGGTGCAGGCCGGCGATGATCTTGATCAGCGTGGACTTGCCCGCGCCGTTGTCGCCCAGGACGCAGGTGACGCGGCCGTTGTCCACGGCCATGGTGACGTCGGACAGGGCGATGATGTTGCCGTAGTGCTTGCCGACGCCCTCGAGGGAGAGCAGGTGCACGGGGGTGTGCGTGAGGGGGTCTTTTTCGTTCTGCAGCAGCGTTTGCTGGTCGATCTCGTTGGCTTTCATTTCTCCGGGCCCCTTTACTTGAGTTCCGCGCGGCGCTTGACGATGAGGTTGACGATGGTGGCCAGCAGCAGCATCAGGCCCAGGAAGAACTTGAACCAGTCCGGGTTCCACTGGGCGTAGACGATGCCCTTGTTGGCCATGCCGAAGATGAACGCGCCGATCGCGCCGCCGATGGCCGAGCCGTAGCCGCCGGTCAGGAGGCAGCCGCCGATGACCGCGGCGATGATGTAGAGGAACTCGTTGCCCACGCCTTCACCGGACTGCACGGTGTCGAAGGCGAAGAGGTTGTGCATGCCCAGGATCCAGCCGCAGAACCCCACACCCATGAACAGGCCGATCTTGGTGGCCTTGACCGGCACACCGACGGCGCGGGCCGCGTTCTCGTCCCCTCCGACGGCGAAGATCCAGTTCCCGACCCGGGTCCGCATCAGCACCCAGGTGGCGACCGCGACGAGTGCGATCCAGATGAACACCGTGATCTTGACGTCGACGCCGCCGATGGACACCGAGGAGGCGAACACCGCCCGGGCCGAGGCGAAGCCGTCCATGTTGGAGATGGACGGGGAGGACACTGAGCCGCCGATCAGGCGGGTCAGGCCCAGGTTCAGCCCTGTCAGCATCAGGAAGGTCGCCAGGGTGACGATGAAGCTGGGCAATTTGGTCTTCATCAGGATCCAGCCGTTGATATAGCCGATGCCCAAGGACACCACCAGGGCCAGGAGGACACCAACCCAGACGTTCGTGCTGAAGTACCAGCTGAACATCGACGCCGTCAGCGCCGAGGAGATTACGGCAACACCGGTGGACAGGTCAAACTCGCCGCCGATCATCAGCAAGGACACCCCCACGGCCATGATCCCGATCGTGGAACTGCCGTACAGAATGGTCGCCAGGGCGCTGGGCTGGGTGAAGGTCGGGGAAACCGCCGCGAAGAAGATGAAGAGGACGATGGCGCCCACGAGGGCACCGACCTCGGGACGTCCGAGGAGCTTCTGGAACGGACTGCGCTTGGCGACGCGCTCATCGGGCGCCGGTGACTTTGTCTTGGTCTGGGTCATGGTCATGATAGATCTCCTTGCTGCCGGGCCGGCCTTGACCGGCCCGGCCAGCGGGCTGTTAGCGGATACCCTGCTGGGCGAAGGTCAGGACTTCGGCCGCATTTGACTTGTCGACGAGGCTCGGTCCGGTGAGGACCGACTGGCCGCCGCCGATACTGAATCCGCCGCGCTTGTTCTGCCACAGCGCATCAACGGCTCCGTAGCCCTGCAGCCACGGCTGCTGGTCCACGGTGAACAGAACTGCACCATCCACGATCTTCTGGGCGAGATCCGCGTTCAGGTCGAAACTTGCAACCTTGGCAGAGCTGCCGGCGTCCGTGACCGACTTGAGGAGAGTCAGGGTTATGGGGGCACCGAGGCCGATGATGACGTCGGCGTCATTGGTAGCCTGGAGCTTGGCCGTCGCGGTGGACTGGACGGAGGTCATGTCCTTGCCCTCGACGTAAAGGATCTCCGTTCCAGGCACCTTCGCCTTGACACCGGCGCAACGTGCTTCAAGTCCGACGTGGCCCTGCTCCTGGATCACGCAGACCGGGTGTTTGAAGTTCTCCGCCGCGAGCCGCGTACCGACGGCCTGTCCGGCGAGCTGCTCGTTGGAACCGAAGTGCGTGAAAGCCCCCAGCTGGGTGGCGACCGATTCGCCGGCGTTGAGGCTGACGATCGGGATGCCCGCGTCGGTAGCCTTCTGCAGGGCGTCTTTTAGGGCTTCGGGCTTGGCGAGTGTGACCGCGATGCCGTCGACCTTCTGGTCGATAGCCTGCTGGATGAGCTGGGCCTGACGCCCGGCTTCGGGATCGGACGTGTAGAGGAGCTCAACGTTGTCCTTCGCCGATGCCTCCTCGGCACCCTTGCGAACGATGTCCCAGAAGGTGTCCCCTGCTGCGGCGTGGGTAATCAGGGCGATCTTCATCCGTTCCGTTGTGGCGACCTGACCGCCGCCGGCCGCGTTGCCGGAATCCGCGGGCTTGCCGCCGGTGCTTGAACATGCACTCATTGCCAGCATCGGCACAACCGCCGCCACAAGGGTCGCCTTGCGCCAGGAAAATTTAGCCACCGTGAATCTCCTTTGATTTCAGCTCCGGGCTGCTACCTTGCAGCCGCCGGAATAATGCCTACTTCGATCATGGTGACTTAGCTCACGCATGTCAATAGTTTGTCCTGACATTAGGATGTAATCACGTAACTAAAGTGGGTGGGCGCGTAAGAAGTCATTGGTTCGCGGGCGATTCCAAGGCGGTGGCAGCAACCAAGAACCGACGACGACGGCAGCGAAAAGTGGCGGTGACAGCGACAGTAACGGAGAAGGGGCAGCATCAAAATTGTCGGTGCCTGATGATCTGACGGGGTTATGGATCGCAGGACAGCCTGGAGTGCGGAGAGCAGGGAGGCCATGGAGGCCGTCGCTGCATCCGCTGTTGCGCTTGCAGCCTTCACCTCCGGCGCGGACCACGCTGATCAGTCGGGCATTGATCAGTCCCGGGACACGGATCCGTTCCGGGGCGTCGATCCGTCCCGGGGCGCCGGTCCGTTGCGGGACGCTGAACCGCTGCTGGATGCCGATCCGTTGCGGGATCTGGCCGATGCCTGCCTGGACGGGCTGGCCGGTGCGGCCCGGCTGGAGGCTCGGACCGCCGCGCTGAAGGTGCGGCTGACCGCGGACTACCTGCAGGCCACCAGGGCCCTGGCGTCCCCGGCGGCGTCCCCGCACGACCACACCGTCCAGGAGATGGCGCTGGTGTCTGAGGTCGCCTGTGTCCTGACCGTCAGCGAACGCACCGCCAGCGCCTTGTTATGCGAGTGCGAGGCACTGACAACTTCGCTGCCGCTGACCCTGGCGGCCCTGCAGGCCGGGACGATCTCCTGGCAGCATGCCCGGATCCTCGTGGACGAAACCAGCAGCCTGGACCTGGCCGGGGCGGCGGCGCTGGAAGCGCACTTCCTGGACCCCGAAGCACCGAACCCGGCCCGCGGGTGCCCGGCCGGGGACCTCGTCCCGGGACGGTTCCGCACCAAATCACGCACCTGGCGGGAACGCCACCACCCGGTCAGCATCGAACAACGCAACACCAAGTGCGCCGCGGACCGGCGGGTCGAGTTCGTCCCGGACCGGGACGGCATGGCCTGGCTCTCCGCGTATCTCCCGGCCGATACCGCCGCAGGGATCTGGGAACGGACCACCGCCGCCGCCCGCGCCCTCCAAGGCCCAGACGAACCCCGGACCCTGACCCAGCTGCGCGCCGACATCGCCGCCACCCGGCTCCTCACCAGCGACGGGACCGGGGGCTGCAGCAGGACATCGGGCGGACTGGCCGACTGCGGACTGGCTTGCGGCGGAACTTGCCTGGACGGCGGTGCGTGCGGGGGCGGGTGCGGGGGTGTGCCGTCGCCGCGGGCGCAGGTCCTCATCACCGTCCCGGTCCTGTCCCTCCTGGGCGTCACCGGTGAACCGGCCATGCTGGACGGGTACGGGCCGATCCCGCCGTCCATGGCCCGCCGCCTGATCACCGACGGTGCCGACTCCTTCTACCGGGTCCTGACAGATCCCCGCGATGGTGCCCCGCTGGAAATCGGACGGACCAGCTACCGCCTCACGAAAGCCCAGCGCCAGTGGCTCCGGCTCCGGCTCCGCGACAGCAGATGCCCCTTCCCCGGCTGCAACAGCCACTCCCTGGACAACGACGCAGACCACCTCCTGGCCTGGGCCGACGGAGGCACCACCGGGATCTCCAACCTGGGCCAGCCCTGCCCCAAGCACCACCGCCTGAAACACGGCTCGGCCTGGACACCGGCCGGGGCCAGCAAAGACAGCCCGCCGGGATGGACCTCACCCTCAGGACGGTACTACGCCAGCGAACAGCAGGACTGGGAACCACCCGACTGGCCGCCCCACCTCATGGCCGCGAACGAAGGCCTAGACGGAGGCCTGCCCGCGGATCCAGGCTGGGATCCCGAACTGGACCTGCACGCGGACCCCGGCCGGGATCCCGACCTGGACCTGCCCGAAGACCCCTTCCCGGACTGGCACCACTTCACGGCCGCGTTCGAAGTTCCCGCGGCAGGCATGGAGGATCCGCCCCTGGCCAGCGCCCCTCGAGGACCCTTTCCCGCAATGGCTCCTGCTCCTGTCTGCGTGCGACTAGTTGCCTAACGTTTCAGCCCAGTGATTCCACCAAGTTGTGGCACAAGGCGCCCTAGGTCCGCTGGAGTTCCACACTCTCCTGCTCACTGTCCGCGCTGACGCTGACGCCGGATTCGGGCAGGCCGCCACCCTGCGCGCCGTCGTGTCCGGCGGGCACGGCTTGCCCGGCTCGCCCGCCGTCGTGCCGCTTCGCAGCGGCCGCCGCGAACACCATGACCCCCAGGCCCAGCAGGGTGATTGCGGCGCCGGCCCAGATGGGCGAGGTGTAGCCGAGGCCGGCGGTGATGGTGACGCCGCCGAGCCAGGCACCGAGGGCGTTGCCGACGTTGAACGCGCCGATGTTGGCGCCGGAGGCCAAAGTGGGGGCGCTGTGGGCGTATTTCATGACCCGCATCTGCAGTCCCGGGACCGTCGCGAAACCGAAGCCGCCCATCAGGACGATGGAGGCGATAGTGAGGGGCTGGTTGCCGGCGGTCAGCGCGAAGGCCACGAGGACCACCACCAGCACAGCCAGGACCATCAGGAGGGTGCGGTCCACGTTCCGGTCCGCCGCCTTGCCGCCCACGGTGTTGCCGATGAACAGTCCAACGCCGAAGAGGATCAGGAGCCAGGGCACGGTGGAGGCCGCGAAGCCGGTGACCTCGGTGAGGGTGAAGGCAATGTAGGTGAAGGCGCCGAACATGCCGCCGTAGCCGAGGATGGTGACGAGGACGGACAGCCAGACCTGGCCGGAGCGGAAGGCGCTGAGTTCGCTGCGGAGGCTTCCGGGGGCGGTGTCGCCGCGGCCGGTCTTGGGCACGAGCGTCAGGATGCCCACGAGTGCCAGGACGCCGATGCCCGTGATGGCCCAGAAAGTGGAGCGCCAGCCTGCCGCCTGGCCGAGCATGGTGCCGAACGGAACGCCCAGGACGTTGGCGGCGGTGAGTCCAGTGAACATGATGGCGATGGCGCCGGCCTTCTTGGTGGGGGCCACCATGTCAGCGGCCACTACCGCCCCGATGCCGAAGAACGCACCATGGGCCAGGGCGGCAACGATCCGCCCGATCATCATCATGGAGTAGTCGGGGGCGAGGGCGGAGATCAGGTTGCCGCCGATGAACAGCACCAGCAGGACGGCGAGCACGGGTTTGCGCTCGAAGCGGGTCACGGCTGCGGTGAGCAGCAGGGCGCCGACGACGACGGCGAGGGCGTAGCCGGAGATCAGCCAGCCGGCCGTGGCCTCGCTGACGCTGAAGTCAGCGGCAACCTCGGGCAGCAGGCCCATGATCACGAACTCGGTGAGTCCGATCCCGAACCCGCCGAGGGCGAGGGCTATCAGGCCAATAGGCATGGTGAAGCTCCTTCAAAAACTGTACGGAATGGGGTAGGGCGCGTAAGCTAGTAGTTGCAGACGCGTTATTTATTGTTGCACAAGCAGATACCACGCGCAAGCAACTATTATTTGTTGTGCCCCGTTTCACATCCGCGGGTACACGAACCGAAGGGAAGTACCAGATGGGCATCAAGGACGACGCCGTTGAAGTCCGCGCGCAGGGCTGGCGGACCCTCGCGGCCCTGCACGGCCTGATCGAGTCGGAGCTGGAGCGCTCGCTCCAGGCCGAAGCCCAGCTGTCCGTCGTCGAATACACCGTGCTCGACGCCCTCAGCCGGCAGGACGGCTGGCACATGCGCATGCAGCAGCTTGCCCGGGCCACCGCGCTCAGCGCCAGCGCCACCACGCGGCTGGTGAACAGGCTCGAGGACCGCGGCCTGCTGACGCGCATCCTTTGCGCCGATGACCGGCGCGGCATCTACACCGAGCTCACCGACAGCGGGATCAGGCTGCTTGAAGAGGCACGCCCCGCCCACGACGCCACGCTGGAACGCGCCCTCGCCGAGGCCCAGGGAGTACCCGAACTCGCCCCGCTGGTGGACGCGCTGCCCAAACTGCACGCGCACACCTAGGTCCCAAAGGAGCCCCGCAAAACAAGAGGCTGGGCAAGAGCCCGCACAGCAAAAAGCCCCGCGCCGCGCCGAAGCGCCCGCGGGGCTTTTTGCTGTTTGCTGGCCCTACTTTCCGGCCACATTCTTGAAGAAGTGTTCCAGGTCTTCCAGGCTCTTGTCCTTGGTCTCGGGAATGTACTTGGCCGCGAAGAGGATGGCTCCTACTCCGAGGCCGGCGAAAACGAAGAACGTGCTGGAGATGCCGATGGCGGCCAAGAGCTGCGGGAATCCGAAACCGATCAGGAAGTTCACGATCCACAGCACGAACGCCGAGGCGCCCATGCCCAGGCCACGGATCTTCAGCGGGAAGATCTCCGACAGCATCAGCCAGGTGACGGGCGAAATGGCGCCCTGCTGGAAGGCCAGGAACGTGACGGTCAGGGCCAGGATCACAAGGCCGCGGCCGGTTCCTTCAGGCAGGACGAGCGAGAAGAAGCCGATAAGCAGCAGTGCCGTGGTGGTGCCGATCTGGCCGGTAATGAGCATCTTGCGCCGACCCACCTTGCCCAGCAGCCAGATGCCCACGAATGTTGCCAACACGGAAATGACGCCGTTGGCAATGTTGGCGGTCAGCGCGGCTTCGCGGCCGAAGCCGGACTGAGCCAGGATCTGCGTGCCGTAGTACATTATCGAGTTGACGCCGGTGATCTGCTGGATGACGGCCAGGCCGATGCCCACTATGAATATCCGCCGGAGCCAGGGAATGCCGAGGTCCTGCCAGGAGCCCATCTTGGACTTGTAGTCCTCAACGGCCATGGACTTGACTTCTTCGAATTCAACGTGCGCCTCCGCCTGGGAACGGATCCGCTGGAGCACGCTCAGGGTTTCGCCGAAGCTCCCCATCGAGGCAAGCCAGCGGGGGCTTTCGGGCATGAAGTTCATCCCGACCCACAGTGCAATGGCCGGCAGGGTGGCGATCACCAGCATCCACCGCCAGATGCCGCCGGCTTCGCCGAAGGTGTTTCCGAGGTAGGCATTGAAGATGAAGGCAAGCAGCTGGCCGGTGACGATCATGAGCTCGTTCTGGGTCACGATCCGGCCGCGAAGGGCGCTGGGCGAGACTTCGGCCAGGTAGACGGGAACCGTCACTGAGGCGCCGCCGACTGCCAGCCCTAGGACAAAGCGGGCTGCGATCATCACCTCGGTGCTCGGCGCAAAGGTACAGGCGAGGGTACCGATCAGGAAGATCACGGCGAGGACCATGATCATCTTGCGGCGGCCGTTGCGGTCTGCCAGGCGGCCGCCGAACAGCGCCCCGAACGCTGCTCCGAACAGCAGCGAGGACGTCACGAGCCCCTCGGTCAGTGGGCTGAGGCCCAGGTCCTCCTGCATGTAGGGCAGGGCGCCGTTGATAACCCCTGTATCGTAGCCGAAGAGCAGGCCTCCGAAGGTGGAAATGATGGTGACAGTCCGCAGCGCCCGTTTGTGGTTGACCGGCCGCTGCTGTTCGGTGACGGCGGTCGTCATAGGCTGACCTTCTGGACGTACTGCTTCATTGTCTCCAGCTGGTACCGCGAAACGTCCGCCGCGTTGTCGTCCTCGGCAAAGACGCTGGACACCATGACCGTGTCGTCGCGGTCCAGGAAGCCGATTTCCTGCAGGCCGCCGAAGAACTCGTCCCAGTTGACGTCGCCGTCGCCGATCTTCAGGTGCTGGTGCACGCGGACAGGGTTGCCGGGCGGGTTGGTGATGTAGCGCAGGCCGTGCGAGGCGTGGTGGTCCATGGTGTCTGCAACATGGACCAGGCGGAGCTTGTCCCCCGCGGCGCGCATGATGTCCAGGGGCGCGTTCTTCATGTGGAAGCTGTGCGAGGCCACGTACACCAGGCCCACGTTCTTGGAGTTCAGGCCGCGGATGACGCGGATGGCGGCAAGGCCCTCCTCCACGAAGTCGTCCGGGTGCGGATCGATCAGCAGGTCGATGCCTTCCCGTTCGATGATGGGCAGCAGCTCTTCCATGGAGCGGTAGAAGGCGCGCTCTGATTCTTCGGCCTTTTCGGGGCGGCCGCTGAATTCGGTGTTGATGGTGCTGACGCCAAGGTCCACGGTGATCTGGATGACGCGCTTCCAGTAACGGACGGCTGCCTCGCGGGCATCTTCATCGGGGCCGGACCAGCGGAGCACGGGCAGGACCGAGGCAATCTCGATCCCGGCGTCCTTGCAGGCCTTGTTCAGCCGGCCCACCAGTTCGTCATCGGCCTTCGGGTGGTTGTAGAACGGGATGAAGTCGGCGTGCGGGGTCATCTGCATGTACTTGTAGCCCAGGTCCGCCACCACCCGGGGAAATTCAAGCAGGCTGTGCGAGTGGTGGAACGGCGTGGGGTCAAGTGCGATTTTCACGAGGAACACTCCATTGTGGATCAGTCAGGTTGTGCATGGGAGCGGAAGGAAACGGGGAGGGGGCCGCGGCCCCCTCCCCGTCGTTCCTAGCTGTAGAGGGCAGGCTTGTCGTTCAGTTTCACGGCGACCTTTTCGCCGTTCTTCTGCGCTTCCACGCCGGCTTCGCAGCATGCCGCGGTGGCGTAGCCGTCCCAGGCGGTGGGGCCGCCGATTTCGCCGCGGAGTGCAGCGTCGACCCAGGCCTGGATTTCGACGTCGTAGGCCGCACCGAAGCGCTCTTCGAAGCCGGGGGTGACGTTGCCGCCCCAGCGGCCGGCGCTGCGGGTGTACGGTCCCTTGTCGCCGCCAATGTTGACGATGCCGTCTTCGAACGCGGCCTGCGTGGCCACTTCATAGCCAAACTTGGCGTTGACGTAGATTTCGACGTCGGCGAGCACACCGGACTCGGTTTCCACCAGGACATGCTGGGGATCGTGCTGGCCGGCCGGGGCGTTCTTCGTGGCCTTGCCCAGGCGGACCTGGACGCTGGTGATTTCCTCGCCCGTGAAGAACCGGATGGCGTCGAATTCGTGCACCACCGAATCGTTGATCAGCATCTCGTTGGTGAAGCCCGGCGGCGTGGTGGGGTTGCGGTGCTGGTGGTGCAGCATCAGCAGTTCGCCCAGTTCGCGGTCGCGGATGACCTGGCCCAGGGCGGCGTACTCGGCGTCGAAGCGGCGCATGAAGCCCACCTGGATGCGATTGTGGCCCAGCTTTTCCTCGGCCTTGACGATCTTCCATGCTGATTCGGCGTCGGGCGTGAGCGGCTTCTCGCAGAGGATCGGGATGTCCCTGGCAAGTGCTTTCAGCAGGATGTCCTCGTGCAGGAAGCCGGGGGTGGCAATCAGTACTGCGTTGACGTCGCCGTTGTTCAGCGCCTCTTCGGCATCGGAGAGGGCCACTGCGCCCGGGATGCCTTCGATGGCTGCCTGGGCGCGGGCGAGGTCCACGTCCACGACGGCGGCGACTTCAGCGCCGTGGATGCGCTTGCTGAGGCGCTGGATGTGGTCCGCGCCCATGCGGCCAGCGCCGATGACGGCGACGCGAAGGGTTTCAGTCATTGTTCTTTCCTTACGTTTCAGGTAGCCTGGGCGGCTGTCAGTTGACGGCCGTGCGGGAACCGCAGGACAGCAGGTAATTGCGGGTGCGCTTGGCGATCGGCATGGGAACGTCGAAGGCCACGGGGTACATGTCCTGCTCCACGATGCCGAAGACGGGGCGGTTCAGTGCCTCCACTGCTTCGATGACGGCGCGGAGGTCGGGCAGCCCGTTCGGCGGCTCGGTCATGACGCCGGCAAGGTTTGCCGCGGCCCAGGTCATGTTTTCCTCGTTGACCTTCCTGAGGATGTCCGGGTTGATCTGCTTCAGGTGCAGGTAGCCGATGCGGTCCGGGTAGTTCTTGATGAGCTCCAGGCTGGAGGCACCGCAGTATTCGGCATGGCCGGTGTCCAGGCACAGGTTCAGGTATTTCGAATCCGTGGCGGCCAGCAGGGTCTCGATGTCCTCCTGTGCCCCGACGTGGGAGTCTGCGTGGGAGTGGAACTGCTGCTTCAGGCCGAAGTCCTCCAGCAGGGTCTTGCCCAGGCGGTTGTGGCCGGCGAACAGGTCGCTCCAGGCCTTCTCGGTGAGCTGGCCGCTTTCCACCGCTTCGCCGGTGACGTCGTCGCGCCACATGGCCGGGATGACCACGATGTGCTCGCCGCCCATGGCCGCCGTGAGCTCGGCGACCTTGCGGGCCGGTTCCCAGGCCGTCTCCCACTGGTCCAGCCCGCGGTGGAATGCGGTGAATACCGTTCCCGCAGTGACCTGCAGATCGCGCTGCTTGAGCTCCTCGGCCAGCCGGGTGGGGTCGTTCGGCAGGTAGCCGTAGGGGCCGAGTTCGATCCACTTGTAGCCGGATTCGGCCACTTCGTCGAGGAACCGCTCCCACGGGGTCTGCTTGGGGTCATCCGCGAACCAGACGCCCCAGGAGTCCGGTGCGGTGCCGATGATCAGCTTGTTGTCGGTCATTTCTATTCCTTCTCATCGATTGCTCCGTAACCGCCCTTTTGGACGCTCAAAACGGCGGTTACGGAGCAGTCGACCGGGGTTTGTCGGGGTTAGTTGGACGGGAAGTTGTACGAGGCACCCGAAGCGTGGGTGGGCTCGGGCCAGCGGGACGTGACTACTTTGCCACGGGTGTAGAAGGAAACGCCTTCCGGCCCGTAGATGTGCTTGTCGCCGAACAGTGAGGCCTTCCAGCCGCCGAAGGAGTGGTAGGCCACCGGGACGGGCAGCGGCACGTTGATGCCGATCATGCCCACGGTCACCGAGCGCTGGAACTTGCGGGCGTTGGCGCCGGAGGAGGTGAAGATGGCGGTGCCGTTGCCGTAGGGGTTGGAGTTGATCAGGCTGATGCCTGCATCCAGGTCCTCCACGCGGACGACGACGAGGACCGGTCCGAAGATTTCCTCGGTGTAGGCGGTCATTTCGGCTTTGACGTGGTCCAGGACGGTGGGGCCGACCCAGAAGCCTTCCTCGTGGCCGGGGACCACCAGGTCGCGGCCGTCCACCACCATGGCCGCTCCCGCGGCTTCGGCTTCGGTGACGATCTTCACGATGCGTTCCTTGGAGGCGGGCGTAATGACCGGGCCCATTTCGGCGTCGGGCGCGGTGCCGTTGTTGACCTTGACGGCCAGGGCGCGCTCTTCGACCTTCTTGACCAGCAGGTCGGCGGCATCGCCGACGGCGACGGCGACGGAGATGGCCATGCAGCGTTCACCGGCGGAGCCGAAGGCGGCGGCGGCGAGGTGGTCGGCGGCGTTGTCCAGGTCGGCGTCGGGCATCACGATGGCGTGGTTCTTCGCACCGCCCAGGGCCTGGACGCGCTTGCCGTGCTTGGTGGCCGTCTCGTGGACGTACTGGGCGATCGGGGTGGAGCCGACGAACGAGATGCCGTCCACGTCCGGGTGGGTCAGGAGCCCGTCCACGGTTTCCTTATCGCCGTGCAGGACCTGGAAGACGCCGTCGGGCAGGCCTGCCTGCTTCCACAGCTTGGCCAGCAGCATCGAGGCGGAGGGGTCGCGCTCGGAGGGCTTGAGGATGAAGGCGTTGCCGGTGGCGATGGCCATCGGAGCCATCCACAGCGGCACCATCACGGGGAAGTTGAACGGCGTGATCCCGGCGACGACGCCGAGCGGCTCGCGGAAGGAGAAGACGTCGATGCCGGTGGAGACCTGGTCCGAGTAGTCGCCCTTGAGCAGCTGCGGGATGCCGCAGGCGAACTCAATGACCTCCAGGCCGCGGCCGATCTCGCCCTTCGCGTCGGAGAGGACCTTGCCGTGTTCGGCGGTGATCAGTTCGGCGAGTTCGTCCACGTGGGAGGCGACGAGTTCGCGGAACTTGAACAGCACGGTGGTGCGCTTGGCCAGGGAGATGTCGCCCCAGCTGTCGGCGGCGGCGCGGGCAGCGGCCACGGTGGCATCCAGGTCCGCCCGGTTGGCCAGCCGCAGCTCCGCGGACACGGCGCCGGTGGCGGGGTTGTAGACGGGCTGGGTGCGGGTGCCTTCGCCCGGAGCCTCTTCACCATTGATGAAGTGGTTGATGGTGGTGGTGACGGTCGTCGTTGACATGTGTTGGACTTCCTTGGTCTGTGAGGAGTTCTATCCGAGCAGCTTGCGCTGGCGGTTCTTGTGGTCGGTGTAGGTCTGGAAGGCTTGCCGGGTGGAATCGAGATCGGAAACCTCGGAGACCGGAACGTCCCACCATGATTCGGAGCTCGGGGCATCCAGCAGCGGGTCGGATTCGACGTGGATCAGGATGGGCCCGCCGCGCTCGGGGGCGGCCTTGGCGTCGCGGATGGCCTGCTCGAGTTCGGCGATGACCTTCTCCCCCGGTTCGATCCTGATGACCTTCACGCCGAGGCTTTCGGCGTTCAGGGCCAGGTCCACCGGGAGCGTTTCGCCTTCGTCGAAGCTGTGCTGCTCCTCGTTCAGCGCCCGGTACTGGGTGCCGAAACGCTGCGAACCCAGCATCTCGGAGAGCGAGCCGATGGAGGCGTAGCCGTGGTTCTGGATCAGGACCACGATCAGCTTGATCCGTTCGGCGACGGCGGTGACCAGTTCGGTGTGCATCATCAGGTAGGAGCCGTCCCCCACCATGACCACGACGTCGCGCTGTTCGCCGCCGCGCGCGGCCTCCGCCAGCACTGCCCGCTTGACGCCCAGCCCGCCGGGGATCTCGTAGCCCATGCAGGAGTACGCGTATTCCACGTGGTAGCCGAAGGGGTCCCGGACACGCCACATCTTGTGCAGGTCCCCGGGCAGGGACCCCGCGGCGCAAATGACGACGTCCTGGGCGTCCATGGCCCGGCTGGTGGCGCCGATGATCTCGTTCTGGGCCGGCAGAGGCGTGAACCGGGTATCGAACGCCTCGTCCACGGTGGCGTCCCAGCGCTTCTTCTCGGCAGCGATCCTCTGTTCCAGGTCGGCACCGACGCGGTAGCCGCCCAGGGCCTGGTTCAGCTTGACCAGGACCTTGCGGGCATCGGCCACGATCGGCAGCGAGGTGCCGTGCTTGTACGCGTCGATGGCGGCGACGTTGATGTTGATGAACTTCACGTCCGGGTTCTGGAACGCGGTCCGCGAGGCGGTGGTGAAGTCCTCGTAGCGCGTGCCGATCCCGATGATCAGGTCCGCCTCGGCAGCGATGGCGTTGGCCGCCGTCGTGCCGGTGGAGCCGATCGCACCGAGGGAGAACTTGTGGTCCCAGGGCAGGACCCCGACGCCGGCCTGGGTGTTGCCCACCGGGATGCCCGTCAGCTCGACGAACTTCGCGAGTTCGTCGTTGGCGTAGGCGTAGAGGACGCCGCCGCCGGCGATGATGAGCGGGCGCTTCGCGGTACGGATGGCCTCGGCGGCACGGCGGATGTCCACGTCGTCGGCGTCGGGGCGGCGGATGCGCCACTCGCGTTCGGCCAGGAACTCCCCGGGCACGTCGAAGGCCTCGGCTTGGACATCCTGCGGGAGCGAGATGGTGACGGCGCCGGTCTCGGCCGGATCCGTCAGGACGCGCAGGCCGTGGTGGAACGCGGAGAACAGCTGCTCGGGCCGGGAGACCCGGTCGAAGAACTTCGACAGCGGCCGGAACGCGTCGTTGACGGTGATGTCGTAGGCGTAGGGCTGCTCGAGCTGCTGCAGGACGGGGTCCGCAGCACGCGTGGCAAAGGTGTCACTCGGGAGCAGCAGCACCGGCAGGCGGTTGGTGGTGGCCAGCGCCGCCCCGGTGAGCAGGTTCGAGGAACCCGGGCCGATCGAGGTGCTGATGGCGAACGTCTGGCGGCGCCGGGTGTGGCGTGCGTAGCCCACGGCCTGGTGCGCCTGGGCCTGTTCGTTGCGGCCCTGGTAGTACGGCATGATCGTCGGATCGAGCTGCTGGTACTGCTTCAAAGCCTGTCCGACGCCGGCAACGTTGCCATGGCCGAAGATGCCGAACGTTCCGGGGATCAGGCGTTCCCGGTAATCCAGCCCGCCGACAGAGTCAACGGTGTACTGCTTGGAAAGGTATTCCACCACGGCCTGGGCCACGGTCATACGACGGGTTCCGGTTGCTGTTCTCGTCCCCATGGGAAGTTACTCCGATACTTCTGCGGTGTGGGCTGATGCGGTGTGGTGAAGGAGGGAGGCGGCAGTGGCCACGGCGCCGGCAACATCGCCGTCCTGCGGATACAGGAGGGTCCGGCCGACAGTGAGGCCCTGCACGCCGGGGAGGGCCAGGGCGGCCTCCCAGGTGGCGAAGACCTCGTCCTGGGTGCCTTCCGGATCCCCGCCCAGCAACACGGTAGGCATGGTGGTGGCGGCCATCACGCGCTCCATCTCGGCCACCACGGGCAGCTTCATCCACGTGTACGCGCTCGTGGACCCCAGGCCCTCGGCGATGGCGATGGACTTGATGACGGCGTTGGTGGACAGGTCATTGCGCACCTTGCCGTGTTCGCGGACGGACAGGAAGGGCTCCACCATGGCGATCAGCTTGCGTTCAGCGAGGGAGTCGATGACCTTGGCCGTTGCTTCCAGCATGGACACGGTGTCCGGGTCGCTCAGGCAGATGCGCGTGAGCATCTTGCCGCCGTCGGCCCCCAAGGCTTCCAGGGCTGCGGCGGTGTGGCCGGTGAAGCGGTCATCGAATTCGTTGACGAGGCCGGACAGGCCGCCGCGGTTCATCGATCCGAAAATCAGTTTGCCGTCGAGTGCCCCGAGCAGCAGCAGGTCGTCCATGATGTCCGGCGAGGCGAGCACGCCGTCCACGTCGGGGTTGGCCAGCGCAATCTGCAGGCGGTCCAGCAGCTGCCGGCGGTCCGCCATGGCCACGGGATCGTTGCCAACCGCGAGGGCGCCGCGGGCGGGGTGGTCTGCGGCGACGATGAAGTTCTGCCGGCCGTACTTAAGCCCGGGGTGGCGGCGCCGAGCCTTGGCAGCGCGGGCAATAGCGTCCGGATCCTCCAGGCGGATGGTGCTCAGGTGCGCGTAGCGGCGGGGATCATCGTCGAGGGCATTGTTCGAGGCGATGGGCGTGAGGGTCACAGTGCTGCTCCTTCTGTGGCGAACTGCCCGGGAACCAGGCGGCCGCGTTCGGCCAGCAGCGAGGTGACCTCGGCCGGCGTCGGCATGGCGTCGGCGCAGGACAGGCGGGACGCGACGATCGCGCCGGCGGCATTTGCGTAATCCAGGACCTGGGCAAGGGGCCAGCCGGACAGCAGTCCGTGGCAGAAGGCGCCGCCGAAGGAGTCTCCGGCGCCGAGGCCGTTGACGGTCTCCACCGGAACGGGGGCGGACACCACGCGTTCGATGCGGGTCTTGGCCATCACGCCTTCGGGGCCGAGCTTGACGACAGCGATTTCGACGCCGGCGGCCAGGAGCCGGTCTGCCTGCTCGTCCGGGGTTCCCTCGCCCACTGCGACGGCACATTCCTTGTCGTTGCCGATCGCCACCGTGACATGCGGCAGGATCTTGGCGACCTGGGCCCGGGCTTCCGCTTCCGAGGCCCAGAACATGGGCCGGTAGTCCAGGTCCAGGATGGTGTACTGGCCGTCTTTCAGGCCGGCGTGCGGGCGGGCTTCGTGGGCCTTGATGTGCGCTTCGCGGCTGGGCTCCTGGCACAACCCGGTCACGGTGGACCAGAAGATCCGCGCCTCCCTGATGGCGTCCAGATCCAGCTCTTCGGCCTTGATCTGCAGGTCCGGGGCCGTGGGAAAACGTCCGTAGAAGTAGAGCGGGAAGTCTTCCGGCGGCTTGATGGCGCAGAACGTGACCGCGGTGGGCCATTCCTTCACCGGCGTCACGAACGTATCGTCCACGTTGAACTTGTGCAGTTCGCGGTGCAGGTACGTGCCGAAGGCGTCATCACCGGTGCGGGTGATGACACCGGTCCGGCGGCCGTGCCGCGCGGCTGCCACAGCCACGTTGGACGGTGAACCACCGAGGTACTTTCCGAAGGACGTGACGTCCTCCAGATCCACCCCGATGTCGTTCGGGTAGATATCAACGCTGATGCGCCCGATCGTGAGCAGTTCGTGGGTCACGGTAATCGCGGACCTTTCTGGTTTGAACTCTGTACCTCTGAACAGATAGAGCTCCGGTTCCTGGCGGACCCCCGTGAGCGGGGCCACAACCACTACTTTGCCCTAGAAATAATGTCCTGTCAAAGGTTTGTACTGACATATTTACAACTTGGCATAACATGCCGAATAGACACCCGCGGGACTGCCCGGCGGGGCCAAAAAGGCCCGGGCTACTTGCGGGGAACCGACAGTTCGCCGGTGACATACTGGGCCCGACCGAAGCCGAAGGACCAATCACCGGCAGTGTTCTCCACGTAGCCGATGAACACGTCCTCGCCGGCCACGCCCAGCTCTCCCAGCCTGCCGGCGATCGCCGCAAAGAGGGATTGCTTGGCTTCCTGGCTCCGGCCGCCCTGGGTGAAAATCTGGATCATCACCACGTCCGGCGTGCGCTCAAACCCCAGCCCGGCATCCTGGGCAAAGATCTGCCCGCGGGGATGTTCGGTCAGGACATGGAAGTAGTCGCGCTCGGGGATCCCGTATTCCGCCAGGATCGCATCATGGATCCCCCGGCTGAGACGGCCCAGCTCCTCGGGGCTGCGGCCCTGGTTGACATCAATTCGCACGAGAGGCACGGTTTGCTCCTTCAGTAGTTTGTCCTGACATACTAACAAACTATGGATCGAAGGAACAAGCCATCAGTGCAGGGAAATACCCCTTGCCCGGGGGCTCCAGCAGGCGTAGCCTTAAACAACCAAGAGGTTGATAAAGCGATTGATTGACTAAGGGCAAGGTGATTGGCAGGCCATGGACTCCGGCGACGATGAACTGCTCGATGCGGCCTTCCTGGCCCTCGCCGATCCGGTCCGCCGGCGCATCATCTCCCGGCTCAGCCGGGGCCCGGCTACCGTAAACGAACTGGCGGAACCCTTCGCGATCACCAAACAGGCGGTCTCGAAGCACATCCAGGTCCTCGAGCAGGCGCAACTGGTCACCCGCACGCGTGACGCCCAGCGCCGGCCCGTCCACCTGAACCCCGCACGGCTGGAGGCGCTCACCGCATGGATTGACCAGTACCGGTTGGTCCGCGAGGGGCAGTTCCGCAGCCTCGATGCCGTACTCCAATCCAGGGCCGCCTCAGGCGGCACACAGGCAAAGGACCCATCATGAGCAACGAACTGAAACTCAGCATCCCCGAGGGACTCCCCTTCATTGACTACGAACGGGAATTCGACTTCCCGGTGGCGGACGTGTTCCGCGCCCACGAGGAACCGGACCTGATCGTCCAGTGGCTCGGCCCCCGGGGACTCAAGATGGAAATCAACCACTACGATTTCCGCACCGGCGGCAGTTACAGCTACCTCCACACGGGACCGGACGGTGCCGCGTACGGGTTCAGCGGCGTCTTCCATACTGTCCGCGAGAACGAGTTCGCCGTCCAGACCTTCGAATTCGACGGCTACCCGGACGTGGTCAGCATCGAGTTCCTCACCTTCGAGGACCTGGGCGGCGGCCGGTGCCGCGTCAAGGGGCATTCCGTCTACCCGAGCCAGGAGTCCCGCGACGGCATGGCGCAGTCCGGCATGGAGGGCGGCATGACGGAGGGCTATGAGCGGCTCGACGAACTCCTCGGCGGGACTGCCGGCAGCCGGGTGGCCGGGGAGGGAACGGCATGAGCAACGCACTGAAGCTCGTGGCCCCGGAGAATCTGCCGTTTGTGGACTCCGAGCGCGAGTTTGATTACCCGGCGGCAGCGGTCTTCCGCGCGCATGTGGATCCGGGGCTGTTCCGGCAGTGGATCGGACCGCGGCAGCTGGCCACGCGGATTGACGAGTTTGACTGCCGCCCAGGCGGAACGTACCGCTTCGTGCAGGAGGGCAGGGACGGCCGGCGGCATGCGTTCCGCGGCGTCTTCCACACGGTCCGCGAGAATGAGTTTGTGCTGCAGACGTTCGAATATGAGGGATATCCGGATGTCGTCACGCTTGAGTTCGGAACGTTCGAGGATTTGCCGGGCGGGCGTTCCAAGCTCACCGGCAGGTCCGTTTACCCCAGCGTGGAAGCACGAGCCCGGTTCCTGGCTGACGGCATGGAAGCCGGCATTGCTGCCGGCTACGAACAGCTGGACGAGCTGCTCGGCCGGTGAGGCAGCCGGCAGTTAAAGAAAAGTACGACGGCGTCCCGCCACCCTCCCTGGGGAAGGCGGCCGGACGCCGTCGTACTTTTGGTGCTGTGGTGCTGCGGACCTAGAGGGTCGCGAAGACCTCGCGCAGCAGCTTGGCGGTCTCGGACGGCGTCTTGCCGACCTTCACGCCGGCAGCCTCGAGGGCTTCCTTCTTGGCCTGGGCGGTGCCCGCGGAACCGGAGACGATGGCGCCTGCGTGGCCCATGGTCTTGCCTTCCGGAGCGGTGAAGCCGGCCACGTAGCCAACAACCGGCTTGGTGACGTTGGCCTTGATGTAGTCCGCGGCACGCTCTTCAGCGTCGCCACCGATCTCGCCGATCATCACGATCGCCTTGGTCTCGGGGTCCGCTTCGAACGCTTCGAGGGCGTCGATGTGCGTGGTGCCGATGACGGGGTCGCCGCCGATGCCGATGGCGGTGGAGAAGCCCAGGTCGCGCAGTTCGTACATCATCTGGTAGGTCAGGGTGCCTGACTTGGAGACGAGGCCGATGGGGCCCTTGCCCGTGATGTTTGCCGGGGTGATGCCAACGAGGGCCTCGCCGGGGGTGATGATGCCGGGGCAGTTCGGTCCGATGATGCGGGTGACCTGCTTGCCGTTGGCGTCGACCTTGGACTGCGCCAGCGCCCAGAACTCAGCGGAGTCCTGGACCGGCACGCCTTCGGTGATGACGACAACCAGGCCGATGCCGGCCTCGATGGCTTCAACAACGGCGTCCTTGGTGAACGCCGGCGGCACGAAGACGATGGAGACGTTGGCGCCGGTCTCGGCAATGGCTTCCTTGACCGTGCCGAAAACGGTGATTTCGTTATCGCCGTGCAGGACCGTGGTGCCGGCCTTGCGGGCGTTGACGCCGCCCACGACGTTGGTGCCGGCCTTGAGCATCAGGGCGGTGTGCTTGGTGCCTTCGCCGCCGGTGATGCCCTGGACGATGACCTTGGAGTCCTTGTTCAGATAGATAGACATGGTGCGTCCCTTTACTTAGCTGCGTTGGCGAGCTCGGCGGCCTTGTCGGCGCCCTCGTCCATGGTGGCGGCCAGGGTAACCAGCGGGTGGTTGGCCTCGGCCAGGATGCGGCGGCCTTCTTCGACGTTGTTGCCGTCGAGGCGGACAACCAGCGGCTTGTTGGCGGAGTGCCCCAGCTCAGCCAGTGCACCCACGATGCCCTTTGCCACAGCGTCACAGGCGGTGATGCCGCCGAAGACGTTCACGAACACGGACTTGACCTGCTCGTCGCCCAGGATGACGTCCAGACCGGCAGCCATAACCTCGGCGGACGCTCCACCGCCGATGTCCAGGAAGTTGGCGGGTTTGACGTTGCCGTGGTTTTCACCGGCGTAGGCAACGACGTCAAGGGTGGACATGACCAGGCCGGCGCCGTTGCCGATGATGCCAACTTCGCCGTCCAGCTTGACGTAGTTGAGGTCCTGCGCCTTGGCCTTGGCCTCGAGCGGGTCAGCAGCATCCTTGTCTTCGAGGAGTGCGTGCTTAGGGTGGCGGAAGTCCGCGTTCTCGTCCAGGGTGACCTTGCCGTCAAGGGCAACGATCTCGCCGGCGCCGGTCTTGACCAGCGGGTTGACCTCAACCAGGGTTGCGTCTTCCTTCTTGAAAACGTCCCACAGCTTCAGGATTACGTCGGCGACTTTGCCGCGCAGTTCCTCCGCGAAGCCTGCAGCGGCAACGATTTCATCGGCTTTGGCTTGGTCGATTCCCACTGCGGGATCGATGGCGATCTTGGCGAGCGCCTCGGGGCGTTCGACGGCGAGCTGTTCGATTTCCATGCCGCCTTCTACCGAGCACATGGCCAGGTAGTTGCGGTTGGCCCGGTCCAGCAGGACGGAGAAGTAGTATTCCTCGGCGATGTCCGCGCCCTGGGCGATCATGACCTTGTTGACCGTGTGGCCCTTGATGTCCATGCCCAGGATGTTGGTGGAGTGCTCCAGAGCCTCATCGGCGGTCTTGGCGACCTTAACGCCGCCGGCCTTGCCTCGGCCACCGACCTTAACCTGTGCCTTGACGACAGTTACGCCGCCGATCTTCTCGGCAGCTGCCTTTGCTTCTTCAGGGGTGTGCGCCACGATGCCAGCAAGCACGGGTACACCGTGCGCCTCGAACATATCGCGCGCCTGATATTCAAACAGGTCCACGGTTTAGTGTCCTTCTACGTCGAAGTAGTTTCTGTACAGCCGGACCCCACGTAGTCGTGGTTACCGGGCTGCGGAATAAACGCACCCTGCGGCAGGTTTGGAAACGAGCCACACGGCGCAATGCTCCTTTCGGAACTCTAGTCCTTTCTGCGGACCGGCCCGTTCCAGAGTACCTGTTATGTGAGTAAGGACACTATTCTATGGAGCGTAGAAAAACCCCTAGATTACGGGCTTTTTGGCCCCTCCGAGGGCGTCGCTGAGGCGTTTTCACTGCCTCCGGAAACTAGTTCGTAATGGTCCCGGGTAATGAAGAAGGCAACACCGGCTGAGACGTTTCCGCAGGCCACGCCACCGTTGTAGGCCGAGCAGCGCAGGCCGTTCCGCTCGAGGTTCTGGCCGTCGTCCAGGACGGGGAGCTGGGATACGGGGCCGGCTTTGCTGCCTTTGGGCCCGAATTCGGCTTCCATCCGGGTCACACCGGAGCGGCATTCGCCGTAGCTCGCCTTGTCCGGCGTGAGCAGGGCTGCGCCGCCCAGGTAGCCCAGGCCGGTGCCGGCGCAGTCGTCCGTGACGTCCGCGGGATCAGGTTTGGCATACCTGGCCAGCTCGCAGTGCGCCACCGGCACGATGGCGAGCTTGTTGTTGCCGGGGTCGCTGAAGGCGTTTGGTTCATACGGCAGGTTGACGTGTTCGCCGCGCGCCGACGTGAGGGAGCAGACGGTGTTTCGGTCCGCCGTGACGAAGCTGAGTACGTCCTCGCCCGCAGAGAACGGGGCGGAGTCCGCCACGGGCGCCTGTTTCAGCTGCTCCAGCACGGGAAGCGGCGGCGGGGGCATGTAGTCCGGGTCCTTCTGCGTGACGGTGCACGCCGTGCAGGCCATCAGGAAGAGGGCGGCCAGGATCCCCAATACAGTCCGTCGCATGGCACCCATTATGCGTCATGACCGCCGTCAGCCCGCGCCGGGAACGTTCGGCGTGCTCATCTACTACCTGGTCGCCAACATCGCTGCCTTCACGCAACCGGCCACAGACCGCCGATACCCCAAAGCACTCCAAGTGGTTGGCGCCGTGGCATGTGTGGCCCTGGTCGCTACCCTCCCGCCGCTGTCCGTGGTGCTCGGCATCCTCATGTTCGCCGCAGGGATCATCCTGCGCCTGGCCAGGCTGAGCAGTGTCGGTTTCAGACCGTGCAGCCGACGCTCGGCGCTCAGCCGACGTGGACCCAGGGGCGTTTTGTGACGTCAGGTTCGGCCTCTCGGAGCACTTCGCGGGTGACCGGGGCGATCTCGCCTTCGCCTAGGAACAGGAAGCGCAGAAGGTTGATTACCGGGTTGCCTTCGGTCCAGCGGAAGTAGATGTGGGGCATTAGGCCGGTTACGTCCCGGATGTGGAAGAGCACCGAGGCAATGGTGTTCGGGACCACGGGGCCGTGCACTTCCAGGATCCGGTAGCCGTGCCGGACCACCCCACGGACTTCGAGTGCGGTTTCGAAGTCGGAGGAGTCATCCACGATCACTTCCAGGAACAGTGCCTCGTAGTCGACCGGAATGTGGCTTACCTCGATTGCCGAGGTGAGCTTGTCCCGGTAGGCCTCTGCGGTCAGACGGAGCGGTTCGTGGGCGATGAGCGCGATGGGGCCGCTGAGGTTGGAGGACATGAATTCCAGCGCTTCCCGGTCAAGGTGGACGTGGGTGGCGTGAAGTTCGAAGGACCGGCGGACGCGGGACAACAGGGAGATCACGATGATGCCAAGAATGAAGATCGCGGCGATCCGGATGCCCTCGGGACGTTCGAAGATGTTGGCGATCGTGGTGTAGATGAAGACCACGGCAGTCACCCCGAACCCGACAGTGCGTTTGCGCTGCCTCGCTCGGCGGGACGAAAGCGTGACGGCGACGGCTGCCGAGGTCATCAGTACCAGCACCCCGGTTGCGTACGCGCCGCCCTGGGCGTCGACGTCGGCGTCGAACAGGAACGTGATGAGGAAACCGACCAGGGTGAACACGAGCACCAGGGGCCGCACGGCCTTGGCCCATCCGGGGGCCATACCGTAGCGGGGCAGGTACCGCGGGACCAGGTTCAGCAGCCCGGCCATGGCGGAGGCCCCCGCGAACCAGAGGATGGCGATGGTGCTGATGTCGTACACGGTGCCGAAGCCGACGCCGAGGTACTCGTGGGCCAGGAAGGCCAGGGCACGGCCGTTGGCCTGGCCACCGGGCTGGAAATCCTGCTCCGGGATCAGGACGACGGTGATGAAGCTGGTGGCGATCAGGAAGGTGCTCATGATCACGGCGGCCGTGGTCAGCAGGCGGCGGGCGCCCTTGATGCGGCCGACAGGGTTTTCCTCGGTGTCATCAGGATGGCCCTGGATCTGGGGCATGACAGCCACTCCGGTTTCAAAGCCGGAGAGGCCCAGCGCCAGTTTGGGGAAGACGAGCAGCGCGAAGCCGACGACCATGACCGGGTTGCCGTGGGAGGTCCACAGGGTGCTCCACCAGTCGCCGACGGCAACGGGGTGGGTGAACACCTCGAACAGTGTGGTGAGGACCACGACCAGGTTCAGTCCGAGATAGAGGGCGACCAGGGTGACGGCGACGCCGATGGCTTCCTTGAATCCGCGCAGGAACACGGCGGCGAGCAGGGCGAGCAGGAAGAGTGTCACGGCAACGTTCTGCCCCTGTAGCCAGGCCGGGACGATCGGGTTCTGGATCACGTGGGCGGTGGCGTCCGCAGCGGAGAGCGTCATCGTGATCATGAAGTCGGTGGCGGCGAACCCGAGGAGAACCAGGACGAGCAGTTTGCCGCCCCAGCGGGGCATGAGGCGTTCCAGCATGGCGATGGAGCCCTCGCCGCGGGGGCTCTCGCCCGCAACCCGGCGGTAGACGGGCAGGGCGCCCAGGAGGGTGACGGCCACCAGGACGATGGTGGCCAGTGGGGAAATCACGCCGGCGGCGAGGGCCGCGATGGCCGGCTGGTAGCCCAGGGTGGAGAAGTAGTCCACCCCGGTCAGGCACATCACCTGCCACCACGGATGTTTCTTCAGGTGGGAGTCGCTTACGGCGCCGGGCCCCGGGTGTATCCCCTTGCTGTCCTGGAGTCCGAACAGCAGCCAGATCTTCAGGGCCGCCATGCCCTTGGGGCGTCGTGCTGATGGGTCCGCGGGGGGCCTGCTCAACGTGGTCATGGATTCCTTTCCGCGCGGCACACCGCGTCGCGACCACAGCCGAAGCTAGCACCGGCCACGAAGGATTCCCGCGGATTGTCGCCGATCTTTGCGAATCCTTAACGCCGGGTCCTTAACACCGGGGCGAATGCGGGAACGGCGAAAGGCCGTGCGGACCGGTCCACCGACACAGGATTTGTCGCGGGCGCTAAGAAATCGTCAAGGTCCGGCCCTGGCGCGTTAAGAATTCGTTAGGGACGGCTTTTTCATGGCTCTTTCGCGACTCGCCGGGGGTTGACTGGGCCTGTCCCGCAGAAAATGTTGCGGGCGGATGAAAGGAACGTGTCGTGGCCGATCTGGCTGTTGTGGGCATTTTTGTGGTGTCCATGGGTTTCGTGATGTGGGTCGGTCATCTCCTGACCGGGGTGGTTGGCGGTGCCAGCGATGGGCCGGTGACGGACCAGTGAACGCGGATGCCATCATGTGGGCCGTGCTGTTGATCGCGGGCCTGGCCCTGCTGGGCTACCTGCTGGTTGTGCTCATTCGCCCGGAAAAATGGTGAGGATCCAGTGAACTTCAATACTGCCTCGTTCCTCATTCAGGTGGCCGGCCTTGTCGTGGCCCTGGCCGCCGTGCACAAGCCGCTCGGGGTGTATCTGGCCCGGGTTTTCGAGGGCAAGACTTCGACCCGGGCGGAGCGGCTGTTCTACCGGCTCGCCGGTGTTGACGCCGGGACCGAGCAGACCTGGTCCGTTTATCTGCGCAGCGTCCTGGTGTTCTCCGCCGTCTCAATCCTGGCGGTGTTCCTGCTCCAGCGGCTGCAGAGCGCCCTCCCGGGCAGCAACGGTCTGGCCGGGGTTGACCCCTGGGTGGCGATGAACACGGCGATTTCCTTTGTCACCAACACCAACTGGCAGACCTACGCCCCGGAGGCCACCGTCGGCATGTTCGTGCAGATGTGCCTTTTGGCCGTACAGAACTTCCTGTCCGCCGCCGTCGGCATCGTCGTCGCCGTCGCCTTGATCCGGGGCATCGCCCGCACCCGGACGGATCGGCTGGGAAACTTCTGGGTCGACCTGGCCCGGACCTCGTTCCGTGTCCTGCTGCCGTTGGCGGCCGTCGTGGCCATCGTGATGGTCCTCGGCGGCATCGTGCAGAACTTCTGGTCCACCGACGTCACCAACCCGGCGTCCGGGATTGCGCAGACGATTCCCGGCGGGCCCGTCGCGTCCCAGGAGGCGATCAAGATCCTGGGCACCAACGGCGGCGGCTATTTCAACGCCAACTCCGCCCACCCGTTTGAGAACCCGAACGTGTTCATCAGCCTGTTCCAGGTGTTTCTGCTCCTGCTGATCCCCTCGGCCCTGCCCTACGCCTACGGCCGGATGGTGGGCGATCAGCGGCAGGGCTTCACCGTTGCCGCGGTCATGGGATCGCTCTGGCTGGCCTCCGTTTCCCTGATGGGCTGGGTGGTGGCCTCCGGGCAGGGAACAGCGACGGCGGCCGCCGGGGGCCTTGGCGAAGGATTCGAGCAGCGCTTCGGGCCGGTGCCGAGCGCGATCTTTGCCGCCTCCACCACTTTGACGTCCACCGGGGCCGTGAACACCGCCCATGATTCGCTGCCGCCGCTGGCCGGCGGCACTGCGATGGTGAACATGATGCTTGGGGAGGTTGCCCCCGGCGGGACGGGCTCCGGGCTGTACGGCATGCTGATCCTGTCCATTATCTCCGTCTTCATCGCCGGGCTCATGGTCGGGCGCACTCCGGAATACCTGGGGAAAAGGATCGGCCCGAGTGAAATGAAACTCACGGCCCTGTACATCCTGGTCACCCCGGCCCTGGTGCTCGCACTGACCGGCGTCACTGCCCTGCTCCCGGACGTCGTGGCCAATGCCCCGTCCTCGGGCCCGCACCAGTTCAGCGAACTGCTCTACGCCTTCACCTCCGGAGCGAACAACAACGGCTCGGCCTTCGGCGGCATCACCACCTCCGGCCCGTACCTGTCGGTCATGATGGGCATCGCCATGCTGCTGGGCCGCTTCCTGCCGATTGCGCTGGTGCTGGCCCTGGCCGGCTCCCTCGCCCGGCAACAACGCATCCCCGTGTCGGCCGGAACCGTCCCGACCCACGGATGGCTGTTCGGCTCGCTGCTCCTGGGCGTGACGGTCATCCTGACCGCGCTCAGCTACTTTCCGGCCCTTGCCCTGGGGCCTCTCGCAGAAGGACTTCTCAAATGACCCCGTCCCGGACGGACACCGCCGCCGCCGCCGCCGAAACCTACGCCGACGGCAACCCCCTGGGCACCCCCGGGGAGCACAAGCACCACACCAAGGCCCCGGCGAAGCTGACGCTCTCCACCGTCGCGGCCGCACTCCCGGTCGCGGTCCGGAAGCTCGCACCGCGGCAGATGATCCATTCCCCGGTCATGTTCACCGTGCTTGTCGGCGCCGCCCTGTGCACGGTTATCAGCGCGGCCCGGCCGTCGGTGTTCGGCATCGCTGTCACGGCGTGGCTGTGGCTCACCGTGCTGTTCGGAACACTCTCCGAAGCCATCGCGGAGGGCCGGGGCAAAGCCCAGGCCGACAGCCTCCGGGCGAGCCGCAAAGGCGTACACGCCAGGCTGCGGCAGCCCGACGGCAGCACCAGGGACGTCCCCGGCACGGAGCTGCGGCTCAACGACGTCGTCATCTGCGAAGCCGGGGACGTTATCCCCTCGGACGGTGAAATCATCGAGGGCCTGGCCAGTGTTGACGAATCGACCATCACCGGCGAATCGGCCCCGGTCATCCGCGAATCCGGCGGGGACCGCTCCTCCGTCACCGGCGGCACCAGGGTCCTCTCGGACCGCATCGTCATCCGCATCACCGCCGAGCCGGGCCAGACCTTCATCGACCGGATGATCAAGCTCGTCGAGGGCGCCGTGCGGCAGAAGACCCCCAACGAGATCGCCCTGCACGTACTCCTCGTGTCCCTGACGATCGTGTTCCTCATCGTCACCATGTCCCTGGCACCGTTCGCCTCCCTCGCCGGGGCCACGCCGTCACCGATCGTGCTGGTCGCGCTCCTGGTCTGCCTGATCCCCACGACCATCGGGGCCCTGGTCCCCGCGATCGGCATCGCGGGCATGGACCGCCTGGTCCAGCACAACGTGCTGGCCACCTCCGGCCGCGCCGTCGAAACCGCCGGGGACATCACCACCCTGCTGCTGGACAAGACCGGCACCATCACCTACGGCAACCGCCGCGCCGTCAACTTCTTCCCCGCCAACGCTGTGGAGCGGACCGAACTCATCGACGCGGCCCGGCTCTCCAGCCTGGCCGATGACACCCCCGAGGGGCGCTCCATCGTGGACCTCGCCGCAGACAAAGGCGTGACCGGGCCTGACCTGGGCGCACTCCGAAAGACCTTCGGCGAGTTTGCGGTGGTCGAGTTCAGCGCCAGCACCCGGATGAGCGGGCTGGATGTTGACGGCACGCAGATCCGCAAGGGCGCCGCGTCCGCGGTAGCCGCGTTCGTTGAAGAGGCCGGCGGCCGCATCCCGGCCGAAGTCGAGCACCGGGTGAAGGAAATCTCCGCCCAGGGCGGCACACCCCTGCTGGTCGCCCGGATCAGCGCGGCCAGCCACGCCGAAGTCCTCGGAACCGTCCACCTGGCCGACGTCGTCAAGCCCGGCATGCACGCCCGCTTCGCCGAACTGCGGAAAATGGGAATCCGGACCGTGATGATCACCGGCGACAACCCCATCACCGCCAAGGCGATCGCCGCCGAGGCCGGCGTCGATGACTTCCTCGCCGAAGCCACCCCCGAGGACAAACTCGCCGTCATCAAAAAGGAACAGTCCGAAGGGAGGCTGGTGGCCATGACCGGGGACGGCACCAACGATGCCCCCGCGCTGGCCGCCGCCGACGTCGGGGTCGCGATGAACTCCGGGACCCCGGCAGCGAAGGAGGCCGCGAACATGGTGGATCTCGACTCCGATCCGACCAAGCTCATCAACATCGTCGGCATCGGCAAGCAACTGCTCATCACCCGCGGCGCGCTCACCACCTTCTCGGTCGCGAACGACGTCGCCAAATACTTCGCCATCGTCCCGGCCCTGTTCACCGCCGCCTTCCCCGGGCTCGGGCTGCTGAACATCATGGGCCTGGCCACCCCGTCCTCGGCCATCCTGTCCGCGGTGATCTTCAACGCCCTGATCATCATTGCCCTGGTACCGCTGGCCCTGCGCGGCGTGAAGTACCGGGCAGTGTCGGCCAACCAGGCCCTGGGCCGGAACCTGCTGGTCTACGGGCTCGGCGGGCTCATCGCACCCTTCATCGGCATCAAACTCATCGACCTGCTCATTTCCCTCATCCCCGGTATCGGCTAGGAACACCCCCATGAACATTCTCACCGGTTACCTCCGTCAGGCCGGAACCGCCCTGCGGTTCCTCATTCTTGCCACCGTGGTTCTCGGACTGGTCTATCCATTGGCGATCTTCGGCATCGGGCAGGCCATCGCCCCCTACCAGGCCAACGGATCCATTCTGAAAGGCCCGGACGGCAAGCCCGCCGCTTCGGCACTGCTGGCACAGGTCTCCGCCGACGATACCGGCATCCAGGACCCGAAATGGTTCCACGCCCGGCCCTCGGCCGTGAAGTGGGACCCGGACTCGTCCTCGCCCAGCAACCTCGGCCCCAACGATCCCAAGCTGCTCGATGCCGTCACCGCCAACCGGTCAGCCATTGCCGAGGCAGAAGGCATCAACGGGGCGGATGTCCCCTCAGATGCCGTGACGGCCAGTGGATCCGGGCTGGACCCGGACATCTCCCCGGCCTACGCCAGGATCCAGGTCCCCAGGATCGCCGCAGCCAGCGGCCTCAGCCCCGAAGCGGTCCAGTCCATGGTCGACCGGCACACCAGTACAGGTCTGGAGGCGCTCCTGGGACAGCCCTCCGTGAACGTCACGGCACTGAACCTGGACCTGGCCGCCGCGGTGCAGTCCAAGTGAAAGAATGACCACATGGCACGGGCAACGCTGCGGATCTTCCTGGGGGCCGCACCCGGGGTCGGCAAAACCTACGCCATGCTCGAGGAGGGCCACCGGCTAAAAGGACGCGGCGAGGATGTCGTGGTCGCCTTCGCGATGGACCACGGCCGCAGCGACACCCGTGCCCTGCTCGACGGGATCGACGTCATCCCGCCCCGGCGCCTCCCGTACCGGGGCACCGAGTTCGAAGAGATGGACCTCGACGCCGTCCTGGCACGCCGGCCCGGCACCGCGATCGTGGACGAATACGCGCACTCCAACATCCCCGGCAGCCGCCACCCCAAACGCTGGCAGGACATCGAGGAACTCCTCACCGCCGGCATCAACGTCCTGTCCACCGTCAACATCCAGCACCTGGAATCCCTGGG
This sequence comes from Arthrobacter sp. Y81, assembly GCF_002929335.1. Taxonomy (GTDB): domain Bacteria; phylum Actinomycetota; class Actinomycetes; order Actinomycetales; family Micrococcaceae; genus Arthrobacter. The sequence continues at coordinate 211,813 of NZ_PJIL01000005.1, forward strand.
TGACGTCGTCAATGCCATCACCGATGTCCGGCAGGCCGAGACCGTGCCCGATGACATCGTCCGGCGCGCCGATCAGATCCATCTGGTGGACATTTCCCCGGAACTGCTCCGTCAGCGCCTCGGCGACGGAAAAATCTACGCCGCCGACAAGATCGACGCCGCCCTGTCCAACTACTTCCGCCTCGGTAACCTGACAGCCCTGCGGGAACTTGCCCTGCTCTGGCTCGCCGACAGGGTGGATGAGGGCCTGGCCAAATACCGTGCCGAGCAGGGGATCGAAGCCAGCTGGCCGGCTCGTGAACGGATTGTCATCGGCCTCACCGGCGGCCCCGAAGGCGAGGCTCTGATCCGCCGGGCCGCCAGAATCCTCAAGCGCGTCAGCGGCGGAGACCTGCTCGCTGTTCATGTGCGCGCCGCGGATGGCGTCGCCGCAGAATCCCCGCAGGCCCTCGAAGCCCAGCGCCAACTGATCCGAGACCTTGGCGGCAGCTACCACACCGTGGCCGGAGAAGACCCGGCCACGGCCCTGCTGGACTTCGCCCGCAGCGTCAACGCCACCCAGATCGTCGTCGGTGTCTCCCGCCACAGCAACCTCAGCAGACTGTTCGGCGGCGGCGGGATCGGCAACCGGGTGGTCAGGGACTCCGGCGACATCGACGTGCACATGGTCTCCCATGCGCTCGGCGGGCGCGGCCTCGACCATCCACGGGAACGGGACCTCGGACGCGTCCGGGTTGCTGTCGGCTTCGCCCTGGCAGTCCTTCTCCCGGTCCTGCTGCAGCTGCTGCTGGCCGCCAGCCCGGCCCATAATGTTGCGACGGCCGTCCTGATCCAGCTCACCGGATCGATTGCCGTCGCACTGGTCGGCGGGCTGTGGCCGGCATTGCTTGGAGCACTGTGGAGCAGCCTCCTGGTGAACTACTATTCCACTCCGCCGGTAGGCAACCTGACTATCAGCGACCCGCAGAACATCCTCGCGCTCCTGGTCTTCGTCGGCGTCTCCGCAGCTGTGGCAGCCGTGGTGGACGTTTCGGCCCGCCGCTCGAAGGAAGCCTCCCGCGCCCGGGCGGAGGCCGCAACCCTGGGTGATCTGACGCGCGGGGCCGTCAGCGCCGAGGACACGGTCAAGGGATTGCTCGAGCAGGCGCTGGACGTGTTCCAGGTGCGCGGCTCATCCCTCTTCACCCGGGCGGGCAGCACCTCCGGGAGCAACGCGGCCGCCGACGGCACTGACAGCAGCTGGCGGCTCGTGGCCCACGCAGGGGATATTGCCGCCACCGGCCCGGATGAAGGCGAGAACATCGAAGACGTGAATCCAGGGACCCGCCTCGTCCTCTCAGGCAGGGTCCTGCCGGCTGCCGACCGGCGCCTGCTCGGCGCGTTCGGCGTCCAGCTCGCGGCCCAGCTCGAACGCCGCCAGCTCGCGGCGAGCCGCCGCGAAGTCCTCCGCCTGGCCGAAAGCAACACTATGCGCACCTCGATCCTCCGTGCCGTCTCCCACGACCTGCGCACACCACTGGCCGGTATCAAACTGGCAGTCGGCGGCCTCAGACAGCCCAACATCCACTACACCGCAGAGGAGGAACAGGAACTGCTCGCCACCATTGACGAGTGCTCGGACCGCCTCGACGCCCTCGTGGGCAACCTCCTGGACATGTCCCGGATCACCTCGGACTCAGTGAACCCCCTGATCCGGCCGGTCCGCTGGTACGAAGTCATCCAGCCAGCCCTGCACGGCATCCCGGCCGGCAGGGTCCGGGTGGACCTGCCGCCCAACATGCCCGAAGTGGATGCCGACGCGGGAATGCTCGAACGGGTCATTGCCAACATCGTGGAAAACGCCATCAAATACGCCCCGGATTCCGACATCGTCCTGGTCGGCGCCGCCGGCGGACTCAGCACCACCACACTGACAGGGCAGCCGGCAGGGGAACTGCGCATCATCGACCACGGCCAGGGCGTCCCCGCCGAAAGCGTCGTGCAAATGTTCCAACCATTCCAACGGCTCGACGACGTCCCGGCGGCCACAGGGGTCGGGCTCGGCCTGGCCGTGGCCAAAGGCTTCACCGAAGCGATGGGCGGCACACTCACCGCCGAACAGACACCCGGCGGCGGACTCACCATGGTTATCCGCCTGCCGCTCTCCACCGGCGTAGCCTTCACCGACGACGGTGCGCAGGCGCCGGTAAGCGCACAGTCCGCGCTCCTGCGACGGCAGCACACCTCACCCCTCCCAGCCCGGAAGCAGACACCATGAGCAACGTACTCGTGGTGGACGACGACGCCCACATCCGGAGCGCACTAGGGATTACTCTTCGTGCAAACGGCTATACCGTCTCCACCGCACCGGACGGTGAATCCGCACTTGTTTCAGCCGCCCAACACCCGGTCAATGTCGTCATCCTCGACCTCGGCCTGCCGGACATCGACGGAACCACAGTCATCACGCGCCTGCGGAAGTGGAGCGGCGTGCCAATCCTTGTCCTTTCCGCCCGGCACGGTTCCAACGACAAGGTCCAAGCCCTGGACGCCGGCGCGGACGACTACATCACCAAACCGTTCGGATTCGACGAGCTGCTCGCCCGCCTCCGCGCCCTGCTGCGCCGCAGCCTTGAACCTGACGAAACACCGATCATCACCACCGACGCGTTCACCGTGGACCTGGCCTTGCACCGTGTCCTCCGCGACGGAAAGGATGTGAGCCTGACACCCACCGAATGGAACATCCTTGAGCTTCTGGTGCGCAATCCCGAGAAACTCATCACCCAACAACAGCTGCTGTCCGAAGTGTGGGGGGCCGCCTACGGGAAGGAAGCCAACTATCTGCGGGTCTATATGGCCCAGCTCCGCCGAAAGCTCGAACCCGAACCCGGAAACCCCCGCCACCTCTTGACCGAATCCGGCATCGGCTACCGCTTCCAACCCTGAGCTCCGTCCGGACATGGGACTGTCCGATAAACGGTGTGTGGGTCCGGCCGGTTTTCACTAGTGAATGGTTCTTTCGAACCGACCGGCGAAGGTAATCGCGAACGCGTTCAGCGCAGGCTTCCACCTCATGACCCAGCGTGCCCGACCGCCGCCGGTAGGATCAAGAGCCCTGGTGACGCGCAACCTTTCGGTCGTCTTCGCAACGATGCGGCCATCCATTGTGGTCTCAAGTCCTCTTGAACGGGCAGTGGACACCGCACGCGTGATCGCCGAAGCGGCCGGAGCCGCCCGGTGGGTGGATGAGTGCTTCAAGGACAGGGACTACGGCCCGCAAACGGGTCACCTCACGGCTGAGGTGACCGCACGGTGGGGAACGGTGGATGACGCGCCCGGTATGGAGCCGGCCGCGGACGTTCTCGCCCGTGCCCGTCCGGCCCTTGATGCGCTCCTTGACGATGCTCCGGGACTATCCGTGATCGTTGTTACCCATGACGCGGTGATCCGGCCAGATCGGACCTGGCCGCGCCGACCGGGAGCTGGAACGATCTCTGCCGTGCAAACGGGATCTGGAGTGTCCTGACGACTGATCAGAAACCCGCCGCCTGATCAGGGCCAAGTCTCCACATCTCCGTCAGGACCTGCCTCTACACACCAGTACCGGATCGTGGCGCCCTGCGCGCCCTCTTGACCCTGGACTGATCGTGTCAACGTGATCGGAGTCCGCTGGGGCGGACCGAACAGTACGCGCCTGAGCTACTTGTCGGACCGGCTGGCAGGAACGGTCCACCCGGATGGCGGCGGATCTGATGTCGATGGGGCGTGTCATGAGTTTTCTTGCAGGATCAGCGACGGACCCGAGTAATTTCCTCGCAGTCGCTGACGGGGCAGTTGCGGGTGCATCGCTTCGTTTCCTCCTAGACCGCGGGACGCGTTTCGCTGGCGGCTCTCGGCGGTCGTGGATTGTGGAGTCCGTTCTGGCGTTCGGGCTGGGTCTGCTGGCCGGGGTTGTTCTTGGTGCCGGATCAGGTCCGTCCCTTTCGCCGCTGGGGTTGGGGGCGTTTGCCGCGATGGCGGCCTATGCCGGGACAGCGTTCGCGGTGTCCTGGATGGGGCAAAAAGAGACGGAACACGCCCCTGTCGTGCCCGCGGCGCACCTGCTGGTAACACTGTTTGTTTCACTTGCAGGAGCCGCCGTCGTCATGGCCGTTGCCGGGCAGCTCCAGGCCGGTTAGGCGGCCGCACCCTGCGCGGGAGCGGGCTTGAGCAAGGGAATGAAAGCGATCAGCGCGGCAAGCTGGGTTGCCACGGTAAAGACGATGAGCCCTGTCATTGTGGCCGCGTAGAGGGCTCCGATGATGGTGGACCCTGCCAGCCAGGCGAGGCCGTAGAAGGCGGTGAAGATCCCGTATCCGGTCCCGCGCCGGGCAGCCGGGACGATGTCGGCGACGGCGGCGCGGAGCGTGGATTCGTGGATTCCCAGAGCCGCTCCCCAGACCACGGCGCCGGCCCAGACCAAGCCGGGAGTGGTGGTGAAGGACAGGAACGGGACGGCGGCGGTCAGCGGCAGAGCGATGAGCAGACCGCGCAGCCCGATCCGGTCATAGAGCGCCCCGGAGGCCAGGGCCGCCAGGGCGGCTGCGCCCATGGAGACGGCATAGGTGACCGGTATCAGGGCCGAGGGCATCACCTTCTGGACCTCCAGGTGGAAGGAGATGACCCCGAAGGTCGAAAAGCCGAACATCGACACGGCGGTGAACGCGCTGTACCACCAGAACCGGGCCGGCAAAGGGACCCGAACCCTGACCTGGCCGGGCACGGCCACGGGCTCCCTGACGGCCTGTGTTTCATAGCGTGCCGGATCCGGCGCAGCCCGGCGCAACAGGAGCACGGCAACAAGGGCCGCCGCCCCCGGGATGGCAAGGACACCGAATCCGAGCTGGTACCCGGAGACGGCGATCATGAGCCCGACAAGCAGCGGACCCAGGAGCGCACCGGACTGGTCGAGGGCTTCGTGGATCGCGAAGGCCTTCCCGCGGCCCATATCTGCCCCCGCATGGGAGAGCATGGTGTCCCGGGCCGGGGTGCGGACGGCTTTGCCGAACCGCTCCATGACGACCAAGGCCGAGGCCTGCCACAAGGAACTGGCGAGGGCCATGAACGGTACTGCGATGACGGTCAGGGCATACCCGGCGATGGTCAGTGGCCAGTACTTACGGGTCCGGTCGGCCAGGGGGCCGGTGCCCAGGCGCATGACCAGGGCCACCGCTTCCCCGAATCCGGTGATGAAGCCGACCATGACCGCGGTCGCGCCGAGGGTGGCCAGGAACGGGCCGGTGATGGACCGGGCCCCTTCGTAGACGACGTCGGCGAGCATGCTCACGACACCGAACGTGAGGACGAACCCCATCGGTCCGAGCCGGTTCTCCCGGGCAGGATCTGCCTGGGCCTTGGCCAGTCGCTGTTCGTTCATGTCCGGCATGGGGGCGCTCCCTGCTGCAGTAGATGGACTCGTTCAGGCTGATGCCTCTTATAGGAGGCTTGCCAGGGCCAGGCCTGCGGCCGCCGCGGCCACAGCGGCGATGGCGGTACCGACGCTGTTCAGGAGGGCCAGTCCTGTGCGGCGGGACTGGATGAGCCGGACGGTCTCGAAGCTGGCGGTGCTGAAGGTGGTGTAGCCGCCCAGGAACCCGGTACCGGCGATGGCCTGTAGCTCGACAGGTGCCGCGTGGCTGATCACGGCTCCGGCGACCAGTCCTAGCAGGAAGGATCCGGTGATGTTGATGGCGATCGTGCCAACGGGCAGGGCGGCGCGGAGCCGGGAGCGGACGAGCCCGTCGATGACGAATCGGGTTCCGGCACCGAGTCCTCCGGCGAGGCCGAGCAACAGGATGGTGAGAGTGTTCATCGGTCGCTCTCCTGTCGGTCGGGGGGGAGGGTCGCGTCGTGCCTCCGGGTGGTCATTCTGGTGTGGTGTCCGGCGGCGACCCGGATCCCGGCCACTGTTGCCACCGCGCCGCCGATCACCGTGGCGGCGACATAGATCACCGCGTCGGTGGTCCGTCCGGTCCCGAGCAGGGTGTTCGTTTCCAGGGCCAGGGCGCTGTAGGTGGTGAAGGCGCCCATGAACCCGGTCCCGGCGAGCAGCCGGATGAACCTCAGCCGTCCGGCGTCCGGACCGCGGCGGACCAGGGCCTCCAGCAGCGCACCAAGCAGCAGCGCCCCGGCCAGGTTGATGATCAGGGTTGGCAGCGGCCACCCGCCCGGGGACGGCAGTGCGCTGCTGAGCCCGTATCGGGCCAGGGCGCCGAAGACACCGCCGGTGATGACGACCAGCACGAACCCCGGGTGCAGGTGCACGGGCCCGTGGGAGCGGGCCTCGCCGAGTGTGCCCGCGTCCGCGTCCCCTTCGCTGGTTCCTGCCGTGTCGCTGTCGATGGGCAGGTGACCGGTCGGGTCGGTTCGTTCCGGAGCTCCGGTGTCCGCCGTGGTCTCGGGGGTGGGCGGTTCCATTAGTGGCCCTCCTGCCGGGGGTGCCTGGTGTGGGGAGCGAGCGGGACGACCAGGACGGGCCGGTGCTGGCGGTGCGTGAGGTGCACCGCGACCGAGCCTACGAGCAGTTCCTCGAACCGGGCCCCGAGGCCGCGTTCGCGGGTGCCCACGACGATGATGGAGGCGTCCGCTGACTCGGCCAGCCGTCCCAAGGCCCGGGCGGGGTCACCTGCGAGGGTCACGAACGACCAGCGGACCCCGCTCCCGTCAAGGGCCTCCTGCAGCCGTTCGCGGATGCCGGCGCTGATCCCTTCGATGTCGTCATCGATCCCGTCCGGATCAATTGGCAGAGTCTCGACCCGGCCGTCGGGTTCCTCGGCCAGGTAGCTGGTGACGTCTACGTAGGCGCAAACCAGTTTGACGTTCAGGCTGTGGGCCAGTTCCGCGGCCCGGTGCGCAACAGCCAACGGCTGGCCGGGCACGACGCCCATCAGCACAGGGCCCGTGATCCGGCGTGGAACATACGGTGTCGGCCCGGTAGCGGGACGGGGCTCGTTCTCTGGTTCGTTCATGGGCGCTCCTGCTTGGGATCGGTGTCGTTGAGGTAGGTTCCCTCAGGACCGTAAGGCAAAGAGGGGTCCTCGTCGGTGATTTCCAGCAGCCGGTTGTATTTGGCGACGCGTTCCCCGCGGGCCGGGGCCCCGGATTTCAGCTGCCCGCAGCCTGATCCGACGACGAGGTCAGCGACGAACGTATCATCGGTTTCCCCGGACCGGTGCGAGACCATTGCCCCGAAGCCCCCGTCGAAGGCGGCCCTGAGAGTGTCGAACGTTTCGCTCACCGTGCCGGCCTGGTTCGGTTTGATCAGCACCGCTGTCGCGGACCGGTCCCGGATGCCGTCCCGTACCCGGTCAGCGGAGGTGACGAACAGGTCATCCCCAACGACCTGCACCCGGTCCCCGAGGGCCGCCGTCAGTGCCGGCCACCCGCCGGTGTCTTCTTCGGCCAGGGGGTCCTCCAGGCTCCAGATCGGGTAGTCGGTGATGAGCTTCTCGTAGTAGCTGACCATCTGTTCGGGGGTGTGGGCCTTGCCGGCGACCGTGTAGGTCCCGTCGGTGTAGAAGGAGTTCGCGGCCGGGTCCAGGGCGATCGAGATCCCGTCCCGGCCGGGGGTGTAGCCGGCATCCTCGATGGCGGCCACGATCAAATCCAGTGCTTCCTCGGGGCGGGCGATGTCAGGGGCGTAGCCGCCCTCGTCGCCCAGGCCGGTCGCCAGGTCCTGCCGGCGCAGGCGCCGGGCGAGGGCGTGGTAGACGTCCGATCCCCAGCGGAGCCCGTCGGCGAAGGAGGGTGCGCCGGCCGGGGCGATCATGAACTCCTGGAATTCCAGGGGGTTCGCGGCGTGCTGGCCGCCGTTGAGGACATTGAAGTGCGGTATCGGCAGCCGTCCGGCCCGGCCCAGGGTCTGGGCGGTCCAGACATGAAGGGGCAACCCGGCCGCTGTCGCGAAGGCACGGGCTGCGGCCATCGACACCGCCACAATGGCATTTGCCCCCAGACGGGACCTGCCGGGTGTTCCGTCCAGCCCGACCAGTGCCTGGTCCAGGTCCGCGAGGGTCTGCCAGCTGCGGGAGGTGAGCAGCTCACTGATTTCGCCGCGGACGTTGGCGACCGCCTTCTGCACGCCGCGGCCGGAGTACTCCGAGCCGCCGTCGCGAAGTTCGACCGCCTCATGCGCCCCGGTGGATGCCCCGGACGGCGCCGAGGCAACCGATACGGCGCCGTCCGCTGCCGTGAGCCAGACCTTCACCGTAGGGTAGCCGCGGGAGTCCAGTATCTGCAGGGCTCGCACCCCGGTGATCGGCAGTTCATACATGATGTTCTCCGTTCGTTGTCTCAGGTCCCGCCGGCGGCGGCGACCAGGGCGGCGGCGGTCCGCGCTGCCAGCGGATTCAGGTATTCCCCGCCCCGCACCACGGGCATCAGCCCGGCGGTGAAGCGGTAGGCCAGAGGGTGCCCTGTCGGGATGTTCAGGGACTCGACCTCCGCATGGGAGAGGCCGTCCAGGACAAGACACAACGCCCGCAGCGAGTTCCCGTGCCCGATCACCAGTACATGCTCACCTGCGCGGATCCGCGGGCGAAGATGCTGGTGCCAGAAAATCCGGACCCGCTTGACCACCCCGCACAGGGATTCGGTGGCCTGGACCGCTTCCGGAGGCAGCCCTGCGAACGCCCGGCTGCGGCGGAGTGCGGCCACCTGTGACCATGGCATCGGCGGGGGTGCACCGTAGTAGGAGCGGCGCCAAAACCGGAAGACCTCCGGCCCGAGCTCGCTGAGCAGTTCCGTTCTGGCCCTGCCGGTCAGTGAGCCGTAACTGCGCTCGTTCAGCTCCCACGCCGCAAGCACCGGAATACCAGGGTCGCCCAGGACGTCGAGGAGGATGCGGGCAGTGTCCCGGGCACGGGTCAGCGTGGAGGTGTAGACAATATCGGGGGAAAACGATGATGAGGCCAGCAGAGCACCGGCGCGTGCCGCTTCGTCTTCTCCAATGGGGCTCAGGGCCGGGTCGAGCAGGCCGGTGAACCGGTCCTGGGCGTTCAGGACGCTCTGGCCGTGGCGGAGCAGGAGAAGCGGGCCGGGTGCGGGCATGAGTTACCTACCTTCGTATCAGCAAAGGTAGGAACCATTAGCCAGGAGGCGGTTCGAACGCCCCGCACCTTCGTGCGGGATGTTCCGGCGGGATCCATCACCGTGAACAGAGACTACAGGGACAGCGGCGACCGCCGCCACACTGTGACGTGGTCAGTTTCTCCGCCCTGTCTCCGTGGTGTCCGGTTCGGGACCTGCGTCCGTCGCGGCGGCGGCCAAGTACAGGGGCAGTCCCCAGCCGGCGAAAAAGCCGATGGCCTCGATCCAGGAGGTGTTCTCCTCGCTCCCGACCGGAGCGCCGTAGTCCGTCATCGAATCGGTCAGGTGCCTCATCCGCCCCCGGATCTCCCGCAGCCGGGCCGCGACCGCGTGCCGCAGCTGCTCAGGCAAGGGCCTGCGGGCCGCCAGGTGGAAGCGGCAAAACAGCACCGGATCACCGGCTCCCTCAGGCGTTCCGGGATCGCAGCCAGGACATACCCGGCCCCGCCAGAGCGGGAGTGTTTCCCGGCACCACACCGTGGTGTGCACGAGCCCGTTGGCTTCAACGGTGAGGGCTTCGGTGTTGGAGTTCGCGTAGCCCATGCGCAGACCGGGCAGGTCCGGTGAGGCCATGTCCTCACAGATTCGGCAGGGCCCTACCGGCAGAAGCACATCGTCCGGATGCCGGTGCAGTAAGGAAGTTTTCCGGTCCAGCCCGTCGGCGACGTGTTCCAGGAGGTCCTCGTACAGGATAGTCACGTCGAAGGGTTGGTGCCCTCCTCGGGACCCGGCGCCGGCCTGCCACAGCTCAACCTCAACAACGGCGTAGGCCCAGGTATGCCGGGGACACAACCCGAGGGAGGCGCGCAGCAACCGGCGCATGCTCCCGTCCATGATGTCACCGTGAATGAACGACCAGAGTTGGCGCACTTCCTCCACGGACAGTTCCAACGGGCCGACCGGCACCAGGACGCCGGTGAGCCCACCCCTGTCCGACGTTTCCGGGCTGCCGGGCCCGCTCCGAGTTCCAGCCATAGCGACCATCCTGCCCTTCACAATCGGGGCAGGAACCATCAGCCACGTCGGCGGTCCGGACCGGCAAATCAACCGGTCCCGGTGGGATCCATCACCGTTACAACAAGGCTAAACCCGCAGCCAGCCGATTGTGCAGCGTTCCTGGACCCACGTTGACTCTTCTCCCAGCCAGTCCGGCCTGCCGACTTCCCTACGCCCGTTCACAGATCGACTCCGTTTCATCTGCCTCGATCCTCCGAAGGGACTTCATGAGGGGAGGCACCACTGCGACGAAACTCACGTGCCTCGCCTTGACGGCGACCCTGACTTTGCCCAAACACCCCGCGAGGGCAGATAATCCGGAAGCTGGTGACGTTGCTGGCGAAGATCTTCTCGCCGTCGAACCCAATGGCCCGGGGCCCCTTCAGCCGGGCCCGCTCCGGATAGAGTTCCGCGGGGTTATCCGCCCGGTGCTCCGTGGCACGCCGGAACGGAAAGAGTGGAATGACACGAGCCGAGATCCCTGAACTGTAATCCTGCCGCCAGGACCCGGCAAGGGTCGCTGCCCGGCGGCGGGACCCTTGCCGTCCTGGAACGCGTGTTAGGCGTCGAGCTTTGTCAGCGGTGCGTACCTCAGCAGCAGGCGCTTTTCGCCGACGCTGAACTTCACCTTGGCCACGGTCTTGTCCCCCGCGCCTTCGACTGCCAGGACGGTGCCGTTTCCGAAGCTCGTGTGGTTCACCTTGTCCCCGACACTGACGGCAACGACTTCCTTCTGCGGCTGTACGCGGTTCTTAGCGACGGCGGCCGGAACATCGGCATTGAAGCCGGCGGAAGGGCTCGCTGCGTTGCCGCGGGCCGTGCCCGCGCCCCAGAACGATCCGCCGTACCTGCTGGACCCGATGGACGCCCCGCTCCCCCAGCCGCTGACCTGCCGCGAGGTGCCTTCACGCCGCCATTCCACCAGTTCGGCGGGAATTTCCTCGATGAACTGGCTGGCCGGGTTGTACTGGCTCTGGCCCCACATGCTGCGGACTTCCGAACGCGTCACATAGAGGCGCTTCCGGGCACGGGTCAGGCCCACATAGGCCAGCCGCCGTTCCTCCGCGAGCTCCTTGGGATCCGTGGCCGAACGCTGGTGCGGGAAGAGGCCGTGCTCCATGCCGGTAAGGAACACCACCGGGAATTCCAGCCCCTTGGCCGTGTGGAGGGTCATGAGCGTCACCACGCCCAGCCGTTTGGCTTCGGCCACGGCGGCATCGATGTCAGCGCCCGGGGCGTCCGGGATCTGGTCGGCGTCCGCCACGAGCGACACCTGTTCCAGGAAGGCGCCCAGGGAACCTTCGGGGTTCTCCTGCTCGTATTCGCGCACGACGGCGACGAGTTCCGCGAGGTTTTCCACCCGGGACTCGTCCTGGGGATCGGTGCTGGACCGCAGTCCCGCCAGGTACCCGGTCTGCTCCAGGACAGCTTCCAGGGCAGCAGCGGCACCGGAGCCGCTGGCCACTTCGGCGAGGTCATCCAACAGCTTCACGAAACCCAGCACCGCGTTGACCGAGCGGGTGGCCATCCCGGGCGCCTGGTCCGCACGGCGGGCGGCGGCCATGAACGAGGTCCGTTCGCGTTCGGCCAGGGCCGCCACGGCACCCTCGGCGCGGTCGCCGATGCCGCGCTTGGGTTCGTTGAGCACCCGGCGTAGGTTGACGTCGTCGTCGGGGTTTACCAGCACGCGCAGGTACGCGAGGGCGTCCTTGATTTCCTTGCGCTCGTAGAAGCGCGTGCCGCCCACCACCTTGTACGGCAGGCCAACGCGCACCAAGACATCTTCGATGGAACGGGACTGGGCGTTGGTGCGGTAGAAGATCGCGACGTCGCCGGGGCGCAGGTTGTCCTCGTCCTGCAGCCTGTCGATTTCCTTGGCGATGAACTGGGCTTCGTCGTGTTCGTTTTCGCCCACGTAGCCGATGATTTTGTGGCCTTCACCCTCGGCAGTCCAGAGCCTCTTGTCCGGACGGTTGGGGTTGCGGGAAATCACCGAGTTGGCGGCCGTGAGGATGTTCTGGGTGGAACGGTAGTTCTGCTCCAGCTTGATGGTGCGCGCGTTCGGATAGTCCTTTTCGAACTCCACGATGTTGCGGATGTCCGCCCCGCGGAACGCGTAGATGGACTGGTCCGAGTCGCCCACCACGGTGAGTTCGGAAGCCCCGGGACCCTCGCCCACAATTTCGCGGACCAGCGCGTACTGGGCGTGGTTGGTGTCCTGGTATTCGTCCACCAGGACGTGCCGGAAGCGCCGGCGGTACGATTCGGCGAGCGCCGGGAAGGCACGGAACATGTAGACGGTTTCGGCGATGAGGTCGTCAAAGTCCATCGCGTTGGCCTGGCGCAGCCGCTGGGTGTAGCCCTTGAAGACGTCGGCCACGGCCTGTTCGAAGGGATCGTTGTAATTGGCGGAGGAGGCGTACGAATCGGCGTCGATCAGCTCGTTCTTCAGCGCCGAGATCTTGTGCTGCATGGCCTTGGGCGCGAACTTCTTGGGGTCCAGGTCCAAGGTTTTGGACACCTGGGTGACAAGCCGCAGGGAGTCCGCGGAGTCGTAGATGGAGAAATTGGACTTGAGTCCAACGTTGGCGGCTTCCTGCCGGAGGATGCGCACGCAGGACGAGTGGAAGGTGGAAATCCACATGATCTTGGCGCGGCCGCCCACCAGCGCTTCGATGCGCTCCCGCATTTCCGCGGCGGCCTTGTTGGTGAAGGTGATGGCCAGGATCTCGCCGTGATGCGCCCTCCGGGTGGCGATGAGGTAGGCGATCCGGTTGCTGAGTACGCGTGTCTTGCCGGATCCGGCTCCGGCCACGATGAGCAGCGCGCCGCCGGTGTGCTTGACCGCTTCTTTCTGCTGGGGGTTGAGGCCCTGCAGGAGTTCGTCCACGCCGGGCAGCTTGGGACGTGCCCGATCCCCTTCGGATTCCGGCCCGCCGTTCCCGTAGCGAGCCGGATCTTCCCCTGTCCCGGGGCGCGACTTGGTGAGCGCTGCCGCTTTCGGGGCAGCCTTGAACGGTCCGTCAGCATACGGGTCAAACAACATATCCATGGTGCTATAAGTCTAGGCGGTGGGGCCGACACTCACTTCCGGACCGGCCTGCGTTCGGCTCAGCGCGTGACCAGGGGGCCTTACTCCACCGAGCCGGACTCGAGGGCGGCGCGGAGCTGCCGGACCGCCGTCGTGCCTCCTGCAACGAACCACTCGAGGCCGTTGACCCGCACGACGTCGACGGCGCCGCCGGCCGCAAGCACAATGGCTTTGCCGGGGAGCCAGTCCCATTCGGGGCAGCTGTGCTGGAACCAGCAGTCGAGCTCGCCGTCGGCCACCCGGCCCAGGTCGCAGGACCCTGATCCGAACATCCGCAGCGACGCAGCAGAGGTGGCCGCGGAGTGCCAGGGCATGGCGCACAGCGGGTCCGCGAGCCACGAGGGGTGGATGTAGGTTGCGGCGCCCTGTACGGCCAGCGGCTGCAGCGTCCGCGCCCCGCCGTCCGTATGGAATGACGTCAGCCGTTCACCGTTCAGGGTGGCCGGCCGGGTGGTTCCGCCCAGCCAGAGCTTGTCCTCTTCGGGCTGGAAAATGGCGCCAAGAACCGTCCCGGAGGCGTCCTTGAGGGCGAGCGCGGAGCACCAGTACGTGGAGCCGTGCAGGAAGTTGTAGGTGCCGTCCACGGGATCGATCACCCAGGTCCGGCCGCTGCTCCCCTCCACAGAGGCGCCCTCCTCCCCCAGGATGCCGTCGTCCGGGCGGCAGCGCCGCAGCTGTTCGAGGACATAGGCTTCGGCGGCGTGGTCGGCAGCCGTGACCACATCGGAGACCGAGGTCTTCTGCTGTCCTTCCAGGCCGCCCTGGCGCATCATGAGGGCCAGCATCCCGGCTTCCCGGACCAGTGCCTCGGCCAGCTGGTAATCGTCCAGTCCCGCGCTGAGTTCCGCCGCGCTGTGCCTGCCAAGTTTGTGTCTTCCAAGTTCCGTCACGCGTCCCAGCCTATCCGGGGCCGCAGGCGGGGAACAGGCGGGGACAGGAACAGCGATAATGAACCCATGGCCAAGACACCAGCACAGCGGATCAAGAAACATGGCGCCAACGCGTCCGTTCCCCAGCACCACCTGCCGCCGGTGATCAACCCCACCACCCAGCGGTCGCCGGAGAAGGCGCGGAACAACAGCAACGTGATCCTCATAGCGGGCGTGGTGGCCAGCCTTTTCCTGTTCTGGTACCTGCATTTGCTGACGTTGAACCAGCTCACCCAGCTCTCCGGCGGCCTGCCCATGCCCGATTCGCTGATCGGCGGCTTTGACCAGGGGTTCGTGGACCAGCTGAGGGCGGCGATGAATGAGGAAGCCCGCGGCCAGCTCAACTACGTCCACAAGACGGCGGGCACGCTGTTTCCGCTGATTTTCGGCTTCACGTGGCTCCTGCTGATCGGGACCAACGTGGCACGCAAAACGCTCCGCTGGGCGCTCTGGGCGCTCCCGCTGCTTTTCGCCGCCGTCCGGCTGTGGGGAAACGCTGCCATCGATTCCATGCTGTCCGCGTCAGCGGCCGACGGCGGCCAGGTGGCCCTCGCGTCCGCCCTCACCGTCAGCGGCTGGGTACTGCTCGTGGTGAGCCTACTGGCAGGCGGCGCCGCGGTGTTCCTGGGGCGGAAGCCGAAGGCCCGCTAGCCCCTCAAAGGGTCCTCGTTGCCTGGGCAGCTGTCCGGGTCTTCCGTGCCTTCAGTTCCTGCCGGACGCGCTGGGCAATCACCAGCCCCGTGGTGGCCAGGCCTATCGTCACCGGATAGCCCATGAACCGCTCCAGCGTGCCCGGCTCCGGGACATCCATGCCGGTGACCCCGCCGATCACCAGCGCCCCGAAAGACACCGCCCCGCACGCAAGGATGAACCATCCCAGCGGCGACTGCCTCAGCCACAGCTTCCCTAACAGCAGCAGCGCCAGCGCCCCGCCGATGAAGTACATCAGGGCGCCGGTCAGATGCACGGCAAACCATCCGGCGTCCTCGGGCACCAGCCCCACAATGATCGTCCCGGTGCCCGCGGAGAAGGTCAGGACCTTGGCCGCGAGGGCAGTGAACCAGGGAACACGGTGGCCATGGCCGAAGGCGAGCCGGACCCCGGGCCGGGCTGCGACGCACAGGAGTGCCGAGCTGAGGAGCAGTGCCCCCACCAGCATGCCCAGGCCCTGCACCACGAACGAGGCATTCATCACCGGATGCAGGGGCGAACACACGTCCCTGCCCTCATAAAGGCTGCAGTGGACGGCCCCGAGATCGCTGATGTAGCCGGTCCGGCGGTCGTAGGGCTGCGGACCGGCCCAGGCCGCGATCACTGCCGTTTCAGCCACGAAATACTGCAACACGCTCAGCTTGGCCCACGCCCCGAAATACTCCCGGGTGGAGGCTATGTCCGGGAGGAATCCGGCCCGGATGGACGTTACTGGTGTTGCTGCAGTCATGCCAAGAGCGTAGTACGCGTCTGTACCTTGTATGCTTGTATCCGTGCCCGAACAGGACGGCCTGGTGCCAACCAATTCGGACGCCCGCCCTCGTAGCTCAGTGGATAGAGCACGGCTCTCCTAAAGCCGGTGTCGTTGGTTCGATTCCAATCGAGGGCACTTGAACTTCCAGCGGCAGGATGCAGAGCAGAACAAGGCGCAGGATTTCGATCTGCGCGCCTACCTGCTGGGCAGCTGGTCTGTGAAGCGCACCCTGTGGGACCGCAGCTCCGACGCCCACGGAACCTTCACCGGCGTCGTCCGCTTTTCCCCGGACGACGACGGCGGCCTTCAGTTCCACGAAGAGGGCACCATGCGCTGGCCTGCTCCGGCCGGCGGCACCTTCACCGGCACCGCAAGCCGTGACTACATGCTGCATCCCACGGCCGCCTCCGACTCGCTGGACATGACGTTCCCCGACGGCCGGCCGTTCCACCGGATGAGCTTCCGGGCCGAGTCCAGCCACGACGAGCACTGGTGCGACCCGGACACCTACCGCGTCACCTATGCGCTCCGGGGCCCGGACGAATTCAGCTATTCCTGGGACGTTCACGGGCCGCGGAAGAACCAGCTCCTGGAATCCGTGCTGCACCGCCTGCCGCGGGATGGAACAGGTCCGGACGCGCCGGCGCCGGACATGGCGGGCTCCAATGGGCTAGGGTCGTAGCCGTGAAAGACCGCATTGTTGTGTCCGCCGTCTGCGTCTATGACGACCGAGGCCGCCTGCTGACCGTCCGCAAGCGCGGCACGGACAAATTTATGCACCCTGGCGGCAAGCCCGAACCCGGCGAATCCGCGGCCCAGGCCGCCTCGCGTGAACTGCTGGAGGAAGTGGGCATCGAGGTGGCGCCGGAAGACCTGCGGCACATGGGCGTCTGGCTTGCCGACGCCGCCAACGAGGCCGCCACAGACATTGAGGCAACGGTGTTTACCGCCCCGGGCACCTGGAGTGCACACCCTTCGGCGGAGATAGCCGAAGTCCGTTGGCTGGACCTGGCCGCCGAGCTGCCGGCCGACCTTGCACCCCTGCTGACGGACCATATCCTGCCCGCCCTGGCGCCAACCGCTCGTAGGGGCCGAGCCTAGAGCTCCGGAACGGCCTCTTCCACCACAGCGTTCGCTTCCGCGAACTGCGTGCGGTAGAGCTCTGCGTACCGGCCTTCCGCCGCGAGCAACCCGGTGTGGGTGCCGCGCTCCACGATGGCGCCGTCCTCGACCACCAGGATCATGTCCGCGGCGCGGATGGTGGACAGCCGGTGGGCGATCACGACGGCGGTGCGGCCCTCGAGCGCTGCCCCCAGTGCAGCCTGCACGGCCGCTTCGTTGGTGGAATCCAGGGCGGCGGTGGCTTCGTCAAGGATGACGACGCGCGGCTGCGCGATCAGCAGCCGCGCAATCGTGAGGCGCTGGCGTTCACCGCCGGAAAGCCGGTAGCCGCGCTCCCCCACCACTGTGTCAAGGCCGTCCGGCAGGGACCGGATCATGTACTCGAGCCGGGCCTGGCGCAGCACATCCCACATGTCCGCTTCTGTGGCGTCCGGGCGGGCCAGCCGCAGGTTGGACGCGATGGATTCGTGGAACAGGTGCCCGTCCTGGGTCACCATGCCCAGCGTCGCCCGCATCGAATCAAAGGTGGCGTCACGAACGTCCAGTCCGGTCCCGGGCACTGTTCCGCCGAGGCGCACGGCGCCGGAATCGACGTCGTACAGCCGTGACAGCAACTGGGCGATGGTGGACTTGCCGGCCCCCGAGGACCCGACCAGGGCAACGGTCTGGCCTGGTTCCACCCTGAAACTGATGCCGTGCAGCACTTCTTCGCCGCCGCGGGTGTCCAGGGTGGAGACGTCCTCGAGCGACGCCAGCGACACCTTGTCCGCTGCGGGGTAGGCGAACCGAACGTCGTCGAACTCCACCGAGACGGGACCCGGCGGCACCTCGACGGCGTCGGGCTTCTGCTGGATCAGGGGCTTGAGGTCGAGGATTTCGAAGACCCGCTCAAAACTGACCAGGGCGCTCATGATTTCCACCCTGGCGTTGGAGAGCGCGGTGAGGGGCGCGTACAGGCGGGTGAGCAGCAGTGCCAGCACCACGACGTCGCCCGCGGCGAGCTGGCCGCCCAGCGCAAGCCAGCCGCCCAGCCCGTACACCAAGGCTAGGGCCAGGGCCGAGACCAGTGTCAGCGCGGTGACGAACGTGAACTGGAGCATGGCGGTGCGCACACCGATGTCACGGACCCGTCCGGCGCGGACGGCGAACTCACGGGATTCCTCGTCCGGGCGGCCGAAGAGCTTGACCAGCGTGGCGCCGGGCGCGGAGAACCGCTCGGTCATCTGGGTACCCATGGCGGCGTTGTGCTCGGCAGCCTCGCGCCGCAGGTCGGCCAGCTTGGAACCCATCCGGCGGGCCGGGATGAGGAAGATCGGCAGCAGGATCATGGCCAGCACGGTCACCAGCCAGGACTTGCCCAGCATGACCACGAGGGTGAGCGCCAGGGCCACCACGTTGCTGACCACCCCGGACAGCGTGCCGGCGAAGGCCGACTGCGCGCCGATGACGTCGTTGTTCAGCCGGCTGACCAGGGCCCCTGTGCGGGTGCGGGTGAAGAAGGCGATGGGCATTTTCTGGACGTGGTCGAACACCTTGGTGCGCAGGTCCACGATCACGCCTTCACCGATGGTGGAGGACAGCCAGCGGGTCACGAGCCCCAGCCCGGCCTCGGCCACGGCCACGACGGCGATGAGCACCGCCAGCCGGATCACGACGTCGGTGCCGGCGCCTGCAATGATGGCGTCCACCACCTGGCCGGCAAGGACCGGGGTGGCCACGGCCAGGACAGCCATGGCGATCGAGAGCAGCACGAAGGCGATGAGTTTGCGGCGGTGCGGCCGCGCGAAGCCGAACACGCGCTTGAGCGTCGCCTTGGAGAACGGTTTGGAACCGCTGGCGGCCCGCGTGATGTTGTAGAGGGAGCTCCACGCTACCCGGTCCATGCTCATCGTGTCTGGCCTTTCATGGCGCCGTTCCTGGCGCCTGGTGATGCAGCGGCTGGTGCGGACCCACCGGCGAGCAGTTCGGTCACCACACCGTCCTCCACATTCCAGCGGACGTCCAGGCGCACGTTTTCCAGCAGCCTGCGGTCATGCGTCACCAGGAGCAGGGCGCCGTCGTAGCTTTCCAGTGCCTCTTCGAGCTGCTCGATGGCGGGCAGGTCCAGGTGGTTGGTGGGCTCGTCCAGGACCAGCAGGTTCACGCCGCGGGCCTGCAGCAGGGCAAGCGCCGCGCGGGTCCGTTCGCCCGGGGAGAGCGAGTCGACCGGGCGCGAGGTGTGGTCCGCTTTGAGTCCGAACTTGGCCAGCAGGGTGCGGACTTCCGCCGGGGACAGCTCCTTCAGGACAGCCTCGACGGCGTCACCGAGGTTGAGGTCACCGGCCAGCAGGCCGCGGGCCTGGTCGATTTCGCCAATGGCCACGGAGGCGCCCATGGCGGCGTTGCCGGAGTCCGGCGGCCGGATCCCCAGCAGGAGCCGGAGCAGCGTGGACTTGCCGGCCCCGTTGGGACCGGTGATGCCGATGCGCTCCCCGGCGTTGAGCTGCAGGTTCACCGGCCCCAGCGTGAAGTCACCCTGGTGGACGACGGCGTCCCGCAGCGTTGCCACAACGGCACTGGATCGCGGGGCCTGGCCGATGCTGAACTGCAGCTGCCACTCCTTGCGCGGCTCCTCCACTTCGTCGAGCCGGGCGATCCGGGATTCCATCTGCCGCACTTTCTGGGCCTGCTTCTCCGAGGATTCGGTGGAGGCCGCACGCCGGATCTTGTCATTGTCAGGGCTCTTCTTCATGGCGTTCCGGACGCCCTGGGAGCTCCACTCGCGCTGGGTCCGGGCGCGGGAAACGAGGTCCGCCTTCGTGTTGGCGAACTCCTCGTACCGCTCCCGGGCATGGCGGCGGGCCACGGCGCGTTCCTCCAGGAACGCCTCGTAGCCGCCGTCGTAAACGGCCACGGAGTTCTGGGCGAGGTCCAGTTCCACGATGGTGGTGACACAGCGGGCCAGGAACTCACGGTCGTGGGATACCAGGACCGCACCGCCGCGGAGCCCCTGCACGAACGCCTCCAGCTTGGCCAGCCCGTTGAGGTCAAGGTCGTTGGTGGGCTCATCGAGCAGGACCACGTCGAAGCGGCTCAGCAGCAGGGCGGCCAGCGCCACGCGTGCCGCCTGCCCGCCGGACAGCCCCGTCATGAGCGCCTCCGGCCCCACGTCCAGCCCCAGGTCGGCAAGGACCGGCGCGATCCGCTCGTCCAGGTCCGCAGCGCCGGAGGCCATCCAGCGGTCGAAGGCCAGGGAGTAGGCGTCATCGGCGCCGGCGGCACCCGAGCCCAGGGCCTCCGCCGTTGATTCCATGTCTGCCGTTGCCTGTGCACAGCCGGTCCGGCGTGCGACGTACCCCGCCACTGTCTCGCCGGCGACACGTTCGTGTTCCTGCGGCAGCCAGCCAACGAAGGCATCGGCCGGGGCCAGGCTCACCGATCCGGCCAGTGGCTGGTCCACCCCTGCCAGCAGCCGGAGAAGAGTGGATTTGCCGGCGCCGTTCGCGCCAACAACGCCCACAACGTCGCCCGGGGCCACGGTGAGGGAGAGTTTTGAGAAGAGTGTGCGGTGGTCGTGACCGCCCGAAAGATCTTTGGCAACAAGGGTTGCAGTCATTAGTCCATCCTCTCACTGCGGCCCAAAACGGCCTGAAATCCCGCCGGGCATGGAAGAACCCGCTGGTCCGGACTTGGGGGGTGTACGGACCAACGGGTTCGACCATCTAGCATAGTTCACATACCCCCCGCCGTAAAATCGACGGTCGCTACTCCAACCGCCCCACCCCGCAGGAAGCCATCCATGCCACTCCCCGCCAAGGCGTTCCAACGCTGGCTTCACGGAATAGCGCCCCAGGCGAGCACTGCCGATATCTGCAGGATCTCCGGGGTCAAGCGGACCACCCTGGCGCAGCAGCTGGTCCGCGGGAAGGTGGCGGAAAGCACCGTCGTCAGCATCAGCCGGGCCTTCAATATCAACCCGGTGGCGGCGTTGGCCACCTTCGCGAGTTACAGCGAGCTTGCCGGAAGCCCCGTGCTGCCCACTGCCGCGGAACTGGTCAGCCAGATCGCCACCATGGACCTCCTGAGTGCGGTCATTGCCCGCTCCGCCGGTGCAGCGGGCGGCGGCGACGCGGATAGGCCGCCGCCCGCCCCGCCGCTCACACCCGCGCCGCATGCAACCTCCGTGAAGAACTGGGTAGACGCAATCGACGACGGCGAGCTCCGGCACCGGGTTTCCGCCGCCACCGGGATCGCCCCCCAGAATTACTCCGCGCAGCTGACCGCCAACCGGCTGACCCCGGAGCTGGCCATCGCCACGTCCAGGGCAGCCGGCGTTGGGCTGACTGGCGGGCTCGTGGCCACCGGAATGATTACCGAGTCCGAGGCCGGCTGGCCGCCCGGCGCACGGCAGGCAGCCCTGGACGCCTTGTCCGATGGCGAGCTCGCCGCCCTGGCCGGCGAGCGGCTGCAGGCGCTGGGAAAGACCCTCAGGCGCCAGGAACAAGACCACCAACAAACCAAAACGATCTGGGAGAACCTCGGATGATCGAGATCCTGCAATGGTCCACCCTGGCCGTCTGCTGCGCCGCTGCGGTGGCACGAATTCCAAGTGCGGTCAGGGGTGAGAACAGGTCACTCTTTTACATCTTCCTGCTGGCCACACTCGCAATCCTCCTGAGCATTGACGGCCCGTATGTTGCCATCGACGGCCTGCTCGGCGGCATCAACGTCGCCAACCTCATACTGCGCTTCGTCCTCTTCACCGTCATCTTTTTCATCGGGCTGCGTTGCGTGAATGCCTTCGGCGCCGATAAACAGAGGCGCTGGCTGGTCGGGCGGCCGGGGCTGCTGGTGTTTGGCCTCATCTCTGCCGTCATGGTCGTCTTTTTCGCCATGATGGATTCGTTTAGCTCGTCGGCGGGGCTTAGTGCGGTGTACGAGCGCAGCACCCGCAATGCCCACCTGGTGGAGTATTACGGTGCAGCCGGGCGCGCCTACCCGGCCTACGTTTCCCTGGTCCTCCTCCCCGCCATGGTGAAGGCCGTTGGCAGCCGGCTGCCGGGGCTGGTGCGGGCGGGGGCCCTCCTGCTGGCCATCGGCGGTGTCTGCCTGACCGTGAGCCTGCTGTTCCCCTTCTTCCCGGCACAGTTGACTCCCCTGAAGTTCGTCATCAATTACGGAGCCGCGCTCTGCTTCGTGGTGGGCCTCGCCGCCTTCTGGATCGCAAGGGTCCGGGCAACGCAATCCGCCCCGCAAAAGTCATCTACTGCAAAGTAGACTTAGGGCTTTCACAAAATCATTAGAACGTGAGAGAATCATGAATGTGTGAAAGTGGCTTCTGCCTGGAGTCGGGAATGGGGACAATCCGTTCGACGCCGGGCAGCCACAGAGCGCTATTGGGGGGATGAGTGGTGGCGGGCCGTTGGGGACCGCCCCCACTCAGCCTGTTTAACGGCCGTTGCGCCTCAGCGGGTGAATCGCAGGGTCACGAGCTGGAACGGGCGGAGCGTCAGTTTCGCGGAATCCAGGCCCGCTGTCACGCCTTGGCCCGCAATTGGACGCTCCAGCAGATCCACGGCATGCACTTTCTTCGTGTCGAAGTTCGCCGTCACCATTCCCTCTGACCGCTCCCCCAGGGATTCGTAGAGACGTACGATGACATCGCCGGAGCCGTCTTCCGCCAGCTTCACCGCCTCGACCACGATTCCCTGGTTGAACACCGTGAACAGGGGGCTGACGGCGTGCGCGCCCTTCACGATGCGCGGTGCAAGGTTGGTCCGGTAGCCCTCTTCGACGGCGTCGGCGATGGCCGCCCCGGGCCTGATGGTCACCAGGAGTTCGTGCCGGCCACGGTCCGCACCCGGATCCGGGTACTTGGGGGCGCGCAGCAGCGACGTGCGCACCGTAGTGGTGGTGCCGCCGTCGTCCCTCACGCTGCGGGTGACGTCGTGGCCGTAACTGGAGGCGTTGGACACCGCCACGCCATAGCCCGGCTCCGCCACGTGGATCCAGCGGTGGGCGCAGATTTCGAACTTCGCCGCTTCCCAGGACGTGTTGGTGTGGGTGGGCCGGAACACATGCCCGAACTGGGTCTCCGACGCGGAGCGGTCCGCCCGGACGTCCAGCGGGAAGCCGATCTTGAGCAGCTTTTCCCGTTCCTGCCAGTCCACGGCGGTCAGGATGCTCAGTGATCCGGAGCCGGCCTCAAGCGAAATCCGCTGGGTGATGGCTGACGATCCGGCCAGCCGTTCCACCACCACGACGGCGTCCCAGCCGCCCCGCTCCAGCGTCACCGAACGCGCTTTGGTCAGTGAGGTGACGTTCCGGCGGTAGAACTCGTCAATGTCCCATGCGTCCCATTCGTTGGGCGTATCGCGGTGGAGTTCCAGATGGTTCCCGAACTGGCCCGGGGCAATCGCTTCGCGGCCGCTGGCATGGTCCAGAAGCGAGGTCAGGAGCCCGTTGGCGTCCAGCACGGCCCTGATCACGCCGTTGTCCAGGATGTAGCCCCCGCCGGATTCGGTCACCGTCACCGGGTGGTCGCTCCGGACGGGTTCGGCGGCGGCCAGGGCGGGAACACCGCTGCGTTCGTGCGGTGCGGCGTTGAGCAGGAACTCGCTGGTGCCTTCCCCGAGTGCGGCGCGCGCGGCGCCGGCGATGATGGCCTCAAGGGCATCCGCGACGGCTGCATAGTTCCGCTCGGCGTCCTGGTGGACCCACGCGATCGAACTCCCGGGCAGGATGTCATGGAACTGCTGAAGCAGGACCAGTTGCCACAGGCGTTTCAGTTCGGCTGCCGGGTAGGCGAACCCGCCCGCAGTGCGGACGGAGGCGGTGGCGCACCACAGTTCGGCTTCCCGGAGCAGGTGTTCGCTGCGCCGGTTGCCCAGTTTGGTTTTTGCCTGGCTGGTGTACGTTCCGCGGTGCAGTTCCAGGTACATCTCCCCCACCCACACGGGCAGGGACGTGTATTCAGCCTGCGCCTGCGTGAAGAAGTTGGCGGCAGTGCCGATCCGCACCTTCGGGGAGCCTTCGAGGTCGGCCGTGCGGTGGGCTGCGGCGATCATTTCCCGGGTTGGTCCGCCCCCGCCGTCGCCGTAACCGAACGGGACCAGCGAGACGGTGCCGCGGCCGTGGTCCCGGTAGTTCCGTTCGGCGTGCGCCAGTTCGCGGCCGCTCAGTTCCGAGTTGTAGGTGTCAATGGGCGGGAAGTGGGTGAACAGCCGGGTGCCGTCGATCCCTTCCCAGTTGAAGGTGTGGTGCGGCATCCTGTTGACCTGGTTCCAGGAGATCTTCTGGGTCAGGAACCACTTGCTGCCAGCCGCCTTTACGATCTGGGGCAGCGCACCTGAGTATCCAAAGGAATCAGGCAGCCAGGCTTCCTGGCAATCCACACCAAATTCATCCAGGAAGAACTTCTTCCCTTCGATGAACTGCCGGGCCATGGCCTCGCCGCCTGGCATGTTGGTGTCCGATTCCACCCACATGCCGCCCACCGGTACGAATTGGCCGGCCTTGACCTTCTCGCGGATACGGCCGAAGAGTTCAGGGTAGAACTCCTTCATCCAGGCCAGCTGCTGCGCGGACGAACAGGAGAAAACGAAGTCCGGAGACTCGTCCATCAGGGCCACGACGTTGGAGAACGTGCGGGCACACTTGCGGATGGTTTCCCGGACCGGCCATAGCCATGCGGAGTCGATGTGCGCGTGGCCCGTGGCAACCAGCTGGTGGGCCGAGGCGTAGGCCGGGCGGGACAGCACCTCGGCCAGGGCTGCACGGCCCGCCGCCGCGGTGCCGGGAACGTCGTCCGGATCCATGATGTCCAGCATCCGTTCCAGGGCGCGGAGGATCTCGTGCCGGCGCGGCAGTTCCATGGGGAGCTCGTGCATGAGGCCGCTCAGGGTCCAGACGTCCTGCTGCAGTGCCCAGACGGTCTGGTTGAGTTCGGCGATCGCGATGGTGCCAAGCCGGTATTTGGGGTCCTGCCCCGCGGTCGCCTTGTCGCCGTAGGGCATGGCTGCGAATGTCCAGCCCTGCGCGACGTCGGGATTGGCGGCGGCCTCGACGTAGAAGTCCACTGCCATGCCGCTGCCCAGGAGCTTCAGCGGTATGTACTGGTTCCGCGGTGAGATGGCCTTGATGATGGTTCCGTCCGGCCGCCAAGCGATTCCCTCGCACTGGAAGCCCGGGAGCTCACGGGTGAAGCCAAGGTCCACCACGATTTCCACCGCGGTGTCAGGAGCGGTTCCCCATGAGTCCGGCACCTCGCCCTGCAGCCTCATCCATTTGGTGCTCCACGGGCGGCCCCACGGCGACCCGTGGTCCAGCGGGGTGAAGTCGTGGTGGAGGGCTTCCATGACGGAAACTGGCTCGTCCGGAACGTCCCAGCTGCCGAGGTTCAACGGGACGCTGCGGGTATACACCGCGGTGTCCACGCGTTCGCGCATGAAGCGGTCGAGACGGACTTCCGTGATGCGTCGGTCGTCGTGCAATGTGGTCCTCTTTAATGCCTGTGGCCTGGGAGCTGACAGCTGGTCCGCGGTACGTGCCTGCCCGCTGGCTTCAGCTTATGCGCACACCCTGGAACTCGGCCGAAGGAGCGGATCGGCGCGTCCAATCGATGGATAAAATCTACTGCGCCCAGTCCGTTAATCCAAGCGCTTTGCCTATCCGGGCACCGGTGCGGGAGCCGTGATCCGGTGTTGTCCGGCATAGACATTAAGCTTGGTGCCCCTGCTGAAGCCTGC
This sequence comes from Arthrobacter sp. Y81, assembly GCF_002929335.1. Lineage (GTDB taxonomy): Bacteria > Actinomycetota > Actinomycetes > Actinomycetales > Micrococcaceae > Arthrobacter. The sequence goes on from NZ_PJIL01000005.1 coordinate 237,250, forward strand.
CAGCGTCATGCCGCTGGCTTCCGCAAGCTCCACGGCCAGGCTGGAAGGTGCACTGACGGCGGCCAGCACCGGGATGCCGGCGAGGGCGGCCTTCTGCACGAGTTCGAATGAGGCCCTCCCGGAGACCTGCAAGACCGTGCCCGCCAGCGGCAGCAGCCGTTCCCGCAGCGCCCAGCCAACCACTTTGTCCACGGCGTTGTGGCGCCCCACGTCCTCACGCAGGCACAACAGCTCAGTGCCGCCGTCGTCCGTGATCCGGAAGAGCCCGGCGGCGTGGACTCCTCCCGTGGCCTCGAAGACGGCCTGCGCTGCGCGGAGTTTGTCCGGCAGCCCGGACAGCGTCTCCACAGGGACAGTCAGCGGATCCGCCGCGGGGCTGAAATGCGACGACTTGCGGACGGCGTCGATGGAATCGGTGCCGCAGATGCCGCACGAGCTTGAGGTGAAGATGTTCCGTCCCCTGTCGGGCAGGACGACGTCGGGCCGCAGCTGCGCTTCCACAACGTTGAAGGTCTGCACCCCGTTCTCGTCCTCGCCCGCGCAAAACCGCAGCGAGACGAGCTGCTCGGGGGCCCAGATGATGCCCTCGGACACCAGGAATCCGGCCACAAGGTCAAAATCGTCTCCGGGCGTCCGCATGGTTACGGTAAAGGGAAGGGATCCCAGCCGTATTTCCAGCGGTTCCTCCACCGCCAGCACGTCTTCCCGGTGCCGCACGGGAAATTCAAGGGACTGGGGTGAACCGTCCAGGACAAACCTGTGGATCTTGCGGCGTTGCGTCATGCGGGCCACGTTGTGCTCCTAACAGTGCGGGATATGACCATCATTGCAAGCCGGAACCGGCTTCACCAGCGGGGACCGAATTAGCCCAGCAGTGCGCTCCAGTCCACGGGACCGTCCGAAGCCGCGGGCTTCCGGGAAGCCTTGCGTGGAGCAGTCTTGGGCTTCGCGGCCGCAGGTTCCGCCTGCTGGATCGGCGCGCCCCAGGGTAAGGCGAAGGCGGGCACCGCCTCCCCCAGCTGAACGCCGTGCGGCGGAACCACCAGGACGCCGTCCGCCGCCGCCAGGCCGCGCATCATGCCGGGACCGGCGTGCTGGGCCGGGGATGCCATGCCGTACAGGAGCCTGAACGGCATCAGCCTCGTCCGTCCCGGATCCGGGTCGATCAGCGTTCCGCAAGGCACTTCACCGACCGGCGGCAGTGTCCCGTGGCCCAAGGCGGCCAGCAACGGCGCACCCACCGTGCAGAGCGCCATCATCGCGGCAAGGGGATTGCCGGGCAGGCCAAGGATGAAACGGCCGTCCGGCAGCTCGGCGAGGACCGCCGGGTGCCCGGGACGCATGGCGATGCCGTCGATCAAGAGGCGACCGCCGAGTTCCGCGACAGCCCGGCGGAGGTGGTCGGTCCCGGAACGGCCGGTTCCGCCGGTGGTGATGACGACGTCGGCAGGCGCCTCTTCCGCTGCCGGCTCCCCTGTGTCCGGACGAAGCCCTGACCCGTCATCCGGCCCGGTGTCTTCCAGGGCAGCAAGCCATTCGTCGTAGTCGTCGCCGATTTTCTCCTGCCCGGCGCTGATGCCGCCGAGCATCTCAACCACGGCTCCAAGCTGCGGGCCGAAGGTGTCCCGGACCTTGCCCGGCGCGGGCAGGCCTGCGGTGACCACCTCCGATCCTGTCAGCAGGAGCTTCACCACAGGTTTCCCCTGGACCCGCAGGGTGTCATGGCCGGCCAGCGCCGCGAGGGCCAGGTGGGCCGGGTTCAGGACCGTGCCGCTTTTGACCAGGATGTCCCCGGCGGCCGCTTCCTCGCCCGCCTTCCGGATGTGCTGGCCGTTCTTCGGTTCACCGGGCCGTGCGGCCCCGCCGAGGGCCAGGACCGGGAGCCCTTCGTCGTCCGTGGTTATCGTGCCGCTCTCGCTGCGGAGAACAGCCTTCGCCCCGGGCGGAATGAGGCCGCCGGTGACGATGGGGCTGGCCTGGTGGGGTGCGAGCCGATGTCCGGGGTCCGCCAGGATCCAGGGCCCTGTGCCGTTCACTGCCCAGCCGTCCATGGCGGACGACGCGTAGTGCGGCATGTCCTGGAGCGCCGTAATATCGGCTGCGAGCGTTCGGCCCAGCGCGGTCCTGAGCGGCACCAGGCCGGGCGGAATGGGAGTTGCGCAATCGAATGACGCCTGCCGGGCCTCCTGCCAGGTGTGCGCCAAATGGCTGTCCCCGGTATCGGCGGACCCGGCTGCCGTGGCAGCGGCGTCCTCAGCTCCGGGATCGGAGGAGGACCCGCTGGCGCCTCCCCCAGGGCGTGGATCGGCTGAATCTTCGGTTTCGCCGCGTTCGGGCCCGTCGCTGGCGGCGTCACCCCCGTCCGGCGGCGCAGCCGTCATGCGCCGGTGTTCCCACTGCTGACCGACGGTCCGGGCGCAGCGTCGGTTCGCACCGAACCGGGGCCGGCCGGATCAGCCGGGCCAGTTGTGGAGTCGGCCGCTGCGTAATCCATTGCCAGCGCCCGTGCCACTCCCAGGGCCGCCTGCATTGAGACCGCATCCGGTGCCTGCCCCGAACCCGATGCCATGCCCGCCGCGAAGCCGGCGATGAAAGTGGTCAGCGGCGCCGCCGGCCGCACCACCGAATGGGCCGCGACGCCGGCCAGCGCAAGCACTTCATTGACGTCCACCTCGACGTCCTCCAGCTCGAAGGCTTGCAGCAGGGCCCGGCACCAGTCCTCCAGCGTTTCGTCCTGGCTTTTCACTGTTGCCTCCATACTCAAATTCAGTTGCGGTGCCACTGCACGGTCCCCCACCAACGGTGGATCATGACCCCTGGCGGGACACCCCTAACGCGGTGGCATCGTCCCACGTGTCCACGTCATCCGTGGCGCCGGCAGGGACAGTAACAGCCCGCACGTCAAGCCTAGCAAGGAGGGCGAAGACTGATGCCCCTGTAAGCCCCCCGCCCTTCTCCATTTCGTCCACCGCACGTTCTAGCACAGCTGTGCCATAAAAGCCGGCAAGCGGCTGTTTGCGGCCATCCGGAGAAACCGCCATGACTCCTTCGGATTCGGTGGCATTCTGGCTGTCATGGGCCAGGGCGGCCTGCAGGGCGGCCACGGCCTGGTCCGCTTTGGGCATGTCGCAAGCCAGGATCAGCGTCAACGCTGCCCGGAGCGGGCCACGCGAGCGGTCAAGGGACGCCAAACCTGCAGCGATCGCCGCCGCAGGCCCCGCGAACGCCGGCTCCTCGCGGCACGTCAGAACGCCCGGTGGCAACGTGCCCGGGTCAGGTCCCACCACCACCGTGGCGCCCGCACCGGCGGATGCTGCCAGCGACAGCGCCAGGAGGGTGGCGCCGTCGTACACGAGCTGGGACTTGGGCACGCCGCCCAGGCGCGATGAACGCCCGCCGGCCAGAATCAAGGCATCAAACTCCACATGGCCAGCCTAGCCCCGGACACTCGGCCCGGTGCAGACGTGACGCCTCAGGCGGCGGATTCGGGCAGAAGGAACGGGTCCCACGCTGGCGTGGGCTTCTCCAGCTCCTTGATCTGCCAGATGGTGCCGTGCGGAGGCGCCGGTACGAACCGGAGCTTCCAGCCCATCTCGGCCGGCGTATGGTCACCCTTAACGTTGTTGCACCGCAGGCAGGCGGCCACCAGGTTTTCCCAGGAGTCCGCACCGCCCCGCGATTTCGGGTGGACATGATCAATGGTGTGTGCTGCCTTACCGCAATAGGCGCAGCGGTGGCCGTCACGGCGCAGCACACCCCGGCGGCTCACAGCAGTGATTGTGTTGTACCGGGGCCGGATGTAGCGGTTGAGGAGAATCACGGACGGGCGGCCCAGGATCTCCTGCGGCCCAACGACAGGATCGTCGCCTTCGGCCACCACGCTTGCTTTTCCGGTCAGCACAAGAACCAGCGCCCGGCGGAAGGTCACAACCGCCAGCGGTTCATATCCAGCATTAAGAACGAGAGTGCGCATGCACATACCTCTTCACGGCCGCACCCGTCAGGGGCTCGAGGGCCGGCTGCCCTCTGCTTGTCCGGGCTATGGATCGACAACACAAGAGTAAACACTCAAGTGCCCGATCACCGAATCGGGCCACTACCACACACTGCGTGTCGGCAATAATTCACCTGCCGGAAACGCAGAAGAACCCCTGCCGATGGCAGGGGTTCTTCTGGAAGTCGCTAGCCGGAGGCTTTAGCCGCCAACGCGGATGAAGACCGGGCCGGAGCCGACGTTGACGCTGAACAGGGATGTGGTTCCACCGTTCCAGCCACCGTGCACGGCCTGGCCGTTGCCGACGTAAACAGCGATGTGGGCCATGCCCATGCCGCCGTTTTCGTAGTAGGCGAGGTCGCCCGGCTGTGCCTCGGCTGCACTCACGGTGCGGCCCAGGGACAGGTAACCTGCCGGCCAGCCGTGGTAGTTGACACCCACAGCGGCAAGCGCGTTCGTGGCCAGGGCGGTGCAGTCCTGGGAAACACCGAGCTGGGCGTAAGCGGCAGCTGCAATGGAAGCACCGTTTCCGCTGGCAGCGGCGGGCGCGGCGGGCGCTGCCGGGGCGGACACAGTTGCTGCAACGGCTGCGGGAGCGGCCTCGGGAGCAGCTTCCTGAACCTCGACGACCGGCTTCGGAGCCTCAACGACCGGAGCCGGAGTGGTGGAAACAGCCGGCTTCTCGAAGGAGATGGCGATGCTGGAAGCGGCCGAGATGTTGGCCGGAGCGGAAGACTGAACTTCCAGGGTGGAAGCGGAGGTTGCTTCGCGCTGAACGTTGGTGTCGGCAGCGTTGGCTGCGATACCGCTCGTCAGGACCAGACCGGAAGCAGCAGCGATAACCGCAGCCTGACGGCCCATGCCACCGGCGTTGTCGCCGACAGCTTTGGCAATGACAGCAAGCGAGTTGGTTTTGGTAACCTCGGCGCGGTGCCGTGCGATGGCACGAGTAGTCATTATTTCTCTCTTTCGTTTTCCTCAGACTGCGTGGCAGGCCGCGGTTTTTGGACGCTCCGGCATCTTGGGGGTAAGCCGGAACGGCCCGAACGGGTTTTTAGCGAAGTACGCGCGCTTCAGTGAAGGGAAGCGCGTGTGTTAGCGAAGCGTGTAGAACGCAGACGTGCCCGTGGCGGACACGGCGTGCAGGATGGTGCCCTGCGACGGGTTCAGCGCGCTGATCATCATGCCGTTGCCGACGTAGATGCCAACGTGAGCGCCGCCGTTTTGCATGACCAGGTCGCCCGGCGCCGGGGTGGCGGTAGGCGTCATGGCGTTCCATGCGTTGGTGCGGGGGATGCTGATGCCGGCCTGGGCGTAGACCCACTGGGTGAAGCCTGAGCAGTCCCAGCCGCTGGGGGTGGTGCCGCCCCAGACGTAGGGGCTGCCGATCCCGGTGTAGGCGATCGCGGCGAGGCCTGATGCGGCAGCGGAGGAAACGGCGTCGGCGAGCTTGCCTGCCTTCGCTTCTCCGTCAGCCTCAGTTGAATCTGAACCGGTCGACTGAGCCCGTACGGTTTCAACCTTGGGCGCTGCCTTCGTGGTCACTGCCGGACGCTCGAAGGAAATAGTCGCTGTCGGTTCCGCGGTAACGGCCAGCTGGGCCGACTGTGAGCCGGACTCCGTGGAAGCCGACACTCCCAGGTTGGTATCTGCGGCGTTTGCCGGCATACCAACGCTGAGGATCAGTCCGGACGCGGCTGCAATGACAGCCGCCTGGCGACCTACGGTCCCGGCGTTGGCAGTAACAGCCTTGGACACGGAGTTCAACGGGTTCGTACGAACCGTTTGCGCACGGTGGCGCGCAGAATTGTGACGTGTAGACACGAAGGTAGCCTCTCCCAATGCCTACGAGGTGAGCTGTCGGATTCGGATGGGAGTCACCCGGCCACGCCGCTTCCTGAGAAGCTTTGCGACTTAACCCCAAGGTCTTCTTGCGAAGACCAAAATTGGTTCCCCCGCCTCTGCCAGACGATGTAATGCGAACGGACCTTGAGCGGTGGCAGAGTTAGGCAATCCACTCAAGAGCGCCAACTTCGGAAAAGTTGGCGTGCTTTAGACGGTACAGGAATTCCAAGTGAATGTCACATTCAGGTCACGGCATGTCACAGGAATACGAGAGTGTTCCATCGGCTTGGATCAGAGCCAGCCGGTAGGGTCAACGACTTCGCCGTTGACCATCACTTCAAAATGGAGGTGGCAGCCGGTGGAGGCGCCGGTGGTCCCGCTGAGGGCCACAACGTCGCCACGGCTGACCTTCTGGCCTACCTGGACGTTGGACGAGGACAAGTGGTTGTACGTGGTCTCCAGGCCGTTGCCGTGGTCAATCACCACGCGGTTTCCGCCGCCGTAGGGGTGCCATCCCGAGAACGTCACCGTTCCGCTGGCCGCTGCCATAACACTTGTGCCGCACTGGGCCGCATAGTCCTGCCCGCGGTGGAATTCGCCGGAGCCGCCGGTGATCGGGCTGACCCGGAAGCCGAAGGGGGATGCGGAAACCATCTGCGCCAACGGTGCCCCGAGGCTGCCGGTGGACGCTGCACGGGTAATGGTGCCGGCGGACTGCGCGCTCAGCAGCTGCTTGAGCTTGCCGTCGGGATCGCCCTTGGTGGCGATGTAGGTCCGGTTGAAGTCGATTTTGGCGCCCGCAGCCGCGGAAACCTCAGGCTGCGCCGCTACAGATGCGGCGGCAGCGGACGTGTTTCCGGTGGCCGCAGTGCTCATCATGGGCCCGGTTGACGGGACGGTCACAGTGAGGACCAGTCCGGTGGCGGCCAGGGCAATGCCTGCTTTCTGACCCACACCGCTCGCGGAAGCGAACTCGGTGACCTGACTGAACAGGCTCCGGCGCCGGCGCGCATCACGATGTGCATCGCGTGGCCTGACCGTCATAACGGCTTCGGCCACGGGGTACTCCGAAGCGGGACCAGTCGCCCTGCGGCGGCCCCTGACGGTCTGCGTGGTCAAGAAATATCCTCTCTGGATAGCCTGCGGAGTTAGCTGTCGGATTCGGGTCAGAGAGATCAAAGACCCGGTCCGCCAATGCAAGGCATCCGGCACAGGGGTATCCCTAAGGATTCCTTCGTCGGAGATGACTTGCCGCTGACGGACTTCACCCCAAGGCCGTCTTTCAACGGCCGGTTGTGGTTCCCCCGCCTCTGCCAGGAGGTGATTCGTACGCTGATCCGCTGGCAGAGCTCGGCTTCGGATCAGGTAACGCTTTAGTATCGGCGCTAGTCCCCAACTATAGGTGATTAATCAGCGCGGTAATAATTCCGTTATCTACGTCTCAGTGAGTTGTAGGTGGTCCTATGATGCGTGCGGTTAGCTGACGGTAACAAACACGTGGGCCGCAACTTCCGGCGGCAGCTCGAGGGCGCCTTCGATTTCAGGCACGCGCACCGAGATGTACTCCCCAACCCGCTCCAGGGCGAGCGTCGCGCCAGGCCGGATTCCGCCTTCATCCAGCTGGACCAGCAGCTCCGGTTCAACCTGGATGGGTTCGGCCAGGCGGCTGACAGTAATGCGCGAGTCGGCCCCGTACCCGGTCATGGCGTCGAGCAGGTTCACCACGCCGTCGGTGAACAAAGGAGCCGGTTGGCCGCCAAGCGCCGCCAGGCCGGGAATGGGATTGCCATAGGGGGAAACCGTGGGGTGGTTCAGGAGTTCGAAAATGCGCCGTTCAACGCGCTCACTCATGACATGTTCCCAGCGGCAGGCTTCGTCGTGGACATACGCCCAGTCAAGGCCGATAACGTCAGCCAGGAGCCGTTCCGCCAGCCTGTGCTTGCGCATGACTTCGGTGGCCCGTTTCCGGCCGGTTTCGGTGAGCTCAAGGTGCCGGTCGCCGGAAACAACCACCAGCCCGTCGCGCTCCATCCGGCCGATGGTCTGCGAAACGGTGGGCCCTGAGTGGCGCAGCCGTTCGGCAATCCGGGCGCGGAGAGCCACGATGTTCTCTTCCTCAAGCTCCAAGATTGTCCGAAGATACATCTCCGTGGTGTCGATCAGATCCGTCATCCAGCTCAGCTCCTCGAGCACAGTCCTTGCGTCAGTCCCACCGTACCGCGCGGAAGCGTTCTCCGTCGGTCTCGTCAAGTGGATAGGCATCCACCGATCAGCCTTGGGAACAGCCCTCCCGGGGATCAGCCCGGCCGGCGTCGCGGCCCGCTGTACGTCAAGCTCAAGCCTAGCCTATTTTGAATTACTCCGGATAATCCGCCGCAGTACAGCCGGCGCAACTGAAGTGCGCCGACCGCCGGGATGTCTCAGTGACTGGACTATGACGGGTGCCGTTCCGTCCCCCGCAGGCACGTCAGGCAGAATATAGGGGATTCCTCCGGCAGGAACCCGTGTACTGCCGGGCCTCTCCCACGTCCACGCCGAAAAAATTGGAGCCATCGTGAGCGACACCAGCATCACTATCCCCGCCAACCTCCTGCCCAAGGACGGACGGTTCGGCGCCGGGCCTTCAAAGGTCCGCCCGGAGCAGATCGAGGCACTTTCCGCCGCGTCCGCCACGTTGCTGGGTACCTCCCACCGCCAGGCCCCGGTGAAGAACCTCGTGGGATCGGTCCGCAACGGCCTCAGCGAATTTTTCCGCGCGCCTGAGGGCTACGAGGTCGTTCTTGGCGTGGGTGGCTCCACCGCGTTTTGGGACATCGCGGCGTTCGGCCTGGTGGACAGCAAGGCCCAGCACCTTTCCTTCGGCGAGTTCGGCTCCAAGTTCGCCTCCGCCACGAACAAGGCTCCGTTCCTGGACGCCTCCTCCATCCTCAAGGCCGAGCCCGGCACGCGGCCCACAGCCCAGGCGGAAGCGGGCGTGGACGTGTACGCCTGGCCGCAGAACGAAACGTCCACGGGTGTGGCTGCCCCGGTCAAGCGGGTTGCCGGTGCGGATGAGGGATCACTGGTCCTGGTGGATGCCACGTCCGCCGCGGGCGGCCTGGATGTGGATGTCTCAGAAGCCGACGTTTACTACTTTGCGCCGCAGAAGAACTTCGCGTCCGACGGCGGCCTGTGGCTGGGCCTCTTCTCCCCCGCCGCGCTGGAGCGTGCCGCGAGGATCAAGGAAAGCGGCCGGTGGATCCCGGACTTCCTGGACCTGCAGACCGCCATTGACAACTCCCGCCTGAACCAGACGTACAACACCCCGGCGCTGGCTACCCTGGTGACGCTGGACGCGCAGGTACAGTGGCTGAACGCCAGCGGCGGCCTCGATTTTGCCGCTGCCCGCACTGCCGATTCAGCCGGACGCATCTACTCCTGGGCCGAGGCCTCCGAGTACGCCACGCCGTTTGTCACCAAGGCCGAAGACCGCTCAAACGTGATCGCCACGATCGATTTCGACGACTCGATTGATGCCGCGGCCATCGCCAAGGTCCTCCGCGCCAACGGGATTGTGGACACGGAGCCTTACCGCAAGCTGGGGCGCAACCAGCTGCGCATCGCCACCTTCGTTGCGATCGAGCCGGACGATGTCTCGGCCCTCCTGTCCAGCATCGACTACGTAGTAGGCGAACTGCGGAAGTAACGCATCAGCTGACGCTGACCCCGTTAGCGTTCGACGGCGTCGTCCGGGTTTTGCTCCCGGACGGCGCCTTCTTCTTTGCCTTCTTGTCTTTCCGCTTCGCTGGTGTGGCCGGACGCGCCGGATACCAGTCGGAAAAACCGCATCCCCCGGGCACGGCGGTTGAAGCCCAGCCTCAGCTGCTTTGCCCGGATGATCCACACCATTCCGATCAGCGCGGCCAGCAGCCCGGAAACCGCGGCCACGGACATGGACCAGCGCGGCCCTGCAACGTTGGCCACCCAGCCGACCAGGGGCGCCCCGATGGGGGTTCCGCCCATGAAGATGGCCATGTAGAGGGCCATCACCCGGCCGCGCATGACCGGGTCCGTGGTGGTCTGCACGTAGCCGTTGGCGCTGGTCATCATCGTGATGGCAAAGAGGCCCACCGGCACCAGGGCCACGCCGAACCAGAAGTAGCTGGGGGCCAGGGCCGCCAGCCCTGACGTGACGCCGAACGCGCCGGCTGCTCCGAAAATGATCCGCAGCCGTGGCTTGCTTCGGCCGGCGGACAGCAGCGCGCCAGCCACGGAGCCGATGGCCATGATGGAGTTCATCAGCCCGAAGGCACCGGCGTCCAAACCGAACTCTGTACCCACCATGGCCGCGATGAACAGGACAAAATTCAGGCCGAGGGTGCCCACAATGAATACGGCCACGAGGACCACCACGATGTCCGGGCGGAACCGTACGTAACGAAGTCCTTCACGGATCCTCCCCTTGCCGGGAGCCGCGCGGGGAAGGAGGCGCAGGGATGAAGCTGGAATCTTCCACAGGCTCAACAGGAGGGCCAGGAACGTGGTGGTGTTGATCAGGAACACCCATCCCGGTCCGACGGCCACCGTCAGCACGCCGGCCACCGCGGGTCCGATCATCCTGGCGACGTTGAAGGAGGCGCTGTTGAGTGCCACCGCGTTGGGCAGGTAGTCGTCCCGCACCAACTCGGAGACGAAAGTCTGCCGCACCGGTGCGTCCAGGGCGGAAACAAGGCCCAGGAGCAGGGCAAAAGCGTAGACATGCCACAGCTGCCCGGCACCGAGGACCACCAGGAGGCCCAGCCCGGTGCTCAGCAGCGCCATGGTGGACTGGGTCAGCACCAGGAGGTGCCGCCGGTTGAAGCGGTCAGCCACCAGGCCGGCCACGGGCGCCAGGAAGAGCTGCGGCCCCAGCTGCAGGGCCATGGTGATGCCCATGGCCCCCGCGTCATGATCTGTCAGATGGTCAAAGACCAGCCAGTCCTGGGCGGTGCGCTGCATCCAGGTCCCGATATTGGATATCAGGGCACCAACGAACCAGAGCCGGTAGTTGACGATATGCAGGGACTTGAAGGTGGACATCATCGCCGGCCTCCGTGTTGCCTGGTCCCCGTTATTTCAGCTGGCTAGTCAGCCTCGCGGAGCGATTGGCCGGCGTCTGATTCCGGGTGGCCGGCGTCAGGGCGGTCGTCGGGTTCCTCTTCCGCGCCGCCGTCGGAAACGGCATCCTCGTCGTCGTCGAAAACGGGTGCCCCATCGTCGTCGAAAACAGTTGCCTCGCCCATCAGGTCCGGGGCCGTATCGTCCGCGGCTGCGTCGTCCGCAGCGTCCACGGCGATCCCGTCGACGGCTGCGCCGGCGTCCGCAGTTTCGGCGTCCGCAATTTCATCGTCCTGGGCATCTTCGGGGCGGACCCGTTCTGCCCACGGCACCCATTCCGGCGCAAGGATTGAATCCTCCGAGGGCAACAGGCCGAGTTCGTTCACCGTGATGACCTTGGAACGTGAATTGCGTGTGAGCACCGCGTACCACTGCCAGCCCTGGTACCCGGCCAGCAGGGACTCAAAGAGATGCGTGACAACACGGTCACCCTCGGTCTTTGCACCCAGGTGCCGTCCGATCTGCGAGGCCGGGGCGATACCCTCAACCGCAGTCCGGGCAAAGTCGGCGGCTGCAGCGAGCACGGCATCCGGCTTGCCGGTGCGCCATACGGGGACGCCGGCACGGGGCCTTGAGGCCGGTTTGGGGGCGCCCTGATCAGGTTCGGAAGTCATACGGATGCCTAAGCGTCCAGCTCGTCGGCAACCTTACGGAGGGCGGCGGCAATCGCCTTGGCCTTGTTGCCTTCCGGGTACTTTCCGGCGGACAGCGTTCCGGACAGGTTATCCAGCACGGTCACCAGGTCCTGGACCAGGGGGGCCAGGTCCTTGGCGCTGGGACGCTTTGCTTTGGCGATGGACGGTGTCTTGTCCAGCACGCGCAATCCGAGCGCCTGTGCGCCCTTGCGTCCGTCAGCCACGCCAAACTCCACCCGGGTGCCGGCCTTGAGCTCCGTTACGCCCTCGGGCAGGGCGGATTTGGGCAGGAATACTTCCTGGCCGTCCTCGCCCGCGAGGAATCCGAAGCCTTTTTCCTTGTCATACCACTTGACCTTGCCGGTAGGCACGTAATCAACCTTCTTCGTTCTGGACTTCCTGTGACACGGCCGGCGGCCACCGCATCCGCATTGATATGCGGGTTCAGGGTATGACTGCCTGGACCATGTTGGTCTGTATCTTCAAGGTTATCCTGCCGGGACCCGGTTTCCCGCTTTGCGGCACGGGCACAGCCGGGCTGTTAGCGTTACTTCCATGACACCCTCCCGCTACCGGCGGCCACTGATGATAGTTGCGGCGGTCATTGCCGTTTTTTCCCTGGCCGCCGTGGGCGCCGTCATGGCCATTGCCTTTGCCGGCAGCGCTGCCCCGGTGTGGGTGACGTCCTTTGCCTTGTACGGCCTGCCGCTGGCATTCTTCCTGATGATTATCCTGGTGATCGACGGCGTTGCCGCCCGGCGCCGGGCAGGAAAGTCCGGCGGGCGGTAACGTTGGACTGATGTCCCTTATTCGCGCGCTCAGCAAGGAACTGGAGGCACGCAGCGATGACTCGTTGCGGGCCTTGTTCTCCGCGCGGCCGGACCTCATCTCCCCGAACGTTCCGGACTTCCCGGCCCTGGCGGCCCGGGCCAGCGCACGAGTCAGTGTGCAACGGGCGCTGGAGCGGCTGAACCGGCCGCAGATGCAGGTCCTGGAGACCCTTCACCTCTGCACCAACACGGACACGGCCCACAGCGCTTCGGCTGCGGGGCTGAAGAAACTGGTCCACGGCGCGTCGCTTTCCGCCATTGAACGGATCCTGCATTCCCTTGAGGAACTGGCCCTTGTGCACCGTGCCGATCCCCCGCACGGTGCCGCGCTGCCTGCCGGTCCCCGCCAGCGGTTCTATCTTCCGGTGGGAAGCCTTCGGGACGTCGTGGGAATTTATCCGGCGGGGCTGGGCCGCAGCTACACGGAACTGGTCCGGCTGCAGCCGGCCTTCGCCCAGCGCGTGGTGCAACTCGTAGCCGAGCTGCACCACAGCGGTGCCGCCATCCATCCCGCAACAACGCCCATGGAAGCCGCCCTGTCGCTGCAGCACTGGACGGCCACCCCGGAGGCGCTGAACCGGATCCTCGCCACGGCCCCGGAGCGGACCACCGGGCTCCTGGCACGCTTCGGAAACTGGGCCATGGGCGCGGTCCCCCAGGCCCAACGGCGCGCTTCGGTCCTCAACGAAGGTTCCGACGTCGGCCCGGTGGACTGGCTCCTGGCGAGGGGCCTGCTGGTCCCGCTGGACGCCGCGCACGTGGAGTTGCCGCACAGCGTGGGCATCTCGCTCCGCGGCGGCGCCGTGATCGAGGATTTCACCCTGACTCCCCCTGTCCCCAGGCTTGGACAGACCACGGCGGCACTGCGGCGCAATGCCGCCTTGGGCGCCATCGCGGAAACCCTCCGGCTGACAGGCGACCTCCTGTACTGCGTGCGCGAGCAGCCGCTCGTGACATTGCGGAGCGGCGGCGTCGGGGTGCGCGAGATGAAGCGGCTGGCCGACTCGCTCCGGATCGAACTGCACGACGCCGGCCTGCTGGTGGAGCTCTGCGCCCTCGCCGGACTCGTCCGGCTTGACGTTGACAGCTCCGCCTGGGTCCAGCCAGAGCAGCTGGAGTGGCTTACGCTGCCGCGGCAGGAGCAGTGGCTGTGGCTGGTCAATGCCTGGCTGGCCAGCGAGCGCGCCCCGTCGCTGGTGGGGCAGCCCATCACCGGCCCCGGCGCGGGCCCCGCCCCGCATCGTGCTGCGGCCGGCACCACCATCAACGCACTGTCCGCTGAAGCCCAGCGGCCCGACGCCCCTGTGGTCCGGAAGCGGATTCTGGAGATCCTGAACGAACTTACGCTTGAGGCGGCCGAGGCGGATGGCAAGGCGCCGGTGCTTGACGCCGCGGCGGTGCTGCAACGGGCCGAGTGGACCCAGCCGCGCATGGCCAGGCGTTTTAGTTCGCTGATCCGCGGTGTCCTCGCCGAAGCCGAAATGCTCGGCCTCATCGGTTCGGGTGCGCTCAGCCAGCTGGGCTCGGCCATAGCCGCCGAGCGTCCGGATGAGGCTTTGGACATCCTGGGAGAGCATCTGCCGGCCGCACTCAACCACGTCCTGCTGCAGGCCGACCTTACTGCTGTGGCGCCGGGATACCTGGCACCTGAGCTGAGCGAAAAGCTCCTTATGATGGCCGACGCCGAGGGCCAGGGTCCGGCCACTATCTACCGCTTCTCGGTGGCCTCGATCCGTCGCGCCCTCGACGCCGGCCACGACGCCGCCAGTTTGTTGGGCTTCCTGCGCGAGCATTCGGCCACCGCGGTGCCGCAGCCGCTTGAGTACCTCGTGGAGGACACCGCGGCGCGTCACGGCAGGCTCCGGGTGGGCGGCGCCTCCAGTTTTATCCAGAGCGACGATGAGGACGCCCTGCTGGAGCTGGTCAAGGAATCCAGCGCGTCCGGGCTGGGGCTGGTACGCATCGCGCCCACAGTCCTCATATCCCGCGCGGGGCCAAAGGAAACCGCCCAGGTTTTGCGTGCCCTGGGATTGTCGCCGGCCGTCGAGGAACCGGAATCAGCGCTGGTCCGGCTGCGCCGCACCACTGCCGTTCCGGGCAGCGGGCGCCCGGTGTACAGCGCGCCGCGTACGGCGCCTCCTGAGGCCGACGTCGACGCCCAGCTGGTGATTCTCCGCAGCCACAAGGGCTCCCACGGCGGGAACGGCAACGGGAGCCACCGCCCGCCGGCGGGATCAACTGGTGAGGAAGCAACGCAGCTCGGGCTCGAAACCCTGCAGAAGGCCATCCGGCTCCGGCAGTCCGTGGTGATGAACGTTGTGGACGGCCAGGGGAATTCCAGCCGGGAAACGGTTGTTCCGGTTTCTGTGAGCGGAGGACGGGTCAGGGTGTTCGACCCCGCCCGCGAAACCGAGCGGGTGCTCTCCATCCACCGGATCATCGATATTGAGGCGGAAGAGGAATTCCAGCAGTGACCAGCATCCACCCGACCGGGAGCCTTCGGGCGTTGGCGCCGTGAACGACGGCCCCCTGATTGTCCAGAGCGACAAAACCATCCTGCTGGAAGTGGACCATGAGCAGGCAACGGAGGCCCGGCACGCCATCGCCGCCTTCGCCGAGCTTGAGCGCGCGCCGGAGCACGTGCACAGCTACCGCCTCACTCCCCTGGGCCTGTGGAATGCCCGCGCGGCAGGGCTGGATGCTGAACGGGTGCTGGACACCCTCCTGAAGTATTCGCGTTTTCCCGTCCCGCATTCCCTGCTCATCGACATTGAAGAAACGATGTCCCGGTACGGCAGGCTGCGGTTGGAAAAGGATCCGCAGCACGGACTGGTGATGCGGACCAACGATTACCCCGTGCTCGAGGAAGTCTGCCGTGCCAAGAAGATCCAGCCGTTGCTGGGCCCGCGCATCGACGGCGAAACCGTGGTGGTGCATTCCTCGCAGCGGGGGCAGCTAAAGCAGCTGCTCCTCAAGATCGGCTGGCCCGCAGAGGACCTTGCCGGCTACGTGGACGGCACGCCCCACCCCATCATGCTCAATGAAACCGGCTGGAAGCTCCGGCCGTACCAGAAGCTGGCCACGGAGAACTTCTGGGCCGGCGGCAGCGGAGTGGTGGTGCTCCCCTGCGGAGCAGGCAAGACCCTGGTGGGCGCGGCGGCCATGGCCACCAGCTCCACCACGGTGTTGATCCTCGTAACCAACACCGTGTCCGCCCGGCAATGGAAGGACGAGCTCATCAAGCGGACGTCCCTGACGGCGGATGAGATCGGCGAGTATTCCGGTTCGGTCAAGGAAGTCCGCCCGGTCACGATCGCGACGTACCAGGTCCTCACGACGAAACGCGGCGGACTCTATGCCCATCTGGAACTGCTGGACGGCCACGACTGGGGCCTGATCATCTACGACGAGGTCCACCTGCTGCCGGCACCCATCTTCCGGATGACGGCGGACCTGCAGGCCCGGCGGCGGCTGGGCCTGACGGCAACGCTGGTGCGCGAGGACGGCCGCGAAGGCGAGGTCTTCAGCCTGATCGGGCCCAAGCGCTACGACGCCCCCTGGAAGGACATCGAGGCCCAGGGCTACATCGCGCCGGCTGACTGCGTGGAAGTCAGGGTGGACCTGCCGCACGACGAACGTGTTGCGTACGCCATGGCCGAGGACGCCGACAAATACAGGCTGTGCGCCACCTCCGAAACCAAATCCGATGTGGTGGAACAACTGGTGGCGCAGCACCGCGGCGAGCAGCTGCTGGTGATCGGTCAGTACATTGATCAGCTGGACGAACTGGGCGAACGGCTGCAGGCCCCGGTCATCAAAGGCGACACGTCCGTGAAGGAACGCCAGAAGCTGTTCGACGCGTTCCGGGCTGGCGAGGTGCAGACCCTGGTGGTTTCCAAGGTGGCCAACTTTTCCATTGACCTTCCCGAAGCCTCGGTCGCCATCCAGGTGTCCGGCTCCTTCGGTTCCCGGCAGGAGGAAGCCCAGCGCCTGGGCCGCCTGCTGCGCCCCAAACAGGACGGCCGCGCGGCGCGGTTCTATTCACTGGTGGCACGGGACACGCTCGACCAGGACTTCGCAGCGAAGCGCCAGCGGTTCCTGGCGGAGCAGGGCTATGCCTACCGGATCATGGATGCCAAGGACGTCGGACGGAATCCCACAGCCACCTGAGCGGACCTCCCGAGGCCGGACCCATGGGACACACAACATTCATTCAGAAAACTCCCAGATTCTGGGAGCATCATGGGAGATATGAAAAAGAACGGTCCCGAAGCCAAGCTGCTCGTCGTCGATGATGAACCAAACATCCGCGAGTTGCTCTCCACGTCGCTGAGGTTCGCCGGCTTCGAGGTCGTCTCGGCCGGCAACGGACGCGATGCCCTCGCCGCCGCCGAGCTCCACTCCCCCGATCTTGCGGTCCTTGACGTCATGCTGCCCGATATGGACGGCTTCACGGTGACCCGCCGGCTGCGTGCCGCCGGCAAGCACTTCCCCGTCCTCTTCCTCACCGCCAAGGATGACACCGAAGACAAGGTCACCGGCCTCACGGTCGGCGGCGACGACTATGTCACCAAACCTTTCAGCCTGGACGAGGTGGTGGCCCGGATCCGCGCCGTACTCCGGCGCACCCAGCCCATGATTGACGACGACGCCGTGATCCGGGTGGACGACCTGGAGCTCGACGACGACGCCCATGAGGTACGGCGCGGCGGGACAGTCATTGAGCTCTCGCCCACCGAGTTCAAGCTCCTGCGCTACCTCATGCTGAACCCGAACCGGGTCCTGTCCAAGTCCCAGATCCTGGACCACGTCTGGGAATACGACTTCAACGGCGACGCCTCGATCGTGGAGTCCTACATCTCCTACCTCCGCCGCAAGGTTGACATCGATCCCGATGCCCCCGCCCTCATCCAGACCAAGCGCGGGGTGGGCTACGTACTGCGGACAGCCGAGAAGCGCTGACCTTGCTGCGCCGTTGGAAGTCGGCCTCACTGCGTTCCCAGCTGGTGGCCATCATGATGGCGCTGATGCTGGTGGCACTCGCCGTGACCGGTTCCGGCACGCTCACGCTCCTGCACAGCTACCTGCAGGGGCAGGTGGACGACAAGCTCAAGGTCGCCGTCAATTCCGTTAAGCAGCAGCAATCCTTCAGCCAGTTGCAGGAACAGAACCCGAATATCCCCACGGATTATTCCCTCATGCTCCTGCGCCCTGACCAGGACCCCTTCCCGTTCGGCGGCAGCAAGGACTCCCACCCGGACATCGACAGCCTGTCCCCGGCGGATGCCAAGAGGCTCGACCTCGACCCGTTCCAGGTCCGCGGAACCGACGGGCGCAACTGGCGCGTCGTGGCGCTGAACGTGCTGGACGGCAACCAGCGCAACGCCGTCGTGATTATCGGGCTGCCGCTGGCCCCCGTGGACTCCGTCGTGGAACACGCTGCGCTGGTGGTGATCGGGGTGGGCTTCCTGACGCTGGTTCTTGCCTTCTTCATTGCCACTTGGACGGTGTCCAGGTCCTTCCGCCCGTTGGCGCGGGTCGAAAAGACAGCAGCAGCCATCGCTGCGGGTGACCTGTCGCGCCGCGTCGATGTGGAGAATCCCGCCACGGAAGTGGGCCGGCTGGGCGGCTCGCTCAACGCGATGCTCAGCCACATTGAGTCCGCCTTCGCAGCCAGGATGGCCTCGGAAGAGCGGATGCGCCGCTTTGCCGCTGACGCTTCGCATGAGCTTCGCACTCCCCTCGTGACGATCCGGGGGTTCTCCGAGCTCTACCGCCAGGGTGCCCTGACCAAGGAAGAGGACGTGGCCACCGCGATGGGGCGGATCGAAAGCGAGGCCAAGCGGATGGGCTCCATGGTGGAGGACCTGCTGCTCCTGGCCAGGCTGGACGAGCAGCGCCCCCTGCAGCAAAAGCCCGTGGACCTGCTGCTCCTGGCAAACGACGCCGTGGTGGACACCCAGGCCAGCGACCGGGACCGGAACATATCACTGACCGGCCTCGACGGCGGACCGCCGTCTCCGGCGCCGGTGCTGGGCGATGAGGCGAAGCTCCGCCAGGTGGTGGGAAACCTGGTGGGCAACGCCCTGCGATACACCCCGGCAGGAACGCCCCTTGAACTCGCGGTGGGCGTACGGACCGGCGACGCCGGCCAACGCCACTCTGTCATCGAGGTGCGCGACCATGGCCCCGGGATCTCCGAGGACGAGGCCCCGCGGATCTTCGAGCGTTTCTACCGGGCGGATACCTCGCGGACCCGCGAAACAGGCGGCAGCGGCCTGGGTCTGGCCATCGTGGCGGCCATCGTGGGCTCCCACTCCGGCTACGTCCGGGTGGAACAGACCGACGGCGGCGGTGCCACCATGGTTGTCAGCCTTCCGTTCCAGGACGAGGCAGCAGACTTTGCAGACAGTAACCACGACGGCGGCGACGGCGGCGAGGTTGTCCACATATAGGCAGTATTTGTAGCGCGGTTTTCCGCCCACTTCCTAGGCTCGACGTAGCGGTCCCGACACCCAGGGCCGTCCGCAGGCTTGAACAAGCGTGCGCACTGCGTCGAAGGGCAATAACCATGAGCATCATCTCTGTTGATACCGAGCTGCTCCAGCTCAAGTCAGCGAACGTCAAGGCCACGGTGGACCGCATCAGCGCGGACGTCCAGGCGATGAAGCGCGGGCTGGATGAACTGCAGGGCACCTGGCGCGGATCCGCTGCCACCAACTTCCAGGCGCTGATCACGGAGTGGACCCTCACCCAGGGCAAAGTCGAGGCTTCCCTCGCCTCCATCAACCTGGCCCTCACCTCGGCGGCCGCCACCTACGCCCAGGCCGAGCAGGGCAATGCCCAGCGGTTTAGCTGAACCGGACAGATGATGTGTGCTGCCGGCTCCTTGGGCCAACGTGTTTGGCGGATGTGCGGCCGGGCTGCGCCGCCGGGCCGCGGCTTACGCCTCCGGTGTTCCCTGGTGAAAGCGCAGGCGCCACTGGGATCCGTCAAGGACCCAGAGCGAACTGCGGAGCGAGGATCCCGCCCTTCCCTTGCTGCGGTAGGTCAACAGGACTGCCTCAGCTCCGACCCGATCGGCACCGATCAGGTCCAGTTCAGCTCCGCCGCCGGGGTTTTCCTCGAGCGCCATCATCATTGAATCCCGCGTCCACAGCCGCCCTGACGTACCGATCTCCGTGAACTCCGGGTGCAGCAGCACTCCTGTACGCCCGATGTCGGCGCGGGTGTCGGGGCGGAGCAGCTCCCGTTCCTGTGCCTCAACGATGGCCTCAGGGGCTGCTTCCGGCCCGGCCTGCGCGGCGAAGGGATCCGTCTCCAGCTCACTGAAAAGGTCTGGCTCGCTGAAAAGGTCCGGCTGATTGCTGCGTCCCGGCGGGGTGAGGAGCTCCTGCTGCCCTGGCGCCTTGAGGGCGGCTGCGGGGGCTCCGCCCGCTGCACTGCCGGCTCCCGTGAACGGCCGGGAGGCCGCTGCCCCGTCCCCGCGCACGAAGCCCGGTCCTGACCGCACTGCAACGCCCTGCTGATAGGCGGTCGCGGCGGCCCTGGCGCGGTCGTCAGCGGCTTCGTTCAGGTCATGGCCGGCGTGACCCCGCACCCATTCAAAGCGGTATTTGCGTCCTGTAAGCGACTGGTCGATTTCGCGAAGGATCTCCACGTTCAGCACGGGTTTGCCGTCCGCCTTGCGCCAGCCCTTGCGCTTCCACCCCGGCATCCATTTGGTCACCGAGTTGATCACGTACTGGCTGTCGCACAGGATGTGCAGTTCCTCGTCCGGAAGGTGCGCCGTGCAGCGGAAAAGATCCAGCACAGCCATCAGCTCGCCCTGGTTGTTTGTACCGTGCGGCCAGCCGCCCGCCCGCCAGCAGTCATCATTCACGTACCAGGCCCATCCGGCCGGACCGGGATTTCCTAAAGCCGAACCGTCGGCTGCTGCAGTAATCGTCACCGCACTATCCTGCCAGACCGGCCCGACATTGTGGTTCTCCGCAGCAGGAACCAGTTCAGTGGGCGCGGGTTCAGTACCCGCCTGGCGGGACTGTCGGCGGTCGTCCGCAGCCGTCCGTGCCGACGCGCCTTGGGCCGGCCAACGCAAAGTGCGGCCCCCTCGAATCGAGGGAGCCGCACTGAGTGTGTGCGTCAGGCGCGGTTGGACAGGTTAGAAACCGCCCATGCCGCCCATCTCGTCGCCGCCACCCATGGCCGGAGCGTTCTTCTCCGGCTTGTCGGCCACTACGGCCTCGGTGGTGAGGAACAGGCCCGCGATGGAAGCGGCGTTCTGCAGTGCAGAGCGCGTTACCTTGACGGGGTCGTTGATGCCGGCAGCCAGCAGGTCAACGTACTGTCCGGTTGCAGCGTTCAGGCCGTGGCCTGCAGGCAGGCCGCGGACCTTGTCCACAACAACGCCCGGCTCAAGGCCGGCGTTGAATGCGATCTGCTTCAGCGGTGCGTCGATGGCAACGCGGACGATGTTCGCGCCCGTTGCTTCGTCGCCTTCGAGCTGCAGGTTGGCGAATGCCTTGGCGCCGGCCTGGATGAGGGCTACGCCACCACCGGCAACGATGCCTTCTTCAACAGCAGCCTTGGCGTTGCGGACAGCGTCCTCAATGCGGTGCTTGCGTTCCTTGAGCTCAACTTCGGTAGCGGCACCAGCCTTGATGACCGCAACGCCGCCGGCCAGCTTGGCCAGGCGTTCCTGCAGCTTCTCGCGGTCGTAGTCGGAATCGGAGTTCTCGATCTCGGCGCGGATCTGGGAAACGCGGCCGGCGATCTGGTCTGCGTCGCCTGCACCCTCGACGATGGTGGTCTCGTCCTTGGTGACAACAACCTTGCGTGCCTTGCCCAGGAGTTCGAGGCCGGCGGTCTCAAGCTTGAGGCCGACTTCCTCGGAGATGACCTGGCCACCGGTGAGGATGGCGATGTCCGCGAGCTGCGCCTTGCGGCGGTCGCCGAAGCCCGGAGCCTTGACGGCGACGGACTTGAAGGTGCCACGGATCTTGTTGACGATCAGGGTGGCCAGGGCCTCGCCCTCGATGTCTTCGGCAATGATCAGCAGCGGCTTGCTGGACTGCATGACCTTTTCGAGGACAGCAACCAGTTCCTTGACGTTGGAGATCTTGGAGTTGACGATCAGGATGTACGGATCCTCGAGGACCGTTTCCTGGCGCTCAGCGTCGGTGACGAAGTAAGCGGAGATGTAGCCCTTGTCGAAGCGCATGCCTTCGGTGAGCTCAAGCTCGAGGCCGAAGGTGTTGGACTCCTCGACGGTGATAACACCTTCCTTGCCAACCTTGTCCAGCGCTTCAGCGATCAGGGCGCCGATTTCGTCGTCACCGGCGGAGATGGATGCCGTAGCGGCGATCTCTTCCTTGGTTTCGATTTCCTTGGCGGAAGCGAGCAGCTCGATGGTGACGGCTTCAACAGCCTTCTCGATGCCGCGCTTCAGGGACAGCGGGTCAGCGCCGGCTGCGACGTTGCGCAGGCCTTCCTTGACCAGGGCCTGTGCCAGCACGGTTGCCGTGGTGGTGCCGTCGCCAGCGACGTCGTCCGTCTTCTTGGCAACTTCCTTGACCAGCTCGGCGCCGATCTTCTCGTAGGGATCGTCCAGCTCGATCTCCTTGGCGATGGAAACACCATCGTTGGTGATCGTGGGGGCGCCCCACTTCTTTTCGAGGACGACGTTGCGTCCACGCGGGCCGAGGGTGACCTTGACGGCGTCGGCGAGGATGTTCAGGCCCCGCTCAAGACCGCGGCGTGCCTCTTCATCAAATGCAATGATCTTGGCCATAACGGCAGTAGTCCTTTCGGGACAGTCGTTAAGAATGAACCTTCGCTGCGGTGCCCGCGACGGACGACCCTTCACCGTCGGCCTCTGTATGCCGCGCGGATGGGATCTCACCCCAGCAAGGTATTTCTTTCGCTCCTTGTCCTTCCCGCTTACTCCACAACCGGCCGGAACCGGGCGTCGATTTAGCAGTCAGTCCGTGGGAGTGCTAAATCAATAATTAGCACTCCCCCGGGGAGAGTGCAAGCAGAGACTGCGGGAAATAGCGCGCCTGCGGCCCACGCTACGCTAGGAGCGATCAGCCGCCGGCGCGGGCGGCAGTTTCGCTGCCGGTCATCCTGGCCTTGTTGTCCGCGGAATAAGTGAACACCATGTAGTTGGCCGAGGTTACGTCCCCGTTGGCATCGAAGCCGATCCGGCCGGACTCGCCGTCGTAATCCGCAGGCTTTCCGGCCTTGATGGCGTCGGCGCATTCCTTGTAGTTTTTGCACACCGCGGCCGCGCCGTCCCCCGAGGCTGCGGACGGCACTGTTCCGCCGGACTTCCCACTCCCGCCGGAGACGGCGATCAGCCCCGCCGCAATGGAGGATCCGGCGTCGTCCTGGGCCGCGGCCGCGGCGATGGCCGCCAGGTTCACCGCGTCGTAAGTTTCCGCGGCGAACGTCATGTCCTTGAGCCCGGGATCAACCGCCACGAGCTCGCCCTGGAAATGCGCAGACGGGAAGACGCCCGGAAGGATCCCGCGGGCGCCGTCGAGGGCCTTGGACCCGAGGGCGGAGCCGTACTGGTGGATGGCGCCGTCGCTGAGGATGAGCTTTTTGCCGGCCAGACCTTTGTTGTTGAGTTCTGCAATTGCGCCCTGGGCACCGGTTCGCGCCACCAGGATGACGGCGTCCGGGCCGGCGGCCTTTGCGGCCGCGGCAGCCTGTTGTGCCTGGCCAGGCGTGAATTCGGCATCGGCGACGGTGCCAAGGCCGGCCGCCTTGGCGGCCGCCGCGACGGCCACGGAGACGTCCTTGCCGTAGCTGCCTTCCTCGTGCAGGACCGCTATGGTCCGGGCCCCGCCGTCCTTTGCCAGTTTGACCAGGACGGGAGCCTGGGCCACGTCGGCTGCTGAGGTGCGGAAGTAGTACCCCCCGCTCCTGTACCGGGAGAGGCCGTGCGCGGCATTCGCCGGGGAAATGACAGCCACTTTGGCGCGTGCCAGGACATCAATCGCGCCCGGCGCGCGGCTTGAGTCGGTGGGACCGATGACTACATCAGCCTTCGCCGCCACGAGTTCCTTGGCCTGAGCCGTTGTGTCCTCGCTGATTTTCTCCGGGAGCAGTTCCACCGGCCGCCCCTTGTGGCCCCCTGCGGCGTTGATCTCCTCGACGGCGAGCTTGGCCGCTGCGAGCTGCGAGGAGTTCAGAAACGACTGCTTGCCCGTGTTGTCCAGGATCAGGCCGATCCGCAGCGTCCCGTCACCGCCGGCATCGACCGTGTCGACACGGGCGTTTCCGGTCTGGCCGGAGCAGCCGGCCAGCACCAGTGCCGTGCCCGCGGCAAGCACCACAGCGGCGGCGAACCGCAGCCGCGCACCGCCGGAGCGGACGGAAGTCGTTGTGCCGTGCACCGCCGCGGAAGGAAGCATCAGGCCGGCCGGACGTTTTCTGCCTGGGGACCCTTTTCGCCTTCGCCCACTTCGAACTGCACCCGCTGCCCTTCGTCCAGGGCCCGGTAGCCCTCGCCCTCGATGGCCGACCAGTGGACGAAGACGTCGTCGCCGGAGCCGTCTACGGTGATGAAGCCATAGCCTTTTTCGGCGTTGAACCATTTGACGGTTCCCAATGCCATGTTGCCCACACTTTCCGGTTGCTTCTGTTCGGCCCACGTCACTGTGCGCCGTCGGGACGGTCCGCGCGTTGCGGCGCGGCATCCGGAATCACTCTAGCTATTGCCGTTGCCGGGCGCAGGACCGCGGCCTGCGAGCCCCCAATAGTTATTCAGGCGTAACCGAATTCCCCTACTGGAAGCCGGGCCCGAGGACCACCACGACAGGCTGCTGGAATTCAGCGGAGTCCACGAGCGAGGTGATGTTGAGGAGTTCACCCAGGGCCTCGGCGTTGGCTTTTTGCTCAGCTCCGTTGTAGTAGATAACGGAGGACTTCTGCGGCGTTCCGCCCCAGTTGCCCACCGGTCCGAGTGTCCAGCCGTCCGCCGAAACGGTGTTGCTCACCCGGCCCGCAAGCCCTGCAGTCGTGGTCCCGTTGTAGACCGCCACGGGCTGGGACTTGTCAACGGCCGGTGCGTCGTCCTCGGGAGCGGTGGATGGAGTGCCGGTGGTGGGGAGCGCTTCACCGGCAGAGGGAGTCGTGCTTGGATCCGCGCTGGGCTCGGCGCTCTGGGATGCTGTCTGCGGCGCCTCAGCGGAGGCTGAAGCGGAGGGGCTTTCCTGGGCGGACCCGGCCGCAAGGAGCGGGCTGCCGGTGGGGGCGAATCCCAGTTTGGGCAGGAACAGGAAGGCAACCAGGCCGATGGCGAGAGCCAGAACGCCGACGGCCAGAATGGGTCCCAGCCGGCGCCGGGGAGCATCGGAAGCGACCCGGTGGACACCCTGTCGTGAGGAGGTCTCCGGGACCTTGTCGAATTCATCCCGAGCGTATTTGGTCATGGTAAAACGATGTCCTTGCTGGTACTTGCTGATTTCTCAGCCCTGACTCTTACGCGTCTGAGCCCAAACGGCGCGCCGTGCGTGCCCGTTGGCGTGACGTACGTAGTCTACGCAATCTCTTCACGAGCATGGGGTCGTGGGCGAGGGCGTCCTCGGTATCAATCAGCGTGTTGAGGATCTGGTAGTAGTGGGTGGCGGAGAGGTCGAACAGCTCCCGGATGGCCTGCTCCTTTGCCCCGGCATACTTCCACCACTGACGCTCGAGCCCCAGCATTTGCTGGTCCCGCTCACTCAGCCGTGAGCCCGGCTGCGGGGCGGGCAGGAGGTCCAGGGTCACCGCGGTTTGGCTGGCGGTGTCCGCAAGTGACAGATCATCGCGCACTGGTTCGGCCACGGCAAACTCCTTCACTTGATCCGGTCAAAGTCTCTTTCCATGGTACGGGCGAATAACACGCGTGTCATTTACGTCGTGTGACGTGCCGTCGGGAGGCGGGCGGGCCCCATTCACCGGCTCCTGGAGCACAGCACTGCGAGAATGGACTCGTGTTTGATTCTGAAGCTTTGTTCGACCTGGAGCCTGCTGCGGGTGGGGGTCTGGGGTTCGCCGAGATGGCACGGATGCCGTTGGCGGAACTGGTGGCAGCCGACTGGGCCGCGGCGCTTGCTCCTGTGGAAGCGGAACTGCGCAGCGTCCTGGGGTTCCTGGCAGCTGAAGTGGCGGCCGGGCACCCGGTGCTTCCGGCGCCGTCGAACGTCCTGCGCGCCTTTCGGCGACCGCTGGCTGACGTCAGGGTGCTCATCGTGGGCCAGGACCCGTATCCGACCCCCGGCCACCCCATCGGGCTGTCCTTCGCAGTTGACGGGCACACCCGGCCCATTCCGCGCAGCCTGGCGAACATCTACAAGGAACTTGAAGCCGACCTGGGCCTGCCGGCCCGTATCCACGGTGACCTGTCGCGCTGGGCGGAGCAGGGGGTCCTCCTGCTGAACCGGGTCCTTACGGTCCGTGCAGGTGCGGCGGGGTCCCACCGCGGGAAAGGATGGGAGCCCATCACGACGGCGGCCATTGCCGCCGTTGCCGGACGGCGCTCTGCCGACGGCAGCCCTGTGCCCTTGGTAGCCGTCCTATGGGGCAAGGATGCCGAGAATGTCCGGCCCCTGCTGGGGAACGCACCCGTGCTGGCCAGCGCCCATCCCAGCCCGTTGTCAGCCTCGCGCGGGTTCTTCGGTTCCCGGCCGTTCAGCCAAGCCAACGAAACGCTCCGGTCGTTGGGTTCGGAGCCGGTGGACTGGGAGCTGCCTGTCCTCTGACCCGGGCCGGCACCGCCGGGGCCTGATTCGGCCCGCGTGGCAAGCCTGCGAACCCGGGAGCCCGGCCGGAGCTCCGGGAGGGCAACTTAGCCTAGGCTTACTTACATGACTTCACTGCCCGCAACCACTTCAGCCAGCCGAAAATCGCGTCCCCAGACGAATCTCACGGTCCTCAGGCGCGAGGAACTCTCGCCCCACATGGTGCGGATCGTGGCCGGCGGCGAGGGCTTCTCCGGCTACGTGAACAACGATTACGTCGACCGTTACGTGAAGATCGCCTTCCCCCAGCCCGACGTCGAATACCCGCTCCCCCTGGACCTCTGGGCGGTCCGGGAGTCCATGCCGCGTGAACAGTGGCCGCACACCCGGACGTACACGGTGCGCTGGGTTGATGAAGAAAACCGTGAGCTGGCAATCGACTTTGTGATCCACGGCGACGAGGGCCTGGCTGGGCCGTGGGCGGCCAAAGCCCAGCCCGGCGACAGCCTGGTGTTCACCGGGCCGGGCGGCGGCTACAACCCCGACCCTGCTGCCGACTGGCACCTCTTCGCCGGTGACGAGGCCGCCCTCCCTGCAATTGCAGCCGCCATCGAGTCGTTGCCGCGGGAGGCCCGTGGCCTGGCGTTCCTGGAGGTGGACAGCGACGCCGAGATCCAGCCGATAGCGGCACCCGCCGGGCTGCAGATCCGGTGGCTGCCGCGTAACGGCGTCCCTGCCGGAAGCAGTGAACTGCTGATCAACGCCGTACGGGATGCCGAGTGGCCTGGCGGGCGGGCGCAGGTATTCGCCCACGGCGAGCGCGGCTACATGAAGTCCCTCCGGGAGGTCCTCTTCCGTGAGCGTGGCCTGGAACGCGGGCAGGTATCGCTTTCCGGGTACTGGGCCCACGGGCGAGTGGAGGACGACTTCCAGGCTGAAAAGAAGCTCCCCATCGGCCAGATCTAGCGGTCCGATGCAGCGGACCGAGGGTGAGGACTGATCCGGAAGCGGCCTTCGCGCCCGGCTAGCGGCGGCGGGCGCGCCGGCGTTCGTTGCTGGCCAGGCTGCGGGTCAGCGGACGGGCCAGGGTATCGCCCAGGACGATCCCGGCCGCGACGCCGAGCACGATCGCCCCTGCGTTCAGCATCCCCCCGGCGCCGATCAGGATTTCCGATTCCTCAATGGTCAATACATACATGGACCGGAATATGGTGAGTCCCGGCAACAGGATCAGCGCGGCGGGAACGGCCACCACCAGCTGCGGGGCGCCCATCCGGAGCGCCACTACCCGGCCGAGCAGGCCGATGACAACGGCGGCCAGAGCCGGAGAGAAGCGCGGCCCGATTCCCAGTTCCTGACCACCGATGAGGACCAGATAGCCGATGACACCCACCGCCGCTGTGGGGAGGAGAAGCTTCCAGCTCGTCTGTTCTGTGATTCCGATCGCGACGACGGCGACGGCAACCATGATGCCCACGGCCCACCACGGATACGCCGGCGGGAATGTTTTGGTGACGTCGATCGGTTCCATGCCAGTCATGTCCACGACCACGAAGCCGACGGCGATGCCGGTCACCAGGGCGCCGAAGGTCAGGATGGTCGACAGGAAACGGCCGGCGGCGGTGACCGGGAATCCGTTGATGGCATCCTGTACCGACGAGACGAGCCGTCCGGTCGGAAGCAGCAGCAGGATTCCGCCGACCACCACGATCTCGGGTGCGATCTGTATGCCCACCGGGCTGCCGAAACGCGACAAGAGCAGGGCGATGAAGGTGACCAGGAACGCGCACGAGGCGGTAATGAAGAAGTCCGGTGTGCGCCAGCGGCTCAGCCGCCGGGCCAGGAGGCTAACCAGCAGGTTGGAGACGAAGGCGACCGCGGAGGCTCCGAGCCCGCCACCGAGCACACCGACGAAGACGGCGGAGAACACAGCGAACGCGACCGTAACCATCCAGCGTGGGAATGGCTTGGAGCTCCGGACGATTTCGTCCAGCCGGCGTACTGCCTCGTCGCGGCCCACACCGCCGGCAACAATCTCCGTGACCAGCTGGTGCACCTGGGCCAGGCCTGCGTAGTTGTTGGTCCAGGACCGCACCACGCGCAGCAGGGTGATGGGCGTCTGGTCCTTGGGGGCGTAGTTGATTGCCACCGACTGGTTGGTGATGTCCACTTCGATGTGCTTCAGGCCCAGGGCGGCGGTGATCGCGATGATGCTGGTTTCCACTTCCAGGGCCCCGGCCCCGTACCGGAACATGGACTCGGCCAGGTGGAGCGCGAAGTCGATGGTCTTGCGCGCGGACGTGTCCACTCCCCCCACCTGGATCATGGGGTTGGCGTAGGGGCTGCCCGCGAGCCTGTCCACGATGCTCATGGGGGCCGTGGGCGGGTTTTCGCCATGCACGAGCCTGCGCAGCATGCGTTTGGCCGCGGCGTCCTGCCGCACCTGGGACGCGGTGAGTGGTTCTGTCGGGGGCAGCGCCCCCGTGGGCGGCCTGCGGCGACCGTCCGGTGCTTTGGTCATTGCGGCCTCCTCAAGGGCATCACAAGGGTTTTTAGTAAAACTGCCGGCCTGTTCGCCGGGTGTAGATCTGGCGCGCGACGCGTTCGCCGGCAGCCATCCAGGCCCTGTATTTCAGCGGGCTGATCACCTGGTCGTAGCAGCCCACGAAGTCGGTGACCGTTTTGCTGAAACTCGTCTTGAACAGCCCCAGCCCGTGGAAGGGGTTGGAGGTGTCCTTGAGTTTGTCGCTCGGCGGCGTTCCGCAGAAGTCGTATTCCGTACAGCCGAGTTCCTTGACCTGGTTGATCGCCGTCCATTGGACCAGGTGGGAGTCGCCGTACTGGCCGCGCTTCTGCAGCGAACCGCCGTCCTTGTACGTCCCCTTCCGGCCGTAGTTGATCACGAAGGCACCCACGGAGGGGACCCCATTCTCGTAGACGAACAGCAGCCGGCCCTGGCCGCGGTCAATGAAGTTGGTCCAGAACTTCTGGTAATACTCGTACTCCCGGACCCTGACCTGCGACTTCGCTTCCACCGTGGTGGTCATGAGGGCGTACATTGCCCTGAAGTTCTCCTCGGTGGGCTCCGCGTTGTGGACTTCCACACCTTCCCGGATGGCCCGGCGGACGGCGTTGCGCCCCCTGGAATGCAGGTTCCGCAGCAGCTGGTTCTCTTCCGGCGCGATGTCCAGCAGCGCCGTGGAGTCGTTGGGCTGCAGGTTGTGGGTCTTGACCAGGCCCGCGCCCTCGATCACCCGCTTGGCGTCCTCGGAGAGGATGATGTCAGGCTCGATCTTGATAGCGAATACGCCGAGCCTTGCACGCCTAACGAACTCGGCGTTTGCCGCCGCGATTCCCGGGATGTCCTCCACTGCTGCCACGTCCGGCCCCTTGATGAGGTACCAGAGCTTGCCGAGGACCGGGAAGGACTTCTCCAGCACCAGGTTGTAGCTCGTGTAGTCGGCGGTCTCGTAGACCAGGTGAAGCGGCTTCCAGCCGAAGTGCTGCTTGACCTGGGCGAAGGCCTCGGACTGGAGCAGGTTTCCGCCATTCGGGTTCGCGGTGACGTGGGAGTCCCAGTTGGCGACCTCCTCGGCGGAGGCGAAGCGGGCGGTGAATTCTCGCAAGTGCGCGGTGTCCAATCTTTGCGGCAGTGCTTCGGTGCATGCCGGGCATGCAATCCACAAGTCTATCGGCCCTGCCTGGAAGACACTGACCGGGGACCCTCCCCCGCGGCCACGGCCTCAAAGCCGGATCTGCTCCATGGACTCGAGCCGTAACGCCATGGGTTCCTTGCCCCGGGAGCGCTGGCTTTTGACGAGCCGATCCGCGTTTTCCAGCCGGGAAAGGCTCAGCCCGGTCAGCTCGGCGATCTGCCGCACCGGGACCTGAAAGGTGCGGAAGGGGCCAAGCGGCGGCGGTTCATCCGCCAGAAGCCGTTCCCGGATAGCCTTCTTGAGCTCCACTTTCCCCAGCAGCGGCGACTGGTCCAGCAGGAATCCCGCGGCAGCAAGCTTTCCGTCCATGGTCCAGGCAGCGACCTTCCAGAACTTCCTGGGAATCTGGACTCCCCGGTAGGGCAGGTCGTCCTCCTCCAGGACGGGCCCGGTGAAGACACTGAGCTTGGCGTCGTTGAGGTCGGCATGGTTGAGCACGTGGTCCTCCAGCCCGACCCACAGTTCCTTGCCCTGATTGAAGTCGTCAACCTGGGGTGCGGCGTTGGTGAAGGCGAAGGTGTCCTGGTTGGCTGCCTTAGCCGTGGCCGTGTCGCCCCAGACGGGATCCAGCCGCCGCACGAGATGCCCGCGGTCGAAAGCGTTGTTCTTGTAAACGTCCGGCCCTGCCTGCTGCTCCTTCGGAACGCGGGAATCAAAATGCCAGGTTCCTTCGCGGGCCAACGGCACAAGCTCGCGTCCGTTGATGTTCACCCCGACGACGGCGGCCAGTTTGCGCGCGGCACGCAACCGGACGGAAAAGTGGATGTAGTCAAGCAGAACCGTTGCTGCCGGCGGACTGGGCAGCTCAAGGCGTGCCCGCAAGAAGTCCCGGTCGTATCCCCCACTCATAGCTCCATAGTGGCACTGCCCCCTGACTGTGAACAGAGCGGGTGGACGGGGAAACCCAGTGCCTACGCGCCCGTGCCGGTCCGGCGCTTGACGCGGCGCTCCGGACTGGCAAGGGTTGAAGGATGCAGGCTCACCACGAACAATCCACGCCCGGTCCCGACGGCGGCCCCTTCAACGGTCCCGGCGCGTCCGTCCGCGGGTCCGAGTCCAGCTTCGAAAGCCACAGCGCCGGCGTTCAGGTGCTCGGACTGGCGGTGTTCCTGGCGGCTTCCGCGCTGGTCTCCTGGCTGGGTGCCATCGCCACGCTGAACAATGTGAACGGCTGGTACGTCGCCGCGGACAAGGCCCCATGGTCACCGCCCAACTGGGTGTTCGGCCCGGTCTGGACGCTGCTCTATGTCGCCATGGCAGTGGCCGCATGGCTCGTCTGGCGCCGCCTCACTGAACGCACCAGACCTGCGTTGGTTGCCTACGGGATCCAGCTGCTGCTAAACCTGCTGTGGACGCCGGTGTTCTTCGGCCTCTATCCGGTGATGGGCACGCCGGCGCTCTGGCTGGGCTTCGCCGTCATCATCGCCCTGATAATCGCTGTGACCGTGACCGTCCTGTATTTCGGCCCCATCAGTCGCGCCGCCGGCCTCCTGTTGTTGCCCTATGTCTCCTGGCTGGTGTTCGCCGCCAGCCTGAACTTGTGGGCGGCGCTGCACAACTGAGTCAGCACTCCACGACATTGACGGCGAGGCCGCCCATGGCGGTTTCCTTGTATTTGGAGCTCATGTCCTTGCCGGTTTCG
>NZ_PJIL01000054.1 GCF_002929335.1 Arthrobacter sp. Y81
TGTATTGACCTGAGAGGTTAGTGACGCGGCTGGCCGGTGGCTGACCTTTGAGTGAGGTGTGGCCTCGGTGATGATTGTAGTGATGGAGCCAGTCGCTGAAGGCGGCAACACGCTCTGATTCTGATGCATAGGGTTTGGCGTAGGCCCATTCATCGAGCATTGTGCGGTTGTAGCGCTCGACTTTGCCGTTGGTCTGGGGCCTGTACGGGCGGGTGCGCTTGTGCTTGATCTCCGGGCCCAGGGCGTCCTTGAACGCGTAGGAGCGGTAGCAGGAGCCGTTGTCCGTCAGAACCCGTTTGACCGTGATGCCGCAGGATTCAAAATAGGCGCTGGCGCGTTCCCAGAACGCGGCCGCGGTTTCCTTTTTCTCATCGCCGAGGATCTCGGTGTACGCCAGCCGGGAATGGTCATCGACGGCGTTGTGCAGGAAAGCGTAGCCCGGTCGCCGGTTCCCCGCCGTTCCGGTCTTATTCCGTTTTCCGGCCGCTCTGCCCAGGCTGCGGTGGCCTCCGCCGTCAGGGATCCGTCCGAGTTTCTTGATATCGACGTGGACCAGTTCCCCGGGCTGCGCGTGTTCGTAGCGGCGGATCACCCTGCCGGTGGCACGGTCCAGCCACGACAGCCTGGCCAGCCCAAACCTGGACAGCACCCGGTGCACAGTAGAGGGGTGGATGCCCAACAGATAACCGATCCGCGCCGGTCCCCACCGGCGATTGACCCTGATCGCGATAATCCGGCGTTCGCGCCGCACGGAGGTCCGTCGCGGTGAATTGGCCGGCCGGCTGGAAAGATCGTCCATCCCGTCCTCACCGTGCTCCCGGTAACGGCCGGCCCATCGCGATGCGGTCGTGACCGACACCTGGAACCGCTCAGCCGCCCGGCGCAGCGGCCACCCATCATCGACCACACACCGGGCCACTCGCAGCCTGCCCTTCGGTGTCAGGATCGCGTTAGCATGGGACATTGAAGACCTCCTTGTGGTTCGGACTCTAGACAAGCCCCACTCCACTCGGAGGTCTTCTTTTTGTCACCTAACCACGCCGCACGTTCCTAACGTCCGTGGACAATACA
>NZ_PJIL01000055.1 GCF_002929335.1 Arthrobacter sp. Y81
ATCATACGGAAACAACGCCTCCCAGCCGTCCTTCGATTTTGCGCGGGCGAGGTTTGAAGGCCAGCTCTTTTTCGCTCAGATTTCCTGCGAGGTAATCCTCGAGTTGCCCCGCGGCGCCTTCGGTAAATTCTTCGAAGGCTTCTGTCACGGTCCAACCGATGTGGGGAGTCAGCACGACGTTGGGAAGCGAACGAAGGGGTGAGGCGGCAGGCAGCGGTTCGTCCGTGAATACGTCCAGGCCGGCTGCGCCGAGCGGTCCATGGCGGAGAGCATGGGCAAGGGCTTCCTGGTCGACTATCGCTCCCCGTGCTGTATTCACCAACACAGATCCAGGCTTCATTGCTTGAAGTCTGGCTGCACTCAGGTAGCCGCGTGATTCTTCCGAGAGTCTCAGGTGAACACTGACCACGTCGGACGTGGCCAATAGTTCGTTGATCGGAAGGCGCGGCACTCCGTCATCCGTATTCCGGGTGCTACCTGGGCGGGCCAGGGCCACCACATCCATGTCAAAGGCCTGACCGAGCTTCGCCACAGCCTGGCCCTGCAGCCCCATGCCCAGAATACCCAGACGCCGGCCCCTCAACGTCGCTCCGAGCAACAACGGCCATTCCCCGCTGTCTGCAGAACGTACCGCTTCAGGGAAGCGCCGAAGCGCCGCAATCATTAACCCCATTGTTAGTTCCCGTACAGCGGCTTCACAGGCGTCGTGCTGCCGCCAGAGCGTCACTGTGATGCCGCGTTCGGCCGCCTCGTCAACGTCGATGTGATAGGCATGCCCGCCGGTCTGAAGGATCAATTCAAGTCTTGGAAGCCGATCCAAAAGGTTGCGGTCAATCTTGGTTCGTTCCCGAATCGCCATGATGAAGCTGGCGTCCCGAATCTCGTCGTCGGGCAGTTCGCTGAGGGGCCTGTCCAGGATCCGCACGTCAGCCATCGAGCGCAGCTTGGCCATGGCGGGTGCGGTGCTGATTTTTCCTTCCCAGTCGTCCAGTACCAAGAGTGTCGGTTTAGTCTCGTCCATGCTTTTTCTCCTTGGGATGAACTTCGTCGTTCGCGGTGCT
>NZ_PJIL01000056.1 GCF_002929335.1 Arthrobacter sp. Y81
TATTCATTCCCCATTACATCATGTCCCAGTGGATCAAAGAAATCCATAGTTCAAATCCAAAAATGGGGTATTACAGACATTCCAATCACATAAAGGGAGGAAGTGTCGACGAAATTCGATTTGATGCACACACAAAAAGAGCTGGAAATCATTGCAATCCTGGATGGAAATCAGGGCGCCATTATTCTGATGAAGAGTAGTGAGGTGATCAAGAGGCAAGCTCAATTTCAATTCCGCCAATGGTGATAACATCGGCCCCATAACGAGGGACCAAAGTCACCACCACACTGTCATCATCTTCGGCTTCCAAATCCTCCAACAATTCACTAATCCCTATCCTGAGGATCGTGTTCTTCTTTTTCCCATGGGAGTGTTGGTGTGGCACGTTCACAAAGCTTCCGGCAAACTCCGTGTTGTCAGGCCTGCTGACTGGATCGTCTTCGTCGTTGATGAATATGTCAAACTTCACGAACTTATCCCTTTCTAGCTCTATTCCTTTGATCACCAGCACTTCTTCTTCATCCTCCTTCTCCTTCTTACTCCTTGATTTCCTTGGCCTTGGAACATCAACTCTCAACGTTGAGTCCAATTTTATGGGGAAGACGATGCTGCTGCTACTTGGAATTTCGGCTGCATTCGCTACTCCAGACTTGTGCTTCAATTTATTGACGACCTTCTTCAATATTTGACGGGGCTTTGGACGGGATTTCAGCCATGGAATATCAACCTCCTGATAGGCATACCTGAGTTTGGTAGGGTCGAGACAGTCGCGGACCTTCACGCGAATAAGTTGGGCATTCTCGTCGTAGAAGACGAACCCAGCGTCTAGCCAATCTGGGTCGGTGAAGTCCTTTCTCTTGCCTCCTAACCCTTTCCACACCGTCCACATGCGGTCCACATTAGAATGGTGAGAGAAGAAGATTGGGTCTCTGGCCGCAGAGTAGAAGTTGCCCATGTCCTCAATATTCGGCTGGGTGCGGTCACCACACCATATGTGGACTGGACCATGTGGGATGTTCTCAAGGGTACCCTGGC
>NZ_PJIL01000057.1 GCF_002929335.1 Arthrobacter sp. Y81
GGAGATTTTTCTAGGCAGAAAGAAGAAGAAAATGTTGGCGATATTTAACAAGGGATTGGTGGAACCGCCGCAGGAGCTGAACAGCCCAGCTTCCGTGAAGGTATCTGTGAAGCCCAAGGTTCCAGAAGAGACTCTCAAGGATTTTCAGTCATGCCATTCCACTAATGCTTTCTTAATTAGTCTTGGAGATGCAGCATTGCTTTCTTATATTCCTCCATGCCCACCCTACTCCACCCAACACAGGTTTTTCTGTGGTTTGGATGACATATACTGCATATTCTTGGGGACATTGAACAACCTATGCAGCCTCATCAGGCAATATGGACTGTCTAAGGGCACTAATGAGGCAATGCTTGTGATTGAAGCATACCGAACCCTCCGCGACAGGGGTCCCTATCCAGCTGATCAGGTCCTTAAAGACATGGATGGCAGCTTTGGATTTGTGCTCTTTGATAGCAAGGCTGGAACTGTTTTTGCTGCATTGGGTGCGGATGAGGGGGTGAAGATGTATTGGGGTATTGGAGGTGATGGGTGGCTGGTGATTTCTGACAATTTGGAGGTCATAAAAGCAAGCTGTGCTAAATCATTTGCCCCCTTCCCAACAGGGTGTATGTTCCACAGTGAGGGAGGGTTGAGGAGCTTTGAACATCCGATGAACAAGATGAAGGCAATGCCCAGGATTGACAGTGAAGGGATAATGTGTGGTGCCAACTTCAAAGTTGATGACTATTCCAGGATTCACAGCATGCCCCGCGTGGGAAGTGAAGCCAACTGGGCAGTATGGGGGGGCCCTCATGTCTGACTCTTTTCAACCTTCCAACATAACTACATGACCTATATACCTGTTTTCTTGCAACTGGTTTTGTGTTCATTTTCTTTCTGTAATTCCACTTTTTCTCGATGTGTATTCTTCTCCTTCTTTAGCTACTAAAATTGACGTTGAGCTGCACCCTACAGAGTAACC
>NZ_PJIL01000058.1 GCF_002929335.1 Arthrobacter sp. Y81
GGAGTGCGCTGCGATCAGGGAGCTGGCTTCCTGGCGGGTGGTGCCTGAGCTTTCGATGTGGGCGAGTTCTGCGGGGATTTCCCAGCCCTTTTTGCGCATTGCGGTGGCCCAGAGGCGTCCGGCGCGGTAGGAGGACCGGACTAGCGGGCCGGACATGACGCCGAGGAAGCCGATTTCCTCGGCCTCGGTGGCGAGGTCGACGAATTCCTGCGGCTTGACCCAGCGGTCCACCGGGAGGTGGCGTTCGGAGGGGCGCAGGTACTGGGTGATGGTGATCAGGTCGCAGCCGGCGTCGTGCAGGTCCTGGAGGGCTTCGGAGATTTCCTCGCGGGTTTCGCCCATGCCCAGGATCAGGTTGGACTTGGTGACCATACCCAGGTTCCGGCCCTGGGTGATGACGTCCAGGGAGCGGTCGTAGCGGAACGCCGGGCGGATGCGCTTGAAGATCCGGGGCACGGTTTCGACGTTGTGGGCGAAGACCTCGGGCTTGGAGTCGCAGATCGCTGCGATGTGTTCGGGCTTGCCGGAGAAGTCCGGGATCAGCAGTTCCACGCCGGTGCCGGGGTTCAGTTCGTGGATCTTGCGGACCGTTTCGGCGTAGAGCCAGACGCCCTCGTCGGCGAGGTCGTCGCGGGCCACGCCGGTGACGGTGGCGTAGCGCAGCTGCATGGCCTGGACCGAACGGGCCACCTTGGTGGGTTCGAACATGTCCACCGGGGAGGGCTTGCCGGTGTCGATCTGGCAGAAATCGCAGCGCCGGGTGCATTCGGAGCCGCCGATCAGGAAGGTGGCTTCCTTGTCTTCCCAGCACTCGAAGATATTGGGGCAGCCGGCCTCCTCACACACCGTGTGGAGGCCCTCCTTCTTGACCAGGTTCTTGAGCTGGACGAACTCCGGGCCCATCTGGACCTTGGCTTTGATCCAATCCGGCTTACGTTC
>NZ_PJIL01000006.1 GCF_002929335.1 Arthrobacter sp. Y81
CAAGCCCCACTCCACTCGGAGGTCTTCTTTTTGTCACCTAACCACGCCGCACGTTCCTAACGTCCGTGGACAATACACCTAGGCTTTTAGCTGGCGTTGTCCGCGGGAAGGGGGCGGCGCCGTCGTTCTCCTGACGATCAGCTGGTGCGGCGCTACCGTCGAGTGGACCGAACCGATGGCACCGTCAAGCTCATCCAGCAGCATCTTGGTGCCGAGTTCAGCCTGTTCGTCAGGCCGCTGCCGCACGGTGGTCAGTCCCATGGCGTCCGAGAAATCGTGGTCGTCGATCCCGATGACGGACAGGTCTTCGGGCACGCGGACGCCCACTTTGTAGGCTTCGAAGATCACGCCCATGGCCATCTCGTCCGACGCACAGAAGATTGCGGTGGGTTTCGGCCCGGGCCGGGCCCACATCCGGGTGAACGCATCC
Source organism: Arthrobacter sp. Y81 (assembly GCF_002929335.1). Taxonomy (GTDB): domain Bacteria; phylum Actinomycetota; class Actinomycetes; order Actinomycetales; family Micrococcaceae; genus Arthrobacter. The sequence continues at coordinate 431 of NZ_PJIL01000006.1, forward strand.
TGCCCGCTGCGGACCGTGAAGTCGCCCCACTCATCCCATTCCGGCCGTACCGTCAGCCCGGATCCGGCCATGACGTCCTGGAACGCCTTGATGCGGACACGGGGAACGTCGAAGTTCAGGTCGGTTTCGTCGTCGCCATGCAGGAGGGCGATGTCCTTGTGGCCCAGGCTGATCAGGTGCCGCACGGCGGTGGACGCAGCAGCGTAGTCATCGATGCCGATGTAGGGGCACTCCTCCACGTGGCCGCCGACCACCACCAAGGGAATGTCGATTTTTTGCAGGTGCTCGATTTCGTCGTGCGTCAGCGCCATACAAAGCACCAGGAGGGCATCGATCTGCTTGTAGACCATGGTCTTGCTGAAGAGCCGCTCACGGTTGCTGCCGTGCCCGCCCAGATTGAACAGCGAGAGGTTGTACTGGCGGGCGTGCAATTCCCGGTCCGCGCCCTCGATGGCCTTCGAGAAGAACCAGCGGCTCACGAACGGCGCCAGCACACCGATGGTCTTGGTCCGCCCGGTGGCCAGCCCCGAGGCGGACGAGGATGCCACGTAGCCCAAGGCACCGGCCACCTCGAGAATTTTTTCCCGGGTGGCCGGTGAAACCCTGGGCAGTCCGCGGACTGCGCGCGAGACGGTGGCGGTGGAAACCCCGGCGGCTGCGGCAACATCCTCAATGCTGACGCCGGAATGGCCGCCCCGTTGAGCCCTGTCAGATGTGCGTGCCACGGTATTTCCCCTTGTCAGCTGTCCGCAGAGTCTTGCTACCTGGTGTTCTGCGGCAACAAACCAGTCTATTCCGCTCAGCCGTTGAGCTCTTGATCAGCTCCTATTTCTTACGCGTAGCGGTCCTGGCGGGCAGCCTGCGGCGAACCCGTACCATCCCGTATAGCGCCAGCAGCGTGGCCAAGAGGCCCAGCGCCCAGCCGAGGGCCGGCTGGGCGGTCACCTCCATCCAGACGGTAACCACCAGCAGGACGACGGCCCAGAACCCCAGGAATCCGATGATGATGTCGAAATCTTCCCCGGAGCGGGCCCGCTTGTGTTCACTGCGGACCCGTCCGTGGTTCTGTTCCGCGCCCATAGCCGTACCTGTCACTTGACGGATCACTTGACGGCGCCGGCGGTGAGGCCGGCAACAATCTTGCGCTGGAAGACCAGGACCAGGATCACCAAGGGAATGGTGACGATGGTTCCGGCGGCCATGATGGCCGTGTACGGAATCTGGTTCGGTTGTGCCCCGGCGAAGCTCGCGATGGCCACCGTCACCGGCTGGGTCGCGTCGCTGGAGAGCTGGCTGGCGATCAGGAACTCATTCCAAGAGGAAATGAACGCCAGAATGGCCGTGGTGAAGATGGCCGGCGCCGCCAAAGGCATGATCACCTTCCGGAACGCCTGCCCCTGGGTGCAGCCGTCCACGCGGGCCGATTCCTCCAGCTCCCACGGCATTTCGCGGAAGAAGGACGTCATGGTGTACACGGTCAGCGGCAGCACGAACGAGATGTTCGGGATGATCAGCGCCTGGTAGGTGCCCATCCAGCCGATGTTGGTGAACAGCTGGAAGAGCGGGGTGATGAGCGCGACGCCCGGGAACATGGATGCGCCCAGGATGAAGCCCAGCACCAGGTACTTGAACCGGAAGTTCAGGCGCGCCAGGGCGTAAGCGGCGAACACGCCGATCAGCAGCGAGATGACCGTCACCGTGACGCCGATGAAAATGCTGTTGATCAGCGCCTGGCCGAACCTGTTGCCAAAGGAGGTGTCGAACGCGGTGATGAAGTTGTCCAGCGTGACGTGGGTTGGCAGCAGCGAGGTGTCGTAGGTAAAGCCCACTTCCCTGAACGCTGTCACCACCATCCAGTACGCGGGCGCCAGGCACCAGATCAGGATCACGGCGGCGCTGATGTACGTGCGCCCCTGTGCCCATTTTTCGCGGTTCTGGGAGGCCTTGCGGCCCCTGTCCTGTTCGGCACGGAGGGCTGTCCCGGTGCTCATTTCTTCCCCTTACCCGTGGCGCCGCTTTGTTCCACAACATTGGCGCCCAGGAAGCGGACGAAAATGAAGGCGACGATGAAGATGATGATGAACGTGATGGTGGATAGCGCCGCGGCCGCGTTGAACCCTTGCCTGATCTGGTTGATCACCAGGATGGACAGTGTGGTGGTGTTGTTCGCACCGCCCGTCAGGATGTAGGGCAGGTCGAACATGCGCAAAGCGTCCAGGGTACGGAACAGGACGGCCACCATCAGGGCAGGCTTTACCAGCGGGAGCGTGATCAGCCGGAACCGCTGCCAGGCAGTGGCGCCGTCCACCTTGGCCGCTTCATAGACCTCGGCCGGGATCATCTGCAGGCCGGCCAGGATCAGCAGCGCCATGAAGGGCGTGGTTTTCCACGTATCGGCAATGATCACCGCCCATTTGGCCGGCCATTCGCTGCCGGTCCAGAGGATGCTGGCGTTGAACAGGTTGTTGGCGATGCCCTCGAAGGCGAAGATGAACAGCCACAGCTGCGCGGTGACGGCGGTGGGGATGGCCCACGGCACCAGGACAGCCGCACGGACCAGGCTGCGGCCCTTGAACGTGCGGGCCATGATCATGGCCATCCAGAAGCCAAGGATTGTCTCGAACGTCACCGTGATGACAGTAAAGAGGAACGTGGTTGCCGTTGCCGACCAGAACTGTGCACCGAGGGTTCCGGGAGGACAAGCGACAGTTCCGCCGCCGGGAGCCGCACACTGCTGCGCGATCCAGTTGACATAGTTTTGGACGCCCGCCGGACCGCCGGCGGTGAACAGCCCAGTGACGGGATCCAGTCCGGCGTCCTTCTGGAAGGACATCACGATGGCACTGATGATCGGGTAAACGATCACCATTGCCAAGGCAATGACGGTGGGGGCAAGGAGCCAGGAAGCCCATTTGCCCTGGCTCAGGATCTTGTTGTCCTCGCCCACGCCCTTGGGGCCGTGGTGGACCGGGGTACCGCCCGACGCCGGTGACTTGACCGGCGTCGGGCCCAATTCGGTTGCCATGGCTAAACTACGATCCCGCACCGGCGGTTTCGATGGACTTCTGCATGTCAGACAGAGCCTGTTCCACCGACTTTTCGCCCTTGAGTGCTGCGTAGGAGTTTTCCTGGATGGCCTGGGTGACGGCCGGGTAGAACGGCGTAACCGGACGCGGCACGGCGTTCTCGATGGAGGTCTTCAGCACCGGCAGGTACGGCAGCTTGGCCACGAGTTCCTTGTCCTCGTACAGGTCGCCGAGCACGGGGGCCAGCGAGCCCTGGGTGGCGAAGAACTTCTGCTGCTCTTCCTCGACCAGGAACTTCACGAAGTCATGGGCCGTGGCCTTGTTCTTCGAGTACACGCTGATGGCTGCGCTGTGTCCGCCCAGTGACGAGGCGCCGGGGCCGTCCTTGCCCGGGAGCGCTGTCATGCCGAGGACGTCCTTGACCTTGGACGATCCTTCAGTGGTGGCCAGGTTGTAGACGTACGGCCAGTTGCGGTGGAACAGCAGGTTGCCGTCCTGGAACGCGCGGCGGCTTTCCTCTTCCTGGTAGGTGATGGCTTCCTTCGGGATGTTGCCGTCGGCGAAGGCCTTCACCAGGTTCTCAAGGCCTTCCTTGGCCTCGGGCGTGTTGAGGCTGGGCTTGCCGTCCTTGTCCAGGACAGAGCCGCCGAAAGAGTTGATGGCCTCGGACGCGTTGACCGTAAGGCCTTCGTACTGCTTGTACTGGCCCGAGTAGCAGCCGATGTTGTTCGCCTTGGCGATGGAGCACATCTCCATCATTTCGGCCCATGTGGTGGGCGCCGTAGGAACAAGGTCCTTGCGGTAATAGAGGATGCCACCGTCGGAGGAAACCGGTGCCGCGTACAGGGTGCCCTTGTAGGAACCGGCTTCAACAGTGGGAGCCAGCATGCCCGCCGTGTCCACTGCCATCTTGTCCTTGAGCGGCTGGAGCCAGCCCTTGGCAGCGAATTCAGCAGTCCACACAACGTCGACACTGGCGACGTCGTAGTTGGCGTTCTTCGCCTGGTAGTTCTGGACCAGGTCATCGTGCTGCTGGTCGGCCTGGTCGGTCTGCTCCTTGAAAGTGACCTTCTCATTCGGGTGGGCCGCATTCCACTTTTCGACCAGCGGACGGACAACATTGCTGTTGTCCTTGCCCTGGACGTACGTGATGGGGCCGCGGCCGTCGAGGCCCTGTTCGGCGTCGCCGCCGCCTCCGCCGCCCGTGGTGCCGCCTCCGCCACCGCAGGCGGAGAGGGTTAACGCCAGTACGCCGGCGGCAGCGGCCGGCAAAAGGAACTTAGGGGATTTCATAAAAAGAGACTCCTCGCTGAGTGTCGAGCAAGATCGGGGGTGCGGTTGAAGTGGTGCCCATCACACTAGTAACGTTGCGGTGAGAAATGCAAGCGTTTACACCGAAGTTTATGGAAAGGATATCTGTGGCATACAGCCCAGTCCCCACTGCCGGCTCCTCGATCAAGGCTTGGTGGGCCAGCGCCGTTGTTTACCAGGTCTACCCCCGGTCCTTCGCCGACGCGAACGGGGACGGGATGGGCGATCTCCGCGGTGTTACGGCGCATTTGGACCATTTGCACAAGCTCGGGGTTGATGCCGTCTGGCTGTCCCCCTTCTACAAGTCACCGCAGGCCGATGCCGGGTACGACGTCGCCGACTACCGCGAAGTGGACCCGCTGTTCGGCACCCTGGCGGACTTCGACGAAATGTTGCAGAAAGCTCACGGCCTGGGGCTCAAGGTGATCGTTGATCTGGTCCCCAACCACACCTCGGACGAACACGCCTGGTTCCAGGAGGCCCTTGCAGCGGCCCCGGGGTCCCGTGAACGGGACCGGTACATGTTCCGGCCCGGCAAGGATTCAGTTCCCGGTTCCGGCGACGGCGACCTGGCACCGAACAACTGGAAGTCCATCTTTGGCGGCCCGGCCTGGACCCGCGTGACGGAGGCCGACGGCGCGCCCGGCGAATGGTACCTGCACCTGTTCGACACCAAGCAGCCGGACCTGAACTGGGAAAACGCCGAGGTCAAGGAGGAAATGCGCTCGGTGCTGCGGTTCTGGCTGGACCGCGGCGTGGACGGGTTCCGCGTGGACGTGGCCCACGGCATGGTCAAGGAAGCGGGACTGCCCGATTGGGAAGGCTCCGCGGCCATGGTGGAAGGGGCCACCGAACTACCCGGCGATGCCCACGGCGGCCATACCGAAGCGGAGGAACCGCACCGCGCCCACGCTGCTGCCGCCGGTAGCACTGCCCCTGCCGCTGCCGGCGGCGCCGCCGTCACCGCAGCCACAGCCGGCGAAGGTGACGGGCACCAGCCGGTCTCGCCGCTCTATCCGCCGTCGCCGTTCTTTGACCAGGACGGCGTCCACGACATCTACCGTGACTGGAACCGGGTGCTGGCCGAATACGACGGCGACCGCATGCTGGTGGCCGAGGCCTGGGTGGAGCCGGCCGAGCGGCTGGCCCGGTATGTCCGGCCGGATGAAATGCAGCAGGCATTCAACTTCGACTTCCTGCTGGCCGGCTGGGATGCCGCACGGACTGCCGTGGCCATTGAGGCTTCACTGCGCGCTGCCGCCACCGTGGGTGCCACCACCACGTGGGTGCTCAGCAACCACGACACCGTCCGGCATAGCACACGCTTCGGGCTCAAGGACCCCACCACGTTCCCGAAGGGCATTGCCGCCGAGGATGAGCAGCCCGACGCCGGACTGGGCCTGGCACGTGCCCGGGCCGCCACCATGGTTTCGCTGGCCCTCCCGGGTTCGGCCTACCTGTACCAGGGCGAGGAACTGGGCCTACCCGAGCACACCGCCGTCCCGGCCGAAGCCCGCCAGGACCCCACGTTCTTCCGGACCAACGGCGTGGAACGCGGCCGCGACGGCTGCCGTGTCCCGCTTCCGTGGAAGTCCGGGGAACCGGGCTACGGGTTCGCGTCGGCAGCCGGAACAGGAACAGGAGCCGGAACAGGAGCAGCCAACGCGCCGGCCGCCCCCTGGCTCCCCCAGCCCGAGTCGTTCGGTGTATTGGCCGCGGACCGTCAGGACGGCGTCGCCGGTTCCACCCTGGAGCTGTACCGTGCGGCACTGGCCCTCCGCCGCGAACACCGGCTGGGCGCCGGGAGCTTCGTCTGGGCAGCTTCGCACGAGCCCGCCGACGGTGTCCTCGCCTTCCGCAACGGGGACGTCCTGGTGATCGCCAACATGGGCATTGCCGCAGCCCCGCTGCCGGACGGATACCGGGTCGCCCTGGCCAGCATGCCGGATGCTGTGACGGGTGGCGACGCCGAAGCGAAGACGGACCTGGCCGGCGCACGGAAGCTGGCACCGAACTCCGCCGCGTACCTCCTCGCCGGCTAAAGCACACGGCTCAAGCACACAGCTCCCGCACAAGGCAGCAGGGGCTCCCTTCCGGAACGGAGCCCCTGCTGCGTTCGGGCTTTTCGCGCTTGGGCCCTGCCGGGCTTGGGCCCTGCGGCCGGGCCCGCGTGTCAGCGGACGCGTTCGGCCCGGCTGAACCGTGAACGGGCACCCGCACTTATGTGGATCAGCACTGGCGTGCGTTTGCCGACGACGGCGTCCAGCGCCTCCACGAGGGCGGAAACATCCGCGGCAAGGAGGTGCGGGGCCACACCGTGGCGCGGCTGCAGCCGGATCTTCAACGCGGGCTCGCCGCGGATCTCGTAGGTGGCTACCATGGCGCCGGCGAGGTCCTGCCGTTCGGCCAATGCCGCCCGCAGCGCCTGTTCGGCCACGCCGCCGCCGATCCGCACGTTGCCGGGGAAATCGCCGGCGTCGTCCTCGGCGACAATCAGGCCGGAGCGGCCTTTGCCCTGCTGAGCCACCCACGCGATCATCGCGGCAATGACCCCGACCAACAGCAGTGCGAGCACGGCCCACAGCCAGCTTTCCTCACGGCCCGGAACTCCGGTGTGCTGGAAGAGCTGGCTCATTCCGCTCCACACGCCGGCGGACCACTGCTGCCACCACGGTCCCGCGGCCGGCACGGTGGCCAGCGTGACCAGGAGCAGTCCGATGACCAGCAGTTTCAGGCCCAGGATTCCGATCAGGATCCGGTTAAGTACTCTGGGGGTGTTGTTCATGCCCCGATCACCCCGGACGTGGCCACGCTGACGCGTACTTCGGGCATGGGAGCGGGGGCCATCTCCCGCAGTTCCTCCAGCACCGACGCCAGGACGGCGTTTTCGCTGACCGGCACCCCGGACGTGGGACGCACGCTGACGGTTACCTGCCGCTGCGAAACTACCACCATCACCTGTTCCGGGGTGACGTTCGCGGCCAGGCGGGCACGGCGGGCAAGCGCGGAGGCGATCACTTCGTCGTCAACCACCACTCCGGCGCGGGGATCCGAGAGCAGGTGCCTGGCCCGCCGTCCGGGCAGCACCGCATTGAGGAAGAAGAACAGCCCCACCATGGCCGTGACGGCTCCGATGACACCGAGCAGCAGGGGTGGTATGCCCTGCGGGAGGGCGACGATGCGCTCCGCCGCAGTCTCCGGATCGATGAGCCACGGCGGCTGCCCGATGGCGCGCACCGCAGCTTCGAGGAGACCGTAACCGCACAGGAGCACCACCAGGACCGCGGCGATGCCGGACACTCCGGCCCGGGAAGAGCGCGTTTCGCGGTCCAGGATCCGCCGCATTCCGGTGCCGCGGGAATCCGCGGCAGGGCCAGCGGAGGCGGTATCCGCGCCGTGACCCGCGGAGTGGCTGCCCTTTGGGCGGACGTCCGTTGCGTCGTTCACTGGACCCTTCCCCCTTCGCTGATGGCGGCGCCGCTGATCCGGATGTCGACCCGGCTCAACTGCGCCCCGCTAAGTTCCGCAACGCGGTGCAGGATGACGGCTTTGGCCGCAACGGCGCGCTCCCAGATGGATCCGCCGAATCCGGCGACGCGGCCCGGATCGCGCAGGACCGTTGTTAATGGCGGGATCCTGATAGGCAGGACGAGCGACAAGGCCAGCAGGCCGTCGTCGTCGGACCAGTCAGCCCGGACGTCGTGCGCCGGGACCCCCAGGGCCTCAGCGGCAGCCGCCCTGGCAAGGCTGGTGAGCGCCTGCGTACTGATGCGGTTGTGTCCGGCCATCACGGAGCCACCGGCCACGGTTCCGGCCGCGCTGCTCATGAGGACGAGCGCCGGCCAGTGATGGCATCGAACACGCTGCGCAGGTCAAGTTTCCCTTCCGCGGCGCGGCCAAGAAGGGCACCGATCCCCATGAACAGCAGCGAAACCAGGAAGCCCCAGACGCCGAACTGGAACGACATAAAGGCCACGAAGGCGCCCACTGCAATTCCCACCACGGTCAGGTTCACTGGATGGCCTCCTTTTCAGTCCGGGCTTCCACGGGCAGGCCGGGCTTTGCCGGACCTGCCACGTAGACGTCGTTGATCTCCACGTTGACCTCGATGACCTGCAGGCCCACGAGCTCTTCCACGGCGGTATAGACGGCGGCGCGGACCTGGTCCGCCAGGGAGTGTAACGGCGTCCCGTAGACGGCAACGAGGTTGATGTCCACTGCCACCTGCGTCTCGCCGACTTCCGCGTGGACTCCGGCGGCGTGGTCCGAGCTGCCCACGGCGTCCCGGATGGCTCCGAGGGCACGGGACGGTCCGGTGCCGAGCGAATAGACGCCCGGCACGGCGCGGGCGGCGATGCCGGCTACCTTGGCAACTGCCGTTTCGGAAATGACGGTACGTCCGGTGCCGGCCGGCAGGGCACTGCCTGGTTCAGCGTGGGCCCCCGGCGCGGGATGTGGATTCTGGTATTCCATCAGGCACTCCCCTTCTCTTGAACACCACCCTATCCCTTGGCCGGGGGAAGCGGCTGAACGCCAGTGGAAATTGCTGAGCCGAAATCCGCTACTTGCAGTTGGCGGCGAGCCAGGCCGTAACCGGGGTCATGGCGGCGTCGAACTTTCCGCTCGAGTACACCGTCTGGTCGCTCAACCCGGCGACGGCTACATCGTTGAGGTTGGCGAAATCGGCTTTGAGCTCGTCCGGAACCCGTTCGGCGGTTTCGCTGAGCTCAGCCTTGAGCTGCTCCAGTTCCGCCGTTTTGCCCTGGGCGGCCGAGAGCGGGAACAGTGAGGCGCCGGTGGCCTGCTGGGAGATGGTGGTGCACGCCTCCGCTGCGGAAGGGAAGTCCCCGTACGGCCCGGAACTCTTGCTGGGTGTCGCCGTTGCCGTGGCGGTTGCGGGAGCGGACGACGACGGCGCGCTGCCGGCTTCGGGTGCGGAGCATGCGGTGAGTGCCAGTGCGGCAAAGAGGGCGGCTGCGGTCAGAGGGCGTGCAAGGTTTTTCAAAAGTCACTTTTCTGGTTGAGATTGCGCCGCCCGCTCCGTTCCGGCAGCTGGCGGCATTGGCGTTCTGTCCCCGGCGTGCGAGTCTAGCCCGGATGACGTGCGGGATTCCATGCGGGACTGCTGACGCTTCCCCTTGAACGAGGCAGGCTTCCCGTTTTCGGCCGCAGATGCATCCGTATATAAGAGGTACAAAATAAGAGGCACAAAAAGGAACAGGGGCGTCCGGATAATTCCGGACGCCCCTGCTGCTGCGGGTGTGAAGCTACCCGGCGGTGTTACTTGTAGAGACCTTCGCCGCCAACCTTGAGGTTGGTGGGCAGGTAGCCGAACGGGCCGAGGCCGTTCTTGCCAAAGCTGCGGTCCACCTGGGACACGCCGTCACGGAAGTTGATCTTCACGGTGGGCGAGAGTGAGCCGCCGCGGACGCCGTTCACGTTGTCGATGAAGGACTGCACCAGGCCGCCCGGCTGTACGTAGTGCGAGTAGGCCTGGAACTGGCGGCCGTTCTGGTTCGGGGTGGGAGCCTCCGGGGACTCGGACGGGAGGTTGAGGTCCGTCGGTGAGCCCAGGGCCAGGCCGCTGTTGTTCATCGGCTGGTAGTCGGAACGGACGCCGTCGCCGACGAAGCCGTAGACACCGTCCGGTCCACGCATGCCGGCTGCGTAGGTGAACTGGTGGCTGATGGTGAACAGGTAGTACTTGTTCTTTCCGCCTTCGTTCTGGATGAAGATCTGCGGACGCTCAGTCTGGTCGTTCACGCAGTTGGCGGAGAGAACCGGCGGCAGGAAGGACCACTTGGTCAGGTCCTTGTTGTCCGCCACGGCCAGCCCGACGTTGGCGGTCTGGTAGTAGGCGCCGCTGCTGTTGACCTCGTTGAGGTTCTCGGCGTTGGGGTCGCCCGGCTTGTAGCCCAGGTCCTCGGGCTTGCACTCGTATTCGCCGCGCTTACCGCCGGTGTTGCCTTCGAAGACCATGAAGGTCTTGCCCGGGTGGGCCGGGTCCGCGAACGTGTAGGGGTCGCGGAAGGCGAAGCCCGGGTTCTGTGCCTTGTTCTGGTACATCTTGCCGTCCGGCTCAAGCAGCTTGGTGTGCTGGAAGCCGTCGAACGTGACGCCGTTCTTGTCGGCGTGGATGTTGCCCAGCGCCTTGGCGATGGCTGCGTCCGGCGCGATGCCGCCGCCGCCGGCGTTCCGCTCGGCCACGTCGTAGAACGTGGTGGCGGTGTAGAACACGTTGACGTGGTTGCCCTGCATCAGGCGGGTGGAGCCGGACCATTCGGTGTTGCCGATGGAGGTGTTGTCCAGGAACAGGTGTCCGCCGTAGTTCCACTTGTCCTTGGCCGGGTCGGCGTTGGTCTTGCGGAAGAAGTAACCGATCCGGGCGTTCCAGTGGCGCTGGTCGAAACCGTAGCCGGCGTGCCGGTCGGCGACCAGGGAGAAGATGACGTCGTAGCCCTTGTAGCTGATCTGGTTGGCGTTCTCGTCAGTCAGGGACCAGGTGTCCCAGACCCAGACGTCGTCATTCATGGCGGGGAAATCCTCGGGGATTTCCGGCATGGTGACGTCGGGGCTCATGGAGTTCTGGCCGGGCGTCACTGTGGAATCGCTCTGCGCCATGATCTGCTTGGCGTCGGCGCGGGTCCACTTCGAGGTGAAGTCCGCCGCCGGGTCGTAGGCCTTCTGGCTGTGATCGGTGGGCAGCGGGAAGCCGGGGGTGGGGGCAGGCATCTGCTCAGCGGCGGGCGGGTCCGCGGGTTCGTTGGCCTGGGCCGACGGAACCGCAAGGAAGGCAGAGGCCGCCACGGCCGCTGCCAGTGCTGCGGCGGCGGGGCGCCACCGCAGCATCCGGGGTGTGTTGGGGTGCTTGTGCATTTTTTGCTCTTCTCGCGGAGTAAGACCATTCGTGGAAGACGGGCATATGCCCTTTTCCCGAAACTCCGGCGTTCCCGACAACGCGCAGGCGTCATCGAGGACGCCTTTGTGTCGAGGGGTACGGGGCTTGGGTAGTGCCCCGCGAGGCGACCCGGAAGATGATCTCTTCCGGCGCCGGTTTCCACGCTAGGCGGGCCGCGGCCTGCTTATCAAACCGTGTTTCGGGCCGCCCAAAACCGAGTTTCGCTCCATTTGTGCAAGCGCTTACATTGCCCATTGCGCGCGCGTGCCACAGGAAATTTTCCACGTCAAATGTTGCATCTTAAATCAGATTTAGTGTGAAATGTCACCCTCCGGCCACCAGCGGTTCACCTTCCTCCACGGCTTGGAGCACGCTTATCCGGAGCCTGTCACCAGCACATCCTGATACGCTGCCCGGCCGTCGAACACGTTCAGGCCCACCCTTCCGGATGCCAGCGAAGCGTCATCGACGGCCAGGATTTCGGCGCCGTCGAGCGTCACGGTCAGCCGCTCCCCCGCGGCCCGGGCCTCCAGGCTGTAGCTGACGCCGTGGTTCAGCAGCAGCGGGACACTGGCAAGGACGCTGTTGGCGGGATTGAAAACGCCGTCCTGGAGCTTGAAGATCCGCGCCAGCCGCAGGTTCGGGTCCAGGTTGACGTAATACGCTGTGGAGCCGTCGGCCGAGGCACGCAGGAGCACCGAACCGGCGCCGCCGTAACCGTGGCCGGGCACCTGGTCGCTGTTACGCATGGCTCCGGCGTAGGGCACACCGCCGAACCGCACGGTCGCCGCCACCCGGACGTCCGAGTAGGTGGCCGCACTCATGGCTGTGGAGTCTTTGTCGAACATGCCGGCCAGCCCCGCTCCCGTGCTTTCCCAACGGCCGCCTGGAACCATCGAGTAGGAGCCGAGGTTGTGCCTCGCGGTGCCGGTTGCTGCGGGAAGGACGGCCGACGGCGGCGCTCCGGTGAGGCGCGCGGTGTCCGCCAGCTGGTGGACTTTCGCGGAGACCAGCCTGGCGTTGCCGCCGCTTGTGCTGAAGGTCAGCCCCGTGGAGGCCGGGTCCGGGAAGACCAGGGTTGTTATGGCTGCCGTGCCGTCTCCGCCGAAGACTTCAACCGAGGATGAATCCACCAGCGCCCTCAGCTTCACGCGGCGCTCGGTGCCGCCCCCGGAAGCTGCCACGGTTTCGGAACTCCACGCCGTGCTGGAGTTGTCCGCCGCCGCACCCGCGAAATATCGGGTGAAGTCCGCCCTGCCGGACTGTCCGCGGTCTAGCGTCATGGTGCCGGCTCCCGTCCCAGCGCCGGTGGCATAGCGGAGCAGCGTTTCCTGGACGGTGCCGCCTGCCGGGCCTTTCCGGAGCCCGAAAGTGAAAGCCGAGGCGCCGCCGGAGGAGGGGATCGCCACTTCGGCTTCCAGTTCGAAGGACCGGCCGGAGGCGGCCGCGAGCGGGTTGGCTGATGTTGGTGTGACGGTGACCTCGGACGCCTGCCACGTGGACGTCCGCAGGCCGGCCAGTTCGGCCACCGGTTCCTGCCCAAGCCGGAGTCCGGCGCCGGGAACATCCTTCAGGCTGAGCTGCCGCGGGACGCTCAGCTGCCCGTTCCACCGGCCGGTGGGCGGGCTGAAGGCATAGTCCCAGTTGCTCATCCAGCCCAGCATGATGCGCCGGCCGTCCGGGACACCGAAGAAGCTCATGGCCGCGTAGTAGTCGCGGCCGGAATCGGCCTGCAGGACCTGCTCCGGACCGGTGTCCGCGGTGAATGCGGTCCCGTTCCACGTCCCGGTGACGTATTGCGCGGCGGAGCCGTTGGTTGGCCTGACGGCACCCGTGCTCCACCACAGCACCCAGCGTTTGACGCCGGGCTGTCCTTCCACCGGCAGTTCAAAGAAGTCCGGACATTCCCAGACCCCGCCGCGGACCCAGTCGCCGTAGCCGAACGCGCTGGTGAACGTCCAGTGGACCAGATCCGTGGACGTGTGGAAGCGCAGGTGGTCGCCGCCGGCCACCACCATGATCCACTTGCCGCCCGCCGCGTCCCAGGTGACCTTGGGGTCCCGGAAGTCCCAGCCGCCATCCGGACCACCGGGGTTTTCCACGACGGGCGCGGCTTGCACCAGCGCCCAGGTGCGGCCGTGGTCCTTGCTGTACACGGCGCGCACGGACTGGTTTCCGTTGGCGGCGTCGTGGTTGAAGCTCGTGTAGAACGCCACGAGCCCCTGGCCGCCGTCGAACAGCCCGCTGGCATTGGTGGCGTCCACCACGGCGGAACCGGACCACGACTCGCCGGCCGCCAGGTGCGGCAACGCGATGGGCAGCTGTGTCCAATGCAGCAGGTCGGTGCTGACGGCGTGCGCCCAGCGGCCGCGGTCCTGGTGGAAGAGGTGGTATTCGCCGTCGAAATAGACCAGTCCGTTGGGGTCGGAGCTGTTGCCGGAATTCTGGCTGTAGTGGTATCCGGGCTGGTAGAGGCCGTTCATGTAGCTGGCAACATCGTCTGCCCGGACATTTTGGAAGTAGGCTCCGCCGCCGCTGACGCGCAGCCCGAAGCCGCTGCCCGTTCCCGTCCCGGCCGGCCCGGAGACGGCCTGGACGCCATTGATCAGGACTGTTGCCTGCGTGCCCCGGACCGTGAGCTGGACGCGGTTGAACTGGCCCGCGGCAAAGCTGTCCCGCGGAACGGCCCCGCTGGCCAGGACGGATCCCGTGGTGCGGTCTTTCAGGAGCACCGTTCCTGCGCCGGGGTCCACCCGGAGTTCGGTGCCGCCGGTGCCGTCGGCTGCGCTCCGGACCACGACGGCGGCCGTTGCCGGTGCGGCGACGTCGAGGTCGAGGGAGGCGACGACGTCGGACGCTGCCGCCGGAACGAAGCGTGCGGCTTCCGTACCGGCCGGCAGGCCGTCCGTTGCGCCGCGGATGCCGCGGGCATCCGGCTCCCAGCTGCCGGACGAGGTGTGCCAGCCCTGCAGGGACGTGTCGAGGCCCTTGAGGTCCATCCCCTGGAACACGGTGGCGCCGTTGAAGGTGAGCAGACCAACGTGGCCGGAGCCGTGCGCGGTGTCAGTAGCCGTGATCACCGGGGCATAGCCGTTCGGGTCCAACAGGTCCGTCTGCCAGCGCACGGCGAGCTGCCCGCCGTCGGCCGTCACCCGCAGCCGGTACACAGTGTTGACGGTGACGCCCGTGGCGTAGCTGCCGAGGGTGGCGTTGTCCTCGAGCCGGTACAGCCGCAGCCGGCCCGCGTTGGCGTCCACTTCGGCCGCGTAGCCGGCGGTTCCGGCAGCGTTGGAGCGGAACAGGACTGCACCCACGGCATGCGCCGACGTCACCTGGAGGTCGGCGGTGAAGTCCGTGACCTGCGGGGACTGGCCGGTGGCGACGGCCCTGATGTTGGCGCCGCCGGGAGCAGCACCCCGGAAACCGGTGGCGGTGGCAGTCCAGCCGGAAGCGTCGGCCAGCCAGCCGCTGACGTTGGCGTCGATGGTGCGGACCTGGGGCTGGCTGAAGTTCACTGCGCCGTTGTAGGCGTGGAGCCCCACATGGCCGTCCTGGTACCGCTGGTCCGAGGTGTCGATCCGGGCCACGCCGTCCACTGCCACGTAGATCCGCGGTCCGTCCACGTGGACGTCCACGGAGTAGCTCCGCCCGGTATCCAGCGTGACTGCCGCGGACGGCGCCACATCCTCGCCGGTGGCCAGATCGAAAAGCCGGACCCGGTCAAGGTTCGGATCGATGGTGGCCGCGTAGCCGCTGCTGGCATCGGCCGCGCCGCGGAACACCAGCGCTCCCACGGCGTGGGGGCTGCCCGGGTCCACGGACACTTCGGCCGTATACCTCGCGGTCCCGCTGATGCGCTGCTCACTGATGGCAGCGGCGTTCTGGTCCGGCGGGGCGACGGCGGTCTGGCCGCCGCCGGACGTCCGGGTCCAGCTTCCGCTGACGGGCACCACGTCGGGCATGGGGCTGGTGCTGCTGCCCAGCGTGATGGGCCCTGTTCCCGGAACAGCACGGGCGGGCGGGGCCATCATGGCCGGGGCCAGAACGGAACCCGCAGCCAGGGTGCCAAGGCCGAGCGCGGCCACGGTAAAACCTGCAACGAACCTTTTGGACATTCAGATCGCCTTTGATCTTGGAAAATGCTCAGGATGGGGGTGTTTTAGGGCCATCGATTGCTCCGTAACGGCCCTTATGAAGCCCCAAAAGGGCCGTTACGGAGCAACCGACGATGGCAGGGCTAGGGGAACAACGGGCGCGGGCCGCCGAAGACTCCCTCCATGCGCCAGGCGTCCAGCTGCTGCAGCCGGACCGTTCCAGCCGCCGACAGCCGGACGGCCTCCCCGCCGAGGGTTGGATACGCCCGGGCCGTCAGCGGCTTCCCGTTGGCGAAGATCTCCAGCGCCGAGCGGTCCACCAGGACACGCAGGTGCAGCTTGCCGCCGGGCAAATGCACCGGGCCGGATTTCTCCTCGGCATCCACGGTCCGGTCCAGGCTGCTGTGCTCGCGGTCCAGGAGCACATAGGACTGCGGGAAGCCGCCGCTGCCGACGTCGTATCCGACCTCGATGACTGTTTCCTCGGCCCCGGTAGCCAGGATCCCCAGCCGGAAGACACTCCCGGGCTCCATTTCGAGGTCCAGTTCAAGGTCCAGCTGGTGTCCCGCAACTCCGGCGAGCACCTCGCTCGCGCCAACGGTGCGGGGACCGATCCGGACATGGTCACGCCGCAGCGACGCCACCTCAGGCACCGGCGCGAAAGACAGTTCCCCGTCCGGGTCGAGGGTGGCCACCCGGGGCAGGCTCATCACGCCCGACCAGCCGGCCTCCACCATGGCGGCCTCCGTCCGGCCCTCCTGCAGCCAACCGAACATGACCCGGCGGCCGGATCCGTCGGCAAAGGACTGCGGGGCGTAGAAGTAGCGTCCGCCGTAGTCGAGCCGGTGAAGTTCCCGGGGCGTGTACGAATCCCCGGCGTAGCGGCCCGTCCAGTAGAGCGGGTGGCGGGTGTCGCCGTCGTGCCAGGCTGAGAAGACGAACACGTCGGTGCCGGGTGTCCGGTCACCCAAAGCGCCGGCCCCCAGGGTCCCCCCGCCCGCGCGGAACAGGTCCACGCACTCCCACATGGTGCCCTGCCAGTCCGCGGCTGCCTGGTCGCCGGAGGCGGCATCGCCGATGAACAGCGGACCGATGTACTCCCAGCGGCGGAGGTCGGCGGACTCATACAGGAAGGCCGTGCCCCCGCGGCCGCGGATTCCGGATCCCACGAGCTGGCGCCAGACTGTGCCCTGCCGCCAGACGCAGTGGTCACGGTAGGCGGTGATGTCCACACCGGCCGGCGGCGCCGGAATCACCGGGTTTTCGGGTGCTTTGGTCCAGGCCAGGAGGTCCGGCGAGCCGACCGCCACGCAGGGCAGTTCGCGCTCCCCGAGCCGGCCGGAGTACACCAGGGTGGGCGTGCCGCCGTCGTTCACCAGCACACCGGACCAGCAGCCGTCGGCGTCCGGCCCGTCGGAAGGCTCCAACGCCACGGGTTGGTCGGCCCAGTTGACCAGGTCCGGGCTGGTGGCGTGGCCCCACAGGATGCGGTGGTGGAAGGCGCCCTCCGGGTTGTACTGGTAGAAGAGGTGGTAGGTTCCGTTCCACTGGCTCACGCCGTTGGGATCGTTGAGCCAGCCTGCGGGTGAGACGAAGTGGAAGCGCGGCCGGTGCGGGTCTGCCTCGGCCCGTGCCACGAGCTCATCCCGTGGCACGGTGGCCAGGGGGTGGGTCAGTTCGGTCATGCGGAAGCCTTGTTTTCTGTGCGGGAGTCGTCGGTTGGCGACGCGTCCGGGGATTCGAGGGGCTCGGCGGACAGGGCATGGCTGGCTGCCGTTGCCGGTGGCCGGTACAGGTGGCAGCGGACCCAGTGCTCGTTGGCGGGATCGCCCACGCGGTGCCGGACGGGTTCGGTGGCGGAACAGCGCTGCTCCGCGTCGCCGTCGAACGCGCACGACGCCGACTCCATCACCGCGGCGCGCAGCGCCGCACGCTCGTGCGGGTCATAGGACCCGGTGCGGGCGGGATCCGGCACGGCCGAGACCAGCAGCCGGGTGTAGGGGTGGGCCGGGTTGGCCAGCAGGTCCAGCGATTCGCCTTCCTCTACGAGTTCCCCGGCGAACATCACGGCGATCCGGTCCGCCAGGTAGCGGGCGGAGGCGAGGTCGTGGGTGATGTAGAGCATCGAGATGCCTTGCTTGTCCCGCAGCTGGCGCATCAGGTTCAGGATGCCGATCCGCACGGAGACGTCCAGCATCGAGGTGGGTTCATCCGCGAGGATCACCTCGGGTTCAACGGCGAGCGCCCGGGCGATGGCCACGCGCTGCCGCTGCCCGCCGGAGAGTTCGTGCGGGTAGGAGTTGAGCATGTCCGGGGTGAGTCCCACCGTCGTCATCAGCTCATCCAGGCGGCGGCGCAGCTGATCCGGTGTCCCTGCCTTTCCGTGCAGCGTCAGGGAGCGGGTGAGGAAGTGTTCGATCCGGTGGACCGGGTTGAGCGAGCCGAACGGATCCTGGAACACCATCTGCAGCCGGGACCGGTATTCCCTGGATGCCTGGAACCGGTCGCGTTTGAGGACGTCCGTTCCGTCGATCAGGATCTGGCCGGCGGTGGGCTTCTCCAGCCGCGCGATGCAGCGGGCCAGGGTGCTCTTGCCTGAGCCGGACTCCCCCACGAGCGCCACGATCTCGCCTTTCCTGATGGCGAGGTCCACGCCGCCGAGCGCCCGGACCGAGGCCCGTGAGAACAGGCCGCCGCTGTGGAAGTCCTTGACCAGGCCTTTCACTTCGAGGGCGGGAGCTCCCGTTTGGGTGAGGTCCTGCTCCTTGGCTGCCGGTGCCGGCCGTGCTGAAACCGGGGTGCTCATGGCTGTGCTCCTTGGAGGGCGGGAAGGGGGGACACGAAGTGCGCGGGCGACACTTCCTGGAGATCGGCGATGTTGCTGAACTTCACGCCGTCGGCCAGGCCCGTCAGGGGAACACGGGGTCCGGTAAGCGGCGGGAACGCCCCCATCAGTGCCTGCGTGTAGGGGTGGAGCGGGGCGGCGTGGATGTCCTTGGCTTTGGCAGTCTCCACGATCCGGCCGCCGTACATCACTGCCATCCGGTGCGAGAGCTCCACCATGAGGGACATGTCGTGCGTGATGAACAGGACGGAGAAGCCCAGTTCGCGCTGCAGCTCCTTGATCTGGGCCATGATCTCCTGCTGCACCACCACGTCCAGCGCGGTGGTGGGCTCGTCCAGGATCAGCAGTGAGGGCTTGAGCGCGACGGCCATCGCAATCACGGCGCGTTGCCGCATGCCGCCCGAGAGCTGGTGTGGGTAGGACTTCAGCCGCGCGGGGTCGATCCGGACGAGTTCGAGCAGTTCAGCTGCCCGCCGCAGCGACTCCTTCCGGGTGTAGCCGGCATGGGTGGTGTAGATATCCACGATCTGGTCGCCGATGGTCATCACCGGGTTCAGCGAGTTCATGGCGGATTGGAAGACCATGGCCACGTCCTGCCAGCGGAAGCGGCGCAGCTCTTCCGGCCTCATGGCAAGGACGTCCTTGCCGCCGAAGCGGATGCTGCCGCCGGAGATTTCCGCCGGGTCCCGCAGCAGCCGCATGATGGCGTTGGCAATGGTGGATTTACCGCAGCCGGATTCGCCGGCCAGGCCGAAGATTTCGCCGACGCCGATGCTGAAGGAGACGCGGTCGACGGCGGTGGTGGAGCGGGTGTCGCCGCGGTACTTCACGGTGAGGTCCTTGATTTCCAGGACCGGTTCGTGGGAACCGAAGGAGGTCTGGGAGACGGTCATGCCGATGCTCGCTTTCCGGGTTTTGCCGGCTTGGGCTTGCGGATCTTCCTGAGGCGGGGATTCGTGACCTCGTCCACCGCGTAGTTGACCAGGGACAGCGAGAACGCCACCAGCGCGATGCACAGGCCGGAGGGCACAAAGACCCACCAGCTGCCGGTGAGCAGGGCGCCCTCGTTGCCGGCCCAGTAGAGGTTGTTGCCCCAGGAGACCGTGCTGACGTCACCAAGCCCCAGGAACTCAAGGCCCGCCTGGGCGCCGATCCCGTAGATGATGCAGGCCAAAAGCGTGCCCATCACGATGGAGGCCATGTTGGGCAGGATCTCGCGGAACATGATCCGCAGGGGCCGTTCACCCGTGACCACGGCAGCGGCCACGAAGTCCTTGGAACGGATGGACAGTGCCTGCGAGCGGAGCACCCGGGCGGAGCCGGCCCAGCCGGTGACCACGAGGACCAGGATCACGGTGCCCAGGCCCGGCGGCAGGAACGCGGCCAGGATCACCAGGAGCGGCAGCCCCGGCAGGAGCAGGAACACGTTGGTGGTGAGGGACAGGGCCTCGTCGATGAACTTGCCGAAGTAAGCCGAGGCCAGGCCCACGAGGATGCCGATGAACGTCGAGGCGAAGCCCACGGTCAGGCCCACGAACAGGGAGCTGCGTGCGCCGTGGATGGTCAGGGCCAGGACGTCCTGGCCCTTGGCGGTGGTGCCCAGCCAGAACTCGGCATCGGGCTCCTGGGACGCCATGCCGGTGATTTTGGAGGGATTGTCCGGGTAGAGGACGGGGGCCAGGAGCGCCAGGGCGATGAAAACGAACAGGATGGCCGCGCCCGTCATGGCCTTCTTGTTGGTCAGCAGGCCGTGCAGCAGGCTGCGGTTGGGCCTGCGGACGGAGGCTCCGGGCGGGAGTCCGGCGCCGCCGTCGGGCGTTCCTGCCGTGTTTCCGGCCAGGGTGCCCGGCGGAGTGCCGCCGGCGAGGGTCTCCCCCGACACGGTGGAGGCGGTGGTTGCGATGGAAGAGGTCACGGTCCGTCCTTCCTAGTTGGCGCGCACGCGCGGGTCGAGGCGGACGTAAAGGATGTCCACGAGGAAGTTGGCCAGCAGCACGGCGGCCGTGATGGTCAGGAAGAGCCCCTGCATCAGCGGGTAGTCGAGGCCCTGCACGGCGTTGAGGAGCTGGTAGCCCACGCCGGGGTAGGCGAACACCACCTCGGTCAGCAGCGCACCGCCCACCACGAAGCCCAGGCTCATGCCGAAGCTGGTGACGGACGGCAGCATGGCGTTGCGGGCGGCGTAGCGGAACATGATCCGGCCCGGGCGCAGGCCCTTCGCCTCGGCCATGGTGATGTAGTCCTCGGCGTTGGTGGCGATCATCGTGTTGCGCATGCCCAGCATCCAGCCGCCCACCGAGACCAGCACGATGGTGAGGGCCGGCAGCACCAGGTGCATGCCGACGTCGGACATGAACTCCCAGCTGAAGCTGGGCTCAATGGTGTCGCTGAACGCGTGGCGGATGGGGAACCAGCCCAGCGTGACGCCGAACAGATAGAGGGCACCCATCGCGAGCCAGAAGTACGGGAAGGACCCGATGAAGATCAGGAAGGGTGGCAGTGCCGAGTCGATGGCTCCGCCGCGCCGCCAGGCGGCCAGGATGCCGAGCAGGTTGCCCACGACGGCGGCAATCACCAGCGCGGTCCCGCCCAGCAGGAGCGTCCAGCCCACCTGCGAGGCGATGACTTCGGTGACCGGGGTGGGGAAGCGGGAGATGGAGACGCCCATCTGCCCGGTGACCATGTTGTGCATGTAGCCGACGTACTGCTCCCAGATGGGGCGGTCGTCGACGCCGAGCAGCTTGCGCAGGGCCTCGATCTGTTCGGGCTGCATGCGGTCCTGGGTGCGGGCGAACATGCGGGATACGGGGTCCCCCGGCATAAAGCGCGGGAGGAGGAAATTCAAAGTGATGGACACCCAGAAGGCGATCAGGTAGAAACCCAGGCGGCGCAGGATAAAGCGCACGGTTTCCCTCCATTCGGGAATTGCGGAAGTGGGGCGGCGTGCCCGGTGCCGTGGCTTGGTGCCGGGCACGCCGATGCTGCTGGTGGGGCGGTGGGCCTGCCGGGCCCTGGTGGACCCTGGCTTACTTGGCCGGTTCCAGCGAGGTCAGGACCAGCACCGTGGTGGGTGCCCGGACCGAGAGGGTGGCGTACGGGTTTTCTTCCGTGGGCCAGCCGGTGAAGCGCGTGTTGTTGTAGGCGCCCCATTCCGGTCCTGCGAACAGCGGGATGGCGGGGGCAACGGCGCTGTACTCCTCCTGGAGCTTGTCCGCGATCTCGTGCTGCTTGTCCTGGTCGGCGGCCGCCGCGAATTCGGTCAGCAGGGCGTCGGCCTTGGCGTCGCCGAAGCGGTGGTAGTTCTCGAACGTCTTCTCCCCCACCGGCTTGACCGTGGCGGTGCCCATCATGCCCGCGAAGTACTTGTACGGGCTGGGATCGTTGGCGCTCCAGACGATGCCGGAATCGAAGTCACCGGTCTCATAGCCTGCAACCACGGCTGCCCAGTCCGGGGAATCAACCTTGGCCGTGACGCCCACCTCGGCGAGGTTCTGTGCGATCACGTTGGCCACGGAGAGCCAGTCGGAGGACGCGGCGCCCACGGAGATCTTGAACTCGAAGGGCTTGCCGTCCTTCAGCGTGCGCTTGCCGTCCGCGCCCTTGGGGTAGCCGGCCTTGTCCAGGAGTTTGTTGGCCTCATCAACGTTGAGCTTCGTCCAGTCGCAGTCGTCCTGGACTTCCTTGTTCTTCCAGGTTTCGTAGTTTCCGGACAGGCCGGTGCAGTCCGCCGGCTGGGTGTAGCCGCTCATGCCGATCTTGGTGACCTGCTCACGGTCCACGGCCATGGAGAGGGCTTTGCGGACGTCCGTGTCGTTGAACGGGGCCTTGGTGGTGTTGAGCTGCCAGTTGATCATGGAACCCGTGGGCGGGAACCAGTACTTTCGGTGGTCCGGGTCCTTGGAAATGAACGTCTTCTCGATGTTGGGCATGTACTGCGGGGCCCAGTCCACGTCGCCATTCGCCGCGGCGAGGTTGGCGCCGTCGTTCCCGGCGAAGGCGAGCATCTTGATGCCGGCGATCTTCTGCTTTTCCGGCTGCCAGTAGTTGGGGTTCTTCTTGAGCACAAACGACTGGGCCTGGAAGGTGTCCACTTCGGTGTACGGGCCGGTGCCCACGGGCTTTTCGTTGGCGTCCTTCTCGGGGTCCGCAATCTTGGACCAGACATGGTCCGGCAGGATGCTCAGCTGGCCGAGGTCGAACAGTGCCGGGGACCAGGCGGTCTTGAAGCTGAACTTGACCTGGTTGGTGCCTTCGGCCGTGACCGTGTCCAGGTAGTCGTAACCGCCCTTGATTTTCTTCTGCAGCGCGAACGTGGTGACCACGTCGGCCGGGACCAGGGGCTGGCCGTCGGACCACTTCACGCCGTCGCGGAGGGTGAAGATGATGGACTTGCCGTCCTCGGCTGCCTTCCATTCGCTGGCCAGCCACGGGGTGGTTTCACCCTTGGCCGGGTTGTAGACCAGCAGGGATTCGTAGATGGCCTGCTGGGTCATGGGGGCCACGGTGGGGGCGAACGGGTTGAAGTTCCGGACGAATGTGCCCATGTCCTCGCGGGGAATGGTCAGGAGCGCGCTTTGGGCTGAGGCGTCAGCCTTCGCGGAGCCGGAGTTGCCCGCATTGGCGGAGCACCCGGTGAGCACCAGGGCACCCATGGCCAGGCCGGCCGCCGCAATGCGGGCAGACCTCAGGAATCGTGCTTGTGTCATGATGGATATCTCTTTCCTCGTCTTCGCTGTCGAAGGTGAAGGTGTGGTTGGGGTTGCTGTTCAGTAGTTGATTTGCCGTCAGACTGAATAGCGTTCTAGCAGCGGACAGTCGACCATTTGCTGATGTGCAGTGATCGGCTGTCCGGCTGTAAGGCTTGCGAGTGTCTGGACACCCAGCGCACCCATCTCCTCGAAGGGCAACGCAACCGTGGTCAGCTTGGGCCTGAGGTAGGCCGCGATGAGTTCCTGGTTGTCGAAGCCGATCACGGCGATGTCTTGGGGGATGGCGAGCCCGCGCTCCTTGATGGCGTCGTAGGCGCCCATAGCCATCCGGTCGTTGAGGCAGAACAGCGCGGTTGGCCTGCCCGCCCCGGCGGGATATTTGTCAAGAATTTGGCAGGCTGCTTCGTAGCCGCCGTCCGCCGTCGCGTATCCCGGGACTACAAGATCAGGATCGAGTTCCAGCCCTGCCCCGGCGAGTGCTTCGCGGCAACCGTCCAAGCGCCCGATGGCGGCGGGGATGTTCGGATCCAGGTTGATGACACCGATCCTGGAGTGGCCTGCCTGGAGCAAACGCTCGACGGCGACGCGGCCACCGGCACGCTCGTCCGGGACAATCGAGGGCAGCTTCCCGTCCGCGTCGAAGCAGTTGATGAGGACTGTGGGCACCTCGTTGGCGCTTTTCGGAACATGCACGGCCCGGTGGAAGGTGGCCGCATACAGAAGTCCTTCCACCCTCTGCTCCAGCAGCTTTTCAAATGCTGCATCCTCCATCCCCTGGTTGGGTCCTACGGCATCGGCCTGGTCTGAAGGGGCGATGAGCAGGAACCGGCGGGAGAGCCAGGCTTGGTCCTGCGCGCCCTTGATGATGTCGACGGCGAACGGTGCCGTGACGATCTCTGTGACGATGCCGTACCAGTCGCTCCGTTGGGAAGCCAGGGCCCTGGCGCCGGCATTGGGGCGGTAGCCGAGGGCCTGGACGGCTTCGAGGATGCGGTGCTTGGTTTCCTCCGAAATGCTGGCGTTTTCCCGGTTGCTGAGGACGAAGGACACCGCGGTACGGGAGACGCCGGCAGCCTTGGCCACGTCCGCCATGGTGACGCCGCGGTGGCCGGGGGCCGACGGAGTCGCCTCCGCCGCAGTGGGTGTGCTGTTCGCCATTGAATGCTCCGGGTATCTTGCCAACGCTGGCCGTCGTGGCCAGCTGAATCTTCTTTAGTAACGCGCGTTACTTCGAGCGTGTGATTTAGGTTACGCGCGTTACTTGGATCCTGTCAACGGGTTTCGTGGGGATTTTCCTGGCCTCGCGCTCTGGGCCGCTAACAGCCACGCTCCCGCCGGACTCTGTGGTCGACGGGGCGCGGCCGGGAGCTTCACGACGCGCAAACCGCCCGGCGACGCGCAAATGCCCCGGCGACACCCGAATACGGGGGTCGCGGGGACATTCGCGCGTCGAAACTGCAACGGCGGGCGGGCCGGCCGGGCTCCGTCATGGTGAGGACGAGCCGTGGGACCCTGCTCATGACGCGGGAATTGCGCAGAGACACGGTAAATCCATGGCGACACGCGAATCCGCGCATCCTGCGACCATTTGCGAGCCCCAACACCACTTGCGCATCCCTGGACCTGCTGCGCCTCAGAGGCAGGTCGGGAGTGGCTGGTTAAAGAAGAAAAGCACCAGTTCCGAAGAACTGGTGCTTCCCAGTGGTGGCTCCGACCGGCGTCGATCCGGTGACCTTTCGATTTTCAGTCGAACGCTCTACCAACTGAGCTACAGAGCCTAGGTGACATGTCACCTTGACGGCCGGAATTTCTTCTGGCAATCAGAGCGACCCTGACGGGACTTGAACCCGCGACCTCCGCCGTGACAGGGCGGCGCGCTAACCAACTGCGCTACAGGGCCTTGCTTGTTTACTGCTTGTACTGCGTGTTTCTTGCTTCCTGCAGTATCGCTACTGCAATTTTTCAAGGCCTTTAGCCTACCAGACTTTTCGGTCCGGTTTGACCACTTCCTTGCGTACCCCCAACGGGATTCGAACCCGTGCCGCCGCCGTGAAAGGGCGGTGTCCTAGGCCGCTAGACGATGGGGGCCTGAACTCAATCCGGCTCATTCAGGGCAAAAATAAAGGGCCGAAGCCTTTCGTTTTTGTCCTTTCGAGTTGCTCCGAACTGGACCTCTAAAACTATAGAGCCTACTTCCGGAATATCCAAAATCGGCCCCGCACGGGTGCAGGATTCGGCGCCCGTCGGGTGCAAGATGGACTGATGGACGCCGTTGATGCCCTCAATGAGATCGCCTTCTGGCTCGAACGCGAGCTGGCCCCGACGTTCAAGATCCAGGCGTTCCGAAAGGCGGCCGGGATCATCGGGGCCCTGGACCCGGACGAGGTGGCAGCCCGGGCACGCAACGGCCGACTGAAGAGCATGAAGGGCATCGGGGACAGAACCTTTGAAGTCATCCGGCAGGCGGTCGACGGCGGCGTCCCCGACTATCTCGAGGGCCTGCGGCAGCGTGGGCAGCAGCCACTGGCAAAAGGCGGCGCCGAACTGCGCTCCGCCCTCCGCGGTGACCTGCACAGCCACAGCGACTGGTCCGACGGCGGGTCCCCGATCGAGCTCATGGCTGAGGCCGCCCGGACGCTGGGCCGGGACTACCTCGCCCTGACGGACCACTCGCCCAACCTCAAGATCGCCAACGGACTAAGCGCCGAACGCCTGACGGAGCAGCTGGACGTTGTTGCGGGGATCAACGACGACGACGGCAGCAACTTCCGCCTGCTGGCCGGCATCGAAGTGGACATCCTGGAGGACGGCACCCTGGACCAGTCGCCGGACATGCTGGACCGGCTGGACATCGTGGTGGCGAGCGTCCACTCGAAACTCCGGTCCGACCGGCGCACCATGACCGACAGGATGCTCGGCGCCATCAACGATCCGCACATGAATGTCCTTGGCCACTGCACCGGGCGCCTGCTGCAGGGGTCGAGGGGAACCCGGCCCCAGTCCGAGTTCGACGCCAGGCGGGTATTCGCCGCGTGTGCCGAGCAGGATGTCGCCGTCGAAATCAATTCCCGTCCCGAGCGGCAGGATCCCCCGGACGAGTTAATCCAACTGGCCCTCGACACCGGCTGCCTCTTCAGTATCGACAGTGACGCCCATGCGCCCGGGCAGCTGGATTTCCTGCAGTATGGCGCCGAGCGCGCGGCCTCGAACGGGGTGCCCGCCGAACGGATCGTCACCACATGGCCGCTGGACCGGCTGCTGGCGTGGGCCGGCCGCGGAAAGTAGCGGCCAGCCCGCCGGCGGCCCACGTGTACTGCGACTAGCCCCGGGGTGACTCCGGACCCTCCGGGCGCCACGGCGTGAGCCTGGGCAGCCAGCGCGGGACGTTGCGGCGGTACTCGTCGTATTCCGCACCGAACTTCCGGGTCAGCACCGGTTCCTCGTACAGCCGGACGAACGCCACCACCGGGACCGCGCCGATGGCCAGTGCCAGAAAGAGCTTCGGCTGCCCAAGCAATAGCCCTTGCCCGGCGACGGCCGCCGCTATGGACACGTACATCGGATTCCGCACATACCGGTAGAGCCCGCCCACCACCAGATGCTTGGGAGGCGCAAAAGGCGCGGGGGTCCCGAGGCCCTCCACCGCGAAATGCACGAAGGAGTTCGCAATCGCTGCCGCGCCCGCTCCGATCAACAGTGCGCCGGTGACCTGCGCCGGCACACCCCCGGGGACAGGTGCCGCCACGTCCCAGCGGGTGAGGAGCCACGGAACCACGCCGGCCACTGTTGCAGGGGCAACTGCGAAGGCCGCCGTGCCGATGGCTGCGCGCCTTCTGTCGCGGGCCGAAGCTGCGGATGCTGTCATACCAGCAATCGTGATCCCGCCCCCTTGAGCGGGCAAGTGCCGACCGGCCCTGTCCTTCCGGCGGGACGGGGCGGGCGGCACTCAGGCGACCAGCGAGATGGCCATCGTCACCATGACGGCGGCGATGACGGCATCGAGGACGCGCCACGCGCTCCGGCGCCGGAAGACCGGGGCCAGGAATCGTGCGCCGACGCCCAGTGCCGTGAACCAGGCGATGCTGGCCAGACCCGCCCCGGCAGCAAACCACCAGCGGCCGTCCGGGCCGTGCGTGCTGGCCAGTGACCCGAGCAGCAGGACCGTGTCCAGGTACACATGCGGGTTCAGCCACGTAAAGGCCAGGCCCGTTCCCAGGACGGCGACCCAGCTGACAGCCTGCCCTGTCCCGAGCTGTCCGAGCGCCTGCCCGCGGATGGCCCGCCAGGCGGCGAAGGCACCATAAGCAGCCAGGAAAGCAGCCCCGGCCCAGCGCACCGCCTCGAGCGCTGCCGGAGCCTGTTCAATCACGACGCCGATGCCCGCTACGCCCAACAGGATCAGCACCAGGTCCGAGACAGCGCAGACGGCGATGACCAGGGCGACATGCGAGCGCTGGAGGCCGTGGCGGAGGACGAAGGCGTTCTGGGCACCGATGGCCACGATGAGGGACAGGCCGCTGGCCAGGCCTGAGAGCAAGGGAAGGATCACCCTCCCAACGGTAGGAGGATCGTCATCATGAAACCAGTTAAACATTCTGCTCGTAGATAAGATGAGCTAATGATAGACATTCATCCGGACCAGGCCCGGACGCTGGCGGCAATCGTCACGCAGGGCAGCTTCGATGCGGCGGCCAGCCACCTGTCGGTTACCGCCTCCGCCGTCAGCCAGCGCATCCGCGCCCTCGAAGTTGCCGTGGGCCGCCCTGTCCTGCGGAGGACACGTCCGATTGAACTCACCGAGTCCGGCCAGGCAGTGGTGCGGTTCGCCCGGCAGCTCGAAATGCTTTCCGCCGACCTCGCCGATGAACTGCAGCCCGGCAACCCCCACCCGGACACCCGACTGACACTCGTGATCAACAGCGACTCGCTGCACACCTGGGCGCTGGCCGGGCTGGCTGCAGTGGCCGGCACGGTCCAGCTGGAAATCCTGCGCGAGGACCAGGATTATTCGCTGGAGCTCCTCCGCAGCGGCGCGGCGGCAGCGGCCATCACGGCCACGGCCAAACCGGCCCCGGGCTGCACCTCCAGGCGGCTCGGCGTCATGCGCTACCTGCCGGTCTGCACGCCGGCCTTCGCAGAAACCTGGTTCGACGGCGGCGCGACGGCGGGTGCCTTTGCGAAGGCGCCGGTCATCATCTTCGACCGCAAGGACGACCTGCAGGACCGCTACCTGCGGCGGTTCAGCCGCAAGGCCCTCCAGCCGCCGTGCCACTACGTGCCCGCAGCCCACGAGTTCGGCGAGGCCATCCGGCTGGGCATGGGATGGGGCCTGCTTCCCGAGATCGAACTAGGCGACGACCTGGACCGGCGGACACTGCAGACCCTGGCCGCCAAGTCCTTCGTCGACGTCCCGCTTCACTGGCAGCAGTGGCGCTACGGATCGGCCGTACTGGACGGCGTGGCGGCTGCTATCCAGGAAGCGGCCCGCGTGCTGAGGTGAGCGCGGGGCCCCGGCCCCCGGCCAGCCGCCCTCCGGCCGGCCCCTTGGGGGGCGGCCGAGCCCGGCCGGATCCAATAACACCCCGAATGACAGCTTAGTAAAAGTGATTGACAAATTACGGTGACATCGGTTGAGTGGACCTCGCGTGCACGCCGTCGGCGAAACGACATTACAGTCGGCGATCCGGACGGCAGTGCGGGAACAGGCCCAACACACGGGGAGCAGCCATGGCCGGACGCACTTCAAACCTTTCGCGGCGGACCCTGCTCACGGGAGCCCTGGCGGCGCCTGTGGCAGGAAGCATCGCCCTCGCCGGGGCACCGGTCGCAGCAAGTTCCCAAGGGCCGGCTGCGGCCAGTGTGCTCCTTCAACGGAGGGACTGGCTGATGCGGAGGGTGGAGCGGCTCGAGCGGGAGTTCTCCGCGAGAGTTGGGCTGTTTGTGGCAGACGGACTCACCGGCGCGGAGTTCGGGCACCGGGCCGACGAGCGGTTCGCCATGTGCTCCACGTT
The DNA here is from genome assembly GCF_002929335.1 of Arthrobacter sp. Y81. Lineage (GTDB taxonomy): Bacteria > Actinomycetota > Actinomycetes > Actinomycetales > Micrococcaceae > Arthrobacter. The sequence goes on from NZ_PJIL01000006.1 coordinate 29,325, forward strand.
CAAGGTCTACGCCGCGGCAGCTGTGCTGGAACGCGCCCGGGAAGGACTGACGGACCTCAACCGGGGCATCCGCATCGATCCCGCCGGCGTGGTGGTGAATTCACCCGAATGCGCCGACTTTGCCGGGAGCACCCTGCCGCTGAAATGGTTCTGCAAAGTGGCGCTGACACACAGCGACAACACGGCGGGAAACCAGCTGCTGGAGGAACTGGGAGGACCGGCTGCGATCGGCGCCTACGCCCGGTCACTTGGCGACACCGAAACACGGCTTGACCGCTGGGAGCCCGAGCTCAACAACGCCGAGCGCGGTGATCCGCGGGACACTTCCACGCCGCGGGCCCTCGCGCAGGGGTACCGGAAACTGCTGCTGGGTGACGCCCTCAGCCCGGAAACGCAGACCCGGCTGACAGGCTGGATGCTGGCCAACGTCACGTCGGGAACGCGGATCCGGGCGGGCCTGCCGGGCGGATGGACATCCGCGGACAAGACCGGCGCCGGGCTGTTCGGCACCGTGAACGACGTCGGCATCATCCGGAATCCCGCCGGCGAGCCGCTGGTTCTCGCCATCCTCACTGACTCCGCCACCGGCGTGGCCGACACACCGGGGAGCAACGAACTGGTCGCGGCCGTTACCCGCGCGGTGACCAGCGGAAAGTAACCCGCGGATTTGACCGGCGAAGAGTGACGGCCGCAAGCGCCGGGCTGTCAGCGGGGAAACTTTGGCAGGATCTCGACTAGACGTGACCGATTTCCGCCAGCCGCAAGGATGCGGCGAGGGCTAGATTGGCAGCATGGCTACTACCGCCGCACCCGGCCCCACTCCGTCCGCAGGCCCCCACGAAGGGTCCCCGCACGCTGCCCCCGAACCCGCCCCGCAGCCCGCGCCAGCCACGCCGGGACGGGGACCGGTCAACAAACTCGGAGTGGCCGCCGTCGCCGTCACGGTGGTCCTGTGGGCCTCCGCCTTCGTGGGCATCCGCGCGGTGGGCCCAAGCTTCTCCCCCGGCTCCCTGACCCTGGGACGGCTGGCGATTGCCGCCGTCGTCCTCGGTGTGGTGGTGCTGCCCAAGCTGCGGAACCTGCCGCAGGGGCGTGAGTGGTGGCCCATCCTGGCATACGGCGTGATGTGGTTCGGTGGCTACAACGTGGCCCTCAACGCCGCCGAGCACATGCTGGACGCCGGCACCGCCGCCCTGCTGATCAACGTCAACCCCATCCTGATCGCCGTGATGGCCGGGGTGATCCTCAAAGAGGGATTCCCGCGCTGGCTGATCATCGGCAGCCTGATAGCCTTCGCGGGCGTGGCTGTCATTGCGCTGGGTTCCGGCCAACGGTCGACGGCGGACGTGCTGGGCGTGCTGCTTTGCCTCCTGGCCGCCGTGCTCGCCGCCGTCAGCGTCATCGTCCAGAAGCCGGTGTTGAGGAAATTCCCCGCGGCACAGGCCACCTGGTTCGGCATCATGATCGGTGCCGTCTGCTGCCTGCCGTTCAGCGGCCAGCTGGTGGGCGAACTGCAGCAGGCCCCGCTGCCGGCCACCCTTGGGCTTGTCTACCTGGGGATCTTCCCGACGGCGATTGCGTTCACCACGTGGGCGTACGCACTGTCCCTCATCGACGCCGGAAAACTGGCCGCCACCACGTATCTGGTCCCCGGCACCACCATCCTCATCTCCTGGCTGGTGCTCGGCGAAGTGCCCACCGTGTGGGGCCTGGTGGGCGGCGTGATCTGCCTGGTGGGAGTGGGGCTGACCCGGCGAAAGTCCCGCTAGAGTCTTGGTATGCCCGCCAACCTGCCGCCAGGTCTCCCCATCGTCCCGGACGGCGCCGAGAACGACGCGCCATTCCCCATGACCGAGGAAGACTTCGAGTCGGCCGTCAGCGACGCCCTGGAGCGCATCCCGCCGGACGTGGCGCAGGCCATGGACAACGTTGCCGTGTTCATCGAGGACGATTACGTCCCGCAGCCCGGCGAGGACCCTGACACCGTGCTGCTAGGCCTCTACGAGGGTGTCCCGCTGACCGAGCGGGATGCCTGGTGGGGCGCGGGCTCGCTCCCGGACCGCATCACCATCTACCGCCAGCCGATCCTGGACATCTGCTCGTCACGGGAAGAGGTCATCCAGGAGGTGGCCATTACCGTGACGCATGAGATTGCGCACCACTTCGGCATCAGCGACGAACGGCTGCACGAACTCGGCTGGGACTAGCTAGCCTTGTAGGCATGGGACACGACCACAGCCACTCACACGGCATCTCTGCCACTGGCACGGGCACTGCCAAGCACCGCAAACGCCTGATCGCCGTCCTCAGCATCACCCTGGCTGTGGTCCTGATCCAGATCATCGGCGCCGCGATCTCCGGATCCCTGGCGCTGCTGGCCGATGCCGGCCACATGCTGTCCGACGCCGCCGGTGTGTTCATCGCCCTGCTGGCCGCCTGGATCGCCACCCGGCCCGCGAGCGACCTGCGGACCTACGGGTACCAGCGCGCCGAGGTCCTCGCCGCGCTCGCCAACGCGCTGGTGCTGATCGTGATCTCCGTGGTGATCTTCACTGAAGCCGTGCGGCGGATCGGTTCGGCACCCGAAGTGCAGACCGACGTGATGCTGTACGCCGCCGTCCTGGGCGCCATAGCCAACCTGGTCTCGCTGCTGATCCTGCGCAGCGCGCGGAAGGAAAGCCTGAACGTGCGCGGCGCCTACCTTGAAGTCCTCGGGGACCTGCTGGGTTCGTTCGCCGTTATCGCAGCGGCCGTGGTCATCATGGTGACCGGGTTCCAGGCGGCGGACACCATTGCCTCCATGGTCATCGCCGTGATGATCCTCCCCCGGGCGTGGCACCTGCTCCGCGATGTGGTGGACGTGCTCCTGGAGGCCACCCCCAAGGGCGTTGAAGTCCAGATGATCCGCGAACACATCCTGTCCGTGGACGGTGTGGTGTCCGTGCACGACATCCACATCTGGACCATCACCTCCGGCGTGCCGGTCTTCTCCGCCCACGTGGTGGTGGAGGACGCAGTGCTGAGTGCCCGCGGTGCCGACCAGGTGCTGGACAAGCTCACCACCTGCCTGGGCTCCCACTTCGACACCGAGCACTGCACGTTCCAGCTGGAGCCCGAGAGCCACTCCGAGCACGAGTCCCACCAGCACGCCTGAGCGGCACTAGGGAATCCACGGCTGTTCGTCCAGGCCCCTCAGTCCCTGTGCCGTTCTTACGGAGAACTCGTCGAGGATGGTTAGGTGCGTGTCGAGTCCTACCGGCCGATCGGTTGGACGGCCCAGGAGGTAGCCCTGTCCGGCGATGACAGGCTGGTGCCTTGCAGCGGCAACGCCGCGTTGCAGCAGCGAGTTGAGCATGCCGGGTTCTTCGATTCCCTCGGCTATGATCCATCCTCCGGCCTGCTGGACGAAGGTGACGGCGGCCGCCAGGGTGGCCACCGCAGAGGGGTCGGTGTCGAGGCGGGAGATGACGTCCCCATCAATTTTGATGATGTCGAACCGGACCAGCCTGAGGGAATGCAGGCCCGCGTTGCTCTTGCCCATGTCATCCAGGGCCAGCCGGAGGCCCCGGTCCTGGGCATGCCTGAGCGTGCGGATCGAGTCAGGATGGTTCAGCCCGGCCTGCTCCGTGACCTCCAGGACGACGTCTTCTGGCTCCAGTCCCGCTCCGGCCAGCTCGGCGACCAGATGGTCAAGATCGAAGCCTGGCAATCCGTCCGGGTGCACGTTCAGGAACAGCAGCCCCTCCCAGTGCTGGCTGCCGACAGCCGCCAGCACCGCTGACCGCGCCCGGGCGTCCAGCGCCGCAGCAATGCCGAGGCGTTCGGCAAGTTCGAACGCCTCCTGCGGTCCGTTGATTCTTGAGCCTGCCGGCAGGCGCAACAGGGCCTCGTGGGCGAGCACCACGCCACGGCGCAGGTCCCAGATGGGCTGGAACGCCACGTTGAGCGGCTTATTGCTTGAGATCAGGAACGTCAGCTCGTCGATTTTCTCGGCGCTGACAATGTGGCCCTCCGCCATGGATTTGAACGAGACGCTTTGACGCCGGCCCAGGCGCTTCGCCTCGTAGAGCGCCGCGTCGCTGCGCTCCCACAGTTCGGTCAGAGTCAGCGACTCCCCTGCACTTGAGGCGATGCCCGCGCTGAACGTCACGCCCGGGAACCGCCGGGCAAGGGCCGCACGGACCCGGTCGAGTGCTTCGGTTGCCCGGTCTTCGTCGCTGCCGGGCAGGATGACTGCGAACTCGTCGCCGCCGAGGCGGAACGGAGTGTCGGTCGCCGGAAGTACCTGGAAGGAGTCGGCGAGGGCCTGCAGGACGCGGTCGCCGTGGCTGTGCCCCAGCCGGTCGTTGATCTGTTTGAATCCATCAATGTCGAGCAGAACCAGGGTGGTGGTGGCTAACCTTGTATCCGCCAGCGTCGCCTCAAGTGACGGCTGGAACGGCCGGCGCCCCGCCACGCCGGTCAGCGGGTCCCCGTCAGCCTGCTGCTGCGTTCGCATCTGGTGGCGCTGCAGGGAGCGTCCCCCGAAGACATACGACAACGGTATGGCGACCAGGATCGCAGTGGACAGCCCTAGGATCTTGTGCGGCCCAAGGTCCCCGATCAATTCCGTGATGATGTCCGCGTGCTGGTCAATCTCCAGTATCAGGGTTCCTTCCGGCGCGGACACAGGCACCAGGAACTCGTACCGGGTGATGCCCTTACCCCCGATTTCGGCTTCGGTTTCGACTGTGGTTTCGCCGGTGGACAGCACCTCGGCAAAACGGGAGGCTTCAGTATGGTCGGATGCGCCGCCGTCCTCGCCGCTACGTACGATCAGCGTCCCCGCCGCGTCAAACAAGCCAACATACACCGTGCCTTGGCTGTGCTGCAGATGGCGGACCTCCGCCGCAACCCCCTGGTCACGTTTCAGCGGGTCCGTCTCGTCTGAGAGGACCTGCTCAAGCCTTCCGGCCAGTGCCTCGTAGTTCCGCCGGGAATCCTCCAGTCCGCGGTCGATGATGTGCTGGCGGGCGACGCCGTACTCAATAAAACCTGCAACCAGCATCGCGGCCGACACCGCGAACACCCAGCGAACCATGAAGGACAGCCCTTCAGCATTGAAGCCGCGGCGCCTTCCAAGCCGTGCGGACCTTCGGCGTCCGGGCCTTCGGGACGGTCCACTGTCAGGTCCGCCATCCGCCCATAAGTGGTGCCCACGATTTTCCACAACGCCCCCGTCGCAAGGAAGAACGGATTACCCTGCGCGAGCAGGGAGCCGATTAGGGGCCACGATAGTGCAACAGGCCTGTTGTCCGACAGGGAATCACCCGCTGCGCCGGTTTTACCGACACGCCGGAATCAATGTGACGAAATCACATCATTGTTGTTTATGTTATTGATGTGACCAGTGTTGCCAAAGTTGTTGCTGGCACGTAGCCTCGGGTGTGCTGGATCTCCGCAGCGGGGCATTTACTTGTGAAAATCACGCGTGAAAAATTCAAACTCCTCGCTCATTCCAGCCCTGACTGCTGCGAGGTTTATTGATGGGTTTGACCGGATCCGGCCGCAAAGCGGCTGTGCTGTGCATCGCCGTCGTACTCCTTGGATCCCTTACCCTGCCCGCCCAGGCCGCACCGTTCCCGGGCACAACCGTGCCCGCTGTGACGGTTCCGGCGTCGCCGGAGATTCCGTCCCCGGAAGAGATCGCGGCAGCCAAAGCCAGTGAAAGCGCGACGGTGGACCAGGTCACCCGGATAGACCGCCTCCTGGCGGACGCCGCGGCAGCCCAGGAAGCCAGCTTCGCGGCGGCCATGCAGGCCAACAATGCCTACGGTGATGCCCTGGTCACGCTCGAGATCCGCCGGGATGCTGCCACGCTCGCCTCGGCGAAGGCCGTGTCCGCCGAGGCCGAACAGGCGAAGACCCGCAGGCAGGTGGGACAGCTGGCCGGGGACCTCTACCGGAATGGCGGGCTCAATCCCGCACTGAGCACTTTTGTCAGTGGAAATGGCGATGCACTGCAGCAGGCCGCCACCCTTGAAGCCATCTCTGCCAGCCGCAGCCGGGCCTTCGAAGCCGCCGAAAACGCCGCCTCGGCAGCAAAGTCGCTCACCGCCGCGGCGGAAGACGCCAACCGGGCCGCCGACGATGCCGCCAAGTCGGCCGAGGACCGCAAGGTTGATGCGGAACGCGCCAACGCGGCCCGGGCCAAGGCGGTGTCCGAGGCAAAGGCCCAGCGGACCGTGCTGGTGGACCAGCTCGCAAGCCTCAGGAACACCACCGTGGCGCTCGAGTCCGCCCGGGTGGACGCCCTGGACCGCCAGCGTGCGCAGGACCGGCTGGCGGCTGTCACCGCAGCCGCTGCTTCCCAGGCGGCGGACCAGGCCGCACCGGCTCCTGCCGCACCACAGAACCGGCCGGCGGCGCAGGCCCCGGCCGCACCGGCTCCTGCCGCCCCGGCCGCTCCCTCGGCGCCGGCTCCGGCGGCGCCCGCTGCACCCGCTCCTGTGGCGCCCGCTCCCGTCCGTCCCGAACCGGTCACCCCTCCGCCGGCCGTTCCGGCTCCGGCCCCCGCACCGACTCCGGCCCCGTCGCCGGGCGGCTCAAACCAGACCGCCATCTCGGCAGCGTTGGCCAAGGTGGGGTCCCCCTATTTCTACAAGTACGGCGGTTCCGGACCGCTTGGCTTCGACTGTTCGGGACTGGTGCAGAACGCCTTCGCCGCGGCCGGCAAATACCTACCGCGCACGGCAGCCCAACAGTATGCGCAGGCACCCGTGCACGTGCCGCTCTCCCAGGCACAGCCCGGCGATCTCCTGGTCTGGGGATCGGCCCCCGATTTCTACCACGTGGGGATCTACCTTGGCGGCGGGCGCGTGGTCCAGGCCCTCAACCCTGAGGACGGCATCACGGTGACGGATCTGGCCTGGATGGCCGGAATGCAGCTGCACCCCACCGTGGCCCGCTACTAGGAGCACACGGGACCTGCTCCGGCAGCTAGGACAGAATGTCCTTCGTGACGAACCGGCCGTAGGCGAGCGCCCCGAAGACTGCGATGTATCCGGCCTGCAGCAGCGCATTGTTGCCGAAGGAATCCCAGGCAATCGGCTGGCGCAGCAGGTCGGCAAAACCGAACCAATAGTGGCTGAACAGCCAAGGGTGCAGCCACTCCAGCTGGGGCAGTTCACCCAGCACCTGGGACACCACCGAGGCCACGATGGTGGCGGCCATGGCGCCCACCGGCACATCCGTCAGGGTGGACAGGAAGAGCCCGACGGCGGAGAGCCCCAGCAGTGACACGGTCAGGTAGGCGGCCACGAGCACCAGACGCACCACCGCCTCCTCCGGAGTGATCACGTCTCCGGACAGCAGTGTCACCGGACCCACCGGAAACAGCGCAGCGCCAATGCCGGCTCCCGCCAGTGCCACCACCAGTGGGGCAACAATGCAGAACGCGGCAGCCCCCGCATATTTGACCAGCAGCAGCCGCACCCGTCCGGCCGGAGCCACCAGAAGATACCGCAATGTCCCCAAGCCGGCCTCGCCGGCAATCGTGTCGCCAGCCACCACCCCCACGGTGAGCGGCAGGAAAAGCGGCACGCAGACCAGCATCGCCGTCACGCCCACAAACAGCCCGTTCTGGGTGATCCTGTCCAGGAAGGCGGGTCCCCGGCCGGGCGGTACGGCCGACGAGGCCCGGACGGCGATTGCCATCAGCACCGGCACGGCGGCGAGCGCAAGCATCATGGCCCAGGTCCGGCGTCGGCGAAACAGGACGGTCAGTTCGGAGGCCAGCAGCGGCCACCCGGAGGATGGCCTTCCCGACGGCGGTTCGGCCGCGCGAACGTCGACGGCACCGTCCGTACTGGTCACTTCCCTCCTAGGCACTTCTCCAATGGGCACTTCTCCAATGGGCACTTCTCCAATGGGCACTTCTCCAATGGGCACTTCTTTATTGGGCAATGTCGAACCCCTCCCCCGTCAGCGCCACAAAGCGGTCCTCCAGGCTGCCCTGCTCCACAGCGAACCCGCGGACCCGCACCCCGGCCGCCACCAGGGCGGCCACTATGGCCTCCGGCTCCACTTCGCCGCCCGCGGGCGCGGCACCGTCAGTACGCCCGCCAGGACCGGCCTTCTGGCCGGGCCCTGCCTGCACGCCCGCCTCGCCAACCGAGGCGGAATACACCAGTGCTCCGTTGCTCCGGCCGCCCACGGGAGTCATGCCCAACCGGGCGAAGACATCCTCGGCAAGGCCGGCGTCGGGCGTTACCAGGCGGATCCGCGCCTTGCCCGCGTCGCGCAGCTCCGGGAGCGTTCCCTGCGCCACCAGCCGCCCGGCGCTCATCACGGCCGCGTGGGTGCAGATCTGCTCCACTTCGGCAAGCAGGTGGCTCGAGACGAAAACCGTGGCGCCGTCCGCCGCAAGTGACCGCACCAGCGAGCGGACCTCGCGCGTTCCCTGCGGGTCCAGCCCGTTGGTTGGCTCGTCGAGCACCAGCAGTTCCCGGGGTGAAAGGAGCGCGTTGGCGATGCCCAGGCGCTGTTTCATGCCCAAGGAGTAAGCGCGGACCTTCTTCCCGGCGGCGTGTGTCAGGCCCACGCGTTCCAGCGCGGCATCCACCCGGGCACGCCGTGTGGAGGCTTCCGCATGGGGGTCCGCGGCATCGAGGCGCCGAAGGTTGGCCGCCCCCGAGAGGAACGGGTAGAACGCCGGGCCCTCCACCAGGGCGCCTACCCTTGGGAGGACCTCGCGGAACCTGTCCGGCATCTCCAGCCCCAGCACGCTGACGGAGCCGTCGGTGGCCCCGGCGAGGCCCAGCAGCATGCGGATGGTGGTGGTTTTTCCGGAGCCGTTGGGACCCAGGAAACCAAAGACAGACCCCTTCGGAACGGACAGGTCAACTCCGTCCACGGCCAGCTGATGGCCGAACCGCTTGCTGAGACCGTGCGTCTCTATGGCGAGTTCTCCGCCTCGGCCCGCGGCTGTCACCTCGCGGCAGCAGCGGTTAGCAGGCGATCCGCAGGAACAGACCCGGCGAAGACTCGGCCGTCATCGGTGAACAGCACATTCACGACCGCGGTGCTGAAGAGCCGTCCGCCAGGCACTGCGACGGCCGCCTGCTGAAGCAGCGGATCACCGGACACCATCGCACCGGCTTCCGCGGACGCCGGGCTGGCGGGGAATTCAACTACTGTCTCCCAGCCGGTACCGGTCACTGTCGGTCGGGGCAGCCCGCCATTGGGATTCCGATAGTCCGGGCGTACTGCATCGGGCGGAATTGTGCCAGGCTCCACAGCGTCGGGCGGTACTGCATCGGGCGGAACGGCGCCCGGATCAACGGCATCAGGGACTACGCCGCTTTCCGTTCCGTGCATAGGCCGGTGCCCTTTCCCCAAGGGTCCTGTCCCGTGGGCCGGGACTTGAATTTCCTTGACGGTGGCGCCCGGAGGCGGGCTGAAGGCGAACAGGGAAGCGTCCGGCGCTTCGAGTGTCAGGCTGGTGAACGCCAGCTTGAAGGCCGGCTCCTCCTGTCCGCGGGCCTTCAGTTCGACGCTGAGCGGCAGGCCGCTCTGGCCATCAACCGCAATGGAAACCGAACCGATCAGGGTGCCTTCGGTCCGGGGTGTGATCACCAGGTTGTAAGCAGCCCGGCCTGCAACGTTGACCTCCGGAAGCACGGCAACTTCAGTGGTGGCATCGGCGGCGGCAAGCAGCCGCTCTGCCAGTTCCTCCGGCGTCGGCATCACACCATGCATCCCGGCGTCCGGATGCTTGTACTGGCCGAAATCCCTGGAGTGGCCGGCGCCGGCGGGCAGCGTCAGGTGCGTGGCGGTGTTGTCCTTGGAGCTGTAGAGCCATACCTGGTCACCGCTCCGCACCGCATTGCGTTCAGCGAGGCGGTCCAGCACCTGGACTCGTACGTTGCTGGGTCCGTCCAGGAAGACCCGTGCTGTGTGCGGCCCGCTCAACAGCTCCAGGACGGAGGCGGCGCCGCTCCCGGACGATGCACCTGCCTGGGGCAGCTCGGGAAGGCCGATCTGGGAGGTCTGTTCGAGGGTCCCGGAGAGGGACGGAGCAGTGTGCTGTGCCACCAGGGCCAGGACCTCGGCCGGGGTTTTGGCGGGCAGCGGGTCCCCGGCGCTTGCAGGCAGGGAGCCAGCCAGCGCAGCGGCGGCAATTACGGCAGGCACGGCAACGGCGGGCATCCACCGCAGCCACTTTCTGGTCATGATAACTCCGCTCCGAGATCGCAGCCTATTGATTCCAGAGTACGCCTCGGGCCCGCCCGCTACACCCCTTGGGAGAGCTTCCGGGCTGCCTGTTTGGCCGGCGGTTCGGCTGGCGCGTCAGTCCGCGGTCAGCCCGCTGACGGCGCGACTGTGCCGGCCCCGCCGTCGAGCGTGATGACCTGGCCGGTGCTGATGGCGGAGGTGGCGTCCGGGACGCCCACGACAGCGGGAATGCCGTACTCCCGGGCGACCACTGCGCCGTGGGAGTTGGGGCCGCCCATTTCCATCACCAGTCCGCCGGCGGTGAGGAACAGCGGCGTCCAGCCCGGATCCGTTGACGGGGCCACCAGGATTTCGCCTGGTTCCAGCCGGGCGCCATGCGGGTCCAGGATGACGCGTGCCTTGGCGGTGACGGTTCCGGCCGAGGCCGGTGTGCCGGACAGGACTCCGGGCCCGGCTCCCGTTCCGCCGCGGGCCTGCACCGCTTCGGGCTCTGTCCCGTCGGACAGCAGCACCCGCGGGATGCGGCGGCGGCCCAGCTCGGCATCGTAGGCCTCCCGGCGCTCCGCCACGAGTGCCCGCATGGACGCCCCTGCCAGGCCCCGGTGCGCTTCGGCGAAGTCGAGGAAGAAGATGTCGCCGGCTTCGGCGATGCGGCCGGCGGCGGCGAGTTCCGCTCCTACCGCCGAGAGCTGCTGCCGTACCGAGCCCAGGCCCTCGACGAGGTGGTATTTCGGCAGTTCGCGCAGCCCGGCAAACAGCCTCGTCCGTTTCAGGGCGCCCCGGACCAGGCGGGCGCGGAGCCTGCCCGCCGGGCCGCCGCGGCTCCCTGCGGCCCATGCGAGCCGCTCGATCCGGTCCTCCGCCTCGCGGGCGGCATTGGCGAACTGCCGGTCCGGCGCCAGCGCGGGATCGTCGAGCTTGAGGTAGTTCGCGAGGACGCCGAGGATATGCCCGGGGTCGTCGGACCAGCGGGGCATGCCGAGATCGATTTCCGCGACGGCGCGGTGCCCGTACCGTCCGAGGAAACCCGCCAGTCCGGACTGAACGACGGCGGGCAGCTCACCTGCGCGGTACCGCCGGGCCAGTTCCGGCGGCGAAGACTCCTCAAAGGCTGCGGCGGCTCCGGCGTGGGCACGGATGTCTGTGGCGAGCTGCCAAAGGGCAAGGTCCATCTCCGTGGTCACGTTGTTGGGCAACCCGCGCAGCACAGGCTGCAGGGCACCGGGCACCGCGCCCTGGCCTGAGATCTTCCCTGCGAGGCCCAGCAGCGCAAACCCCAATGCCGGCAGCGGGAGCACGGCCGGGACGATCGCGAAGAGCTCCTCGCCGAGGATGCGTTCAGCGTGGTTCAGCCGTTCCGCCGCCGTGGCATTGGCCGGCACCACGAGGGCAGCCCTGAGCCGCTCGCCGAGACCATCCACGCGCCGGAGCGCCGCTTCCGGGCGGAAAAGTGCACGGAGCAGCGTCTCCGGAATCCGGACCTTGGCCGCCACCGGGCCAACGTGCCGGACCAGCCGCCACGGCGTCCTGAGCGTGACGGAGAACCGGGGATCGGCAAAGAGTCCGCGCAGGACGGCGGCGGACCGGGCTTCCATGACGTCGAAGACGCGGGGCACGATCGCTCGGCCCACGCTGCTGCGGACAACAGGAGTGAGGTCGAAAAAGAGGCGCTGCCCTGCCTGCCTGAACGGGGCCGGCCCGTTGCGCGGCACCGGCACGTCAAAGCCGGCTGCGCGTGCAACGGAGGACGCAATCAGTTTGAGGCCTGCCATCCCCATCGGCGTGAGCGGCCTGGTCAGGCCCTGGGCAAGGCTGAAGCAGAGGTACACGCGTGTTCCCTCCCGTTCCGGCAGGTCAGGACGGGGAGCGGGAAGAGGGTACAGCGTGGTGATGGGCCGGGATTGCGTCAGCCAGAGCTTGTCCGCGCCGTCGATGGCCCATTCGATGTCCTGCGGGGAACTGTAGTGCCGCTCCACGCGGCTGCCAAGCGCGGCAAGCGCCCGGACCTGGACATCGGTCAAGGAAGGGGCGGAATCCGGCGCCAGCGTGACCCGCTCGGTACCGCCTCCCGGCACCGGCCGGATAGCGATCCCCTTGTCCCCTGGCCGCCGTTCCAGGATCGCCCTTGAGTCCGCGTCCACGACAAAGTGGTCAGGGTTCACGGCTCCGGAAACCACCGCCTCGCCCAGCCCCGGACTGGCATCGATCACGGCTTCATGGCGCCTGCCTGTCACCGGGTTCGCGGTGAACAGGACCCCGGCAACGGCGGCATCCACCATGCGCTGGACCACCACCGCGAGCGCCACTGTGGAGGGGCTGATCCCGTGCGTGGCCCGGTAGGTCACCGCCCGGTCGGTCCACAGCGAGGCCCAGCACTGCCGGACCGCCGCCAGCACGGCGTCGGCGCCCACGACGTTGAGGTAGGTGTCCTGCTGCCCGGCGAAGCTGGCAAAGGGAAGGTCCTCGGCTGTCGCCGAGGACCTTACGGCCACAGGGACGTCGGTCCCCAGTGCCGCATAGGATTCCCGGACGGCCTCTGCAATCTCCGCCGGAATCTCCACGCCAAGGATGAGTTCCCGCGCCCGGGCCGCCAGCCCGGCCAGAGCGTCAAGGTCATTCATCCCGGCGGCGGCCAGCGCGCTGTGCACCCCTTCGAGTCCCGCGGGACCCACTGCGTTCCGGTACGCGTCCGTGGTCAGGCAGAATCCGGGCGGAACGGGCAGCCCGGCACCGATGGTTTCGCCGAGATTGGCGGCCTTGCCGCCCACCCGCGCCAGCATTCCGGCATTGGTCAGCTCCAGGCCCAGCACCACGCCATCCACCGACGCATCAGGGGTGTTGAGCTGGTTCACTGCTGGCCTCCTGGTGTGTGCGCTGGGCGGACGGGCTGGGAAGTCCGGCTAGGCTGCTCCGAGCATGGGCCCGAAGCTGGCCCGGTCCGCAAGCCGCGGATCGTCCCTGTCCGGAACCACCAGCACCGGTCCCTTGGCATGGTGAAGGATGCCGTCCGACGTCGACCCCAGCAGCATTCCGGTGAAGCCGCCGCGGCCGCGGGTGCCCACAACCACCAGTTCCACATGCCTGCTCGCGTCAACAAGCACATCCACGGGTGAACCGTCCACAAGCTGGGTCTCCACCGTCAACTTGGGATAGTGGCTCTTCAGCCAGGCCACTCCGGCATCGAGCTGGACGCGGATGTCCGCGAACAATGCTTCCCGGTCCATGGGCGCCGGAACCCATGCCAGCGAACCGCTGTATTGCGGCACAGCGCAGACCACGCGAAGCGGCGCGCCGAGCCGTTCGGCCTGGTCCGCGGCCTCCAGCACAGCCACGCGGGCCTGCTCGGAGCCGTCAACGCCGACTACCACCACGTGCTCGACCGGCTGGTGGCCGGACTTGGCCTGCTCGGCCTTGATGTGCTTGTCGTCAGTGGTTTCGCCCAGGCGGTCGGCGCAGATCAGCGGCACAGTGACAGTGGGGCACTTTGCATGAGCCGGCAGGGCGCTGCTGACCGAGCCCAGGAGCCTGCCCACGAAGCCGCCCCTGCCGCGGGTGCCGAACACCAGGAGTTCAGCGGTTTCGGACATTTCCAGCAACACACCGGAGGCGTCGCCGTTCTCCACGGAGGCGTCAACGTCGATGTCATAGGGGGCCACTTTGTCCATGGCCTGCTTGAGGATGGCCTCGGCGCCCTCACGGATTACCGAGTCGTCCACGGTGGCATAGCCGCCGTCCAGGCCGGACGCCGCGAAGATCGGCACGGAGTAGGCAGTCACGATATGGAGCGGGCGGCGGCGGCGTTCGGCTTCCCGGGCGGCCCACACGAGTGCGCACTGGCTATGGTCGGAACCGTCCACGCCCACAACGATCCCCTCGGGGGCGGCAGAACCGCCGTCGTCATCCCTTGACGGGTGCACCTGATCTCGGCCCATGGGGTCCGCCTCCTCGCGATACTGCCTGATGTTGCCGCTATTCTGCCAGAAGTATCCGCCCGCGGCGGGACCCGTGAGCCAGGTACTGCTCTGGGCTGAAAATTAGCTCTTGCTGATAACTATTCTCGGTTGCTGAACTCTAAGCAAGCGCTCCTAATCCGCGGCATACGAAGGCTCCGGAGACCCAAGCTGGCTCCCACTTTTTACAGCGCGGAAACAAAGAGATCCCACCTCCGATGAGGAAAATTACAGGTGTGAGATTGTTGGGGTAGCCAATGTCCGGCAAGGGCTATCCAGAGGTCGAAAAGTTCTGTAGTGTCGAGGCGTTGCGAATCTGAGATATGTGTTTCAGAACACAATCCAGCTTCATGCGCGGCGGCCGGACTTTGGGGGTTACGGAAAGTGCAGGAGGGATCTGCACAGTGAACCATTCGAGGAGGAAGCAGCAGTGTCGAGCATGCCAAATTATGGCGGAACCGAGCAGACCACCACGGTGATCATCGGCTCAGGGCTGCCGGGCCTGGCAATTGCCAGCGAGCTCCGGCGGCGCGGCGTGGATTCCATCACCGTGGATGCGCTCGAAACCCTGGGCGGAATCCAATCCGCCAAAACCGTCTCCCTGCCCCGGTGCGACGCACCGAATTCAGCCACCATGCAGGAGCGCAACGAAATCCTCCGGCACCTGCGGAACTACGCCAGCAGCCACAACCTGGATATCCGCAATAACACCCGGGCCGTTCAATTGAACCTGCTGGGCACCGGGCTCGCCGAGCCGTCCACACACCAGTGGGCTGTCCACACACCTGACGGCGTCCTGCTGGCCCACCACATCGTCCTGACCCGCGGCGCACACAGTCAGCTGCGCCGCATGCTTGCCGACCTCGGGCTGGCCCTGGGGCAGAACCTGGCGGCCGCCATGCGCGCCATCGGCATGTACCTCGTCGGGGTTGGGGAACTCATCACACCGACGCCCAAGGAAGTGCTCCGCCAGGCAAAGGTTGTTGGGCAGGCGATTTCCGCCAAGGTTTATCCGGACAGTGTCCCGTCAGTGCTTACGGGAAGCTTCGCCGCACTGCAGGCCCGGGCCTAGCCCGGACTCCTGCCCGGGCCGGACCTACTGCCAGGCCGGACCTACTGCTCCTCGCCGGCGTCGCCGTCCGGGGTTTTGAGGTTGCGTTTTGCCAGCACGGCCAGTGCCACGAGGATACCCAGGGCCGTTCCGGCAAAGAGCACCAGGCTCCACGGGAACGGCTCGGCAGCGTCCGGCGCAGGCTCCGGCGCCGTTGTGGTGCCGGGCTGGGCGGTGCCCGCCGTAGGAGCCTTCGCAGGTGTCGTCGAGCTGCCCGGACCCGCAGTCCCGGAACCCGCCGCCCCGGCGGTGGCCGTAAACGTGAAGGTGCCCTCGATCGGGTGCGAATCGGAACTGACCACTCGCCACGCCACGGTGTACTGCCCTGCCGGAGCGCCGGCCCGGAGTTTCTGCGAGGCCACGTTGTCCACGATTTCCACGTCGCCTTCAGCCCAGCTGGTGCCTGCCGCGTCCTTCACCTGGATCTGCGATCCGAGTGCCAGCGGGTCGTTGTTGAACGTGACGGACACCTTCTCCGGAGGTGTGGCCACGGTGGCGCCCTGGGCCGGGCTGCTCGATTCGGCGGCGTCGTGGGCTGAGGCCGGCGCCGCCGCAGACAGCACGGCGGCCGCGAATAACAGTGCCCCGAGAAGGGCGCTCAGCAAGTGGCGGATGGGACGCATGGGGGGCTACTCCTGTGTGTTGGCTTCCTTACAGACTAGGCGAAATCACGGGGCTGCAACCCGCCCAGCTACTAGGATTCAAGTAATCCCCACCACTCTCCCCGGAGGACTAATGCTTAAGCAGGGCTCTGCACTGGACCGGTACTTCAAGATATCCGAGCGGGGGTCCAACTTCTCCCGCGAGATCCGCGGAGGCTTTGCCACGTTCTTCGCCATGAGCTACATCGTGGTGTTGAATCCCCTGATCCTCTCCGTGGCCGACTCCAGCGGCGCAACCCTGGGCTTCCCGGCCGTCGCAGCAGTGACCGCCTTCGTGGCAGGCATCCTGACCATCCTCATGGGCGCCTGGGCAAAGCACCCGTTCGCCTTGGCCACCGGGCTGGGCGTCAACGCCTTCGTGGCCGTGACCGTGGCAACGAATCCGGGCCTGACCTGGCCGGACATGATGGGCCTCGTGGTGCTCTCCGGCGTCACCATGCTGATCCTGGTCCTCACCGGGTTCCGCACCGCGGTGTTCAAAGCCGTTCCGGATGGGCTCAAGACGGCCATCGTGGTGGGCATCGGCCTGTTCATCGCCCTGATCGGGCTGGTCAACGCAGGTTTTGTCCGCCGCATCCCGGATGCCGCCGGCACCACGGTACCGGTGGGGCTGGGCTTCGACGGAAAGCTCCTGGGCTGGCCCACCCTGGTGTTCGTGTTCGGCCTGATCCTGACCATCGCCCTGGTGGTCCGCAAGGTCAGGGGCGCCATCCTGATCGGCATCGTGGCCTCCACCGTGCTCGCCGTGATCCTGGAATTCACCCTGCACATCGGCCCGAGCTTCTCCCCGGGCAAGCCGTTCAACCCGCAAGGCTGGTCCCTGGTGGCCCCGACCTTCACCGAGTGGGCCGCGCCCGACCTGTCACTGATCGGCAAGGCCAACCCCATCGGAGCCTTCGAGCACCTGGGCTTCGTAGCGGCAACACTGCTGGCATTCGTGATCCTGCTGAGCATCTTCTTCGACGCCATGGGCACCATGGTGGGCCTGGCCAACGAGGCCGGAACCGTGGACAAGGACGGCAACATCCCCGACGTGGACCGCGTGCTGCAGATCGACGCGCTCGGCGCAATCGTGGGTGGAGGCGCCTCCGTCTCCTCCAACCAGATCTATGTGGAATCCGGTGCCGGCATCGGCGAAGGCGCACGGACGGGCCTGGCCTCGATCGTCACCGGCCTGCTGTTCCTCGTGGCCATGTTCTTCACCCCGCTGATCAACCTGGTGCCGTTCGAGGCCGTGGCCCCGGCACTGGTGGTGGTGGGCTTCCTGATGGTCTCCCAGGTGGGCAAGATCGACTGGCAGGACTGGGGCATCGGGATTCCCGCGTTCCTGACCTTCAGCCTGATGCCGTTCACCTACTCGATCGCCAACGGCCTGGGCGCCGGATTCATCGCCTACGTCCTGATCCGCACCTTCCAGGGCCGAGCGCGCGACGTCCACCCGCTCATGTGGGCCGTGGCGGCCGCGTTCCTGCTCTTCTTCGCCGTCGGCCCCATCGAGCAGGCGCTGGGCATCCACTAGCGCCCAGCAGGCGGCTCTTGGGGTGTGTCCGGGATTTGGGACAGCCAGAGGGCGGCGGGGCTGGTTTTGGGGGCACTGCTGCGGTGAGCTTGGAGTATGCCTCACACAGCCCTAACAGTCGACATCCCGCCGCTCACCTGGAGGGGCCGTTTCGACGGCGACGGCGCCGAGCACCGCCGCTGGTGGCAGGCCGTCAAGCCGTATCGCCACGAGCCTGCCGCTCCCCTGCCCGAACACGCAGGACCCGGCAGCCGACCCGCCGTCATTCTCGGCTTCAGCAGCGACGCGGGCGTGCTGCGCAACAAGGGCCGGGTGGGCGCCGCTGCGGCCCCCGGCGCCATCCGGGCCGCCCTCGGTCCGCTCGCGTTCCACCTCCCGCGCGAGGTGTTCGACGCCGGTGATGTGACCGTCATGGACAATGCGCTGGAGGCCGGCCAAGCGCGCGCCGGGCTGGCAGTCGCTGAAATGCTCGACGCCGGCAACCTCACCGTTGTGCTGGGCGGCGGCCACGAGACCGCGTTCGCCAGCTACCTTGGCGTGGCCGGTTCCGAAGCCGTCCGCGGCGGGAAGCGGCTGGGCGTGCTGAACCTGGACGCGCACTTCGACCTCCGCGACGCGCCGGAGCCGTCCTCCGGCACACCCTTCCTGCAGATGGCCCGGGCGGAGGAGGCCGCCGAACGCAAACTGAACTACGCCGTCGTCGGGATTTCCGAGCCCAATAACACCCGGGCCCTGTTCAGGACCGCCGAACGGCTGGGCGTGAAGTACCTGCTGGATGAGGAGTCCTCCGCGGAGGCCACCCGGAAGTTCGTGGCCGACTTCCTGGATAGCGTGGATGTCCTCTACCTGACGATCGACCTGGATGTGCTGCCCGCCGCCGTGGCACCGGGAGTCAGTGCCCCGGCCTCGTTCGGGGTGCCCCTGGCCGTGATCAGCGCCGTGTGCCGGCAGGTGGCTGCCAGCGGGAAACTGCTGCACCTGGACGTCGCCGAGCTGAACCCGGAATTCGACATCGACCAGCGCACGGCCAAAGTGGCCGCGCGGCTGGTCAACACGCTGCTGGGCTAGAGGCCGCAAGAGTTCCCTCCGGCCGCGCCGGCATGGTTCAGCTGCAACGGCAGGGAGACCTAGACAACCCGGTTGAGGCCCGGTCCCATGCCGACCTTCTGCACCGTGCTGGTGAAGCTTGCGTAAGGAAGGACGGGGTCGACGGCGGTCCAGGACTTCTGCGCGATCACCGGGAAGGTCGCCTCAATGAGTTGATGGACATCCAATTCCGTGTACGGAGTACCGACCAGGTCATTCCAGACGGCAAACATGGCGCCCATGACGGACTCCGGCTCAACGGTCTGGCCTGCGGCCTCATTGGGGGTCCAGTTCTGGTACAGCGACTGTGAAGCTGCCCCAGGCGCTCGGCTTTTTGCCGAGCGTACGCAGGTGGGCCGCAATATTGTTGTAGTAGTTGCGGAAATATTCGGTGAACGCCTCGGGGTACTCGTCGGCGCCGAAGTTGACGTCTTCGCTGCGGAACCACGGAGTGAACTCGGCAAAGATGTCCTTCAGCGCCTGCGGGCGGCAGCACGTGATTTCTGACGTAATGTGCACATTTTGGCCCGGCTTCTTTCATGAATACGCACATTATAAGCATGTCTGTGATTTGATGTTCCGTGATTGGTCGGTGCGACCGGGATTGCAAAACGTCGGATCCGCGAACGCGAGGACAGCCGATGACACCGACAAAACAGCCCAATTCTCAGGCGATTGGCAGGCGCAGGAACAGCCGGCCGCTGGCGGCCGCCAGCGGCGACCCCGTTATACAGAGTGTCTAGGATCAAGTATGCAAACTTCGGCGCCCGTGGAGACCAGCACCAGCGCGCCTTACCTTCTTTTGGGGACCGTAGTCACGGACGGACGCGTCCTTGGCGATTGGGCAGTGGCCGTACGTAACGACCGGATTGTCTACGCGGGGCCACGCGGGGATCTCAACACCGACGAATTGCATGGCGCTGAGGTGATCGCCGTTCCTCCGAACGGTTTCATAGTTCCGGGGCTAGTCGATCTGCATTGCCATGGGGCTGTCGGTGGCGATTTTCCTGCCGGGGAAAATGCAGGATCCAGGGCAGCAGTTGACTTCCTGCACGCACACGGCACCACAACGCTGCTTGCAAGCCTTGTCACGGCTCCAAGCACGGATTTGCTGGCGGCGATAACAACTTTAAAGCCCATGGTGGCTGAAGGGCTCGTCGCCGGAATTCATGTGGAAGGACCCTTCCTGTCCCATGCCCGATGCGGCGCACAAAACCCCCAGTGGCTTCGGGAACCTGATCTTGAGCTGCTCAGCGAGTTGCTGCGGGCCGCTGGTGGAGCCCTAAAGTCCATGACTTACGCTGCGGAGCTGGAAGGGGCGGATGAATTGGTCGACATGTTGGCAAAGCATGGGGTGGTGCCGTCCTTTGGCCATTCGGATTCTGACGCCGAAACGGCTGCCGCCTCGCTGCAACGCGCAGCTGGAAGCCTGGCATCGTCCAGCCTCCACCGATCAGGGGTCCGCCCCACAGTGACACACCTTTTTAATGGGATGGCTCCCATGCACCACCGGAACCCGGGTCCTGTGGCGGCCTGCCTCCGGCTGGCGCGGGCAGGCACCGTGGCCGTGGAATTGATAGGCGACGGTGTACATCTCGATCCGCAGACGGTGCGGATGGTTTTCGAGCTGGTCGGGCCGGGGAACGTCGTTCTGGTCACCGATTCGATGGCAGCGACAGGGTTGCCGGACGGTGACTACGTCCTGGGCCCGTCTGCGGTTTCGGTCCGCAACGGCGTGGCAACGTTGCGGAGCACCGGATCGCTCGCCGGTGGTACGGCAACATTGTTGGACGTTGTCAGACAGACCATCGCGGCAGGCGTCAGTCCCGGTGATGCCGTCGCGTCAGCCACTTCTGTGCCGGCACAGATTCTCGGACTTGGGGCCGAGGTTGGCAGCCTGCGCACGGGAATGAAGGCTGACGTTGTCGTTGTGGATGAAGACTTTGGGCTTCTGTCGGTCCTGCGCGGCGGCGCAAGAATTCCCCGAAAGTCTCCCTCGCCGGATGCCGCCTGAAGGCGCATGCCGATAGGTACTGCCGGCCGACGCTAGCCGCGCCGCAGCGGGTATCGGCAACCCAGTCGCAACGGTTTTTCAGGCTGCGAACGCGACGGCGCAGTGACTCTTGTTAGATTGTTTATGATTGTTTAGACTGATTAACAATCAATAAACGTCATCGGTTGGTCCGGGGACGATCCGCGGCACGCACGGCGCCGTGATAACCAAAAGGAGCAGACGCAATGACTGAGGCCATTCCCGGTGCGCACATGGATCATGAGCTCACCTCGCAGCCGGACGTCTGGACGCGCGCCATTGCCCAGGCGCAGGCAGAGCACTTCCTGCCGGCGGACGGGCAGCGGGTCGCGGTGATCGGATGCGGCACGTCCTGGTTTATGGCGCAGAGCTACTCCGCCGCCCGCGAGGGGGCAGGCAAGGGCCTGACGGATCCGTTTGCGGCGTCGGAGGCATTCCTCAACAGCAACAGCGTCGCCCGTGACTACGACGCAGTCGTCGCCATCACGCGTTCCGGAACCACGACGGAAGTGCTGGAACAGCTGACAGCCCTTAAGGGAAAGGTGCCCACCGTGGCACTGCTCGGAGACGTCGACTCACCGGCAGCGGCGCTTGCGGACTCAGTAATCGGGCTCCCGTACGCGGACGAGAAGTCGGTGGTGCAGACGCGGTTCGCCACGGCTGCACTGGTGTACCTCCTGACGAGCCTTGGAACGGACCTCTCCGGCGCCGTTGAAGAAGCCCGCCACGCAGTGGCGGATACGGTTCCGCTGGAGCTCCTCGAGGCTGAACAGTTCACGTTCCTCGGGCAGGGCTGGACTGTGGGCCTGGCTCACGAGGCCGGATTGAAAATGCGCGAAGCCGTCCAGGGCTGGACCGAGTCCTACCCGGCCATGGAGTACCGGCACGGCCCCATCTCAATTGCCGCGCCAGGACGAGTCACCTGGCTCTTCGGCGAGCAGCCCGCAGGGCTGGACGATGACATGGCTAAGACCGGTGCACTCTATCTCAACACCGGCCGGCACCCCCTCGCAGAGCT
The DNA here is from genome assembly GCF_002929335.1 of Arthrobacter sp. Y81. Lineage (GTDB taxonomy): Bacteria > Actinomycetota > Actinomycetes > Actinomycetales > Micrococcaceae > Arthrobacter. The sequence goes on from NZ_PJIL01000006.1 coordinate 50,918, forward strand.
GGCCCGGGTGCACAAGGTGGCGCTGGAACGCGCCAGGGCCCGCGGCCTGGACCCCGACCTGCCCCGCAACCTCACCCGTTCAGTTATCCTCGACGTCGCCGCACCCTAGGACAGAACGTATGCCCACCGCACCGGCCGCAACTGACGGCCCAAACCTCGGCCCGGCACCCGCGGCCGTATTTGCCTTCGATGTCGGCGGCACTGATTTGAAGGCCGCCTTGATTGACGCGTCCGGCACCATCAAGGGACTGCGTCGCAGCCGGACGCCTCTGGACAAGAGCCGCCCTGCCGAGGCCGTGCTGGACCGTGTGGAAGATTTGGCGGGTCAACTTTCGAGGGACTTTCCCGGGATGCGGCCAGAAGCAGCCGGATTGGTCGTGCCGGGCCTGGTGGATCCTCGCACAGGGACCGGCATCCTGTCGGCGAACCTGGGCTGGCGGGACTATCCGTTCGCCGCTGTAGCGGAACGCCGGCTGGGGCTGCCCGTTGCTTTCGGGCACGACGTCGGATCCGCCGGCTATGCCGAGGCGCAATTGGGAGCAGCCCGGGGCCTCAGCGACGTCGTTGTGATGATCCTTGGCACCGGGATCGCCGGAACCGTTCTTACGGACGGCAGAGTAGTGACAGCGGGCGGCTATGCGGGAGAACTGGGACATGCCCTGGTGCCTGCGCCGAATGGCCAGGCCAGCTGCATCCTGGAGTCCGTGGCCTCCGCCGGCGCCATTGCCCGACGTTACACACAGCTCAGCGGCAACACAGTGCACGGCGCCCGCGCGGTCCTGGAACTGTCCCGGGCACAGGACGGGATCGCCCGGCAGGTATGGGCCGATGCCGTCAACGCCCTGGCCTTCAGCGTCGCCCAATTCGTCAGCATTCTCGGCACCGAAGCCATCGTCATCGGCGGCGGGCTGTCCGAAGCCGGCGAGGAACTGCTGGCTCCGCTGCGCCTCAGGGTCGATGACCTCCTGAGCTTCCAACGGCGCCCTCTGATTGTGACGTCACAGCTAGGCCAGAACGGCGGGCTTATCGGCGCAGCCCTGAAGGCCCGGACGCTCCTGGCGCCTCTTGGGCTGTCCACGTGAAGCGCATCATCACCGTTACCCCCAACCCTGCGGTGGACGTCACCTACGCCGTCAAGGGCGTCAGCATCGGCGGAAGCAACCGCGTGGCGGCGCCCCTGGTCCGGGCCGGAGGCAAGGGCGTCAACGTCGCCAGAGTTGCCCATCAGCTGAACGTCCCCGTCCTCGCCATCGCCACAGCCGGAGGCGCCTCCGGCGCGGCATTCGCCGCCGAGCTCCAGGCCAGCGCGCTTCCTCACAGGCTCGTGTCCACCGCGGTGGAAACCCGCCGCAGCATTGCCCTTGTGGATACCGTGAACGGCGAAACCTCCATTTTCAACGAGCATGGGAGGTCGCTCGAGCCTGCAGCGTGGCTGGCCCTGAAGAGAGCAGTGCGGGAGAGCCTCCGCGCCGCGGATGTACCGCCGCCGGGGGTAATAGTGGGCTCGGGAAGCCTTCCGGAAGGGGGGCATCCCGGCTTCTACGCGGAGCTGGTTTCCCTGGCTCATGGCGCGGGCGTCCCGGCCATTGTCGACACCTCCGGTCCCGGGATGCTGGCTGCGGCCGAAGCCGGTGCGGATCTGCTCAAGCCCAACAATCATGAGCTGGTTGAGGCCACCGGAGAGCGTGACGTAGTCGCCGGTGCCGTCAGGCTCATGGCCTTGGGAGCCCGCCGGGTGCTGGTCAGCGCAGGCGCCGACGGCATGATGGCTTTCGACGCCGGGCAACCGGATCGCTACTGGCATGCGCGCCTGCCCTTCGCCTTCTGCGGCAATCCCACCGGAGCCGGCGATGCCTCGGTGGCCGCTGCCGCCGTCGCCTTGTGCAACGGCCGCACCGAAATCGAACACATTCTCCGGGCAGCCACATCATGGTCGGCGGCTGCCGTACTCATGCCCGGTGCGGGCGAAATTTCGCCCAGACATGAGGAACTGGCCACCATGCTCATTGTTACCCAAAAGGAGCTGCCATGACCTTGGCCAAAACCCGGGATCTGATGAATCGCGCCTTGGAGCGGGGCGTGGGGCAGGCGGCTTTCAACATTGTTCACTTGGAAACCCTGGAAGGACTCGTGGGCGGCGCTGAAGAGGCCGGACTTCCGGTGATCCTGCAGATATCGGAGAACTGCGCCCACTTCCACGGCGGGCTGGAACCGTTGGCCCGCGCTGCCTTGGCCGCGGCCCGGCAAGCGTCGGTTCCCGTTTCCATCCACCTGGATCACGCCGAATCCGAAGACCTCGCACTGGAGGCCATCGAGCTGGGCTTTGGTTCCGTGATGTACGACGGCGCCCACCTGCCTTACGACCTCAACGTTGCCGCCACGCGGCGGGTCACCGAACACGCGCATAGGGCAGGCGTCTACGTGGAAGCCGAACTTGGCAAGGTGGGGGGCAAAGACGGCGCCCACGCGCCCGGAGCCAGGACCGATCCATGCGAAGCAGCCGCCTTCGTCGCCGCTACCGGCGTAGACGCGCTGGCCGTTGCGGTCGGATCGTCCCACGCCATGACGGAGCGCAAGGCAGTCCTGGATCTGCCACTGATCGCCCGGCTGAAGTCCGCCCTGGACGTGCCGCTCGTGCTGCACGGAAGCTCTGGCGTGGCAGACGACGCAATCGTCGCCGCTATCGGCTCCGGCATGACTAAGATAAATGTTTCCACCCATTTAAACGGATTCTTCACCCGTGCGGTCCGGGACTACCTGGCGGCCAACCCTGCCGTGGTGGATTCCCGCAAGTACGTGAAGGCCGGCCGCGAAGCCCTGGTTCCCGAGGTGTCGCGGCTCCTGGCCCTGTTCGCCAGGGCAACGTAGTACCACTTGAGAGGTATGTTCATGACCCGCACCGATCGACTGGCAGCGATCCTTGACCTGCTCGCTGACACAGGGCAGATCGAGGTGGAGGACATCGTCGCAAAATTGGGTGTTTCACCTGCCACCGCCCGCAGGGACCTGGACAGTCTCGCAAAGCAACGGTTACTCAGCCGCACCAGGGGCGGTGCCACCACCGGCTCGGTGGCTTATGACCTCCCCAGCCGGTACAACCGCGATGACCATGCCGAAGCCAAGAATCTCATAGCGGAAGAGGCGTCAAGGCTCATAAAGCCCGGTGCCGTAATCGGCCTCAGCGGCGGCACCACCACAACGGCGCTGGCCCATGTGCTGTCTACGCGGGAAGACCTGAACACTCCATCGGACCGGCCCACCCTGACCGTGGTCACTAACGCCATCAATATCGCTGCCCAGCTGGCCGTTCGGCCCAACATCAAGATCATGGTCACCGGGGGCATCCTGAACCCCCGCTCCTACGAGCTCGTCGGACCGTACACGGACATCGTCATGCAGAAGGTCGCCCTCGACTTCGCTTTCATCGGTGTCAATGGAATCGACGCGGAGGTGGGGCCGACCATCACCGACGAAGGCGAGGCATCGGTCAACACCCTCATGGCCCGGCGCGCCGCCATATCCTATGTGCTGGCGGACTCCTCGAAGGTGGGGCGTCGCGCCTTCGCCACCATGGCCGGTTATCCCTTTCTCAGGCTGATTACGGATTCCGGGATCTCGCAGAAGGACAAGGCCGCTTTTGAGGCGAATGGAACGGAAGTGATCGTGGCGATGGGCGCTGCTGCCGGCGCCCCGCAGTCCTGAATTGCCCTTCAGCGCTACGACCGGCGTGCGGGTGCCCTCCGTCACCGGTCATGGACGCGCGGTCTGTCCAAGCTCGGGCTCGGTGCGCAGCTCTATTGAGGTGCTCCACTTCTCCAGCTCCAGGATCTTGATCGAGTTGCTGCCGGGCCGGATCAGCGGGGCCGGTACGTAGAGTGTGGACTGGGGCCCCACCTCCCAATAGCGGCCGAGCAGGAAGCCGTTGATCCAGACGAATCCCTTACCGAAGCCGGGGAATGCCAGAAAGGTGTCCGCGGCGGAATCCGTCCGGAAGCTGGCTGAAGCAAGGTGTTCAAGTTCCTGAGCTCCCCAGTCGCTGAGCGAGTGGGGGGTCTGCGTCCAGTTGAAGGTGTGGCGCTGGTTTACCAGGACTCCCCCCAGAATGCCTTTCCCCTGGCCCGTCAAAGGTCCGAAATTAATCCGCCCCTGGTTTTCCACGAGGATGTCCAGCCTCACGGGGGCTCCGGTTCCCTGGACCCTCAATCCCTCCCCTGCGCTGGATCCATCCAATATCCCGGCGTGACGGCCGTCGATCCAAAGGTGGGCGCGGTCATGGAGTTCCATAACCCGGATCCGCGATTCGGTCGGGGCGTGAGGGAGCCCTGGCAGCGTTACCTCAGCGCTGTACAGCATCAGGCCCGAGTCGAGATCCATCTCCTCAAAGGTAAGAGGCCGCACGCTGGATCGCTGCCGCGTCCCGGCACGGAGCAGTTCCAGCAGCTCGACTCCGGGATCGACATCAAGGGTTCGGCCGGGCAAAACCGGGGCAGGTGCCAACAGCGCCGGATCCAGCTCGGGAGGTTCCACAATGCCCTGCGCATGGAAGAATGCCCTTCGGAGAGCATGGTACTTGGGCGTTAGGTCGCCGTTCTCCGCGATCGGGGCATCGGAGTCATAGCTGGTAACCGTTGGCTGGAGCTTTTCACCATCGTGGTTGCTGCCGGACCAAAGCCCAAAGTTCGTACCTCCATGGGCCATATAGATGCACACTGAGCCGTCCAGATCCAGGATTTTGGAGACTTCGGCCGCCGTCTCCTCCGTGTTCCGGACGTGGTGATCCTCATGCCAGTGATCGAACCAGCCGCCCCAAAACTCGACATTGAAAAACGGCTCGTCCGGCCTGCGTCGCCGCCACGTTGCCACGGATTCCTCCCCGCGGCTCCCCAGGGTGGCCGCAGCCAAAGTTCCGTCCAGGGCGCCGCCGTCGAGGTAGAAATCGGTCCCACCGTCCGCGGTGAACAGAAGCTCCGAGATGCCCCGGTCAAGGAGCGCCTGGCGGTTCCAGCGCAAATACGCCTTGTCGTCGCCGTAGCTGCCGTATTCGTTCTCGATCTGTACCGCCACCACCGGCCCGCCCCGGGCTGCCTGGCGCGTTGCGATGATGGGCAGGAGCTCGTCGAACCATTCCTCGACTGCGTCCGTGAAGACCGGATCGGAACAGCGCAGACCGATCCCCGGCGTGCCGGTCAGCCAAGCCGGGATCCCGCCGTTGTCCCATTCCGCACATATGTACGGCCCGGGACGAACGATCACATCCAGGTCTTGGGCTGCGGCCAGGTCGATGAAGCGGCCAAGATCCCGCCACTGCGTGAAATTGGGGCGCTGCCCGCGCGTCGGCTGGTGGAAGTTCCAGGCAACATACGTGTCGACCGTGTTGGCCCCCATGGCCCGCAACTTGGCCAGGCGGTCCTCCCACTGACTTGGGTGCACGCGGAAGTAGTGAATGGCACCAGCCAGGATGCGGTGCTGTTTTCCTGAACGGTAAAAAGCATTGCCCCCGTAGCTCAGGACGGGTGGCTGCGGTTCAGATGCAAGATGGCCTGTTCCAGCCGATTGGTGGGCCGTTTGTCCGGGCGGTCTCAGGTCCATGCATTGTCCATTCGTGATGTGCTGGTCATGTTCAAGGGTTTCGGTTCGTTCGTAGTCAACAGTGGCTTGAGTCACGGGCAGGCTGGCCGGCTTCAAAATACTCGACCAGGTCCGCGGGCAATGCCGGGACTTCGCGTGCCGAACCGTCACCGCGCAGGGATTCTGTGGCCAGTACACCAGCCGCCACCGACTGGCGGGCGGCGACAGGGCTGGTACGGGTCTGCCCGCCGCGGGCGGCGAACTCCAGGAACTCGTCGATCAGGCGCGGATCTGAACCGCCGTGGCCGCCGTCGCCGTCGGGAATCCCGATCTCCCGGTCCGGCTCAGCGAAACCGGTGGCTGTCCTTGACGTCCAGACGCTGATCTTGCCGCCCGGGCCGTCGCCGAAGTTCTCGATCCTGCCCTTGGTGCCGATCACCGTGTAGTTCCGCCAGTAGTCGGGAGTGAAATGACACTGCTGGTAGGAAGCCAGCACACCGTTGTCCAGCACCATCTGCATCATGGAAATGTCTTCCACGTCGATCAGCGGACTGAGCGCGGTTTGCGCCGTGGGCGGCCAGTTGTCCAGCGAGAACCAGTCCCCCATCCGGCGGCCGGCGTTGTCCCGGCGGTCCTGGACGTCACCGTATACGGCCAGGTCCCCAATGGCGGACACCCGCTTGGTGTAGCCGTTCGCCAGCCAGTGGATGACGTCGATGTCGTGGGCACCCTTCTGGAGCAGCAGCGACGTGACGTTCTTGCGTTCGGAGTGCCAGTCCTTAAAGTAATAGTCGCCCCCGTTGCCCACAAAGTGCCTGCACCAGATCGCTTTGACGTCGCCGATCACACCGTCTTCTATCAGTTCGCGCATTTGCACCACCACCGGCATGTGGCGCATGTTGTGCCCCACATACAGACGCGTTCCGGTTTCGTAAGCCGTCTGCAGGATCAGATCCGCTGCCTCGAGCGTGACGTCCAACGGTTTCTCGCAGAAGGTGGGAATGCCGGCCCTGAGCGTCTCGACGGCCACCAATGCATGCTGGTTGTCCGGCGTGAGAACCAGGACTGCGTCAATGCCGCTGGCGAGCAGCTCATTGAGATCCGCCGTGACGCGGGCCGTCGGGATCTTTTCGGCGGCGTCCGCCCGGCCGCGCGCGCTGGTATCGCACACAATGGTTACCTCGGATCCCTGACCCGGGTTGTGGACGTGCTTCCACAGACTCGCCCGCAGACCGAATCCGACCAGACCGACCTTCATATCTACAGTTCCCATTACTACGCCATTCCTCCTGCTTGGTTGCAGCCCTTAGGCCGTCGTGCAGCCGTACGCCCCCCGGATTCCCGGAGGCCGCGCAGCACCGCAATTGCTTCAAAAATCTAGTGTTTTGCTTTCTTCGCCGGTGCCGATTCACGGACGAACAGTTCCCAAGGGAAGTCCAGGACGCCGGGGTCCTCCTCGGATCCCAGGGCACGGTCCATCAGCTTCCTCGCCAGGCTGTCAAAGAAGCCCACCGGGCCCACACTGCTCAGCGACGGGGACATCCGTTCACCCTCGACGGTGTTTCCCACACCGATAATGTCGATGTCTGTGCCGACTCCGAGCCCCATTCGCTGCGCCGCGTTGATGGCGCTGACGGCCGCATAGTCCGTAGTGGCAAAGATGGCCGTTGGCGGATCTTCCAGGGAAAGGAGCCGCGTAGCGGCAGCGTAGGCGCCTGCCGAAGTTCCATCGAAAGTCCCCACATAGTCGTCCCGGACCGCCAGCCCGGCCGATTTATGGGCGTCTGTGTATGCCTTGAACCGCGGCCCCGCAAGGGAGCCGCCAGCGGTAACGCACGCTATCTTCGTATGACTTGCCAACAGATGTTCCACCGCCAGAACACAGCCGGGTCCTGCAACGGACCGTACGACGTCAAAGCCCTCCGGCTCCAAGGACTCGTGGAAGACCACCAGCCGTGACCCCCGGCCTGCCAACTCATGCAGTGTCTGTTCGTTGTGCTCCCGGACAGCGTCCACGAAGACTGCGTCGGCACTGTGGCTCTGGAGGACTCTGGCCCAGTCAGCATCGGCAAGGATCATGGGCGTGATGCCCAAGGGAGCCGCCGCACGCTGGACCGCCTCGATTACTGCAAGCGCCCACGGGTCCGAAAGCATGGTCAAGGACAGGATCACGGTGTTCGTGCGCCCCGTCCGGATGGCACGCGCCGCCTGGTTGGGCCTGTAGCCGAGCCGTTCCGCAGCAGCCCGTACCCTGCTCACAGTGGCTTCCGAGCAACCCGGACCGGCTTCACCCCGCCGGCCGGACAAAACGTAGGAAACAGTTGCCGTCGACACACCGGCCTCCGCCGCGACCATCCTGATGGTCGGACGCTGTGCCCTGCGATTTGTCACCGTCATGAAATCTCCTCCGTGGACCTGGCCGCCGTCCTGCGACTGTCGCCAGCTGGTTGCTGAAAGTCAGGCTGTGGCGACGGTGCGCATGCCCCCGCCGCCACAACCGTCTTACTACGTGGTGAAGATCGGTACGCCCGCGGGCAAGGCCGCCTGATACTCTTCACGGATCTTGTTGCCGCCCTCTGACTGCCACCGCTTCACAGCGTCCTTGAGGACTCCCACCTTCTCCCGGCCGGTGATGACGTCAATGACCTTGTCGCGCAGCTGCTTGGTGACCTTTGCACCCACCTTGGCGTTGGTGTCCGAGTAGCTGCCGTTGGTCGGGTTACGCCAGGCCAGTTCGAGTAGCTTCTTCTGCTGCTCGTTGATGTACCGGGTGTCATCGTCGTAGCCCGGGTTGAAAACCACGTTCTCCGGGCTGGACATAATGTTCAGGGCCGAAGCGAGGCCGGGGATATTGGTGGCACCGGATTCACTGAGAACCGGGTTGCCGGCACCGTCCAGGGTGTAGTCCTGCCCGGTCTCGCCGTAGTTCTTCTGCATGTACTCCGCCGTGCCGAAAGGGGCCGACAGGTAGTTGATCAGCGCCAGCAGCTCGCGGATCCTGCCTTCGTCGGCTTTTTTGAACGGTGTGAAGCCGACTGTGCCATAGCCCATGTCGTAGACCGGCTTGATCTTGCCGTCGGCGCTGAAGGGGACCAGAAGGTCGAACTTGTCAGTCTTGTTCAGGCCGCGAAAGCTGCGGATGTCGTGCGGACCTACCAGAACCTGTGCGGCAACAGTGCCATTGGCCACACGGGTGCGGATGTCGGACGCCTTGCTGTCCGGGTAAAACACTCCGGCTGCAAACATCTTGGCAGTGAACTCCACACCGGCAGCGTACTCGTCAGTCTCGAAGAGGTGCGTCAGGGTACGGTCCTTGTTCACGGCCCAGCCGTTGGGGGCGCCATACCATTCGGTGACCATGTGGAGAATGTTTGTGTAGGCCGGTTCCAGCGCATACTTCTGCTCACCCGGGCGGGTCAGTTCCTTGGCTTTTTCGAGGAATTCATCGGCGCTGGCAGCATTCAGCCCGTCAACTGCCGCCCAGATGTCCCTTCGGCCGGACAAGACCTGACCGAAAGGCGTGCTGGGGATGGGTGCTCCCCAGATCCTGCCGTTGACGACGGCGGTCTTCCAGGAATCCGGCTTCAGCGCGGCCAGGTTGGGGTACTCGAGCACCGCGTCACCGGAGAGGTACGGTGTCAGGTCCTGAAATTTGGCTTCCAGCATGGGACCGATGTTGGGGATGCCCTGGTTCGGCGGAACCCACATCATGTCCGGGAGATCGTTGCTGGCAAGGACAGTGGCGAACTTCGCCGGGTAGCCATCTCCAATGTCCTCGGCAATCTGGAGATCCAGCTCGCCGCCCAGTTTGGCATTCAGACGCTGCCAGAAGGGGTTGTCCTTCATGGCCGGGCTCATGGTGTCGAAGGTTTCCGAAAGACCGGTCACCTTCCCCTTGAGCGGCGCGCTCTTGACGGACTTTACGGCTTCGGGGAGCTTGAAGAAGGCCGCCTGCAGTCCCTTTTCATTACCGGGAATGTCCGCGGCGAAGCCGGTAAATTCCTTGTAGGTGGGCAGCTTGAGTGCCGAGGAGGCGGCGGCGCCCCCACTGCTGGCGCCGCCGGTGCCGCAGGCGGCCAGGCCGGCAGTGGCGACGGTAAGGCCTGCAAGGCCGAGGAAGCCGCGTCGGCTGAATCCGGCCTGGCCGGAAGTAGCGTTCGTCATGGGCGTAAACCTTTCTAGTTTTGCTTGAGGAGTTGCCTGAAAGTGGGGAAGGAAAGGCAGGGTCAGCCTTTGACCGCGCCGGTGATAACGCCCTTTGCGAAGTGCTTCTGCAGGAACGGGTAGACCATGAGGATCGGGACGAGGGCAACTACCACGACTGCCATCTGGATTGATTGTGGCGGCGGGGTGGTGGTGATCCCGAGCCCGTCGGCCGCGCCGCTCCCCTGGACCACAAAGTTGCGCAGGAGGAGCTGGATTGGCCATTTACTGTGGTCGTTGATGTACAGGAGGGCGTTGAAGAAGGAGTTCCAAAAACCCACCGCGTAGAACAGACCCACCACTGCCACCACAGCTTTGGAAAGCGGCAGGACGATCTTCCAGAGAATCTGCCAGTCGCTCGCTCCGTCAATCCGGGCACTCTCAATCAACTCTCCGGGGATGTTCATGAAGAAGGAACGCATCACCACGAAGTTGAACGCACCGAAGATGCCCGGCAGGATCAAGGACCACAGGGAGTCCAGCAGATGGAGTTCGCGAATCAGGAGGAAAGAGGGAATGAGCCCGGGGGCAAACAGCAGCGTGAACAAGACAGCCAGGATCACGGGACGGCCAAAAATCACCGACCGACTGGTGGCATAGGCCATGGTGATAGTCACAAACAGCGCCAGCAGCGTGCCCACCACGGTGATGAAGAGACTGACTCCGAGCGATTGCAGAACCATGGGTCCACGAAAGATGGTCTGGTAGGCCTCCAGCGTCGGCCGCTCCGGCCACATGACGAACCCGCCAGCGGCCACGAGTTGTTCGTTGTCGGCCAGCGAAGTGGACACCACAAGGAGCATGGGAGCCAGGATGGAGATGCTGAAGAGCACCAGGACAACCGCTTTGATGCTCTGATAAAACAGCGAGGGTTTCTCTTTCCAGACGGGACGCTTGGAATCGCTCGCCAGCCCGGAAGCTTTCTTGGTAAACAGGGGTGTAGCCATGTGAGTCTCCTTTGCGGCGGCCGTTCCGGCTAGCCGACCTTTTTCGCAAAAATTCCGTCTTCGCCGAACTTGTGGGCAAGTTTGTTGGCCCCCCAGATCAGCACCAGACTGACCACGCCTTTGGCCAGGCCGGCGGCTGCACCCGAGCTCCAGCCACCGCCAACGACACCGGTGTAGTAAGTGAACGTGTCAAGGACTTCCGCGGCGCCTGCCCCCACAGCATCGCGTTGAAGGATGAACTGCTCAAAGCCAACGGACAGGATGTCTCCGATCCGGAGGATCAGCAGCAGGACGATGACGGGGCGCAGCCCGGGCAGTGTGATGTGCCAGACCCTTCGCCAGCGGCCGGCTCCGTCGGCGGCGGCAGCCTCGTAGAGGGATGCGTCAATGCTGGCGAGGGCGGCCAGGAAGATGATCATGGCCCACCCGGCGTCCTTCCAGATCATCTGGACAACCACCAGCACCGGGAAGGTGTCGGGATTGGTCATGAACGGGATGGTGTCCATGCCCATGTCCCGCAGCGAGTTATTGATGAACCCGGCGCCACCCAGCATCTGCTGGAAGAAGGCAATGACCAGGACCCAGGAGAGGAAGTGCGGCAGGTAGGCGATGCTCTGGAAGACCTTGCGGATGCGCGGGCTCATCAGCGAATCCACGATGAGGGCCAGGACGAGCGGCACCGGGAAGAGGAACACCAACTGCCAGCCGGCAAGATACAGCGTATTCCAAAACGCGTTGACGAAATCCGGATTGATAAACAGATCCGAAAAATTCTGCCAGCCCACCCAGAGGCTATCGCCGATGCCCAGATATGGCTGGTAGTCCTGGAAGGCGATCACGTTGCCAAGGATGGGTATGTAGAAAAATACGAGTAGAAACAGCACCCCCGGCAACATCATGACCAGCATTTGCTTGTCGCGACGCAGCCGGCTCATGAGGCTCTTGCGTTCTCCAGGTGTCCTCCCTGAGCTGCGCCGATCAGCGGCCCCGTTCGGATCCACTGGCGTGGTGGGCCCTCCTTCTCTGCCCCCCGCATCCTGCACGTGCTGTTGTGCCGGCGATGCCGTCACTTTCTCGGTAGTCGGGTTCACACTTTTCCTCCATGCAGACGCTCGTAATCCGTTTAGGTCATATAGCAGTCATGTGACGTGCACCACCTCTTTAACCGTTTAACAGATAGTAGAGCCCGGATCGGCTTTTTGCAAGAAGTTGATCGTTTGAGTGCAAAAACGCGCTCATTTATTCATTGAGACTTGTCCGGGGTGTGGCCGCGAAGATCGCCTTCACGGGATTTGCGTTCCTCACAAAAATGCAACAACCAGCGTGCGAAACTCCTAACGCCAAAGCCCAACCCGCCATCATGCTGGAGTCATGATCACTTCGAACGGGTATGTCCTTGACCAGTCCCCCGCACGGTTCGGGTATCTCCCTCCGGTGCCAGCGACTGAGCGCACCGACAAGGACGCACTGTGGCGGCGGCTGCGCAAAGACGGCTACCTCTATCTCAGCAACCACCTTGATCCCGGTGTGGTGAACAGTTTCCGGGAGTACTACTTCACGAAGTTGGCCGAGACGGGGCTGGTCCGCGTCGGGACCGAGCCTTCCTTGGGAGTGGGGGATGCGGGTGACTTAGACCGCGCGTCCCTTCGCCGCATACTTTTCGATGAGATAGTTCCTGGTGTTGCGTATGAGGGATTGACGGCACACCCGGACATCAAGGACTGGTTCGCCTGGTTGCTGGATGATGAGGTTCATCTGCACAAAAGGAAAATCATCCGGCACATTCGTCCCGGCGAGGCGGGCATCGGGACTGCAACGCAAGCCCACTACGACCTCGTGTATTTGAGGGAAGGCAGCGAACATGTCCTCTCGATGTGGATCCCGCTTGGCGATACACCGATCGAAATGGGCGGCCTGGCCTATCTGGAAGGAAGCCATCATTGGGCGTTAGCCGCCGAGCGGAATGGCACCCGGAAGCACCCGGCCGCTTCCATGACAGCCGACCTACCGGGGCTGGCTGACACCCATGATGCACGGTGGCTACTCAGCGATTTCCACGCCGGCGACGTCATGGTGCACTCCGCCTACACCGTCCACGCTGCAACGGACAATGTGGACCCGGAAAACAGGATCCGGCTCTCCACCGATATCCGCTACCAGCGGGCCGGCGAACCCATCGACTGGCGCTGGCAAGAGCATTGGTCCGATCAGGACGGACTATGACGAATGTGGCGCGAGGGGCCGTTGCTTCGGACCCCAGCCGCCCGGTTCTTCCCCTAGTCCGCGTCGCTGGGTTTCACTTCAGGGGACCGCCTCCGCCCGAGCGGCGGTGCTGGAGGCGGAAATGTGAAGGGGATAGCCCGACGCGCTGGGAGAACAACCTGCTGAAGTACGCGCCGTCGTCGTAGCCGGTCAGCCGTGCAACGCGTCCAATCGGATAGTCGGTGTCGGCCAGCAGTGACTGCGCCCGCGAAATCCGCAGCTGCAGGACAAATTCCTTGGGGCCTACCCCGGCTGCGGCCTGGACGATTTCCCGCAGACCTTGCGGGGTGAATCCGAGCCGTGCGGCTTGCTGGCCGGCGCCGAGGGGCAGATAGGCCAGTTCGCGCAGCCTGGCCAGAGTTGCCTCGGCCGCTCCGGCACTCACCTGACGGCCTTGCAGGGCAGCGCCCACGATGATCTGCTGGGCCGCCACCGACGAATCAAGGTCGCCACGCGGACCCTCCACGGCGAGCGCGTGCCGCAGGTCGGCGAACCGGACCAGCATCCCGCCCTCGCCCTGCAGGGTGACCAGCGGCCGGCCGCGGCTGAAGCAGCCAAGTTCCTCGAATGCCCGCGCACTGGCACCGGCAAAAAGCACCCAATGCTCCCGCCAGCCTGATGTGCCCGGACCGTAGCCGTGCTCAACTCCGGGAAAAATCCAAATCAACGACGGCGCTGTGACAGGAACGTTCTTCCCCGCGTAATTGAGCCACCCGGTTCCTTGCGACACGACGACGAGTGCATGGCACGACAGGGTACGGCGGGAAACCGGTGGGAGCACCCCTTCCTGCTCGCCGGCACCGAGACACGCCAGGCCCAGCTCACGCAGCGGCGGTGAGGCGCGGCGGTAACGTGTCCACGTTTCCATCTAGAGCACGACGGGCCGGGCGGCGTTGGCTGATTCGGCGGGGTAATGGAGCGGTCTTACCAGGGTGGCCGTCACCACATCACCTTCCTGGAGCTGGACCTCGAAGTTTTCACCAAGTTTCAGTACACCTGAAACAGACCATGCAGGTTCCCGGCCACCGAAGTTGTCGCGGATTCTAACGGCTCCGTCCTTGCCCGCCACCACCGCAAATGATGTCGTGGCATTGTTTTCCCGCCGGGCCGACACCCGGTGTCCCCCTTCGGCTCTTAGGTCGTCAAAGCTGACGTCATGCCAGCGCCAGGGCACGGCAGGGAACAATCGGATGACCTCGGTGTCAGTCCTGCCGGGTGTTGGACTCCAGCTTTGCAAGAGCATTTCCTGTGCAACCTGCATGGCGGCAAAGTTGCCTTCCAAGGTGAACGGGCGGTACGTGAAATCAGAAAAGCCCAGACCGGATTGATCGCCGTTGATATGGAAACCGTTGCGCGAAACGAAGGCGCGGGTGAAAACATCCAACTGGCGGACAGCTTCCTCACCATCGCCAACACGGGCCCGCAGACACCCCATCCACGCCCACGAGTAGCCGCACCATTGCCCGGTGCCCAGCTTGTCCCATGCCCTGATGGAGCCTTGAATGCGTTCGTTGTCCTTCGCCCCGCCGTCAACGGAGATCAGGTTGAAGGGGAAGATTCCGATCAAATTGGACAGGTGGCGGTGACTTTCGCGTAGCGGAGTTTCGCTGTCGAGCAAGAGTTCGCCGTCCCCGGATGTGTGAAAATCTCCCAGTCCTGCGGCCAAGAGTGCCCATTTCCGGGCATCGGCCGCCATGTTCTGGGCGGTCGCCATTTCCTGAAGGGAAAAGAAGAGCATCTTCATGCACATAAGGTCATAGTTGCTGTTGGGTCTAAGCCAAGCTTGATTGCTGTTGTCGAAGATTTCCGGCGATGACGATCTTGGCAAGACCAGAACGCCACCTTCATCATCTGCGAGCAGTTCTTCCATGCACTGGCCAACCCCGCTGCACCACGGATATGCGCGTTCCGCCAGGAAAGTGCGGTCTCCGGTGTAACGCCAGTGCAGGTAGAACAGATGCGCATTCCAGGCGCTCATGGTAGGAGACATGGCATATTGGCTCCAGCCACCCAGGGGCTGGCCGGCCAATGACATGACACCCGGGGATGCGAGGCCGCCTGTCCCATAGAAATCCTGGGCGAACTGGCGGAAAGCCGGTGTCAGGCTCCACAGAATATCCAGATAGCTCTCGCCGGCCTCAAAGTTGCCGGCTTCCTGGTAGGCGGAGTAGGTCAGCTGTGTATTGAGGTCATTGTGGTAGTCACCCTTCCATGGCGGCAGACCGCCATCGTCGGCAGTCCACACGCCTTGCAGGGGCATTGGCGGGGCCCCTTTGCGCGAACCGGCACCGTAAAGGTAGCGGGTGAACTGGTAGTTCCGTTGAATATGGGGCTCAGGTATCTCGATCGATGACTGTGCCCAGAAGCAGCGCCACCAAGAGACATGGTCCGCAAGCACTCCCGCGTAGTCCTTGTCCAATGCCCGGCCGCATCGAGACTTGGCCAGGGCCAGTAGATCTTGTCCGGGCTCGCAGTCATTCGTAGAAGTGACTGCTATGGCCAGGAGTGTCTCATTTTCGGAGCGCTGGATGGTGATGCAGGCGCAGTATTCGAAGCCGTCGGCAGCATCCTGAACGAACCATTGCATTTCCGTGGATTCTCCGGACGTTGCTGGCGAATACCCGAGCGCGGCAATTGCTTCGGCGTCGGCCAGGTTCAATTCGAAGGAATTGATGCTCTGCGCCGGATCGAGCCTTAGTTCCAGCCTGCCGGCAGGCAGCTTGGTCGGAGTAAGTCCCTCATAGTATTTGCCCCAGGGATCGGCCTCGCCCCGCGTGCTTTGCCACGGATGCTTCTTCCACCATTCGGTTTCGCCGGTGGTTCGCTCGTCCCAGAGATCGCCGCGGTCAAGGGACAGGCGCAGGGTATTCCCCTCGCCCCACAGGAGCCCTCCCATCAGGCCGTTGCCGAGTGGAATGGCGTCCTCCCACGAGGTGATGGGTGCGATAAGTCGCAGGTTGTCCTTCGTCTCCGGTGGCCTGTTCGTCGGCGCCGCCAGCGACCGGCGCAAAGACGGGCTAGTAGGTGGCTGTGGTTTCATCACGTTCCCTCAGACCTATCTTCGGTAGACCTATCAACGACCGACGGGTCCTGTCCACGGCCGTTCCACGATTTCATTCTATGCTTCTTTTTGATTCAAAAAGATATTTTTTGATCAACTATTGTCATTTTGTCGGCGCATGGGGCACTCTTGAACTCGTCCGCAAGAACATGGCTGATATCCCCAAGGAAGAGGATTCCCCTATGGCAATGAACACGCGAATGCGCGGAGGGCTGGCCCTGCTGACCGCCGCGGCCCTGGTCAGCGGAACAGCGGCGGCGTCCGCAGACCTCGGCAGCTCGGATGGAAACTCAAGCGGTTCCGTGGCCGCGGCCTTCAATAACGTGGGCATCACAGACGCATCCACCCTTGCCAAGGGCCAGCTGGACGCCGCGCGGAGTTCCTTCAGCGCCGCCGGACTGACTGCCGCTGGCTACCCGCCCGGCGCCACCGTAACTGCCGCCGGCATCGACTTCACCATGCCGGACACCGCACCCGGAGAACCGGACAACATCGCACCCAACGCGGAACCCAGCAGGATCAAGCTCCGCGGCCAGGGCAACGCCGTCGCGTTCCTCGCCACCACCACCAGCGGCAGCCGCCCCTTCAACGTCACGGTGACGTACAAGGACAAGAGCACGCTCCAGACCTTCGCGCTGACCAACACCTGGACTACGGCCACACCAGATCCGCTGGAGCTTGTCCACGATGCTTTCCGCGTTTCCGGCCGCAACACTCCTGCCGGCGCAGACGTGGACACTTCCAAGCAGTACGGCATGTTTGTCAGCGGAATAAACATCGATCCCGCCAAGGAAGTCAAGGAAATCGCCGTTAGCGGCAACGGCCTGGTGCATATCTTCGATGCCCGGATCGTCACCGTGCCGGCACCGTTCAAGGTTGACTCCCGTGGCGGACGCACCCCGCAACCCAACAGCTGCGACCCCCTGGTGTCGGGACAGGGAATCTGTGACGCGCAGGCCGCGGGGATCTTTGAGAAGGCTGATCCCTCGGCCCACCTGAGGTACACCACACAAAACGGCGTGCTCCCGGCGGATGCCAACGCCTTCTACAACGAGGTCACGCCACTCAGCAGTGCTCCCGCGAGCTATTTTATGACCAACGGTTTCAACGGCGGCTACTTCGGTATCCAGGAGCTGGAGGACCGTTCGAAAATCGCTATCTTCTCCATCTTCGGTCCGCAAAAGGGACAGGTGCCGGATGGCAGACTCTCCTCAAAGGTTCTTTACACCATCCCCGGCGGCAGCCTGGTGATCCACGGCGAGTATGCCGGCGGCCCCAGCATCCGCATTCCGTTCAACTGGGAGCCCGGTAAGAACTACGCCACCATGATCACCGAGCAGACGGATACCTCGGACGGCCACGCCAAGATCGTCACCGCCTGGATCAACCTGAAGCCCACCGACGAGGCGCCGGAGTGGACCCGCCTGATGACTGTCCGCACCGAACGCCCCGCGGCGCAGACCAACCTCAGCGGCCTGTACTCCTTCATCGAGGACTTCAAGCGGGACAACCTGTTTACCGCCGGACGCGCCCGCACGGCGTCCTACGGCAACGCGTACACCTTCTCCCCCGCCAAGGATTCCTGGGTTCCGCTGAACAAGGTCTCTTTCACTGGCCAGATGTCCCGGCTCTTCACCATCCAGAATGATGCCTTCCCCACCGCAGGCCAGCCCTGCAAGGTGACGGAAACCGTCACCGGAAGCAGCATCCCGTTCCGGGAGGCCCGCTCCAACGTGAACTCCATCTGGAACACGGCGTCCAAATCCTGCCGGAATCCGGGTAACGCGGCGCCCATCGCCGCCGCGAAAAGAGATGCCCCGCTATACGTCCAGGAGACCTTCGCCAGCATCACGGCAACCGTCAGCGGCACCGCCCTGGCCGTCACCGGGTCCCCCTATGCCAACGACGAACCCCTGGACGTCTCCGTCGACGGCGCGTCCGTGGCCACCACCGCAACGGCCACCGCGGACGGAAAACTGGCCAACACGGCCATCACGCTGACTGCACCACTAGCCGCCGGCGCCCACAAGGTAACCGTGACAGGCAAAAGCAGCGGACTGAGCGGCACTGCCACGGTCACTGTTCCGTAGCGGCAAAACTCAGGGGCACAAAGACGGCGGTCCGGTCACCTACAGGTGACCGGGCCGCCGTCCGGTCTCGCGGAAGAAGGGCCGGCCGGTCAGTCCCCGAAGGTGACGACGGCGGTGGACCACGGTCCCAGCGTTACCGCGGTGGCGCCGTCGTCCGCGGGATCCGCCACCGCGGTGGCGCCGGCCGCGGCCCCGATCACCGTCACCTCTGCCGCCGCATTGGCGCCGCCCGGCAGGGACAGCACCGCTGTGGCTTCGCGCGGGCTGAGGTTGCCCAGGAACACCTGCAGGCCGGCGGCTGACTGCACCGGGTAGACCGTCACCAGGGTCTGCCCGGCGGCCCGTTGAACCGGCTGCCGGGTGGCGGCCAGCACCGGTTCCCCCTTGCACGCGGCAAGCTTTTGCAGCAGCTCTCCGGCGGGATTGAGGGTGCCGTCTGCTGCAGCGATGCCCCGCGGAGATCCGGCCTCGAAGTACGTTACGGAGGCCACGCCCTCGAAGGTCAGGGCGTGGAGGCTGGCCAGGGTCCACGCTGCGGTGAAGCTGTGGTCCTGGAGCTCATCGCCGTCGGCGTGCTGGCCAGGGGCGTGGAACCGGGGCTTGAGGGTAATGGGGCCCACGTGGACAGGGCGCCCTTCCCCGAGCCTTACGGCATTGGCCGCGGCGACCCCATGGATGGGTACGGTCTCCGCGATGTGGGGAATCTCCGTGCTGTGGACCTGCGGCGTGAGGCTGAAGGCGAGGGCATCGGCGTCCTGCGGGACTGGGCTGCCGCCGCCGGCAATCCACCGGTTAAGTTCGGTGAAATTCGAGCGAGTGCCGGCCAGGAGCTGCCCGCTGAATCCTGCGAGCTGCAGCGGCTCCTTCAGCGCGGTCCACGCCGCCGGATCCGTGCACTGCGTTTCAGGGTGGAACAGTCCCAGGCGAACGATCCGCGACAACTGCCCGCCGAGGGCTCCGCTGAGGGCTTCCGCCACGCCGTCCGCGGACGCCGAAACGACCCGTACATCCAGCGCCGCGCCGTGGCGGTCGGCCTCCCGGGCTGCTGCGGCAAGCTTGGCCGGCCAGAACTCCCGGGGTTCGTACAGTTCCACCAGGACGGCGTCGAGGCCGGGAAGCTGTGCTCCCTCCCCGGCGTTTGCGGCAGCCGCTCCGGCCGGGTCCACGCCCGCCGGGTCCACGCCCGCCGAGTCCACGCCGGCCGGGTCCACGGAGAGCGCCAGCGCCGGGACAGTGCCCACCGGCTCGCCCACCGTGAAGGCCACGCGGTCGTAGCCGCCGGGGGCGGGGTTGTCCGGCGTCTCGATGCTGAGGGCCTCAATGCTGACCGACTGGGTCACGGTGTCACCCGCGGCCACGTCCACCGGGATGGGCAGTGCGGACGGGGTGCTGTAGGTCTTGAAGGACCCGTCGCTCCAGTTCCGCTGGTCCTCGGTTTCGAAGATGTCCCCGGAAAAGCCAAGGTCGAAGGCGGTCCCCGCGTCGGCCCACTCCAGCGAGGAGATGTCCGTGAAAACCAGGTCCGGCCTGATATCCGTGGGGAAGGCCCCGGCGGTTACGTTGCCGTCCGGCGACACCACGCTGACGTCCCGTCCGGCTTCGCTGGTGGGATGGAGGACCACCAGGCCGATCCTGTTCCGCCGGAACGCTGTCTTCGCCCGGCCCGAGAACGATACCTCCACTGTGGCCGGAGTGATCCGGAGCATCAGCATGGCTTCGAAGGCGGGGGCAGCGGCGTCCGCCGAGCCGGGTGCCGCATAGTCTACGTGGAGACGGAGGCTGACGCCGTCATCGTCCTTCAGGTCCGTA
Source organism: Arthrobacter sp. Y81 (assembly GCF_002929335.1). GTDB lineage: Bacteria > Actinomycetota > Actinomycetes > Actinomycetales > Micrococcaceae > Arthrobacter. The sequence continues at coordinate 70,858 of NZ_PJIL01000006.1, forward strand.
AGGTCCCGTACCGACGGCGCAAAAGTACGCCATTCGTGGTCCCGCACCACCGCTTTGATGGCACGAAGCACGGGCCTGCCGCCATAGCTGATGTTCGCCAGTTCGTCCCCCACCAGCTCCGCCGTCCAGACGCCCACGGCGAGCTTGCGGATCTGCGGATCAAGGCGCCGTTCGAGCGCGGGGCGCTGGTCGGATACCGACTGGGCGGACAATGTTGCGGAGTGCAGTGTTGCGGAGTGCTCGGTAGTCACGGAAGGCTGCTCTCTGGTGGCTGGTGACTGCACCCAGCTGACCCAGGGCGGTCCTGTCGCCTTGACGATATCGGATGGGGCGCGGCGGCTCAATGGCCGTCCGCCAGTGGTTACTGCGCGGCGTCGTACCCGGCCAGCAGGCGGCGCGAGGCTGTAGTCATGTGGGAGGCCATGGCCTTCGTGACTGCTTCGGCATCGTGCGATTCGAGCGCTTCGAAAATGGCCCGGTGCTCTGCGAGCGCGGCGGCAGCGTGCCCTTCATCAGTCAGTGCACGGTCAACCCAGATCCGCAGCAGCGAGCGGATGCTCTGCAGAAGCTCCTGCAGTACCTGGTTTCCGGAGCTCGTGGCGATTTCCTTGTGGAAGGCGGCGTCGGCTTCCACGAATGCTGCCAGATGGTCCAGGTTCTTTTCCATGGCGTCGAGGTTGGCGCGCATGCGCCCCAGTGCCTCGTCGGTGATCCTGGCTGCCGCAAGCTGCCCGGCCTGGACCTCGAGGCCGCTCCGCAGCTCAACCAGCTCACGCGTCCTCGGCTCACCCAGCATGAGTCCCCAGCTGAGGGTCCGCGGCAGGAGTTCGGAGACGCCGTCGCGCAGGTACGTCCCCGACCCCGGGCGGACGATCACGATGCCCAGGATTTCCAGGGCGGCCAGCGCTTCGCGGACCGCCGAGCGGCCCACCCCGAGCGAAGCAGCCAGCTGGCGCTCGGCAGGAAGGCGGGTTCCGGCGGCGATGTCACCGCTGGTGAAGTAGGCCATCAGCCTCTCGGCAACCTCGGAGACGACAGAACCCTGCCCCATGGAACCGAGCGCGGCGCTGATTTTGGCCGTCGAGGCGGCGGAGTTTGCTGACACAGTCTCAGCGTAGCAACCGGACGCGGTCATGCAGGGTGTCCAAGCCTCTCGGAAAATAAACCAGTCAACCGGTTGACCAATTTATCGATTCTGGCTTATGGTGGAAGTCACAGGCCTAGCCCCCCACCTTGATATGCACACCCGGCGCTAAGCCTCGAAACCAGCCCCACGCCTCCAGCGCAGGATGCGGCCGGGACACCAACATCTAGGAGTCAACGTGGACACCACACAATCGGTGGTCGAAAAATCTGCAATCAGGAAAGTGGCGATCCGGCTGGTGCCGTTCGTTGCCCTGATGTTCTTCATCAACTACCTGGACCGGACGGCCATTTCGTTCGCCGGCCCTAACGGCATGAACACTGACCTGGCCCTCTCGGCAGCCCAGTTCGGCTTCGCGTCCGGCGTCTTCTTCATCGGCTACATCCTGCTCGAGATACCCAGCAACCTGGCACTGCACAAGTTCGGCGCCCGCCGCTGGCTGGCCCGGATCATGGTCAGCTGGGGCATCGTGTCCCTGCTGTTCACCTGGGTGGGCAGCGTGGAGCACCTCTACATCCTGCGCTTCATCCTGGGCGTGGCCGAGGCCGGCTTCTTCCCCGGCGCCATCCTCTTCCTCAGCCTCTGGGTTCCGTCCCGGCACCGCAGCAAGATCCTCGCCCTGTTCTACTTGGCGCAGCCGCTGACCACCGTCATTGGTGCCCCGCTGGCCGGCCTCCTCATCCAGCAGCACGGCCTCTTCGGCCTCTCCGGCTGGCGCGTAATGTTCCTCGGCGTAGCGCTTCCGGCCATCATCGTCGGCGTCATCGCCTGGTTCTACCTCGCTGACTCCCCCGCGAAAGCCAAGTGGCTCACCGCCGAGGAAAAGACCTGGCTGACCGGCGCCCTGGAGACCGAAAAGAAGGCGACCACCGCCAGCAACAAGCACGTCAGCGTCCGCACCGTCTTCGGCAACGGCAGGGTCTGGATGCTCTCGGCCATCTACTTCGGCTTCATCTACGGCCTGTATGCCCTCGGATTCTTCCTGCCGACCATCATCGCCGGTTTCGAAGGCATCTACGGCACCAAGTTCGATGTGCTCCAGAAGGGCCTCATCACCGCCATCCCGTACCTGCCGGCGGCCTTTGCCCTGTACTTCTGGTCCAAGGACGCCACCAAGCGCGGCGTCAAGACCTGGCACATCGCCCTTCCGGCCCTCATCGGCGGCCTGAGCATCCCGCTGGCACTGTTCGCCGGCTCGCCGGCCGCCACGATCGCCGTCATCACCATCACGGCCATGTCCATTTTCGCCGCACTGCCCAACTTCTGGACCGTGCCCACCCAGTTCCTCACCGGCGCAGCAGCTGCTGCCGGCATCGCCCTGATCAACACCGTGGGCAACCTGGCCGGCTTCAGCGCCGGCTACGTCACCGGCTGGCTCAAGGACCTGACCGGCGGGTACACGGTGCCGATGTTCGTCGTCGGCGGCTTCATGCTCCTGTCCTCCATCCTCATGGTGGCGCTGAGCCGCTCCGGCAAGGTCAGCGAAGGCATCCCGGCTGAAGCCCTGGACCCTGCGGGGGCCGGACACCACGCAGAGCCGTAGCAGACCCGGGGGCGTCCCCCTTACCCGGGGACGCCTCCGCACCAACCCCACCCCGTACCACCCGAACCGACTTCCCCGTAGTTAGGCCCAGGAGCTTTCCCATGACCCGCCTGTTCAATGAACCTTCAGCCTTCGCTGACGAGATGATCGAAGGCTTTGCCGCCTCCCACGGCCGCTGGGTGAAGCGCGTCTCCGGCGGCGTCGTCCGCAACACCAAGAGCACCCCGGACACGGTGGCCCTGGTGATCGGCGGGGGCTCCGGCCACTACCCGGCGTTCGCCGGCCTGGTGGGACAGGGCCTTGCGCACGGCGCCGCGATGGGCAACCTTTTCGCGTCCCCCTCCGCGCAGCAGGTCTACAACGTAGCGAAGGCCGCCAACAACGGGGCCGGTGTGCTGCTGGGCTACGGCAACTACGCCGGCGACGTCCTGCACTTCAACCAGGCCCAGGACCGCCTCCGCAAGGAAGGCATCGACTGCCGCAGCATCGCCGTCACCGACGACGTCTCCTCCGCCCCGCTCGCCGAGCGCGCCAAGCGCCGCGGCATCGCCGGGGACCTGACCGTCTTCAAGGTGGCCGCCGCGGCCGCAGAGGCCGGCCACTCCATGGACCGGATCATGGACATCGCCGAGCGCGCCAACGACCGCACCCGCTCTTTCGGCGTGGCCTTCACCGGCTGCACCCTGCCGGGCGCCGACCACCCGCTGTTCTCCGTCCCCGAGGGCCGGATGGCCGTCGGCATGGGCATCCACGGCGAGCCAGGCATCGGCGAGACGGACATCCCGACGGCGGACGAACTCGCCGAACTCCTCGTTTCCAAGCTCCTCACCGAAGTCCCCGAGGGCCTGGAAACCAAGGGGGCGCGGGTGGTCCCGATCCTCAACGGCCTGGGCAGCATCAAGTACGAGGAGCTGTTCGTCGTCTACCGCCGCGTCGCCCAGCTCCTGGCCGGGGCCGGCCTGGAACCCGTGGACCCGCAGGTGGGCGAACTCGTGACCAGCTTCGACATGGCCGGTACCTCCCTCACCCTCTTCTGGCTCGACGACGAACTCGAGACACTCTGGAACGCCCCCGCCGACGCCCCGGCCTTCCGCCGCGGCGCAGTCGCCGCCGAAGCCCTGGACGCGTCCGACGGCAGCGAGCTTGCCGACGTCGAACTCTCCATTCCTGACGCAACGGAGGAGTCCCGCGCCGGCGCCGTCCGGGTCCTCGCCGCGCTGGGCGCCGCGAAGGCCGTGGTGGACGCCAACGCCGACGAGCTCGGCCGGATCGATGCCATCGCCGGCGACGGCGACCACGGCATCGGCATGGAACGCGGCGTCCGCGCCGCCGTCGACGCAGCCCGCGACGCCGTCGCCCGCGGCGCCGGGGCCGCCACCACGCTGCACTTCGCCGCAGACGCCTGGGCCGACAAGGCCGGCGGCACCTCCGGTGCCCTCTGGGGCATGGCCCTGCGGGCCGTCGGTGACGCCGTGGGCGACACCGAAGCCCCCGACGCCGGGGCTGTCGCCGCCGGAGTCGCCGGCGCCGCGGCCGCGATCATGGACTTCGGCAAGGCCAAGCCCGGGGACAAGACCCTGGTGGACGTCCTGGTCCCGTTCCGCGACGCCCTGGCAGCAGGGGTCGAGGCAGGCAAGTCCCTCACTGACGCGTGGGGCGCCGCCGCAACCGTTGCGCAGCAGGCCGCCGAAGACACCGCCGCGCTGCTGCCCCTGATGGGCCGCGCCCGCCCGCACGCGGAGAAGAGCCTCGGCACCGCGGACGCGGGAGCGGTGTCCATGGCACTGATCGTCCGGGCCGTCCACAACACCCTCATCGAACAGACAGCTATTAAGGAGAAAGCATGAGCGCCAAACTGCGCCTGGTCATCGGAGCCGACGACGCCGGATTCGAATACAAGGAAGCCCTGAAGGCTGACCTGGAGGCATCCGATCTGGTCGAATCCGTGACCGACGTCGGGGTGGATGCCACCAGCCACACCCCCTACCCATCCGTGGCCATCGCCGCCGCCGAACTCATCGCCGCCGGAAAGGCCGACCGCGCCCTGCTGGTCTGCGGCACCGGGCTCGGCGTGGCCATCGCCGCGAACAAGGTCCCCGGCGTCCGCGCCGTCACCGCGCACGACAGTTTCTCGGTGGAACGCTCCGTGCTGAGCAACAACGCCCAGGTCCTCACCTTCGGCCAGCGCGTCGTCGGACTGGAACTGGCCCGCCGGCTCGCCCGCGAATGGCTTACCTACGCCTTTGACGAGACCTCCGCATCGGCCGAAAAGGTCACCCTGATTAAGGACTATGAAGGTGTCACTTCCTGCTAAACACTCCGGCCCTCAGCGCCCCAGTGCAGTGATCGGCGTCAGCCTCAAGATGTACTTCGGCTACGAACGCACGCTCGAATACTGCCGCGAAGTTGCCACCATTGCGTTCGCGCATCCGGCGGTCCAGAGCGGCGACATCGAACTGTTCGTGCTGCCCACCCTGCCGGTACTGCCCGAAGCGGCCCGCATCCTCGGAACCGCAGGGGCAGCCGCCGGCGCCCAGGACATCTTCTGGGAAGACGAAGGACCCTACACCGGCGAGGTCGGCGGCAAGACCGTTGCCGAACTCGGCGGCAAGTACGCAGAAGTGGGCCATGCCGAACGCCGCCGGATCTTCGGCGAGGACGACAGGATCATCGGGCTGAAGACCGCTGCGGCGTACCGCAACGGCCTGACCCCCGTCCTGTGCGTCGGCGAACTGGTGCAGGGCTCCGTGGAGGAGGCCGTTACCCTCTGCAGCGCCGAGATCGACGCGGCCCTGGTGCGGGCCCAGTCCCTCGGACCCGCCGGCCGGACCATCGTGGCCTACGAGCCGCAGTGGGCCATCGGCGCACCCGAACCTGCCACCCCGCAGTACATCAGCGCCGTCATCGCGGGGCTGGACGCGCACCTGCGCTCCCTGCCCGGCCAGGCGGACAGCCGGGTCATTTACGGCGGCAGCGCCGGCCCCGGCCTGATCAGCCAGCTCGAGATGCCCGTCGCCGGGCTGTTCCTGGGCCGCTTCGCCCACGATCCGAAGGCGCTCAAGGCCATCCTGGACGAGACTGCTGCGCGGCTTGCCGCGAACAAGGTGGCCGCATGAGCCGCCTCGGCCAGGGCTCAAGAATTGAATTGGGCTCACGGATTGGATTGAGCAGCTACGCGTTCTTCTGGCAGCTCTCGGACCAGGTCTCCGAGCCGCTCAGTATCCACCAGGCACTGGAGCGGACGGCGGCCCTGGGCGTGGAGCTCTTCCAGATCTGCGACTACGCCCCGCTGGAATCCATGACCGAGACGGAACTCGAAGCCGTGCGGGCCACCGCGGACCGCCTCGGCGTCGCGCTGGAACTGGGCACCAAGGGCATCCGCCCGGAGCACCTGCGCAAGTTCCTGCACATCGCCGGGATCCTCGGATCTCCCCTGCTGCGGACCATGTTCAACGTCCCGGGCCACACCCCGACGGCGGACGAGGCGGCAGCGATCTTCACCGAGGTCCTGCCGGAATTCGAGGCAGCCGGGGTGAAGATCGCGGTGGAGACCTACGAACAGGTCCCCACCTCACGGATCCTGGACGTGATCCGCCGCGTGGATAGCCCCTACCTGGGCATCTGCAGCGATCCGGCCAACACGGTCGCGGCGCTGGAGATGCCGCGTGAGGTGATTGACGCCGTCGCGCCTTACGTCCTCAACATGCACATCAAGGACTTTGCGTTCAGCCGCAAGGAGGGGTGGGTCGGGTTCACGTACTCCGGCGCTCCCCTCGGCGAAGGCCTTCTCGACTATGACTACATGGCCGGGAAGTTTCAGCCCAAAGAAAGAAACATCAACCAGATCGTCGAACACTGGCTGCCGTGGCAGGACTCCGAGGCGGAAACCATCCGCCTCGAAAACCAGTGGACCCAGCAAAGCATCGATTTCCTAAGGAGCAAGTGAAATGTCAGCAGAACAATTGACCGTCGCCGTCATCGGAGCCGGTGGCAAAATGGGGATGCGCGTTTCCCGGAACCTCCAGAAGAGCGCCCACACCGTCTTCTACAGCGAGAACTCCCCCGCAGGCCAGGACCGCGTCCGCACCGAGGGCCGCGAGCTCACCTCCACCGACGACGCCGTCAAGGGCGCCGACGTGGTGATCCTCGCCGTCCCGGACACCGTCCTGGGCGTTGTGTCCGAGGGCGTTGTCCCCCTGATGAAGGCCGGCGCCATCCTGCTCACCCTGGACCCGGCCGCCGCCTACGCCGGGCTGCTGGCCAAGCGCGACGACGTGGTCCAGGCCGTGGCGCACCCGTGCCACCCGTCCGTGTTCCTGGAGCGCACCACCAAGGAAGAATGGGCCGACACCTTCGGCGGCGAAGGCGCCCCGCAGAACGTGGTTGCCGCCATCGACGAGGACGCACCGGCAACGACCCGCGACTCGGCCGAGGCCGTCATCCGCACCATCTACGCCCCCGTCATCGACGTGCACTGGGTCACCGTGAAGCAGCTTGCCATCCTCGAACCCACCCTGGTGGAAACCGTGGCCTGCATGATCGGCACCCTGCTCAACGAGGCGCTGCACGAGACCGTGCACACCGCCGGCGTCCCGGAGGAAGCGGCCAAGGCCATGCTGTTCGGCCACGTGCAGATCGCCCTGACCAACGCCCTCCGCGGTTCCAACCCGTTCTCCGAGGCCTGCGAAATCGCCATCCAGTACGGCAAGGACACCATCATCAAGGACGACTGGAAGAAGATCTTCGACGACTCCGAGCTCGACGGCGTCATCGCCAAGATGCTCAAGCTCGACGCCGTCAAACGCTAGGCGATTTGGCCCCGCCAGGGGCCGCCGCCCCGCTCCGGGGAGGCTTAAAACAAGCTGTCCCGCAGGGGTTCGGTGAACCCGAAACCCTGCGGGACAAATGCCTGACATCTTACGTTTTTTGACACCGCCGGTAGACTGGTCTGTGGCCAACCGGCAATCAGTATAGAGAAAGTCCTGCAATGAGCTCAGCCATCATGGAATCCCAGACCAGCAATGTCCGATCGATCCGCCTGACGTTTGCGACCGCCGAAGAGCTACACGACGGCCTGGAGAACGCCGTCCAGGAACTCATCGAAGCCGCCGTCGAGGACGGTAACTGCGGTATCCGCGTTACCCGCCACGAGCCCGGCACCTTCACTGTGGCCCTGGACGATTCCGTGCCGTTCGGTGAGACCTACGAGGACATCGCCGCTTAACTCCTGCGGCTTATGTCCTGCGGACGTGGACGCCGTCGGACTTCATAAAGAGCTGGGATTCCGACGGGCCCGAGGGCACCAGCCAAAGCACGTTTCCGCTTACGGAAACTTCCTCAACTTCACCTGTGGCCACCACATGCGCATGCTTGAGGATTTCGACCCGTTCGCCTGCTTTGAGGGTTCTCCAGTCGGAAATCGTGGCAGCAAATGCCATCCGCCTGGACAGAACCGTCCCCCGTGCTTTCATTGAACTTCTACCCCTTTGTATATGTTCTTTTGCCACAACATCATTGGTGTGGGCTTCATCACTACATCTTTAGTTCTACTACAATTCCCGGGCCCCCGCCCGTTGTGTCGCAAAGTATTTCGGGGGCGCCGGGAATTTGTCATTTGTGATGCACAATATTCATTTTTAGGCCAGAATTCCGACGGCGGATTCGGCTGCCGCACGGACCTCGCCTGACGCGACGAGCCGGTCTGCGGCCTCCAGTTCCGGCGACAGGAACCTGTCTGTCCCCGGACCGTCCACCACGTTGCGAAGTGCCGCGATGACCGCAATGCCGGCCGGTCCCGGAGTCAACTCCCCTCCGGACAGCTGGGTCCGCATGTCGATGGCCCGTGCCGAGGTCACCAGCTCGATGGCCAGGACGCGGCGCAGGTTCTCCACGGCCTTCCTCAGCTTGCGCGCTGCGTGCCAGCCCATGGACACGTGGTCCTCCTGCATGGCGGAGCTCGGGATGGAATCCACCGAGGCAGGTACAGCGAGCCGCTTGTTGTCCGAGACGAGCCCGGCCTGCGTGTACTGGGCGATCATCAGGCCGGAGTCCACCCCGGGATCCGCGGCCAGGAAGGCCGGCAGCCCGTGTGAACGCGCCGGGTCCAGCATGCGGTCCGTGCGGCGTTCCGCGATGGAGCTCAAATCCGCCACGGTGATCGCCAGGAAGTCCAGGACATACGCCACGGGGGCGCCGTGGAAATTGCCGTTGGAGCTGACCCGGCCGTCCGGCAGGACCACGGGGTTGTCGATGGCTGCGGCGAGTTCACGCGAGGCGACGAGCGCCGCATGGTCCACCGTGTCGCGGACGGCACCGGCCACCTGGGGTGCGCAGCGCAGCGAGTAGGCGTCCTGGACCTTGGTGTCGTTGATCCGGTGCGAGGCCACGATCGGTGAGTTGGACAGCACGCGCAGCATGTTGTCGGCGGAGGCGGCCTGGCCCGGGTGCGGGCGCAGCGCTGCGTGCAGCTCGGGCAGGAACACCTGGTCGGTGCCGAGCAGCGCCTCGACACTGAGCGCGGCCGTGATGTCCGCCGTCGTGAGCAGCTGGCGGATGTCCGCGATGGCCATCAGCAGCATGCCCAGCATGCCCTCAGTGCCGTTGACGAGCGCCAGTCCTTCCTTCTCCGCGAGCGTGACGGGTTCGATCCCGTGCTCGGCCAGGAGCTCGGACACAGGACGCGTACCGGCAGCGCCGTAGAGAGTGCCGTCCGGACCGGTGGCTTCACCCTCACCCATCAGCACCAGGGCGCAATGGGACAGCGGGGCGAGGTCGCCGGAGCAGCCGAGCGAGCCGAATTCGCGGACCACCGGCGTGATGCCGGCGTTGAGCACGTCCACCATGGTCTGCAGGACGACGGGCCGGACACCGGTGCGGCCGGAGGCGAGGGTCTTGGCGCGCAGGAACATGATGCAGCGGACCACTTCACGCTCCACGGCCGGGCCCATTCCGGCGGCGTGGCTGCGGATCAGCGACTTCTGCAGCTGGGTGCGCAGCTCGTTGGGGATGTGCCGGTTGGCCAGGGCCCCGAAGCCGGTGGAGATGCCGTAGGCGGGAACCTCGCTGTGGGCGAGGTCGTCGATGTGGGCACGGACCTTTGCAACCGTGTCCAGCGCTTCCTGGGAGATGGTCACCTTTGCGTCGTGGCGGGCGACGGCGACAACGTCCTCGGGGGTCACGCCGCTGGAGCCGAGGGTAACGGTGAGCGGTGCTTGCGTTATTACAGTCACTTTGCAGTTCCTTCGTTCATGGGGATGCGGACGCCGCGTTCTTTGGCGACGTCGAGGGCGCGGTCGTAGCCGGCGTCGGCGTGGCGGATGACGCCCATGCCGGGGTCGTTGGTGAGGAGGCGTTCGAGTTTTTGCGCGGCGAGGTCGGTGCCGTCGGCGACGGAGACCTGGCCGGCGTGGATGGAGCGGCCGATGCCGACGCCGCCGCCGTGGTGGATGGAGACCCAGGTGGCGCCGGAGGCGGTGTTGAGCAGGGCGTTCAGCAGCGGCCAGTCAGCGATCGCGTCGGAGCCGTCGGCCATGGATTCGGTCTCCCGGTACGGGGAAGCGACCGAGCCGGAGTCGAGGTGGTCCCGGCCGATCACGATGGGGGCCTTGACTTTGCCTTCCTTGACGAGCTGGTTGAAGAGCAGCCCGGCTTTGGCGCGTTCGCCGTAGCCGAGCCAGCAGATCCTCGCCGGCAGGCCCTCGAATTCCACGCGCTCGGCGGCGGCGTCGAGCCACTTGTGCAGGTGCGTGTTCTCCGGGAAGAGCTCCTTGATCGCCTTGTCGGTCACGGCGATGTCTTCGGGGTCCCCGGAGAGCGCGACCCAGCGGAACGGGCCCAGGCCCTCGCAGAACAGCGGCCGGATGTAGGCCGGGACGAAGCCGGGGAACTCGAAGGCGCGCTCGTAGCCACCCGTGCGGGCTTCGTCGCGGATGGAGTTCCCGTAGTCGAAGACCTCGGCCCCGGCGTCCTGGAACTCGACCATGGCCTGGACCTGCCGGGCCATGGAGGCCTGGGCCTTCTTGGTGAACCCTTCGGGGTCCGCGGCAGCCTCGGTGTGCCATTCGGAAACGGTGATGCCCTCGGGCAGGTAGGAGAGCGGGTCGTGCGCACTGGTCTGGTCGGTGACGACGTCGATGCTCAGCTCGCCGGCGTTGTGGCGGCGCAGGAGTTCGGGGAAGACCTCCGCGGCGTTGCCCACGTAGCCCACGGACCAGCCGCGGCGCTCGTCCTTGGCCTTCTGGACCTTGGCGATGGCGGTGTCGAGGTCGGTTTCGACCTCGTCGAGGTAGCGTTTGCCGACGCGGCGGCGCAGCCGGGTCTCGTCGACGTCCACGATCAGGCAGGCGCCGTCGTTCAGGGTCACCGCGAGCGGCTGCGCGCCGCCCATGCCGCCGCAGCCGCCGGTCAGGGTCAGGGTCCCGGCGAGGGGTCCTTCGGTTCCCGTGCTGGGAGCCATGCGGCCTTCGCCCTGGAGCTTGCGCCCGACCGCGGCAAAGGTTTCGTAGGTGCCCTGCAGGATGCCCTGGGTGCCGATGTAGATCCAGGACCCGGCAGTCATCTGCCCGTACATCATCAGGCCCTCGGCCTCGAGCCGGCGGAACTCGGGCCAGTTCGCCCAGTCCCCGACGAGGTTCGAGTTCGCCAGCAGCACCCGCGGCGCCCACTCGTTGGTGCGGAACACACCCACGGGCTTGCCGGACTGGACCAGCAGGGTCTCGTCCTTCTCCATCGTCTCCAGGGTGCGGGTGATGGCGTCGAACGCCGCCCAGGAGCGGACGGCGCGGCCGGTGCCGCCGTAGACCACTAGGTCATCGGGACGCTCGGCGACCTCGGGGTCCAGGTTGTTCATCAGCATCCGCAGCGGGGCTTCGGTCTGCCAGGACTTGGCGGTGAGCTCGGTACCGCGGGCTGCTTTGACCGGGCGGGCACCGGTAGTGAAATCGGCGGGTGCCATGAGGGGCTCCTTCGTGTGCTTGGTGATTGGTGATGGTGGTTCGGGAGGAATGAGGTTCTGTATCCACTAAAGCCTGTCCGGACGGGCGGAAACAGGCCCTGCCGGCGAGTGCTGTCCGGGATTCCAGACGCGCCCGCCCGCCCCCAACTAGCTCGCAGTTAACGTCGCGAAAAGCCGGTTTGACAACGTTAAGTGCCAGTCAGTTGGGCCGGAATTACTGGGCGGGGCGGCCGTGGATGCGCACGGAGAGTTCGTCGGCCACTTTCCGGATGCGGGCGGCGAGGGCGGGCCACTGGTCCGCCGGGAGCTTGTCCTCGAGGAAGGTCACGGCGACCGCTGCCGTCGGCCATCCGACGTGGTCCGTCACCGCGGCCGCAATCGAGCCGAAGCCCGGGGTCACCTCGCCGTGTTCGGTGGCGTAGCCGCGCTGCCGGACCTGGTCCAGGTGCGAGGACAGCGCCGAGTACTTCATGATGGCGCCTTCCACCTCATGCCGGGCCGTGAAGGCGGCAGCGTTCGGGTACAGCGCCCGGACCTGCGACTTGGGCAGCGCCGCGAGGATGGCCCGCCCGCTGGCGGTGAGATGACTGGGCAGCCGGACGCCGACGTCGGTCACCAGGGACGGCCGGTTCTTGGCGCGCTCCTCCACGATGTACAGCACGTCACGGCCATGGAGCACCGCCAGGTGCGCGCTTTCACCAATGACGTCCACCAGCGAGGCGAGCATCGGCCGGCCAATCCTGGACAGCGGCTCCTGGCGCGAATAGGCGGAGCTGAGTTCGAAGGCGCTGATGCCCAGCCCGTACCGCTGCTCCTCATGCAGGTGCATCACGAAGCCGTTTGCCTCCATGACCCCCAGCAGGTGGTAGACGCTTGAGCGCGGCAGGCCCAGCGCGGTGGCAATGTTCGACGCCGCCATGGGACCGCGCTTGGAGGCCAGCAGTTTGAGGATGCGCAGGGTGTTTTCTGCCGCCGGGACTTTCGACGTCACCTTTGCTGCCGTCCTTGACGCCACCCGTACGGGCGCCTCGTCATCGGCCATGCTGTCCTCCATCGTTCGCGGGCGGACCCTCCGACTGATGATGGGCAGGTGTCCGGTATCCCGTACTTAAGCGTGCGCCCTGGCCGGGCCTCCCGACACGCCATCGAACCACATAGCTGTCCGGGATACCAGACGTTTGCCCAGGGAAGGCGCGTCCGGTGCTTCGATGGAGGTCACGGACCGCCGCCGCCGTGGCGGCCAGGCATAAGGGTGGGGATCGCAGCTATGACCAAACCGTTGGCAGGAAAAGTCGCCCTGGTCGCCGGGGCCACCCGCGGAGCAGGACGCGGCACCGCCGTCGCGCTCGGCGAAGCCGGGGCCACCGTGTACTGCACCGGCCGCAGCACGCAGGGCCAAAGGTCAGATTACGGCCGGCCGGAGACCATCGAGGACACTGCGGTGCAGGTCACGGCCGCCGGCGGGGTGGGCATCGCCGTCGGCGTGGACCACCTGGATCCGGCGGCGGTGGAGTCGCTCGCGCAGCGGATCGACGACGAACAGGGGCGCCTGGACATCCTGGTGAACGACATCTGGGGCGGGGAAAACCTCATCGAATGGGACACTCCGGTGTGGTCGCACAACCTCGGCTCCGGCCTGCGGATGCTGCATACCGCTGTCGATACGCACCTGATCACCAGCCACTTCGCGCTGCCGCTGCTGATCCGGAATCCCGGCGGCCTGGTGGTGGAAATGACCGACGGCACCCGCGAATACAACGCGGACCATTACCGGGTCTCGACGTTCTACGACCAGGCCAAGAACGCAGTGCTGCGGCTTGCTTTCAGCCAGGCGGAGGAACTGAAACCGTTCGGCAGCACCGCGGTGGCGCTGACGCCGGGCTGGATGCGCTCCGAACTGATGCTGGAGCATTTCGGCGTCACGGAGGCCAACTGGCAGGACGCCGCGGCAAGGCAGCCCCACTTCGCCGCGATCTCCGAGAGCCCGCGCTTTGTGGGCCGCGCCGTGGCGGCCCTGGCGGCTGACCCGGACGTGATCCGGCGCACCGGCGGCTCCTTCTCCTCTGGCGGCCTGGCGCCGGAGTACGGCTTCACCGACACCGACGGCTCGCGGCCGGACTGCTGGCGTTATCTGGTAGAGGTCCAAGAGGCCGGACGCCCTGCTGACGCCAACGGCTACCGCTGAGGCTCCGTCAAGCCGCTGCCCGTGCGGGCGCGGCGCAATCCTGGGAGTCCTCGCGGGTCTCGGAGGTCAGCATGAGCCACAAGTCCGCAAATGGGTCTTCGGCCACTGCGTCGTCGTGGGGTTGGCGTGGCAAGTCCCAATCCGGCAACCGGCCTTCCGGCAGCAGATTTTCGAGAACTGCCAAGTCACGGCCTCGATCCCGGTTAGGCGGCGAGCCCTCGGGAATCGCAGTGTCAAAGCTATTAGTCATGGCCAGGAGCTGGTCTGGCCAACGTGGTGGTTCCCAGTCGGGTTGTTCGCTGGTGTAGCGGCGGCCTGAGGGTGAGGTCCAGCCGGGCGGTTCGTTGGCGCTGGCACCGATAGGTGTCCAGGCGGTGGCGTGTCGGAGCCGGTGGTGCTTGGGGCAGGGTTGGCCGAGGTTGCTGATCCCGGTGGTCCCGCCGTGCGCCCAGGCGAGGAGGTGATCGGCGTCGTTGTCCAGGGAATGGTTGCTGCAGCCAGGGAACGGGCACTTCCCGTCCCTGAGCCGCAGCCATTGCCGCAACGCCTTGGAAATCCGGTAGCTGGTCCGGCCGATCTCCAGCGGCGCACCATCCCGCGGGTCAATCAGCACCCGCAGGAAGGACGACGCCCCGTCGGCCACCAGGGCACGGCCCACGGACGGCGGCACCGGCCCGTACCCGTCCAACATGGCCGGTTCCTCGGTCAGACCCAGCAGCGAGAACACCGGAACAGTAATCAGGACCTGCGCTGCCGGTGAGGGAATCTCACTCAACGGCACAAGGCCGTCCCGGTCCACGCCGTTGCCGCCGGCAACACCGTTCGCGGTGCTGTCCGGTGTTCGTTCACGGCCGGCTGTGAGGAGCCAAGTGGCGGTGATGTCGGCGCGGAGCTGGGTAAGGGTCCTAGCCTCGTCCGCTCCCTGGAGGGCCCTTGCGGCGGCAGTGGTACGGTCCCAGATCCCGGCGGCCTGGCCGGCGGGCAGGTAGGCGGAAAGCCAGGCCATGCCATCGCGGTCCGGGGTGAACTCCACCCGCCGGTCGGCAGCGCTGCGGGCGTGGCGTTTTTCGATACTGACCGGGTGGTGCCGTTCCCGCCAGGTACGGGCCTTCGCCCGGAACCGGGCGGGGACGAGGTCCCCTGCCTGGCAGCCGCGCGCCAGGGTGGGGGCGTCCGGATCCAGGAAATGCGCTTCCAAAGTCGCTGCCCCTGCCTTATCGAGGTTCATGGTTTCGTCGACCATCACCCGGGCATGCTGCCACGTGATGTCCCCGGCCTGCAGCGCGGACAACGTCAGCGGCAGAGTAGTGGTCAGTGTGTGGGCTTCGGCCAGGAAGGCACCGGCACTGCGTTCGCTGACCGTTAGGACGCACGCGACCTCAGCGGTCACGGCCATGTCCTGGGCAGTATGTTCCTGCGGGGACACGGCCGGTGCCGCCATCGCCGCGGCGGCATCGGCGTACCCGTTGGCCAAGTGCACCTTCAGGGCAGCCATTCCGGCTTCCACCCGAGCCAGCCGGGCCAGCCCGTCCAAACACGCATCCGCCTGGTCCCGAAGAGGGTCAGCACCGGTCGAGCCCGGACCATCAGAACCGCCGCGGAGCCCACCAGCCAACGCCGCGACGGAAGCCTCCACGGCCTCCAACGCCCCCACCACGGCTCTGCTTTCCATACCCACAGCATCCCAGGAGGCACCGACATTATTCATGCGGCGCCGGGGCCGCAACTGTCCGTCCGCGCAAGGATTCCGGAACCGAACAGTCTGGAATGAAAGACACCAAGAGCCCGTGAGGCTGATCACAGCCGCCCCGAACATGGTCTGCTGGATAGCGATCCCCCTCCCAATGACGAGAAGGTATTCGCATGCAACAAGCCCAGACAGAAGCCAAAACGGGGGCGCCCGAAAACAGCGCCAGCACCGGCGGCACGGTCCGCGCCGCCGCGGGCGCCGCCGTCGACACCGTCCTGAACCGCGGACTCAATGTCCGGCACATCCGCTTCATGGCCCTCGGCTCGGCCATCGGCACGGGGCTCTTCTATGGATCGGCCTCCGCCATCCAGAAGGCCGGCCCGGCGGTACTCCTCGCGTACATGATCGGCGGCGCGGCCGTGTTCATGGTGATGCGGGCACTCGGCGAGATGGCCGTACGGCACCCCGTTTCCGGTTCCTTTGGCCAGTACGCCAGCCGCTACCTTGGCCCGCTTGCCGGCTTCGTGACCGGCTGGACGTATGTCTTCGAGATGGCGATCGTCGCCATCGCGGACGTCACCGCCTTCAGCATCTATATGGGGTTCTGGTTCCCGGAAGTGGAGCGGTGGATCTGGGTCCTGGCCATCATCTTCTTCCTGGCGGCGCTGAACCTGCTCAGCGTCAAGGTCTTCGGCGAGCTCGAGTTCTGGTTCTCGCTGATCAAGGTGGTGGCCATCATCGCCATGATCGCCGGCGGCGCCGCCATCATCATCTTCGGCTTCCAGGCAGGCGGGGCAACAGTGGCCCCGGGTATCGGCAACCTCGTGGAGCACGGGGGCATGTTCCCCAACGGCTTCGAAGGGCTCCTGGCCTCGTTCGCCGTCGTGATGTTCGCCTTTGGCGGGATCGAGACCATCGGCGTCACGGCCGGCGAAGCGGCCGATCCCAAGAAGGTCATTCCCAAGGCAGTCAACACCGTGCCCGTGCGCGTGCTGCTGTTCTACGTTCTGACCCTGGCCGTACTGATGAGCCTGTTCCCGTGGAACGAAGTGGGCACCAACGGCAGCCCGTTCGTCCAGATCTTCAGCGGCCTCGGCATTCCGGCCGCCCCGCACATCCTCAACGCTGTGGTGATTACCGCGGCCCTGTCCGCCATCAACAGCGACATCTTCGGTGCCGGACGCATCCTCTTCGGGCTGGCCCGGCAGGGCCACGCCCCCGCCAGCTTCGGCAAGGTCTCCCGCCACGGGGTGCCGTGGATGACGGTAGTGATGATGGCAGTCGTCCTGTTGGTGGGCGTGGTCCTGAATGCTGTGATGCCAAAGGACGTGTTCCTGCTGATCGCCTCGATCGCGACCTTCGCCACCGTCTGGGTGTGGGTAATGATCCTGGCGTCCCATGTGGCAATGAAGCGGGAGATAGCACGCAAGGGCCTGCCGGCGTCGGAATTCCCGGCGCCCTGGTGGCCGGCGGCATCCGTCCTGACCATCGCGTTCATGGCCATGGTGATCGTCATCCTGGGCGCCTTTGAAGACTCCCGGGTTGCCCTCTACGTGGGCGCTGTGTGGCTGGGAGTGCTCGTGCTGGCATACCGGCTGTGGGTCCGCGGCCACGGCCGTTCCCGTGCCGAGCTGGTGGATGAGACGGCGTCGATCCCCGTGGTGGAATCCCGCCGCTGACACGTGCCGGGCCGCAACACCTGATGGGTCACCCGGCCGGAAGCCAGTCGACGTGCGAATCGTAGTCATAGACACGGCACACCCGCCGGTCAGTCTGGGCCGGCCCGTCCACGGGCTGTGTGGTGACGGAGAGCTCGACGTCGTAGGACTCCAGGCCGGGACCCGCCGTTGACCGGTGCGGGGTTCCGGCATACTCCACGGAAACCAGCGAATAGGGCCGCGGCACAACAGTTCCACTGACAATCCCGGAATTGGCCGCGTCGCTCTGCAGGCGGCGGCTGCAGCTGTCCGTAACACGCTGGACTGCCTGCGCATCGGGGGCGGCGCCGGCCGGTTCGCTCGGGGGCGGCTGCCCGGACGACGGCGGTGCAACGGGCGGTGCGGCAGCGGACGACGGCGGCTGGCCGCCCGGCGGTTGGCCCACCGTCGGGGTGGCGGCCGACCCCGGAGCGGTCGCCGCGGGGTCCGCCGTAGCCGGCGCCGGGGAGCCCGACACCTGACCCTGCGGCGCCGCACCGTTCGGCTCCTGACCATTGGAACGCGCCGGGGAGCCCGGCGCGGCAGCAGCCGGCGGCTGACCAGCTGGCGCCTCGGCAGTTGTCGCCTGAGCTGCGGGCGGGGTGAGCGGAGCAGCGCCGCCTGCAGCCGTCCCGGCTCCGCCGGGGATCTGGGCCAGGCCCACCACAACGGCCACCATGGCGACGGTGGCAGCGGCAACTCCCACCTGCCCGGGAATCTGCCTGCCGGATGAATTTTTTCGCACAGCCGCCCCTAACGACGTCGCGGGCCGTAGTCCCCGAGCCTAGGGCCGCGGCGGCGTGCCCGCACGGGTGCGCCCTACCTGTCTTTGCGGGCAGTCACTCAGGCTGCCGCCCGGTTGCCACCTGCCCTCCCGTCACGAAACGGGCCAAGTAGTCCGGTAAAAATTTCGAGTGTCGGACGGTACAGAAGGGGTAGGAGTTACGCGTGCGACGCGTGGGGTTGGGCTTTTAGGGTGGTCAGCAGGCGCAGACCGGACGATTTGAACCCATTACCGCAGCATCCGGGCCGCCTGCGAGTCCTGCTGGTCCAGGCACTGCAAAGGAGTGGTTTCGATGAAGGATCTTCGAGTCTCCCGGCCCGCCCTCCCCCGCGACAGGCGCCGCCTGATCTGCTGGCTCAACGACGCGGCCGAGAAGGTACGCACGGCCTCGGTGCCGTTCAAGATCGGGGACGTTGTCCTCGGCGATGACCCCTTCAACGGCCGCCGGCTCGGCGTGGTGGCTGTGATCCGCGGTACGTCACTTGGCCTGCGGACGGCAGCCGACGCCCACCCCGACCTCGTTCCCGAGTTCGTCTACTACGACTACCGCCAGGTGAGGCGGCCGGACTAGCATCCGATCCGACAGACCGGCGGCGCTAGAATCAAGCATGGTTCCACTGAGCAATCTGCTGACGTTTGCCCTGGCCGCCGCCGTTCTGATCGCCGTTCCCGGGCCCAGCGTGCTGTTTGTGATCGGACGCAGCCTGGCCTTGGGCCGCAAGGGCGGCCTGCTGAGCGTCCTGGGAAACGCGCTCGGCATGATTCCCCAGATCGTTGCGGTGGCGCTCGGCGTCGGGGTTGCGCTGGCGCAGTCCGTGCTGCTCTTCACGATCGTGAAGTTCGCCGGCGCCGCGTACCTCGTGTTCCTCGGCATCCAGGCCATCAGGCACCGCGGGAGAAGCACGACGGCGGCCGATCCTTCGCGTTCCGCCTCCACTTTCCGGGTTCTCCGGGAAGGGTTCATTGTGGGTGCCACCAACCCGAAGTCACTCGTGTTTTTCGTGGCCGTGCTGCCGCAGTTCGTGGAATACACCTCCGGCGCAATCCCGCTGCAGCTGGCCATCCTGGGGGCGGTTTTCCTGCTGATCGCCCTGGTCTCCGACAGCATCTGGGCCCTCGTGGCAGGCACAGCCCGCCAGTGGTTCGCCCGCTCCCCCAGGCGCATCTCGACGCTCGGCACCACCGGCGGCGCCATGATGATCGCCCTGGGCGGGACCCTCGCTTTGACGGGCTCCAAAAACTAACTCGGGACGCGCCCATCCCCGATCCAAGGGGGTTCCCTGCTTCAGCCGCCGGACCGGAAGCCGGTTAGCGCGCCGACCAGCCGCCGTCCATGGTGTAGCTGGCGCCGGTGACCATGCCGGCGTCGTTCGAGGCGAGCCAGGCGACCAGCGAGGCGACTTCCTCCGGCTCCACCAGCCGCTTGATGGCGGACTCGGTGAGCATGATCCGGGCCAGGACCTCGGACTCGGGGATGCCGTGGACCTTGGCCTGGTCTGCAATCTGCGCCTCGACCAGCGGCGTGCGGACGTAGCCGGGGTTGATGCAGTTGGACGTAACCCCGTGCTCCCCGCCCTCAAGCGCCGTCACCTTGCTCAGCCCTTCCAGGCCGTGCTTGGCGGAAACATACGCGCTTTTGAACGGGGAGGCACGGATTCCGTGCACCGAGGACAGGTTGATGATGCGGCCGAACCCGTTGGCATACATGTGGGGCAATGCCGCCCGGACCAGCAGGAACGGCGCCTCGAGCATCAGCGTGAGGATGCGCCTGAAGTCCGCGGGGTCGAAGTCCTGGATGGGGCTGATGCGCTGGATCCCGGCGTTGTTGACCAGGATGTCGCAGTCCAGGCTGAGGGTTCCCAATGCCTCGACATCCAGCAGGTCCACGGCCCAGGCGGTGCCGCCGACCTCGTCGGCCAGGGCCGTGGCGCCGGCTTCGTCAATATCCGCCACCACCACCTTCGCGCCCCGTGCTGCCAGTGCTCGGACGCTCGCAGCGCCGATCCCGCTGGCGCCGCCAGTGACGAGGGCCTTGCGGCCGTTCAGAGCGTTTTCCATAATTCCAGCCCTACATTCCAGAAATTCGATAGTCCAGCAAGGATCAGTCCAGTGACATCAGTCGGGACCCGGTTGGCTTAGCGGACGCCCGCGCCAACCAGGCCTTCGCGCTCGGCATCGGCCCGGTCCACGTCCTCGAGGGCGATGCCCTTGGTTTCCTTGAGGCTCAACACTGCCACCGTGGTGATGGCACACGCCACTACCAGGTAGATAGCGGTGGGCATCCATGATCCGGTGTCCTTGAGCCATTGGGTGGCCAGGAGCGGTGCCAGCGAACCGGCGAAGATCGAGGTGACCTGCGAGCCCAGCGACACACCGGCGTAGCGCATCCTGGTGGGGAAGAGCTCAGCCATGATGGCCGGCTGGCCGGCGTACATGAACGCGTGCAGGCACAGGCCAATCGTCACGGCGAGGACGATGACCACGGCGTTCTTCGTATCAAACATGGGGAAGGCGAAGAACGGCCAGGTTGCACCGGTGATGGCGCCGATGAGGTAGACGGGCTTCCGGCCCCAGCTGTCCACCAGCCGCCCCACCTGCGGAATGACCAGGAAGTGGATGACGTGGGCGATCAGCAGCGCCAGCAGGAGCGAGGACGTATCGTACTTGTGGACGCTTTTGAGGTAAACGATCGCGAAGCTGACCACGAGGTAGTACATGATGTTTTCGGCGAACCGGAGGCCCATGGCCTGCAGGATGCCCTTGGGGTACTTGCGGATGACCTCGAAGACGCCGTAGCTGACGGCCTGCTCCTGCTCCAGCTGCGCCTTCGCTTCCAGGAAGATGGGCGACTCGGAGACGTTGGTGCGGATGTAGTAGCCGACGAATACGATCACTGCGGAGAGCCAGAATGCCACGCGCCAGCCCCAGCTGAGGAAGTCGGAGCTGCTCAGGACGTTGGACATGATGAACAGGACCAGGGTGGCCAGCAGGTTGCCCACCGGGACCGCGGACTGGGGCCAGCTGGACCAGAAGCCGCGGGACTTGTTGGGGCTGTGTTCCGCGACAAGCAGCACGGCGCCGCCCCATTCGCCGCCCAGCGCGAATCCCTGGATGAAGCGCAGGAATACCAGCAGTGCCGGTGCGAGGTAGCCGATGTCGGCGAAGCCGGGGAGGCAGCCCATCAGGAAGGTGGACACGCCGATGATCACGATGGTGAGCTGCAGCGTGGGCTTGCGGCCGAGCTTGTCGCCGATCTGGCCGAAGACGATGCCGCCGAGCGGGCGGGCCACGAAGCCCACGGCGTAGGTGATGAAGGCCTGGATGATGCCGTCCAGCTCATTGCCGGTGGCGGGGAAGAAGTACTTTCCGAACACCAGGGTTGCTGCGGTGGCGTAGAGGAAGAATTCGTACCATTCCACTACGGTGCCAACCATGGAGGCGGCGACGATTTTCTTGAGGCCGGCGCCCTTTGGGGCGGAAGCGGCGGGTGTTGCAGAGCGTTGTTCTACGCTCATCTTGGTTCTCCTTAGTGTCCACGTCGACACGTGCTGTGATCCACAGCACTGAATGGGCTCAAATGAGTATTGCCGCACAAACTCTGCGATTCAATGGCCAAACGGGCACCCCTTGTGTGCAGAATTGCAGATATGGATACTAATCCCGATGACCTGCTGGTCCTGCTGGCCGTCTCGCGGTCAGCCAAATTCACGACGGCGGCGCAGGCCCTCGGTCTGAACCACACCACTGTGTCGCGCCGGATAGCTGCCCTGGAGAAGACCCTGGGCGGACGCGTCCTCTCTCGGGCGGCCGGCGGCTGGGAGCTGACGGAACTCGGGGCGGAGGCCGTGCTGGTGGCCGAGCAGGTGGAAAATGCGGTGCGCAGCCTCGGCCAGCCGGGCCGTGCGCCGGATCCCATCACGGGCGTGGTCCGCATGACGGCCACGGACGGCTTCAGCGCCTACGTCGCCGCGCCTGCCGTCGCACGGCTGCGGCGCAAGCATCCCGGGCTCAGCGTGGAGATCGTGACCGTGACCCGGCGGGCCCTGCAGCAACGGTCCGGCCTGGACATCGAGGTGGTGGTGGGCGAGCCCCAGGTGCACCGCGCCGAGGCCTTCAAACTGGGCGAGTATGTGCTGGGCATGTACGCCTCGCAGGCCTATCTGGCCGAAAACGGGACCCCTGCCACGGTGGAGGAACTGACGGAACATCCGCTGGTGTATTTCGTGGACTCCATGCTCCAGGTGGATGACCTCGACGCCCCTCGCAGGCTTGTTCCCGCCATGAAGGACGGTCTGAGTTCCACCAACGTGTTTGTCCATGTGGAGGCTACGCGCGCCGGCGCTGGCATCGGCTTCCTGCCGTGCTTCATGGGCGATCTGCACCAGGACCTGGTCCGGCTGCTTCCGGACGCATTCTCCGAGCGGCTCCCCTACTGGATGGTCCTGCGTCCGGACTCCATGCGGAGGCCGGCCGTGGCGGCGGTGGTGCAGGCACTTCGTGACCAGACCGTGGAGCACCGCGAAGCCCTCCTGGGCCGGCGCTGATGGTCAGCGGCCGGGCGGTATATATTCGGACGGCCATACGGCGTAGTGTCGAAGGTAGGAGATGTCGGAGACCCTTCGCTGGTGTGAGCGCGTCGAATCTGTGTGCGTCCACCATCACGGCTGCGGACGATCGAGAGTCCGCGGCCCCCGCCCGGTCTCGAGGGACCGGGCATTGAAGGATCGAGGCCGTCATGGATCCCGGCACCAGCAGCGCTCCGACCCCCGAACAACTGCAGGACCTGTTGCTGGAAAGCCCGGGTCTCGCGGAGTTCCTTCTGGGACTGACCACCATCACTGCCTCCCGTCTGGGCGGGCGCGATCCGATGCTGTGCGCCATCACCGTTGAGCGGAACGGCACTCCGGCTACGGTGGCCAGCAGCGGCGAGGATGCGCGGCGGATGGACGAGAAGCAGTATGACTTCGACGACGGCCCGTGCCTGACAGCCCTCCGGCAGCAGCACACCGTGCTGGTCCAGGACCTGGGAAGGGACAGCAGGTGGTATCGCTATGCGGAGGCCGTATCGGGAGAAGCGATCCGCTCCGTCCTGGCCGTACCCATCGGTACCGAACACGGGGCGGCCGCGGCCCTGAACTGTTACGCCCATGATGTCGACGCGTTCGACGCCGCCACCATCGCCTCCGTCGAGGAGCACGCGGACTCCATTTCCCGGATCCTCCGCCTGGCGTTGCGCCTCCATCCGCCGGAGAACTATCCCGAGCACCTCCGGTCGGCCCTCAAATCGAGGGCGGTCATCGACGCAGCCGTTTCGCTGATCATGGTCCAGAACCGCTGCAGCCGGGATCAGGCGATGGAGCTCCTGCACCTGGCGGCACGTGCCACTGACACCAGGCTGCACACCATTGCCACGGACATCCTGTCCGGCGCCGAACTTCCCGGTGGGGGCGTCCGGCCAGAATGAAGAAACCCCCGCGCGAGTCCTGGGGACTCAAGCGCGGGGGCTTCTTTGCCCTCCGGTCTTGGGGGAAAGCGGAGAGCTTCCACAAACTTACAGCGGGCGCAGGGCCCACAGGGACAAAAGTGGTCCTGAAAGCCCTTTCTTGAGGCAACTTTGTTCCTGCCGGGACTTTTGTTGCGGCGGCCTTGCGCCATTATTGCGGGAAAGGACTCGGCGGCTAGTCCCCGGAGGCGGAATCCGGTGGCGCCGGATCATGGCGGACGGGCGCGCCGGCAGCAAAGGCGCGCACCTTCGCGTCATCCCAGATGTGGGCGGGGACACCTCCGCCCAGGAGCCTGCGGGCCAACCGGGGATCGCCGTCGAACGGCTGGTCGCTGCCGGCCATCACCATGTTGCCGTAGCGCCGGCCCTTGAGCATGGCGGGATCGGCGATGATAAGCGTGTGTTCGAACGTGGCCACGATGCCGGCGGCGTCCTCGCGGGCGTTTTTCAGGTCCGGGGCATCGCCGGAGTTCACCACATAGATGCCGCCGGGTGCCAGCACGCGCCTGGCATGCTCATTGAATTCCGCGGTGGTCAGCGGCCGGGGCGTCAGTGCGCCGGCAAACACATCGCGGATGATCAGGTCGCGGGTCTGCGGGGTCAGGGACTCGGTGACCTCGCGCGCTTCCCCGACGCGCAGCCGCAGCAGCGGCGCCTTGGGCAGGTCGAACCAGCCGCGGACGTACTCGGCGAGCTTGCCGTCCAGTTCCACCACCACCTGGCGCGCCTCCGGGTAGGCGGTGTGGAAATAGCGGGCCAGCGAGCATGCTCCGCCGCCAAGGTGCAGGGCGCGCAGCTTGGGCCTGGTCTCCCGCGGCCACCGCGATTCCACCAGCGCGGACATCCACCGCATGTACTCGAAGTCGAGGAAGAGCGGGTCTGCCAGGTCGATGTGCGAGCTCATCACGCCGTTGATGCGCAGGAGCCAGCCGTTTGAATTGTCCTGGTCCGCGATCAGCTCGCAGTCCCCGGTGTCGATGTAGTAGACGCCCTCAACCGGCCCGTCAGGGCGGGTTCCCTTCGGCACTTCCACCACTCCCGGCGTCGAACGTTCAGCGTTCCTGCCGGCAGCCCGGCCCTTACGCGCCACTTAGCCAGCCACCGTATTGCTCATGCCTCAACCCTAGTTGACCGGCGCCCGCAGCCGGCCCGCAGGTGACAGGAAAACCGTCAGCTTGCTTGTCAACCAATGGCCACTAGCGCTAAACCGGAACCAGGAGGCAGGGCACGCCATTGGCCAGAGGGTATGCCGGTGGCTTCCTGCCTCTTGGAAGCTCTCGGAAGGGTGGTCCGGCATGCGGGTAGCAATCGTTGGCGCGAGCGGAAATGTGGGCACAGCCGTGCTGCGGCGCCTCCAGCAACAGCGCACGGAGCAGCCGGACGCGCTTGAACTCGTGGGAATCAGCAGGCGCCTGCCGGACCAGTCGGCGGCGCCTTATGGCGGCGTCGAATGGCACGCGGTGGACATTACCGACGACGACGGCGGGCGGCTGCGCGCCGCGCTCGCCGGAGTGGATGCCGTGGTGCACCTCGCGTGGATTCTCCAGCCGAACCACGACATGGCGGCACTTCACCGCACCAACGTCACGGGAACCGCGAATGTCCTCCGGGCCGCAAGGGAGGCCGGCGTGGGTCACGTGGTGTGCGCCTCCTCGGTGGGTGCCTACAGCAGCTCAGCCAAGGAACCCCGGAGGACCGAGGACTGGCCGGCCACCGGTATCCGGGAATCGCACTACAGCAGGCACAAGGCTGAACAGGAAGCCCTCCTGGACCGGTTCGAGGCGGAAAACCCGGCCACCGCAGTCGCGCGGCTGCGCACAGCGCTCATTTTCCAGGGTGACGCCGGGAGCGAGATCGGCAGGTATTTCCTGGGGCCACTGATCCCCAGGCTGCTGCCGGGCAAAATCAGGCTCCCCCTCCTGCCGTTCCCAGCGGAACTTGCCTTCCAGGCCGTGCATGCGGACGACGCCGCCGACGCGTACTGGAGGGTCCTCGACCGCCGCGCCGCCGGCGCGTTCAACGTAGCCGCCGAACCGGTAATCACTCCGCCGGAACTGGCCAGGCTGTTCCACGCGCGGCGCTGGCTTCCGATTCCCCTCGGCCTCCTCCGCGCGGCCGTGGATCTGAGCTGGAGGCTCCGCCTGCAGCCAACGGACGCGGGCTGGATCGCCATGGCTGAAGGCGCTCCGATCATGGCCACCGGACGCGCCCGCGAAGTGCTCGGCTGGGAGCCGCGGACTTCATCCCTGGACGCTGTGCGCGAAGTGCTCGAAGGGCTGGGAACCGGACGCGGGACGGCAGGTTCCCCCGCACTGAATCCACGAACCCGGCCCAGCCGATAACACCAGCCGGTAACACGCGGACTGCTAGGGACGCCGGCCCCGCAGCTGGCCCCGAAAAGTAATACAGCAAGGGTACTTACTATTTATAGTAATCATGCTTACTATTTTAAGGCCAGTAATTGCTGGTTCTTGATCAGCAGCCGACCTTTTGGAAGAGAGCGCGAAGATGACGGAGAACCAATGGCCTCAGGACGGGAGCTACGGCACCGCTGGGGTCGCACAGCAAACGGCCGTCCCGGCGGCGCCGGAAGCAAACGGCTACCGGACCCCTCAAGGCACAACGTCGAAGTCGGAGACCGCCAAGCAGGAGGCCGGAGATGTTGCCCACCAGGCGACAGACTCCGCCCAGCACGTGGCGGAAACCGCCAAGGCCGAGGCCGCCAACGTGGCAGGAGAGGTTAAAGCCAATGCCAAAGACCTGCTCTACCAGGCAAAGACGGACCTCACCGACCAGGCCGGGGCGCAGCAGCAGAAAGTAGCCCATGGCCTTCATTCCATTTCCGGTGAACTCCGCACGATGGCTGACGCGTCCGAGCAGCCCGGCGTGGCTACTGACCTGATCCGTCAGGCAGCCGACCGGTCCGCCTCCGTGGCGTCGTGGCTGGAAGGCAGGGACCCTGGCTCGCTGCTCAACGAGGTGAAGACCTTCGCACGGCAGCGCCCGGGCACGTTCCTGCTGCTGGCCGCCGGCGCGGGAATCCTGGCGGGCCGGCTGACACGCAGCCTCAGCGAGGGTGCCCCGAACTCCGCTGGCAGTGTTGCAGGCGGACCTGCCGCACGTGCGCCGATTTCCAGTGTGCCGGGTAGCGGCAACCCCGGTTCCTATGTTCCCGATACGGGCATGGCAGTTCCGCCCCCGCCGGTACAGATGCCGGCTCCGAACGTCACCACGGCGGGCATGGCAGGAGCGGGAGTGGGTGCCGGAACTTATGCCGGTACGGGCGCGTACACGGACGAGGCGGACGCCAACTACGCTGCCGACGCCAACTACCAGGCGGACACCTACCCGCCCAACCCGCTGGCTGACGAAGGAACGGCGCAGGACCAGTGGGCCGATGATCCGCTGACCGGCGACCGCGTCCCGGAATTCCCCCCGGCCGGCGACCTCGCGGAAGACGATCCGTACCGTGACGATCCCCTCCGTGGCGGTCAGCGATGAGTCACCAATTTCCGGAACCACCAGCCTCGGCCGCACACGTGAAGGCGGAGACGACGTCCCTTGGTGACCTGCTCGGCGACGTGACCCGGGACATCTCCACGCTGATGCGCCAGGAGGTGGAACTCGCGAAGGCAGAGCTGAAGCAGTCGGCCACCCGTGCGGGCAAAGGCGGCGGAATGCTGGCCGGCGCCGGCGTGGCTGGACACTTCGTGCTCCTGTTCCTGTCCCTGGCGCTCTGGTGGGCGCTGGGGACGGTGATGGGGCTGGGCTGGTCCGCCGTCGTCCTCGCCGTGATCTGGGGCGTCATCGCCGCAGTCCTGGCCGCCGTCGGCCGCAAGCAGCTCAACGCGGTCAAGGGCATGCCCCAGACCGCGGAGACGCTCCAGGAAATACCGCCCACCCTCAAACCCAGCCACTAGAGCAAGGTACAGACGATGACTGAAAACCCGGACGCCATCCGCGCCGACATCGAAGCAACCCGTGCACGGCTCGGCACCAACGTCGACGCCGTGGCGGACAAGGTCACCCCGTCGCACATAGTCCAGCGGCAGACGGACAAAGTTAAGGACGCCGTGTTCGGCGTGAAGGAGAAAGTCATGGGAGCAGCTGAGCACACCACCGACCGGGTCCATTCAGCGGCCCAAGCAGGCACCGGCAGCGCCGGCGCGCACCTCTCCGACGCCGGCGCGGCGATCGGCGACGCCCCGCACCAGGTCAAGGCCAGGACCCAGGGCAACCCGCTGGCCGCCGGGCTGATCGCGTTCAGCGCCGGCATGTTGTTGTCGTCGCTGATCCCCGCCAGTGAGAAGGAACGTGAAGCCGCCGAGGCGCTCAAAGTCAAGGCCGAGCCGCTCACCACCGAACTGACCGAAGCCGCCAAGGACATCGCCGAAGGCCTGAAGGCACCCGCGCAGGACGCCATGGAAAACGTCAAGGCCACTGCCGCGGAAGCCACAGACCACGTCAAGGCCGAAGGCCAGACCGCCGTGGACGACGTGAAGTACCGCGCCGCGGACGCCAAGGACAACGTCCAGCAGGCGTAACTACGCCGATACGCGTCAGGCCTGCCCCGCCGTTCCGCGGGGCAGGCCTGACCGGCAGATGTGAGGAAATTTCCCATGGCTAAGAACCCCGCCAACGCAGCCAGCGCCAACGCCGACGCTGAAACCGATGAAAGCAGCACGGCGAAGGCGCGGACGGCCCCGGCCCCGGACGATTCCCGCAAACCGGACAGCCCCACCGACGTCTCCAAGCCCTCCTGGAAGTACATCGCCAAGAAGACTTTCCGGGAATTCACCAAGGACCAGTGCGGAGACCTTGCCGCCGCCCTGACCTACTACGGCGTCCTCTCCTTGTTCCCTGCACTCCTGGCCCTCGTTTCGCTGCTCGGCATCTTCGGGCAGGCGGAAAAGACCACCGCGGCAATGCTGGAGATCGTCCAGGGTATTGCACCCGGTGCCGCGATGGACGTCGTCAAGCAGCCCATCCAGGAGCTGGCCAGCTCATCCACCGCCGGCTTCACCCTGATTCTCGGCATTGTGACCGCACTCTGGTCCGCCTCCGGCTACGTCGGAGCCTTCGGCCGGGCGATGAACCGTATTTACGAAGTGGACGAAGGCCGCCCCTTCATCAAGCTCCGGGGCGCCATGCTGGCAGTCACCCTCACCACCGTGATCATTGTGGCGTTGACGGCGGCCATGCTGGTGCTCAGCGGCCCCGTCGCCGAGGCAGTGGGAAATGCGATCGGCCTGGGCGGGGTCTTCCTGACTGCCTGGAACATCCTCAAATGGCCGGTGGTGGTACTGCTGGTCATCGCGGTCATCGCCATCCTCTACTACGCCACACCCAACGTAAAGCAGCCCAAATTCCGCTGGATGAGCCTCGGCTCCTTTATCGCCCTGATGATTTTCGTGCTCGCTTCCCTGGGCTTCGGTTTCTACGTGGCCAATTTCGGCAGCTACAACAAGACCTACGGTGCGATCGGCGGCGTCATTGTGATGCTGCTGTGGCTCTGGATCCTGAACATGTCCCTGCTCTTCGGCGCCGAGTTCGACGCCGAGATGGAGCGCGGCCGCCAACTCCAGGCCGGCATCGAAGCCGAGGAGACCATCCAGCTGCCGCCGCGCGACACCAAGCAGAGCGACAAATTGCAGGTCCGGGAGGAAGAGGACATCCGGCGGGGCCGCGACCTGCGCGAACGCCACGACCGCGAGCGCCGAGACCAGGAAGGCCGGGACCGGGAGCACCGGGAACCGGACCGCCGGGGCTGAAGCCGGGACCAAAGCCCCTAGCGCAAACTGCCGGCCCGGACTCTACTGAGTGGACATTGCCCCGGCACCGCCTGGGAGGGGAGGTTCCATGCCGGCTACATCAGGAAATCCGGACGGCCCCATCGTGGTGGGCTACGACGGGTCCGAGCCGTCCGAGCTTGCAGTCCGCTGGGCCACCGGATACGCCGCCGCCACGAAACGGAAGCTGAAAGTCATCCATGCGTGGGTATGGCCTGTCTTCACCAAGAATCTGGGCCCCGTCAAAGGGATTTCGGGCAGTGGCCTGCGCCATGCTGCCGAGGCCACCCTGGCGGAAGGCCTGGACCTCGCCCGGTCGGTTTCGGCCGACCTCGACGCCGAGCTGGACATCGACGGCGTCATCGAGCCGGGCCTTCCCAGCCAGGTTCTCCGGCCGGCCGCAGAAGGAGCGAGCGTCCTCGCCATCGGCCACCGTGGCATGGGCCGCCTACTTGGCCAGCTTGTCGGTTCGGCCTGCCTCGACCTGGCCGTCCACGCGCCGTGCCCCCTGATGGTGGTCCGCTACCCGAACCGTCCTGGCCAGCCGATAGCTGCCGGAATCGACGAAAAACCCCGGAACCAGGCCGTGGTGGCGGACGCGGCCCGCATGGCAGCGGTGTTGAACGTACCTCTGCAGCTGATCCACGTGGCCGGGGAGCACGGCCACGCAGCGCACGGGCGCCACGCACCGCTCTACGGCAAGGAACTGCTGGACCATGCAGTGGAACAGGCCCGGGGACTCGCTCCCGACATACCTGTGGAGGGCATCCTGCTGGAGAGGCACCCGGTCTCAAAGGAACTCCTGGCCGCTGCCGCCCAGGCCGACGTCCTGGTACTGGGAGCGCATCACCGGGAGGGCCACCCGGGAAGCACGGTGTCCTCAGCGTTGGAGCGGGCCCTTTGCAATGTGCTGATCACGCGGTGAGGCGCGTTCAGGGATAACTGGTTGCTCCCCGGATCCGCCAGAGAACACGAAACAGAACAGGAAGTGTGCCGTGCGTGCTTGGTGGGTGGGCAAACCGGGTCCCGTGGCCGGGCATCCGCTGGTGTTCGGCGACCACCCCGATCCCAGCCCCGGGCCAGGCGAGGTCCTGCTTTCCGTGCGCGTATGCGGAGTGTGCCGCACGGACCTCCACCTGGCCGAAGGCGACCTCCCGCCCCGCCTGCCAGGGATTATTCCCGGCCATGAAGTAGTGGGGGAAGTGGCGGCGCTCGGCGACGGCGCCGCGAGGTTCCGGATCGGGGAACGCGTGGGGGTGGCCTGGCTGGGCGGCACCTGCGGCCGCTGCCGCTTCTGCCAACGCTCGGAGGAGAACCTCTGCCTGTCACCCATTTTCACAGGGTGGGACCGGGACGGCGGCTACGCGGACCGTGTGACGGTCAATGAGGACTATGCCTACCGGATACCGGAAGCTTTTTCGGACGAGCAGGCCGCGCCGCTGCTCTGCGCGGGCATCATCGGCTACCGGGCGTTGAACCGGGCCGAGGTTCCGGACGGCGGCCGCCTCGGCATCTACGGCTTCGGCGGCTCGGCGCACCTGGCCGCCCAGGTGGCCATCCACCGCGGAGCCAGCGTGTACGTCATGACCCGTTCGAAGGAGGCCCGCCACCTGGCCCTGGAGCTCGGGGCAGTTTTCGCCGGAGACGCCGACGACGAACCTCCCGTGCCGCTCGATTCGGCCATCCTGTTCGCGCCGACAGGCTGGCTGGTGCCGCAGGCGCTGCGCGCCCTGGACCGCGGGGGCACGCTGGCCGTGGCAGGAATCCACCTGAGCGACATTCCGCCGCTGCACTACGGGTCCGAGCTGTTCCAGGAACGCCAGCTGCGCAGCGTCACCGCAAATACCAGGACCGACGGCGAAGAGTTCCTCCGCGTCGCAGCGGAAATTCCGCTCCGCCCCACCACCGTGCCCTACCGTATGGAGGCGGCAGGGCAGGCCCTCCAGGACCTCGCGGAGGACCGCATCACCGGAGCTGCGGTCCTGCATATGGCCTAATCGCGCCATGGCTTACGCGCTGTTGGGCTTAGACGGTGTTTGGCTTGGGCGCCGGCGGTCCGGTTTCGGGCCCTAGGTTCCGCTGCCGAGCCGGAATTCGTGATCCTGCCCGGCGTGGAGCAGGACCTCTTGGGTCCCCAGCCGGACCAGCACCGGGGAGGCGTCCCCGGGGGTCGCGGTAACCCGCAGCCGGCCCTCTTCCAGGGACACCAACAGCAGCTGGTCCCGGTACCGCACGTTGAACGTGACCCTGCGGAGTTCCTTGGGGAGGCTGGGCGAGAAATCCAAGGCGTCCCTCGTGATGCGCAAACCGGCGAAACTGCGCTGGACCACGTCGATGGATCCGGCCATGGCGCCCAGGTGGATGCCCGCACGGGTGGTGCCGCCCTGGGTATCATCCAGATCGGCGTCGAGGGCCTCGCGGAACGTGTCCCACGCCCGTTCCGGATCGATCTGGGCGAGCACCGAGGCGTGCGCCACCCTGCTCAGGGTGGATCCGTGCGCGGTCCGGGCCAGGTAGAAGTCAACGGTCCTGGCGATCTGCCCGGCTGTCACCGCGTATCCGAGCCGGTCCAGGAAGGCGATGAGCTGGTCTTCGCCGAGGACGTAGAGCAACATCAGGACATCCGCTTGTTTGGCCAGCCGGTAGTGGTTGGCGCTGGTGCCCTCGGCTTCGAGGATGAGGTCCAGTCGCTCAACGTTCCGGTACGTGCGGCGGTAATGCTCCCAGTCCAGCTCCCGGAGATTTTCATACCCGGCGAACTGGCTGATGACGCCGTCGGCGTGAAACGGCACAAACACCCTGCGTGCGAGCCGCGTCCAGCCGTCGATTTCGCTGTCCGTGACTCGCAGGCGTTTCCGGAAATCGTCCATGTCGAAGCCGCGCACGGAGCTCATGATCCACACCGCCTGGTCGCATACCCAGGCCGCCATGACATTGGTGTAGGCGTTGTCGTCCAGGCCGCCACCGGGGTTGTCGGGGTAGCCGGTGTGGTACTCGTCGGGACCGACGACAGCCCGGATATGGAACCTGTCTTCGGCGGGGTCGTGCTCGGCCATAGACACGAACAACCGGGCCACCTCCACAATGATCTCCGCACCGTGGTGCGTCAGCCAGGCCCGGTCCTGGGTGGCTTCGAAATATTGCCAGGCGTTGTAAGCCACTGTGAGCCCCGAGTGGCGTTGCAGGTGGGAGTAGTCCGGCATCCAGCGGCCGGAGCGTGAGTTGAACAGCAGTTTGGGCGTTTCCTCCCGGCCGTCGCTGCCGCTTTGCCACGGAATCAGGGCTCCCTTGAGCCCGGCCTCCCGGGCCGCATCCCGGGCAGTCCCCAGCCTGCGCCACCGGTAGTCAAGGAGCGCCCGCGTCACGGCGGGAAGCCGGGAGGTCAGGAGGGGCAGTACGAAGAGTTCATCCCAGAAGATGTGGCCCCGGTAGCCTTCGCCGTGCAGGCCGCGGGCGGGGACACCGGCATCCAGCTCGGCGGTGTGCGCGGAAATGGTCTGGAGGAGGTGGAAGACGTGCAGATTCATGATCAGCTCGGCCTGGGTGGACGCGTCGAACTCGATGATGAAGGGCGTGAGCAGTCCCATCCATGCCGTCTCGTGACTGGCCAGCAGCACCCCGAAGCCGCCCCTGGCGCGGTTCAGGACACTAAGGGCGGCGGTCCGGGGGGAGGAAATGGCATGGTCGCGGGATGTCACCACTGCGACGGTTTTGGTGACAGTTGCCGGTTCGCCGCGCCGCAGCGCCACGTCAAAGCGGTGCACGAACAGTCCGCCAAGCTCTTCGGGCCGCGCCGGATGCAGGCTGGCGGGCACTTCGGTCCGAATCGCCAGTGCGATGCCGATCCTGCTCTGGCTCGTCCGGACCAGGACCACCTGGGTGGCGGCTCCTGGCCCGTCGTCGGCCCCGGAGACCGTGACACCGGCCAGGTGCCGGTTGGACAGGAGGGCTTCCACCGGCACGTTCGAGTTGGTGATGTCCGTGTCACAGCCGCTGCGGATGCTGACCTGGCCGTCCCACCCGATGGCGGTCAGCGTCATCTCGAGCGCAGCGAGGTGCGGTTCCGCCATGGAAACCAGCCGACGCTGCACCACATTAAGTTTCCGCCCGGCGTCGTCTTCCAGCACCGCTTCCCGCGTCAGCAGGGCGCGCTTCAGGTCCAGGGTGCGCCGCTCGCTGCGGAGCCGTAAACCGCCGTCGGACCACCACCGGCCGCCCTTCACGCACAGGTCCAGCGGCAACCAGTCCGGCATGTTGACCATGTGCTCGTCCTCGGTCTCCTGCCCCTCGATCACACTGGTGAGCCGGTTGTAGACACCGGCCAGGTAGGTGCCCGGATAGTGCACACCGTCCTTGCGGTGTTCAGGGGCCGCCCCACGCGTGGCCATGTAGCCGTTACCCAGCGTGGTCAGGGCCTCCCGATGGCCTTCGTGCGCGGGGTCGAATCCCTCATAGACCAGTTGCCAAGGGTCCGCGATGACCAGGCCGAGGTCCAGTTCACTGACGTCTTCAAGGACGACGTCGGCGCCCGCGGCTTCCAGCTCGGCCCGGTGCCCGGCCCGGTCAATTCCCACCACCAGGCCGAAGCCGCCGCGGCGGCCCGCCGCCACGCCGGCCACGGCATCCTCGATGACCACCGCCCGTTCCGGCTCCACCTCGAGTTCCGTGATGGCGTGGAGGAACAGGGCCGGGTCGGGTTTGCCGGCGAGTCCCAGCTGCGCCGCGGTGTTCCCGTCGACTACGACGTCGAAGGCGTCCTCGAGGCCCGCGGCTGCCAGCACCGCGCGGGCGTTCCGGCTGGCAGTCGCGAGCGCCACCGGTACCTTCCCTGCCCTGAGCCGTTCCAGCAGGGCCTGTGTCCCGGGGAAAACGGGGACAGGCCTGCGGCCCAGCAGTTTTTCGAAAATCCTGTTCTTGCGTGCCCCCAGCCCCACCGCTGTCCACTCTGCCGGGCCATCCGCGGGCCCGCCTGCCGGCAGTGTCACCCCGCGCGAGTGCAGGAAAGCCGCCACTCCGTCTTCCCTGGTGCGGCCGTCCACATAGCGTAGGTAG
This sequence comes from Arthrobacter sp. Y81, assembly GCF_002929335.1. Taxonomy (GTDB): domain Bacteria; phylum Actinomycetota; class Actinomycetes; order Actinomycetales; family Micrococcaceae; genus Arthrobacter. Next base: position 105,198 of record NZ_PJIL01000006.1, read on the forward strand.
TCGGCGTCCGTGAAAGGATCGCGCCGGGCGGACTGCGGAATCCGGGGGTCCTGGAGGACGGCGTCGAACAGTTCCTTCCATGCGGCGGCGTGCAGTTCCGCAGTGTCCGTGACTACGCCGTCAAGGTCGAAGACCACGGCGTCAACCGGAGCCAGCGCGGCGGCAGCGGTCGGCGACTCAGTCATGGCTCAGTCCTACCAGCGTTGGCCCGGCCTGCCCAGTGACATTGGACCCGTCTTGCGGCCGGCTGTCCTGCGGGCTATCCGGCTGGCTATCCTGCGAGCAGGCGGTCCAGCGTGACGAAGCCGTAGCCGGCCTGGCGCATCCTCTCGATCATCTGGGGCAGGGCGTCACCGTCCAGGGTTGAGCCGTCGTCCGGGTTGGAGCCGATGTGCATCAGCACGATTTCGCCGGGCTGCAGGGCGGACAGTGCACGGTCCGCCACTTGCTGCGCCGTGACGCCGCCGCTGGTTCCTTTCCAGCCGAGCGTGTCAACGGACCAACGCACCGGGACATAGCCGAGGTTGTTCACGGCAGCGATGGTGCGCGCGTCACGGGCACCGAACGGGAACCGGAAGAGCGGACGGGGATCAGCTCCGGCGGCCATGATTGCCTGCTCCGCCCCACGGACCTGGTCCCCGATCCCGGTGTCCGGCAGGCCGGTGAAATCCGGGTGGTTCTGGGAGTGGTTGCCCACACGGTGGCCGCCGGCCACGATGGCAGCCACCCCGGCAGGATTGGCCGAGGCCCACGCGCCGGTCAGGAAAAACGTCCCGTGGACTCCGGCGCCCGCAAGGGTCTGCAGGATCGAGGGGAGGGCCGCCGAGTTGGCGCCGGCATCGAACGTCAGGGCAACGGACGGCCCGGCGCCGGGAACCGCCTCCACGTCCTTGCCGGCCAGGCCAACAGGAAACGGGGCAGCCGGCGGAGGGTCCTGCGGAGCGGGCAGGGTTTCCGGCGGCGGCGTGGGGCCGGGTGCAACAGGAGCCGGGCCGGTCGCCTCGCCCGGTGTTCCAGGGGCCGCGGAGGGCTGGCTTTCTGACGGTGCCGGTACTGCCGACGTCGAAGGCGGCGAAGCGGAGGTGGCGGGGGACAACCGGGTTTGCGTCGGCTGGCCGCTTTGCGGGTCCGCTTCGCGCGGCGCACCGGCCAGGACCACGGCCAGGACAACAGCGGTGATGGCTGCAGCCGCCACGAGGGTCGCCGCCGCCAGTTGGCGGCGTTTGCGCGGATCACGCTTGCCCGGTTCATCAAAGGGCTCCCCTGCCATGTTCAACCATGACAGCAGCGGCGCGGCCCCTGCAAGGGCTGAAAGGCCCGAGCCTGAGGCCCGCGGCATATCAGGGACCTATTCCCCTAGCTCCGCAGCCCGGGTTGAATGGAGTGTTAGCCATAGGTGTGCCCTGCCGGGGTGCCCAAGAGCATTAACTAACCAGCGTGCCAGCTAACCAGATGGAGGCGGGTCTGCCTGTGAAACTTGCGCTCCGGTATCCGCTCGTAATGGGGACGGTACTGGCCCTTATGGCTGTCGCCGTTCTGCTCATGTCCGGCCAGCCGGCGATCGCGAAGCTTGCGGCGAGCGGCTATGCCCTCGCAGTGGCGGCGTACCTGTCCGTCGGAATGGTTCGAAGGCTGCGCACCGGGCACTGGGGCATCGACATCCTGGCCGTGACGGCGATTGTCAGCACGGTGCTGGTGGGCGAGTTCATTGCGTCCATGATCATCGTGCTCATGCTGGCCGGCGGCACCGCGCTCGAGGACTACGCGGCCGGCCGGGCGAAGGGCGAACTCAGCGCCCTGCTGGAGCGCGTACCGCAGACCGCCCACCGGGAGCGGACCGGCGCAGTTACTAACGGCGCAGTTACTAACGGCGCCGACACTAATGCTGTCCCGAACGGTACTGCCACTAGTGGGGGTATCCCCAACGGCGGCGGGGATAACGGTGCCCACGAAGACGTTGCCGCCACGGACGTCCGGGTGGGCGACATCCTGCTGGTCAAACCCGGCGAGGTGGTGCCGCTGGACGGCGTGCTGCTTTCCGATGCCGGCACGTTCGACGAATCGTCCCTCACCGGTGAAAGCCTGCCGGTAGAACGCTCGGCCGGCGAGGGCATCATGAGCGGCACCGTCAACGGCGAAGCCGCCGTCCGGATACGCGTCACTGCCGTGCTGGAGGATTCGCAGTACAGCCGGATCGTGGCGCTCGTAAAGGAGGCCTCGGAGAGCCGCGCCCCCATGGTGCGCCTGGCCGACCGCTACGCCATCCCCTTCACCGCCTTCGCCTACGCGCTGGGCGCCATCGCCTGGATCGTCAGCGGCAGTCCCACCCGTTTCGCCGAAGTCCTGGTGGTGGCCACCCCCTGCCCGCTGCTCATCGCCGCACCGGTGGCGTTCCTGGGCGGCATGAGCCAGGCGGCCAAGTCCGGCATCATCGTCAAATACGCGGGGGTCCTGGAGCAGCTCGGCAAGGTGCGCACCGCGGCCTTCGACAAGACCGGGACGCTCACCTATGGACGGCCCTCGCTGGTGGCCGTCGTGACAACGGATGCCATGGGCCAGGACGAACTGCTACGGCTTGCGGGCTCTGCGGAGCAGTACTCCTCCCATGTCCTGGCTGCTTCCGTGATGGAGGCCGCCACCTCCCGCGACCTCCGCTTCGAGACGGCCAGTGAGGCGCTGGAGCATGCGACGCACGGGGTCCGCGCCGTGTTCGACGGGCTGGAAGTGGTGGTGGGCAAGCCCTCCTTCGTGGCCGAATATGCGCCCGGCGTAGTGGAAACGGACCTGCACAGCGGCCAGCTGGCCATCTACGTCGGAGTCGGCGGAGTATACGTCGGAGCCCTGGTCATGAGCGACCCCCTGCGCGCCGAAGCCCGCCGGACATTGGCTGAGCTGTCGGCGCTCGGTGTCACCGAAACGGTGATGCTGACCGGCGACGCCCTCGCCACGGCCAGGCACATCGCGGCTGAAGTGGGGCTCACGGACGTCCGTGCCGAATGCCTGCCGCCGGACAAGGTGGAGGCGGTGAGGTCCCTGAAGCGCCGTCCCGTGATGATGGTGGGCGACGGCGTCAACGACGCCCCCGTCCTGGCGGTGGCGGACGTCGGAATCGCCATGGGTGCACGCGGTTCCACCGCGGCGGGCGAGTCTGCCGACGTCGTGATCATCCTTGACGACCTGTCCAAGGCGGCGCAGGCGGTGCGGATCGGGCAGCGCACCGTCCGGGTGGCGATGCAAAGCATCTGGATCGGCATCGTGCTGAGCGTGGGGCTCATGGTCGCGGCGGCGGCGGGCTACGTGCCGGCCATCGCCGGCGCACTGTCTCAGGAGCTCGTGGACCTGGCCACCATCCTCAATGCGCTGCGTTCCCTGAGCCCGGGCCGGCACACGGCACCGCCCGCAGGTCAGGAGGAGCCCTCCACGTCCGCGATCACCCGCACGGTCTTGAGGTAGCTGTCCGGGTTGAGCGAGATGGAATCGATGCCTTGGCCCACCAGGAAGGCCGCGAAGTCCGGATGGTTGCTCGGCCCCTGGCCGCAGATTCCAATCTTTATTCCCGCCGCGTGCGCCTTGCGGATGGCTTCGCTGATCATGGCCGTGACGGCCTCGTCGCGTTCGTCGAACAAGGCGGCCAGCTGCTCGGAATCCCGGTCCACGCCCAGGACCAGCTGCGTAAGGTCGTTGGAGCCGATGGAGAAGCCGTCGAACTTGGGGGCGAACTTCTCGGCCAGCACCACATTGGAGGGGACCTCGCACATCATGTACACCTGCAGGCCGTTTTCGCCGCGCACCAGGCCGTTCGCCGCCATGACGGCCAGCACGCGGTCGGCTTCGTCCGGGGTGCGGCAGAACGGGATCATAACAATGACGTTGCTGAAGCCGATGGTTTCCCGCACCCGTTTGAGGGCGGCGCACTCCAGCGCGAAACCCTCCCGGTAGCGCTCGTCGTAGTAGCGCGACGCGCCGCGGAAGCCCAGCATGGGGTTCTCTTCAGGCTGTTCGAAGAAGCCTCCGCCGATCAGGTGCGCATACTCGTTGGTCTTGAAATCGCTGAGCCTGACGATCACCGGGTGCGGGTGGTACGGTGCGGCGATCTTGGCGATGCCCAGCGCCAGCGCCTCCACGAAGTACTCCCGCGGGTCCGCGTAGCCGCTGGTCAGCTCCTTGATCTGCCGGGCCTCGTCTGCGTCCGTGACCCTTTCCGGATGAACCAGCGCCATCGGATGGACCCGGATCAGGTTGCTGATGATGAATTCCATCCGGGCCAGGCCCACCCCGGCCGCGGGCAGCCGCCACCACTGGAACGCGGCTCCCGGGCTGGCGATGTTCACCATCATGGCCGTGCGGGTGGCGGGCAGGGCGCCCAGGTCCACGTCCTCGGTGTCGAACGGGACCGTGCCCTCGTACACCCGGCCCTGGTCCCCTTCCGCGCAACTCAGTGTCACGGCCTGGCCTTCGCCCAGAACGCTGGTTCCGTTCCCGGTTCCGACGACGGCGGGAACGCCCAGTTCCCGGCTCACGATGGCCGCGTGGCTGGTGGTCCCGCCGTGGTCGGTGACGATCCCTGCGGCCCGTTTCATGACCGGGACCCAGTCCGGATCCGTCATCTCGGTGACCAGGATGGCGCCGTCGCGGAAGGCGTCGATGTCCCGGGTGCTCCTGATGACGCACGCCGTGCCCTGCGCGATCGAATCCCCGATCGCTGCGCCGGAGGCCAGGACTTTGCCCGTGCCGCGGAGGTGGTGGATGGTGAAGCGCGTCCCGCTCTTGAGCGCCTGCACGGTTTCGGGCCGGGCCTGCACCATGAACAGCTCGCCGGTGGCGCCGTCGCGGGCCCACTCCATGTCCATGGGGCGGCCGTAGTGGTCCTCCACCGTCACCGCCCAGCGCGCCAGGTCCAGGATTTCGGCGTCGCCCAGCACGAACGAGCTCCGCTCCTCCATGGACGTTTCCACCGTCCGGGTCCGCGCGTGGCCGCCCCGGCTGTAGACCATTTTGCGGGCTTTGGAGCCGAGGGTCTTCTCGATGATCGGGGCCAGGCCCTTGTCCGCCAGGAGCGGCTTGAACACCACGTATTTGTCCGGGTTGATGCTGCCCTGGACCACGGTTTCGCCGAGCCCCCAGGCGGCGCTGATCACGGCCGCGCGGGGGAAGCCGGAATCGGTGTCGATGGAAAACATCACACCGGAGGCACCGACGTCGGACCTCACCATCCGCTGCACCCCGATGGAAAGTGCCACGTCCAGGTGGTCGAATCCCTTGACCTCCCGGTAGCTGATGGCGCGGTCCGTGAAGAGCGATGCGTAGCAGCGCCGGCAGGCGTCCAGGAGTTCGCGTTCACCGGAAATGTTCAGGAACGTCTCCTGCTGCCCGGCGAAGCTGGCGTCCGGGAGGTCCTCAGCCGTGGCACTGCTGCGGACGGCAACGGAGAGCCGGTCCAGTCCCGCCCGTTCGGCGAGCGTGCGGTAGTGGCTGCGGATGGACTCGGCGATGCCTTCCGGGAATTCGCTGTCCAGGAACAGCTCCCGGATGGCCTCGCCGGCCGCCCGCAGCGACGTCTCGCCGGCCCGGTACTCCGCGATCCGGGCGCGCATGGCGGCGTCAATGCCGTTGGCCTCGATGAACGTGCGGTAGGCGGCCGCCGTGGTGGCGAAGCCGTCCGGCACCCGCACTCCGCGGGACTTGAGCGAGCGCGTCATCTCCCCCAGAGACGCGTTCTTGCCGCCCACCTGGGGAACATGCTCCATCCCGATCTCGTCGAACCACACCACATGGCTTTCAGTCATGGCTGCTCCCGCTGCTTGCTCCTCCATGGATTGATCCTCGTTTGCCGGACTCCTGCGGGTCAGAGGCTTTGGACCTCACCTGCCGCTGCGACGCCGGACCAGCTTGTAGATCCAGTCCGCCACAATGACGGCGGGCATGGCGGCGAGCGCCACGGCCAGGCCCCCGGGCGACGGCGGCGCGTGGCCCAGCAGTGCGGCGACGGGACCAATGAACAGGAACACAGCCAGCAGTCCCAGCTCCGCCAGGACGGCCCAGAGCAGCAGCCGGTTGCTGAACCAGCCCAGCCGCCACGGCGGCGCGGAGGCGCTGCGGCAGGCGAAGGCGTTGGCAAGCTGTGCCAGGACCACGGTGGTGAACGCGGCGCCCGAGGCGGCCATCAGCACATCAGACGCCGGCAGTTCCGCGCCCGGGCGCCACCCCGCACCCAGGAGCACGGCGGTGTACGCGGTCATCTCGAAGAGGGCCTCCACCGGGCCCAGGAGCCCGAACACCCTAAACATCAGGGCCCGGTCCATCAGGTGCCTCCGCTCCGGCGGCCGTTTGAGCGCACCCTTGCTGGGGGCCTCGCTGCCCAGGGCCAACGCCGGGAGCAGGTCGGTGCCGATGTCCAGGGCCAGGATTTGCAGCACGCTCAGCGCAAGCGGGAAGCGGCCGCCGGAGAGCGCCCAAATAACGAAGGGGGTGAGCTCGGCGACGTTGTCCGTCAGGTGGTACGTCAGGAACCGCCGGATATTCGCGTAGGTGGCGCGGCCCTGCTCCACTGCGGCGATGATGGTGGCGAAGTCGTCATCCAGGAGCACGAGGTCCGCCGCCTCGCGGGCGACGTCCGTGCCGCTGAGCCCCATGGCCACGCCGATGTCCGCCTGCTGGAGGGCCGGGCCGTCGTTGACGCCGTCGCCGGTCATCGCCACCACGTGGCCCCTGCGCTGGAGCAGGCGGGCCACCCGGAGTTTCTGTTCAGGCGTGACCCGGCTGACCACCACACCGTCGCGGTCCAGCAGGGCGGTCAGCACGGCGTCGTCCTCCGGCAGGGCGTGTCCCTCCAGCACCAGCTCGGGTGATCCGATCAGCCCGGTTTCCCGGGCGATGGCGGCGGCAGTGAAGGCGTGGTCGCCGGTGACCATGGCCACCTTGATTCCCGCGTCGCGGGCGGCCTCGAGTGCCAGTCGGACCTCGGCCCGGGGCGGGTCATGCAGGCCGATCAGGCCCAAGAGTGCCAGATCCTGCTCAACTGCCTCCAGCTTGAAGCTGGCGCCGGGGAGGCCGGGCAGGGGCCGCTCCGCCACGGCCAGGACCCGCAGGCCGTGGGAGGCCATCCGGTCGACCATCTGCCGGGCCCGGTCCGCGCCTTCTAGCCCGCACAGGGGAATCACGGACTCCGGGGCGCCCTTGACATACAGGGTGGTGCCCACGATGGCGGACTCCCGCAGACGGCGGGGATCGAAGGCAAAGCGGTGCGAAACTTCGGGCTCGCCGGGGTCGTGCCCGGGACCTGCCAGCCGGCTGGCCAGCGCGTGGATGGCGGCCTCCATGGGGTCGCCCTCGGCGATCCATTTGCCTTCGTGGAGCACCGCCCGGCCTACGGAGGCGGCCAGCGCCGCGGTGCTGAGGTGCCGGGCTTCCGCGGCTCCGCTCCCGGTGACCTCGGCCTCGGGCCCGTAACCTGCGCCGATGACGCTGAGCACCCCCTCCGGGGTCCAGACCTCGACGGCGTTCATCCGGTTCTGGGTCAGGGTGCCGGTCTTGTCCGTGCAAATGAAAGTGGTGGAGCCGAGGGTTTCCACGGCTTCCAGGTTCCGGACCAGGGCGTTGCGCTGCGCCATCCGCTGTGCCCCGACTGCCAGGGACAGCGTGACCGTGGGCAGCAGGCCTTCGGGCACGAGCGCCACGGCCACCCCGATCGCGAACAGGAACGCGTCCCGCCAGGAGATGCCGACCAGCAGTGAGAGCACAAAAAACAGCACGCCAATGCCCAGGGCCATCGTGGCGGTGATCCGGACAATGCGCTGCAGTTCCAGGGCCAGCGGGGTGGGCGGCGCCTTGACCTGTCCGGTGAGGGCGGCGATTTCCGCGAGCCGGGTGTCCCCGCCGGTGACCATGACGATGCCCTCTGCCTCGCCGTTGACCAGGAAGGTCCCGCCGAACACGGTGTCCCCCGGAGCCTTGGCCAGGGGTTCGCTCTCTCCGGTGAGCATCGACTCGTCCACAGAACACCCTGCGGCCAGCGCCAGCCGGAGATCCGCCGGGACCCGGTCCCCGGCCACCAGCACCACGGCATCGTCCGGCACCAGTTCGGTGGTGTGGACCTTGATGATGCGGTTGTCGCGGCGGACCGAGACCATGGAGGGCAGCAGCTCGCGGAGCTTGGAGGCGGCATGCTGTGCCCGTTCCTGCTGGATGTAGGCGAACACCCCGTTCACAACGACCACCACCACGATCGCCACGGCCAGCTGCGGCATTCCGGCGACGTAGGCCAGCACAGCTGCGCACCAGAGCATGATGGCGAAGAAGTGGGTCATCTCGGCCAGCAGCCTGCGCCAGCTCGGGACGGTGCGGGCCGGCGGCAGCCGGTTGGGCCCCACCGTCCGCAGCCGGAGGGCGACCTCCTCGGAGCTGAGGCCGGCGCTCAGCGGCAACGCACCAGTTCCGGAGCCGGCGCCCGGGATCACGGCTGCGGCCCGCTGTTCACGGGCAGCGCCAGGCAGACGAAACCACGGCCATGATGGGGAACCCCATGGATCGAGGATGCGGTCTGGAAGTTCAGGCTCCTAGGGTCAAAGGTCACCACTGCCCTGGTCCAGTACGGGCAAGTCCAGCACCGGCACGTCCAGCGCGAGTGCCCGGAGGTGGGCGGCGAACCCCTGCGGGGCGCGGGCATGGGTGCGGCCCGACGTCAGTACCCGGATGGTGTCGGTGGCCAGCACCGTATAGGCATGCTTCCGCAGGTTCTCCACGAGGGTCCGGTCCTCGTGAGCGCGCATCCGGGGAAATCCGCCGGCGGCGAGGTAGGCGGAGGCACGGACGCCAAAGTTGGCACCGTAGATATGCGGATGGTCCTCCCTGAACGGGTGCCGCTCCCGCCACCGGCGCAGGACCGCTGGATCGGTTCCGGCAGGATCCGGCTCCACGGATCCCAGGACGGCGTCAGCCCCGGCATCGGCCAGTTCAACCTGGCGCACCAGCCAATGCTCCGGAACAGCGGAATCGGCGTCGGTATTGGCCAGCCAGACGCGGCCGGCCCACATCCCGGCGGCAGCCATGACGGCGGCGCCGGGGGCCGGCATGGTGATTCCGGCAGCCCGGACCCCGGCCGCGCGGCTGGCCCCGGTGCTTCCCAGCCGGACCTGCACTGCCGCGAACCGCCGGTCCAAGGCAACGTAGCCGGCGGCGATGTCCGCTGAACGGTCGGTGCAGCTGTCCAGCACCACGGTGATGGCCGTCTCCACCTCTGGCCGTTCCCGTTGCAGCGTGTCGGCGGCGGCACGGACCGCAGCCAGGGCCCGGTCCAGGTGCTGGTCCTCGTTGTGGGCGGGCATCACCACCGCCACCCGGTCGATACGCTGTCCGGCCAGGGCCTCCCCGGCAGGAAAACCGGCTGCCCGTTCCGTCATTTCGCCGGTCACCTCACTGCTGGATTCCGGGCGGGGCAAGAAAGACTTCCAGGACGAAGTCCTTTTCCCGGTGGAGCCCTTCCGTGGGCCAGCGGAGCTGCTGGCGTGCCATTGCGTGGACTGTGTCGCCATCGAGTTCCCAGCCTGCGACCGGGTGCCGCCAGTGGCAGAGGACCAGCGTTCCGCCGGGGTTCATTGAGGCTTCCACCTGGGTGAACAGTTCGGCCAGTTCGCCGGGCGTCAGGTAATACCCCACCTCCGATACTGCCACCAGGTCGAACGTGCCCCCGGGCCACTGCTGCGGAACGGTGAGGTGGAGGGTGCGCGCGGAGGCATGGCCGGACAGCCGTTCCGCGGCCTGGACCAGCGCGGTATTGCTTGCGTCAACCGCCACGAATTCGCGGCAACGGGCAGCGAGCTCCACGCTGAGTGTCCCGATGGAACAGCCGATTTCCAGTCCGGCACCGTATTCGGCCTCCGGCAGGATGGCGAGGGTGAGCGCCCGCTTGCGCCGTTCATACCAGCTGCTGGTGTAGCCCCACGGGTCGGCGCTCCCGCCGTGCACGGCGTCAAAGATCCGTTCGGCGTCACCTGCGCTGTTGGTTCCGCCCGCGGGTCCGTGCCAGGCGAACGTTTCCCAAGGCCGGGAAAAGTGCTTCAGGAACGCCTCGGAAAGGAGCGCCTCGTCGCCGGGCTGTCCGGACAGCGGTTGTGTCTGTGAGGCGTGGGCTTGCATGGCCGCGGCTTTGGCCCGCTGCTCGTCCGGCGTCAGCGGCACCCGGACCCATGACTGCCAGGCCTTGTCCGCAGGTGATGCCCACAGCCAGTACCAGACAGGATATTCCAGCAGTCCGTGGCCATCTTCCGCCGCCACTTCCGCGGCCACCGACCCCAGGGCATCGTGGTCCGCGTGGCCGTCGGCGCGGTAGGGCGCCACGATGGCCACCTGATTCGCCGGGCGTCCTGAAGCTGCAATCGCCTCCCGCACGGCGGCGGCGATCCGGTGACGGTCGGCGGCAAGCTGCCCGTCCGCAAGCTGCAGGAACCGCCAGGAAGCGGGCGGTACCAATTCGGACATGGCCGCCCCGAACTCACCGAGCCTGACGGCGGCAAGCTGTTCCGGCGTCGTCGTCCGCGACTCCGGGTGCGACGCCTCCCCCGCAGTACACAGCAGGACGTTTACTGCCGCACCGGCAGCGTGCAGCCGGGACAGCAATCCGCCGGCGCCCAGGGTTTCATCGTCCGGATGCGCTGCCAGCACAATGAAGGTCATGGCCGCGAGTTCGCCCGCATCGAGGGGAAGCTCCGGGAGGACGGCCAGTCCGCTGGCTTCCCACTCAGACTCCGCCGTGCCGGCATCCGCGTGCGAGAAGGTCACCATGACCGGTCCCCTTTCAGCGTCAGGGCGCCCAGCTGGGCGTCGTCCCGCATCGCATGGTGCTGGCGGATATAGAGCGACAGGTCCGCCATGCGTTTTCCGTACGCTTCGTTGAAGGCCAGGGGGCCCGGCCCCAGGTTCTGCGCCACCAGGGCCTGGACGCGTTCGACGGCGGCGGCAACTGTCCCGCGGACGCGCAGGGCTTCGCTCCACGCGCCGGAGCCGGACAGTCCGCCGGAGTCGATCCGCTCCGCCGTCCGCGCGAGGTAGCCGGAAAGGGACGTGATGATCCTGTCAGTTTCGCCCAGATGGGCCAGCGCGATCTGGTCCGGCTCCCGCCCTTTGTCCGCGGCGGCTGCCAGCGCGGAGCTGAAGTCCCGTGCCACGGCCACGGCCCCGCCGAACCAGCAGGCCGCAACACCCATGCCGCCCCAGGCGAAACCGGGACGCTGGAAGTACCACCCCGGTCCACCCACCGGAACGGCGCTGGCCCCGTCGAAGTGCACCGTGCCGCTGGGGATTTCGCGCAGGCCCCTGCTGGTCCACTGCGGGGTATCGCAGGAAACCCCCGGGGCGTGCAGGCTGACGGCGAAGGCGGCCCTGCCGCCTGACTCCGTTCCCGCCGTTGTTCCCGCGCTGCCGCCGCCTCCGCGGGCAACATGCGCGGTCACGACGGCGCCGTCCAGTTGGGCAGCGAGCGAGCACCACGGCTTGGAACCGTTCAGGACGTACGCCCCGGCGCCGTCCGCCACTGCCTCGAGCCGCAGCCCGGGGCCCTCGGCGGCAAACACGCCCCAGGCTGCGTTCGCAGCGTCAGGGACCAGGGCGCCTGCCTGGGACAGAATGGCCACGGCGTCAAGGTGCGGTTCGAGCACCCGGCCTGCCGCCACGTCCACGGCGGTCACCGATGCCAGCAGTTCCCACAGCCGGGCGGTGCTGCCCTCGCCCGGCCGGGGCGCTGTCCGCCCGAGGTCCCGCGCCAGGGCCAGCAGCGCCGGGACATCCCCTACGGCTTCGCGCACTGAACCAAGCAACGGTGCCATGGCGCCTAGCTGGTCCGGCGTGGAACTGATCCGCACCGCCTGCGGTCCCGCCGGAATTTCGCTCCGGCCCGTTAGGCCGCCGTCCCGGCCAGGCCTGCCGGAATCGTGCCTGTCGGAATCATGCCTGTCGGAATCCATTCCGCTCGCCGTTGCGGGTTTCAGTCTTCGTCCGGAGCCGTGACGGAGGCCGCCGGAGTCATGGTTTCGGCGTTCACCATCCAGGCCAACTGCTCCAGGCGGGCAATACCGGCGTGGAGGAGGTCGGCGCTGGTGGGATCTTCCTCGTCAACCTCGTCGTGGACGTCGCGCATGGTCTTCACGGTGCGCTCCAGCCGTGCCGTAATCAGCTTGACGGCGTCCTTAGTGGACGTGAGTCCCCCGGGGAACTGTTCGAGCCGGGTGTCCGAGGACACCGTGGTGCTGCGACCGTCGGGCAGTGCGTGCAGGGCGCGCATCCGCTCGGCCGTCTCGTCCGCAAACAGGCGGACGCTGGTGACGATTTCGTCGAGCTGGAGGTGGAGGTCGCGGAAGTTGGTTCCCACGATGTTCCAGTGCGCCTGTTTGCCCTGGACGTGAAGTTCGATCAGGTCCGTTAGGACCATCTGGAGATTGGCGGCTAGGGTCGGTGAAGCCTTCATTTCTTCCTCCACTGCAGGCGAAGCGGGACGGGTCCGTCCGGCATTAGCTTATTCTAAGCATACTTACCATCTGGAGGAGTCCGCTTCCCCCAGGACGGAAACTGCCGGCGCCCCTCCGCGACGTCAGCGCACCACGGCCAGCGCGAAGCCGTCCCAGCCCTTTGACCCCACGGTCTGCATGACCGTCCCGTCAAGGCGCGGATCCTCCCCCATCATTTCCAGGGCGCTGATAATTCCCGGCGCGTTGATCTCGTCCATGGACGGATCGAGCAGCGCGCCCTCCCACACCACGTTGTCCATCACGATGGCGGTGCCCGGCCGGCCCAGCCTGACGGCCCAGTCGAGGTACTGCGGGTTGTTTTCCTTGTCCGCATCAATGAACACAAAATCGAAGGGACCGCGGCCGTCATCCAGAAGCTGCGGGAGCGTGTCCAGCGCGGCTCCCACGCGGATGTCCACTTTGTGCCCGACGCCCGCAGCGTCAACGTTCGCGCGTGCCACCAGGGCATGTTTGGGGAGGTATTCGCACGTGACCAGCTCGCCGTCGTCGGGCAGTCCCTGTGCCATCCAGATGGTGCTGAAGCCGGCCAGCGTGCCGATCTCCAAGACCCGCCGGGCGCCTGACAGCTGCACGAGCAGCTTGAGCAGCTTCCCGGCGTTGGGCGCCACTTCGATGGGCGGCATCCCGGCCTCGAGGGCGGACGCTACCGCCCGCTTGAGCGGGCTGCCGGGGCGGACCACGACGTCGGACAGGAACTCTTCGACGGCCACCCACTGGGGTTCTGGCTTGTGCTCAATCATGGGCCCAGTCTGGCAGTCGCCGCTCCTCCGTGGGAAGCCTCACGGCAAGCGCCCTCGCCCGGCAGCGCGGGAGCGGTAACTGGTTGTACTAGCCCCCGACGTTGGTGATGGCGTTTTCCAGCCGCTCCACTTTGCCGGTGAGTTCACCGGAATACCCCGGGCGGATGTCGGCCTTGATGACCAGCGAGACGCGGCTGCCGAAGCGGCCCACGGCTTCAGTTGCCTGCTTGACGACGGCGAACACCTCATCCCACTCACCCTCGATGGTGGTGAACATGGAATCCGTGTGGTTCGGCAGTCCGGAGTCCCGGACGATTTTGACGGCGGCAGCGACGGCGTCGTGAACGGAAGCGTCAGCGGACGCACCGCTGGCCGGGGCGGCCGAATCCCCGGCCGGGTGGGCGGGCTGACCGGACGGTGCAACTGAGAATGCGAGCAACATGGACCCAGTCTGCCACAGCGGAATTGGTCGATACATACGTCACATACGAGTACATTCGCCGCTACCAATCAGTAACCCGGGCGCTCAGCCGCAGCGTTGCTAACCTTGAAAAATGAACCTCGCAGTGGAACGCAAGCCCCTCCGTGCGGATGCTGCGCGCAACGTGGACAAGATCATTACGTCCGCCCGCAAGTGCTTCCGTGAGTACGGCCCGGAAGTACCGCTGCAGACCATCGCCGTCACAGCCGGCGTTGGGCCCGCCACCCTCTTCCGGAACTTCGCGGACAAGGAGCAGCTGGTACTCGCCGCGCTCAACCGTCAGCTCCGCCTCATGGTGGACCCGGTGATCGATGACGCCCTGGCCGGACCTGACGCCGCCGCGGGACTCTTCCGCGTGATCGATGCGCTGATGGCGGCCGCCAGCGAGGATGCCAACCTGCTCGGAGCCGTGGCCGGCCGCCGCGGCCTGCTGACCGGAATCACCGGCAGCCTCTTTGAGTCGGTGGCTGTCCTGCTGGGCCGCGGCCAGGGTCAGGGGACCCTACGCACCGACATCTCCATGACCGACGTGATCCGCCTGCTGGCCATGCTGATCGGCGTGGTGGACACCATGGAACCCGGGTCGGACGCCTGGCGGCGTCCCGTGGCGCTGGTGGAGGACGCCATCCGCACCGAACGGCCGCACCGGGCTTTGCCTCCCCAGTCGCCGCTGCCCGGGACGGCATTCGATTCAGTCGTCCTGCCCTGATTCATCCTCCGGCCGGTCCGTGTCTTCGTGCTGCCGGTCTTCGTACACCCGGCCGGCGTCTTCTGAGCCCCGGCTGTAAGGCGCCCTGCCGTCGGGTGCATTGATCTCGTCCAGCCGCTCATTCAGGGCATGGGCCAGGATGTCCCGCTGCAGGGACGGCAGCGCGATGGCACCGTGGATGTACGCCTCAACCTCAAACTGTCCTGCGATTCCGCCGATGCTGAAATACCTCAGCCACAGTTCTTCAATCCCCAACTCGGCATTCCGGAGCATCTCTTCGAACCGAAGCCGCTGCTCATCCTCGTCCTTGCCCAGGGCCAAAGCGCACCCCCGCTCACCGCGGCTGCCGGGTGGAGGACATCAGCTCGGCGGAGACGTCGCGCAGCGACTTCCTCGCACGCCGTGACTCCATCAGGAGGTCCTGCATGGCCGTGTCCTCATCCAGGCCGTGCCGGGCCATCAGGATTCCCTTGGCAACGGCGATGATTTCGCGGTGCGCGAGGGTGCGCTTGGGCCGGCAGCCTTCTGGATTCTCGTCGAAAAGACTCGTCTCGGGGCCGCGGCCCGCGGTTGTCACGGTCCGCCGGTCACGCAGAACCGGATCGACGCAACAACGGGGCCTCCCCACGGGCCGATAACGTCACTGGAACTGATTCCTTCGGTGCGGCCTGGCCCTCGCTAGTCGGCGGGCTTCTCCCCGGGCTCCGGCGCGGCGTCCCCCGCGGGAGCAGCCTCCGCTTCAGTATCTTCTCCGCGGGAGTCCTCACTGCGTGGTTCGTCCTTGGCAGCTGATTCCTTCAGATGGGCCTGCACATGGGCCTCGTGCAGCTGATCCGCTTCCTGCAGGTGCTGCTGGAGCTTCTCCTCAGCGTCCCTGCGGCGCCGGGACATCTCGCGCATCTCACGGGTGGACTCCGACCCGGCCGAGGGCACATATGTCCTTGTTTGGGGGTCTTTGTTGGCAGCAGGAACTACGGGCGCTTGTTCTTCGCTCATGTTCGAATCCTCCCACAGCAGGTTCAACGCCACTAGGGCCTAATGGCCGTCGCCATCCTTGCCGGCCCCCGCTGCGGCGGAATGCGGCGTTGATTCCGGGTCCGCCACATACGCCCGGATCAGCTCCACCCCAGCAGCCGCAGCCCGGCGGCCGCTCCCGCCCCGGCCAGGACCACCACAAGGAAGGGAGCCCGGAGCCACAACGCGATTCCTGCCGCGGCCAGGGCGCCCATCCGGGCGTCGAAGGCCAGCGCCTGGCCGGATGCCACCGCGTTCACGATGGTGAGCGAAGCCAGCAGGCCGATGGTCATGGTGCCCGCGATCCGGGACATCCGAGGGTTGCGAAGCAGGCTGGCCGGGACCAAATAGCCCAGGAGTTTCCAGGCGTAACCAAGGAGGCAGGCAAGCAACAGCCACATCCAAAGGTTCATTTTGCGTCATCTCCCGAACGGGGAACACCGGGGTGGGGATGACTGTGCGGGTGATGGTGCCCGGCATAGGGGTCCACATCGGGCTCCAGGCCTTCGTCGCTGCGGCCGTGGCTGAACCAGCCGATCGCGGCCGCCACTACCGCGGCGATCAGGATGGGAACGCCTCCGGGCACGAACGGTACGGCGAGGACGGTGGCCAGGGCGCACACCACGGCGATGGCCACCGGCTCGCGGCCTTTGAGCCGCGGCCACAGCAGGCCGAGGAAGGCAGCCACGGCGGCGCCGTCGAGCCCCCACTGCTTGGGGTCCCCTAACGCGCTGCCCGCAAGCGCCCCCACTGCAGTGAACACGTTCCAGAGCACAAAGATGCCGATCCCCGCGGTCCAGAATCCCCGCTTCTGCTCGTCAGGATCGGTCTGCCCGGTGCTCGTGGCGGTTGATTCGTCGATGGTGACATGGGCGGCGGCGAACTTGCGCCACCCGCGCGGCTGCAGCAGCGCGTTGAGCTGCATGCCGTAGATGCCGTTGCGCATGCCCAGGAGCGTGGCCGCGCCCATGGCGGCGACCCCGGACCCGCCGCCGGCCACCACGCCGATGAACGCGAACTGCGAACCGCCGCTGAAGAGAAGCAGGCTCAGCGCCATGGTCTGCCAGAAATCAAGCCCGGACGTGACGCCGAGCGCCCCGAACGAGATCCCGTACAGCCCGGTGGCGATGCTGATGGAAAGCCCCACGCGCACGGCCGGGGACTGAAGCAGTTTCATGGCCACAGGCCGGCAACACGTCCGGCGGCGGGCCACCGCAAGGCCGGCTTCCGCAGGCTCCAGGCCCAGAGGATCAGCGGGACCTGCAGCGGGAACCGCGCGGTGTGCACCTTCCGCTGCCCGGGCGTTCCGGCCGGGCCGTAGGCGCGGCGCAGGGCATCGGCATGTCCGGCAAGGAACACCGTGAACATCGCGGTGACGGCGCCCGCGGCGCCTTTGCGGGTGGCCGGGATCAGGAGTCCGACGGCGGCGCCCGCCTCAAGCAGGCCGCTGAGCGCCACCCATTCATCGCGGGTCATGACGGCGAACGGGCCGTTGGGCCGGTCGCCGGAGTCCTCGCGGCACAGGAAATCGGGAACCACCTGGTGGAAGAACGCGGGGTCGCGGAAGTGCTTCATCGCACTCGTCAGCAGGAGTGCGCTCATGGCGGCCGCTGAGAGGGTCTGGGTGGCCCGGCCGGACCAGGTGAAAGGCATGGATCCATGCAACCACAGCCGCTGACGAGCCCGGTAACCGCTGCCCCGCAAGGACAGGACTTTCCGCCCGAGTCAGGACCGGCAACCGGGCGTAGCTTATTGACTATGAGCAGCGTGGTGGAAATGACCGGCGTCGTGAAACGCTTCGGGAGCGTCACTGCCCTCGACGGCCTCGATTTCAGTGTGGCGGAGGGCGAGGTGCACGGCTTCCTGGGTCCCAACGGGTCCGGCAAGTCCACCACATTGCGGCTGCTGCTGGGCATGCTGCGTGCCAACTCGGGGTCTATCCGGGTGCTGGGCCTGGATCCCTGGCACGATGTTGCCACGCTGCACCGCCGGCTGGCGTATGTACCAGGGGACGTTGCGATATGGCCGAACCTGACCGGCGGGGAGGTGATCGACCTGCTGGGCCGGCTCCAAGGCGGACAGGACCGCGCCCGGCGGGACCTGCTGCTGCAGACTTTCGACCTTGACCCCACGAAAAAGTCGCGCACCTACTCCAAGGGCAACCGGCAAAAGGTTGCCCTTGTCGCGGCCCTGGCCACGGACGCCGAGCTCTTCCTCCTGGACGAGCCCACCAGCGGCCTGGACCCGTTGATGGAGGATGCCTTCCGCGGATGCGTCCGTGAGCTGCGCGGGCAGGGCCGCACGGTCCTGCTGAGCAGCCACATCCTGAGCGAGGCCGAGGCCCTCTCGGACCGGGTCAGCATCATCCGCGCAGGCCGGGTGGTGGAGTCCGGGCCGCTCGCGCAGCTGCGGCACCTTACGCGGACGGCCGTCACGGCCGACGTCGCACGCGTGCCCCCCGGCCTGGACCTCCTTCCCGGCGTCCACGACGTTGTGGTGACGGACCACCGGGTGACCGCCCAGGTGGACCCCGCCGGGCTGGCACCGTTCCTGCAGGCCCTGACGGCCGCGGGGCTGGAGGCGCTGACCAGCCAGCCGCCCACCCTGGAGGATTTGTTCCTGCGCCACTACGGCCCGGCAGGATCGTTCGAATCGGCCCGGCTATGAGCAGGACGCTCGCCCGCAGCAGGACGGGCACCGGGGCCGGGAGGCTGGCCGGGACGTTGGCCGGGACCGGCGTCCTGGTGCGGCTCGGCCTGCGGCGGGACCGTTGGCTGCTCCCGCTCTGGATAGCGGGCTTCGCCCTCATGGCCTACTCGACGGCGGCGGCCGGTGCCGAGCTGTACCCCGATGCGGCCAACCGTGTGGCGGCCTCCACGGCCTTGAACGCCACGGCATCCATGGTGGCGCTCTTTGGCCGGATATACGATCCGGCCTCGCTCGGCGCCCTTTCCCTCATCAAATACACGGCCTTTATGACGGCCATCCTTGCGGTCCTCATGGTGGTCCTCACCATCCGGCACACGCGGGGGGACGAGGAAAGCGGGCGACTGGAACTCCTTGGCGGCGGCCGGCTGGGACGCGACGCGCCGCTGGTGTCCGCGCTGGCCATCAGCTTTGCAACCAGCATCCTGACCGGGCTGCTTTCGGCGGGCGCGCTCGCCGTCGGCGGTTTGCCGGGCAGCGGGTCACTCGCCTTCGGTCTGGGCTGGGCAGCTACGGGGATGGCATACAGCGCGGTGGCTGCCGTGGCGGCCCAACTGACGGCGAGCGCCCGTGCCGCGACGGGGTTCAGCATCGGGGTCATCGCCGTGACCTACGGGCTGCGGGCGGTGGGCGACCTCGCCGAACCCGGCCCATCGGTGTGGTCCTGGCTTTCACCGATCGGATGGAACCAGCAAATCCGGGCCTACGCCGGGGACCACTGGTGGGTGCTTTCGCTGCCCCTGACGCTGTGCGCTGCGCTGGTTCCCGTCGCGTTCTTCCTGCGGTCGCAGCGCGACCTCGGCGCCGGCCTCCGCGATGAGCGGCCCGGCCCCGCACGCGGCCACCTTTCCGGCGTCCTGGCGCTCGCCGTGCGGCTGCAATACCGCGTCCTTGCGGCGTGGTGTGTGGCGTTCGTCCTTTTCGGCGTAGTGATCGGCTCGCTGGTTGGCAATGTGGCGGACTTCCTGAGTTCGCCCGGCGCCCAGGACCTGATGCGGGCGCTGGGCGGTCCCCAGGCCCTGACCGATGCGTTCCTCGCCGCCGAGATCAGCATCATGGGAGTCACCGCGGCCGCGTATGGCATCTCCGCGGCCAACCACCTCCGCAGCGAGGAGGCCGCCGGGCACACCGAGGCCCTGCTGGGAACTGCCACCACACGCATCCGCTGGGCCAGCAGCCATTATGCCGTGGCCTTGGCCGGCGTTGCGCTTCTGCAGCTTCTGACCGGCGTCTCCATCGGCATCGGCGCCGCGTCCGCCGTCAATGACGCGGAGCTGGTGGCCCGGTCCGCCGTGGCGGCCCTTGCCCAGATTCCGGCCGCCTGGGTACTGACCAGTGCCGCACTGGCGGTGTTCGGCTGGGTGCCCCGGATGGCAGGGGGTGTGTGGGTACTCCTGCTGGGACTCATTGCCCTAGGTGAATTCGGAGTGCTCTGGAACGCTCCGGAATGGCTGATGGACCTCTCGCCGTTCCGGCATACCCCACTGCTTCCGGTGGACGCTGAGGCGGTTCCGGCGCTCGTGGCCCTCACGGCGGCCGCGGCACTGCTCGGTGCGCTGGGCTACGCCGGCTGGCGGCGCCGCGATCTTGCAGCCTGAGGGCTACTTGGGCCTGAGTGGTACTGCGGCCTGAACGGTACTGCGGCCTGGCTGATCCGGAGCGGCATCCGGTTCAGCTGACGGGGTGGCTGCTTTCCGAGAGCTGGGCCAGCACCTGTGCCGGCCGGTTGGTGGTGATCTCGTGGATCCCCAGCTCCTGGCACAGCTGCACGTCCTGTTCCGAGTCCACGGTCCACACCCTGAACCTGCGGCCGGATTCCAGCCATCGGCGGACGGCGCGGGCATGCCGGCGGACATAGTCGATGCCCGGTCCGGCCAGCCTGACTTCGCAGTCGTTCAGGATCCGCTCGCCTTCCACCTGCGCCGCCCGCATGACGTTCGCTACGGCCCCGCCTGTGATGAGGCCCAGGCCCAGTTCCTCGCGGACTTCGTCCACGGTGATGTCGTCCACCAGCTGGCAGATGAACTCGGCGGGAACGGTCGCGAGCAGGTGCTTCACGGAGTCCGGGCTGAAGCTCATGAAGGAGACACTGACGTTGTCCACCTTGGACGTCTGCGGATCCCAGCCCTCGGAGGCCAGCACCTCGAGCACCCGGTCCTCCAACGCCAGCAGGTAGGGGCTGGGATGTTTTAGTTCAATGGCGAGCCCGATTTCCCGGCCCGCCGCCCGGAGGATGTCCAGCAGATCCGGCAGCGTCAGCAGCTGATCGAACTTCCCGCCGTACCCGAGCGGAATCCGGGCGCCCTTCCACGAGGAAAAATCCAGCAGCCGCAGTTCATCGAGGGTCCGGTCGGCCACGGGGCCGGTGCCGTCCGAGGTGCGGTCCAGGTTCGCGTCATGCAGCAGGACAACGTGCTGGTCCCGGCTGAGGTGGACGTCGCATTCCACCCCGTCGGCGCCCTCCGCAATGGCCTGGAGGTAAGCGGCCCGGGTGTGCTCCGCGAAGGCGGCACTGGAACCGCGGTGGGCGTAGACCAGCGGCCGGGTTGAAGCGGACTCGTCGGTAGTCATGGTGACACGTTAGCGGACACCCGCCACGGATGCGGGGCTAGGCTGGGCACATGCAGGTGAACAGTGAACAAACCACCCGTCCCGCTGCAACGCGCCCGGCGCATGCGGGCCCACCCGCTACCGGTGCCGCCGTCGTCGATCCCGGGCTGGGCGGTGACGCCGAAAAAGCCGCTGCGCTGCGCAAGATGAAGCTGCTGGCTCTGGGACTGCTGATCGTGATGGCAGTGATTTTCGTCTTTGCCTTCGCCCTGCAGAAGCAGTACCCGTGGCTGGAGTACGTGCGGGCCGCGGCGGAGGGCGGCATGGTGGGCGCCCTGGCGGACTGGTTCGCCGTGACGGCCCTGTTCAAATACCCCATGGGCATCAAGATCCCGCACACCGCCATCATCCCGCGCCGCAAGGACCAGATCGGCGCGTCGCTGGGCGAGTTCGTGGAGACCAACTTCCTGTCCGAGCAGGTGGTCCAGGAAAAGCTCGCCTCCGTGGACATCGCCCGGAAGGTGGGCGCCTGGCTGTCCGGTCCGGGCGGCCCCGAGCGCGTGGCCAAGGAAGGTGCCGCCGTGATCCGCGGCGCGTTCAAGGTATTGAACGACGACGACGTCCAGGCAGTGATCGAGAGCATGGTCCGCAAGCACCTGCTCGCTCCGCCGTGGGGGCCGCCGGTGGGCAGGCTCGCCGAGCGGATCTTCGCCGACGGTCACCACCACACGCTGGTGGACCTTCTGGTGGACAGGACGGTCGACTGGGTCAGGGACAACCACGAGACAGTCAGCAGGCTGGTTTCGGACCGGTCCCCGCAGTGGGTCCCGCAGTTCGTGGACGGGCTGGTGGGAGACAAGGTCTACGTGGAAATCCTCAAATTCACCAAGGCGGTCCAGGCCGATCCGCAGCACCAGGTCCGGCAGTCCATCGACACGTACCTGACCGAACTGGCACAGGACCTCCAGCACGACCCCGTGATGATCGCCCGGGCAGAAGGCATCAAGGCCCAGGTGCTGGGCGACCCCGAGGTGCGCGAGCTGGCATCCCGCACGTGGGGCACCATCAAGGCGGCGCTGCTCGGCGCCGTCGACGATCCGCACAGCGAACTGACCGTGAAGTTCAAGGCGGCCGTGCATGACTTCGGCACCCGGCTCGTAGTGGACCCCGAACTGGCAGGCAAGGTCAACGCGTGGATCGGCGACGCCGCTGGCTACCTCGTGAAAACCTACCGCTCGGACATCGCCGGCGTCATCACCGAGACCGTGGCCCGCTGGGATGCCGAGGAGACCTCACGGAAGATTGAGTTGCAGGTGGGCAAGGACCTGCAGTTCATCCGGATCAACGGCACGGTGGTGGGCGCCCTGGCCGGCCTGGCGATTTTCGCGGCGGCGCACCTGGCCTTCGGCTAAACGGAACAGCTACACCGGCACGGCCTTTGCCTTGGTCCGTCCCTGCACCGCGAACACCGTGAACGCCAGCGCCACGAGCGCGGTGACCACAAGCAGCAGCAACCCGATCGAATAGCTGTGCGTCGCGGCGTCGTACGTTGCGCCCATGACCAGCGGCGGGAAGTAGCCGCCCAGGCCCCCGGCTGCACTGACCACTCCGCTGATGCTGCCCACCTTGCCTGGCGGGGCCAGGACGCCGACCCAGGCGAAAACGCCGCCCGCGCCCAGCCCCAGGGCCGCCGCCATGGCGACGAACGTCAGGCCGGCGGGGACTTCGCCGTCGGGCTGCAGGTTCACCACCCAGGCGAGCACCGCGACGCCGGCGAGCGAGGTGACCACGACGGGTTTGGGGCCCACCTTGTCCGCGAGCACACCGCCGACCGGCCTGGCAAGCACCGCGGCGAGGGCGAACCCGGCTGTGCGGGCGCCGGCACCAGCGGGGTCGAAGCTGTAAACATCCCGCAGGTAGGTGGGCAGGTAGGTGGCGAAGGAAACGAAGCCGCCGAAGACGACGGCGTACAGGAAGCACATCTTCCACGTGACCGGGGTGCGGGCCGCGTCGATGAGCTTAGGCAGCACGGGGTCGTCATTACGGGTCCAGCCCGGAGACTCTTTCATGAGGAACCAGATGAGCGCAGCCATGACGGCCAGGAGCCCGGCGATCAGCACGTGCGTCTGAAAGTAGCCGATCCAATTAACGAGGCGTGGATTGAGGAAAGCAGCGAGCGCCGTCCCGCCCATGCCCGCGCCGAAGACCCCGGTGGCGAAGCCGCGCCGGGACGGCTCGTACCAGGCGCTGACAAAAGGGATCCCGACGGCGAAGACCGTTCCGGCGACCCCCAGCAGCAGGCCGGCGCCCAGCACCACCGCGAAGGAACTCAGGGTGCCCCCGATGGCCACGAGGAGGATCGGGAGGATGGTGGCCAGGAGGACAAACGTGAACATGGCGCGGCCGCCGTACCTGTCCGTCAGCGTTCCGACGACGATCCGCCCCAGTGATCCGACGAACACCGGCATGGCTACGAGCACGCCGGTTGTGGCCGGGTTGAGCTGGAGGTTCTGCGTGTAGAACGAGCCCAACGTGGCCACGGAGTTCCATGCCCAGAAGCACACCACGGAGGCTGAGGTGGCGAGCACCAGGTTGAGGGTCCGGCCAGCGGTGGCGGCGGATACGGACGGGGATGCTGCTCCGGCCACGGTGTTCTCCTCTCTGTTCTGTGATCCCGGTGCGGCTCAGCGGTTCCGGGTGTCCCGGTCACGCGTCCCGACCGCGGACCAGCCGCGGCGCGCCGCCGTCCCTGAGGTCCGCGCGGGGGAGGCGCCGGCTCGGCTCCCGGTGCGGTCCCTGTCCCTGTCCCTGTCCCTGTCCCGGGAGCGGTAGACGATATACGGCCGGAAGAGGTAATGCAGCGGCGCCGTGAAGGCGTGGACCAACCGGGTAAAGGGCCAGATGACGAACAATGCCATGCCCACAAGGGTGTGCAGGTGGAAGGAGAACGGCGCCGCTGCCATGGCCGCGATGTCCGGCTGGAAGATGAAGAGGGAGCGGAACCACGGGGCCACCGTTTCGCGGTAGTTGTGGCCGTGCTCGCCTTCGAAAACGCTGGCCAGCGTGGTCCACAGGCCGAACACGATCGCGGCGGTCAGCACCACGTACATGGTCTTGTCGTTCTTGGTGGTGGCCATGAACACCGGCCCGGTGGTGCGGCGGCGGTAGATCAGCAGGAGGATCCCGCCGAGGGTCCCGACGCCGGCGACCCCGCCCACAAGCAATGCGTTGAGGTGGTAGAACTCCTGGCTCATCCCCACGGCCTGGGTCCAGGCCATCGGGATGACAAGGCCGAAGAAATGCCCGGCAATCACGGCAAGCAGGCCGAAGTGGAACAGCGGGGAGGCGATCCGCAGCAGCCTGGATTCGTAGAGCTGCGACGACCGCGTGGTCCAGCCGAACTGGTCGTACTTGTAGCGCCACACCAGTCCGCCCACCAGCACCACCATCATGACGTACGGCAGGGCTCCCCAGAGCAGGATGTCCAGGGCGGTGATGGCAGGTACGGCGGTGTCCTCCGGCGAAGGATTCATCTCAGGCCCCCTTCACGGGCAGCAGGCGCGGATCGTACGGGTCCAGCCCCACGGCTTCGGTGGGCGGCCCGTAGCCGGCCATCCGCATGACGGCCTGCTCGTCCGCCGGGGACTTCCCCGGAAGCGTGGCGCAGATGGCCTGCAGGATACGAGCATGCGGGAGCTCGTCCCGGAGCAGCCCGAAGCGGAGCATCTCCAGGCTCGCCCGGAAACGGGTCAGCAACCCGCGGCCGGCCGCGAGGTCCACCACGGCGGCATATTCCAGGACCATCGGCAGGTAGTCGGGCAGTTCCCCGTGGGTGTCCACCAGAATGTCGCTTTGCCGGTACGTCTTCTTGAAGTTGCCCAGCACCTCGCCGCGGCGCCGGGTATCCCCGTCCGTCCAATAGGACAGGTGCAGGGCGTGGCGCTTGCCGAGGTCGAACTCGCGCACATAGTGGGCCTGGATCTCCATGGGCGGCGTGGACTCCAGCCGGTCCAGGACTTCCGCGAAATCCGCCACGGCCCCGGGGTACTCGGCCAGCGCGGCGCGCATCAGCGGCACCCGGCCGATCAGTTCCTCATCCGGGTAGGACAGGCACCAGGCCGCCGCCAGGTAGACGACCTGCTGGCGCCGCGTCACGGTTGTCCCCCGGCCGGCGCGGTCTCCGCGGGGCCGCCGGGTTTCACGGGTGGTGGTTTCACGGGTAATGGTTTCTCGGGAAAGAGCCCGTCCGGAGCACCCGTGCCGTCCCAGTTCAGCAGGTTCACCCTGCCGCGCAGAGTGGTTTCGCCAGGCGCCGAGCCGGAGGTCTGCCGGTCCCGCAGGGCGTTGAAGGTTTCCACCGCCACCGGAACGGGCTTGCCGCTGGCTTCTCCGAACGGCGAGGAATCCTGCATGCCCGGGCCGCCGTCGAAGTCCAGCGAGCAGCCCATCTCCTCGAGGTCGTGGGCCTGTTCCACGTGGGCCTTGGGGATGACGTAGCGCTCCTCGTATTTGGCGATCGCCATCAGCCGGTACATCTCGTACATCGTCTGCCCGTCCATGCCCACGGCTTCCGGGATGGAGTCGTCGGGGTCGTTGCCCATGCTGATGCCACGCATGTAGGAGCGCATGGCCGCGAGTTTCTTCAGCACCGCGGTGACCCTGTCGGCGTCCCCTGCCGTGAAGAGCTCAGCGAGGTATTCCACCGGGATCCGCAGCGCATCGATGGCGCCGAAAAGGTTGCCGGCGTCCTCGCCGTCGTGGCCCTGGTCGCGCAGCAGATCCACCACAGGGGACAGCGGCGGCACGTACCAGACCATCGGCATGGTCCGGTATTCGGGGTGCAGCGGCAGGGCCACCTTGTACACCTTGGCAAGGGCGTAGACCGGCGAGCGCCGGGCGGCGTCGATCCAGTCCTCGGGGATGCCCTCGGCCCGGGCCTCGGCTTGGACGGCGGGATCGTTCGGATCCAGCAGGACATCCATCTGGGCGTCGTAAAGCTCCTGGGGGTCCGTGACGGACGCCGCCGCGGTGACGGCGTCGGCGTCGTACAGGAACAACCCCAGATACCGCAGCCGCCCCACACAGGTCTCCGAGCACACTGTCGGGAGCCCCACCTCCACCCGCGGGTAGCAGAAGGTGCACTTCTCGGCCTTGCCGGTCTTGTGGTTGAAGTAGATCTTCTTGTACGGGCAGCCGGTGACGCATTGGCGCCAGCCGCGGCACTTGTCCTGGTCCACCAGGACAATCCCGTCCTCCACCCGCTTGTAGATGGCACCGGAGGGGCAGGAAGCCATGCAGGACGGGTTCAGGCAGTGCTCGCAGATCCGCGGGAGATAGAACATAAAGGTCTGCTCGTACGCGAACTTGATTTTGTCCTCGGACTCGCGGCGGACCTTCTCCACGATCGGGTCCAGGTGGCCGTATTCGGTGGAGCCGCCCAGGTCGTCGTCCCAGTTCGCGGACCAGGTGATCTTGGTGTCCTCGCCGGTGATCAGGGACTTGGGCCGTGCCACCGGGAAATCGTCGCCCAGCGGCGCGTCCACCAGGGTCTTGTAGTCATAGGTCCACGGCTCGTAATAGTCCTTGAGCTCGGGCTGGACCGGGCTGGCGAAGATCCCCAGCAGCTTCTTCACCCGGCCGCCGGCCTTGAGCACCAGCTTGCCGCGCTTGTTCAGCTCCCAGCCGCCCTGCCACTTCTCCTGGTCCTCGTAGCGGCGCGGGTATCCCTGCCCGGGCCGGGTTTCGACGTTGTTGAACCAGACGTATTCGGTGCCCGCACGGTTGGTCCAGGCCTGTTTGCAGGTCACGGAGCAGGTGTGGCAGCCGATGCATTTGTCCAGGTTCATGACCATGCCCATTTGAGCCATGACACGCATCAGTACTGCACCTCCTGTGAACGACGTCGGACGGTGGCAACCATGTCGCGCTGGTTTCCGGTGGGGCCAAGGTAGTTGAACGCGTAGGCCAGCTGGGCGTAGCCGCCGATCAGGTGCGAGGGTTTGACCAGCAGCCGGGTCACGGAGTTGTGGATGCCGCCGCGCCTTCCCGTGGCCTCGGACTTCGGCACATCGATGGTGCGTTCCTGCGCGTGGTGGACGTAGACCACGCCGGCGGGCATCCGGTGGCTGACGATCGCCCGGGCCACGAGGACGCCGTTGATGTTTACGCACTCCACCCAGTCGTTGTCCCTGACCTGGATGGCGGCCGCGTCGGCGGGACTCATCCAGACCGTGGGCCCGCCGCGGGACAGCGAGAGCATCAGCAGGTTGTCCTGGTATTCGGAGTGGATGGACCACTTGGAGTGCGGGGTCAGGTAGCGGACCACCACTTCCATGGCCCCGTCCTGGCCGAGCTTCGGTTCCCCGAAGAGGCGGTGCATGTCCAGGGGCGGCCGGTAGATCGGCAGGGCCTCGCCGATGTCGATCATCCAGTCGTGGTCCAGGAAGAAGTGCATCCGCCCGGTCAGCGTGTGCCAGGGTTTGAGCCGTTCGACGTTGATGGTGAAGGGGGCGTAGCGCCGCCCGCCCGTTTCGGAGCCGGACCATTCCGGGGAGGTGATCACCGGGACGGGGCCGGCCTGGGTCTGGGCGAAGGTGATGAATTTTTCCTCGGAGCCCTCCGACAGGTCCGCGAGTTTCCGGCCGGTGCGGATTTCCAGGTCCTTGAAGCCCTGCACCGACAGCGCGCCGTTGGTGGTGCCGGAGAAAGCCAGGATGGCCTCGGCCATTTTCGCGTCGGTGTCGATCGCGGGGCGGCCGTCCGCGGCGCCGCCGAGCATCACGCCGTTGGAGCGGCTGAGCCGCTGCAACGGGCCGGCGAGTTTGTAGGTGACGTTCTTGACCGTGAAGCCCAGCTTGTCAGCCAGCGGCCCGACGGCGGCGAGCTTGTCAGCGATGGCTGTGTAGTCCCGCTCCACGACGGAAAAGATGGGCATGTTCTGCCCCGGCACCGCGGGGATTGACGTGTCCCGCCAGTCCCGGACGATCCCGCCGGGCTGGGCGAGCTGGCCGGGAGTGTCGTGCTGCAGCGGCACGCTGACCAGGTCCCGGCGCACACCCAGGTGGGTTTTGGCCATCCGGGAGAACTCCTCGGCCAGCAGGTGGAACATGTCGAAATCCGTCTTGGTCTCCCAGGGCGGATCGATCGCAGGAGTGAAGGCGTGCACGAACGGATGCATGTCGGTGGAGGACAGGTCGTGCTTTTCGTACCAGGTGGCAGCCGGGAACACGACGTCGGACAGCAGCGTCGTGGAGGTCATCCGGAAGTCCGCGGAGACCAGCAGGTCCAGCTTCCCTTCGGGCGCCTGGTCGTGCCATTTCACGTCCCGGGGTTTGAGGCCTTCGGCGTGGTCCTTGCCCAGAACGTTGTTGTGCGTGCCCAGCAGGTTGCGGAGGAAGTACTCGTTGCCCTTGGCGGAGGAGCCGAACAGGTTGGAGCGCCACAGCACGAGGGTCCGCGGCCAGTTCTCCGGGGCATCCACGTCCTCGATCGCCGGGGTCAGGGTGCGGTTCTTGAGCGCGTCCGCGATGTAGCTCGGGGTGTCCTTCGCGGTGCCGGCGGCGACCGCGGCCTCCGCCTCGTCGGCGAGGTCCAGGGGGTTCCGGTCGAACTGCGGATAGAACGGCATCCAGCCGAGCCGCGCGGACTGGGCCAGCGCGTCCGCGGTGTGCATGCCGTCCAGGGCTCCGGTGGAGAGCGGGGATTTCAGCGCGTCCGCGGAGTAGCCGTCCTGGCGCCACTGGTCCGTGTGCATGTACCAGTAGCCGGTGCCGATCATGGTCCGCGGCGGCCGGGACCAGTCCAGGGCATTCGCCAGGGACACCCAACCGGTGGCGGGCCGCGTTTTTTCCTGGCCAACGTAGTGCGCCCAGCCGCCCCCGTTGCGGCCCATGCAGCCGGTCAGCATCACAAGGGCCAGCACCGCCCGGTAGGTCGTGTCGCCGTGGAACCACTGGCAGATCCCAGCGCCCATGATGATCATCGAACGGCCCTTGGACTCTTCGGCGTTGCGGGCAAACTCGCGGGCCACCCGGATGCAGGCCTGCGCGGGGACGGACGTGATCTCCTCCTGCCAGGCCGGTGTGTAGGGCGTCGAAGCGTCGTCGTAACCTGTGGCCCACTCCCCCGGGAGCCCTTCGCGGCCGACGCCGTACTGAGCCAGCATCAGGTCGAACACGGTGGTGACCAGCTGGCCTTCGACCTCGAGGACCGGCACTCCGCGCCTCAGCACGCTGCCGGCCCCGTTGGCGTCCTCGAAGCACGGCAGCAGGATCTCCGCGCTTTCCCCGGAGACCTCGCGCAGCGACAATGCAGGCTCGATCCCCTCGAGGTCCAGGTTCCATTTGCCCTCGCCGCTGCCGGAGTAGCGGAAGCCCATGGAGCCGTTGGGCACCGCGGGGAGGCCGGTCTTCTTGTCGAACAGCACGGTGCGGAACGCCGCGTCCTCGGCCCCGGACTCGGCCGGGAGGTCCTTGGCGGTGAGGAATTTCGACGGCGTGAGGGAACCGTCGTCGCGCCGTTCCAGCCGGACCAGGAACGGCAGGTCGGTGTACTGGCGGACGTAGTCGGAGAAGAACGGAACCTCGCGGTCGACGAAGAACTCCTTGAGCATGACGTGCCCCATGGCCATGGCCAGCGCGGCGTCCGTCCCGGCCTGGGCAGGGAGCCATTCGTCGGCGAACTTCGTATTGTCCGCGTAATCCGGGCTGACCGTGACCACCTTGGTGCCGCGGTATCGCACCTCGGCCATCCAATGCGCGTCCGGGGTCCGGGTGACGGGGACGTTGGAGCCCCACATCATGAGGTAGCCCGCGTCCCACCAGTCACCCGATTCCGGGACGTCGGTCTGGTCCCCGAAGACCTGCGGGCTGGCCACGGGCAGGTCCGCGTACCAGTCGTAGAAGGACGTCATCACCCCGCCGATCAGCTGGATGAAGCGGGTCCCGACGGCGTGCGAAACCATCGACATCGCGGGGATCGGCGAGAAGCCGGCACAGCGGTCCGGCCCGTAGGCCTTGATGGTGTTGACGTGCGCGGCGGCGGCGATTTCGATGGCTTCCTGCCAAGACACGCGGACCAGGCCGCCCTTGCCGCGGGCCTGCTGGTAGCGGCGGCGGCGTTCCGGGTCCCCCACGATGTCGGCGAAGGCCAGCACCGGGTCGCCCAGCCGGGCCTTGGCTTCGCGGTACATTTCGACGAGGACGCCCCGGGCGTAGGGGAAACGGACCCGGGTGGGCGAGTAGGTGTACCAGGAGAACGCCGCCCCGCGCGGGCAGCCTCTCGGCTCGTATTCCGGACTGTCCGGACCCACGGAGGGATAGTCCGTCTGCTGGGATTCCCAAGTGATGATGCCGTCCTTGACGTACACCTTCCAGGAACAGGAGCCCGTGCAGTTCACCCCGTGCGTGGAGCGGACCACCTTGTCGTGGCTCCACCGGTCACGGTAGAAGATGTCGCCCTTGCGGCCGCCCTCCCGGAACACCGCCCTGCCGTCGTCGGTCTGGTCCCATTTCGTGAAGAAACGCCCCAGCTTCAACATTGCATCTGATGCGGGTCCATCTAACCCCGCATGGGGTCCGGCAGCCATGCCCTCAAGCTTGGGTGCGTCTTCGAGCCGGTGATAGGGCCGAACGGCACTAGAACTGCTCCGGCGCCCTTGGGGGCGCGAACTGGCAGCTAATGACCCCAGATCAGGGATTTGGCGTCATTAGCTGCCAGTTCGCGCTTGTAAGGCTAGGCGAAGGCTTCCAGCTCCACGCCGGCTGCTTCCAGCGCCTTCCGGACGGCCGTTGCCGTCTCGATGGAGCCTGGCGTGTCACCGTGCAGGCACAGCGAATGCGGCTGGAGCCTGATCACGGTCCCGTCCACGGCTTCCACTTCACCATGCACGGCGAGGCGGACGGCGCGCTCGGCGATCTCCCCGGCGTCCTCCAGCAGCGCGCCGTCCTGCGAGCGCGGCACCAGTGTTCCGTCCGGCAGGTAGGCGCGGTCCGCGAAGGCCTCGTGGAACACGGGGTGGCCGGCCTCCGCAGCGAAGGACAGGAGCGCGGACCCCTGGTGGCCCAGGATGGGCAGCCCGGGATCGTACGCATGGATGGCGGCGATGACGGCGGAGGCCTGTTCGGCGTCATGCACCGTGCGGTCGTAGAGCGCGCCGTGGGCCTTCACGAAGTCCACGGATGCCCCGACGGCGTGCGCAACGCCGTCGAGCGCGCCGAGCTGGTACAGCACCGCCCCGAAGAGGTCGTCGAAGGTCATGTCAATGGACCGGAGGCCAAAGCCTGCAAGATCCGGGTACCCGACGTGGGCACCCACGCGGACATCAAGTTCAAAGGCCGCCCGGCAGGTGTCCAGCATGGTGACGGGGTCCCCGGCGTGCAGGCCGCAGGCCACGCTGGCGCTGGTGATAAGCGGGAACATGGCGGCGTCGTCCCCCATGGTCCAGGAGCCGAAGGCCTCCCCCAGGTCAGCGTTCAGATCCAAGGAATCCGCCTTTCAGGGTTGAGTCCCCACCGGGGGTGTTTGTGCCGGTGGGGTTGTCCCCGGCGGAGTCGATTGCGGCCGGCACGCCGGCGCTGCTGCCGGGCGTGTTGCCCTGCGTCGGGTTGCCGGGGGTGCCGGCGGTCAGTTCGCCGGGAATCGTATCCGGCATCGGGCCAAAGGCCTCCTTGGCGCTGGCGACGACGGCGCGTCCCATCACGCGGTTGCCCACACCGCCCACCACGGCTCCGACGCCGAACGGCAGCGCCCGGCCCAGCAGCGCCGTCCCCTGCCGCTGCAGCAGGTTGCGGAGGAATGCCCGCTGGATGCGGTCCCGCACCGAGCCGAAGCCGGGGAATGACGTCTTGCGGGCGAACGCGGAACCCCAGGCGTCCGTGGGGCCCTTGCCCCGGCCGGCGGCCTGGCCGCTGAGGCTTCCGAGGAGGGCAGTCCCTTCCTCGCCCAGCATGATGGCCATGACCAGCGTGCTGGCCTTCTCGGGATCAACCATGCGGATGCCGTGCAGCTCGGCCAGGGACGTGGCGTACAGTGCGGTGGCTTCGAGGAAACCGATGGTGGCTGCCGCGGAAAGGCCCAACGCAGCAACCGTGCCAACGCCCGGAATGACGGCCGTGCCGCCCACGAGGGCGCCGCCGCCGGTCACGGCGAACAGGTAGTCGCGTTCCAGCTTGTCCGCCAGTTGCCCGGCAGTGGCCCGCGGGTGCCTGCGCTGCAGCCGCCGGAGGTTGGCCAGCACCAGCGGGCGCTGGACTTCAACGGCCCGCAGCAGCATGCTGTGCAGTCCTGGCTTTGGCTTGCCTTGGGAGTCGAACACCGCCTTGTGGGCGGTTTTTTGTGCAATCTTCATTGCCGGGTTCTTCCGCATGGCCATCGTCACCTTTCCTGGAACGGGAACAGCCGCCGGTGCCATCAGGGATGGCAACAGTGGTTACTCCGTGCGGGGACAGCTCGTGGCTGCCACTCACCCTTAACACTAGGCCACGCCGCTACATCACCCAGGATTCGGCCACGGCAATATACGCGGACGACGACGGCCCCCGGGGTCCCGGATACACCGCCGGTGAGCCGGGCCATTCCACCCCGAACTCCGACAGCCGACCGGCGCTGCACGGAAGGTATACGTTGCTCAGGGCAGCGCCGCTTTCACCGAGCTGGAAATCCGGCGCCGAGAACTGGCGGCGGTCCAGGACGCCGCTGATCTCCAGCTCCGCCTTCCGCCCCACGGCCCGGAAGCCGCGCCCGATGTCCAGTTCGACGTCGAACTCGTCCTGGGTGTGGGTGATTTCAGTCAGCGGGAAGCGGGCGGCTTCCGGAAAATAACGGGTCAGTTCACTGGCCAGGTTCTCGGCGAAGTAACCATTGGTGCCGTAGCTCCGCCAGCCTTGGCGTGTGGCGATCAGCAGGGCAGCGCCAGCCCCGGGTTGTTGCCGATGTATGCCATGCTGCGGCGCCACGTGCCGGCCGGACTGTTCCCCATGGGCAGAGCCTAGCCCGGCGGGGGCCAACCGTAGCGGCGGCGCGGCCGGACGGAGCAGGCCTAGACTAGCCCTATGCCCGCCCCCAGAGCCCTCCGGCCCTTTGTGCACCGTGAGTACCGCGTGCTGATCGCGGCGCTGGCCGTTTCGATTTTCGGTTCCGGAATGTGGGCCGTTGCCATGGTCTACCAGGTCATCCAGCTCGGCGGCGGCCCGCTGGAACTGTCCCTCGTTGCCACTGCGGGCAGCGTGGGGTTGGTGGCATTCGTCCTGGCCGGCGGGATCGCCGCGGACCGCGTGCCCCAGCGGCTCCTGATCATCGCCGTCGAAGGCACCAACCTCGCCGTGATCGCCGGCATCAGCGGGCTGGCGCTGGCGGGCTGGCTGCAGCTGTGGCACCTGGCGATCGGCGCTTTCGTGCTGGGCGTGGGGGCGGCTTTCTTCTTCCCGGCCTACTCGGCCATCCTGCCCAGGATTCTGCCGCGGGAGGACCTGCTGGCGGCCAACGGCATGGAGGGGACCATGAGGCCCATCCTGCAACAGGCAGCCGGTCCCGCCGTCGCCGGTATCCTGGTGGCCGCGCTGTCCCCCTCGCACGCCGTCACGGGTGTGGCGGCATGCCACCTGCTCGCCTTCATCATCCTCAATTTCCTCGGCCAGCACGCCCTGGACGCCCCCGGCGCCGACGGCGGGACCGCCCCGGAACGGGCCAAGACATCCTTCTTCCACGACCTCCGCGAAGGTGTCAGCTACACCGTCCGCACGCCCTGGCTGCTGTGGACACTGCTCTGGGCATGCATCTCGGTGCTGTTCCTGATCGGGCCCATCGAGGTGCTGCTGCCGTTCGTCGTCCGCGACCAACTGGGCGGCGATTCCCGCATGTTCGGTTTCCTGCTGGCTGTGATGGGCGTGGGCGGGGCGGGCGCTTCCCTGGCCACGGCCTCCTTCCCGCTGCCACGCCGCTACCTCACGGTGATGATGGTCTCGTGGGGTGCCGGCAGCCTGCCGCTCGCCGCCATCGGGATCATGGACAGCTTCTGGATGGTTGCGGCGGCGCTGTTTATCTTCGGGGCCACCGGCGGCCTCGGAATGGTCATCTGGGGGACGCTCCTACAGCGCCGCGTCCCCCCGCACTTGCTGGGCCGCGTCTCCAGCCTGGACTTCTTCGTGTCCCTGGCCCTGATGCCCATCTCCATGGCCCTGGCCGGACCCGCCGCGGCAGTGGTGCCCACGTGGGTGATCTTCCTGGTGGCCGGCGGCGTGTGCCCCATCATGGCGGTGGTGGCCATGATCGTTGCCCGGATGCCGTCCGACGAGCTCTCGCATCCGCTGGACAGCAGTTCAGAAAATCCGGCGCCCGTGGACAGCCCTTCGCCGGCGGACAGCCCGAATTCCGTGGACAGCCCCTAGGCGGGCTGTCCACGGTCCGGCCACGGGATTGCTCCGGCCGCTTCTAGCTCTGGCCCGCGTACGTGTGGGCGCGGACGATCGGGATGGACGACGTCGGCAGGCCGCTCGGGAAAACGGTGGGCTCCGGGGCGCCGACGGGGGCCAGCGGCACCCGGGCAACGTCGCTGCCCACGGTGAGAATATCGCCGCGGACGTTGACGTCCAGGGGTTCGCCCTCCCGGATGCTGAGGCCGATGGACCCCTGCTCCAGCTCAACCAACAGCCGGCGTCCCTGCACCTTGAGGTGGAAGGACAGCCCCTCCCATTCGACAGGCAGCCTCGGGTCGAAGTACGGAACGTCGCCCTGGTCGCGAAGGCCCGCAAAGCCGCTGACCAGCGAACTCCAGACGCCGCCGGTGGAGGCGATGTGCACGCCGTCGATGGTGTTGCCGTGGGTGTCGTCGAGGTCGATGAAGAGCGCGTGGGTGAAGTGGTCCAGCGCGGCCTTCCCGTAGCCCACCTCGGCGGCCATGATTCCCTGGACGCAGGCGGACAGGGTGGAGTCGCCGGTAGTGATCGGATCGTAGAAGTCGAACGCCCGCCGCTTTTCCTCGGCCGTGAAGTCCTGCCACTGCAGGAACATCGCCAGCACGGTATCTGCCTGCTTCAGCACCTGGTGCCGGTAGATCACCAGCGGGTGGTAGTTCAGCAGCAGCGGGTACTTGGACCGGGGCGTAGTCCAGTCCCACGGCTCCAGCGTCATGAAGTCGTTGTCCTGCGAAAACACCTCGAGGTCTTCGTCGTAGGGCAACTGCATCCGGTTGGCGGCCTGCTCCCAGAGCTCGCGTTCGGCGTCGTCGATCCCCGGGTGGTCAAGCGCCGCCGCGGCGCGCAGGTTGAACCGGGCCATGACGTTTGTGTAGAGGTTGTCGTTGACCACGGCCGTATACTCGTCCGGGCCGGTTACGCCGTGGATGTGAAAGAGCCCGTCCTTGCCGAAGAAGCCGAGGGAGACCCACATCCGGGCGGTTTCGATCAGCAGCTCCGAGCCCATCCCGTGGTTGAAGTCCGCGTCGCCGCTGGCCCACATGTACCTGTTGGTGGCGAAAGCGACGGCGGCGGCGATGTGGAACTGCGCGGTGCCGGCGGCGTAGTAGGCGCTGGCTTCGAGCCCGTTGATGGTGCGCCACGGGAATAGCGCGCCGTCCACGCTGAGTTCCTTGGCGCGCACCTTGGCGTCAGGCAGCATGTCGTGCCGGAACTCCAGCACCTGGCGCGCGTTGTCCGGGTTGGTGTAAGTCAGGTACGGCATCAGGTACACCTCCTGGTCCCAGAAGTAGTGCCCGTCGTAGCCGGAGCCGCTGACACCCTTGGCCGGGATGCCGGCAACGTCCGCGCGGGCGGTGGCCTGGGCCAGCTGGAAAAGGTTCCAGCGGATGGCCTGCTGCAGCTCGGGCTGGCCTCCCACCACGATGTCCGTGGTGGCCCAGTAGTCCCGGAAATACGTCTCGCTCTCGGCGAAGATGGCGCTGACGGGCTGCAGGGCGCTCTCGGCCGCTTCGGAGGGATCCTGCGCCGACCCGCCGTCTACTGCTCCCTCGCGGAAGGCCCGCGCCACGGCGTAACTGGCGCTCTTCTCCAGGCGGAAGGGCCGGTCCTCGCTCACGGCCAGGACGTACCGGACGCTGCTGTCATCCTGGTCCACCAGGGTCTCGAAAGGCTGCACTTCGGCCGACGTCCAGTGGTCCACGGCCAGGCCAACACGCTGACGTGACTCCGCGGCTTCCCAGGACAGGCGCAGTGAGCCGTCGCCGCCGTCGAGCCGTACCGGCAGCAGGACGCGCCCGGCGTGCCGTCCGGCGCGCCGCGGATCGTGCGTGGAGTGGTCTTCCACCGGCTGGTCCTGGCGGTTGATCACCGAGGATGTCACATCCGCGTACACGTCCCGGTCCGGCGCCACTTCGAGGGTGACGCCCATGGTGCCGCGGGACTGGTAGCCCACGGCCCGGCGCTCCGTGGTGGTCACGGTGGCGCCGGAACGGCACTCCCAGGTGATCCGGCATTCGTAGATCCCGGTGGCGAAGTCCACGGACCGGCGGTAGTCCAGGACCGTAGATTCGCTGAGGCTCAGCGTCTCGCCGTCGATGATCACCGTGAAGTTGTTGACGTCGGGGATGTAGAGGATCCGCTGGCCCGTGCGGGCGAAACCGAAGGCATTCTCTGCGTGCTTGATGTCCCAGGTTTCGTGGAAGCCGTTGATGAAGCTGCCGGGAAGGTCTGCGTCCGCGGCGGCCCAGTGGGCGCCGCGGATGCCGAGATGGCCGTTGCCCAGGCTGAAGAGCGTCTCCAGGGTTCCGGCGTTTCCGGGCAGGTGGACGGTCTCCACGAGCTGCCAGGGGTCGTTCGGGAAACGGGCGCGGTCAGAGGTGATGAGTGCCATGGCTGTTGGGGTTCCTTTTGGCGTTGTGCAGGTTCGGGGGTGGGGGCTGGCCGGGTTAGAGGAGTTCGTTCAGGTCGTCGACCACGAGTGTGGCGCCGGCGTCCAGCAGCGTCTGGCGGCCGGCTCCCCTGTCCACGCCGATCACCGAGTGGAAGCTTCCGGCGCTTCCGGCCTGGACGCCGGACACGGCGTCCTCCACCACGACGCACTCGTCGCTGGGCAGGTCCAGCAGCTGCGCGGCGTACTCGTACGTCGCGGGGCTGGGCTTGCCGGGCAGGCCTGCGGCCGCTGCCACGACGCCGTCCACCACCACCGGGAAGTGGTCCGCCAGTCCCGCTGCCAGCAGTACCGCCGGGGCGTTCCGTGAGGAGGAGACGACGGCGACCTTGAGCCCCAGCGCCTCCGCGGCTGCCAGGAAGCGCACCGAGCCTTCGTACGGTGCCACGCCGCCGGATTCGACGATGTCGTTGAAAACCTTGTTCTTGCGGTTGCCGAGGCCATGGACCGTGTCGTTCGCCGGGTCGTCATCCGCAGGGCCCTCGGGCAGCACAATGCTGCGCGACGCGAGGAAGTCCCGGACGCCGTCGAACCGGGGCTTGCCGTCGATGTGGTCGAAGTAGTCGCTTTCGCGGTAGCCGTCCGCTCCGGGAACAGCCTGCAAGTAGCCGTCGAAAAGCTCCTGCCATGCGCGCTCGTGGACGATCGCCGTGGGGGTGAGCACGCCGTCGAGGTCGAAGAGGATGGCGGAAGCGCCGGTCCAGCCGCGGCTGCTGCCGTTGCCGGCAGTGGTGTCGCCTGCGGCGGTGCTGTTGCCTGCGGCGGTGCTGTTGGAGAGCTCAGTCATGCGGTACTCGGTGTCCTTTCAGACGGGGTGCAGGGGACGTGCGTGGATACTGCCGGGTTTGGTACGGAGCGGACCGTCCGGCGACGGCCGGAGGGCGGAGTCGGGCGTCGATGCCCGGGAATGCATGTGCTTGGCGTTTACGCTCAGCGTTTTCGTCGCGTGCTCTTGCGTTCAATCAGCTTGGTATCCAGCACATGGCTGGCGGGGGCGGTCAGCGGCCCCGGACGTTGGAGTCCCTCAATCAGCAGGTTGGCTGCAAAGGCGCCCTGATCGGCTACCGGCTGGGCCATTGTGCTCAGGCCCAGGAACCAGCTCATCTGATGATCGTCTATTCCTATGATGGACACGTTTTTGGGCGCTGACAAACCGAGGTCCCGTAAAGCCATGAGGGCGCCGAAGGCCGTCTCGTCGCAACCGGCAAAGATCGCGGAGGGCATTCGGCGGTTTTCGATGAGCTCCGTCATGGCCCGGCGGCCGCCTTCAATGCTCGAGCCGGCGTCCATCACCAGGTCAGGATCAACGGTCAGGTCATGCTCGGCAAGGGCGCGCCGGAAGCCGTTAAGGCGGTCCGTGGCCGTGACCACCGAGCGTGCTCCGGGTTCGCGTCCGGACAGGATGGCCAGGTCCCAATGGCCAAGCCCCAGCAGGTGGTTGGTGGCTTTCCAGGCCGCGTCCTCGTTGTCGATGCCCACGTTGTCCCAGGGGACGTTATGCATGCCCACGCTCGCAACGGCCAGCCCGGAGGAGGCCAGGGCTTCGATTTCGTCGTCGCCGAGGGCGATGTTGAGGAGCAGGACGCCGTCCACGCGCTGGGACAGGCCGTCCAGGTCTCCGAACACCTTGCGGTGCACGCTCGGGGTGTTCCGCAGGCTGATGAGGACGGTGTCGAAGCCGCTGTCCTCGAAGACTTCCTCGGCCGCTTCGACGGCCTGGGCGAAGAACCAGACGGTCGCAGTGGGCGCGATGATGGCTACGGACCCCGTGATCCCGCCGGCCAGGCGCGACGCCGCGGAGGATGCCTTGTAGCCGAGCTTCGTGGCGGCATCCGCCACCTTCAGCTGGGCGGTTTCGGAAACGTTGGGGAGCCCGCGCAGCGCACGGGAAACGGTACAGATGGACAGCCCAGACAATGCGGCAACGTCCTGAATGGTCACGCGCGGTGCTTTAGCCATGCAACACGGGCTCAGCCCTTTCTTCTCCTGAAGTCCTGGGCCCGGTACATGGCCGAAGAAGAGTGTAAGCGCTTACAAATTTAGCGCGCAACTGGTTTTTCTTCTGTGTTCGGATTCTTACGGAAATCCCTAGGCAGGGACGGCTGTAACTCGCGCCTTAGCGCAGCACGTAGTGGCGCAGGAAGGCGCCCACATCCACCATCTCGGCCTTGGAAATGGTGTGGCCCATGCCCGGGTAGGTCCGTGCCGTCACCTGCGTGTTGCGCCCCAGCCATTCTTGGGTGTACTCAACGGCGTCGTCATTGATGACCAGGTCGGCCTTGTCCCGGCCCCAGAAGAACGGCGGTTTGGTGTCGAACGATTCGCTCATGGCCAGCAGTTCGTTGTCCAGGACGAATCCGGAAAGGCCCACGACGGCCCGGAAGTCGTGCGGCCGCAGCCGCAGCAGCGTGCTGGCCATGGCCATGCCCTGCGAGAAGCCCAGCAGGCTGACGCTGCTGTGCTGCCCCCTGACCGAGTTGATCCAGTCGAACACCTTGTTGCTGACGGAAATGACGTCTGCGAAGTCATGGGTCAGGAAATAGTCCAGCAGGAACCAGCCGTAGTCGTCGCCGATCACCTTGGGTGCGCGAAGGGCAGCGCAGGTGAAATCGGGCGGCAACAGGCCGAAGAGGTCCGACATGCGCACCTCGTCCGTTCCGTAACCGTGCATCATCACCAGCAGCGGCGTTCCGGCGCGCTGGTTCTCCGGCTTGGACCACACGACTGTCTCCATCGGAACAGCCTAACTTTGCCGGCGGGGCTCACGAGGCGGGGCTCACCTGGCGGAACTCAGCCCGGTGGAACTCAGCCCGCCGTGATCACCAGGGTGGTGCTGTGGCCACCGAATCCGAACGCGTTGGAAATGCCGGCCTTCGCCGCCAGTCCCCCGATTGTCTCCGAAACGATGTTGAGGTGGATGTCCGGATCCGGGTTTTCAAGGTTGAGGGTCCCGGGGACTGTGCCCGTACGCAACGCCTGGATGGTGACGATGGCACCCAGCGCTCCGGCCCCGCCCAGCAGGTGCCCGGTGAGGGATTTGGTGGACGTGACGGGAACGGAACGCCCGACGACGGCGCCGATGGCCTCCGCTTCGAGCCGGTCCCCTACAGGGGTGGACGTGGCGTGGGCGTGGACGAACCCGATGTCATCTCCGGTGAGGCCGGCGGCGGCAATGGCCTTCTGCAGGACACGGCGCTGCATGACGGGGTCTGCCGCCACGATGTCCACGGCGTCTGAGGTGACGGCGCTGCCGGCGATGACGCCGAGGATTTCGGCTCCGCGGGAACGGGCATGGTCTTCGCGTTCCAGCACCACGATCCCGGCGCCCTCGGCCATGACAAAGCCGTCGCGGTCCCGGTCGAAGGGGCGGGATGCGGCCTGCGGGCTGTCGTTGCGGGTGGAGAGCGCCCTGATCTGCGCGAAACCGCTGATGGTCAGCCCGTTGATGCAGGAGTCCACCCCGCCGGCGATCACTACGTCGGCGGCGCCGCTCCGGATCATGTCGGCTGCCTGGGAAATGGCTTCAGCCCCGGAGGCGCAGGCGCTGACGGGCGTCCGCGCCCCGCCGCGGGCTCCAACATCAATCGAGACCCAGGCAGAGGGACCGTTGGTCATGATCCGGGTGAGGGTGTGCGGGGAAACCCTGCGCGGTCCCTTCCCGTCCAGCGTCCGGGTCTGCTCCAGCGTGGTGTCCAGGCCTCCGTAACCGGAGCCGATCACGACGGCGAGCCGTTCCGGGTCAGTTTCCGGCCGGCCGGCATGTGCCCATGCCTCGCGGGCAGCGATGAGGGCAAGGTGGCCGCAACGGTCCATCCTCTTGTACTCCAAAGTGGACAGCAGCGAGGGAACATCGGCGGTGACGCGTCCCGCCATACGGACAGGCAGCCCGCCGGCCCAGTCGTCGTCGAGGGCCGAGATTCCGGAGCGTCCGGCCAGCAGCGCAGACCAGGTATCGCCGGCCGTCGAGCCGACCGGAGTGACGGCTCCCAGCCCTGTAACCACAACCGTGGGGGAAACTTCAGACATCGGTAACCATATTTCTGTGAGTACGCCGGGAGATGCGTGGCGTCCGCCAAAGGGGGGACCCACGGAGGAGCCGGGATGGGCTCCACGTACCCACCAAGGCTAATGGCCCACGCAGCAGCCGCCGCGCTGCAGCCGGGTTGTTACGCCGGGCCCGGCACCTGGTCGATGCTTGACGCCTGGCCCAGCCGGCCTGCAGCTTCCTGTTGGATCCGGGCCGCCCTGCTGGAAAAATCGGCGATCACCCGGAGTTCATCATCGCTGTAGCCCTCAAGTAATGCCGCCAGTCCCGCCATGAAATCCGCGAAATGCGGGGCTGCCGCGGCCGGCTGGTCGCCCACCAACTCGATGAGGACTTTGCGTTTGTCCTCGGCATGGCGGACCCGTTTGGCCACTCCCTTCCTCTCCAGCCTCTGCATGAGCCCCGTGACGGAGGCCGGCGCCAGCCCGGAGTGCTCGCCAAATTCCCCGGCCGTCATGGGGCCGAACCGCAGCAGGATGTCGACCGCCTTGCCTTCGGTCGCCGACAGCCCACGGAGTTCGGAGAGCTTGGCATGGAACATAACCGACGCCGTGGACAGCT
This sequence comes from Arthrobacter sp. Y81, assembly GCF_002929335.1. Taxonomy (GTDB): domain Bacteria; phylum Actinomycetota; class Actinomycetes; order Actinomycetales; family Micrococcaceae; genus Arthrobacter. The sequence goes on from NZ_PJIL01000006.1 coordinate 146,383, forward strand.
CCCTGCCTGAGTCGTAGACGGCTTGCAGCAATGCTTCGCGTTGACTCATCCGGGCTTGGTCCATAGTCCGAGGTTAACAAAGTCTTTCGCCAAACCGAAAGGATTGACTCTTAGTGACCCTGGGAATATATTTCTTTCGAGCGAACGAAATAATTTACGGAGGTATCCCAGATGTTGCATTGCATGGTTATCGGCTCCGGAATCGCAGGGCTTGCAACAGCCCTCTCCCTTACCAAGGCAGGCCACACCGCCGTCGTCTACGAGGCCTACGGCGCCGCGTCTGACGGCGTCGGCGGCTTCCTCACCCTCGCTGTCAACGGCTTCGACGCACTGGAGACCCTCGGCCTCAAACAAGGCGCCAGAGAACTCGGCTTCAGCACCCCGACGATGTCCATGCACCTGGGCAGCACCGGGCGGCATCTGGCCGACTTCGACTACGGCGGCTCGCTGCCGGATGGGACCACCGCCCGGACACTGACCCGCTCCGAGCTATACGGGCTGCTGCGGACGGAGGCCGCGAGGCGGGGCGTCCGCATCGAACACGGAAAGCGCCTCGCATCGGTGGAAGAGGCGGCAGAGTCAGTCACCGCCGTGTTTGCAGACGGCACGTCCGCCAGAGGCGACCTGCTGGTCGGGGCGGACGGGCTGCGCTCGGCTGTCCGCACCGTGATTGACCCCACCGCCCCCGAACCCCGCAGTATTCCCCTGCTCAACACCGGCGGAATTGTCCCGGCAGGAATGCTTCCGGAAGGGACGGTCTTTCCCGAAACCGGACGAATGAAGATGGTCTTCGGCAAGAGGTGCTTCTACTGCTACATGCGTGATCCCCAGGGGCGGACGTGGTGGTTCGCCAACCCGCTGCAGCGGTCCTCGGAGGACCCTTCGCAGCTTTCACCGGCCGAACTGAAGAACTGGCTGGCCGGTCTGGCTTCCGGTGACCGCACGCCGATGGCGGCCATCATCGCAGCCACAAGCGACATCATCCGGCCCTACCGCACCTACGATTTCCCCAGCATCCCCCGCTGGTACCGCGGCCGCATGGTGCTGGTGGGGGACGCTGCCCATGCCGCCTCTCCGTCGTCCGGGCAGGGTGCTTCGATGGCGATCGAGGACGCAGTGACACTCGGGCGCGCCCTTCTCGGCGCCACTGCCCGGCCCGACACGGCCGCCCTCGAACAGGCCTTCGGCCGCTATGAGCGCGAGCGCCGCGCAAGGGCAGAGGCAGTGGTGGAGTGGGGAAGGCGCAACGCAGCTCCGAAGGTCCGGGGGCAGTTCAAGCGGGTCTTCGAGGACCTCATGCTCAGGGCCGTGTTCCGCTCGCTGTCCCGGAAGGCCGCGGATAACTTCGACTGGGTCTACGGCCATCACATTGAGTGGGAATCAGCGCCGAGCGCGGACTTCCAACACTAAAACGGACACCCCTGCCCGGTTCATTGAATCAGCAGGGGGCGGCCTGTAGCCTGTCGCTAGACAGCATGCTGATCAAGTTTGCCCGCACGTCCCCCGGACAGCTAGGAGCAAGTCATGAGAATCGGTTCCTCCATTTTCCTTATCGCCATCGGTGCCATCCTGGCGTGGGCCATTACCCCCGGCCTGGTCCCCTACGTGGACCAGACCCTGATCGGCTACATCCTGATGGCCGTCGGCGTCATAGGCCTGATCGCCTCACTGGTCCTGGCATCGCCCGGCCGCAGCCGCCGGGTGAGTGAAACCCGGTCGGTGGTGGACCCGAACACGGGCGAACGCATCGTCCGCAACGAGAGCCGGGACGGCGGCATCTAGCCATGACCCTCCGGCCGCCACTGTCCACGGACACAGGCGAACCGCAAGTGAACATCCCGGAAGCCGGGCCAGACCATCACGGTCCGGCCCGGCTTCCGGCTTTCCCAAAGAAACCCATCTGCGTTCATGTTGTTTTCATTGACAAACCAACATGAACAAAGATAAAGTCAAACAATTCAACATCATGTGATGGCAGTCACTGGAAGCCGGTCCTGAAGCCAGCCCCGGAACTACCTGCAGTCTTTTACGCAACGGAGGGTAAGTGTTCGCCGAGGAGCGCCAACAGCTGATCGCGGGTCTAGTCGCCGAAAGCGGCCGGGCCAGCGTCACCGCCCTTGCCGAGCGCTTCAACATCACCACCGAGACCGTCCGGCGCGACCTTGCCGCGCTGGAGTCAGCCGGTACCGTCCGCCGGGTCCACGGCGGCGCGGTCGCCCCGGACCGGATCAGCACCACCGAGGAAAGCATCCTGGAACGGACCGTGCAGCGGCAGCCGGAAAAACTGCGCATTGCCGAGGCCGCCCTGGCGTTCATCCCGCAAAACCCGGCCGGCAGCATCCTGGTGGACGCCGGCTCGACCACCGAAGCCCTGGCGGACCTGATCGCTCTGCGCCTCTCCGACCCCTCCGCTGCCCCGGACTCCGGTTCGGAAAACGAACTCGTGGTCATCACGCATGCGATCCCCATCGCCGCGAAACTCGCCGGCGAGCCGGGCATCGCCCTCCATCTCCTGGGCGGCAGGGTCCGCGGACTCACCCAGGCTGCCGTAGGGCAGTCCACCGTGGAGGCAGCCCACCGGATCCGTCCGGACATTGCCTTCATCGGCGCCAACGGAGTTCACTCGGCCTTCGGGCTGAGCACGCCCGATCCTGAAGAAGCAGCCGTCAAGGCTGCCTTCGTCCAATCGGCACGCCGCATCGTGGTGCTGGCCGATTCGTCCAAGCTGGATGCGGAAACGCTGGTCCAGTTCGCCTCGTTGAAAGATCTGGACACCTTGATTACAGACAGTGAACCCAGCCCGGAACTCGCAGCGGCGCTTGCTGACGCCGGCGTTGACGTGGTGATCGCATGATTGTCACCCTCACCGCGAACCCGAGCCTTGACCGCACCGTGTCACTGCCCTCGCCGCTGCTGCGCGGCGAGGTGCAGCGGGCGACCTCCGTCAGCCAGGAGTCCGGCGGGAAGGGTGTTAACGTCTCCCGCGCACTGGTGGCCTCCGGCCTGGAGACAGTGGCCGTCCTCCCCGGCGGCGACTCCGATCCCGTCCTGGCGGGTCTCCGTGACAGCGGCGTTCCCTTCGCCGCCCTCGCCATCCACGAACCGCTGCGCACCAACGTGGCACTGACGGAGCCTGACGGCGTCACCACCAAGATCAACGAACCCGGCCCGGTATTGAGCGAAGACCAGCAGGAGGCCCTGATCGGGCTGCTGCTGGAGCGCTCCCGCGGTGCCAGCTGGGTTGTCCTCGCCGGCTCGCTCCCACCCGGGGTCCCGGCCGATTTCTATGCCACCGTCACCCGGCGGCTCCGCTCCACAAACGCCGGCAACGGCACACAGCAGTCGACCCCGCGCATCGCCGTCGACTCGTCCGGCGCACCGCTGGCCGCCGCCCTCTCGGGCGACGCGTCAGGCATGCCGGACCTCCTTAAGCCCAACGCCGAAGAACTGGCTGAACTGGCTGCCGCAGCCGGTTTCGCTACGGCGTCCACCGCTGACGAACTTGAAGCGGATCCGGAGGCTGCCGCGGCAGCCGCCGCCGCCGTCGTGCGTTCCGGTGTAGGTGCCGTGCTGGCAACGCTCGGTTCCAAGGGTGCGGTACTTGTGACGTCCGACGGCGCGTGGCTGGCCACGCATCCGCCGGTCAAAGCGGTCAGCACAGTCGGCGCGGGCGATTCGTCCCTTGCCGGCTACCTGCTCGCCTCCAGCCTGGGCGCCGCCCCGGCCGACTGCCTCCGTCAGGCCGTGGCACATGGTGCCGCCGCCGCCTCCCTGCCGGGCTCCACAGTTCCGGCGGTCCACCAAACCACCCCTGATGCCGTAACCATCACGGCCCTCCGGAAGGACTGACAGTGACTCAGCTCATTACTACTGAACTGGTCGAGCTCGACCAGAACCTGGGCAACTCGCCCGAGGACGTGATCCGCCATCTGGCCGGCAGGGTCGCCGCCAACGGCCGCGCCACCGAAGTGGAAGGCCTCTTCACCGACGCCTTTGCCCGCGAGCAGAAGACGGCCACCGGTGTTCCCGGCGGCATCGCCATTCCGCACTGCCGCTCTGCAGCAGTGACCGTGCCCACCCTGGCCATGGCCCGCCTGTCGCAGTCCGTGGACTTCGGCGCCAAGGACGGCCCGGCGGACCTGATCTTCTTCATCGCGGCCCCCGAAGGCGCGGACCAGGAGCACCTTAAGCTGCTCTCCAAGCTGGCCCGCTCGCTGATCAAAAAGGACTTCACGGCAGCCCTCCGGGCCGCCGGCACCAAAGCCGAAATCGTCGAACTGGTGGACGGCGCCCTGGCCGACAAGCCCGCGGCCGCAGCGGAGCCCGCAGCCGCGGCAGCACCGTCCGCCGGTGCCGCCACCGGCGCACGTTCAGGCGGCCCCAAGCGCCTCGTGGCCGTGACGGCCTGCCCGACGGGCATCGCCCACACCTACATGGCGGCCGATTCGCTGGTTGCCGCCGCCAAGGAAGTCGGGGTGGACCTCCAGGTGGAAACCCAGGGTTCCTCCGGCGCCAAGCCGCTGGACCCCGCAGTCATCGCTGCCGCCGACGCCGTGATCTTCGCGGTGGACGTGGACGTCCGCGGCAAGGAACGTTTTGCCGGCAAGCCGGTCATCAATGCACCCGTCAAGCGCGGCATCGACGAGCCGGACAAGATGGTCCAGGAAGCGCTGGCCGCGGCTGACAACCCCAACGCCCGCCGCGTACCGCACTACGGCGCCGAGGAGCAGGCCGAGACCGAAGCCACCGAAAAGGGCGAGCACATCGGCCAGAAGCTGAAGAAGGCTCTCCTCACGGGCGTCAGCTACATGATTCCGTTCGTGGCCGGCGGCGGCCTGCTGATCGCCCTGGGCTTCCTGATGGGCGGTTACCTGATCACCCAGTTCGCGGACGCGATCGTGGTGGACAACAGCATCTTCAACCTGCCCACCGAATACCCTGAGAACGCCTGGGGCCCGCTCGGCGCGTACCTCGGCGCCGTGCTGTTCAAGATCGGTGCCCTCTCGCTCGGCTTCCTGGTGCCGGCCCTGGCCGGCTACATCGCCTACGCAATCGCCGACCGGCCGGGCATCGCACCGGGTTTCGTTGCCGGCGCCGTTGCAGGGTTCATGGGCGCAGGCTTCCTCGGCGGCATCGTCGGCGGTCTCCTCGCCGGTTACATCGCGCACGTCATCGGCCAAATTCAAGTGGCCCGCTGGCTGCGCGGCCTGATGCCCGTGGTGATCATCCCGCTGGCTGCTTCCATCGTGGCCTCAGGCCTGATGTTCCTGATCCTGGGCGCTCCGATCGTCGCCATCACCGTTGGACTGAACTCATTCCTGTCCGGCCTGACCGGTGCCAGCGCCATCGCCCTCGGCATCATCCTCGGCCTCATGATGTGCTTCGACCTCGGCGGTCCGGTTAACAAGGTTGCCTACGCCTTCGCCGTCGCCGGCCTGGGTGCCGCAACGCTGGACAACCAGGCACCGTGGCAGATCATGGCAGCCGTCATGGCCTCCGGCATGGTTCCGCCGCTGGCCATGGCCCTCGCGTCCACGGTCCTCGACAAGAAGCGCTTCAGCCTGGCCGAGCGCGAGAACGGCAAGGCCGCCTGGCTGCTGGGCGCATCCTTCATCTCCGAAGGTGCCATCCCGTTCGCCGCTGCCGACCCGCTCCGGGTCATCCCGGCCAGCATGCTGGGCGGCGCAGTGACCGGCGCCATCTCCATGGCGGCGGGCGTAGGTTCGAAGGCCCCGCACGGCGGCATCTTCGTCTTCTTCGCCATCGACAACTTCCTGATGTTTGTTGTCTCGATCCTCGTCGGAACGGTCGTCACTGCCTTGGCAGTCATCGCCCTCAAGCGCTGGGCCGTCCGCAAGTCAGTTGATACCGTGGAGCCGGTTCCAGTAACTGTCTGACCCGGTTCGGTATTTCCCAACCATCTGTCTCGACCTGATATCCAAGGAGCACAAATGTTCGAACGCACCGCCACCATCGCCAGCCGCGTCGGCCTGCATGCCCGCCCGGCCGCCATCTTTGCCGAGGCCGCCGGCGAGTACCCGCACGAGATCACGATCGCCCGCCAGGGCGAACCGGCCGACGAGGCCATGGACGCAGCCAGCATCCTGTCCCTCATGAGCCTGGGCGCATCGCACGGTGATGTTGTGGTCCTGCGTGCCGAGGGCGACGGCGCCGACACCGCCCTGGACCACCTGGTCCAGATCCTGGAAACCGATCACGACGCCGAGTAGCAGCACGACGACGACCGCTTAGGTCAGCGTCAGGCGGCCGGCCCGCTGCGCCACAGTAAGTCCCGTATTCCGGGCACGTGGCGCGCGGGCCGGCCGCTGCAGTTAACCTCCAGTTGCCTCTTAAGCCGGTTTGCCGGCTCCTAAGTCCTCTTCCGGCTCCCCTTCCGCGTCCACGGCATGGATCACTAAGCCGCCTTAGTAAGTTCCTTGTTTTTGCCGGATGGCCCTACTAGCGTGGAAAACGTGGCGACACACCGTTCAAGACCGCATTCGGAGCCGTACCCGGACTGAAAGAGGATGAGACAGTGGCTACCCTGCAGGAAACCATCGAGGTGGATGTTCCTGTGTCCACCGCCTACAACCAGTGGACGCAGTTCGAATCGTTCCCGGAGTTCATGCGGGGCGTGGAGTCCGTGGAACAGATCGACGAGACGTCCCTTCATTTCCGGACGGACATCGCCGGAGTCAGGCGCGAGTACAACGCCCAGATCACCGAACAACTGCCGGACCGCCGCATCGCCTGGGTCAGCACGGACAAACCGCGCAACTCCGGCGAGGTTTCCTTCGAACCCCTAGGGCCGGAGCAGACTCGCGTCACCGTGGCGCTGGAATGGGAACCCGAGGGATTGGTGGAGAAGGCGGGCTCCGCCGTCCACGCGGACAGCCACCAGATCAGTGCCGACCTCAAGCGGTTCAAGCAGTTCATCGAAGAGCGCGGCATTGAAACCGGTGCCTGGCGTTCCGCCGTGGACGGCGGCGAAGTCGAAGAAACCGACGAAGAGGCCGGCTTCGCAGCCGGTGCACCGGCTGCGCACGCCCGAGCCGACGCACACCACGCGCAGTCGCCCCATACGCCCACGCCTTCGCCGCAGCGTCCGGCCGGTGTGGACCCTTTTATTGACGATACTGAACCATCGGATCCGAGCTGACCATGCCTGAGAAGAAGAACCCCAGCCTGAAAGATCCCGAACTGTACGAGGAACTCCGGGAGGATGGCGCGTCAAAGGAGAAAGCAGCGCGCATTTCCAACGCCGCGGCCAGGAAGGGCCGTTCGGCCGTGGGCCGCAAAGGCGGCAAGGCCGGCGACTATGAGGACTGGACGGTGGCTCAGCTGAAGTCCCGCGCCAAGGAGATCGGCCTTACCGGATACTCCGCCAAGAAGAAAAGCGAGCTGATTTCGGCTCTCAGAAACCACTGACCGCGGCCGCAATGGGTTACCGTACCGGCCGGCGCCGCGCCCGCCACCCCATTCCGCGCCAGTACGGTGGGATGCACTCCGTTGGGGGCCGCCGCCGCTGCGGTACGGCCGTGTCAGGCCTCCTTGCGCCGGCTCTTGGCCGGTTCCTTGGCTGCAGTCTCCTTCGCAGCAGGCTTTGTTGCCGTTCTGCTGGCAGTCTTCGTCGCCGTTGCCTTGCTGCCCGCCCCTTTTGCTGCGGTGGACCGGGTTGCTGCGGTGGACCGGGCCGGGGCCGCCTTCACCCGGGTTCCCTTCGCGGGAGCATCCTCGGCGCTGTCTGTTTTGGACGCGTCGCCTTTGGACGCATCGCCGGTGCCGCCGCCCCGCTTCTTTTCAAGGCTTCGCTTGAGAGCCTCCATCAGGTCGATCACTTCGCCGCTGCCGGCTTCGGCAGCCTCGACGCCGAACGTCTGTTCCGTGTCCAGGGACTCCCCCTGCTCGATCTTCGCGTCGATGAGTTTGCGGAGCTGCATCTGGTAATCGTCAGTGAACTGGCCTGGATCGAAGTCTCCGGCCATGGAGTCCACCAGCGCCGCGGACATCTCGCGCTCCTGGGCGGAGATGCGGACGGTTGCCTCGAGGGCGGGGAAGGCCGCTTCCCTGACTTCGTCGGACCACAGCAGGGACTGCAGCACCAGGACGTCATCCCGGATCCGCAGGGCGCCAAGCCGGGTCTTCTCCCGCAGGGCGAACTGGACCACGGCCACCCTGTCCGTATCCTCCAGCGCCCGGCGGAGGAGGACGTACGCCTTGGGCGACTTGGAGTCGGGTTCGAGGTAGTAGCTCTTCTCGAACATCATGGGATCGAGCTGCTCGGACGGGACAAACTGCACCACTTCGATCTCGTGGCTGCTCTCCGCCGGGATGGACTTGAGCTCATCCCGGGTGAGGACCACCGTGCGGCCGTCCTCCTCGTAGGCCTTGTCGATGTCCGCATAGTCCACGATCTCGCCGCACACTTCGCAGCGGCGCTGGTAGCGGATGCGCCCGCCGTCGGCGCCATGGACCTGGTGCAGCCCGATGTCGTGGTCCTCGGTGGCGCTGTAGACCTTGACCGGCACGTTGACCAGCCCAAATGCGATAGCGCCTTTCCAGATGGCTCTCATGGATCAAGTGAACATCAGAGTTGCCCGGAGGTGAAGACCTTTGGCAGGCAGTAGGGAACGTGTCCGGGTCCAGGGCCGCGAACTGGTGGTCACCAACCTGGACAAGGTGATGTACCCGGAGACGGGCACCACCAAGGCGGATGTCCTGGCGTACTACGCCGCAGTGGCCCCGGTGCTGATCCCTGCCGCGGCCAACCGGCCCGCCACCCGGAAGCGCTGGGTCAACGGTGTGGGCACTGCCGAGGCGCCGGGACAGATGTTCTTCCAGAAAAACCTGGAAGACTCCACCCCCGGCTGGATTCCGCGCGCTTCCATCCGCCATAAGGAGCGCAGCAACCAGTACCCCCTGGTCAACGACGCCGCCACCCTCACGTGGCTGGCCCAGATGGGGTCGCTGGAAATCCATGTCCCGCAATGGCGCGTCGATCCGCACGGGAATCCCATGTTCCCCGACCGGCTGGTGCTGGACCTGGATCCCGGGGAGGGCGCCGGCCTGGCTGAATGTGTGGAGGTGGCCCAGCTTGCACGCGCCATCCTCAAGGACGTGGGCCTGGATCCCGTTCCCGTGACAAGCGGCAGCAAGGGCATCCACCTCTACGCCGGCCTCGACGGCACGCAGAGCTCGGACCAGATTTCCGACTTCGCCCATGAACTTGCCCGTGCCCTGGAAGCGGACCACCCGGGCCTTGCCGTCAGCGACATGAAGAAGACGCTGCGCACCGGCAAAGTGCTGGTGGACTGGAGCCAGAACAATGCCGCCAAGACCACCATCGTGCCCTATTCGCTCCGGGGCCGGCTGAAGCCCACGGTGGCGGCCCCGCGGACGTGGCGTGAGCTGGCCTCGCCCGCCCTGAAGCAACTGGAATACCGCGAGATAATGCGGCGCGTGAAGGACGGCAAGGACCCCTTCGCGGCGGTGTCCGCCCACGGCGTTCACGTCCAAGGCCCTTCCAACGGCGGCGGCGCGGACAGCAGCAAATCCGGTGGCAGGTCCGGCAACACCAAGGCCGGCGGCGGAGCAGCCGACGGCGGACACGCGGATCCGCGGCTGGAGAAGTACCGCTCCATGCGGGACCCGGAAGGAACCCCTGAACCGTTCAGCGCGGACCGGCACCGGGCAGACCCGAACGCCGGCACCATCCGGGAGCGGTTTGTGATCCAGGAGCACCACGCCAGCCGGCTGCATTTCGACTTCCGGCTGGAGCGGGACGGCGTGCTGGTGTCCTGGGCGCTTCCGAAGGGGGTGCCCGTGAGCGGGGCGCAGAACCACCTGGCGGTCCAGACTGAGGACCATCCCATGGACTACCTCGACTTCGAGGGCACCATCCCCAAAGGCCAGTACGGCGCCGGGACCGTCACCGTCTGGGACCACGGCTACTACGAATGCGACAAGTGGATCGCAGGCAAGGAAGTCATCGCCACGCTGACAGGGGCCGACGGGGGCGGCCTGGGTGGAACAAAGAGGTTTGCGCTGATCCGGACCAGCCGGGACAGCGACGCCCCGCAGGGCACCGAACAGTCCCAGTGGCTCATTCACCTGATGGACCGCAAGGCGCACGGAGCCCCGGCAAAACAAGCTGTTCCGGCAAGGAAGGAACAGGACGGGACGCAGCAGGCTTCCACTGCCCCCCGGCCTCCGGCACAGACTGCGGCACCATCTGCCGCCCCGGATTTCGTGCCGGATTTCTCGCCGATGCTCGCCGGCGCCGGGACGGCTGCCGATCTTCGCGGCCTGGACTGGCAGTTCGAACTGAAGTGGGACGGCATCCGGGCCATCATCATCGGCGATGAGGACAGGATCCGGCTGATCAGCCGCAACGGAAACGACGTGTCCGCAAGCTACCCGGAACTGACGGACCGCAAGTGCTGGCCGGAGCAGAGTTTCACCGCCGACGGCGAGATCGTCGCCGTCGGGCCTTCCGGGCGGCCCGATTTCGGGCTGCTGCAGACACGGATGAAGCTGACCAAGGCAGCCGATGTCGCCAAGGCGCGGGCCGCCACGCCGGTCCGGCTGATGGTGTTCGACCTGCTGTCCGACGGCGGCGAGGACCTCCGCCGGATGCCGTTGCGGAAGCGGCGGGCGCGCCTGGATGAACTGGGCTGGCCGGCAGGCTGCCCGGTGCACCTGTCCGAGGTGCTCGACCACGAGGTGGAGGACCTTCTGGCGAGCGCCAGGGAACTGGGACTTGAAGGGATCATGGCCAAGCGCATTGACGGCCGGTACGTCAGCGGCGAGCGCAGCAAGTCCTGGCTGAAGCTGAAGTTCGAACGCACGCAGGAAGTGCTGGTGGGCGGCTGGCGTCCCGGCAAGGGGTCACGGCAAGGCTCCGTGGGGTCGTTGCTGGTGGGGATCCCCGAGGGCGGCAAGCTGCGGTACGTGGGACGCGTGGGCAGCGGCTTCAGCGACCGTGAGTTGAACGAACTGCGGCTGCAGATGGATTCCCTGTCCAGGAAGACCTCCCCGTTCACCGAGGTACCCGCCGCCGACGCCTCGGACGCGCACTGGGTGACACCCGGCCTGGTGGGCGAGGTGACGTTCGGGGACTGGACCGGGGCCGGGAAGCTGCGGCATCCGGTGTGGCGGGGCTGGCGCCTGGACAAGAATGCGGACGACGTCGTGGCAGAGTCCGGCTGACACCTGGGACGCGCCTGGGCGCGGAAATGCCCTGACGCCCACCTCCTGCAGGGTGGGCGTCAGGGCATGGCGGGGATCGCCGGAAGTGCGTCCGGTCCCGTGTCCTTAGTCGTGGTGCGGAAGCTGGGGCCGGCTGGTCCGGTGGATAGCTCCCACCGCAGTCTCGTGATCGCGGCCATGCAGGGTAGCGCGGTCCTTCGGGTGCTTGTGCTTTCCGCTTCCGTCCGGCCACTTGGGGCCATTAGCCGAGGCCGGGACCGCGGCGGGCTCCGTTTCAGGAGCCGGCACCTCGTCCATGGAATCAGCCAAGTGGCTGGCCAGTTCCGGCTCGAGCTGTCCCCCAGGATTTTTCTCAGCCATTGTGCTCTTCCTTTCCGCGTTGAAATGAAGTGTCCACCAATACTAGGTCTGCAGGAACTGCTTGTCTGCAGGAACTACCAGCGGACTTTTTTCTCGGCAGGGCCTTGCTTGCCGCTTGCGTGCGTGGGTTTGTGGCCGTGCGAAACGCTCTTCGAAACGGCGCCTCCACGGGATTTGCTGGCCAGCATTTCCCGCTGGGCGTCCGTCAGCTTGGACTTGATGCCCCCGGCCGCCGGCGCCCCAGCCTTGGGGTCAGTTGCGGGCTCGGCGTTCTGGCTGTTGGTTTTGTCGGTCATGGAAGCTCTCCTTGTGGGACGGAATCGGGTGGCGGTGATGAGATGCGGACGCACACGCTGGAAGATCGCGGTGGAGAGATCGCGACGACGGGGTCGCCAGGAGGGATCAATGCGGGCGTACGCCTCGACTAGCGCGGATGGCTGGCGAATACAGCAGGCGGGACAGGCCAGCAGGTACAACCGCTGACGGCCGCGGGCCTATCCAAAGATCAGTGTTCCCATGGCTCAACCTTAGACAGTGATCCGGTCCGTTGGAAACCCCCGTTTTGGATGGATTCCTGTACCGCCCGAACGCGGCCTGCCTCCGGGTGCAGGGGCCGGATTCCGGCGCATTTTGGCGTTTTTTCGGCCTGCCGGCGGAAAAGGTTTGGTAACGACGCCCGGCACCGCCGGATTTCCAGTGCTGGCGCGGTGAAACGGCGCAAAACAAATTCGGCTTTGGAGCCGAATACGGCCCTGAAACGCGGGATCATACGCCACTGAACTCGGAAACGCCATGGAAATCGCGTAAAATTGAAAGCCTGCCCGGAGCGGGGCAGCTACAAGTCGCAAGCAAATGACCTCCACAGGAGCAGCCCAAATGCCCAAAGACCGAAGCATGACCGACTCTTCAGCAGGCGTGAACAACGCCCGCGGGACCAACAATATTTTGACTGAGGGCGTTACGCCCCAAAGCGCCAAGAAGCCGAGGCTGTTGCCTCGCCGCAGGCTCAAAGTCTCCGACATCAACGTCGTCAACAAGCCGATGCTTAAGAAGGCACTCGGCGGAACCATCGTGGGTAACACCATGGAATGGTACGACGTCGGCGTGTTCGGCTACCTGATCACCACCATGGGACCGGTGTTCCTGCCTGAGGCTGACAAGTCCGTGCAGACCCTGTTCCTGCTGGGAACCTTCGCCGCCACCTTTATCGCCCGTCCGCTGGGCGGAGTCATCTTCGGCTGGCTCGGCGACAAGATCGGACGCCAGAAGGTCCTCGCCGCCACGCTGATGCTGATGGCCGCCAGTACTTTCGCCGTCGGCCTGCTGCCCGGCTATGCGCAGATCGGCATGTGGGCCGCGGCCCTGCTGGTGCTGCTCAAGCTGGTCCAAGGTTTCTCCACCGGCGGTGAGTACGCCGGTGCCACCACCTTTGTGAGCGAATACGCCCCGGACAAGCGCCGCGGCTTCTTCGCCAGCTTCCTGGACATGGGCAGCTACCTCGGCTTCGCCCTCGGCGCCGCCCTCGTCTCCGTGCTGCAGCTGACCCTGGGTCAGGGCGCCATGGAGGAGTGGGGCTGGAGGATCCCGTTCCTGGTTGCCGGCCCGCTCGGCCTGATCGCGGTCTACTTCCGTAGCAAGATTGAGGAATCCCCGCAGTTCCAGGCCACCCTGGATGCCCAGGAGAGCCTCGCCAAGGACGCAACCGCCTCGGACACCGCAGCCTCCAAGGGCCCGGTGGGCATCGTGAAGGCGTACTGGCGCTCCCTCATCGTCGCGATGATCCTGGTTGCCGCCGCGAACACCGCCGGCTACGCACTGACCTCCTACATGCCGACGTACCTGACGGAGTCCAAGGGCTACGACGAGGTGCACGGCACTCTGCTGACCATCCCCGTCCTGGTCATCATGAGCCTCTGCATCCCGCTGACCGGCAAGCTCTCCGACCGGATCGGCCGCCGCCCCGTGCTGTGGATCGGTGCCATCAGTACCGTCTTCCTGGCCACCCCTGCGTTCCTCCTGATCGGCGTCGGTGAAGTCTGGTCCACGCTGGCCGGCCTTTCCCTGATTGCTTTCCCGGTGACGTTCTACGTGGCGAACCTGGCTTCGGCGCTGCCGGCACAGTTCCCGACTGCCAGCCGTTACGGTGCCATGGGCATCGCCTACAACTTCTCGGTGGCAATCTTCGGCGGAACCACGCCGTTCATCGTGGCAGCACTGATCACGGCCACGGGCAACGACATGATGCCCGCGTACTACCTGATGGCCACCTCTGCCATCGGCGCCGTCGCGATCTACTTCCTGAAGGAATCGGCCAACCGACCGCTGCCGGGTTCCATGCCCAGCGTGGACACCAAGGCTGAAGCCCATGAGCTCGTGGCCACCCAGGATGAGAACCCGCTGATCGATCTGGATGACATGCCTTTCGAGGATCAGGCCCCGGAGCCCGAAAAGGTTCCGGCCAGGGTCTGACCGACCTTGTAGTCCAGACCCCCGCCCGGTGAGGCCTGCCTTGCACGATGTTCCTTTGTGACAGCGTGCAAAGCAGGCCTCTCGCGCGTCTGGCAGACTTTTTGACGGCAGCAAGCACAGAAGAAGGGAGGTACGCATGATCGACGCCGGCATGCGGCATCTCCGCGCCCTGCATCGGCTTGGCCCCGCCAACAACGATCACCTATCAGCGCTGCGCGTCGCCGTGAGTGTGGCGGTTCCGTCATTGGCCCTCCTCTTCCTGGGCCGCCCTGAGCTGATCATCTACGCCGTCTTCGGCGCCCTGACCGGGATGTACGGACGGTCCGAGCCCCACCAGCTCCGCCTCGTGCACCAGGCGCAGGCCGCACTCGTCCTGCTCAGCGGGGTTGGCGTGGGCATCTTCCTGTCCGTCAACCACCTCCATTCGTGGTGGCTGGTGGGAGTGGAGGCCGTACTGGCCGGCGTTGGCTCGGTGTTCTCCGACAGGGTGAACCTGAAGCCCAACGGTCCGTTCTTCGGCATCCTTGCCCTGGGCGCCTGCGCATCCGTCCCCACGACGGTCCCCTGGTTCGCGGCGCTACTCATCGCCGCCGCCTCCGCTGCGTTTTCATTAGTTATAGGGTTTGGCGGCTGGGTCCGCGGCCGCAGGTGGCAGCCCGGAGCGGCCCGGACTGCGGTACCCCTGCGCGGACCGCGCAGGCAGGCTGCCATGATCCACGCGGCACGATACGTCGGGGCCGTGGGAGCCGCCGGCGCCATCGGCGTCCTGAGCGGCAGCGGCCACCCGCACTGGGCCATGGCCGCCGCCGCGGTTCCCCTCGCCGGGGCCGACCTGCCCAGCAGCGTGCACCGCGGGCTCCACCGCATCATGGGGACTTTCCTCGGGCTGGTACTGGTCGCCGTCGTGCTTCTGCCGGCCCCGTGGGCCCCGCTACAGGTCTTCCCGGGGGCGGAAGCCGCCGTGCTGGCGTTGCTGGTGATCATTTTCCAGTTCACCACTGAGCTTTTCATGACCCGGCATTATGGCCTGGCCATGGTGTCCTTCACTCCCGTGATTCTGCTCATGACGCAGCTTGCTGCTCCGGCGGATCCGTACGTCCTCATCACTGAACGGGCCGTGGAAACGGTTGTCGGAGCGGTGGTCGGCATTCTGGTCATTGTGCTGGTCCGGCGGCGGCGCCGGATTAACTGAGCCCGTGTCCCCTACTTCGCGGGCCTCTTCGCCGGACCTGAGGTGAACCGCGCCGGCAGCATGCGCGAAACGCCGGCCACTATCTTGTACCGCTTCGTGGGGATGGAAACGGCCCGGCCGCGGTCGTTGTCCGCCAGCCCCTCCCGGACCACCCGTTCGGCGGACAGCCACAGCCAGCGCGGGGCCGTCGTTTTGTCCATGCCCATGCGGTCATGGAATTCGGTGTGGGTGAAACCGGGGCACACCGCCGTGACTTTCACTCCGCTGCCGGCATAGGCCAGGTTGGCCCAGCGACTGAAGGTCACCTGCCAGGCCTTCGCCGCCGAGTAGCTCCCCCGGTTGGCAAAGGCGGCGACGCTGGCCACATTGATGATCCTGCCTGAATGGCGCGCCAGCATGCCCTGCAGGGCCGCGTGGCACAGTTCCATGGGCGTTTGGACATGCAGCCGCAGGTGCCTGCGTTCCTCCTCCAGGCTGTTCTTATCGAAAGGCTTCAGCAGCCCGATCCCGGCGTTGTTGACCAGGATTTCCACCGGCCGCGACGCGTCGGACAGGCGTTCGACGACGGCGGCCACCCCGGCGTCGTCCGTCAGGTCCGCGGGAAGCACCTCAGCGGTGATGCTGTAGTTGTTCTCGAGTTCGTGCGCGGCGGCCCGCAGCCGTTCCCTGTCGCGGGCGACCAGCACCAGATGGTGGCCCTGCTCTGCCAGCTGGCGGGCAAATTCGGCGCCAAGGCCAGCCGTGGCGCCGGTGATCAGGGCTGTGGGTCCGGGAACTTGTTCCGTCATGGCAAGATCCTAGCCGGGCGGGCCCGTCCGCGCTGCTGGCGGGCCCGCCGGTCGGGCATCCTAGGCGAATTTCGCCAGCGGGTTCTCCAGCCTGCCGGCCATCTGCAGGCCTCCGGACGGGTCCGTGAGGTCCAGCATCTGCTGGTTGTTGCGCAGCTGCAGCCTGTTGAGGCAGGAGAACTGGAAGTCCGGCGCGAACAGATCGTGGCGGGCAAACTGGTCCGCCAGTTCCGGGTGCTCTGCCTGGTAACCGTGAACGGCCGCAGCCGCGATGCGCCAGAATTCGTCGCCGCTGAGCACGCCGTCCTCCTCCAGGAGGGCGCCGAGGAAGCGGAAAATGCAGTCGAACACATCGGTGAAGATGGCCAGCACCTTCTCCCCGTCGGGAATGTCGACCTTGATCCGGGACACGGCCTCCGGCAGGTCAAGCCTGTCCCCCATCACGACGATTTCCTCGGCGATGTCCTTCATGACCGCCCGGACCGGCACACCGTTTTCCAGGACCAGGATCACGTTCTCGCCGTGCGGCATGAACGCCAGCTCATAGCGGTACAGGCAGTGCACCAGCGGGACGAGGTACGCCTCGAAATACCGTCGCAGCCACTCCCCGGCCTGCAGGCCGGACTGTTCGATCAGCGCTGACACCATGGGATTGCCCGCCGCGTCGACGTGCAGGAGCGAGGCCATGGTGGCCAGCTGCTGTCCGTCCTCAAGCAGCTGCAGGGGACTTTCCCTCCACAGGGCGGACAGCATCTTGCGGTACGGGGAACCCTTCGCGGATGCCGCTTCGTAATAGCCATTGTGGTACCCGATGGCAGCCACTTCGCGGATCATGGCGAGCCCTCGGTCCTGCAGGGCCTCGTCGCTGACGATCAGTTCCTGGAGCCAGTCGTTGATGGCCGGTGTTGCCTTCATGTACTCCGGCGACAGGCCGCGCATGAAGCCCATGTTCAGGACGGACATGGCCGTCTTCACGTAGGCCTTTTCTGGTGCGGCCGTGTTAAAAAAGGTCCGGATGGACTGCTGTGCCTGGTAGCTGTCCGCCCCGATCCCGAGGTGGACGATGTGCTGCTGGGCAATTTCGGCGGCAAAAGTCACCGTCAGCTTGTTCTCCCACTGCCACGGGTGCACCGGCATCAGGAAGTACCGGGCCGGGTCGAGGCCGAGCGCGCCGAGTTCGGCGTCGAAGTAGGCCAGGGCCCCCGCCCCCAGTTCGGCGTCCAGGTGGGCGGCATAGTCCAGCCCCTCGCTGGAGGTGAACACCGCCTTGCTCCGGTGGACCGCGATCCATTCCAGCTGCACGGAGGCGCCGGTTTCCGGAGCAAACGCACGGTAGTCGCTGATGCCGAAACCCAGCCGGCCGTTGTTTGCCACGAAACAGGGGTGGCCTTCGGTCATGCTGCGTTCAATGGCCTGGAAGTCCGTGGCGACGTCCGCTCCGCGGGTCACGCCGGCTGCCAGTTCAGCGGACGACGGCTGGCCCATCCACTGCTTGTACGCATGGCTGGAGAGCGTGCTGCTGATCTCCTCAAGGTACACCGGGAGCATCTCCTCCCGGATTCCCAGGGCGTCGCGGAATTCGGTGATGAACCGGAGCGCATCCAGCGGCGCGTCCTGGCCCCCGCGGCTGCAGCTGATGGAGGCGGCATCGACGGACCAGTGGTCGAGGTGCAGGACCCTGGCCGAGAACCGGTATTCAACCGAGGCGTCAACGCTGAGCACCCGGTATTCGTGGCCTGTACTCCCGGACGGGTCCCCTGCGCTGGTCCGTTCCGGGCTGAGGATCCGCTCGTGGGAGAACTCGGCGAGCGCCTTGCGGACCAGGTGCCGGTTGGCGGCCGCCCAGCGTTCCGGCGTCAGATGGGTTGCGGCGGTGCCTGCGGTCAGGACGGATTCAAGTTCAGCGGTGGTCATAGCGATGCTCCCTGGTGGATCGGGGATGAGTGTAGGGCTGCGCGGGCCGAGTGGAAGGCCTCACGGGTGCAGAAGCTGAGGAGCGCCTGCTTGTCCGGAAGGGTCACTTCCCCGGCGGGCTGGAAACCCAGCCGCGCGTTGAGGACATGGATTTTGTGGTTCCGGGCGTCGGGCTCAACAACCACGCGCTCCACCTTGTCCTTGGCGAAGAGCCTGTCCAGGACTGTTTCCATCACGGCGGCGGTGTAGCCGGTCCGCGGCGGGCCGTCCGGCGGGGCGACGAGGAGGTGCATCCCAATGTCCCCCGGCTGGACGGCGTACAGGCCCGCCAGCGGCGACAGCACCGGAAGGTACTCCTCCATCAGGAAGGCGGGGACGCCGTCGTCGAGCCCCAGCAGCGCGTGGTGATGCCCACTGGACTGGATTTTGGAGTATTCCTCCACAACGTCGTCAACGGTGGCGGACTGCATCCCCCAGAAGGCGGCGTACGGCCGGGTCACCCAGCTGTGGAGGAGTTGCGCGTCGGCCTCCGGGTCGAGGCAGCGGAAGGTGAAACTCACGCGTGCACCCCAGCTGATTCGCCGAAAGCCGCTTCGCGGACGCCGGGTTCGCGGACGCCGGCCGGGAACTCCGGCTGCTCCTGCACGCCGAACTCCTGGAACGCGATACTGCGCTCCACGGGATAGACCTCGCGCCCGGCGATCTCGCGCAGGATGCACGAGTTGCGATACGCCGCCATGCCCAGGTCCGGCGTGACGAAGCCGTGGGTGTGGAGCTCGGCGTTCTGGACGAAGATCTCGCCGGGTTCGACGCCGGTGCTGTAGTTGCGTTCGACGGCGAACCTGCCGGTGCTGTCCCGTGCGATCCGGTCCTGCACGCCGGCAAGGAATTCCGGCTCGCGGTAGCCGTAGCCGGTGGCAAGCACCACGGCTTCGGTGTCCAGCGAGTAGTCAGCGCCCTGTTCCTCGTGCCGCAGCGCCAGGGTGTGGGACCCGGCTGCCGGGTCCCACGATGCCCCGGTGAGCGCCGAGTGCGTCAGCAGCCGGGTGTCCACGATCCCGGAGAGGCTCTTGGCGTACAACAGATCGTAGATGGCATCGATGAGCTCGGAGTTGATGCCCTTGTACAGGTTTTTCTGGCTCTTGATGAGGCCGTCGCGCTGTTCCTGCGGGAGCCCATGAAAGTAGTCCACGTATTCCGGCGACGTCATTTCCAGGGTGAGCTTGGTGTACTCCAGCGGGAAGAACCGGCCGGACCGGGTGACCCAGTTGAGCTGGTACCCGTGGACGTCGATCTCCTGCAGCAGCTCGTAGTAGATTTCCGCGGCGCTCTGGCCGCTGCCCACGATGGTGATGCTCCGCTGCTTCTGCAGTTCAGCCTTCCTCGACAGGTAATCGGCATTGTGGAGGACAAGTCCCCCTCTGTCGTTGGCCGCCGCGTCCATGATGCCGTCACAGGCCGCGGGCACGTAGGGCGACGTTCCGGTGCCAAGCACCAGCCGCCGCGCGCGCAGCACCTCGGACCCCGCGGGACCGTCCACGGACAGTGTGTACACACCGTCGTCGTACGTGATCTCCCGGACGTCCGTGCCGAACCGCACCGAATCGAGCTGGCCGGCCACCCACTGGCAGTACTGGTTGTACTCGGCGCGCAGCGGGTAGAAGTTTTCCCGGATGTAGAAGCGGTAGAGCCGGCCGGTCTGCTTGAGGAAGTTCAGGAACGAATACGGGGACGTGGGGTCCGCCAGCGTCACGAGGTCGGCCATAAACGGGACCTGCAGGTGGGCCGGTTCCAGCATCATCCCGGGGTGCCAGTCGAACGAGTCGCGGCGTTCCAGGAACACCGCATCCAGACCGTCCACCGGCTCGGTGAGCGCGGCGAGCCCCAGGTTGAAGGGCCCGACGCCGATTCCGGCGAAGTCGTAAATGCGGCCCGCGCTGGCGGTGCCGGTGCCGGCTGCAGCAGTGTTGGAATTGGCGGCGCTCACGCTGCGGCCTCCTGTCCGGCAAGCAGGGCTGCGCCGGTGCCGCGGAGCAGGCTGATGATCGTGTTGATGTCTTCAGGTGTGGCCTCGGCGTTCAACAGCGTGAACTTCAGGTAGTGCCGGCCCTCCACCTTGGTGCCGGCCACCACGGCCGCACCCGAGGCAAACACGGCTGCCCTGATGGCGGGATTGAGGGTGTCCGCCGCATCCTCGTCCAGGCGGGTACCGTCCGCCAGGACCGGGCGGTAGCGGAACACCAGCGTGCTGAGCTGCGGTTTGGCAACGAGCTCAAAGTCGGGGTCCGCGTCCAGTGCCTGCCCGGTACGGGCGGCAAGGTCGATCGCTTCGTCCAGCAGGGCACCCACCGCGTCCGCTCCCATGATCCGCAGGGTGAGCCAGAGCTTGAGGGCATCAAAGCGGCGGGTGGTCTGGATGCTCTTGTCCACCTGGTTGGGGATGTCCGCCAGCGCGGCGCTCTCCGGGTTGAGGTAGTCCGCATAATAGGTCACGTGCCGCAGCATGGCCCGGTCCCGCACCAGCAGGGCACTGGAGCTGACGGGCTGGAAGAAGGTCTTGTGGAAGTCCACGGTGACCGAGTCGGCCAGGCCGATCCCGTCCAGCCGGTGCCCGTAGCGGCCGGAAACCATGAGCCCGCCGCCGTAGGCGGCGTCGACGTGGAACCACGCCCCGTACGCCCTGGCGAGGGCGGCCAGCTCCGCGAGCGGATCCACCGCGCCGAAATCCGTTGTCCCGGCGGTTCCCACCACGGCCATGGGGACAAGCCCGGAACTGGCGGTCTCCGCGAGCGCGGCGGCCAGGGCGGTGGGGTCCATGCGATGGTCCGGCCCGTACGCGACCGGCACGACGGCGTCGTAGCCCAGGCCCAGCATGGACGCGGACTTGCGGATGCTGAAGTGGCTGTCCTCGGAGGAGAAAATCCTCAGTTTGTCCAGCAGCCCGGGCAGCCGGAGGGTTTCATTGCCGGGAAGCTTCCGCAGCCCGGCCACCGCGTGGTTGCGGGCAATGAGCAGCGCCTGGAAGTTGGACTGGCTGCCGCCTGACGTGAAGACGCCGTCCGCCGCATCGCCGAGGGACAGCCGCTCCGCCGTCCAGTCGATGAGCCGGCGCTCGATCATGGTGGCACCCGCGCTCTGGTCCCAGGTGTCCATGGACGAATTCACCGCGGAGAGGATGCTCTCCCCCACCAGCGCCGGAATGACCACGGGGCAGTTCAGGTGGGCGGCGTACTTCGCGTCGTGGAAGTAGACGGCGTCCTGCAGGTAAACCTCTTCGAGTTCCGCCAGCGCGGCAGCAGTGTCCGGCAGCGGGCGGTCCAGGTCAACGGCGCCGACGCGTGCTTTGAGTTCCTCGGGCCCGACGCCGGTAAACGGCTTGGTGGTCCGCTCCAGCTTGGTGGCCACGGCATTGACGCCCTGGAGCACCTGCGCCACGTAGCGGGGTGCGTTGCGGGAGTTGAACAGGTGGTTGGTGGCGGAGAGGGCAAGCTCCACCCGGGAGCCGAAATCATGCCCGGCAGCCGGGGCAGGCAGGTCCAGGATCTCATCATCCACACGGGGCAACAGCGTCACAGGTTTTCCTTTGGTAGGCGGTTGGAGGCGCGCTAACGTAGCAAGGCAAGCCTTACTTAGGTGAACCTTTTAGTCAAACTTTTGTGAGCTAATTGCTAATTTGGCGGAAATCCGGGGTTCTTGCGGCTCAAAGGAACGTCATTGACTGTCGCCCGGGCCTCGGCTGAGGCACAATATGCGGCTACTGGGGTGCGGTGGCCTCTGATTTGCGGCGGCAGAGCAGCGTCCACCGGTTCCCGTCGTCCTCCTTGGCATAGGAAAACTGGTCCAGTGCCACCTTGGCGAGGGCCAGCCCGCGTCCACTCGCGAAGAGGTCATCCGGCAGTTCGGCCCTGGACAGGTCTATGCCGGCCGGCCTGGCGTTGTCCGTGAATTCTGCATACAGCCGCTCCGGTTCGCATTCCACCGCTAGGACGAACCGCACCGGGTCGGTGCCGGACGGCCGCGAGTGCTCAATGATGTTGGACGCCACCTCAATCAGTGCGGTTTCGAACCTGATGCGGTCCATGAGTTCGATCCCGGGTTCGCCCTCCCAGAGCTCCCCGAGCAGGTCATGGACCAGCTCCAGGCTGTCGGGCACCGCCGCGGCACGCAGGCTGAACCGGCTGCCCATCAATAGGCCCCGTCCACGGAGGACACCGGCTGCAGCACCTTGTTGAGGTTGGTCATTTCGAGGACCGCGGTGATCTGCGCCGTGGGGTTGGCCAGCCGAAGGTCGCCGCCCGCCTGCCGGGTCTTTTTCAGGCCCGTAATCAGGGCACCGAGGCCGGACGAGTCAATGAAATCAGTACCGGCCAGGTCAACCACCAGCCGGACCGTGCCGTCACTGATGAGCGCATCGATGTTGGCGCCGAGGTGCGGCGCCGAGACCATGTTGAGCCGGCCGACCGGCCGGATCACGCCCACTCCGTTGGCCAGGGTCTCGTTGTTGAATTCGATCACGGATTTCCTTCTTTCTTTTTGGTGCTGTCCAGCCAGGCATCGTAGCCGGGGTAGCGAACGGCCTGGATGACCACGCTGAAGATCAGCAGGTCAAAGGCTATCCACACAAAATTGACGGAACTGCCCAGGAGGTCCCCCTGGCCCAGCAACAAACGGATGGCGCCCACCACGGCCGCCAGCACCAGGACAGCCATGGCGATCAGCTGGGGCCGGACCAGGTGCCACGGCAGCCGTTTGCGTGCCTGCAGCGTCTTGGGTGTGACCCGGAAATCCAGGTCCCTGCCCAGGAACACGTTCCCGAACGCGGAGGTAACGGACTTGATCCACGTGGGGAACAGCGCCAGCGAGTACTGCTGGCCGCGCCACGTCTTCACGCCCCGCCCCACCACGAGGAACAGGATCTGGTTGACCACCAGGAAGGGGATGAGCCGGAGGAAGAACTCGTTGCTCAGCGACTGCACGGGCAGGATCCCCAGGATGAGGTAGATGACCGGTGCCGCGATATAGGCCACGGCGGCGAAGCCGGCGAGGTAGCTCCACATGGTTGCCAGGTACATCAGCCGCTGGGCCAGGCCCAGCCCTCTTTGCAGCAGCGGGTTCTCCCGGAACATGACCTGCATGGTGCCCTGCGCCCACCGGAGCCGCTGGGTCAGCATCGAGTCGAGGTCCTCCGGGGCCAGGCCGTCAGCCAGCTTCTCGTGGTGGTAGGCAGATTCCCAGCCGAGGGAATGCAGCCGCATGCACGTGGCCATGTCCTCGGTGACGGAGATCGTGGCGAGCGGCATGACGGCCTGCGCCTCGCCGGCCTTCTCTGCGTTGACGGAATCGATCAGCACGCGGACGGTTTCCACCGCTCCCAGCGGGGACCAGTCCCGTTGCGACAGCCTGTCCAGGGCAACGTCGTCGACGACGGCGAGTGAACCGTCCACGTCGATGGTCCGGGACAGCCCCTCAATGGAGTTCAGCTCCGCGTGCAGCGCCGCGAAGTCTTCCGCCACCAGGTTCCGTGCCACTGTGTCCACCCGTTCCTGGAAACGGTAGGTGACGTCGGCGATGGCCTGCCCTTCGCTGAGCTCCCGCCGGACCTGCCGGAGGTCCGCCGCTACCGTGGACAGGGCGGCCGCCAGCCGTTCCTGCCCGGGGCCAAGCTGGCGCCTCGCCTTCGCCACGACCTTATCCGCCGTCCGGAGTGCCTTGTTCAGCGCCAGCTCGGTTTCCGAGACGTAGCGCATAACGCCCAGCTGCATCAGGGCTTCCCGGCGGATGATCGCGTTTGAACCGCAGAAGAAGGCGGCGTTCCAGCCGTCCTTCCCCTGCTGGATCGGCCCGTAGAACAGTGGCGCCTGGCTGCCCAGCGGATCGTGGGGCGGGACATTCACGAACACCTGGGGTGTTTGCACCAAGGCCATCTTGCGGTCGTTGAAATAACCGAGGGTGTGGTCAAGGATCCTGGGGTCCGGTACTTGGTCGGCATCCAGGATCAGCATGAACTCGCCGTCGGTGGCGAGCAGCGCGTTGTTGAGGTTGCCTGCCTTGGCGTGGCGCGGGCGGTTGGCCCAGTCCTCGGACCGGGTGATCCAGCCGATGCCTTCCGCTTCAGCGATGGCCCGCAGTTCGGCCCGGTTGCCGTCGTCCAGGATCCAGGTCCTGTGCGGGTACGCGATATTCCTGGCGGCCCGCGCCGTTCCCATCACGAGGTCCAGCGGCTCGTTGTAGGTAGTGATGAACACGTCCACCGTCAGGCCCGCAGGCGGTGGCGGCGGAGTGTCCCGTTGCCTGTAACGCCACATGGTGACGCCGAACAACAACGAGTCCAGCAGGGAGTAGGTCTCGGCCAGGACGAGCGGTACCGCGATCCACCAGGCGTCCCAGTTGACGGACACCATCCAGCGCCAAATGATGTAGTTCAGGCCCAGGATGGCCGTCGCCAGGACAATCAGCCGAATGGCAAGCTGCCGCGATGTCATAGCCCGGCTGTCCCCCTGGGTCCTGGTCGGTTCGGTCAGCCGCCCGGCGGGGATCCGACTCCAAAGTGAGACCAACGGAGCGGAATAGACGGACTGTCCTGAGTCAGTCCAACCTTATCCGCCCGCCGCGAAAACGGCTAAGGTCGGAGCGAAAGTGTCCGTCGAAAATGAGGCGGGCCGTCAGCCGGCGGCGACTTCCTCCTGCGACGGACCGTCAGGTTCCGTGAGGTGCCGCTGATGGAGCTCCTCCGCCGCCAGTTCGTACCAGGTATGGGCACCGAACGACGGGTTGCGGGTGTCCAAATGCCGGTACAGGGCATCGGCCAATTTGCTGAGGGCATCATCTGACATGGCCCGGACTGTTGAGGCGGGATCCATGTTCCCTTCGAGGTATTCGGACAGTTCCAGGCCGTTGATGGTGCGCTGCTCCCCGGCGGCTGCCAGGACTCCGTCGGGGTCGGGCCCTGGGGTGGTTTCGCCGTCCAGGAGGGCGTTGATCTCCCCGTCCAGGGCGGCCTCGTCGCCGCCTGACAGTCCGGCGTGCTCCAGGCAGATGGGCAATTCCGCGGGCTCGGCAAGTTTGAGGCGGAATGCCTCGGAATCGCCCGCCACGCCTCCGGGGTTTCCGTTGGCTTCAGCGGCGCTTCCGGCGATGTGGCGCAGGTACATCAGGACTTCGGGGTCCAGATGCGACGCACCGCAGAGGTCTGCCGTGATGTCCTGTTCCGGGGAAAGCCGGCGCGCGCGGCGCATGATGTGCAGCAGCACGGGGTAATTGGCTTGGGTCAGGCAGCCGGCGACTTCCAGGGTTACCCGTCCGGGATCAACATCCACACGGACCAGCACACGCAATTTATGGTTCAAGGCTTCTCCCACAGAGACTTCCAAGAGCCAGCTTCATAACTCACCTAAACCATACGAAATTGTTGCCCACGCCACAAGCCGCTTCTCCGGCCCCGGTCCATCGGCTCCGGGCAGACCTGGACTTGAAGAATGAACGAGAGCACGCTGGACGCATCCGTGGCCGCAGAGCTGCAGGATCTGGTCATCAGCAGTAGCGATGTCAATAGCTTCCTGGCGGAGCTCTGCGAGCTTTCCGCTGTTTCGCTTTCGGACGCCCTCGGCCACGAAGTGTCCTGCGCGGTCACCCTTAACCAGCACCACAGGACCACCACGCAGGCGCTGCCGCAGCGCTGAACGTTTTTGCTCCGGCCCCGGACGTCTTCGATGCCACCGCGATCCAAAAGGCCGAAGTGTTCGCATCACACGCCGAAAAGGCGCTCCGCCTTGCGGTACGGATCGGCGTCCGGCAGCAGCTGGCCGAGGACCTGCGGTCCGCCATGGAGTCCCGCACACCGCCATCGACCTTGCGGCCGGCATCATCATGGGCCAGAACAGATGCTCGCAGGCAGAAGCAATGGCCATCCTCACCAAAGCCCAGCGGCAGGAACCAGAAACTCCGCGATGTGGCGGAAAGCTGGTGGGATCGTTCGCCGCCGAGGGGCACGCCACCCATTTCGACCACTAGGCGGCTTCGACCAGGCGGCGGTGCCCGGCCGATCGCCTATGAACCCGTGCCTATGAAGCCGTCACTTCATCCGTGGGCGGCTGTTCCGGCCAGTCAATGAATTGCTCGTAAGCGTCGTGCTTCTTCAGGTAGGCGTAAATGAAGGGGCAATGCGGGATGATCCGCTTCCCTGAGGACACCACATCATCCAGGGCGAAATGCGCCAGCACCTTTGCCAGCCCCTGGCCCTTGAAATCCTCCGCGGTGTCCGTGTGGATGAAGTCCACGTGCCCCGGTCTGTCCATAAAGCGCGATTGAACCGCCAATTTGCCGCCCACACGCAGTTCGTAGCGGTGGAGGTCATCATTGCGGATGGTGGTGACGTCCGGGCTGAACGTGTCTTCAGTGGATACCGTGTTCTCCGTCATGGTTCGACATTGGCACTTAATGGCGTCGGTGGCAATGGCCCTCCGGCCCCGCCCGGCGCGCCGTTGGCCGTGCCCTCCGGGCGGCCTGTCACGCCGCCGGTCCCGCCCTCCGGGCGCGCAGGCCGCGATCGCCCGCGAACCGGAATCCGGCCCAGCAGGAGCACGGCCAGGGCAAAGCACGCCGCACCACCGCCCAGCAGTCCAAGCGTCAGTCCGTTGAACGCGGCGTCGGCCACCGGGATGAACACCACGACGGCGGCGGTCACCACTGCGGCGGCGGGCCGACGGCGGGAGTGGGCGGACGCCGTCGGCCGTTCTTCGAGCCGCCCGAAGGCGGCCAGCACCGGCGTCAGGAGCACGATGATGCCGACCAGGACCAGAGGCCGCGACCACCACCATCCGGCGGTCCCCGCCGCCGGTTTGGGGAAGCCGGTGAGCAGGAGCAGCCCGGACATGGCTGCCAGCAGCGGCAGGTGCCACAGGTAGACGGTCATGGCCCGCCGTCCGGCCAGCCCGACCACCGCCCGGACCCACTTTGCCGCAGCCACGCCGGTGAGGACCGGCCGGGAGAGCTGCAGCGCCGCGGCCTGGGCCCCGCCAAGGAGCAGCAGGCAGAAGGTGGGCGGATTCAGGTTTACCAGCATGTTGCCCCGGTACAGCCCCAGGCCCGTGACCAGGCCCAACAGGAGGTTGGTCGCGACGATGATGCCCACCAGCGTGGAGGCACTGGGCCTCCGTTCCGGGGCGTCGGCGAGGATGAATCCCAGCTGCTGGACGGCGCACCACAGGAAAACGATGTTGGCGTAGGCAAGGAGCGGCAGGGCACCGCGGAAGCAGTCAACTGCCACCACCAGCGTGGTGAGTCCGGCCAGCGCAAGCCATGGGGCCCGGTCATGGAGCGCAGCCAGCAAGGGGATGTTCAGCTGGGCCGCCAGATACGCGGCGAGGAACCAGAGCGGCATCCCGGCGCCGGTGACGATCAGCTCCACCACCTGGGGTTCCACACCAAACATCCGCGCCGCCCAGAGCCCGGCGAACATAACAGCCAGCAGGGCCGCGGCCGGGCGGATGAGGCGCAGCAGCCTGGCCTGGGCGAATTCCAGGCCGGTGCCGCCGTGTGCCCTGAGCCGCCGCCAGGACTGCAGGCCGGTGATGCCGCCGGCCACGAAGAAGAGCGGCATCACCATGAATATCCAGATGATCGGCTCGAACCAGTCCTGCAGGGCCAGCGTGTTTTCGGTGGTCACCGTGCCGTCAGGGTGGAGCACCGGGCTGACCATCATGGTGTGTCCCACCACCACCAGGGCCAGACAGAAGAAGCGGGCGAGGTCGATCACCAGGTCGCGTTCCGGTGCGGGCAGGTCCGGTACTCCGCTTGCCTGTTGCGGCTGACGTTGCTGCGGAACACCCATTGCGCTCCCTACGGACGCGGATCGATTCTCTGCGTACCTTCCATTGTCCGCCGGGCGTCCGTCAAGGGCCACAACCGGGGCGGCGCCGCAGCGCGGCCGGGGTGCTGCGGCCGGTGGCGACGCTCAGGCAGGCAGCGGTCAGGCGAGCAGCAGCCCCAGCAGGCCGAGCACGACGGCGAGCAGCGGCGTCGTGCCTTGCGTGGCGGCCGCACGGAGGTACTTCCGCCCCGTCAGGGCCAGGACGGCGGCCGCGAGCAGCATGGAACCGCAGGAGCTGAAGATGAGCGTCCAGCCGACTGCCGGCTGGCCGAGGAGGACCGCGCCGGTCCCGATCAGCGCGCCGAGGGCCAGGAACAGGTTGTAGAACCCCTGGTTGTAGGCGAGTGGCCGGGTGGTCTCGGCGTCGGCCTGCGAGGCGACGCCGAAGCGCTTCCAGGTGGCCGGCCTGGTCCAGGTGACGGACTCCATGGTGAAGATGTAGACGTGCAGCAGGGCCGCGATGAATGCGAAAACGAGGGAGGCCGGGATCATGGCTCGATCCTAGCCTCCCTCGTCCGGGGTTTTTCCCGCAGGTCCCGGATCTAGCGGGTGAGGGTGGACAGGGCTCCGGCGGCGAAGCCCTTGGCGGAGGCGTTCCACGTCCCGAGCAAGCCCTGGAGGTTTTCACCGTCGGCACGGTACGAACCGGTTTGCGCTTCCAGCGTGGCCAGCACGCCGGTGCGGAGTTCTGTGTTGAAGTTCACCTTGCCCACGTTCATGGCGGCGGCCTTGACCAGTTCCTCAGCCGGGATGCCGGAGGCGCCGTGCAGCACCAGCGGGATGTGGGTGCGCACTGCGATGTCCTGCAGCACGTCCCACCGCAGCTGCGGCTCCCCCTTGTACTTACCGTGCACATTGCCCACGGCCACGGCCAGGAGCTGCGCGCCGGTGCGGGCGATGAAGTACTCCACCTGGGCGGAGTCAGTCAGCCCGGCGGTGCCTTGCGCGGAAGACCCTGTGGCGTCCGCACCGAAGGCACGGTCCTCGTCACCGGCCAGGCCGCCCAGTTCCGCTTCAATCACGACGTCGGCATGGCCTTGCGCTGCCAGCACCGCGCGCGCTTCGCGGACCAGCGCGATGTTTTCCTCGTACGGCAACGACGAGCCGTCCGCGAGGACCGAATCCGCCCCCGCCGCGACGGCGTCGGCTATCACCCGCAGGTCGGAGGCGTGGTCCAGCTGCACCGCGACGGGAACACTGGCGGCGTCCGCCAGCCCGCGGAGCGCCGTGATGAGGCGCAGCCCGTTGGGGGTGGCGGCAGTCTTGGGAGCCACCAGCAGGATGGCGCCGCGGCCGGCCTCTTCCGCCGCCTCCACCACGGCCAGGGCGGTGGTGAAGTCGTAACAGGTGAAGGCCGGGACGGCTGCACCCTGCTGGAGGGCGGAAACTACCAGGTGGTCGAGTCGGGCACGCATCAGGCGCTCAGGCCTCCCACCAGGATCCAGGCGACGAAGGTCAGCGCGAAGCCGGCCAGGCCCAGGATGGTGGTGAGGACGGTCCAGGTCCGGAGGCCGTCGGACACGGACAGACCCAGGTATCGGGTCACGATCCAGAAGCCCGAGTCGTTGACGTGGCTGAGGCCGAATGCGCCGAAACCGATGGCAACCAGGATCAGCGCCGTCTGCACCGGTGAGTAGCCGCCGTCAGCCACTGAGGCGGCGAGCAGTCCCGCCGTCGTAATAATGGCCACGGTGGCGGAGCCCTGCGAAGCGCGCAGGATGGCGGCAAGGATGAAGGCCATCAGGATGACCGGGAGGCCGGCGGACTGCAGTCCTTCGGCGAGCGCTTTGCCGATGCCGGAAACCGTCAGGACCTTGCCGAACACACCGCCGGCGCCGGTCACCAGGATCACGATCGCGGTGGGCGCGAGCGCGGAATCCATAACTTCACCTGTGTGTTGCGAGGACCAGCCGCGGCGGATGCCAAGGAAGTAGTAGGCCAGACCCAAAGCCGTCAGCAACGCGATGAGGGGTGCGCCAACAAAAGCGGCGAGCTGGGAGGCAAAAGAGTCTTTGGGCAGGATGACAGCACCCACCGTGCCCACCATGATCATGAGGATGGGCAGAACGATCAGGGTGATGATCATGGCCGGGCTGGGGGCCGTCTTGACTGCGGTTAGCACGGACGACTTCGACGAGCCCTGGGGTGAGTCCTGTTCGACTTCCGATTTGCCGCTGCCGAAAAGGCGGAACTGCTCGGCCGTGGTGGACAGCATGCCGTATTCGCGGCGGTTCAGCTTCTTGGCCACGAAGTAGCCGAGGAAACCGACGGGGATGCAGATGAGGAGGCCAAAGATCGTGGCCCAGCCGATGTCAGCCTTGAGGATGCCAGCACCGCCAACGACGCCGGGGTGCGGCGGTACCACTACGTGAATGGCCAGCATGACGGCGCCCACGGGAAGGCCGATCTTGACCGGGTTCACGCCCGCAGCTTTGGAGAAGCCGTAGATGATGGGAATCAGGATGATGAATCCGACGTCGAAGAATACCGGAATGGCGAGCAGGAAGGCCGCCGCCGTGAGGGCGGCAATGACCCGGCGCGGGCCCAGTAGCTGGGTGAACTTTCCGGCAAGCGCCTGCGCCCCGCCGGAGATTTCGATCATCTTTCCGAGCATGGCGCCGAGGCCTACCAGGATGGCCACGGAACCGAGCGTCCCGCCCATGCCTTCTGTGACCGTTTTGATGATGTCCGAAAGGGGGATCCCGGCGACGAGCGCTACGCCGACGCTGACCACAAGCAGCGCCAGGAATGCGGGAATCTTGAACTTGATCACTGCCACGAGCAGGAGGGCCACGCCTGCGACAGCTATGGCCAGAAGAGCTAGAGCGCTCATTGGGATTGTCTCCTTTGACGTCGCCGGCAATGCCCGGCGAAGTGGGTCGACGACGGCGGAGGGGGGACCGCCGTCGTCGGGCTTTAGTTGGGGATTAAGCGGTGCGCTTGGTGGGGGCGACAACCTTGATGACGGCGGAGTCGTCTGCTGCGGCGAGGCCCTGGGCCTGGCCCAGGAGGTACAGCTGCTCGGCTGCTGCCGCGACGGGGGCGGCGAGGCCGGCGGCGCGGGTGGCTTTGCCCACGATACCCATGTCCTTCACGAAGATGTCCAGGCGGCTGAGCACTTCGGCGCCTTCCTCCGTGTAGGCCTCGAGGATGCGCGGGCCGCGGTTGGAGAGCATGAAGGACCCGGCGGCACCGGCTTCGAGGGCTTTGAGGGTCTTTTCCTGGTCCAGGCCGAGTGCGTCGGCCAGGGCCAGGGCCTCGGCTGCGGCAGCGATGTGGACGCCGCAGAGGAGCTGGTTGACGGTCTTGAGGGCCTGGCCGTCGCCGGGCTTGTCGCCCACGACGGTGAGCGTGGAGGCCAGCAGTTCGAGGGCCGGGCGGGCCTTTTCCTGGGCCTCGGGCGAGGCGCCCACCACGATCAGCAGGTCGCCTTCACCGGCGCGCTTGGGGCCGCCGGAAAGGGGCGCGTCCACCAGTTCGACGCCGTATTCGGCCAGGCGGTCCACGGTGGCCGGGATGGCGTCGGTGCCCACGGTGCTGCCGAGGATCACCACGGCGCCCGGCTTGAGCACGGAGGCCACGCCGTTCGCGCCGAAGAGGACATCGTTGAGCTGCTCGCCGTTGCGCACAGCCAGGAGCAGGGCGTCGGCCCCTTCCGAGGCTTCGCGGGCGGAATCGAAGGTGCGGATGCCGGCTTCCTCGGCGAGCTTCAGGCGCGGCTCGGCGATGTCGAAGCCGTGGACGGTGAGCTGGCTGGCCAGGCGCGTGGCCATGGGCAGGCCCATGGCGCCAAGGCCGAGAACGGTGATGGTGTAGCTGCTGGTCATGGTGTTCTCCATTGAATCTTGCGGTGGTGGGGAGGCTTAGAAGGTGTTGCTGAGCTTGCGCGTGACGTCGGCGAGGGACTGGTCGTCGCCCACGTTGCCGGCGAAGACGATGTACGGGATGCCCTTGGCGGGGCCGTCCACCGGCTCCCACAGGCTCACGATGCCCGGCAGCATGGGGCCGCGGACAATGGCGTGCCGGATTTCCAGGCCGTGCGCGGCGACGTCCGAGGACGTAATGCCGCCCTTGGCAATCACGAAGCGCGGCGGGAAGGTCTTGAGCGTGCGGTTCACGACGGCGACGACGGCGGCGGACACCGTGCGGGCGATCCGCAGGCTTTCGGCGGCGTCGTCGGTCCTGATGAGCAGGCGGCTGGTGTGCACGATGACGTCGCCGCTGCGCAGCGCCCCGACCACCGTGTCCACGGTTTCGTCGAGGTAGCTGGCGGCGCTGCCTGTTTCGGTTTCGGCGGCGACAAGCTTCTCGACGTCGATCTCGACGATGCGCGCTGCGCTGTGCTGTTCAGTGAGGGCCTTGAGCTGGCGGGTGGTCACGCCGACGTGCGAGCCGACCACGATGAGTCCGCCGGCCTCCGAGGGGGTGTTGCCGGCGTAGGCTTCTTCGCCGCTGAGTTCGGTGCGGATTTCCTGGCCGATCCGCGCACGGACAAACGGCGGGCCCACACGGTAGAGCAGCTTCTTGCCGCGGCGTTCGGCTTCCTCGAGGCCCAGTGAAAGGGCACGGAGGTCGTTTTCGGAGACGATGTCCGCCACGATCGGGGTGGAGTCAGCGGCGGAGTCGATGGCGTCGGCGATGGCCTTGGCGGAGATCTGCGGATCGCCGTCCGGTCCTGCAGCGCGGATGGTGTTGAGGTCCAGGACGATCACGGAGTCCGCGGCGAAACGGCCCTTGGACTTCTCCTCGACATACTTCGCCATCTCGGAGTTGACGAAGCCGAAAGAGGCGTCCTTGGCGAATTCGGTCTCGGCCACGGGTGTCAGCTTGCCGGCGTCGGCCCCGGTGCCGCGCATGTAGTGCACGCCACCGATGGTCACGCGGCCGGCGTCGGGGAACGCCGGAATGATGACGACGCCGTCTGTCTTCTCGCCGCTGACAGCGGCCACGGTGGCGGCGATGACATCCGGTTCCAGCGGGTAGTGGCCGCGGAGGGTGGAGTCGCTGCGGCTGACAAACCCCAGCCGGAGCCGTTCTCCCTCGGTGGCGCCCGCGGCGGCCAGGGCGTTACGGACGATTTCCTCGTTCCGCGCTGCGGCCTCGGCCGGGTCCAGGCTGCGCGTGTTGGTGAGGACATAGACGGCGGGCTTGCTCTGCGCAAAGGCCCAGGTGAAGTCGGCAACGTCCCAGCGGGTGAGGACCGGCAGGTCCGCAACGGACTGCGTGCCGGTGGGGTCGTCGTCGAGCACTACGAGTACTCGGGGCGAGGCTGCCGATGACGCCGCTACAGCGTTGGCAACCAGCTCAGCGGGAATCTGGATCTCTGCCGGGAAGGCGGCCAGTACATCTGCTTCAAGGGGCACTTTGCACTCCGTTGTGTATGAAATCTCTGTTGCGGGTAGGTACTTGTAAGATGTCTGACATCTAACAATCGAATGCTAGTGTGGCACAAGGCACAGGGACGCGCAAGTAGACTTGTCGGACAAATCGTCGCTCATCGCGGAACGGGGGAAAGTTGGCACGGAAATCACTGGTCGGCGTGGTGGCCGATGAACTCCTGGACCGGATCATTGCCGGCGAGTTCCCGCCCGGGGCCAGCGTCCCCGGCGAGCTGGAACTGAGCGCGAAACATGAAGTCAGCCGCATGACCGTGCGTGAGGCGATGAAGACGCTGGAGGCGCAGCGCATCCTGAGCGTGGAGCGGGGACGGGGCACCTTCGTCAATCCGCTCAACCGCTGGGCCTCGCTGGAGGCAGTCCTCCGTGCGGCTTCAGAGGGCAAGAATGATGCGTCCGCGGCCATCCAGCTCATTGAGCTGCGCCGGATGCTGGAAACCGGGGCCTGCGAACTGGCAGCCGGACGCATCAGCGACGCCGAGATTAAGACACTCCACGGCTACGTGGCGGCCATGCGCAAGGCTCACCAGTCCGATGACCTGCCCGCGTTCGTGGAAGCTGACCTCGCCTTCCACGACGTGATCCTGCGTGCCTCGGAGAACGTTTTTGTGGCCGTCCTGTTCGAGCCGCTGCACCGCGTACTCGAGAAGCGCCGGACACAGACCTCCAAGGTCCGGGACATCCAGGAGCACGCCATCGGCCACCACCAGGCGATTGCCGAGGCTCTGGAATCACGGGACCCCGCGCGCTCCCGCGGTGCCATGGACGCCCACATGCAGCAGACCCTGGATGACCTGAAGACGTACGTGCTCGAGGCGAAGAGCGCCTGACGGCCTAGGCGGCCTGACCTGGGCGGCCGGGCGCGCCTAACGGTCTAGGCGAGGGAGAGGAAGAGCTTCTCCAGTTCAGCCCTGTCCAGGCTGGGGTCCTCCTGCTGCATGCACTGCTGCAGGCCGGTGGCAATAATGGAGAATCCGGCCCGGTCCAGGGCGCTGGAAACGGCGGCCAGCTGCGTGACCACGCTCTTGCAGTCACGGCCCTCCTCGATCATCCGGGTCACAGCCGCGAGCTGCCCCTGCGCACGGCGCAGCCGGTTGATGACAGGCTTCATGTCGGCGGGATCGAGTTCCATTACTTCCTCCGTGGCTTCAGGACTCCCCCAATCATATACCCCCCTTGGTATTTCCTCCGCCCGGCTTCGTTGCAGCAGGCGTCACCATCAGGCTTCGCTGGGCAGGGTGAATTGCGCCCTTCGGCCCTGTTTTCCGCGGAAACACGGGGTCACGATGGGAGGGTGAGCACGTTCAGCATTCCCGGACCTGCACGGACACCCTCCGCGGCGCTCACTCCCGCGCCCCATCCGTGGAACCGCTTCGTGGCGCTGGGGGACTCCTTCACCGAGGGCTACGGCGATCCGGAGCCGCGGAGCCCCGGCGGCGTAAGGGGCTGGGCCGACCGGGTCGCGGAAGAGCTGAGCCTGGGCCACCGGGACTTTGCCTACGCCAACCTGGCGGTCAGGGGCCTCCTGCTCCAGCAGATCGTTGATGACCAGGTGGGTCCGGCACTTGAACTCAAGCCGGACCTGGTCACGCTCTCCGCGGGTGGCAACGACATCGTGTTCCGGGGAAGCGATCCGGACAAGCTGGCCGAGAGACTGGACCCGGTCATAGGACTGCTCAGCGCCACCGGCGCAACGGTGGTGCTCTTCACCGGACCGGACTGGGGCAACACCCCGGTTTTCAACCGCATCCGCGGCAGGGTGGCCATCTTCAACGAAAACCTCCGCACCATCGCAGCCAGGCACGACGGCGTGGTGGCCGACCTCTGGAGCCTGCGCCAGCTGACCGGTTCGCAAATGTGGGATCCGGACCGCCTGCACTTCTCGCCCCTGGGCCATCACACCATCGCAGCCATGGTTCTCGAGACGCTGAACGTGCCCCACACCCTGGAGCCCCTGCAGCCCAAGGTCCTGCCAACCAGCAGCTGGAGGCAGGCCAGAAGCAATGATCTGGTCTGGGCCAGGGATTACCTGTTCCCGTGGGTGCTGCGCCGGGTACGGCAGCGCCCCACGGGCCCGGGCCTGAAGGCAAAGCGCCCGGAGCCGGGCCCTGTGCTCGGGCCCGGGATGCCGCACGGCCCGCTTCCCGCCGGCCCCGACCGCTGAGCACTGACTGCCAGGTTCCTCGCCGCGATCGTGTCCTGCGGCCGCAGCTGCAACGATCGCGGCGACCGCCGCGGCGAAAACCCTAGTCGTTCCGACCTCCGTCCGCTAATCTGCAGGGACGGCCCGCAGTTCCGGGTGCCAATGGAGATTATGAGGAGCGAAGTTGTCGAATCACACCTACAGCATTTCTGAAATTGTCGGAACTTCAAATGAGGGCGTGGACGCCGCCGTCCGCAACGGGATCGCCGAGGCCGCGAAGACCCTCCGCAACCTGGACTGGTTCGAGGTCAAGGAAATCCGCGGCCACCTGGCAGACGGCAAGGTGGCCGACTGGCAGGTAACCATCAAACTGGGCTTCCGCCTGGAGCGCTAGCGGCGCAGCCTCAGCGCGAGGTTGCGCCCGCCGTGTTGCGGCGCCAGACGGTGGGCGATCCGTTGTAGGACGGGAAAATGTGTCCTTCAAAAAAGGTCTGTCCGTCATGCGGTGCGTCGTCAGGAGCCCACAGCCCGGATACCGGGCAGTGGGTGCCTGTGGCGCCGGAGGTGGCCACTCGCTCTCGGAGCAGTGCGATGCGCTTCATCGTTGAATCCCATCCTTGGTAGTGAAAAGGTCTACCCCAAGGCTAGGAAACCAGCCGCACTCCCCCAATGGGCGTTCGTCCAGAATCACCCTGGTTGATGGGGCGGCTGCACAGTCACCGTGGCCGCGGGGCCACCCCTTCGGAGCACGCAGGATGGCGGCGCACGCAGGCTAGCGCCGGTCAAACACCAGGCCGCCGGGGACTTGGAACGTGGGCATGATTTCCATCATTCCAAGGTTCACGTGGGCCGGCGCTTCGATGGCGTAGTCGAGGGCGTTGACGATGTCATCGGTGGTCAGCGATTCGAAGCCCTCGTAGTATGTCTGCCACGCTTCCTCCATGGCCTCGGGCGTGCCGCCCATGTTGCGGCCGAAGATCTCCGTTTCCACCCGGCCGGGGCAGATCTCGGTCACGCGGATCCGCTTGCCCACCGTGTCGTTCCGGAGCTGGCGGGAAATCTGGTGCACCGCTGCCTTGGTGGCGTGGTAAACGGTGTGCCCGTAGAAGTTGTAGACGCCGGCAATGGAGCTGATGTTGACCACGTGGCCGAGGTCGCGCTCCACCATGCCGGGCAGGATCAGCCGGGTCAGGTGAAGAAGCCCGCGGAGGTTGACGTCCACCAGTTCGTCGACGTCGTCCTCGGAGGAATCCAGGATGTTGCCGGGACGGGAGACGCCGGCGCAGTTCACCAGCACGTCCACTTTGAGGCCGTCAATCGCCGCGGCGAGGGCCTTGGTGTCGGTGAGGTCGACGACGTGCGGGACGGCGCCGGTGCGGTCCGCCAGTTCCTCGAGCCGCTCCTGGTTGCGGGCGACGGCGTGGACAGTCAGGCCACGCTTGGCAAGCCGTTCACTGATGGCGGCTCCCATGCCGGTGGATGCGCCGGTGACGAGGGCTGTGGTGTAGTCGGAAAAAGGCATCAGGTCTCCAGTGAAGGGTTGGGCGGCCGGGCCCCGGAACGGGACCCGGCCAACGTGCTGTGGATTTGCCGGCGGAGTGGATCAGGTACGGCTGCGGGTCAGGCGTCCCGCAGCGGCTCATGGGCCCGGTCTTTGACCGTGCTGACCGCCGCGAGGGTGCCCAGCGCCGTGATGACGGCGTAGAACGCGGGCATGTAGATGTTGCCGGTGCTCGAGATGAGCCAGGTCATCAGCAGCGGGGCCGTGCCTCCGAACAGGGCGGAGGAAACGTTGTAGCCCAGGCCGTAGGCGGAGTAGCGGACGCGGGTGGGGAAGAGTTCCACGATCAGGATGTGGATGACGGCGGTGTGTCCGGCGAAGACCACTGCCATGATGCAGGCGCCGAGGATGGCGAGGCCCATGTTGCCGGTGGCGATCAGGGCGTAGGCCGGGATGCCGACGATTGCCATGGCGATGGCCGAGCCGGCGATCACTTTTTTCCGTCCCACACGGTCCGACAGGGCGCCCATGAACGGAATGGCGATGCAGATGGCGACGAGGCTGCAGGCGGTGACGATGAGCGCCTCGCCGATGGTGAAGTTCAGCTGCTTGCCCTTCAGGAAGGTGGGCATGTAGGAGAACAGGACGTAGTAGCCGGAGCCGTTCATCAGCGGGATGAACAGGGCCAGGACCATGGCACGGCGGTGTTCGGCGGACTTGAACGCTTCCTTGAGGGGGTTCTTGGACAGGCCGCCCTCTTCCTTCAGCTTCACGAAGTTGGGGGTGTCGCTGATGGCCTTGCGGATGTACCAGCCGATGATGCCCATGGGGATGGCGACAAGGAACGGGATACGCCACGCAAAGGCGCCGAATCCGCCGCCGTCGATGGCCGCCTGGCTGAGCCACGGCGACATGGAGAACGCCACGAGGGTACCGGTGAGGAGAGCCGCGAAGGATGCGATCTGTGCGTAGGAAGTGATGATGCCGCGCTTGCCTTCGGGGGCGTGCTCAGCCAGGAACGTCATGGCACCGGCAGCCTCGCCGCCGACGGAGAAGCCCTGCACCATCCGCAGCAGCACAAGCAGTACGGGTGCGGCGATGCCGATCGCGGAGTACGCTGGCAGGAGCCCGATGCCTGCGGTGGCCACGCTGATGAGCAGGATGACGAAGACCAGCAGTTTCTGGCGTCCGATCCGGTCCCCGAGGAAGCCGCAGACCACCGCGCCGAGGGGCCGGACGAAGAACGAGACGGCGTAGCCGGCGAAAACGAACAGCAACGCGTTGTCCGGGTTTCCGGGCGCCAGGAAGACGAGCGCCAGCGTCCCCGCCATGAAGGCGAAGATGCCGTTGTCGTACAGTTCCACGAAAATGCCGACGCAGCCGGCTGTGACGACTTTGCGGGTCTGCTTGCTGCTGAGCCGCTCTTGGTGCGGCTGGGCCGCACGCGTTGAAGTTGACATGGCTTTCCTAACTAAGGGGAGGGTAGCAAGGCTTTGGAGCTGATGCGAGGGTTTTTAGCTTCCTACTGCCGGAGCCAGATCGTGCCATTGGGGCTGGGCGCCGATCCCGAGGAGGCCGAACACCGTGGTGACGGCGGCCCGGAGGTTTTCGAGTTGGCGTGTAGCCGTCCGGAGGGCTCCGGCGGCTTCGGCCACAGTGGTTCTGCGGAAGGTGACCGTGTGCCCAGGCCTGGCCTGAGCCAGGATGTCCAGGGACATGCTGGTCACCACGGCCAGGACCGGATAGCCGGCGGTGACACCGCGGCCGCGGTGCAGGACCAGGAGTTCGTCCCGGGACGGGACTTCCACAGCCCCGACCGGAACGCCGCGGGAGAGCAGTTCGGCGGACGACTGCCGTTCCGGCAATTCACCGCCAAGGCGGAGGCCGATGTGGTTGCTGCGTCCGCTGACTGTAAAGCTCGAGGAAAACAGCAGGCCGGCCGAGTCGCCGAACTCGTCGATGTCCGGGCCGTCGGTGACGTCCACTACGAGCTCGGTTCCGAACTCGGGGCGGCTGAGCCCCAGCCGGAACAGCGGCAGGTCGAAATAGGGCTGGCGGATCGGGGCCACGCTGCGGCGGACCTCCAGTTGCGTCCCTTCCGCCAGTTTGAGGCCGAAGCCGACGACGGTGTCCGGGGCGCAGCTTCCCAGCAGGACCGGCGCCGCGACTGAACCGTGGACGGCCAGGTAGGCGCGGAGCCCGCCGGTCATCCCCCGGACCGCCAGGGTTTC
Organism: Arthrobacter sp. Y81; assembly: GCF_002929335.1. Taxonomy (GTDB): domain Bacteria; phylum Actinomycetota; class Actinomycetes; order Actinomycetales; family Micrococcaceae; genus Arthrobacter. Next base: position 185,453 of record NZ_PJIL01000006.1, read on the forward strand.
GCCGGCCCGGACCGAGACGGGTTCCCACTGCGGGCAGGTCCTGCCACCGACGGACAGGGTGACCGGCGCTCCCGTGACGGCAACGAGGATGTCGGTGTCCGTCCGCAGCCGGAAGTCCAGCGCCGTGATTTCGATGAGGGGATCGTTGTCCTCGTTGCCGGCGAGAATGTTGGCGGCCCGGGCGGAGAACTGGTCGAGGGCGCCGTTCACGGGCAACCCGTAACGCGGCCCGCGGAACCGGCCAAGGTCGGTGACCACGGAGTTTCCGGGCTGGCTGATGGTCAGGACGCCGCTCATCGTGCCGGCTCCAGGTACCGCCCGGCGTACCCGCCGAAGTCAGCCGCCGGGACGGGGATGAAGCTCAGCCTGTCTCCGGGCATGTAGGGGACCAGCGGCTCGTTGGCCAGGTTCAGCAGGGTAAGCGGGGTCTGCCCGATGACGCACCATCCGCCGGGAGCGGTGGCCGGGGCGATGACGGCCTGGCGGCCCGCCACGGCAACGGCACCTGCCGGCACGCTCAGCCGGGGATCCTTGAGGCGGGGCACGGGCAGCGGGAAACCGGGGCCGTCCATCATGGGCGATCCAGCGGGAGCTCCGAGGCACCTGATGACGTAGGAACCGGCGCAGTGCAGCCTGACGACGTCTTCCGTACTGAGCCCCTGCTGGCCTGCAACACGTTCCAGGTCGGGGCCGTATTCGCCGCCGTAAACCACCGGCACATCGAACTCCCGTGGTGCCCGGACCTGGGTGTCAGCGTGGCCGAGCTGGCGCAGTCCGAGCTGCACGAAGGCTTTGACCTGCCGGGCCGAAGTGGAGCGGGCATCAAATTCGACCAGCACGGAGTCGTAGGTGGGAACGGCGCCGTAGACTCCGTCGGCTCCCGAGGATTCCAGCCACTCTGCGAGGCGGTGAACCGTTGTCCAGTTGGCTTCACGGTCTGCATCCACTGCCACCACGCGCAGGGCAGAGTCGCCTGACTCGTGCACCTCGATGGCCGCTGCGTTGACGGGCATATCAGGCCACCTTTTCCTGCCTGGCGGCAAGCACCTGTGCCAGTGGGGCGATGGTGACCCCGGCCGCCGTGAGCTCGGCCCGGATGAGCCGCGCAAGCTGCACGGCTCCGGCGTTGTCGCCGTGGAGCAGGATGGTGTCTGCCTGGATGGGGATGTCGAAGCCGGCAACGGTTTCGATCAGGCCCTCGCAGACCATCCGGACTGTCCGTTCCACGATCACTGAAGGATCATGGATGACTGCGCCGTCCCGGCCCCGGGGGACCAGGGTGCCGTCGGCTTCGTAGGCGCGGTCCGCGATGCCAACAATGGCAACATCGAGGCCGCGATCGGCGGCGGCCAGGGCGAGTTCGCCGTCCTGGGCCAGGATGATGAGCCGGGGATCGGCTCCAAGTGCGGCGTCTGCCACGGCGGCCGCGTAGTCCGCCCGCGTGGCCACGAGGTTACCCAGGCGTCCGTGCGGTGCCAGATGGGCGACCCGGGTTCCGTGGTAAGCCGCAAAACCGGACAGCGCGCCAAGCTGGTAGAGGACGTCGGTGCGTACTTCGGCGGGAGCCAGGTCCATGGCCCGGCGACCGAAACCCCGGAGGTCCGGGAAGCTGGGGTGGGCGCCAATTCCGACTCCGCGGCGCACGCATTCGGCTACCGTGGCGTCCATGATGTCCGGGTCGCCGGCGTGGAAACCGCAGGCGATGTTCGCACTGGACACAACCTCGAGCAGGGCCGGGTCATCCCCCACGGTGTAGGCGCCGAAGCCCTCGCCCAGATCGGCGACGAGATCAACTGTCGGATTCATCTTTGCCTCACTAGCGTGGATGGTGGTCAATGCCTTTTCAGGAACATTAGGGGAAGAATATTTCATGTAAGTAAATTTAAAAGTCCATAAATAATCGGAATGACCCCACAGGAATTTGTTATGAATTCCTCTATTCCGGGCCGTCTTTGCTTGAATAGATTCTGGCATCGAGACGGAGCTCACACAAAGACCGATTCAATGTCACGTGATAGGTAGTCGCTATGACCCGTGAGCCCCGGTCACCAACTTCACGCGGGTTCGGGAGACATAGAATCGGGCTATGACCACTGCCTTCCGGGAGCGGCGGAGAAAGGTGGAGAGGCATGGACACCAGGAAGTTGGCCTACTTCGTGCAGATCGTTGATTCCGGCAGCATCACCAAGGCGGCCGCGGCCCTGCATGTGGCGCAGCCGGCGCTGAGCCAGCAGGTTTCATCGCTCGAAAACGACCTGAAACAGCGGCTGCTGATCCGCAGCAAGAAGGGCGTCGAGCCGACGGCGGCCGGCCACACCCTGTACCGGCACGCCCAGATGATCCTTCGCCAGGTGGAGCAGGCCCGCCAGGACGTGGAAACATCCGGGGCAACACCTTCGGGCCGTGTTTCCGTTGCAATCGCCCCGTACAGCATGGCCTCCAGCCTTGCGCCGCAGATCATCAGCGAGGTCAACCGCCGGTACCCGGACGTCGTCGTGCACCTGACGGAGATCTACGGCGGCGTCCTGAGCGAGGCCATCAAAAACGGCCGGCTGGACATGGCCCTCATTTACGAGCCGGGGCCGATCCGCGGCGTCCAGTTCACCACCATGATCGTCGAAGACCTCTACCTGGTGATCAGCCCCAAAGCCGGGATCAAGGCAGCGGACGGGGAGATCAGACTCCGTGATGTGGCCGGGCTGGGGCTCTTCCTGCCCGAAAAGATCCACACCCTGCGCCAGATCGTGGAACGGGGTTTCGACGAGAGCAACCTCCGCTTGCGCCTGATGGGCGAGGTGGAATCCGTCCCCTCGCTCGCAAGGCTGCTGCGGGCCAACCTGGGCGCCGCGATCCTGCCACGGTCTGCGGCGGAAGCATTGTTCCACGAAGAGGACTTCCAGGTGCTGCGCATTACCGGCCCGGCGTTGCAGTCAAAAATTGCACTGTGCACCCCCGACCACGAACCCCTTTCCGAGGCCGCATCCGCCGTTCTGATTATATTGAAGGAAATGCTTCAGAACATGATGAGCCAAAAGTATGGCCAATAGATCGAACTCCCCGGCGTCGGCAAACCAGCCATAGTTCCGCCTTATCGGATCACCCGAATTAGGTATTATTCACGGCGCCGGAATTTCCCTAGGATCAAGGAAACAAATTGATTCAATTTCCGCCCATAGGGAATTGACCAGGGAATCCGTGAGGTATACCGCCATGAAGAAAACAGGCACAACCGCTGCACTCACCTCCCGCCCCGCTAGCCGGCTGGCGGCGAGGACAGGAAGCCACTGCCCCGTCAACGGTTTCTGGCGCGCCGAAGCCGACACTGCCGATCCGCTGTTCGTCTTTGAAGGCAGCATCATGCCCACCCGCGCAGGTCGTGGCACCACCTGGTACCTCGTCGATACCAGGAGCCGGCTGGCGGATTGAGCCAGATAAGCGCGAACAGGCAGCTGATGCCCTCAAATCCTCGATTTGAGGGCATCAGCTGCCTGTTCGCGCCGGTCTCAAGTGTCCTAGACTTCCACGAGCAATCCCTTGGCCTTCAGCACGTCGGTCAGCTTGCAGAGCTCAATGGTGGTTCCGCCGTCGTGGTACTGCCTGATCAATTCGCGTTCGGCGTCGTCGCGCGCCTGTGACAGGGCGATGACTTCCTCGGCTTCCTCGCGGCGGACCACAACGACGCCGTCAGCGTCGCCGCGGAGGATGTCACCGGGGTAGATGATTTCGTCGCCGAACACGACGGGGTGGTTGACCGGACCCAGGGTTTCCTTCACGGTGCCTTTGATGCAGATGTTGCCGGAGAAGACGGGCAGCCCCAGTTCGATCAGGTCCTGGGTGTCGCGTACGCCCGAGTCCGTGACCATCGCGGCGATTCCCTTGGCCTTCATGGCGTTGCCCAGCACGTCGCCGAACGTCCCGGCCTCCTCGTACTCCCCTGCCGCCACCAGGACAACGTCGCCGGCCTGGGCGTAGTGGATGGCCACCTGCAGCATCAGGTTGTCCTGGGGTGCGCAGCGGACAGTGACGGCCGGCCCGCAGAAGGACATGGACCGGTCGATCGGCTTGATCCGCGAGCTCAGGGCGCCCTTGCGGCCCTGGGCTTCGTGGATGGTGGCGGAGGAAAAGGCGGAGAGCCGGCTGACGACGTCGGCGTCCGGGCGTTCGATGTTGGCCTTGACGTGGATCATGGGAGATTTCCTAACAGGAGTGGGGATTGCTGGTTGGGTGAGGCGGAGGTGCCGGCGGATGGTGCCGGAGCTCAGCTGAGGGCCCGGACTGCCTTGTCGATGGCCGCTGTGGCTTCCTGGATGATGTCCAGGCTGGTGGCAAAGGAGATGCGGAAGTACGGTCCGAGCCCGTAGGCGGATCCATGGATCGTGGCGACGTGCGCCGCGTCGAGGAGGTACAGCGTGAAGTCCTCATCGGAGCTGATTTCAGCGCCGTCAGGCGTCCGCTTTCCAATGACGCCGGCGCAGTTTACGTACGCGTAGAAGGCGCCTTCGGCGGGGGCACAGTGCAGGCCGTCGACGGCGTTGAGCCCGGCCACGGCGGCGTCACGGCGGTCCCGGTAGACGGCAACGCTCTCGCTGACGAAGTCTTGGGGCCCCGACAGGGCTGCCGCGGCCGCTGCCTGGCTGACCGAGGACGGGCAGGACGACATTTGGGACTGCAGCTTGTTTACGGCTGCGATGAGCGGCGCGGGACCGGCTGCATAGCCAAGCCTCCACCCGGTCATCGCATAGGCCTTGGACACCCCGTTCACCAGGAAGATCCGGTCCCTCAGCTCCGGAGCCACCTCGACGAGGCTGGCAATCCGGCCCTGGCCGAAGTAGATCTCGTCGTAAATTTCATCGGTCAGGACGTTGACCTGCGGGAAGTCCCGAAGTGCCTCGGCCAGGGCACGAAGTTCCTGGCGGCTGTAGACGGCGCCGGTGGGGTTCGACGGCGAGTTGAGGATCAGCCACTTGGTGCGGGGCGTAATGGCACCGCGCAGCGCGTCCGGCGTGAGTTTGAAGCCGGCCTCCTCCGCGCACGGGACAATGACGGGCGTGCCGTCGTTCGCCAGGACCATGTCCGGGTAGGACACCCAATACGGAGCCGGGATAATGACCTCGTCCCCGGCGTCCAGTGTGGCCATGAGCGCCAGGAAGATCACTTGCTTCGCACCGCCGCCGATGGTGATCTGGTCCGGTTCGAACCTGACCCCGGTGTGGTATTCCAGCCTTCCCAGGATGGCTTTCTGGAGCACGGGGGTGCCGCTGACGGCGGTGTATTTCGTTTCACCGGCGTCGATGGCGGCGACGGCCGCGGCCTTGATGTGCGGCGGTGTGTCGAAGTCCGGTTCACCGACCGTCAGGTCAAGGATCCGGCGGCCCTCGGCTTTGAGTTCACGTACCCTCGCGGCAGCTGCCACGCTAGGAGACGATTTGATGCGGCTGGCGCGGGCTGCTGGGGAAAAATCAGGCATGGTCTCTTCCAGGTTCTTGAGTGGGACGCAACCAAAGAACGGTTCCTTCATTCGAGCGTAGGGACTCGGTGGAGGAATGGATAAGACCTATTCTGCGTGGACGGATAAGCAGAACTTATGTCAGGGCACGGCAAGATCCCGGCAGCTACCGGCCGTTACGGGCTTAGGACGCGCTGCTGGCGTCGCTGACATCCGCTATTTGTGTGGCCTGCGGTCCGCCGGTGGTCCCCGACACGCCGCCGGAGTCCCCTGCTGCTCCGGCGCCGAAGCTGCCCAGCAGCATCAGGGAATCGGCCGACGGCGAACCCGGCTTCGCGGAAAACACCCGGAGGACCTGGTCCGGGTCGTCCGGCAGCACCAGGTTTTCAAAGTTCAGTTCCAGGTCCCCGACCACGGGGTGGTGGAGCCGAAGGCTGCCTGCGGACGGCGCGGCCACCCTGTGCCCGGCCCACCATTGGCGGAAGTGTTCGCTGTGCACCGCGAGTTCGCCCACCAGCTGATTGGCCTGGGCATCGTTCGGGTGCCGGCCGACGTCCACGCGCAGGGCACCGACGGCTTCGGCCGCCACGGTCTTCCAGTCCCGGAACAGTTCGCGGGTGCGCGGCTCGAGCATGAGCCAACGGGTCAGGTTACGCTCCCCTGCGGGCATGGCAAGGAAGTCGGCAAACAACAGGAAGGCCAGGCGGTTACCGGCCAGGACATCGTTCCGGCGGCCCAGGACCAGCGCCGGGACATCGCCCACTGCGCCCAGCAGTTGGCGCAGCGCCGGCCGGACGCCCTGGGCCGGGATCGGCGGGCGCTGCGATTCAGCGCAGTGTTCCAGGAGGTCCATCATGTGCGCCTGCTCGCTGGAGTCCAGGCGCAGCGCCCGCGCCACGGAATCGAGCACGGCCCTGGACGGGTGGATGTTGCGGCCCTGCTCCAGGCGGGTGTAATAGTCCGTGCTCACATCCGCCAGCCGGGCTATCTCCTCGCGGCGCAGCCCGGGAACCCGCCGGGCACCCGAGGTGCCCGGCAACCCGGCGTCCTCAGGCTTCAGCCGTGACCGCATGGCTTTGAGGAATTTTCCAAACTCGGCGCTCTGACCCATGCCTTCCATTGTGCACGGCTGGGAAGCCCCTTTTCTACAACGAAGGTAGGACTGCCAGTCCTAGGAAAAACAGGAACAGGCATGCCTACTGACAGGGCACCGGAAAGTGCATAGGCTCGATGCATAGCCCGTATGAAAGCGGTTTCCCGCGAGCCCTCCGACCGGAAGAACTGACGATGTCCCAGACAAACCTAACCACCATCCCGCAGCTGACCCTCAACAACGGCGTACAGATCCCGCAGCTCGGCTTCGGCGTCTTCCAGGTGCCGCCGGAAGAAACACAGCGCATCGTCGAGGACGCGCTCGAGGCCGGCTATCGCCACATTGACACCGCCGCGGCCTACCGCAACGAGGCAGGCGTCGGGGCCGCCATCGCCGCCTCCGGCATTCCGCGCGAGGAAATCTTCATCACCACCAAGCTCCGCAACGGCGAACAGGGCACCGCCCACGAGGCTTTCCAGAACAGCCGCAAGGCACTTGGCGTCGACTTCGTGGACCTCTACCTGATCCACTGGCCGGTGCCGTCGCAGGGGCTCTTCACCGACGCGTGGAAAGCGATGGAAAAGCTCTACGCCAACAGCCAGATCCGCGCCATCGGCGTCTCCAACTTCCTTCCGGAGCACTTGGACACCCTCCTCCCGGCGGCGGATGTGGTCCCGGCCGTTAACCAGTTCGAAATCCACCCCACCTTCCAACAGCAGGAACTGGCGGCCAAATGCCGGGACCTCGGCATCGCCGTGGAGGCCTACAGTCCGCTGGGCCAGGGGTCTGACCTGAATGCCGCCGCAGTAAAAGCGCTGGCCGGCAAATACGGTGCAACGCCGGCCCAAGTGGTCCTGGCCTGGCACCTCGCCCAGGGCACCATCGTCATCCCCAAGTCCGCCGATTCGAAGCGGATGCGGGAGAACCTCGGCGCCGTCGCCGTCGGGCTCTCACCCGACGAACTTACCGAAATCACCGCGTTGGAGTCCGGTGCCCGGGCTGGCGCCGACCCCGCCGTCGCCGCCTTCAGCCAGATGTAACCAGCCCCCGCGCCGGCGCCAGACACCCTGAACTCCATTAAGCAAAGGACCCTCATAATGCAGTACACCCACCTTGGCCGTTCCGGCCTGAAAGTATCCCGCCTGTGCCTGGGCACCATGAACTTCGGACCCCAGACCGACGAAGCGGCCGCGCACTCCATCATGGACTCCGCCCAGGAGTCCGGCATCAACTTCTTTGACACCGCCAACGTCTACGGCGGCTCCGGCAAGCACGGCTGGACCGAGGAAATCATTGGCCGCTGGTTCGCCCGGGGCGGCGAGCGGCGCGAACGCACGGTGCTGGCCACCAAGCTCTACGGCACCATGACGGACCGGCCCAACGACTCCAAACTGTCCGCCCTGAACATCCGGCGGGCCCTCGACGCCAGCCTCAAGCGGCTCCAAACGGACTACATCGACATCTACCAGTTCCACCACATCGACCGGAACACGCCGTGGGACGAGATCTGGCAGGCGATGGACGTGGCCGTCCAGCAGGGCAAGATCCTGTACGCGGGCAGCAGCAACTTTGCCGGCTGGCACATCGCCCAGGCCCAGGAATCCGCCGCCCGGCGCAACTTCACCGGGCTGGTCAGCGAGCAGTCCATCTACAACCTCCTCACCCGTAACGTGGAGCTGGAAGTCATCCCGGCTGCGCAGCAGTACGGACTGGGGCTGATCCCCTGGTCGCCCCTGCACGGCGGCCTGCTGGGCGGGGTACTGAAGAAAGAGCGCGACGGCGTCCGGCGTACCGAAGGACGGGCCGCCGAAACGCTGAAGAAGCACCAGGAACAGATCCGCCAGTACGAGGACCTGGCCGACGACCTCGGCCACGAGCCCGGGGACATTGCCCTCGCGTGGCTGCTGCACCAGCCTGCGGTCACCGCACCGATCGTGGGTCCGCGCACGCAGGAACAGCTCGACGCCGCCATCAGGGCCCTGGACGTGACGCTCGACGCCGATGCGCTCAAGCGCCTTGACGACATCTTCCCCGGCCACCGGACGGCCCCGGAAGACTACGCCTGGTGACTCGTCCCGCAACGGTGGCGTCGTCGTCGGACATCCTGTTCATCGGCGGAACCGGCGTAATCAGCGCGGCGGCGGCGGAACTCGCCGTCGCGCTGGGCCACCGGCTAACCATCCTGAACCGCGGAATGTCCGCGACCCGGCCGGCGCCCGGAGGCGCCGAGGTGGTCACCGCCGATATCCGGGACGCGGCGGCCGTGCGCGAGGCGCTGCGCGGCCGCGAGTTCGACGCCGTGGCGGACTTTATTTCCTTCACCCCGGACCACGCGGCGGCGGCCATCGGGCAGTTCTCGGGCCGGACCGGCCAGTACGTGTTCGTCAGCTCAGCCTCCGCGTACCAGAAGCCGCCCGCCCGCCTGCCGATCCTGGAATCGACGCCGCTGCGCAACCCCTTCTGGCAGTATTCCCGGGACAAAATCGCCTGCGAGGACCTGCTCATGCGGGCTTACCGGGACGACGGCTTCCCGGTCACGGTGGTCCGCCCCTCCCACACCTACGACCGCACCAAAATTGCCCTGCTGGGAGGTTGGACGGACATCCACCGTATGCGGCAGGGCCTGCCGGTGCTGGTCCATGGAGACGGCACGTCGCTGTGGACGCTGACGCACAGCCGGGACTTCGCCAAGGCCTTCGTGGGCCTGCTGGGCCGGCCGCAGGCAGTGGGCGAGAGCTACACCATCACCTCCGACGAGTTCCTCCCCTGGGACCAGGTGTACCGGCTGTTTGCCCGGGCTGCCGGCGTCGCGGCCCCGGAACTGGTGCATGTGGCTTCGGAAACCATCGCGGCGCACGATTCCGGACGTGGCCCGTGGCTGCTCGGCGACAGGGCGCACTCCGTGGTGTTCGACAACTCGAAGATCAAGTCGCTGGTGCCGTCCTTCCACTGCTCCATCCCGTTCGCGGACGGCGCCCGGGAAATCGTCCGCTGGCACGATGCGCACCCCGAACTGCAGCAGGTTGACGCCGGATTCATGGATCTCAGCGACCGGCTGGTCGACTGGGCGCGCCGGCCGTAAATGAATCGTTGGAAGACTGTGCCGTTGGAGATCTGTGCAAACCGACTTCGATAGGAAAGACTCGTTGAATGGCACTTTCACCAGTGATTGAGCTCAATGACGGACACCGGATTCCCCAGATCGGACTGGGGACCTGGCCGCTGGACGACGAACAGGTGGCTGCCGCCGTCGTGCAGGCCGTGGAAGCCGGTTACCGCCACATCGATACTGCGGTGAAATACGGCAACGAAGCGGGCGTGGGTAACGGCATCCGCTCGAGCGGCCTGGACCGGTCCGAGCTGTTCATCACCACGAAACTGGACGGCGAATTCCAAGGCCAGGACAGGGCCGTGGCCGGACTGGACGGATCACTCAAACGCCTCGGCCTGGACTACGTGGACCTGCTGTTGATCCACTGGCCCCTCCCCCGGCGGGACGAATTCATCTCCACCTGGAAAACTTTTGAACGGCTGCAGGCCGACGGCAAGGTACGTTCAATCGGCGTCTCCAACTTCAAGCCTGCGCACTTGGAAAGACTGATGGACGCCTGCGATGTGGTGCCGGCCGTCAACCAGATCCAGGTCAGCCCGTCCATCACCCGGATAGTGGATATCGCCTACAACCGGCGGCATGGAATCGTCACCGAGTCGTACAGTCCGCTGGGCGCGGGCAGCGACCTCCTGAACGCCCCAGTACTGGGAAAGATCGCCCAAAAGCACAGCAAGACCCCTGGCCAGATCGTGCTCCGCTGGCACATCGAGCAGGGCCTCGTTGCCATCCCCAAGTCGGCCAATCCACAACGCATGAAAGAGAACCTGGGCATCTTCGGCTTTGCCTTGGACGCGGACGACGTAACTGCCATCGCCACGCTGGACGGAGGTGACGAGTCCGGAGTTAATTCTGACGTCCAAGGTCACTGAAAGCCGGCGCTCCCCAGAAACTCGCAGGGCCGCCGACTGGCAGATTAATACTAAGCATGATTAGTATTAGGTAGAAGGATGAAGCGTGCCCGGGATCCGGGCACCTCCTCAATGAAAGAAGAAGGAACGATAAAATGGGTTTTTTCGCATTTCTGATTCTGGGCCTCATCGCCGGAGCCATCGCTAAGGCAATCCTCCCCGGCCGGCAGGGTGGCGGCATTATCATGACGCTCATCCTTGGCGTCGTCGGTGCCCTCCTGGGCGGCTGGATTGGCAGCCTGCTCTTCAACGTAAACATCAACGAGTTCTTCTCGCTGTCCACTTGGCTCCTGGCCATTGGCGGTGCGATCATCGTCCTGCTTGTTTACGGCATGATCACCAAGCGCACAGCCCGCTAAAGCGGAGTCTGGCCTGAAAAACGGCCCCGGGATTCCTTCCCGGGGGCCGTTTTTTCATTCACGGCCCTCTATTCTGTGGCCTTTTGTTTGTGGGCAACCCCTTGAACGGTCCGCCCGAGTACGGAACCTTCTCACGGAGCAGGAGTACAACATGAAAGCAAAACTTCTTTTTGGTACAGGTGTGGCAGCCGGATTTATCCTGGGATCCAGGTCCGGCCGCGCCGCCTACGAGAAAATCAAGGCACGGGCTGCCGCCCTCTGGGACAGCAAGCCGGTCCAGGACAAAGTGGCTGCCGCGACCGAGGCGGTCAAGGAAAGGGCTCCCGAAGTCTCTGATCAGCTGACCGAGGCGGCCCGCCGCGCAGGCACGGTCATCAGCTCCGCCGTCCACCGTGACAACGCGGCCGGCACCGGCAAGAACGGCGCCAAGGACAGCCCGGCGAAAAGCGGCGATTCGAGCACGGAGAGTCTGCTGCCGGCCGGCGACTACGTCCCGTCCCACAGCACGCACCCGGAGACCGTCAACCTCGGCACCTCGGACGGCAGCACACCTGACAGCAGCACACCTGACGTCACCAGCGATCCGGCACTGAATGACTCAACCGGCCAGGACTGGTCCGACGAAGGCGGCGCCACGCCTGCCGGGGCCGCCACGAACGTTAACCCTGAGCGGGCTTCCAGCTAGTTCACGGAGTCCAGCCTCAACAGGGCGGGGTCCTCCCGTGCCGGACGCATTGTCCGGCCAAGGGAGGGCCCCGTTTCGTGTTCCCGGCGGCGCCCCTTCGTTCCGGCCGCGGCGGCACAGTTTGCGTACCTGCCGGGCTTCAAAATCCTTGCCCGAAGTCAGTCGGAATTCTAGAATGTGGGTGGCTAAGCAGTCAGCCATTGAATCCTCGGTCCGGAGTGAATTCATGAGCTTTCGACGCCTGGCCCCAATCCACGCAACCTCCCCGGCGCATCCGGCCCGTCGGCGGCGGCCATGAACGGCTGGAACCTGGACACCGCCGGATCAATCGGCCACAACGCAGTGACCATCGTTGAAGGATCCTCCTTCTTTATTTCGGCCGGGAACGGCGACCTGGATCTCACCTTGGCGCACGGCGCCTTCTATCAGGACACCCGGATCATCTCGCGCTGGAACCTCATGATCAACAACCACCTGGTGGAAGAACTCACGTCGGTGAACCCGGAACCCTACCGGGCAGTATTCACCGGCCGTGCGCCCCAGCCGGACGGAGCGGCCGACCGCCCCATGGTGATCGAGCGTGACCGGCAGGTGGGCGACGGCGTCCGCGAGACGCTGACTGTGCACAACTACTCCAGCGTCCCCGCACCCTGCAGCATCAAACTGGCGGTGGAGGCGGACTTCGCGGACCTGTTTGAGGTTAAGGCCGGCCGGAAGACCCGGCAGCTGCGCCCCTCCCACCGGCCGGAGAGCGACCGGCTGATCATCAGCGGCCGCCACAACGGGAGGCTGCTGGGTGTGACGGTCAGGGCGCCCGGAGGGGACGTGAACCGGCACGGCGTGATGTACAAGGTGACCGTTCCAGCGAAGGGATCCTGGACTGCCACCATTGTGGTCACGCCAAGCTCGGACGGCAGCGAACCGGCGGGCAGGTTCTCCGCCAGCATCCCGCAGCACGAATCGGTTCCCGCCCTGCGCCACCGACGCTGGGGCGCCGCTGCACCCCAGGTCACCATGGACAATCCAGTGCTCGAAAGGGTCCTGCGCCAGAGCCAGCAGGACCTGGGCTCACTGCGGATCGCGGACCCGGCGCATCCGGACCGCACGGTGATTGCCGCGGGAGCCCCGTGGTTTATGGCCCTGTTCGGACGCGACTCGCTCCTGACCTCCCTCATGGCGCTTCCTGTGGATCCCGCGATCGCGCTGGGCACCCTACAGACCCTCGCCGAACACCAGGGCCAAAAAATCAACAAGCTCACCGAGGAACAGCCCGGACGGATCCTCCACGAGGTGCGCCTGGGTTCCGGCGCCGCCCTGTCGCTGGGCGGGGACACGACCTATTACGGGACGGCGGATGCCACTCCGCTGTTCGTTAAGCTCCTGGGGGAAGTGAGCCGCTGGGGGCTGGAGACGCGGGCAGTGCAGGAGCTCCTGCCCAGTGCGGACCGTGCGCTGGACTGGATTACCAGCTACGGCGACCGTGACGGGGACGGCTTTGTGGAGTATGAGCGCGCCACCCGGCACGGGCTCCTCAACCAGGGCTGGAAAGACTCCTACGACGGCGTCAACTTTGCGGACGGCACCCTCGCCGAACCGCCCATCGCCCTGTGCGAGGTCCAGGGCTATGTCTACAGCGCCTATGTGGCCCGGGCACTGCTGGCCCTGGACGCCGGAGACGCCACTCTGGCCCGCATCTGGGGCGACCGGGCTGCCGAACTGAAGGAGGAGTTCAACCGCAGGTTCTGGCTGCCGAAACGCGGTTATTTCGCCGTGGCCCTGGACAAGGACAAACGGCCCGTGGATGCCTGCGCCTCCAACATGGGGCACTGCCTGTGGTCGGGCATCGTGGACGATGACAAAGCGGCCCCCGTGGCGCAGCGCCTGATGCAGCCGGACATGTTCTCCGGCTGGGGCGTCCGCACGCTGGCTTCCACCATGGGTGCTTTTAACCCCGTGAGCTACCACAACGGCTCCGTGTGGCCGCACGACAATGCCCTGATTGCCGACGGGCTGATGCGCTACGGTTTCATCGAAGAGTCCCAGCGCGTGGCTATGGCCGTCTTCGACGCCGCGGAGGCTTTTGGCGGCAGGCTCCCGGAGCTTTTCTGCGGTTTCCCACGAGAAGCGGGCCGGGCCCCGGTGGCCTACCCGTCGTCGTGCTCACCGCAGGCGTGGGCCTCGGCCACCCCCATCCACCTCATCCGGGTCCTGCTGCGCTTTGATCCTTCCGCTTCCACCGGCCGGCTCTGGCTGAGCCCTGCCTTCCCGGACGGATTCGGCTACCTGCGAAAAGAGCAGGTGCCGCTGGCCGGTTCCCGGCTGACCATCGAGGTTTCGGGAAACAACGCACACGTGACGGGGCTGCCGCCGTCGATTGAGCTGCATCTGGGGACGCAGGAACCCCTGGCGGACCTCATTAGGGTCCACCATGACCCCGGCCGGAAGGCTGGCTGATATAGGAGGCTCTATGCGTATTGGCATCGTGGCACCGCCTTGGATTCCTGTTCCCCCACCTAGCTACGGCGGGACGGAATCGGTGGTCCACACCCTTGCCGTGGGGCTCGCGGAGGCAGGGCACGACGTTGTGCTTGCCGCCTCGGGCGATAGCACCTGCCCCGTTCCGAGGGTTCCAAATCTCTCGGAATCGTCGGGCCTCTGCATGGATTCGGGAAGGCAGGAGATCCTGCATGTCCTCCGCGCCTACGAAGCGATGCAGGATGTGGACGTCGTGCATGACCACACACTGCTGGGTCCGTTGTGCCGGCGGAAGGGACCCGATGTTCCCCGCGTCACCACCCTGCACGGGCCGTTCGACGACGAGCTTACGCAGATTTACCGCGCCATGCACGGGGAAGCCTCACTCGTGGCCATCTCGCAGCACCAGGCCTCCACCGCCCGGGGAGTGAAGATCGACGCCGTCATCCATCACGGCATCGACCTCCGGTCCGTCCGGTTCAGCCCGTCGCACAATGGCGGAGCCTGCTTCCTGGGTCGCATGCACCCGAGCAAGGGCCTCCTGCAGGCCATCATGGTGGCACGCCTGGCGGGCATCCCACTGCGGATCGGCGCGAAGATGCGCGAACCGTTTGAACAGGAATACTTCCACGACGTGATCGAACCGCTGCTGGGTGCTGATATCGAATACCTCGGCGAGCTGGGCACTGCCGACAAGTACCGGCTGCTGGGCGAATCCGTCGCCCTGCTGAATCCGATCCAGTGGCCGGAACCGTTCGGGATGGTCATGATCGAGGCGCTGGCCGCCGGCACGCCCGTAGTGGCCACGCGTCGGGGTTCGGCACCGGAAATCATCAGCGACGGGGAAACGGGGTTCCTCGCGGACAGCCTCCAAGGCCTCGCGGAGTCGCTCCGGGGCGCCGGCTGGCTGCGCCGCAATGACTGCCGGCGGGCGGCCGAGCAGCACTTCAGTTCACAGCGGATGGTCCGGGAGTACATCAGGTTCTACTCGGGGCTGCTGGCAGGATCACCGCGGGCCGCGGAGGAGCAGGCCGCCGCCGGGTTCTAGCCTCTCCTGCCCATCGCCGCAGCGCCCGTCGCGGCAGTGCCCATCGCTACAGTTCCGATCGCTACAGTTCCGATCGCTACAGTGGCGTCCAGCTCCGGGTCGCTCGCAAGCCGGGCTGTCAGTCCTGCCTGCCGCATAAGCCCGATGGTCTGCCGCGCCTGGCCCCGGCTCGTCTCGATCAGCACGTGCCCGCCGGGTGCAAGCCACTCCGTTGCCCCGGCAATAACCCGCCGCTGGATGTCCAGCCCGTCCGGCCCGCCGTCCAGGGACATCCGCGGTTCGTGCGTGCGGGCCTCCGGCGGCATGGTGCCGATCGCCGCCGTGGGGACATAGGGCGCGTTGGCCACCAGGACCCGGATGCGGCCGCGGAGCCCGGGCGGCAGCGGGTCGAAGAGGTCGCCCTCATGGACGCGGCCGCCGGCCGGTTCCAGGTTCCGCTTGGCGCAGCGCACTGCGTTGGGGTCCAGGTCCGAGGCATGCAGTTCGATTCCGGCCAGGCGCGCGGCCAAGGCAGCCCCCACGGCACCGGAACCGCAGCAGAGGTCGACGGCGGCGCGGCGGCCGCCGTCGGAAGGCCCGCCGTCGGAAGCGCGGAGCAGCAGCTCCGCCTGACGGACAAGGAACTCGGTCCGGCGGCGGGGCACAAATACGCCTGTAGCCACACCGATGCGAAGCCCGCAGAATTCAGCCCAGCCGAGGATGTGTTCGAGCGGGAGTCCGGCGATGCGCCGTTCGATCATCGCCTCGAGCTCCGCGGCTGAGGTTGCTGCCTCTGCGAGCAGGCGGACTTCGTCTTCGGCAAAGACGCAGCCGGCTGCGCGGAGACGGCGGACCGGGTCTTCCGGACTGTCCGCAATCCCGGTGCGGCCGGTCCGCGATGTGCTTTCTGGTGGCAAGTACAGGCTCCCTCAGCGGCAGGCGGTGGGATTCATGCTACCGAACCGGGGACGGTACCAAGCAACCTTGGAATTTGCTGGAAAATGTCAGTGCAAGCGCTTACAGTGTGACTTGGCTCTCAGGAGCCGGTCTCCCGCATCGTCCTTCACAGCAGCAATGTCGCTAACCGGAAGGTTTCCTCATCGTGTTTTCCCGCAGTGCAATCCACAAGAATCCACCCCGCAAAAATTCACTCCTCAAGCCTGCGGCCAGGCGTGCCGCCGCAGCGGTCACGGCGCTGGTTATCGCGACCGCGCTGGCGGCACCGGCTAACGCGTTACCGGCCAGCGCGGCGCCGGAGCCGAAAGGCCCGGGCTCCCCGTCGGCCGCCCATTCGCTCCGCGCACCGGTGACGGATGAGAACTTCTACTTCGTGATGGCGGACCGCTTCAGTAACGGAAGCAGCGCAAACGACGACGGCGGGCTCGGCTCCGATCCGATGGTCTCCGGCTTCGACCCCACGAAAAAAGGCTTCTACAACGGCGGTGACCTTAAAGGACTGCTGGACAAGATCGAGTACATCCAGGGCCTGGGCACCACGTCCATCTGGCTGACGCCCAGCTTCAAGAACAAGGCGGTCCAGCCCGAGGACAAATCGGCCGGCTACCACGGCTACTGGGTCACCGACTTCACCCAGATCGACCCGCACCTGGGGACCAACGACGAACTGAAGACGCTGATCGACGAAGCACACTCGCGCGGGATGAAGGTCTACTTCGACATCATCACCAACCACACCGCGGACGTGATCGGCTACGAGGAAGGCAACCGGGCCGCCTACATCTCAAAGGATGCGGCGCCCTACAAGACGGCCGCCGGCGAGGAGTTCGATGACCGTGACTTCGCCGGATCGGAGGACTTCCCCGCACTGGACCCGAAAACATCTTTCCCCTACAAGCCCAAGCTGGAACCCGGCGAGGAAGAGCTAAAGGTTCCCGCGTGGCTCAATGATCCCGCGCTTTATCACAACCGCGGCGACACCACCTTCCAGGGCGAGGACTCCTTCTACGGCGATTTCTTCGGCCTGGACGATCTCTTCACGGAGCACCCGAAAGTGGTCGACGGAATGGTGGACGTCTACGAAAAGTGGATCCGCGACTTCGGCGTGGACGGCTTCCGGATCGACACCATGAAGCACGTGAACGACGAGTTCTGGCAGGAGTTCGGGCCCAAGGTCCTGGACTACGCCAAGGAACAGGGCAAGGACGAGTTCTTTATGTTCGGCGAGGTCTTTGACACGTCCAAGAGCTTCACCTCGCAGTTCACCACCCGCAACAAAATGCAGGCCGTGCTGGACTTCCCGTTCCAGGACGCAGCCAGGAACTTTGCTTCCCGGAGCCAGGGGGCGGCCCAGCTGGAGGCGTTCTTCGCCGCCGACGACTGGTACACCGACGCCGACTCCAACGTCTACCAGCTCCCCACGTTCCTGGGTAACCACGACATGGGCCGGATCGGCAGCTTCATTGCCGCGGACAACCCGGGCGCGGACGACGCCGAACGCGTTGCCCGGGACCGGCTGGCCCACGAACTGATGTACTTCTCGCGCGGCAACCCCGTGGTGTACTACGGCGACGAGCAGGGCTTCACCGGTCCCGGCGGGGACCAGGATGCCCGCCAGACACTCTTCGCCAGCCAAGTGCCCGAATATCTGGACGATGACCTGCTTGGAACCGACGCCACGCATGCCACGGACAATTTCGACACCGGCCATCCGCTCTACAGCAAGATCAGCGAACTCGCCGCGCTGACTGCCGGGCACCCGGCCCTGCGCGACGGCGCCCACCAGAACAGGTACGCCTCGGACGGCCCGGGAATCTACGCATTCTCCCGCACGGACGCGACGGACCAGCGCGAATACGTGGTGGCGGTGAACAACAGCCAGACCGCACAGACGGCGGCGGTGCCCACGTACATCGCCAAGCGCACGTACAGCCGGATCTATGGCGACGCCGGCTCCGCAACGGAATCCAAGTCGGCCGCGGACGGCAAGCTCACCGTCACTGTTCCGCCGCTTTCCGCAGTGGTCTACGAATCGTCAGGCCGGATCCCGCACTCCAAGGCGGCTCCCGCCGTCGTGCTTCAGGAGCCGGCAACAGCGGAAGGCGACAACGGCAGGATCCGGGCGGCGGCCGACGTCGACGGTTCCTCGTTCTACGAGGTCACCTTCCAGGCGCGGACAGCGGGCGGAGAATGGGAGCCGATCGGCACGGACGACACCGCCCCGTACCAGGTGTTCCACGAGGTCACCGGGCTGAACCCCGGCACGGCCGTGGAATACCGCGCGGTGGTCCTCGATAACGGCGGGCACACCTCCGCGAGCGCGGCCCGGACCGGCACTGTCCCCTCTCCAGTCCTCGTGATGCAGAAACCGGCCGAGGGCAGCAGCGTGGACGGCAAGGTGGAAGTCAGTGCCACCGCCAGCCCGGAGAAGGCAGACTACACGGTCAGCTTCGAGCGGAGCGTCAACGGCGGCGACTGGGCTGCCATCGGTTCGGACAGTTCATCGCCGGCATACACCGTCTTTGACGATGTAGCGGCGCTGGGCCTCGCCGACGGCACCGACGTCCGGTACCGGGCAACGATGGCCGTTCCGGGCGCGGCGAACGTGGTGAGCGATATCCGGACCGTGGTGGCCGGCGAGATCCCGCAGCCGGATACGGTCACGGTGGCCGGCAGCCTGAATTCCGAGCTGGGCTGCCCGGACGACTGGCAGCCTGCCTGCGGGGAGGCCTTCATGGCGCTCGACCCGGCGGACAAGGTGTGGCGCCTCACGGTGCCTGACCTCCCGGCGGGGACGTACGAGTTCAAGGCCGCCATCAACGGCAGCTGGGACGAAAACTACGGGGCAGGCGGCGCCTTCAACGGCGGGAACATCGTGCTGGAGCACCCGGGAGGTGCAGTCACATTCCGGTACGATCACACGACCCACCTGCTCAGCCCGGTCTACGCTTCGCAGCAGCCCGGTTCAGTGGCCGCGGCCGGCAGCATGAACTCGGAGCTGGGGTGCCCGGAGGACTGGATGCCGGCGTGCGACCAGGCCCAATTGGTGCTGGACCCCGCCGACCTGGTCTGGAAGCTGTCCGTACCCGGCCTTCCCGCCGGCACATACGAGTTCAAGGCCGCTTTGGACCGGTCCTGGGCTGTGAGCTACGGAGCGGGCGGCTCCCCGAACGGCGCCAACATCAGTTTGGCGCACGACGGCGGTCCCCTCACCTTCCGGTACGACCATTTCACCCACGTGATGACTGCCGGATAGGGGCCGCCGCTGGCCGGCCCGGCGCTCCTACTTCCGGAGCGCCGGGCTCAGTGCTTACTTCCGGAGCGCCGGGCTCGGGGACATCTCCGCTGCCTGCCGAAGTGCTTCGATCATGCTGCGCACGTCCACGATGCCCTTGCCCGCGATGTCGAACGCGGTGCCGTGGTCCACCGAGGTGCGGATGACGGGCAGCCCTACCGTAATGTTGACGCCGGCCTCGATGCCCAGGACCTTCACGGGACCGTGGCCCTGGTCGTGGTACATCGCCACGATCAGGTCGTAGTCGCCGCGGCCGGCCAGGAAGAAGGCGGTGTCGGCCGGGAGCGGACCGATGGCGTCGACGCCGTCGGCCTGCAGCTTTTCGATGGCCGGGGTGATCTTCTCGGCTTCCTCGCCGTACCCGAACAGTCCGTTCTCCCCGGCATGCGGGTTGATGGCGCAGACACCGATTTTGGGGTTGGCGATGCCGGCGCGCTGCATGGCTTCGTAGCCGCGGCGGACGGTCCGTTCCACCAGGCCGGGTTCGATCTTGTTGATGGCATCGATCAGGCCGATGTGGGTGGTGACGTGAATGACCTTGACCTTGGGTGTGGACAGCATCATGGACACTTCTTCGATGCCCATGAAGTGCGCCAGCAGTTCGGTGTGGCCGGGGTAGATGTGCCCGGCCTTGTGCAGTGCCGCCTTGTTCAGCGGCGCCGTGCAGATGCCCTGGACGTCGCCCTTCATGCCGAGCTCGCAGGCGATGCGGATGTAGTGGTAGGCGGCGTTGCCTGCCTCGGCCGATTCCTGGCCCCAGGGCAGGTCCTTGGACAGCAGCTTGGGATCGATCACGTTGATGCGGCCGGGCTCAAAGACGGCTTCCTGCACGGTCTGGACCTCGACGATGTCGGGCGTGACGCCGAGGGCCTTGGCGCCGAGTTCAAGCCGGTAGACGTCGCCGATGACCACCGGGCGGCAGTCGCGGTAGGCGTTTTCCGCCAGCAGCGCGCCCACAGTCACTTCGGGGCCGACGCCGGCGCCGTCGCCCATGGTGACAGCGATGAAGGGGCGGGTGTCCTGCTCGGTTTCGTTCACTACAGCTGAATTCATTACTGCTCCAGATTTCTCGGAAGGGCGGTCAAGTGTTTGTTGGGTTGAAAGGCCGGCAACGGGCGAAACCCTGCGGCTTTGGATCAATTGGTGAAGTTGGGTCAGCGCGTGCCGGTCGCCGAAGCTGCCGGGTTTGGTGCCCACGAGCCTGCCGTCATCGGCGAGGCTGACCACGGCTCCGTGCTGGACGGCGTCGAGCGGTTCCAGGGCGGTGATGCCGAGCGCGTCGAGTACCTCCCGGGCAGTTTCGCCGCCTGTGAGAATGAGGTCGGGTTTGATCCCGGCCGTGGGGCCCGCCGCTGGGCGCGTCTCTGGGCCCGTCCCCCGGAGAATGCCGGAGACAAAGCGGGCCAGGTTGCGGACGATCACGCCCGCCTCGCCCGGATTCACCCGGTCCGCCGCAACCGTCAAGGCAACGGCCGCCCCGGCCGCGAGCGCATCCCTGGCGCGCTGTACCTGCGGCTGCTGCGCCGCCGGGCGGCCAAGCTGCTCCGGCCGGAGCCCGAGCAGCAGGAAACCCGCAGCTTCGAGGTCCTGCAACTGGCTCCGGGCCGTGTCGGAGGCGGAACCTACGACGGCGAGGACTGGCCCTGGGCTCCCTCGCGGCACAGCTGCCGGAGTACCGGTGACCGCGTCGCGTTGCTGGCCGGGCACATCGAGCTCCACAGACTGCGTGTTACGCGCAGGCTGCGCCCCGACGCTGCGTGCCAGGAGATCTGCAATCCCACCGGTACCCGCGAGGACCACCCGCCTGCCGCCTGCCTTGAACTCCAGCCGGACAAGCGCGTCCACAATGGCCGCCAGGTCCGCCTCGGTCTCACCATCGGCCACCACCACGGCAGGGGCCGCCCCGGACAGGATCCTGCCCAGCTGCACGGGAAGCTGTCCCGACCTCACAACATGGAGGTCCAGGAGATCAGCCGCAGGGCCCTCGGCTTGCTGCAGCAGGTCCGGCACACTGGCCGGCGGGGCAGCTGTTTCGGCCGCCCAGAGGCCGGTCCGGTTCAGCGGAACGCCGGCCACCACGGGCTTGCCCCCTACAACGGTCCTGCCCAGTTGGGGCAGGGCGCCGGCAATCACCACATGCAGCCCCAGGCCTGCAAGCGCGCCTATTTCTGCGCCCACGTTGCCCCGCCAGAGCGAGTCGATCTTCTTGAAAAGCACCCCTGCCGACGATGCGGCGGTGCCTCCGAACACTTCGGCCACGGCTGCCGCTGCCGCCCCGCCGGAGAGGTTCCGGGAGTGCGTGTCAACAACCACGACGGCGGCCGGCTGCGCTGCCTGGCCCGGAAGTTGAGCCGGCGCGATGGCCGGCGGCGTCGCCCCGGCCTGCGCCGGCGTCCCGGAGCCAAGGAGGACCCGCGTGGCCAGGCCTTGGCGGGCAAAGCACTGCCCTACTTCGGCGGCACCGGAAAAGTCATCGGCCTGAATAAGCACTGCTGTCACGTTCTCCTCCTCCCTTGGAATATGCGAACGGCCGGAACGGCGTTCGTGAAGAACATTCCGGCTTTCCGGGCCCTGGGGTCCGTACGTCCGATAGCCACCATCATGACACTATTGCGCGAAATGCGCCATAGGTGTTGCGCGAAACGCGCAACAGTGGCAGAGTGACCCATGTAACACGGCACAGGCCATCCGGCCGCCAGCCGTCCCGTTCTACCGAGAGGTCAACGATGACCGTTCTTCCTCAAGGAAGTGAGATTTCACGGCGCCGCCTCCTGCAGTTCGGCGCAGCCGCCGGTTTTCTCCTGGGCACAGGCGGCCTCGCCGGATGTGCCGGGCCCACAGGGCTACCGGGCCCAAGTACTTTGACTCTGGCCCTCAACAGGTCCCTGGTCAGCCTGGACAACAAGCTCAACCAGTTTGACGCCGCCGTCACTGTCCAGCGCGCTGTGCGTCAGGGCCTCACGGCCATCGGTCCGGAAACCAAGCCGGTGCTGGTCCTTGCGGACCGCTTCGAAATGACGGCCCCCACCGTATGGACCGTCCGGCTGCGCGACGGCGTCCGCTACTCGGACAACAGCCCCGTCCAGGTGGAGGACGTTGCCACGGCCCTGAAGATGTACCAGCAGGTGCAGGGCTCCTTCGTGGCCGGCTTCTTCCCCGAATTCCCCACCGTGGTGCCGGTGGATGACCGCACTTTCCGGATGGTCTCCAAAAAGCCCATCCCCATCCTGGACTCGCTCATGAGCATGATCCTGATTACCCCGGCCGCGCAGAACAAGCCGGAGGAACTGCAGGAAGGCGTGGGGACCGGCCCGTACGTGGTCACCAAGTTCAACCGCGGCGCAGGCACCTACAGCCTGGAGCGCAACCCGAACTACTGGGGTCCCGCACCGCAGGTGGAGAACGTGGAAGTCCGGTTCCTCCCCGAAGAATCCAGCCGCGTCATTGCGCTGCGCAGCGGCGAGGTGGACATCATCGACTCCATCACACCGGACTCGCGCGAACAGCTCGCCGGACTTCCCGGCGTCGTCCTTAAAGAGGCGTCCAGCCTCCGGCTGAACCAGATCTTCTTCAACTTCCGCAAGCCCGCAGGCCACCCACTGGCCGATCCCCGGGTGCGCCAGGCGCTGAGCATGGCCATTGACGGCGAAGCCCTGGTGCGGGACGTGCTGGTGGACTCCGTTACCCAGGCCGAGGGCGTCACGCCCTCCAGCCTCACCGGCTACCACAAGACCGGCACCTACACCTACGATCCGGAAAAGGCCAAGGCCAGGCTCGCGGAGCTGGGCGTCAAGGACCTCACCCTGAAGATCATCTGGGAAACCGGCGAGTTCGCGTCCGACACCTCCGTAATGGAGGCCCTGGTGGAAATGTTCGGCGCCGTCGGCGTGAAAACCGAGCTCCAGCAGTTCGAACCCGGCGGCAACATCCTAGCCTGGCGCCAGGGTAAGCAGGGGGACTGGGACCTGCTGGGCAACGGCTTCCCCAGCCCCACCGGCCTGGCCATCACCATGCTGCAGGGCATGTACTCCGGCACCCCGGAGAAGGAACAGACCCGCGACACCTACCAGGGCTACGTGATCCCCGAGGTCACGGCCAAGATCCAGGCCGCCTCCTCCGAAGCGGACCCGGCCCGCCGGACCGAACTGCTGAACGACGCGCAGCAGGCGGTGTGGGACACCTGGCCCTGTGCCTGGGCGTTCGTACCCAAGTCCGTCCTCGCCCACCGGGAGCGGGTGTCCGGCATCAACCTGGCACCCACCAACTCCTACCCCCTCGTTGATGTCCGGCTGGAGGCCTAAGCCATGACGAACTACATCCTGAAGCGCCTGGGACAGGGCCTGCTGACCGTGTTCCTCACGGTGTCCACCGTGTTCATCCTGATCCGCCTGGCCCCCGGCGATCCCGCCGTCTCCTACGCCGGACCGCTGGCCACCACCGAACAGCTCGCTGCTGTCCGGCAGCAGTTCGGCCTGGACCGGCCGGTGCTGGAGCAGTACTGGATCTTCCTGCAGCAGCTGTTCACCGGCAACCTGGGACAGTCCTACTCCTTCCAGGCCCCCGCCATGCAGGTGGTGGCCGAGCGGATGCCGTACACGCTGACCCTCGCTACCGCGTCCATCCTGCTCACCGCCGTGGTGGCCATCCCGCTGGGCGTGTGGATGTCCCGCCGCCCGGACACCGGCAAGGAACTCGGTGTGAACGTGCTGACCATCGCCGGGCAGTCCATGCCCGACTTCTGGACCGGCATCATGCTCCTCACGGGTTTCGCTGTTTTGATACCGATCTTCCCGGCCTCCGGCTTCGCCACCTGGGGCGGGCTGGTGCTCCCCACCATCACCATCGCCATCCTGCAGATCGCCCTGATCTCCCGGATGGTCCGGCGGGAAATGACCGCCAACTTCGCCGCCCCGTACCTCACAGTGGCCCGCTCCCGCGGCGTCAGGAACTCCGTGCTCACCTGGCGCTACGCCATGGGCAACTCCGCCATCCCGGTGTTCACCGCACTCGGTACCCGGTTCGCCGCCATGCTCAACGGCGTGGTGGTGGTGGAAGTGGTGTTCGCCTGGCCCGGCGTCGGCTCCCTGATCGTCCGTGCACTCGAAACCCGCGACTACCCCCTCATCCAGGCAACGGTCCTCCTCACCGCGCTGCTGGCGGTGGGTGTCCAGCTGGTCATCGACCTCGCCTACCCGCTACTTGATCCCCGCGTTCGTCTTGGAAAGGCGGCAACAGCATGAGCCTCAGCGACACCGCAACGCCAACCCGGCAGCCGAGCCCCAGCGCCGTCACCAAGGCGGACATTGCCAAGGCCGGTGCCACGCGCAGTCGTAATGCTGCCAAGTGGAAGCTCGTTGTGGGCACGGTCTGCACCCTGCTGGTCATCATTCCGATCATCTTGGCCCAGGTGCTTCCGCTGCCGGACGCCAACTTCCAGGACCTCTCCGCCCGCCGCTTGCCGCCGTTCACGAACGGGCACCTGTTCGGCACCGACCAGCTGGGCCGCGACCTCCTCTCCCGGGTGCTGCACGGCGGCCAGGTCTCGCTGACCATCGGCCTGCTGGCAGTGCTGGTCTCCGGCGCCATCGGCATCATCCTCGGCTCAGCTGCCGGCTACTTCGGCGGCTGGGTGGACACCATCATCTCCCGCGTCCTCGAGGCGCAGATGTCCCTGCCGCTGCTCATGATGCTGCTCCTGGTGGTGGCACTGTTCGGCCCATCGATCCCGGTCATCACTTTCGTGATCGCCATCGCCCAATGGCCCGAAGTGGCCCGGCTGACGCGGTCAATGGTGCTGGTGGAACGCGAAAAGCCCTACGTCTCGGCCGCCCGGATCCTGGGCCTCCACCGGGTCCAGATCCTGATCCAGCACATCATCCCCAACGTGATCAAGCAGGCCACCCTGGTTGTCCTGCTCCTCCTGGCCCAGGCCGTTCTCCTGGAAAGCGCCCTCAGCTTCCTCGGCGCCGGCCCGCAGCGTCCGTTCGCCACTTGGGGCCGCATCATCTCCGACGGCCAGGACTACATCACCACCTCGTGGTGGATGGTCACCCTGCCCGGCCTGGTGATCGTGCTCATGGTGGTTGGCGTGAACCTGCTGGGCGACGGCCTCCGCGACCGTCCCCGCCGCAAGAAGAAGGGTGCCTGACATGAACGCACACACCGATACCGCAGCTCCTGCTGGCTCCGGTCACGGCGACTCCGGCCACAAGGAGCAGCCGCTGCTGGAGGTCCGCGACTTCCAGGTTGAACTGATCACCGACGCCGGCATCATCCGCGCGGTGGACTCCGTCAGCTTCAGCATCCACCGGGGCGAGACCGTCACCATCATCGGTGAGTCCGGTTCCGGCAAATCGACGACGGCGATGGGAATCCTCCGGCTCCTGCCCGAGGACCTCGCGGTACTTTCCGGCACCGTGCTGATCGACGGCGTTGACATCACCGCTGATCCCAAGGCAATCGGCAAGGTCCGCGGCAAGACGCTGGCCCTGATCCCGCAGGACCCCATGACGGCGCTGAGCCCGGTGCACTCGATCGGCAGCCAGCTGTCCGAGGCCATCCGGATTGCCGGTGCCGCCTCCTCCAAGGACAAGGACGCCGTCAAGGCACGCGCCATCCGCCTGCTGGAGCAGGTCCACATCCCCACCCCGGACAAGCAGCTGAAGAAGTACCCGCACCAGCTCTCCGGCGGCATGCTGCAGCGTGTACTGATCGCCATCGCACTGGCCAGCGAACCCCAGCTCCTCGTCGCGGACGAACCCACGTCCGCGCTGGACGTCACGGTGCAGGGCGGCATCCTGGACCTGCTTCTGGAGCTCCAGGAGCAGCGCGGCATCGGCATCCTGATGATCACGCACGACCTCGGCGTCGCCCGGCTGATCTCGGACCGCATCCACGTCATGAAGGACGGCTCCTTCGTGGAGTCCGGCGACGTCCAGCAGATCGTGGACCACCCCGCCACGGAATACACGCGCAGCCTGCTGGCCGCCGTTCCGGTCCTGGGCCCCTGGGACGAAACTCCCGCCGTCGGCAACACCAGCAACGCCGGAAACAGCAACGCCGGAAACAACAACGCCGGAAACAACAACGCCGGAAACAACAATGCCAGCAATGACCCGGCGGCGAATGCCGCCATGACCAACACCGGAGCCCGCCATGAGTAAGCCGTTCCTCTCCGTCGAAAACCTCGTGGTGGACTATCACGTGCCCGGCGGAACCTTCCGGGCGGTGGACGACGTCTCCTTCTCGGTGGACAAAGGCAAAACGATCGCCATCGTCGGTGAATCCGGCTGCGGCAAGTCCACCATCGCCAAGGCGCTGATGCGGCTGGTGACACCGGCCAGCGGGCGGATCGAACTGGACGGAACGGACATTGCCGCCATGAGCGAGGCCAAGCTGCGGCCGCTGCGCTCCAAGTTCCAGATGGTGTTCCAGGACCCGTACGGTTCCCTGGATCCGCACCTCACCGCCCAGGAGATCGTGGCCGAGCCGCTGAAGCTGCAGGGCGTCCGGTCCCGGGCCGAGCGGAACAAGGAAGCGGCCAAGCTGATCGACCAGGTGGGCCTCCCCGCGAATTCCCTGGACAAGCACCCCGCGGAATTCTCCGGCGGCCAGCGCCAGCGGATCGGCATCGCCCGCGCCCTGGCCTCGAAGCCGGAGCTGCTGGTCTGCGACGAAGCCACCAGCGCCCTGGACGTTTCGGTCCAGGCCCAGGTGCTGCGGCTGCTGAAGTCCATCCAGGACGAAACCGGCATCACCTACGTGTTCATCTCGCACAACCTTGGCGTGGTGCAGGAGATCAGCGATAGCGTCATGGTGATGCAGCGCGGCAAGCTGGTGGAAGCCGGCCCCACCGCGTCCGTCCTGACGGCCCCGAAGGAGGACTACACCCGCAGGCTCCGCCGCGCGGCCCTCGACCCCTCCACCATGCGCGGCCTCAAGCCGCGGCACCTGGTCCGGTCGCTGGCCCTCGCCAATCAGCCCGGCTGAAGCGCCGGCTCACCCGGCCTCCCCCGAACCAGATCCCGTACCCCCACTGCAACCACAAGGAATCAACGCATGAGCAAGCAGCCAGAAGGCACCCCGGTGGACGGCTTGAAGCTACCCATCTCCCGGCTCGTCCTGGGCACCATGACGTTCGGCGACACCGCCGATGAGGCCACCGCCGGGCGGATGGTGGACGAGGCGCTCGACGCCGGCATCACCACCATCGACACCGCCAATGCCTACGTCGGCGGTGCCACCGAGGACATGCTCTCCCGGCTCCTGAAGGAGCGGCGGGACGACGTCATCCTCGCCTCCAAGGCCGGCATGCCGCACCCGGACCACGGCCAGCACTCGCCGCTGTCCCCCGAGGGGCTGCGCAACAGCGTCGAGGGCAGCCTCCGCCGGCTGGGCGTGGACAGCATCGACCTGTTCTACCTGCACCAGCCGGACCGGGCCACGCCCTTGCACGACACGCTGCGCACCGTGGCGGAGCTCGCCGCCGAGGGCAAGATCGGCGCCCTGGGCGTGTCCAACTTCGCGGCGTGGCAGATCGCCGACGTCATCTACGTTGCCCGCGAGGTCGGCGCACCGCGGCCGGTCGTGGCGCAGCAGCTGTACAACCTGGTGGCCCGGCGGGTGGAGGAGGAATACCTCGAATTCGCCGCCACGCACAACGTCCACACCATGGTCTACAACCCCCTGGGCGGTGGCTTGCTCACCGGCAGGCACAGCTTCGACTCCAAGCCGTCCGAGGGCCGCTTCGGCGATTCCAAGCTTGCGGCCATGTACACCCAGCGCTACTGGGACAAGCAGCTGTTCGAGGCCGTCAACGCGCTGGCCGGCATCGCGGAGAACGCCGGAATCACACTGGCGGAACTGTCGCTGCGCTGGCTCGCATACCGGGACGGCGTGGGCTCCATGCTGCTGGGCGGCTCCAAGGTGGAGCAGCTCCGCGCCAACATCGCGGCCGTGGCCAAGGGGCCGCTGCCCGCAGAGGTGTCCGAAGCCTGCGACGCCGTGGGCGCCGGACTCCGCGGCCCCATGCCCGCCTACAACCGCTGACCCTCCCCGCAAGCACGCGGTACCGGCACCGCAAACATCCGGCACCGCTCCAAGCACGCACCCACTGACTGAAGGTAGAAGATACAGATGACATCAGAACTCGCCCTCGAATTCGCCCGCAAGATCCGCGCCCGCGAGCAGGCGGTCGGCTACTGGGCCGTGCTGGACGCGCCCGTGGCCACGGAACGCATCGGCCGGCTGGGCTACGACTACGTGGCACTCGACGCGCAGCACGGCCTGCTCGGCTACTCGGGCGTGCTCAACGGACTCATGGCCATCGATGCCGGGCACACCGCCGTCGGTATGGTGCGGGTGGAGGACAATAACCTGACCGCCATCGGCAAGGCGCTGGACGCCGGCGCCGTCGGCGTGATCGTCCCGCTGGTCAACACTGCGGCCGACGCGGCCGCTGCCGTTGCCGCCGCCAAGTACCCGCCGATGGGCGGCCGCTCGTACGGGCCCATGCGTTCCGCGCTGCGGATCGGCCCGGTTCCGGCCGAGGCGAACGCCGCTACGCTGGTGTTCGCCATGATCGAGACGCCGGACGGCCTGGCGAACGTCAAGGAGATCTGCGCGACGCCGGGGCTCGACGGCATCTATGTTGGCCCGTCGGACCTGGCCATCGCCGTTGGCGGCGCGTTCCCCGGGGACCCCGCCATCGAAGCCGAATTCAACGCCGCCCTGGAGACCATCGCCGAAGCCGCCGCCTCCGCAGGAGTCGCCGCGGGCATCCACACCGCCTCCGGCGACATCGCCGCCCAGCGGCTGCGCCAGGGCTACACTTTCACCACGGTGGCCTCCGACCTGACCCACCTGGAGCTGGCCGCCAAGGCCCACCTGGCCGCCGCCAAGGCAGAGGGCTGAGGCCATGCAGACAACCAACGGCACCGAGTACAGCACCATCAGCCCGGACGGCGCCGTCAAGCACGCCGACGGCGCGGACTTCGCCTACCTGCCCGCGCCCACCGTGCAGAGCCACGCTGCGAACCTGCTGACCCTCCCGGACGGACGCCTGGGATGCGTCTGGTTCGGCGGAACACAGGAAGGCGTGCCGGACATCTCCATCTGGTTCTCCACCCTGGAACCCGGGAGCACGCAGTGGTCCCCCGCGGAGCAGCTCTCCGATGACGGCGCCCGCTCCGAGCAGAACCCCATCCTGTTCACCGCGCCCGACCCATCCGGTCAGGGCAGCGCCCTATGGCTGCTCTACACCGCGCAGAAGGCGGGCAACCAGGACACCGCCGAGGTCCGCCGTCGGACATCCACCGACAGCGGCCGGACCTGGGGCCCGGTGGAAACGCTGTTCGCGGCCAACGAAACCGGCGGCGTGTTCGTCCGGCAACTGCCGGTGGTCCTGCCGTCCGGCCGCCTGATCATCCCGATCTTCCGCTGCATCACCACCCCCGGCGAAAAGTGGGTGGGCAACAGCGACGACAGCGCCGTGATGATCTCCGACGACGCCAGCGCCACCTGGACCGAACACGTCCTGCCGGGCAGCCTGGGCTGCGTCCACATGAACATCCAGCCGGTGGCCGACGGATCCCTGCTGGCCCTGTTCCGCAGCCGCTGGGCGGACTCGATCTACGAGTCGCGTTCCACCGACGACGGCACCACCTGGAGCGAGCCCGTCCCCACCGAGCTGCCCAACAACAACTCCTCCATCCAGTTCACGGCGCTAGCCGACGGGCGCCTGGCGCTGGTCTACAACCACGTCAGGGCGGAAGAGAACACCGAACGGCGGCTCTCCCTCTATGACGAGATCGACGACGACGGGCTGGCCGACGAACAGGGGCAGATCACCGAACCGGCTGTGCCGGCGGGCGGCGCGCTTCCCGGAAGCAGCGCGGCTGGCGGGGAGCGGAAGGCATTCTGGGGTACCCCGCGCTCCCCCATGACGCTGGCCATCTCCGAGGACTCCGGCCGCAGCTGGCCCATCCGGCGCAACCTGGACGTGGGCGACGGCTACTGCCTGTCCAACAACTCCCGGGACGGCCTGAACCGCGAGTACTCTTATCCATCCATCCACCAGGGCCCGGACGGGGCACTGAACATCGCCTACACGTACTTCCGCCAGGCCATCAAGTTCGTGCGCGTGGATCCGCAGTGGGCCTACGGGGGAAGCACCACGCCCGGCGGCGACTCGTGAGCACCGCGGTTGAGGACGCCGCTGGGAAGGGCGCCCGGCACGCGGTCGTCACCGGGTGCAGCTCGGGCATCGGCAAGGCCGTCGCGGAGCGGCTGCTGGCCGACGGCTGGACTGTCACGGGGCTGAGCCGCAGCGAACCAGCACTCGGGCCTGGCTTCCGCTGGCTGCACGCCGATCTCTCCGATCCGGCGTCGCTGGCGGGGTGCGTTGCCGGCGTCGGCATTGCCGACGCGCTGGTGCATGCCGCCGGATACCAGCGGACCGCTGTCCTGGGCGAATTGGATCCGGAGGCGCTGGCCGGGATGTTCACGGTGCATGTGGCCGCCGCCAGTGCGCTGGCGAACGCCCTGGTGCCGCACATGCCCGACGGCGGCCGCGTCCTGCTGATCGGCAGCCGGACGTCCACGGGATCGCCCGGCAAGAGCCAGTACGCAGCGACGAAGGCGGCACTGCTGGGAATGGGCCGCAGCTGGGCGCAGGAGCTGGCACCACGCGGCATCACGGTCAACGTCCTCTCGCCCGGGCCCACGGACACTCCCATGCTGGCCGATCCGGGTCGGGCCGCAACGCCGCCCAAGGTGCCGGCACTGGGGAAGCTGGTGGACCCCGTTGACGTTGCGGCCCTGGCGGGTTTCCTCCTGGGTGACCATGGGAAATCCATCACGGGCCAGAACTACGTGATCTGCGGCGGCGCGTCCCTGTGACACCCTAAACCGCACGGAGCAGCGCCGCGCGGAATAGCATGGGGACAGCCTGACCGACCGCCAGGCACAGCTGCGGAGGCACCAGCCGACGCCGAAGGAGAGCCAGAGATGACCACCGCCAAAGCCAGGCGCGAAGAGATCTACCACCTCGCCGTCACCACCGGCCTCGCCTCCGTGGAGGAGCTCTCACGCCATTTCGCCGTAACGGCCTCCACCATCCGGCGGGACCTGGCCCAGCTCAACGAGCAGGGAAAACTGGCACGCACCTACGGCGGCGCCGTCGCGCTCGGGGCGCACCCG
Organism: Arthrobacter sp. Y81; assembly: GCF_002929335.1. GTDB lineage: Bacteria > Actinomycetota > Actinomycetes > Actinomycetales > Micrococcaceae > Arthrobacter. The sequence goes on from NZ_PJIL01000006.1 coordinate 217,008, forward strand.
GAGCCGTCCCTGCGGCAGCGCACGGGCGAGGCCTTTGAACAGAAGCAGGCCATTGCGGCCTGGGCGGCCAGCCAGGTGCACGACGGCGAAATCATCCTGCTCGACGGCGGCTCGACCGTGGGCGCCCTGGCCCACGCCCTGCGCGGCCGGGAAAACCTGTCCGTCACCACCCCGGGCATCAACACGCTCCAGGAACTGGCCGACTCCCCCGGCATCCAGGTGGACTGCCTGGGCGGCCGGCTTCGGGGCGTCAGCCAGACCTTCGTGGGCCCGCTCGCCGAAGCGGCCCTGGAGCGGATGAGTTTCGACCGCGTCTTCCTCGGGGCGGATGCGGTCACGGCCGACGACGGGCTGTGCGAGGCCGACCACGCGCAGACCAGGCTCAAGGAGCTGATGGCACGCCGCGGCGACAATGTGTACGTCCTTGCGGACTCCACCAAGCTCGGCAAGCGCCCGTTCCATGCCTGGGCGCGGATCCCGCTCCCCTGGACGCTCGTGACGGACGCGGGGGCGGACCCGGGGCAGGTGGAGCTCTTCCGGAGCACGGGCGTGACGGTCCAGCTGGTGGACGTTAACCGCGAAAGCAGCGCCGCCCTCTCCTGAGGACGGCACTGCTTCGGGTCATGACCTGGCGTGGCGCCGCCCCTGGGTGGCGCTGCTTTTGGTGCCCGGTTTTGTTGCCTTCTTAGACCAGGGTGGAGGTGTCGATGACGAAGCGGTAGCGGACGTCGGACGCCAGGACGCGTTCGTAGGCGTCGTTGATCTTCTCAGCCGGGATGACTTCGATCTCGGCGCCGAGGTTGTGCTCGGCGCAGAAGTCGAGCATTTCCTGGGTTTCGCGGATGCCGCCGATCGCCGAGCCCGCGAAGGAGCGGCGGCCCATGATCAGCGAGAAGACGTTCACCGGGAGCGGCTCCGCCGGGGCGCCCACGTTCACCAGGGCACCGTCGAGGGTCAGCAGCTGCAGGTAGGAGCTGATATCGATCTTGGCGCTGACGGTGTTGATGATCAGGTCGAAGCTGCCGGCCAGGTCCGTGAAGGTGTTTTCGTCGCTGGTGGCGTAGTAGTGGTCCGCGCCCAGCCTCAGGCCGTCCTCCTGCTTCTTCAGGGACTGCGAAAGAACGGAGACCTCGGCGCCCATGGCGTGGGCGATCTTGACGGCCATGTGTCCCAGCCCGCCGAGCCCGACGATGGCCACCTTCTTGCCGGGTCCCGCGCCCCAGTGGCGCAGCGGCGAATAGGTGGTGATGCCGGCGCAGAGCAGCGGCGCGGCGACGTCGAGCTCGAGGCCCTCCGGGATCCGCACGACGAAGTCCTCGGTCACCACCACGTGGGTGGAGTAGCCGCCCTGGGTGATGGTGCCGTCGCGGTCAACGGCACCGTAGGTGCCGGTCATTCCCTTGAGGCAGTACTGTTCCTCGCCCTTTTGGCAGTTGACGCATTCGCGGCAGGAGTTGACCATGCAGCCGACGCCGACGCGGTCGCCGACCGAGTGCTTGGTGACTTCGGCGCCGACCTCAGTGACGATTCCGGCGATCTCGTGGCCAGGTGCCAGCGGGTACTGCTGGGGTCCCCAGTCGCCGCGGACGGTGTGGATGTCGGAGTGGCAGATGCCGGCGTACTTGATCTCGATCAGCACGTCGTGCGGGCCGACGTCGCGGCGCTCGATGGTGGTGGGAACGAGGGCTCCGTCAGCGGACGGGGCAGCGTAAGCGTTGGCGGTAAGCAAATTTTTCTCCAATGTTGGGTGGGGGATTCGTTTGGTTGGGTGGAAAGTCTTAGGTACGGATGAGCACTTTGAGTGCTGTGCGGTCCGCCATGGCCCGGTAGCCGGCGGGGACCTCGTCGAGGGCAACAGTATGGTCAAACATCTTGCCGGGCTGGATTGTTCCCGTGAGGATGTCCGGCATGAGTTCTTCGATGTAGGCCCGGGCCGGGGCCACGCCGCCGGTCAGGATGATATTGCGCATCACGGTGCCGAAATTCATGGGCACGTCCGTGTACTGGGCGGCTCCCACCCTACCAACGGCGCCGCCGTCGCGCACGGCGGCGATCGCGGTGTTGATGGCATCCTGCGTCCCGACGCACTCCAGCACCGTGTGGGTTCCATCGCCGCCGGTGAGTTCGCGGATTCGTTCGACTCCTTCGTCCCCGCGTTCGGTAATGATGTCCGTGGCACCGAATTCGAGTCCCAGGTCCGTGCGGTCCTTGTGCCGGCCCATGAGCAGGATCCGCTCGGCACCGAGGCGCTTGGCTGCGATCACAGCGGACAGGCCCACCGCGCCGTCACCGATCACCGTCACGGTGGTGCGCGGGTTCACTCCGGCCGTGACGGCGGCGTGGTGTCCTGTGCAGAGCACGTCCGAGAGGGTGAGCAGGGCGGGCAGCAGCGGGGAGTCCTCGCCCACGGGCAGCTTCACCAGCGTGCCCTGCGCCTGGGGGACGCGCACGGCTTCGCCCTGGCCGCCGTCGAGGTCGTGGCCCCACTGGCCGCCGTGGCGGCAGGACGTCTGCAGCCCCTCCCGGCAGAAGTCGCAGGTGTTGTCGGACCACACGAAAGGCGCCACCACGACGTCGCCGCGCTTGAAACCCTGGACTGCGGAGCCGAGGTCCTCGATGACGCCGAGGAATTCGTGGCCCATGCGCCGGCCGCGGTCCGATGCCGGGAGGGAGCCATAGGGCCAGAGATCGCTGCCGCACACGCAGGACAGGACAACCCGCACCACGGCGTCTGTCGGTTCCTTGATGGCCGCGTCGGGCACGTTTTCCACGCGCACGTCGCCGGCGCCGTACATGAGTGTTGCTCGCATGAGAATCCTTTTTAGCGGTGGATGTAACGGGGTTGATGTAGTGGTGGGCTGATGCGGTGGTGGGCGGGGGCCGGTCAGCCGGCGTGCGCCGTCGTCGACCGTTCAGTCGTCGTTTGCTCTGCAAGGACCTCCTTGAGCGCCGCTATCGCGCTCATGGCGTTCGGCCAGCCGGCGTAGAAGGCAAGGTGCGTGATCGCTTCGACCAGTTCATCCCGGGTGACGCCATTGGCGAGTGCCAGGCGCAGGTGGGAGGGCAGCTGGCCGGTCCGGTACAGCGCGGTCAGCGCTGCGACGGTGACGAGGCGGCGGTCGCGGGGCGAGAGGCCGGGCCGTTCCCAGACGTCGCCGAACAGCACATCGTCGGTGAGCTGGACGAGCTTGGGGGCGACGTCGCCGATGAGCTGCTGGGCCGGCGAAGGGGTCTCCGTTGCCATGGTGGTGCTCCTTAGGATGTTTTCGGTGCTTATCCAGAAAACCGCGTCCTCTCCGCGCGGGGAAGGGTCTGTTGATACAGGTACTGACAGGGCCTCCTTCGGGCCACGGAAGGCTCCTAGGGTTGAAGGCGTGGAATGCGCCGCCCACGGGGCGCCACCGCCACGCCCACAGGCGCCACCGCGCCGCCCACGGGGCGCGCTATCCAGCCAAATGCGATACTGCAATGCGCAATCCAGCAATAGAGGAGACCAGTTGGAAATCCAGCCGAAGACGCCAAGCAACAAGGGACCGGCGGAGATGTTCACCGGCGACGTCTGGTTCGACGTGATCGCCAAGGGTGAGGACCCCTCGCAGCTGCGCGTGAACATGGTCCGTTTCTCACCGGGCGCCCACACTGCGTGGCACTCACACGCAAACGGGCAGACCCTGCATGTGACCGAAGGCCGCGGCCTGGTCCAGTCCCGCGGCGGCGAGGTCATCGAGATCCGTCCCGGCGACACCATCTACACGCCGCCGGGCGAAGAGCACTGGCACGGCGCCGCCCCGGGCCACTTCATGTGCCACCTTGCCATGTGGGAAGCCTTGGGCGAAGGCCAGGAGGGACCGGAAACCGCGTGGGGCGAGCACGTGGACCGCGCGGAGTAGGGGTTCGCTGACCGTCTTGGCCTGGCTCGCTCCCGTTCCCGGGTTCGCCCTTCGTTAGCGGGGCGGGCGGCGGCTGGCGGCTGGCGGCTTTCCGCTGCCCTGGCGGCCGGCCTTAAATGTCTGACCCCCGCGGCAGACTTAGTCCATGGAAGCCATGGGGGATTCTGCATCACGAGGGGCGTTGCGGTGGGCCGAGCTGCCCGCTGATGCTGCTGCTGTTCAGCCGCCTCCGGCTGTGCGCGGCCGGGGCCTGCGCAGTGTCCCCGCGGCACCCCGGCATCCGGATACTTTAGCGTCCGACGGCGGCGGGCCCGGTGATCTGGCGCGGTGCCTTGAGCTGCTCAGGACCTTGAGTTCGACGGCGGTCGACGACGCCGCGCTGCTCGGCTTCCGCGAGGCCGCGGACTTCGCCGACAAGGTCGAGGAAATCTCCCGGGCCGCCGAATACCTGCAGATCATCGCGGCCGGGGCCGTGGAGCGGAGCCGCCGGGAAGCCGCAGCGGCTGCGCGCTCAGCCGCAGCCGGCTCAGACTCAGGCGCGGGCGGCTCGGGCGCGGCCGTTGGCTGGGTCACGGGCTGGGGCGCAGAAGCGGCCGGCGCGGATCATGAGGCGCCCCCGGCGCCGAACCTCGCCAATTCGGACCCGGCTGATGACGGGTCCCGGAACTCGGCCGAGTTCCTCCGCACCAGGCTGCGGATCAGCATTGCCGAAGCACGCCGCCGGATTGCCCTCGCGTCCGCGGTGCTGCCCGGGACGGGATTCACGGGCCACACGGAGCCGGCAGAGCGGCCCGAACTCGCCGCCGCCGTTGCCGCCGGGACTATCGCCTCCCGGATGGAACACGCCCTGACCCGCACCGCGGCCCAGTACGACACCGACTTCCTCACCCGGGTCGCCCGCCGCTGGACCGACGCGATCGACCAGGACGGTTCGGAGCCTTCCGAGGAAGAACTCCGCCGCCGCCAGGGCGTCTTCCTCCGCCCGGCCCGCCGCGGACTCCACCACCTGGAAATCTTCGCCACCCCGGACCAGTACGAACCCCTCCTGACCGTCATGAACACCGCCACCAACCCCCGCACCCGGGCCTGTAATACTGAGGACATCGACGCCGGCAACGACGCAGACAGTGCAGCGGATAGCGGCGACGGGACCGGCGGCCCACCTGACGCCGACCTGGACCAGCGGACCCGGCCGCAACGGCTCCTCGACGGCCTGGTCGGTGCCTGCAAAGTAGCCCTGACCACGGATGCGCTGCCCGCCGCGGGAGGGCTCCGGCCCCAGGTCATGGTCACCATCGACTACCAGGACCTCCTGGACCGTCTCGAACGCACCACCGCCCAGGGACCCCGCTACCGCACCACGGCCACTGGCACCAGCAGCGAATCCCCGGCCGGCATCCCCGGCACCGGGTCGTTCACGTTCACCGGCCCGGTCGCGGCGTCCGTGGTCCGGAAGATTGCCTGCGATGCGGACATCATCCCTGTCCTGCTCGGCAGCCAGGGACGCATCCTCGACATCGGCCGCACCACCAGGATCTTCCCGCCCCACATCCGCAAAGCCATCACCGCCCGCGACCAAGGCTGCGCCTTCCCCGGCTGCACCATCCCCGCCCCCTGGTGCGAAGCCCACCACATCTCCTATTGGTCACACGGCGGAAACACCAGCACCGATAACGGCACCCTGCTGTGCTCCCATCACCACCACCTCATCCACAAGGAGCAATGGACCATCCAGGTAATAACCGGCGTCCCCTGGTTCAGCCCGCCACCCCACATCGACCCACGCCAAAAACCCCAACGAAACAGATACTTTCAAGACGTAAAGGATGGCCGAAGCAGCGCGCCGGCATGCACTGACCCAGCGCGCCAACGCAGCCGGGCCGGTCGGATCGAGCCGACCCGCGCTATGGGTCCGCGACCTGCCTTCCGGGTTCCTATCGTGGGGGCGTCAGCAGCGGATTGCTCAGATTGCGTCGCCAAGACGGGCCACGTCAGGGGCCAGGGTGAGGGGTAGTCGATGCAGCCGCGTGAGTGCGGCGGCGGCTTCGCTGTCTGCTTCTGCGGTGTAGGTGAGGATGCGGTGGCCGGAGTCGTCCGGCATGGTCAGGACCTCGAACCCGAGCTCCATGCACCCGAGCTGGGGATGGTTCAGTGTCTTGTGCCCTGACATGCAGTTCTCGACCGGATGTTCCGCCCACATGGTCGCGAACTCAGGGCTTTTGAGGGTCAGTTCCCCGACGAGTGCGGCGAGTTCGGCGTCGTCGGCGAACCGTCCGGAGAGCAGCCGCAGGGACGCGACGGCACGGGAAGCCTCGGAGCGCCAGTGCGGGTAGAGGCTGCGTGTGGCTTCATCCAGGAAGAGCATTCGGGTCATGTTCGGCCGCTGGGACGCTGTGTCCGGGGCATCGAAGTCCAGGTGCGAAGCGACCAGCCAGTGCCCGGCCCGGTTCCAGGCCAGGACTTCGGTGCGCTTGCCCAGCACTACCGACGGAACACTGCCCATGGAATCGACCAGGCGTTTCGTCCCGGGCCGCACCTGGTCGGGCCGGTTCCTAGTGGTCTTGGGTAGGCGGCGTTTGATGCCGGAGAGGTCGGAGAGGTGTTTTCTTTCGACCTCGGTCAGGGCCAGGGCCTGGGCGAGGGAGTTGATGATCGCGTCGGAGGCGTTGACGTGCTGGCCCTGTTCCAGCCGGGCGTAGTAGGTCACGCTCATTCCGGCCAGCATGGCCACTTCCTCACGCCGCAGCCCGGGAACACGGCGAGTGCCGTAATCCATCAGCCCGACGTCAGCCGGGCTCAGGGCGGCCCGTCGTTTGCGGAGAAAGTCGCCCATCGCTGCTGGTTGGTTCATACCTGTGAGTATTCACGAACATTCCCAGACGTGGGTAGCACTGCCAGTGCTACCCACAACACGGCGTGGCTGTTCCCGCCTGGCGTCGGCAGGCTGGAGAGGAAAACCCGCCCACGCACTCAGTGATTGGACACTTCCGCGATGACAACGCACGACACCACCCCTCTCCCCCAGCTTGAAGCACTATCAGGGCCGCCCACACCACCGGCTGAACAGGATTCTGTCCGGATGACCGGGCGGCAGCGGCTGATCATGGTGCTGCTGCTGACGGCCAGTTTCACCCTCGCGGTCGACTTCTCCATCCTGAACGTCGCGCTGCCCCGGATCGGGGCTGACGTCGGCTTCTCCTTGAACCACTTGCAATGGATCGCCACGTCCTTCGCGCTCTGCGCGGCCGGGTTCACCCTGTTCTTCGGTCGGGTCGCTGACCTGTTCGGCCGCAAACGGCTCTTCATTGCCGGCATGGCGCTGCTCGGGATCGGCTCGCTCGTCGGTGGCCTCGCCACCGACCCCGGTGCGCTGCTCGCCGCCCGTGTCGCCCAGGGCCTGGCCACCGCCGCGGTCACCCCGGCCGCGCTGTCGCTGCTCACCACCTCCTTCCCGGAAGGGCCGCTGCGGGATAAAGCTTTAGGTTTGAATGGATCTTTGATGGCCGCGGGGTTCACTGCCGGCGCGATCCTCGGTGGGCTGCTCACCGACCTGCTGTCCTGGCGGTGGGCATTCTTCATCAACATCCCCATCGCCTTATTCGTCCTCGTCCTTGCCCCGAAACTCCTGACCGAGTCCGCCCGCGGGAACCGGACGAAACTGGATGTGCCGGGAGCGTTCACTGTGACCCTTGCCCTGCTGCTGCTCGTCTTAGGTCTGACCACCGCCGGAGAAAAGGGCTGGGCCGAACCGCTGGCGTGGGGACCATTGGCAGCGGGCCTGATCCTGTTCGTGCTCTTTTTCTTCATCGAGAAGAACACGGCCCATGCGCTGGTGCCCGTGACCATCCTGCGGCGGAACAATATCGCCTGGGGCAACATCGCCGGGATACTGGCGTTCGCCACCGAAACGTCCCTGGTTTTCGTCCTGACCCTCTACCTTCAGCAGGTCCTCGGCTACACCCCGCTCGGAGCCGGGCTGGCCTTCGCCGTCCTCGGCATCGGCACCGTCGCCGGCGGGATCATCGCCCCGAAACTCATCGGCAAACTAGGCAACAAGAACACCATCATCGCCGGCCTCACCATCCAGGCAGCGGCCACCGGCTCCCTCCTCTTCATCAACACAGGCCAGGCCTCACTGATCCTCGTCCTGATCGCCACGTTCATCGGCGGCGTCGCGAACCTCGCAGCGATCGTCGGGTTTATGGTCACCGCCACCACCGGTCTCCCCGACACCGAACAGGGCCTTGCCACCGGGCTGACGACCATGAGCCAGCAAATCGGCATCACCATGGGAATCCCCGTCATGAGCACCCTCATCGCCGCGTCCCTAGTCCACGGAGGCAACGGCGGTGCACCGGATCAGGTACTGCACTCGGTGCTGCCGGCTATCGGAATCAACGCCGCCCTCTGCTTGGCAGCAGCACTCCTGGTCGCACTGTTCCTTCGCCCGCCCGCCCGCGTCGCGGACTAAACTAAACCTTTCCCAACCGTGATGTCCGGCCGGCCAAGGCAAAACGGCGCGTCGTGATTCTGTTCGATCGACTGGCCTTGGCCGGGCACGACGTTCGCGACGTTCCGCTTTAGCTCAGGAAAGCGTCGGCTGCCGCCAGTGCCTCGTCCAGGATAGCCAGGCCCGCGGCGGCGTCGGAGTCGTTCACGTTGAGGGGAGGGGCGACATGGACGCGGTTGCCCAGGGTCAGCGGCAACAAGCCCCGGCTCAGGCACGCCTTCGTGAAGGACACCATCGGCGCGTTCGCCGCACCAGTGGCTCCTATCGGCACGAGCGGCTCTTTGGTCAGCCGGTCGCGGACCAGTTCGACGGTCCAGAGGCCGCCGATGCCGCGAACGTCACCGACGGACTCGTGCCTCCCGGCAAGATCCCTGAGTCCCGGTCCCAGGATGTCCGTGCCGAGGCGGGCAGCTGCCTCGACTGTGCCTTCCTCGCGCATCGCGCTGATGGCGGCGACCGCTGCTGCGCAGGCGAGCGGGTGGCCGCTGTACGTCAATCCCGCCGGGTAGGGGCGTTTGGTGAACATCTCGTAGATTGCGTCGCCGACCAGCACGCCGCCGAGCGGCACGTACCCGGAATTCACGCCCTTCGCGAACGCCAAGAGGTCGGGCGTAACGCCATCGTGGTCGACGCCGAACCAGGCTCCCGTCCGGCCGAAGCCGACCATGACCTCGTCGGCGATGTAGACGATGCCGTGCCGGTCGCACAGCTCGCGGACCCCGCGCAGGTAGCCGGCCGGTGGCACGATGACCCCCGAGCTGCCGGCCACCGATTCCAGGACCAGGCCGGCGATCGTCGACGGGCCTTCCAGGAGGATCACCTGCTCGAGATGGGCGAGCGCCCGCTCGGACTCTTCCTCCGGGGTGCTCGAGCCGAACACCGATCTGTACACGAAAGGTCCGAAGAAGTGGACGGCGCCCGCCGCGCCGGTGTCCGAGGCCCAGCGGCGCGGGTCGCCGGTGAGGTGGATCGAGGTCGATGTCGAGCCATGGTAGGAGCGATACGCGGCCAGCACTTTCGGTCGTCCTGTGTAAAGGCGCGCCATCCGGACCGCATGCTCGATGGCCTCCGTTCCTCCGTTGGTGAAAAGCACGTGCCCGAGGCCCTCCGGCGAGACCTCCACAATCAGCCGCGCCGCTTCGCCCCGGACATCGGACGCATGGCCGGGTGCCAGCGTGCACAGCCGGTCGGCTTGCTCCTTGATTGCAGCCACAATGCGCGGGTGTTGGTGACCAAGGTTGGTGAACACCAGCTGCGAGCTGAAGTCCAGGTAGCGCCGTCCACCGGCGTCGATGATGTAGCTCCCCGAGCCACCGACAAAGGTAGGCACGTCCCGCGGCCCCTGGACAGCCCAGGGGTGGAAGACCAGTTCGTCGAGATTCATGACCAACCTCCGTTGCTCCAGTGCCTTGCTGTTCCCTTCTACAGCTTCACCTTGACACCGCCACCCGGCAGCGTCCATAGCGCTCGCGCTCTCGACGACGGCCGAGACCCAGGCGCCCCGGAAACGCAGGTGCGCGCTTTGACCCGTTGCGACGACGGGCGGCAACCGTCAAGGCTTCACGCCTAAATGTGTTTCAACGCTGAGGGACATTATGAACACGCAACTCCCGATCGCGAATGCGCTGCCCGGCGAGGCTGTCCCCTACTACATGGCTTCCGGGGAGGGCGCCCGGTACGAAACCAACAGGCAATTGGTCACCGTCATCGCCCGCGCGGCGGACGCGGGAGGCATCTTCAGCGCCGCCTACATTTCCGGCGGCATGGGGGCCGGATCACCGTTTGTGAGCCACAAAGTGGAGCACAAGACCCTGTACGTTTTCGACGGCATCTGCACGTCTGGCTCCCCGGCGAAAGCAGCATCCTCACCCCCGGTGATTCCGTGGTCATTCCCCCGGGAACCCCGCACGCCTACCGCATGGCCAGCCACTACACGCGCTTCCTGAACTGGATGACCCCTGGCGGCGCCGAGGCGTATTACGAACGCGTGGGCACGCCCATCGATTCGCATGTTCCGCCGGTGCACGCAGGCCACAAACGCAGCGCACAGGAACAGGCGGAGGTTGGCGCGGAATTCGGCATCAGTTTCCCGAACGTGGAACGGGTGGCACCCTCCTTCCAGCAGGACGCCGGTCTCCCGGCGGCGCAGAGCCCGTACTTCCTCAGCGCAGGCGAAGGCGAAGGCGAAGGCGAAGGCCTGGTCAGTTACCAGACGATGTTCACTTACCTCTCCCGGCCGGCCAACACCGGCTCCAACTACTTCGCAGTGCACACCAAGGGAGCCAAGTCCCCCTATATCCCGCTGCATTTCCATGAAGACCACACCGAGAACTTCCTGTGCACCGAGGGCCGGATGTGGCTCTACGCCAACGGCCGCGAAGTCCTGCTGACCAAGGGTGACTTCCCGCTTCTTCGAGTACTTCAACAAGCCCACCGACGACTACATGTACGCCGAAGGCGGTCAGCCCTACATGGACATGGAAGGGTTCGGACGCGCCCGGGCCGAGATGGACCTCACGGTGGTCGGTCTCCCGCCGCAACGGCGTGCGGCGCTGGACATCTGGGCCGCCAAACGAACAACAATGGCCCGGAGTCGTTCCCGTTGGGCGTCCGCAGCACGGTGTGCATGTGGAACGGCGCCGGCTCGTCGTTGCTGAGGAAGACTCCCGTGTGGTGGTCCAGCGAGTAGGCGATGAAGCACCCGCCGAGGTGGCGCTCGTCCCCGGAGTGGATCCGCCCTTCGGGCATCGCCGGATCCACCATGGCGTCGTACACGGTGGCCTCCTCGCGGAGACCCTCCGGTAACGCGCCCATTTTCGACGCCCAGGGCGCCGTCGTCGCCGCGCTTTCGATTGTGGTCCCCGACGCGCCACTCCCCCGAACGTTCTGGCGCCGGCAGTCCAGGCAACGGCCAGGGCGGTGACCCGAAACCTCGGGTACAAGGCCGTCGTCAGCGCCGTATCGAGGTAAGCTCCCGGGATGCCGCTGCTTCGGGACCTCCTGCTGACCATTGCCGAATACCGGGCTAACGGATTCTCCTGCTCGGAGCCCCGGGCCGACGTCGAAAGCCGTGATTACGGCGCGCACAGCTTCGAGGTCAACGGCCACCGCGCTGTCTTTCGGGTTGCCAGGACAACCCCCACCAAGATCGGGCAGTTCGTGACGCTGTGGCAGCGGACCGCGCAGGGCAACGGCCCCATCCGGCCCTTCGACAGTTCCGACGGGATCGGGCTCTTTGTGGTGAGCGCCCGCGGTGAAGCCGGCTTCGGGCAGTTCGTTTTCCCGCAAAGCGTCCTGATCGCGCGTGGCGTCGTGTCACAGGATTTCATTGGTGGAAAGCGTGCGGTGCGCGTCTATCCGCCGTGGTCCGAGCCGGCCAGCAGGACGGCCCAGGCCACGCAGCGCTGGCAACTGAAGCACTTCTATCCCATTCCGGACTCATCCGGGGAACTGCAGAGGCTCCTGCAACAGCCCGCGGTATCCCTTCCGGCTTAGGGAGCATCAAGGGCTGGCTTTGACTACGACGCCGCCCCCTGGCCCGGTCGCTTTAGCCCCGGTCCCGGATCCATCGCCTGATGACGGCCTCAAGCGCCGGCTTCTTGGCATCAAAATCGGCCGCGTCGAGGAAACGGGCCACCCTGGACACCTCCCCGTCGCCTTCCAGGAGTCCCAGCTCGTCCGGCAGGGAGGCACCCGTGTGGAACATGAGCGTCACGTTCTTCTTCGACTTGGGGAAGAAGGAGGCAATGTTGCCTTTGTACATGAAGGTGGGCGCCTGCCATTTGATGGCCTCGGTCACGGCCGGGTCGATCGCAAGGATGAATTCCCGGACGTTGGCCACCAGGTCCCGCTGCGGATTGGCGTAGCTCTGGAACCAGTCATCCACGGCAGGATTGCGGTTCGTCCCATGTTCCGGCTTGTCCATAGGTACAGACTAGGCCCGCGGCGTCCGGCCTCAAGCCGACGACGCCGCGGTCCGCCCGCGCACTACCGGGCTGACCCCACCGCCAAATGCTGCACCCGTCCGTCCACGAACGTCGCCAGCACCTGCGCGGCAGCCAGGTCATCCGGGGCAACCGACAGCGGATCGGCGTCGAACACCGTGAAATCCGCGCGCTTGCCGACGGTGATGGACCCGGAGACAGCCCATTCCCCCGCAGCACGGGCAGCGTGCGAGGTGTAGCCTTCGAGCGCCTGCAGTGCTGTGAGGGCCTGGCCCGGAACGACCGGCTGTTCGTCCCGGCGGCCGGACCGCCGTCGTAATTGCGCGTCCGCCAGGATGGGCAGCGGTTCGAACGGGGCGATCGGCCAGTCGGAGCCGAGCCCCAGGGTGGTTCCCGCCGCGCGGAGGTCCGCGCACCGCCAGGCATTGTTCGCCCGTTCCGGCCCCAGCCGCGTGGACCAGTTGTCGCTGTGGTCGGCGCGGGAGTAGTGGGTGCAGTGCGTCGGCTGCATGCTGGCCACCAGGCCCGCCCGGGAGAATCTCGCAATGAGGGCGTCCGGGACGGTTTCGAGGTGTTCGATCCGGTGCACGGCCACCGGTGCAACCGACCGCACCGCGGGAGGCAGGGACTCGAAGGCGTCCAGGACTGCGGCCACTCCGGCGTCGCCGATCGCATGCGTGGCCGTGGGAATCCCGCGGCCGGCGAAGAAGCGCACCGCCGCCGCGTACTCCTCCGGGCGGGGCCAGAACGGGGCCACGGACTCCCCATAGATATCGGGCTCAAACAGCCACGCGGTGCCGTTGTCCACTGTGCCGTCAACGAACAGCTTGATGCCGGCCACCTCCCAGCGCGTTCCGCCCACCCCGATCTGCCCCGCGAGCCGTCGCCAGTCCTCCTCGCCGCTGCCGGGCATGCACCACGGTGAGATCCGCAGGCGCAGCGGGAGGCCGCCGTCCATGTCGTCCTCGAGGGCACGGAAAAGCTCCAGTGAGCCCTCCCCGCAATCCATCACGTGCGCTCCCGTCAGCCCGGACCGCGCGAACTGCGTGAAGAGTTCCGCCAGCCTCGCCTTCCGCTCGTCGAAGGACTCCGCCGGCACCAGCTGCGCAACGAGCTCGACGGCGGCGGCCTCCAGCAGGAGCCCCGTTGGCCTGCCGCTGGGGTCGCAAACGACTTCCGACGCCTGGTCGAACGCCCGCGGTCCGGTGACCCCCGCCAGTTCGAGGGCCCGGGAACTGGCCAGGGCGGAATGCCCGTCGAAGAGGCGGATGAGGCACGGCCGTCCGGAGACGACGTCGTCAATCAGCTCGCGGTGGGCGGCGGCGGATCCGAACACATTGGGATCAAGGCCCCAGCCCCGCACCCAGTCCCCCGGGGGGATTGCCTCCGCTTCGGCGCGCAACAGCGCGCGCACCCCGGCAAGGTCCTTGGCGCCGGACAGGTCGCAGCCGCGGGTCAGTTCCAGGCCGAAGACAGGGTGGATGTGGCAGTCCACCAGGCCGGGCGTCAGCACGGCGGCACCGAAGTCGATGACCTCCGCGGCCGGCCAGCCCTCGGCATCGGCACGGCTTCCGACGGCGGCAATCACACCGTCCTGGACGGCCACCGCCTGCGGCGCGGGGCTTCCGGGCGTCCGGTCCTCCATCGTGTGGACGGTGTCGGCCAGGATGATCACATCAGGATTCATGGGTTTCGAAGCTTCCAATCTGCGCGAAGGTCTCGGGACGGTGGCGGCGCACCCAACGCGCTGCCAGGAGCCCGGCGATGAAGACGAGGGGCGTCACCAGGATGAGGATGGTGTTGGTCAGCGCGTCAGCGAAGGTGAGCAGCTCGATGTTCAGTCCGATCAGCAGCACCACGCCGAAGAGCAGGATGGCCGAGGCCAGGCTGAGCGGCACCATCAGTTTGTGCGTCGCTGCGGCGGGGTTCCGGCGCAGGTAGAGGAAGGCCGCCACCGAAACCAGGCCCTGGAGCCCAACGATGCCGAAAATCCCCGGGGTGTTCACCCAGATCAGCAGCTGCTGGTACGGGTCTGCGTTGAGCAGGGCGCAGATGGTGATGACCCCGGCAGCGAGGACCGTCTGCAGCTGGCCGGCGCGGTGCGGGGACTGGAACCTGGGGTGGGTGCGGCCGAGGAAGGCGGGCAGCACGCCGTCGCGGGCCAGCATGTATACGTAGCGGTTGATCGCGTTGTGGAAGGCCAGTTGCGAGGCGTAGACGCTGGTGACGATCAGAACGTACATCACCACTTCAGCCCACGGCCCCACATAGTGGTTGATGGTCTGGAAGAACATCCCGCCGGCCATTTCGCCCGCGGCTTCGACGGCGCGGTCTTCGCCGTAGGCCTGGACCACGGTCCAGACGATGAAGGCGTAGAACACGGACATAAAGCCGACGGCGATGTACATGGCCCGCGGCACGGATTTATCCGGGTTACGGGCCTCGGAGCGGTACAGCACGGTGGACTCGAAGCCCATGAAGGCGGCGAAGCAGATGCCAAGGATCGCCAGGACGCCCGGGCCGAACGCGTGCTCCGTGCTGAAGGAACCCACGCTGATCCCGTGGGCTCCGCCGCTGCCCAGGATGCCCACCCCCATCACTGCCAGGATGCCCGTCTCGGCGATGAGGAGCACACCGAGCACCTTCGCCCCGACGTCGATCCCCCGGTAGCCGAGGAACCAAACGGCTACGACGGCGGCGAGCGCGATGGCCGGCCACGGCACCTCGAGCCCGAACAGGACCTTGAACATGTCGTGGGTCTGGACCGCGAAGAGACCGTAAACGCCGATCTGGAGGCAGTTGTAGGAGACGATCGCCAGGATGGCGGAGGCCAGCCCCACCGTCTTGCCCATGGCCAGTGAAATGTACGTGTAGAAGCCGCCGGATGCCTTCACATGGCGGGTCATGGCCATGAACCCAATGGCGAAAAGGGTGAGCACGATGCCCGCGAGGAGGTAGCCGGCCGGGGCGCCGATGCCGCCGACACCGATGGCTACCGGGGCCACCCCTGCCATGACCGTGAGGGGTGCTGCTGCCGAGATGACGAGGAAGGCGATGCCGCCCGTTCCCAGGGCATTGCGCTTGAGGGAGCCGTCCGCGGACGACGTCGGTGGTCTGGTTTGGGTATCCGGCACTAGTCCGTCCTTTCTTGGGAGCCCTGCTAAACGAAAGGCTTTCGTTTATTATGGAGGCGTGTGGCGCAGAGCACAATAGTTTTCCGAAAACGGCGCCGCCGGGTCCCGCCGACTAGGCTGGGCTTGACCTTCAAGAGCTGCAGTCAGGAGAACCCATGGGGCGCCCGCTCCTCCCGCTGATATCCGTGGAGGCCCTCACCACGGCCGCCCTGGAGCTGGTTGATGAGAGCGGCGACTTCAGCTTCCCGAAACTGGCGAAGAAGATCGGCGTCAGCCAGTCCTCCATCTACAACCACGTCAGCGGCCGGGACGAGATCCTCGAACTCCTGCGCCACCGGATCATCACCGAAGAGCCGTATCCGCCGGTGGACCACACCGACTGGGAAGCTGCCCTGAGGGTCCTGATCCGCGCCTACCGGGACGCGTTTGCCCGCCATCCGCGGCTGGCGCCGCTGCTGGTGCTGCAGTCCATCACCGATCCGGAAGTCATCGGCCTCTACGAGGACCTCGCGCTGGCTCTCGAGGGTGCGGGATTCCGGGGACGGGACGTGGTGGCGGCCATCTCCACGATCGACAGCTTTGCCCTCGGCGCGGCACTGGACCTGGCGGCTCCGGAAGTTGTCTGGGACCCGCCGGCCGAAGGCTACCCCACGCTCAAGCGCGCACTCGGCAACGCGGGCCCCTCGGAGGAACGGGGCGGGCACGCCTTCGATTTCGGCCTCGATGTGATTATCGGCGGACTCCGGGCGAAGCTGGCCGGGTGACGCCGCTGCGGGCTGAGCTCAGCTGAGGTCCGCCGGCGCCGGGCTGGACTCGAGGTTACGGGTGGCGGGGCCCTGGATGACGGTGCCGTCGGTGCTGAACCGGGAGCCGTGGCATGGGCAGTCCCAGGTCACGTCGGCCGGGTTGAACTCCACGGTGCAGCCCAGATGGGTGCAGACTGCCGACACGGCGCTGACGTCCCCAGCAGGACCGAGGTAGACGGCGGTCTTTGCCCCGTCCACGTCCACTACCCTTCCTTCTCCCGGAACCTGCTTTCCCGGGACGAGGTCCGCCCGGACCGGAGCAGCACCGGTCACCTCGGGGGCGGGCGCGGCGGCGTCCTCCGTCACGGCCGGTGCCGCGTGCGGGGCGCGGACTGCCCGGGTACTGTCGAAGACCGCTGCCCACGGGCCGCGCCGGCCGCACAGCGTGTCCCGGAGGATCAGGGCCGCGGCGGTGCCGTTGGTCAGGCCCCATTTGCGCAGTCCGGTGATCACGTGAACATGCCTGGACTCCGGTGACATTGGCCCGACGTAGGGCAGCCCGTCGGCAGGCATGGCGTCCTGGGTGGACCAGCGGTAGACGATCTCCCTGGCGCCCAGGCGGTCACGGGCAAACGAGCTGAGCCTCCGGTACCGCTCGGCGGATTCGTGGCGCTCCGACGCAGGGTGGCCTTCACCGCCGGCAAGGACATAGCTTGTGCCATCGAGGCCGATGGTCAGGATGGAGCGCATCGGCTCGTCAACGCTGAGGAATGTCGAATCCAAAGGAGGAAGGTCGCTGCGGGCGGCCACGATATACGAGCGGTGCAGGTAGCATCGCTCGGCGAAGATTCCCCGGTCCTCGATTGGCATATTCGTCGCGACGATGATCTCCCGGGCACGGACGGAACCCCGCGCCGCGTCGACCACCGCCGGCGAACCGTCGCGGAACCCGGTGGCAGGCGAGTCCTCGAAGACAAAGCTGCCGTCTCCGTCCACGGCGCGGGCCAGGCCCTGCACGTATCGGAGCGCGTGGATCTGCGCCTGGTCGTCGAAGCGGACCGCGCCCTTGACAGCAAAGGGCAGCGGCACTTCGGTGGTGAAGGACGCGGGAAGTCCGAGCCGGCCGGCCAGGGCGGCTTCCTCCCGGACGAGATCCAGCGTGGCGTCCGATTCGGCGTAGGTGTAGTTGGATACCCGCCGGAAGCCGCAGTCGATGCCCTCTTCCGCCACCGTGCCGGCCACATGCTGAATCGCGGCTTCGTTCGCCTCTCCGTAGAGGCGGGCCGTTTCGGCACCGTGCCGGCCGGCAAGTTCCGTGTAGGCCAGCCGGTGCAGTGAGGTGACCTTGCCGGTGGTGTTTCCTGTGACTCCGGTGCCCACCCGGGCCGCCTCCAGCACGGCCACCGTCTGGCCTTCCCGTTTCAGGGCCAGTGCAGCGGTCAGGCCTGCGATGCCGCCACCGATCACGGCCACATCGACGTCGAGGTCCGCGTTGAGGGCGGCGTAGCCCGTGGATGCACTGGTGGCAGCCCAGAGGGAGGCGAACGTACCTGCTGGCTGCTCACTCACGGTATCCGCCTTCCACGCAGTTGGGCTTCCCTGGGCCGGGCTTTCAGTCCCCGGTGGTCTTCGCTGCCTTGGCAGCGGCCTTGGCGGCCTGCTTGCTGGCGCGCACCTTGCTCAGTGATTCCGGATCCACGATGTCGGCGACGGACAGGAAGGCGTCCTCCTGTCCGTAGTGTCCGGCGGCCTCGCGCCAGCCTTCGGCCTGGAGGCCGCACTGCTTCCCGAGGAGCGCCAGGAAGATCTTGGCCTTTTGCTCGCCGAATCCCGGCAAGGCCTTGAGCCTGCGCAGCACCTCCGGGCCGTCGGGGTTGCCCTGCGTCCAGATGGCGGTCGCATCCCCGTTCCAGTCACTGTGCACGGTCTCGGCGAGGGCCTGGACACGTCCGGCCATGGATCCCGGGAAGCGGTGCACGGCCGGACGTTCCTTGAACATCTCGACGAAGCCCTGCGGGTCGTACCCGGCGATCTCCGCGGGATCCATGGATCCGATGCGCGTCCGGATCTTTTCGGGACCGGCAAACGCCGACTCCATAGTCACCTGCTGGTCCAGCAGCATGCCGGTGAGCAGCGCAAACGCGTCATCGCTGAGTAGTTTGTCGGCGGCGGGGTCCCCTGTGATGTGCAGTTCCATGCGTCCTATCCTGCCACCCGCTCCGGCGCGCGTCATCGGGGTGGCGGCTTCGTCGACTCTAGGCGGTTTGTGAACGGCCCTTCATTCGCCCGCGCAGCGCGGCAATGCCCCACACCGCCAGCAGCACGGCCACGAGCAGCAGCCCGGCGTCGCCCAGGTCCACGGCGCCCAGCCAGGTGGTCAGGGGATCCTCCAGACCAAAGGCCATATTGAAGAATCCGCCCAGGGTGGTGGCCGAAATGAACAGGGCGGACACGGCCGAGATGCCGGTGATCAGGGTGTTGAAGCCGAGCTTCCGTTGCGGATTGTGGATGGCCGATCTGTACATGCGCATCATGGCGACCCCGTTGGTGGTGTCGCAGAGCGTCATGGCCGCCGTGAATGCCAGCGGAAGCGCCAGGAGGGCCAGCGGGGACACTCCGGCGAGGGATGCCGCCGTCGTCATCACCAGGAGCCCGATGGTGGTGGCCGTATCGAAACCCAGCCCGAACAGGAAGCCGATCACGTAGATGTTCCGCGGCCGCTGGACCCGGGACAGCGGTTTGGCCAGCAGGCGCGCCACGAAACCCTTCGCTTCAAGGTCCCCGTCCCGCACTTCGCCGCCGCCCTGCACGTTCCGGTACGCCTGCGCCGCGCGGAGGAACGCCGAGCCGTTGAAAAGGCCCATGGCCAGCAGGAACAGCCCGGAGACGCCGCTGCCGATCAGGCCCAGCACCAGGTTTCCGGTGGTGCCGTCCTCCATGAACTGGCCCACCATGGCTGCGCCGCCCACCACCAGGACCCCGGCCAGGATCACCACCGAACTGTGCCCCAGGCTGAACGCGAACCCGACGCTCACAGGATCCTTCCGCTGCGCCACGAACTTCCGCGTCGAGTTGTCGATGGCGGCGATGTGGTCCCAGTCGTAGCTGTGCTTGATGCCGGCCAGGTAGGCGGTGAACACCAGGCCCAGAGCCAGCGGCTGACCCGCCGCCGCCGTTCCGGTGCCAGGGCTTCCGGCCCCAAGGCTTCCGGACAGGAGGAGTACGACGGCGGCAACGTGCAGCGCGGCCACCGCACCGAATGCGAAGAGCATCCGGGTCCGGAGCGGCAGCTGCTCCCGTTCCCGGTACATCGCGGCGAACTGGGTCAGCGTGGTCATCAGTACTTCCTCAGGTTCAGGGGCGCCTGCCCGTGCCAGCGTTCACGCAGCAGGGCGGTACACGCGCCCAGCAGCCGGTTGAGTTCCTCCGTGGAGTCGGACAGCGACCGCAGCACCAGGCCGGTTGTTCCGCCGATTGATGCGGTCAGGGATACTCCGGTGTAGGCGTCGCAGCCCGCTGTGAGCGCATGGAGTTCGTCGGCCAGGGCCTGGTCCACACGCGGATCCACCACCACCAGCGAACCCAGGTGGCTGCGGCCTTCCATGAACCCCGTCCCGGTGACGTCGTTGAGGGACGGCCGGATCAGCAGGTTGTCCAGGGCCAGCAGTTCGGTGCCGCCGGGCGCCTCCACGTGGATCTCGGTGCGGAGCCGCAGTTCCTCGTACCGGAACGACGCCCCGTCGGGGGACCACCCCGGCGTGACCACTTCAGCCATCACCAGGCTCGACGACGGCCGCACCGTGACGTGCGTGTTCTGCCGGTAGCTGGCCTCCCGGTAGGCGATCAGCTGGTCCGGAGCCAGCTCCAGCTGCGCCCGCTCCCCCAGCCGCAGGGTCATCCGCTGCTCGGCAAACGACCCCGGAGTCCGGTAAATCTTCGTGGCGGACTGTGTGGTCAGCACCAACGACGCCCCGTCACCAACCTCCACGTCCATGACATAAAGATCAGCCCCCAAATACGCCCCGCCGGGATTCACAACGACATAACAAACCTGCCCGCTCTCATCCAAGTAGTGCGGCCGTAAAACCCTCAAGGCGCCCTGATGGTACTGATGCGCGGCCACGGACTTGCCTCCGCGATGCTCGATGCGCAGCTCAAGCTCCCCCATAGGCGACTTCACGGCAGGGGCGGCCGCAGTCTCCAGAGCCGCCTCAGCCGCTGTCGAGCTCATTGGGCCAGGTCGAGCATCAGGACATCGCGCCGCACCCATTCGATGACGGCGTCCAGCCCTTCGTCCGTTTTCAGGTTGGTGAAGCAGAACGGCTTCTCGCCCCTGAACTCCTTGGAGTCCCGTTCCATGACTGAGAGGTCCGCTCCGACGTGCGGGGCGAGGTCGGTTTTGTTGATGATGAAGAGGTCGGACTTGATCATGCCCTGGCCGGCCTTGCGCGGGATCTTTTCACCCTGAGCCACGTCGATGATGTAGATCGAGAAATCGACGAGCTCGGGGCTGAACGTGGCGGAGAGGTTGTCGCCGCCGGATTCCACGAAGATGACCTGCAGGTCGGGATGGCGCTTCTTGAGCTCCTCGATCGCCGCGGTGTTCATGGACGTGTCTTCGCGGATGGCCGTGTGCGGGCAGCCGCCGGTTTCGACGCCGATGATCCGGTCCTGGGGCAGGATTCCGTTGGCGGCCAGGATCTTGGCGTCCTCGATCGTATAGATGTCGTTCGTGATGGCGGCCATGGAGATCTCGCGGCTCATGTGCCGGGTGAGCCGCTCCACGAGCTGGGTCTTGCCGGCGCCGACCGGTCCGCCGATGCCGATCTTGATGGGTTCAGACATTCTGTCCTCCTGCTAGCTCATGAACATTCGGGCACGTTGACGTTCGTGCCGCATCTGCGAAATTTCCAGTCCGGGGCTCACGGCTCCGAAGTCGTCCGGCGCCAGGCGGGCGATCCGCCTGACGGCGGCAGCGACGTCGTCGGACGCGTTCCGCAGCAGCCGCTGGCCGGCGTTCTGCCCCAGCGGGATGGCGCGCACCGCGTTCTGGGTCAGCGACGTGACCGCGGCGAACAGGTAGGCGGCGAGCGCTTCGGTCAGCGGGACGCCCAGGGAACGGGCGACGACGGCGAACGCCAGCGGCTGGTGGCCGGCGGCGCGGCCGGTGTCCACCAGCTCCCGGTATGCCTTCAGCTCCGGGGAAGGGAAAACTTCGGAGCCGATCTCCAGCAGCCGCGTCCCCATCTTGATGCTCGCCTCCCGCAGCTGCCGCGGCAGGAGCTGTGCCGTCAGCAGCGAATCCAGCTGGGCAACAGGGACACCCTCGTAGAGGAACCGGATGGCCAGCCCGTCGGAATAGGAAAGCTGCTGCCCCACAAACGCAGAAAGCCACACCCCGAAGGACTCTTCATCGTGGACCACCCCGCTCTCAATGTACGTCTCAAACCCCAGCGAGTGCGCAAACGCCCCGGTAGGCAGCGCGGAGTCCGTCAGCTGCTGCAGGGCGAGCTGGTAGCTGTTCGCTGAAGCCGACGGCGCGTCAGTGCGAGTGTTCAGCATGGCGGAAGGGGACGGGCATCACGCGTTCCTGGCGGTCGTAGGGCACTCCGACGTGTTTGAGGTAGTCCTCCACGGTGTGGTCGTACTGGCACACCATGACTCCGGCACCGTACTCGGAGGCGGCGTCGAAGAACTGGGCCTGCAGGTGCCGGTTGCCGAGCGAGTGCGCCACCACACCCATCTCATGGATGGTCCGGGGAGCCACCACCAGGACGTCGGTGGGCAGCACGGACACCACGATCATGTTGGTTTCGGCGATGTGCAGGATGTCGCCGTCACGGAGGTCGCCGGAACCGGACGGGAGCCGGATGCCGAGCTCCTTGCCGTGGTCCGTGGTGACTCGCTGGATGCGCTTGACCAGCTGGCCGCTGGGCAGCACCACCTTCTCCTGGTGCAGTCCGGCGACGGCCCCGGCCTCTGCCGCAGGGAGGTCGTGCAGGTTGCCGAGGATTTTCTCGATGATCACGTGGGGCTCCGGGGGTCGGGAACTTAGAAGAGGAAGTAGCGCTGGGCCATGGGCAGCACGTCCGCCGGTTCGCAGGTGACGTCCTCGCCGTCCACGGTCACCTTGTAGGTCTCCGGGTCCACCTGGATGTCCGGGGTGGCGTCGTTGTACTTGAGGTCGGCCTTGGTCAGCGAACGGATCCCGGACACGGGCCTGATGACCTTCTGCAGGCCCAGCTCTTCGGGCACCCCCGCGTCGATGGCGGCCTGGGACAGGAAGGTAATGGAGGACTGCTGCACGGCCTTGCCGAACGCGGCGAACATCGGGCGCATGGTGCGCGGCTGCGGGGTGGGGATGGAGGCGTTGGCGTCGCCCATCAACGCGTACGCGATCTGCCCGCCCTTGAGGACCAGCTCGGGCTTGACCCCGAAGAACGCCGGGTCCCAGAGCACCAGGTCCGCGAACTTGCCTTCCTCGACGGAGCCGATGGAGTCGGCCATGCCCTGGGCGATGGCGGCGTTGATGGTGTACTTCGCCACGTAGCGCTTGAGCCGGAAGTTGTCGCTCTCCGCTCCCAAACCGGCAGCCGAACCGTGCGCCCCACCGGCAGGGTCCTTGAGGACGCCCCGCTGCTTCTTCATCTTGTCCGCCACCTGCCAGGTGCGGGTGATCACCTCGCCCACGCGGCCCATGGCCTGCGAGTCGGAGGAGGTGATCGCGAAGATGCCCAGGTCCTGCAGGACGTCCTCCGCGGCGATGGTCTCGGCGCGGATGCGGGAGTCGGCGAACGCCACGTCTTCCGGGATGCCCGGATTGAGGTGGTGGCACACCATCAGCATGTCCAGGTGCTCTTCGATGGTGTTGCGCGTGTACGGGAGCGTGGGGTTGGTGGAGGCGGGCAGGACGTTGGGGAGCCCGGCGATCTTGATGATGTCCGGGGCGTGGCCGCCGCCGGCGCCTTCCGTGTGGAAGGTGTGGATGACCCGGCCGCCGATGGCCCGGATGGTGTCCTCCACGAAGCCGCACTCGTTGAGGGTGTCCGTATGGATGGCCACCTGGACGTCGTATTCGTCCGCCACCTTCAGCGAGTTGTCGATCGAGGAGGTGGTGGATCCCCAGTCCTCATGGACCTTGAGCCCGATGGCACCGGCCCGGATCTGCTCGGCCAGCGGCTCGACGGCGGAGGCGTGTCCCTTGCCGAACAGGCCGATATTGATCGGCATCCCTTCGGTGGCCTGGAGCATCCGCTGGATGTGCCATTTTCCGGGCGTGACGGTGGTGGCCTTGGTGCCTTCGGCCGGCCCGGTTCCGCCGCCCACCATGGTGGTCACGCCGCTGGCGAGGGCGGTGGGCACCTGGTCCGGGGAGATGAAATGGATGTGCGTGTCCACGCCGCCGGCCGTGAGGATCTTCCGCTCTCCGGCGATGATTTCGGTGCTGGCGCCGATGACGATGTCCACGCCGTCGGTGATCTGCGGGTTGCCCGCCTTGCCGATCTTGAAGATGTGGCCGTCCCTGAGCGCGACGTCGGCCTTATAGATGCCGGTGTAGTCCAGGATGACGGCGTTAGTGATCACGGTGTCCGGAACGTCCTCATCCCGCAGGACCTGGCCGTTCTGGCCCATGCCGTCGCGGATCACCTTGCCGCCGCCGAACACCACTTCCTCGCCGTACACGGTGAGGTCCTTTTCGATCTCGAGGAACAGTTCGGTGTCCGCGAGGCGGATGGCGTCACCCGTCGTCGGGCCGTACAGGTCCGCATACTGCCTGCGTGTCAGCTCGAAACTCATTTGGCCTCCCCCTTCGCTTCTTGCCGGGGATTGCCGGCGTCGAGCGGCCCGTTGACCGCATTGCTGAGGCCGTGAACCTCGCGGCTGCCTGCCAGTTCGATCAGCCGGACGGTCCTGCGGTCCCCCGGTTCGAACCGGGCCGCGGTGCCGGCCGGAATGTCCAGCCGGCGGCCGTAGGCAGCCTTGCGGTCAAATTCAAGGGCGGCGTTCACTTCGGCAAAGTGGTAGTGCGAGCCCACCTGCACGGGCCGGTCGCCCGTGTTAACAACCACGACGTCGATTGCCTCGCGTCCGGCATTAATCACCACAGGCGCTGAGCCCAGAACGTACTCACCCGGAATCATGGCCCTGCCCCTATCGGATCGGATCGTGGACGGTGACAAGCTTGGTTCCGTCCGGGAACGTGGCCTCGATCTGGACGTCGTGGATCATTTCGGGCACGCCTTCCATCACGTCGTCGCGGCTTAGCACGGTGGTGCCATAGCTCATGAGTTCAGCGACAGTGCGGCCGTCCCGGGCGCCCTCGATCAGTTCGTAGCTGATGATCGCCACGGATTCAGGGAAGTTCAGCTTTAGCCCGCGGGCCTGGCGGCGCCGGGCAAGGTCCGCGGCGACCACGATCATGAGCTTTTCCTGCTCACGGGGCATCAGATGCATCAGAAAATCCCTTCAACGGCCCGGCTCGGTCCTATGTTTATAGACCCGAAGGATCGGGCTTAGCCAGACCTGCCGGTGCACTCCTGGCAGAGCACCTACGACTATGGTTCGTGACCACAGTAGGCCGGTCAGGTTTCCGTGAGATTTCCTGGGTCCGTCTCCCGGCTTCAGGGATGGGGGAGACTGTGTGGCGGTGCTTAGCCTTCGCAATCAACGCAATAGGCGTGGCCGTTCTTTTCGCGGGCGATCTGGGACCGGTGCCGGACCAGGAAACAGGAGTAGCAGGTGAATTCGTCCTGCGCCTGCGGGATGACCTGGACTACCAGTTCCTCGGCGACGAATTCGCCGCCGGGGACCATGCCATCGTCGAGTGCGTCGGCCTCATCCAGCTCTCGGACAACGCTTCGTGCATCAGGGGCGTTCGCGGACTGGAGCGCTTCCAGGGAGTTGTCCTGGGATTCCTTGACGTCGGATCGTACTTCGTCGTAATCGGTTGCCACTTAGGGGGTTCTCTTTTCTAATGTTCTTGTCTGACGGCAATGCAACATACACCATCGCGCCCTTATTCCCTGCCAGTAAGACAGACTGCGTCGGAGATACGCGGGGGACCCGTCAAGTTTAGAGTGCTTTCCTGCAGGTTAAGTACAGGCGCCTTAAGTACAGACGCTGGATGTACGGACGCGGAAGTTCAGGTAGCGGGAGGTCAGGCGGCGGGCGCCGCCGTCGAGTCCCTGACCACCAGTTCGGTTGCCAGTTCAACGTGTGTTGATTCCAGGGTTTCCCCGTTGGCCAGCCGCAGGATGGACCGGAGGGCAGTCCGCCCCATTTCCTGAAGGGGCTGCGCCACGGACGTCAGGCGGGGAACAGACTGTTCGGTGATGTCCGTCCCGTCGAAGCCCACCAGGCTCAGCTCTTCAGGCACACGGATGCCCTGCAGGCGGGCCTCGTCCAGGACGCCGAGCGCTATTGCATCGTTGCCGGCGAAAATTGCGGTGGGCCGGTCTGCGAGGGCGAACAACTGGCGGGCACCGGCGACGCCAAAGTAGCGCTGGAACTGGCCGGTCACGATGTAGTCCGGATTCGCCGGGATGCTGGCGGCACGCAGGGCCGCCAGGTATCCATGGAGCCGGGCCACGCTGCATTCGGCGGCCTCAGGGCCACCCAGGAACGCAATCTTCCGGTGCCCCAAGGAGATCAGGTGCTCGGCGGCTGCCTTGCCACCGGCCCAGTTGGTGGCGCCGACGCTGACAAACCCGGAACGGGGCGGGTTGAGCGGGTCGATGACCACCACGGGGATGTTCCGGCGCCGGAAGGATTCCAGCTGGCCGGGCGTGACTTCGGATGTCACCAGGATGAGTCCCTTACGGCCTGCATCGAAAAGCCGCTGGGACCATTGCTGCTGGTCCGTGTTCTGCAGCTTGTCCGGGGTCACGCTGCTCAGGACCACCTCCACGCCCTCCTCGGCGGCGCAGCCGACAATCCCTGACATCACTTCCAGGGAGTACGAACTGTCCAGGCCGTCAAAGACCAGGTCCACGAGTGCCGGCCCGGTGGACCTGACCCTGCGCTGCATCGGCGATTCGTAACCCAGCTTCGCCAGGGCCTTCTGGACGCGGGCGCGGGTGGCCTCGGCCACGTCGTCGCGGCCGTTGATGACCTTGGAAACGGTGGGAGTGGACACTCCGGCAAGCGCCGCGACGTCGGCCAGGTTCAGCTTGGCCTTCGGTGTCTTTGCAGGCATTCCAGCAACTTTCTCGAAAAATTTCGGTAGCTGAAGTCTGCACCAGTCGGGATGCCGCCGTCAAGATTCGTGTGAACACCCTTGGGGCCGCGCCGTAATCGGCGCTAACTTCGATCTCAGCCAACGAATTGATTGCGAAATGTTTTTAGACAGCCTATCCAGCGCCGCAACGCCGCGGCTCTCTTCAATGGCGATCAGCATGGAACCAGGCCGGACAAGTGGAGGACCTCACCGGCTGGGTCGACGCGAATCCGGACGTCAAGGCCAAGCTGTTCCCGTCCTCCTTTGCGGCCGCCACCGTTGACGGCAAGATCTATGCCGTCCCCACGCAGACCGTGGCCCCGATCGTCTTCTACTACAACAAGGAGCTCTTCGCGAAGGCCAATGCCCAGCCGCCCAAGACCTGGGACGATCTCATTGCCGTGGATGGGCAGCCTTATCCAGCCCTCCGGGTTGATGTTGCCTTGTCCGATCTGCATGCCGATCTGCAACGTGGCGCCGTGAAGGCATGCCGTTCCCAAACTACGTCATTCGAGAGCTGTGTCATTCGAGCCTGAAGTAGTTGTTCCATTGTGGTTTTTGGTGTGGGTCGATGTGGGGTGGCGGGATGAACCAGGGGACGCCGGTTTTGACCTGGATGGTCCACTGCTCCTTGTGGATGAGGTGGTGGTTATGGGAGCACAGCAGGGTGCCGTTGTCAGTGCTCGTGCTCCCGCCGTGCGACCAGTAACTGATGTGGTGGGCTTCGCACCAGGGCGCTGGGATGGTGCAGCCCGGGAAGGCGCAGCCCTGGTCGCGGGCGGTGATGGCCTTGCGGATGTGGGGCGGGAAAATCCTGGTGGTGCGGCCGATATCCAGGATGCGGCCCTGGCTGCCGAGCAGGACGGGGATGATGTCGGCGTCGCAGGCGATCTTCCGGACCATGGACGCCGCGACCGGGCCGGTGAAGGTGAACGACCCGGTGCCGGGGATGCCGGGGATGCCGGCCGGGGATTCGCTGCCGGTGCCGGTGGCCGTGGAGCGGTAGCGGGGTCCTTGGGCGGTGGTGTGTTCGAGGCGGTCCAGGAGGTCCTGGTAGTCGATGGTGACCATGACCTGCGGCCGGAGCCCGCCGGCAGTGGGAAGGCCGTTCGTTGTCAGGCCTGCTTTGCAGGCACCGACCAGGCCGTCGAGGAGCCGTTGCGGCCGGGTCCGCTGGTCCAGGTCGGCGTCACTACCCCCGGTAGTACCTACCCGGGTGCGGGGGTTGGTGGCGGTGTTCATCACGGTCAGGAGGGGTTCGTACTGGTCCGGGGTGGCGAAGATTTCTAGGTGGTGGAGTCCGCGGCGGGCCGGGCGGAGGAAGACGCCCTGGCGGCGGCGGAGTTCTTCCTCGGAAGGGCTCCGAACCGTCCTGGTCGATCGCATCGGTCCAGCGGCGGGCCATCCGGGTGAGGAAGTCGGTGTCGTACTCGGCCGCGGTGCGGGTCAGGGCGTGTTCCATCCGGGCTGTGGTGTCCTCGGTGGCGTGGTGCCGGACGCGGTCCAGGGCCAGAGTGATGATGGTCGCGGGGCGGGAGGCGATAGTCCCGGCGGCAACAGCGGCGGCGAGTTCGGGCCGCTCCGCAGGCTCCGTATGGCCGGCAAACCCGGTCCGGGGCAGGAGATCGGCCGCGAGGGCGATCCTACGGCGAGCCTCGGCCGCACTGATCCGGAGCCGCGTGCGGAGGAACTCGGCAGCGTTCCGGCATCCGTCGCCAGCCGGATCCGGGGCTGCTGCGGATGGCCGTCCACCAGCAGCCTCGGGGCCGGTTTCGGCCTGGCCGGATTTACCCAAAACCCAGCCCGCCGGCTCGTGCACTGCAGTCTCCCCCCACCCCGTGGTCCAACCAACCGCCGCGCCCGACCCTGAGCGTGCCGCTGCTGTTGCCTCGCGCCGGGTCCGGGCCACGGACCCGGCCGCGACCACCTGCAGATACTCGACGGCCCGGGAAACCTCCTCAACGTCGGCGGCGAAATCAGCTGCCTCACGAAAATCACGCAGCTCGGCGTCAGCGACCGCCATCGAACACACACTCTTCAACAGCTCAAGGCTCCGGGTCAGCTCACCGGATCCGCCGCCGTCGGACGTTAAAGCAGCCGCCAATCCAGCTGCCTGCGCCGTCCCGGACGTGACTCTGCGGAGGCCTCGGAAGCGCGCGTCGGGAAGCACAGCAGGCAACACTGCCCACGGCAATGCGCCTCGTGCTGGATCTTCCCCCATGGCCTCCATGGCATAACTCTGCCACTGGGCACCGACAAAATAGGCCTGCTACATCGGCACTGCAAACCGTTGACCGTGACCATCTTTGGAACAGGCGGAAGCTCCACCCCACTCCGCATTCACTAGCGTGTGTGGTCGTTGCGCACTGGCTGGCGACCGGCTGCTGCGCGGTGCCGGCGGATTTGCCAGATGACCAGCAGGGCCACGGCCACGGCGGCCACAACGACGGCGGCGGCGCCGCCGGCCGTGCGGGCCACCTCGTCGTACAGGTCTCCGGCGAGGAAGCCGAGCGTCACGAACAGGCTCCCCCACAGCACGCCGCCGGTGATGTTCCAGAGTGCGAAGCGCCGGTAGGGCATGCCGCTGAGGCCGGCCAACGCGGGCATCACGGCGCGGAAGAAGGCGGTGAACCGGCCCAGGAAGATGGCCGGTCCGCCACGTCTTTTGAGGAAGTCCCGGGCTTTGTCCAGCTGGGGGCGTTTCCGGTCGAAGATCTTCCGCGAGATCAGCCGCGGTCCCAGGTGCTTGCCGATTTCGTAGCCCACGGTGTCGCCCAGGATCGCGGCAGAGACCACCACCGCAATCATCGCCGCGAGCGGGATGCTGCCCTTGGCCGCGATCACACCGCCCACCACGGCCGCGGTTTCGCCGGGGATGACGAAGCCGATGAAGAGGGCGTCCTCGGCGAAAACGAGTGCGAACACAACACAGGCCACCAGCAGCGGGCTGGCGTTGAGGAGTCCATCGAAGAATGCCTGCATCAGCACCAGTGTGGCAGTTCAGGCAGGGGGCGTCAGCACCCAGGCTGGATCTGGCTGCGCCGGTCCTCGCTCTGCCTGTCTTCTGTCCGGTACCCACCGATCCGGATGCGGGCACGTCTCCTATGCTGGGGCCATGGAACCCTCACAGCAGCCGGGCACTATGCCGATTCTTACCCTCACAGTGAATCCGGCGTTGGATGTCAGCACCTCAACTGAACGGGTCAGCAGCGGCAGTAAACTGAGGTGCGGCGCGAGCCGCCTCGACCCGGGCGGTGGAGGCGTCAACGTGGCGAGGGTAATCCAGCGCCTCGGCGGACACACCCTGGCGGTGTACACCGCAGGCGGCCCCACCGGGGAGGCCTACCGCCGGCTCATTGAAGCGGAGCGCCTCCCAACCCTGGCGATACCGATCCAGGGCAGCACACGCCAGGATTTCACCGTTGATGAGACGTCTACGGGTAAGCAGTTCCGGTTCGTCCTCCAGGGGCCCGAGCTCAGGGAATCGGAGTGGCGCGCCTGCCTGGACCTTGTTGCCGCGTCCATGCGGGCGGGCGGATACGTGGTGGCCAGCGGCAGTCTTCCCCCGGGAGTCCCGGAGGATTTCTATGCGAGGATCGCCCGCCTGGCGCGTCAGTCGGGTGCGCACTGCGTCGTTGACGCCTCCGGGCCGGCCCTCACCGAGGCGCTTGCCGAGGGCGTGTTCCTGATCAAACCGAGCCTCCGCGAGCTGGGCGAGCATTTCGGCGCGGCCCTCGAGGGCCACCAGTGCCAGGTCGACGCGGCATCCGCCCTCGTGGCTGACGGGGCCGCGGAACACGTCGCCCTCACACTCGGTGAAGCCGGAGCCTTGCTCGCCTCGAAGTCCGGCCTCATCCGGCTAATGGTGCCCAACGTGCCAGTGGTCAGCACAGTTGGGGCCGGCGACAGTTTCCTCGGCGCTTTTGTCCTCAGGCTCGCGCAGGGCCGCCCCCTTGAAGCGGCGTTCCGGGCCGCCGTGGCCGCCGGCAGTGCCACCGTCATGACGCCTGCCACCGAACTCTGCCACCGGGCCGACGTGGAACGTCTGGAGTCTGAGCTCGCCGACGCAGCGTCTTGACCGGCCGCGGCGGATTCCGCGACTGCTCCCTACCTGGGCGAGAACCGGAAGAACAGGACACCGCGCGGGGGAATCGTGCAGTGCAGACCGCCGCCAGGCAAATCACAGCCAGGCGAATCGGAGCCGGGCAAATCGGAGCCGGGAGCCGCCGCTTCGGGCCGGACGTCCTCCCCGGACCACGCTTCAACCGCGGACCAGGAGTCCCACGAAGCTTTCTCCCCGAGGCCAAGATCCCCCAGGGGAAGCGCTGCCTCCAAGGGCTCCTCCCCGGTGTTGAACAGCGCGGCGAAACGGTCCGCCGTCGTGGTGCTCTCGGCCGTCCAGGCCACCAGCTCCCCGTCGCGGAGGAGCTCGCGGTTTTTTCGGCTTGCCTTGAGGACCTCGAGCAGGTCGGTGTTGGTGAGGAGCGCCAGGGTCTCGGGCGGCGAGGAGGGCAGGTCGCAGCCCAGCATGAGCGGCGAGCGGGCCATGCACCATAGCGTCATCATGGTGCGCTGCTCGTCGGGGGTAAGCCGGGTGAGGCGTTCGGGGCCGCGCTCCGCCCGGTGGGCGATCCTGCCCACCGGCAGCATGTCCGCATCAGCCCAGGCTCCCGGCTGCTGGTGCGGCGCCCAGCGCGCCATACGCGAGAACTGCGCCTCGACGTCGTCCCAGTTGTCCCAGAGGTCGTCCGAGACGCGCCACATCTGGGCGTTGGAACGGAGGTGCTCGAGGTGCGCGAGGGACAACACCCGTCCCGGCGAGAGGCTGAGGACCATGTCCCGCCCGGATTTGCTGATGGCGTCCTGATAGGCGGCAATCTCCGAAGTGAAGTACGGGCCCAGCATGTCGTCCGCCTTGACGAAGTCCACGCCCCACTCCGCGAACAGGGCCAGCTGCGAATCGTAGTAGGCCTGCGCCCCGGGGTGGACGTGTTCCAGCCCGAAGTTGTCAGTATTCCAGTCGCAGACGGAGGGTGTCCGCCACCTGGTCCGCCGTGAACGCCGTGCCGGCCACCGGCATCCGGTCGCGGACCGCCTGCCGCGGTATTCCGCGCATGATGTGGAGCCCGAACTTCAGCCCCAGGGCGTGGATCTTCGCCGCCAGCGGGCCAAAGCCCTTGCCGTCCGCAGCAGAAGGGAAGCGGCTCAGTGCCGGTAGCTGGCGACCGAAGCCGTCCAGGACCAGGGCGGCGCCGTCGTTATAGCCGCCCGCTTTGGCAGCGGGTTCGTACCACTGGATGTCGACGACGACGGTGTCCCAGCCGTGCGGCGCCAGGTGGGCGGCCATGAACTCGGCGTTGGCGAGGACTTCGTCCTCCGTGACAGTGGTGCCGAAACAGTCCCAGCTGTTCCAGCCCATGGGAGGAGTTTGCGCTAACAACATCTGTACAACGTTATAGAAGGTTCCGTCCGAAGGGAACCCCCCGGAGTTGGGAGCGTCAGGTCAGAACGGAGCAGACGGCGGTACTGCCATCTGCTTCGCTCATGATGTGCCGGCTCTGCCGCCGGGGGAACGTCTACATCTGCATGTCGGCGAGCTCATAGATTTCAAGCCTGAACTTGCCACTGCCTTGTGCCAGGAACGGGTGGCCGTCCGCGAGCGCCTTCGCCCCGTCGAGGGTGTCGGCCTCCACGATTGAGTAGCCGTTCAGGTCGGAGGCTTCAGCGAGGGTTCCATCGTCCACTACCGAGGTGCCGGCGGCGAACGGTGCGCCGGCGTCGAGCAGTGCCGGGCCCAGCTTCTCCATCCAGGCTCCCCAGGCGGCCATCTGTTCGGCGGACTGCTCCGGCGTGAACTGGTCCATCGGCGTGGCCGGTCCTTTGTAGATGTAAATGAACTTGCTCATGACTTGTCCTTTCGTTGTGTGTTTTCCTGGGTGGCTTGCGATCCGCCCCCTTCAAGAAGGGACTTCAGCTTCACGAGATCCTTGCGCATGGCGCGCCGCATCATAGGTGCCATCACGAGGTTGACGACCGCCGGGAACCCGGCCGGCATACCGGTGTTACGCAGCGTCATGCGCGTGGAACCGCCAGCGGCCTCCGTCCAGGTGTAGGTCGTCTGCATGGGGAACGGCCCCTGGGCCGTGCGCATGACCAGCTTCCTGCCCGGGTCCAGCTCGGTGAATTCGTAGACGTATTCCAGGCTCTTTCCGAGGAACTGCGCCCTGAACGCCACCTTGGATCCCAATGCCATGGCCGGAGCCGTTTCCCACCTCACGGCCTTGATGTTCGAATACCAGGCCGGAGCGTTTTCCGGGTTGGCCGCGTAGGCCGCCACCCCCGCGCGCGGCCGGCGGATCTCGATTTCCGTCACCACATCAACCATGCCTGCCACCTCACCTCCCGTCTCAACCGCCTAGAGTCCGGCAACCTGCCGGCCGGTGAAGGCAACCAGGCGTTCCATGCTTGCCGCCGATTCGTCAACCAATGTCTCGGCGGCAAAGCTCTTGCCGCGCATCTGGGGGCTGATGGTGTTCCGGGCGAGGCCCAGGACATAGTCGGACAGGACCGGCGAGACGCTGAGCTCCTGCCCGGTGGCCGTGGCGAAGTCCCAGGCGTGGACCAGCAGTTCAAGGTTCAGGATGTTCGCAACCAGGGTTGCCGGCAGTTCGGCAAAGCCCATGTCCAAGGTTCCCTCCGTGCCGCGGGCGCGGAACGCCTCCAGCGTGGTTTGCGCGGCGTCGGCAATCCTGGCCTCCGGCGTGGCGGACGGCTGATCCGCAACCGCCACACCGAGCGCCTTGCCGATCGATGCGATCGAGCCAAAGAGATGGTCCAAAAGGGCATCAACTGTGAAGTCTTCGCACGGTGTTGCCACACCCAGATCCGAATCCTTGAGCCGCCGGAGGACGCGCTGGGCAACCGCCAGGGATGCTTCGGCGCTGGAGAGTTCGTCGATGGGGTCCGGGGCCGCAGCCCACTCATCGGGGCCGGCATCGCCATTGGTGGCCAGCAGGACGAGCCGCTCAAGGAAATGGTTCCAGCCTTCGGCGTGGCCGGCCTCCTGCTGCTCTGTGAGCCCCTCATGAATCAGCTGGACGGTGGTTCCGCCCTCGACAGCTTCCAGGTTCACGGTCACCGTCGACGCTCCCGGCGGCAGCCCGGCGTCGCCCTCCCACCCCCAGGTGTAGACGATCCGCTTGCCGGGCTCGATTTCGGTGAAACTTCCCATCGCCGAATGCCCCGGCGTGACGGTCCAGCGGTAGTCCCCGCCTACGCGAAGATCCACCCGCGCCGCCACGGCCTTCCAGCGCCGCAGGCGCTCCGGCTCCGTGATGAGCGCGAAGGCGGCGTCCGGGTCAACCGGGATAAATACTGTCTTGTTGAATGTCATCAGATATTCCCTTGCGATGATTGCGGGCCCAGCCGGCCGGCGTCGGCCACCAGCAGGTCCAGTTCGGTTGTCCAGAAGGCCTCGAATTGTTCACGCAGCCGGACCATCCCGGCACCGTCCAGGCGGTAGTACCTGTTCCGCCCGTCCTTCCGGGCGGTCACGAGCCCCACTTCCGAGAGCAGCAGCAGATGCTGGGAAACGGCCGACCTGCTGACCGGAAAGTGGCCCGACAGCTCGGTGACCGTTTTCTCCCCTTCCGCCAGGAGCCGAAGCAGCGCCCGCCTGTTGGGCTCCGTCGCGACTTCCAGAAGATCAGGCACAGAAAATACGTTAGTCGTCACTAACGCATTAAGCAAGGGTTCCCCCAAGGCGCACGCAAAAAGGGCGGCGGCAACCCGACCGGGGTCACCGCCGCCCTTTAGGCGGTTACGCCGCCGGTACTGCTGCTTCCTTGACTTTCAGGGGTTCGATGTCGCCCATGACAAACAGGTAGTTGGCGGCACCCAGGAGCGACACGGCGCCGATGATCGCGAGCGGGGCCACAAAGGATCCCGTCTGGTCCACCAGCACGCCGATCAGGATCGGGGTGAAGATGCCTGCGAGGTTGGAGGCGAAGTTCTGCAGCCCGCCAATGGATCCCACGTGCTTGGAGCTCGGGGCAACATCCGCGGGCAGCGACCAGATGCCGGTCGCGGCGACGGTGAGGCTTGAGTAGGCGACGGATAGGAGCGCCAGCGCCATCCACGCCTCCGGCGCGAGGGCGGCAAACATAATGACGGAACCGCCGATCAAGCCGCCGGCAATCGTGGCTTTGCGCACCTTGGTCACGGAGACACCGCGACGAACAGCACGGTCGGCCAGGTAGCCGCCCAGCCAGCCGCAAAGCACCGCACAGATACCTGGAATTGCACCGAAAAAGCCCAGCTTGAGCAGGTCAAAGCCGCGCTCTTTGACGAGGTAGCTCGGGAAGAACGTGATGAAGAAGTAGATGGCGCTGTTCAGGCAGAAGAAACCGAACATCATGCTGAGGATCGTGCGGTACTTGAAGAGTGAGCGCCAGGGCAGCTTCGCGGCATTTGCGTCGTCGCTGCCCTCTCCGCGGGCACCGCCTTCCTCGATGTAGGCCACCTCAGCGGCGTTCGCCCCGGGGTGATCCTGGGGGCTGCGGTATACCTTCCACCAGACGGCGGCCCAGATGAGGCCGGCGACGCCGATAATAATGAACACTGCGTGCCATGACGTCAGCGCCACGATCAGGGTCACGATGGGAAGCGCGATCACGGCCCCCACGCGGGAACCCGAATCCCAGATGCTGGTGGCGAAGGCCCGCTCCCGGACCGGGAACCAGGTGGCCACCACCTTGGCCGCGGTACTGGGAGCGGGGCTTTCGCCGACACCCAGGAGGAACCGTGCCGCGAACAGGGACCAGAAGTTTGTCGCGGCTGCGGTCACCATGGTGAAGACAGACCACCAGACCGCGGCCAGCGAGAAGGACCTGCGCGGGCCGACCTTGTCCACGTACCAGCCGGCCGCCAGCTGGCAGAAGTCGTAGGCCCAGAAGAATGCGGCGAAGATGAGGCCCTGCTGCGTGGCAGAGAGTTCGAAGTCCTTGCCCATAAAGGGCAGGGCAACGCTAAGGCTGGAGCGGTCAAGGTAGTTGATGCTCAACCCGACAAAGGCGAGCCAGATAATGGCCCAGCGCTTCCGGGTCATAGTGCGGGGATTTTTGAGGGATGACGTACTGGCAACTTTACTTCCGAGCGCAGTCATGTGGTCTCCTTCGACGTAAACATGGCTTCGGGCGCCTCTGGCACCGGGGAAGACACCGAAGATATCGGTGCCAAATCATATAGGAATCTGGTTAATCATATAGCTAATGTGATCGAGATCAAGCCTTCCCCGAAAAAACATCCGCAGCGGTTCCGGCACGCCCGGTGGAATATGATTCCCCCAGCGACTCCAACCCGAGCCGCGCATCCAACCAGCACTAAGAGGTCAGCGCGTGCCCCCACGTCAGTCTTCCGATATCTCCCGAGGCAAAGCCGCGGTCAGTGACGTGTATTCGTCCATGCGCGCCTCCATCCTCGAAGGCGAAATAGCACCCGGCACCCGGATCAACATCGACGCAGTTTCGCGGAGCCTCGGCGTTTCACAGACGCCGGTGCGTGAGGTGCTGCAGCGCCTGGAAGGCGACAACCTCGTGGTTTACAACCCCGGCCGGGGCTATAGCACCACGCCCCTGCTGGATCTGGCCGAACTGCGCTCCCTCTTTGAATTCCGGCTGCTGGTGGAACCCTGGGCGGCACGCTCTGCGGCCGTTGACCGCCTCGCCAACCCGTCCGCCGCCCTCGAAAAGGAAATTGCAGCGTTCCGCCGCACCATGAAGTCCGACGGCGACCTGCGGCAGGATCTGGTGGCCCACGACACCCGGTTCCACGACACGATCCTAGCCGCGGCCGGCAACACCGTGGTCCGCCACGCGTTCGCGCAGACGCACTGCCACCTGCACACATTCCGCCTCTACCCGGCCGACATAGACGGCGCAATAACAGTTACGGAGCATTCGGCCGTCCGCGAGGCCATCAAAGCCTGCCAGCCCGAGCAGGCCGAAGCTGCCATGGCGGAGCATATCCGGAACTCCTTTGCCCGCTTCGCACAGGCCTTCGAAGGCCACGCGGACCTCGCTCCACTGGAGGGCAGCGGCGCTCCCCGACGGCACATCATGGAATGAACACAAGCCCCGGCCCGACGGCCGGGGCTTTTTTCTGCCTTCGGGGCGTAGCGTCGGAAGGCCACAACCCCGGCGTCGCTTGATCTGGATCACATCTCCTATATGATTATGGAAATTCATATAGGAAATCATGCAACCCTCCAGATCAATCCGAGAGAAGAGATCCATGCCTTCCATCATTTCCATCAACACCCAGGACGTCCGCTTTCCCACATCACTGGAACTCGACGGGTCCGACGCGGTCAATGTTGACCCCGACTACTCCGCCGCCTACGTCGTCATCCGCACCGATGCGGGCGAAGAAGGCCACGGCTTTGTGTTCAGCTGCGGCCGGGGCAACGAGATCCTGACTGCGGCCATCGACTCCTATGCAGCGCTCCTGCTGGGTCGGGACATCGACGAACTGATTTACGACCTGGGCAACGCTTCCAAGCGCCTCATTCACGACTCGCAGCTCCGCTGGCTCGGCCCGGAAAAAGGCGTCACCCAGATGGCGGCCGGCGCGTTGGTCAGCGCGCTCTGGGACATCCGCGCCCGCCGCGAACGCAAGCCGCTCTGGCTGCTCCTGAGCGAGATGTCCCCCGAAGAGATCGTGGACGTCGTCGACTTCACCCATATCCGCGACGCCCTGAACCCGCAGCAGGCGCTGGACATCCTCCGCGCGGGCCAGCACGGCAAGGCCGCCCGCATTGCGGGTCTCAGGGCGGACGGCTATCCCGCCTACACCACCTCGCCCGGCTGGCTGGGTTACAGCGACGAGAAACTGGTCCGACTAAGCAAGGAAGCGGCCGCAGACGGCTTCTCAATGATCAAGCTCAAGGTGGGCGGCGACATCGCTGACGACCGCCGCCGCATGGCCCTCGCCCGGCAGGCAGTGGGCGATCTCCCCATCGCCATCGACGCCAATCAGCGCTGGGAGGTGTCCGAGGCGATCGAATGGGTCAACGCGCTTGCCGAGTTCAAGCCGTATTGGATCGAGGAACCCACCAGCACCGATGACATCCTGGGCCACGCGGACATCCGGAAGGGGATCTCGCCGGTGCGCGTTGCCACCGGCGAAGCGGTGGCCAGCCGCATCGTGTTCAAGCAACTCCTCCAGGCAGGCGCCATCGACGTACTCCAGCTCGACTCGACCCGGGTAGGTGGCGTCAACGAAAACATCGCCAACCTGCTGCTCGCGGCCAAGTTCGGTGTCCCGGTCTGCCCGCACGCTGGCGGCGTGGGACTGTGCGAGCTTGTCCAGCACTTCTCCTTCTTCGACTACGCAGCCATCACCGGAACCCAGGACGGCCGCATGATCGAATACGTTGACCACCTCCACGAGCACTTCGCGGAACCGGTCCGGATCATCAACGGACGCTATGCCGCGCCCGAACGACCGGGCACGGGGGCAGAAATGTTGACCGCATCCCGGACCCGTTGGGACTTCCCCTCCGGTGCCGGGTGGCTTGAAGTGGGCAACCGCGCCGCCGTCACGGGCGCCAGCCTTGCACCCGCAGGAGCCGGCCGATGAACACCACCGATGCAGAACTGAACGAATCCGTCGATGCTGCCCACGCAGCGTTCGAGAAGGCCCGCCTGGCCAGTCCCGGAACGAGGGCAGCCTGGCTTGAAGCGGTGGCCGCCGGCCTGGAAGGCAACGCCGGTGCCCTCATCGGGATCGCAGCCAGGGAAACGCACCTGGCCGAGCCCCGCCTCCGGGGGGAACTGAAGCGTACCGTCTTCCAGCTCCGCCTCTTCGCTGACGAAATTCGACGGGGTGAGCATTTCGACGCGACGATCGACCATGAAGATGGCGCCTGGGCCATGGGGCCTCGGCCGGATCTGCGCCGCTACAACGTTCCTCTTGGCGTCGTCGGGGTCTTCGGGGCGTCCAACTTCCCCTTCGCCTTCAGCGTGATGGGCGGCGATTCCGCGTCCGCGCTGGCGGCCGGCTGCGCCGTCGTCCACAAGGCGC
Source organism: Arthrobacter sp. Y81 (assembly GCF_002929335.1). GTDB lineage: Bacteria > Actinomycetota > Actinomycetes > Actinomycetales > Micrococcaceae > Arthrobacter. Next base: position 255,529 of record NZ_PJIL01000006.1, read on the forward strand.
ACGACGGCCACCGGGAACTCGCGGTCCGCACGGCAGAAACGGTGACCGCCGCACTTGAGGCAGCCGGGGCGCCGTCTGGCCTCTTCTCCCAGGTCACCGGCCGCCAGGCGGCAGAAGCGCTGGTTGACCACCCCCTGGTGAAGGCCATTGGGTTCACGGGTTCGACGGCGGGTGGCCGGGCGCTGTTCAACCGTGCGGCTGCGCGGCCGGAACCCATCCCGTTCTTCGGCGAGCTGGGCGGCATCAACGCCGTTTTTGTCACCGGCAACGCATGGTCTGCGCGCCGCGAGGAGATCCTTAGCGGCTATGCGGGCTCCCTCACCCTCGGTATGGGGCAGTTCTGTACCAAGCCGGGCGTGCTGTTCGTCCCGGCCGGGCAAACTGACGAGGTCCGGGACGGTCTCCGGCGGGCCCTCGCAGGCTTTGCCCCGGCACAACTGCTCAGTGAACGGCTGCACGAAGGGTTCCGGCAGGCAGTTGCTGACTTGCGGGACACGGCAGGCGTGCAGGTACTGGTTGAGGGCGACTTCGCCGAAGCGCCGGCCCCCACTGTCCTGCTGACGACTTCCGATGCGGTGCGCCACGACCCAGGGATCCTCCGACAGGAGATGTTCGGCCCTGCCAGCCTTGTGGTGGAGTACAGCGACGAATCCGAACTCGCCGCCCTTGCCGGGCTGCTGGAGGGGCAGCTGACCACCACACTGCACGCCGAATTGGAGGACGACGTGGCTGAGCTCGCCGGCAGGCTGGCGGATATTAGCGGGCGCCTGCTCTGGAACGGCTGGCCCACAGGAGTGACCGTCAGCTACGCACAGCACCACGGCGGGCCGTACCCGGCCACGACGTCGGGAACCACCTCCGTGGGGACAGCCGCCATCCGGCGGTTCCTCCGGCCGGTGGCATTCCAATCCTTCCCGGCGTCAAGGCTGCCGGAACCCCTGCAGGACGCCAACCCGTGGAACATTCCGCAAAGGGTCGACGGCGTCTGGCAGCATCCGTTTGCTGCCCGGAAGGACGGCAAGCTGTGACCGCGCGGACCGCTTCGCCCGCACTGGTTCTGCCGGAGGACGCGGAGAACGCCCTTCTCATCGGCCGCCTCTGGGATGTGGAAACCTCAGGACCCCGGATAGTGGCGGTGCGGGGCGGCGACGTGTTCGACCTGCAGCACGTTGCCGGCACTGTATCGGAGCTGCTGGAACGCCCGGATCCGGCGGCTGACGTCCGCTCCGCCATGACGATGGCGCGCTGGAATACGGCTGACGTGCTGGAGGCGTCGCTGTCACAGGACACATCCCGTCCGCACCTGCTGGCGCCCGTTGACCTCCAGGTCATCAAGGCCTGCGGAGTGACGTTCGTGGACAGCATGATTGAGCGGGTCATCGAAGAGCGCTGCGGCGGAGATGCCGGCAGGTCCGCCGAAATGCGTGACCTTGTGGGTCGGGCCCTCGGCGGCAGCATCGGCGACGTACGGCCGGGTTCCCCTGAGGCCGCCGAGGCCAAGCGGGTGCTGATCGCCGAAGGACTGTGGTCGCAGTACCTGGAAGTGGGCATTGGCCCCGACCCTGAAGTCTTCACCAAGGCACCGGTGCTTTCTTCCGTCGGCCTCGGCGCGGGCATTGGAATCCCATCGTTCTCCTCCTGGAACAACCCTGAACCGGAACTGGTGCTGATCGCCACGTCCACGGGCAGGGTTGTTGGCGCCACGCTCGGCAACGACGTCAACCTCCGCGACGTCGAAGGCCGCAGCGCCCTGCTCCTGGGCAAGGCAAAGGACAACAACGCCTCCAGCGCGCTGGGGCCGCTGATCCGGCTGTTCGACGACGCGTTCACACTCGAGACGGTGCGGCAGGAAGAGATCCTGCTCCGGGTGGAGGGCGCGGACGGTTACCAGCTGGAGGGCCGGAACACGGTGGCCCGGATCAGCCGTCCGTTCGAGGAACTGGTGGCGGCGACCTTCGGCAGGCACCACCAGTACCCGGACGGGTTCGCGCTCTTCACGGGCACACTGTTCGCGCCCACGCAGGACCGGGACGTGCCGGGGCAGGGATTCACCCACCGGATAGGGGACGTGGTCACTATCCGGAGCCGGCATCTTGGCGCCCTGGTCAATACGGTGGGCGCCGCCGAGGAACTGCCGGAATGGCGCTTCGGACTCCAGCAGCTGTTCCGTTACCTTGCCGCGCAGGAGCAAGCCACGGCTGCGGTCAGCTGAACAGGCCTTCGCCGATAAAGCCGCCGGGCCTGATGCCCGGCGGCACCGCGGCCAGCGCGGAGCCGGTGTGCTTGAGGTACTCGATGGCCAGCGTGTCCTGCTTGGCCATGGCCATCTGCATGGGCACGTAGTGCGTGCGCGGATCCTTGACGAAGGCGATGAAGAACAGGCCTGCGTCGAAGTGCCCCAGACCGTCGGAACCGTCCGTGTAGTTGTACCCCCGGCGCAGCATCCGTACGCCGCCGTTCTGGTCGGGATGGGCGAGGCGGACATGCGAGTCGGTTCCCATCAGGGGTTCACCGTCCCTGCCCAGGATGCTGAAGTCCGGGGCGGTGAATTCCTGGCCGCCGGACAGCGGAGCGCCCTCTGCCTTGGTCCGCCCGATCAGGCCTTCCTGTTCGCCCAGTGACGTCCGGTCCCAGATCTCGATGTGCATCCGGATGCGGCGCGCCACCAGGTAGCTTCCGCCCTGCATCCAGGCTTCGCCCTCCCGGGTGCCGGCCCCCGCCCAGACATGGCTGTCCAGCAGGCCGGCGTCCTCGACTTTGAGGTTGTTGGTGCCGTCCTTGAAGCCGAAAAGGTTGCGGGGCGTCTGCTGAGCCCGGGAAGTGGATGACGTGCGTCCGAAGCCCAGCTGCGACCAGCGGACGCGTACCTTCCCGAACCCCAACCGGGCGAGGTTCCGGATGGCGTGCACAGCCACCTGGGGATCGTCGGCGCATGCCTGCAGAATGATGTCTCCGCCGCTGCGTACGGCCTGCAGGTCGTCGCCGGGGAAATGCGGCAGGTCTATCAGGGCGTCCGGACGCCGGCCCTCGAGCCCGAACCGTGCATTCCCGTCCTTTTCGAACAGGCTGGCGCCGAATCCGAAGGTGACGGTGAGCTTGCCGGCGCTGAGGCCCATCGCTTCCCCGGTATCCTGCGGCGGGGCGTCATAGGACCCGCCGGCCGCCCCGGTTTCACCGGTTTCCCGGCCCTGGGTCATATCCTCCGCAGCGGAAGTCCAGTCCTTGAGGAGCCGGATCAGGGCGTCGCGGTCCTCGGTGATGACATCGAAGGCGGCCATGTGCAGGCGGTCCTGTGCCGGCGTCGTAATTCCCGCCTGGCGGTCCCCGTAAAACGGGACCGTGTCGGCGGCAGTCACCTCGGCGGCAGGGTCCGACGCGAAGACGGCGTCGCGCCCCAGCAGTCCGGCGGCGAGGCCTGCCAGCGCGCCGGCGCCCCCGACGCCGGCAAAGGAGAGCATGCGCCGGCGGGACACGCCGCGCCCGGCACCCTCTTTATCAGCCGCGCCCCCAGTGGCGGCCCCGTCAGTGTCGGTTGCGGCGGCGGCAGCAGCCGGGGACGTGTCCCGCTGGACTCCGCCCTGGCCGCGGCCCTGCCCACCGCCGAAGGGGCAACCGGTCACAGCACTACTGCCGCGGTGAGGTTGGACAGCGGCTCGCCAAGGGAATCCACCAGGGCGGCGAGGCGCTGGATCTGTTCCGGGGTCAGTTCGTTGTAGTAGGCAAAGCCGTCGCCCCTGGCGTGGGTCTTCAGTTCAGCCTGCAGCTCCGAGAACTTCGTATCGAGGGTCTTGGCGAGCTCCGGGTCCTTCTGCTCCAGCACGGGCCTGAGGTTTTCGAACGCGATCCGGGCGCCGTCCACATTGGCCTGGAAATCCCACAGGTCGGTGTGCGACCAGGCCTCCTCTTCGCCGGTGACCTTGCCGGTGGCCACCTCGTCCAGCAGCTCCTTGGCGCCGTTGCCCAGCTTGTCGGCAGTGAGCTCCACCGTCCGCGTGCGCTTGGCCAGCTCCTCGGTGTCGGCCACCAGCTGGGCCGACAGCTTTTCACGCTCCGCGGCGCTCAGCGCCTGGAACCCGGCCGGCGGGTACAGGTCCTTCTCGGCACGGTGCCAGCCGGTCCACTCCTCGCCCTCGGCCAGGTCCGCTTCGCGGGCGTCCAGCTTGGGGTCGAGGTCGCCGAAGGACTCGGCTACCGGCTCGATCCGCTCCCAGTGCATGCGGGTTGCGGCGTAGAGCTCTTTCGCGGTGGCAGCGTCGCCGGCGGCGTAGGCCTCGGCAAATTTCTTGGTCCCGGCCAGGAGCTGTTCGGTCTGGTCCTTGACATACGCTGCGTACTGCGCGGTCCCCTGGTCGATGAGCGCCTGCAGGTCCTTGTCCACTGCCGGCCGGGTGCCCGAGTCGGCCACGTCAAAGCTGGCGCGGATGCCGTCACCCACCATTCCGGGCTTGCAGGCAGTGTTGTACTTGCCGGCAGGGACCGTGACCACCAGGTTCCGGGTCAGCCCCGGGCCGATGTTTTCCACTTCGCCCAGGATCCGCAGGCCGTCCTCCGCCAGCAGGTAGAACTCGGTGACCTGATCGCCGTCGTTCTTGACGGTGAAGGTGAGGTTGCCGCTTACCGCGGTGGCTGTGGACACCTTGCAGGCATCGCTGGTGCTGGTGACCTGGATGGGTCCGGCCGCCCCCGCGGCCGGTGAAGGTGCGGCGTTGTCCGTGCAGGCGGCCAGTGTCAGCGGAAGGACTGCGACGGCGGCTGCCGCTGCCAGGCGGGCGGCCGCGCTGTGCCGGCGGCCGGGCGTGCGGGCGGCTGCTGAGCGGTCAAATTCGGGCATGCTGGGGCTGGGCATGGAGGTGTTCCTTTGGGGGTGCGGGAGTGGGGGGTCAGGAAGCCGCGACGGCAGCCCGGGCGGCTGTGTTCGGCTGCGATGATGCGCGGCCGCGGCGGTTGGAACGAAGGTAGGAGAACAGCACGGCCGGGACGTACAGCAGCCATGCTGCCGCTTCCAGCCACGTGGTGGCAGGTGAGAAGTTCAGGGTGCCTGTGAGTACGGTCCCGTACCAGGACGACGGCGGGATGGCCGCCGAAACGTCGAAGGCCAGGCTGTGGAGTCCGGGCAGGATCCCGGCCTCCTGGAAGTCATGGACGGCGTAGGCAAGCACGCCCCCGGCGATGACGACGAGGGCGGCGCCGCTCCAGGTGAAGAACACCCCGAGGTTGATCTTCAGGACTCCGCGGTGCAGCAGGAAACCGAGCAGGACGGCGGTCGCCAGGCCCAGGAGGGCTCCGAGCAGCGGAGTTGCCGACTGCCCGGCGGCTTGGGTGGCCGCCCAGAGGAACAGGGCAGTTTCGAGGCCTTCGCGTCCTACCGCCAGGGCGGCAACAACGGCCAGCCCCCAGCCGGCGCCACCTGCGGACCTGTCTACCTGCGTACGGAGTTCGGTGCCGAGCGTGCGGGCGGTGCGGGCCATCCAGAACACCATCCAGGTCACCAGCGCCACGGCCACGACCACGACGGAAAGGCTGCCACCGATGGCTTCCTGCGCTTCGAACGTGAGTCCGCGCGGGCCGAAGGTGAGCAAAGCCCCGAATCCCGCCGACACGGCCACTGCGAATCCGACGCCCGCCCAGAGCCGGGGCAGGAGGTGCCGCCTTCCGGTCTTGATGAGATAGGCCATCAGGAGTACGACGACGAGAGTCGCCTCAAGGCCTTCGCGCAGGCCGATCAAATAGTTTGCTGTCATGAACGTGGAGCCTCAAATATCCGCAGCCAAGGTTAGGCTAGCCTTATAAGAGGATCACCCGCGTGTTCAAATTAAGCAACTCAAACGTGTGCTAATTCCCGAACATTACGCCCGCTCCGGCTCCCTGCACCGCTTTGCGGCGCGCCCGGACCTTACGGCGCCGAGTCCCGCACTTTCAGTTCGAAACCTGCCTCGATGTGGAGCCCCTCCGACGCGGTCTCGACGCCTTCGATCCGGTCGATGAGCAGCTTGATGGACCGCTCGGCGATCTCCTCCATCCCGGGAGAGACCGTGGTGAGGGCTGGCGACGCGAAGCGGGCCTCGTCGATGTCGTCAAAGCCCGCCACTGCGACGTCGTCCGGCAACCTGATGCCGCGGACCAGGAGCTCGTGCAGGGCACCGAGCGCCATGACGTCGTTCAGGCCAAAGACGGCGTCGAACCGGACTCCGCTGTCCAGCAGGCTGCCGACGGCGGAGGCCCCGCCGTCACGGCGCCAGTCGCACTGCACCACAAGGGCCGGGTCAAACTCCGCCCCCGCAGCCTCCAACGCCTTCCGGTAGCCGTTCAAGCGCAGGCCGGGGCTGTCCGTCGTGGCGCCCGCCGTCGCGCCCAGGACGGCAATCCGACGCCGCCCCCCGGCCAGGAGATGGGCGGTGATGGCTTCCGCGGCCTCGGCGTTCTTCATGGTCACCAGGTCGAAGCGCGGATCCGCGATGTGTTCCCCGAGCATCACGATCGGCTTGATGCCCTGGTGCGCGGCAATGGTGTCGACGTCGAGGGTCAGCGGGGTGAACAGCAGCCCGTCCGTGAGCTGGCGGAACGGACCCTGGAGCGCGCTCAGCTCGTGTCCCGCGACCCCGCCGGACTGCTCCACCAGGACGCGGTAGCCCCGGCTGGCCGCAACGGTCATCAGCCTGGACGCAAGCTCCCCGTAGTAGGGAATGGACAGGTCGGACAGGACCAGTCCCAGCATCCGGGTTTTGCCGGAACGCAGGCTCCGGGCCGTCAGGTTGGCCTCGTACCCCAGCTCGGCAATGGCGTCCAGCACCTTCTGCTTCGTGGCTGGCCGGATGAACTCGTAGTCGTTGAGCACATTGGATACCGTCTTCAACGAGACGCCGGCGGCGCGCGCAACGTCGTTCATGGTCACAGCCACAGGTGATTCCCTTCCCCGTCAACACTTTCAGCTACATCGTTGCAGACCCGCCCCGGTTTTGCCCTTTCCGCAACATTTACAACGTTATAGAATAGTGGCGGCCGCAGCATCCGAACCGACCCTCCGCCAGCACGTCACAAAGGAAACCGCCATGCCGTCCGCCGCCCCTCCCCTCTTCCGCTGCCCGGTGTTCGACGGCGCCGCCGACCCCACGGTCGTCCACCGCCGCGGCACGGGCGAGTGGTGGATGTTCTACACGGCCCGCCGCGCCACGCTCACCACCGATGGCGTGGACTGGATCACCGGCACCAGGATCGGGATCGCCGTGTCCTCGGACGCGGGAGCCAGCTGGCAGTACCGCGGCGTGGTGGAGGGCCTCGATCCGGAGGACTCCGCCGGCCTGAACACCCACTGGGCCCCGGAGGTGGTGTGGCATGACTGCACATACCACATGTTCCTCACCTGGGGCGCCGGTGCTCCCCGCACCTGGGCCGAGCAGACCCGGCGGCGGCTGGTGCATTTCACCAGCCCCGGCCTGGAGCAGTGGGAGTTCCGCGGGCGGGTGGATGTCGGTTCCGAGAACGTCATTGACGCAGCCTTCGCCGTGGTGGCGGACGGCCGTCCGCGCCTCTGGTTCAAGGATGAGGTGGACGGCTCCACCACCTGGTCGGCGGTCTGGGAACAGCCGGTGACCCGGAAGGAACCGTCCGACGGCGCCAGCGGCAGCACCGCCGTCGGACGCCCCGGACGCCGGGAACCGGTCGGCCGCTGGCGCGCCGAGGGGCAGGTGATCGGGCTGCCTGCCCATGAGGGTCCCAACGTGTTCCGGCTGGGCGGCTGGTACTGGATGGTGGTGGACGAGTGGCGCGGCCAGGCCGTGCACCGCTCGGCGGACGGCCTCGCCTGGGCCCGGCAGGAAGCCAACAACGGCCTCATCCTGGATACGCCGGGCGCCGGGGCGGACGACGCCACGTACGGCAGGCACGCCGACGTGGTCACTCAGGACGACCACGCGCATATCTTCTACTTCACGCATCCGGAATGGCAGGACACCGAAATGGCCAACGGCCTGGCGGACCCGGCCCGGGCGGTCCGTGAACAACGCACCAGCATCCATGCGGCGCGGCTGCACGTGGAAGGGGACGTCCTGGTCTGCCTGCGCGACCTGGACGCCCCCGTCCACCTGGATCCGGCGCTCCTCGAGAGCTAGCTCCGGGGCCCGGATTCCCTATCGCCTAGTGTCCGACTCCGTCGACCGAGAGGCGGATCATGCTCCAGGACACCGCGGGAAGCTCGGCGGTGAGCCGGCCGCCGTCGACCTTGACACTGACGTTCTCGCCGGGCAGCACGGAGGTCGAGTCATCCGCTGTCGCCTGCCAGTAGGGATCCTTGTTCGTGTAGGTGACCGCTTCAACAACCTTGGCGTTCCCCAGACCGGCGACGGCGGCGTCCAGCGTAAGGGCGTCCGTTGCCGAACGGTTCACGGCAAACACCACCGCCTCGCCGCCGTCCGCATCGAAAGTGGCGACGGCGGACAGCGCCGCGAAGCCGGCCGTCTTGCCGCCGCTGAGCAGCGGGGATTCGACGGCGAGCTGCAGCACCGTGCCCTTGGCGTGCCGTGACGTCAGGGCGAACGGGTGGAAGGTGGTCTGCTTCCAGGCGCGGCCGCCGGGCTCGGTCATGATGGGGGCGATGACGTTCACCAGCTGCGCCAGGCTGGCGGAGTGCACGCGGTCGGTGTTGCGGAGCAGCGTGATGAGGAGGTCGCCCACCACCACGGCGTCCGCCACGGTGTAGCGGTCCTCGAGCAGCACCGGGGCCACGGGCCAGTCCTTGCCGGTGGGTGCCTTGGATTCGTCGCGGCTCATGTGCCAGACGTTCCATTCGTCGAAGGAGATGTTCACCTGTTTGGCGGACTTCTTGACCGACTTCACGTGGTCGATGTGGGCCACGATGTCCTTGATGAAGGCCTCCATCCGATGGCCGGAGGACAGGTGTTCCTGCAGGTCGCCGAAGTCCTCGAAGTACTGGTGTGCGGAGATCAGGTCCACCAGGTCGTAGGTTTCCGTCAGCACAACCCGCTCCCACTCGCCGAAGCTGTCCATCGTGGGGGCGGAGCTTCCGCAGGCCACCAGCTCCAGATCCGGCTCCACCATCCGCATGGCGCGGGCGGTGTCCGCCGCCAGCCGGCCGTACTCCGTGGCGTTCTTGTGGCCGATCTGCCAGAACCCGTCCATCTCGTTGCCCAGGCACCACATCTTGATGCCGTAGCCGTTTTCGGCCCCGTTGGCCCGGCGCTGGTCGGAGAACGCCGTCCCGCCGTCGATGTTGCAGTATTCCAGCAGGTCGAGGGCTTCCTGGGTCCCGCGGGTGCCCAGGTTCACGGCCATCATCGGCTCGACGCCTGCCTTGGCGGACCATTTGGCGAACTCGTCCACCCCCATATGGTTGGGGTCGGTGGAGTGCCAGGCCAGGTCGAGGCGCGCCGGACGCTCTTCCACCGGCCCAACGCCGTCCTCCCAGCGGTAACCGGAGACAAAGTTCCCGCCCGGGTATCGGACCGTGGATACGCCCAGTTCGCGGGTGAGTTCCAGGACGTCGGTCCGGAAGCCGTCAGCGTCAGCCTTCGGATGGCCCGGCTCAAAGATACCGGTGTAGACGCAACGGCCAAGATGTTCCACGAAGGCGCCAAAGGTGCGGCGGCGGACCGGCCCCACGGTGAAGGCGGGATCCAGGGTGATCTTGGCGGTGGCGTGTTCGGAAGTGCCCACGTAAACATCCTCGTTTCTAGGTTTCTACAACGTTATAGAAGATAATTGTTAGCGTTCATCCAGGATCCGTCAAGGTTGGCCGTCCACATACTCGTAGGGGCAACGCCGTGGGTTCGGAAACAGATCCGTTATCGACTCGATTTGCCCCACATCTCAGGTTCGGCAATCCTCGATGTGAAAAGGCAATAGATGTTGCCAACGCTGAGGGCGTTCTGCATCACAGATGGGGGATCTGGATGGACACGATTGAGGACCAAGGTGGAGTGGCGGAGGAGAACTCGGTCCTAACAAGGCGGGCAACTGTGCTGGCAGCTGTCAAGATGGCCATGCGTAGCGTGAGCCATTTCTTTTGGGCCGGAGCGGTGCAGCTGGCACGGGCTGTGTGGGCGGGAATGCTACGGCTGAGCCAGGGTGTGCGGGCGGGAGCCCTGTGGTCGCTGACTCGCGCTGCTGCGCTCTTCGACACCCTTGGCCCCAGGCTCTACTTCGCAATGACTGCACACGGGTCAATCACCTACCGGATTGAGTTCACGTCACCCGATCATTTCGAGTGGATACGTTCTGCCCTTCAATCCGCAGGCTGGCAGGTCGATCAGACGGAATGGTCCGGGAAGTCAACCATCATTGCCTACAAAACGGGGCCGCATACCTTAACCTCGGGCTATGCCGATCGCGCCATCAAGTCCGTGACGCTGACACTTAGTAGCATTCCCAACAAAGTGAAGACGATTCATCCGGAATTTATCCATCCTGATATCGAGCCCCATCCCCGCTGGGCCCTGGATGAATATTCGCGCTATTGGGGTCCATCTGTCGTGTGTTTGGGGGCCGGTGGGCAGAGCGCGCAGTAGCGGTCTTGGGTGCCGGTAGTGGCGTTCTTGGGGGCCACCCCGGCTTAGGCTCCTTCCGTCGTGTGTATAGGGCTCACGGCGGAAGGAGTAATCATCAATGGTACGGAAGATCAGAGCGAAGCTCGTGTTGCAGTTGCGCGCCGAGGGCCTGTCCGGGCGGGCGATCGCGGCATCGCAGGGAATGTCTCGGAAGAGCATCACGGCGGTGCTGGAGGCTGCCGATGCGGCCGGTGTGGTTTGGGATGATGTCGCCGACAGCTCGGACCGCGAGGTGTATGCCCGGTTGTTCCCGGGGCGCGGTGAGCATCAAAGCGTGTTCGCGCAGCCGGACTGGGATCAGGTGCACCGGGAGATGGCCCGGGTCGGGGTGACGCTGAAGCTGCTGCATGGCGAGTACGCCGATTCATGCGCCGCTGCCGGTGAGCCGGTGATGGGTTATGACCGGTTCTGCAGGACCTACCAGCGGCATGTGTTGGTAACGGGGGTGGCATCCCGGGTCGGGCACAAGGCCGGGCAGACGGTGGAGGTCGACTGGTCGGGGCCGACGATGCAGTTGGCCGATCCGGTCAC
>NZ_PJIL01000059.1 GCF_002929335.1 Arthrobacter sp. Y81
GGCCATTATCGCCGGGCGGGCCCGCAGCGCCGGCTTGGGTGTAACCCGTGTCGTCTGTGTGGCAGGCGGCGCTGCGGGGCCTGATCCCGGCGGTGATGTCCTCTATCCCGGACGGGGTCAGCAGCGTCAAGAGGCCGGGGCCTTCTGTTTCACAGGGGTCCGTGGGTTGCCATTGACGGGCTCCCTTGGCCTGACAGCTCCTCGGGGGTGCAATGGTAGTGCCACATGTGAAGTTTGGGAGGTCCCGGCTTATGTTTGAGCATACTTTCATCGGGCTGGATGTTCACGCGGTCAACGTCGTGGGCCATGCACTGAACCCGGCCACCGGGGAAATCAGCAACCACACGATGCCCGCTGACCCTGCCATGGTGCTGGAGTGGGTCCGCCGGTTTCCCCCGCCGGTCAAGGTCGTCTACGAGTCCGGACCGACCGGATTCGTCCTGGCCCGGTACCTGCGTTCGGCGGGCGCTAACTGTGTGGTTGCGGCGTCCTCGAAGCTGTTGCGGGCACCGGGTGATCGGGTCAAAACGGATAGGCGGGATGCCCGGGTGTTGGCCGAGATGCTTGCGGTCGGCTCGGTTACCGAGGTGCGGATCCCGGACCCGGAGGAGGAAGCGCTGCGGGACCTGTCCCGGTTGCGTTCGGGCACGGCCAAGGACCTCGCGCACGCCCGCCAGCACGTGAACGCGATCCTGCTGCGTCACGGCATCCGCTATCCCAAGGACACCAGATGGACGAAGGAACACGGGCTGTGGCTGCACCGCCAGCGCTTTGAGGAGCCGGCGTTGCAGTTCACCTACGAGGCCGATGTCGAGCAGGCCGAGCTGCTGGCAGGGCACCTCAAACGCATCGATAA
>NZ_PJIL01000060.1 GCF_002929335.1 Arthrobacter sp. Y81
TGATAAGGAAGGTCTGGATGACATAGCTGCAGAAAAAATTGAGAAGTTGACCGCTGAGTTGCAAGAGCAAGAGCAAGATCATGAGGAGTGTGATCCTGTCGAGAGGATTAAAGACGGATTAATTCACTTCAAAATCCACCACTTCGACAAGTGTCCGGATTACTATAATCAACTTGCAAAAGGGCAGCACCCCAAGTTTCTGGTGTTTGCGTGCTCTGACTCCCGCGTTAGCCCCTCTCATGTCCTCAACTTCAAGCCAGGGGAAGCCTTCATGTGCAGGAACATTGCTAACATGGTTCCTGCATTTAATCAGTTGAGATACTCAGGAGTTGGTGCAGTCATTGAATACGCAGTCAAGCATCTTGAGGTGGAGAACATCCTGGTCATAGGACATAGTCGCTGCGGTGGGATACAGGCCCTTATGTCTCTTCCTGCTGATGGAACTACTTCCAATGACTTCATCGATGACTGGGTCAAAATCGGTTTACCAGCCAAGGCCAAGGTGGAATCAGAGTGGAGCGACGCGACATTTGAGGAAAAATGTGAACATTGTGAAA
>NZ_PJIL01000061.1 GCF_002929335.1 Arthrobacter sp. Y81
CCAGTTAGCGTTCGGGAACAGTTTGGTGAAGGTCGGTACGTGCAGGTCGTTTTCTGCCAGCGCCACCTTCAGCATGATGTCGCGGTTACGATCGATAGAAATCAGATGGTAGAAAACGGAAAAATCCGCGGCAGGTAACCCTTCGCGGTGTGTGCGCAGACGTTCGTCCATGCCGTGTAAGTCAAACAGCATGACGTAAGGTTTCGGCAGTTTCTTTAAGAAATCGCCAACTTCCAGTAATTGTTCACGCTTGATCCACACAACGGGAACCCCGGTGCGAGTCGCCTGAACAGTAAAGGCATCCGGCCCAAAACGGTTGCGCAGTTCGCCAATCACCGGATCATCAAGATGATCGCGGGTCTGCCAGGCGGGTTCTTGCGCGGTTAAGTCGGTCATATTGTTCACCATTGCAAATGGTCCGTGGTGACTGTCGGCGCAGTAAGCTTCGCGAAATAGATTTAGGAATAAGCGAAGAAAAATCCCTTTGCCGACAGGCGCAAATTAAATCTCGTCAGGTGTACGCAGGTTAGTTACGGCAATGCGTTCACCGCGCTTGCGTTCGCGCTCTGATTGCATATTGGCGCGATAAACGCCCTGATCGCCAACCACCCAGGAGAGCGGACGACGTTCTTTGCCGATAGATTCCTGCAACAGCATCAGTGCCTGCATGTACGCTTCAGGACGCGGCGGGCAGCCCGGGATATACACATCAACCGGGATGAATTTATCGACGCCCTGCACAACGGAATAAATATCGCACATGCCACCAGAGTTGGCACAGGCACCCATTGAGATAACCCATTTTGGTTCCAGCATCTGGTCATA
>NZ_PJIL01000007.1 GCF_002929335.1 Arthrobacter sp. Y81
CAAATCCAACCAATCCATATAAATAAATTGGTATCAACAAACTTGGCACACTATTGAGTTCTCAAACAACAGACACACCCGGCACCACCACAACCAACATTCGGTCGCGGATCGCTCCGGAGCAACTTTCCAAACTTACCCGCTTGCTTCACCCGAGTCAAATCGGCCAACCCGACTCACTTTGCCTGCGGCAATCTGTGAAGTCTTTGCTGGCCAACTCCGGGGAGCAGCGCGGAAATAAACTCTACCACCACTTTTGCGAGGATACAAAGCCGCCTCCGTCAGGGGCGCAAAAAGCCCGGGATCACAGGGATCCCGGGCTTTCAAGCGCGCTTCTTATGCCCGAGGTCAGCTGGCCGGCTTGAAGAAGGCGGCGCCCAGTGGAGGCAACGTCACGCTCAGCGTCGCCGGCTGGCCGTCCTGGCCCTCCGCCGTAGCCGTGATGGCACCCTTGTTCAGGACACCCGAACCGCCATATGCGGAGTCGTCCGTGTTGAGGACCTCCTGCCACGCACCTGGTACCGGAACACCGAGGGTGTAGCCCTGGTGCGGGCCGCCGGAGAAGTTGATGGCGCACACCAGCGGATTGCCGTCGGTATCCCAGCGGATGAACGACAGGACATTGCGGTCAGCGTCTCCTCCGTTGATCCATTGGAACCCGCCCGGCTCGTTGTCCCGTTCGTACAGCGCGGGAGTCGACGCGTAGAGCTCATTCAGTTCCTTGGTGAGCAGCTGGACACCCCGGTGCGCCGGAATTTCCGCCAGGTACCAGTCCAGGCCATGCTGTTCGGACCATTCAGCCTCCTGGCCGAATTCAGTGCCCATGAAGATCAGCTGCTTGCCGGGGTGGGCCCACTGGTAAGCCAGGAAGGCGCGGAGGTTGGCCAGCTGCTGCCAGCGGTCGCCGGGCATCTTCCGGAGCATGGAGCCCTTGCCGTGCACTACTTCGTCATGGCTGATGGGCAGAAGGAAGTTCTCAGTGAACGCGTAGACCATCGAGAAGGTGACGGTTCCGTGGTGCCACTTGCGGTTTACCGGGTCTTCGGATGCGTACTTGAGTGAGTCGTGCATCCAACCCATGTTCCATTTGAGTCCAAAGCCCAAGCCTCCGACGCTGGTCGGGGCGGTCACTCCGGGGAAGGCAGTGGATTCCTCCGCGATCATCACCGCGCCCGGGTGGGTCTTGTACACAGTGGCGTTGGCTTCCTGCAGGAAGGAGATCGCCTCAAGGTTTTCGCGGCCGCCGTACCTGTTGGGCTGCCACTGGCCTTCCTCACGCGAATAGTCGAGGTAAAGCATCGATGCCACGGCATCCACGCGAAGGCCGTCGATGTGGAACTCGTCCAGCCAGTAGAGCGCGTTGGACACCAGGAAGTTGCGGACTTCCGTGCGGCCGAAGTCAAAGATCAGCGTGCCCCAGTCCGGGTGCTCACCCAGGTTAGGGTCAGCGTGCTCGTACAGTGCCTCGCCGTCGAACTGGGCCAGGGCCCAGGCATCCTTGGGGAAGTGCGCCGGCACCCAGTCAAGCAGGACACCGATGCCCTCCTGGTGCAGCGCGTCCACGAGGAACCTGAATTCGTCCGGGTGGCCGAACCGGGACGTGGGCGCGAAGTAGGACGTCACCTGGTAACCCCAGGAACCGCCGAAGGGGTGCTCTGCCACCGGCATGAACTCCACATGGGTGAAGCCAAGCCACTTGACGTACTCCACCAACTCCTTGGCCAGTTCACGGTAGCCCAGTCCCAGACGCCAGGATCCCAGGTGGACCTCGTACACGCTCATGGGCGAGTTGTGCGGGTCCCGCTCGGCTCGGGCGGCCATCCACTCATCGTCCTTGAAGGCATAGGCCGACTCGACGACCCGCGACGCCGTGAGCGGCGGGACCTCCGTTCCGAATGCCAGGGGATCAGCTTTTTCCACCCAGTGGCCGGCTTTTGTCTTGATTTCAAACTTGTAGCACGCCCCTGCTAAAACACCCGGGATGAAGAGTTCCCAGACGCCGGACGAGCCCAGCGAGCGCATCGAGTTCTCCCGGCCGTCCCAGGCGTTGAAGTCACCCTTGACCCGGACGGCCTGTGCGTTCGGCGCCCACACGGCGAATGAGACTCCGTCCACGTCGCCAAGGGAGGACTTGTAGTGCTGGACATGGGAGCCAAGCACTTCCCACAGCTTCTCGTGGCGGCCTTCGCCGATCAGGTGAAGGTCCACCTCCCCGACCGTCGGGAGGTAGTGGTAGGGATCGTCCATAGCCTGAGGGGGCAGGCCCTCGTAGGTGACTTCCAGCCGGTAGTCGGGAACGTGGCCCGGCTGGAGGGGGTCCAGCACCACTGCCCAGACACCGTTGGCCTCATGCGTCATGGGCACGGTGCCGGCTGCGGTCACAACCGACACAGCCGAGGCCAGGTGCTTGACGGTGCGGATGGTGACGTGGCCGTGGTCGTCAAAGTGCGCTCCCAGGATGGAGTGCGGGGCGTGATATTCGCCCGACGCCACCCGTGAAAGCGTCTCCGCGTCCACCTGAAGCGGCACACCGGGCCGGTCTGTACGTGCTGAGCCTGTCATTTTGTTACCTTCCGCTGCGGCTGCGGCTGATGCGCCGGAGCCTGTACTGCTGAGGAGACGTCGTGAGGCATTTACCGGAATGTCCAGCCATCCGGGCCTGTTCCGCAACTCATAGACAACTTCATACAAAGCCTTGTCCAGCCACAATGCCACAAACAAGGGCGAGCGGCGGTCAATGGTCCCTGGTGTAATTTCGCCGTAGCCCGCCAGGAACGCGTCGGCGCAGTCGTCCACCCAGGATTCGGGCACGCGGACCCCGGCCTGTTCGCGTTGGGCGGCACCGGCGGCGTAGTCGAAGGACCGCAGCATGCCGACGACGTCGCGTAACGGCACGTCGGGGAAGTTGCGTTCCGCGATGGGCCGCAGCGGTTCCCCTTCGAAGTCCAGGATGGCCCATCGTTCGGGCTCCCCCTGGTGCCCGGGCACCTGCAGGATCTGCCCCAGGTGGAGGTCACCGTGGATCCGCTGCAGCGCACCGGCATTGCTGCCTTCAAGCTGCTTGAGCAGGCCGGACAGGGCGTCGTCGTACGGCCCGACGGCGGGCCCTGCTTCCGTCCAGGACTGCAGGACCCGCTGCGCTACTCCGGGCGCGATGTCCTTACCCGGCGCGGATTCCGCGGCCAGGCCGAGGGCCTCGGCCAGCCGCCGGTGCACTGTAGCGGTGGCAACGCCCAGGGCATGGGCCTCGGACGTGAAGTCCGTGCCCGAACTTGCGGCATCAACCGCCAGCCGCCACGCGTCCCGCCCGCCGGCCAGGAACTCATGGGCGACGGCGAGTTCGCCTTCAGACGTGCGCGGACTATCTTCGGCGCCGTCCAGCGGGGCTTCCCACTCCCCCGTGACCCAGCCGAGGGTCGCCGGCACTTCCGAGGTCCTGGCCGTCGTCAGGGCTGCGCCGATTTCCACTTCCGGGTTCCGTCCTTCGGACAGCACGCGGAAGAATTTCACGATGGCCGCAGAGCCGCCGTCGTCCACTATCACCGAACTGTTTGACTGCTCGCTGGAGAGGACCTTTACGGTGCCGGTGGCCGTCGGCAGCCGGTAGTCGGAGGGCACCAGGTGGCCCACCGCGTTTCCTTCCGGCGAGGTGCCGCCGCCCCGGATCAGCTCCAGCCAGGCCGAGACAAACGCAGGGTCATGGACGGCATCGTAGATCCAGCGGCGTCCCTGGGCGGAGTCCCCTCCTTCGCCAACCAGCGCAGCTTCCTTGCCCGGCAGGGGCTCGACCCGAAAGCTCAGCGGGACCTGCACGACGTCGGTCCGGCTGCCGCCGTCGGCCGTGGGATAGGTGACTGCCGCCAGGAACACCTCAAGGCCCACCTCGCCGCTGCTGTCGTCCATGCGCACACCGCCGACAGGCGACAACGTGAATTCACCCGTCTTGACGGGGAACCAGCGCTGGCGCGGTAGCCAGGCCCTGAGCAGCTCGGCCAGGGAGGGGTTGAGTGTGGATTGGGTCATTTCAGCCTTCGATGGGCAAGATCGGGAGGGCCTGGGTGAACGGCGAGGCCGGGTTGGATGCGGCCGAGCGGATCCGCAGCCAGAAGAAATCGTGGCTGCCGAGGGTCAGCGTGAGCAGGCCGTCGTCGCCGATTGCCGGGAAGGGCTGGCCGCCGAAAACGTCCCGGAGGCCGCGGCCGGCAAACTGCGGAAGCCGCAACGTCGTGGCCACCGGGTGCTGGGAGAGGTTGAACGCGCACAGGATCGACTCGGCGTCCTCCCCTGCAGCGTTGTCGGCCGGGATCTCCCGCAGGTAGGCAAGGACGACGTCGTGGTCCGCTTCGACGTGTTTGAAGCCCCCAAGCCCGAAAGCGGGGTGGTTCCTCCTGACGCTGAGGATCTGCCGGGTCCACCGCAGCAGCGAGCCGGAATGCGCGGCCTCTGCCTCCACATTGGCCATGCTGTAGTTGTAAACAAGCGACTGGATCACGGGCAGGTAGAGCTTGCCCGGGTCGGCATGGGAGAAGCCTGCGTTGCGGTCCGGGTTCCACTGCATGGGCGTGCGGACAGCATCCCGGTCCTCAAGCCAGATGTTGTCGCCCATACCGATTTCATCCCCGTAGTACAGGAAGGGGCTGCCGGGGAGCGAGAGCAACAGGGCGTTGATGAGCTCTATCTCGGCCCGGGAGTTATCCAGCAGCGGTGCCAGCCTGCGGCGGATGCCGATGTTGGCCCGCATGCGGGGGTCGGGCGCGTACCAGCCGAGCATGGCCGCGCGTTCGTCGGCCGTCACCATTTCCAGCGTGAGTTCATCGTGGTTCCGCAGGAACGTACCCCATTGGGCACCCTCGGGAATGTCCGGGGTGTCCTTCATCGTCTCGATGATGGGCGCCGCCTTCTGGTCCCGCAGGGCGTAATAGAGCCGCGGCATGATGGGGAAGTGGAAAGCCATGTGGCATTCGGGTTCCTCTTCGGTCCCGAAGTACTCCACTACTTCCACCGGAGGCTGGTTGGCCTCGGCGATGATGACCCTGCCCGGGTAGTTGTCGTCCACCATCTTCCGCAGCTTGCGCAGGAAGTCGTGGGTGGCAGGCAGGTTCTCGCAGTTGGTGCCCTCCTCCTCAAACAGGTAGGGGATGGCGTCTGCGCGGAAGCCGTCAATTCCCTGATCCAGCCAGAACCGCACGACGTCGAACAGGGCGTCGATGACCTTCGGATTCTCGAAGTTCAGGTCCGGCTGGTGGCTGAAGAACCGGTGCCAGAAGAACTGCCGCCGGATGGGGTCGAACGTCCAGTTGGACTCCTCGGTGTCCACGAAGATGATGCGCGCATCCTGGTACTTCTCGTCCGTGTCGCTCCACACGTAGAAGTCGCCGAACGGTCCGTCCGGGTCCTTGCGGGACTCCTGGAACCATGGGTGCTGGTCCGAGGTGTGGTTCAGCGGCAGGTCAATGATCACCCTGACGCCACGCGCATGGGCCTCGGCCACCAGCCGCTTGAAGTCGCTGATGGTGCCGAACTCATCGAGCACGGAGTTGTAGTCCGAGATGTCGTAGCCGCCGTCACGGAGCGGGGACTGGAAGAACGGCGGCAGCCAGAGGCAGTCGACGCCCAGCCACTGCAGGTAGTCCAGCTTTTCGATGAGGCCGTGGAAGTCACCGGAGCCGTCACCGTTTCCGTCGGCAAAGCCGCGGACCAGGACCTCGTAGAACACCGCCTTGCGGTACCACAGGGGATCGTGCTGGAGGCCAGGGGCGTTGAGCTCGAATGTGCCTTTGGGCGTGAAGTGCTGGCTCGGGTTCTGCGGACTGAAACTCACGAATGCGACCTCCGGATATTCAGGATGTGGGCCGGTTCCAGGTGCGCGTCCAGGCGCACATAGTTGTATTCGCCCCACTCCCAGCTTTCGCCTGTGAGCAAATCATCCACGTGGAAGCCGCCGTTGTGCGTGACGTCCTCGGGGTCGAGTTCCAGTGCCGCGAGGTCCAGGGAAACGGTGCTCTCCCGGGTGCCGTGCGGATCGACGTTCACCACGATGATCAGCGTGTCCTTGCTTCCGTCCGAAAGCGTCTTGTGCTTCGAGTACACAATGGTGGCATCGTCCGTGCTGTGGTGCAGCGTCAGGTTCTGCAGGTCCCCCAGCGCGGGGTGGGCATGGCGGATTTCGTTGAGCTTGGTCAGGTACGGGGCAAGGGTACGGCCCGATTCCGCCGCTGCGTCCCAGTCCCGGGCCTTGTATTCGAACTTCTCGTTGTCGATGTACTCCTCTGCACCCGGCCGGGCCACATGCTCGTAGAGCTCGTATCCCGCGTAGACGCCCCACAGCGGACTGGCCGTCGCTGCGAGCGCAGCCCGGATCTTGAACGCGGCCGGCCCGCCGAACTGCAGGTACTCGGTGAGGATGTCCGGGGTGTTCACAAAGAAGTTCGGGCGGAAATACGCCGGCGACTTCTGGCTGACCTCGGTGAAGTACTCCTCGAGTTCAGTCTTGGTGTTCCGCCAGGTGAAGTACGTGTAGGACTGCTGGAAGCCTGCCCGTCCGAGCGCGTGCATCATGGCCGGGCGGGTGAAGGCCTCCGCCAGGAACACCACTTCGGGGTGCTTCTTGTTGACCTTGGCGATGAGCCATTCCCAGAACCAGACCGGCTTGGTGTGCGGGTTGTCCACCCGGAAGATCTTGACGCCGTGGCTCACCCAGAGCAGCACAACCCGGAGGATCTCCTTGGACAGCCCCTCGGGATCGTTGTCGAAGTTGAGCGGGAAGATGTCCTGGTACTTCTTCGGCGGGTTTTCGGCATAGGCGATGCTGCCGTCCACCCGAGTGGTGAACCATTCGGGGTTGGACTCCACCCAGGGATGGTCCGGCGCAGCCTGCAGGGCCAGGTCCAGTGCCACCTCGAGGCCGAGTTCGCGGGCACGGGCTACGAACGCGTCGAAGTCCTCGAAGGTGCCGAGGTCCGGGTGGATGGCGTCGTGCCCGCCTTCCTTGGCTCCGATGGCCCACGGCGAACCGGGATCGTGCGGGCCTGCGATCAGCGTGTTGTTCGGGCCCTTGCGGTGCTGGATGCCGATCGGGTGGATGGGCGGCATGTAAATGACGTCGAAGCCCATGCCCGCGACGGCGTCGAGCCTCTGGGCGGCCGTCCGGAACGTTCCCGACTGCCATTCGCCCGTTGTGTGGTTGCGGACGGCCCCTTCGGAACGTGGGAAGAACTCGTACCAAGCACCGCGGCCGGCCAGATCGCGTTCCACGAGCAGGGGGAAGCGCTCCGAGACGGTGACGTGTTCACGGATGGGCTGGCGTTCGACGACGTCCGTCACCTCGGGGCCGAACCCGGCAGCAAGGCGCTCCTCCGGGGACAGCGACGTGTCAGACAGAACCACGACGGCGGTCCGGAGCGTCCGCCGGTCGGAGGAGGGTCGGGCCGAATCCTCGGATGCTTCGGAGAGCAGCGCAGCGCCCTCGGCCAGCATCAGTTCGACGTCGATGCCCGCCTCAATCTTGACCTCTGCGTTGTGGTGCCAGGTACCGTACCGGTCATGCCAGGCTTCAATGGCGAATGACCAGTTGCCCGGGCCGGTGGGGGTGATGATGCCTTCCCACCGGTCGGTGCCCTTCCCACGGTCGCCGCGGGGCGGCGCCAGCCGGACTCGCTGGCGTTCCTTGCCCTTGGGATCAAACAGCACCGCGCTGACTCCGAGCTGGTCGTGCCCTTCGCGGAATGCCGTCGCGCCAACTACAAGGCCTTCACCGGGCAGCGCCTTGGCGGGAAACTTACCTCCGTCCACCACGGGCTGAACGGCAGTGATCGGGAAACGGCCAAAACGCAGGCCTTCCGTGATCAGGGCCTTAGGCTTTTTGCTGGATCCGGCACTGGTTCGCGTATTAGTCGTCACAAACTCGACGTTATCTAGAAATCGCCCGTTTTGCTAAGGGGACTTCCGTTTTTCTTAGAGCAATCCGTCATTTACCTAAAAGAAACCAAAACATGTTCCGACGGCCCATCTTGTCGGTTAGTGTGACGCAGGTGAAGGCTATCCGCAGATTTACCGTCCGAACCGTCCTACCGGAATCCATCCGGCCGCTGGCCCGGTTGGCCACCAACCTGCGGTGGTCGTGGCACCGGCCCACCAGGGAGCTTTTTGAGGGACTCAACCCCGCCATTTGGGACGACAGCGCGCACGATCCGGTAAGTTTCCTTGGCCTGGTGAGCAGGGAAGAGCTGCAGCGCCTCGCAGCGGACCAGGACGTCGTCCGCAGGGTCCAGGCCGCAGCCGAGGACCTGGACCGCTACCTCGAGCAGCCGCGCTGGTACCAGAGCCTGGGTGATGATGCCCCGTCCTGCATCGCCTACTTCTCACCGGAGTTCGGAATCACTGAAGTTTTGCCGCAGTATTCCGGCGGCCTGGGAATTTTGGCAGGCGACCACCTCAAGGCAGCATCGGACCTGGGGGTGCCGCTCATCGGCGTCGGCCTGCTTTATCAGGCCGGCTACTTCAAACAGTCCCTGTCCCGGGACGCCTGGCAGCAGGAAACGTACCCGGTCCTGGACCCGGACGGGCTCCCGCTGACGCTCCTCCGCGAGGACTCCCCCGACGGCAACGGCAAACCCATCCAGATTTCGCTGCCGCTCCCCCACGGGCGCTGGCTGCTGGCGCACATCTGGCGTGCCGACGTCGGGCGTGTCCCCCTGCTGTTGCTGGACTCAAACGTTCCGGGCAACGACGACGCCGCCCGTGGCATCACAGACCGCCTGTACGGCGGCGGCGGTGACCACCGCCTCCAGCAGGAACTGCTGCTCGGGATGGGCGGCGTGAAGGCGCTGCGCGTCTACCAGCGCCTCACGGGCTGCGCGGCGCCGGAGGTCTTCCACACGAACGAGGGCCACGCCGGTTTCCTGGGCATTGAACGCATCCAGGAACTCATGTCCTCTGAGCGTCCGCTGACCTGGGAGGAAGCACTTGCGGCAGGGCGTGCCTCCACCGTGTTCACGACGCACACTCCGGTGCCGGCGGGCATCGACCGTTTCGAGGTCTCGCAGATCCAGCACTTTTTCGAGGCCGGGCTGGCTCCCGACGTGCCGGTGTCCAGGATCCTGGACCTGGGGCGTGAAGACTTCGCGGACGGCAACCCGTCGGTCTTCAACATGGCCGTGATGGGCCTGCGGCTGGCACAGCGCGCCAACGGTGTGGCCAAGCTCCACGGCGTGGTGTCACGCGGAATGTTCTCGGCCCTGTGGCCGGGCTTCGACCATTCGGAAGTTCCCATCACCTCGGTGACCAACGGCGTGCACGTCCCAACGTGGGTGGACAGCCGCGTCTCCAAGCTGGCCCGGGACCAGTTCGGCGCCGAGGCGGAAGCCCTGGGCCGCTGGGACCTCGCCTACAACGTCAGTGACGAGGACGTCTGGGCACTTCGCCGCGAGATGCGCGTCTCGCTCGTGGAGGACGTCCGCAAACGCCTTCGCGCAGCCTGGAAGAAACGCGGGGCCGCCGACGCCGAGCTCGGCTGGACCGATTCCGTGCTGGACCCGGACATCCTCACCATCGGCTTCGCCCGGCGCGTGCCGACGTACAAGCGGCTTACCCTGATGCTCCGCGAACCTGCCCGGCTCAAGGCCCTGCTGCTGCACGAGACCCACCCCATCCAGCTGGTCATCGCAGGTAAGTCGCACCCGGCGGATGATGCAGGCAAGAAGATGATCCAGGACCTGGTCCGGTTCACCGACGATCCCGAGGTGCGCCACCGCATCGCGTTCCTGCCCAACTACGACATCGCCATGGCACGCACGCTTTTCCCCGGCTGCGACGTGTGGCTGAACAATCCGCTGCGGCCGCTGGAGGCGTGCGGCACGTCCGGGATGAAGGCGGCCATCAACGGCTCGCTGAACCTGTCGGTGCTGGACGGCTGGTGGGATGAGATGTATGACGGCGAAAACGGTTGGGCAATTCCCACCGCCAACAACAACGCCTCGCCCGAGGAACGCGACGACATCGAAGCCGCAGCCCTCTACGAACTGCTGGAAACTCAGGTGGCGCCCCGCTTCTACGGCCTCACTGTGTCCGACGCTGCCGGAGCAGCAGGGCCTTCGGAATCCGGAACACAGAAGGTGCCCACGCACTGGGTGTCCATGATCAAGCACACCATGGCGCACCTTGGCCCCGCAGTCTCCGCCGAGCGGATGCTCCAGGACTACGTGAACATCCTCTACCGTCCCGCCGCGGTTGCGGGGCGCCGGGCTGTCGCGGATTCCTTCTCCCAGTCCAAGGCTTTGGCAGCCTGGACGTCACGGATCCGTGCCTCCTGGGCCCAGATCCAGGTGGAACACGTCGATTCGGTTGGCGTCTCCGAGGACCCGCAGATCGGCGACACCCTGCAGGTGAACGCCTACATCGCGCTGCACGATCTCGATCCGGACGACGTCGCCGTCGAAGTTGCGTTCGGCCGCGCCGAGGAAAGCGACGAACTGGCCGATGTCACGGTGGCGGACCTGGTGCCCAAGGAAGACCTCGGCAAGGGACGCTTCCTCTTCAGCGGCTCGCTGCTGATCGACCGCTCCGGGTCCTTCGGCTACACCGTGCGGGTTCTGCCCAAGCACTCTGCCCTCGCTTCGCGGGCTGAGCTGGGGCTCATCGTCAACGCCTAAGCGTGCCTACGGTCACAACCGGCAACGTTCCCTCGCTCAGTGAGGGAACGTTGCGTTTTTAACGGCAAAAGTGCAAGAGCGTCGGTGCTTTCCGTGCGAAAAGTGCGAGAGGGTTGAGCTTTTGGCGGCAGGAAGTGAGAGAGCGTCGGCTAGAGGAAGACAGCGACCACGGACAGGCTCCTGCCGGCGTAGCTCTCCGCGTCCTGGAGGATCTCACAGATGACCCCGAACGAGCGGTCCGAGCGGTAGACGGCCGGGACCTGCCAGATGAACGTGAGGGGTTCCTTGCCGTCGTCCGTGACCGTATCCGCGAAGTCGTGCAGGGAGTCATTGAGGGCATCGAGGTTTACGCCGTAGTGCTCCGGGAAATCCAAAACTTCCCCGAATGTCTGGAGCACCGCTTTCTTCGTGTCGGCGGCGGGGATCACCAGGACCCGGCGGCCGGCGTCCGATGCCTGCTCGCGCAGCTCATCGATGGTCCAGGTGTCAGCGGAGTAAATCTTCATTTGTGCCCTTATTTGCCTTCGACGATAAACAGAAACGATTCGTAGTGGTCCGGCGTGTAGTACTTTTCGCCGGTCTCTCCCGAGACTATCCGGCGGGCGCCCCGGTCCGATTCGCCGGGAGTCCTAACCGTGAATTCCTTGTAGTAGCCGCCGGGTTTCCTGGGCAGCAGGCGCTCGAAGTTGCTGAAGACGGCGCCGTCACGCGAATAGGGGTAGGGCCCGCCGCGGGCGATCAGGGCCAGGGTCTCCCGTGCCTCCGGTGGAAGGCTTGAGGCAGGAACCGCGTCCAGGCCCGAGGTGTTCTTCACCTCGGGAACAGCCGGCTCCGGGGCAGGTTTTGGGGAGCCGGGACTGGCGGTGCCGGCCCCGACGGCGGAAGTGCCTCCCGCCGTCGGGCTCGCCGAAACGGCCGGTCCGGCCGGGTTCTCCTGCGTGTTGGACAGCACCATGCCCAGGCCGACGACCAGGATCAGGACCGCGGCCAAGGTCAGGAGCCTCGCGATCCCCCTCATGGATTCCCCATATCCGGAACCTACGTGCGGTAGATGCTGATGGTGTTGGACTGCACAACGTCACGCTCGCCAGCGGCCACCCTCACACCCTGGCGGCGGTCGTGGAGTTCAGACGTGGTCAGCCGGAGTTCGAACAACCGCTTTCCCGTGCCTTCGTCGTTGCTGACGTCGGGCAGGGTGATTTTCATGTCGTTGGCGCTGCCGTTCACCACCACGAGTCCGTCCACCTGGCCGTCGTCGGAACCGAGCAGGAGCTGGACAACACGGTGCTGGGGATCATTCCAGCGGTCCATCGACATGGGATTGCCGTGCTCGTCGAACCAGTGCAGATAGGCCTGCTTGTCCCGGGAGGGGTAGTCGTGCGGCTGGCCTGCCAGGAACTCCTTCCGGAGCCGGATGACCCGTTTGGTGCTCCGAAGCATGGCATGGGATTCCGGCGTGCTGGTCCAATCCAGCCAGGTGATCTGGTTGTCCTGGCAGTAGGCGTTGTTGTTGCCCTGCTGCGTGCGTCCGATCTCATCACCGGCGGTGATCATGGGGATGCCCATGGACACCATCAGCGTGGCCATCAGGTTTCGGCTGGTCTGCGCCCGGAGCGCCAGGATGTCCTCGTCTTCGGTCCGGCCCTCAAAGCCGTGGTTGTAGCTGCGGTTGTCTCCGTGTCCGTCGCGGTTCTGCTCGCCGTTGGCCTCGTTGTGCTTACGGTCGTAGGACACAAGATCGGCCAGGGTAAAACCGTCGTGGGCGGTGAAGAAGTTGAGCGAGGCCATGCGGGAACGACCCGATTCCGCAAAAAGGCCTGCGGAGCCGGAAATGGAGTCTGCGAGGCGCGCCACGGAACCGCCTTGGCCGCCGGCATCGATCGCGGCCCGGTCCGCGACCCAGAAGGAGCGCAATGCGTCACGGTAGTGGTCGTTCCAGTCCACCCAACCGTGCGGAAAGCGTCCGGTCTGCCAGCCGCCGTAGCCCACGTCCCACGGCTCGGCAATCAGCTTGACGGAGGACAGCACCGGATCCGCGGCGATGGCCACGAGGAACGGGTGGTGCGGGTCGAAGTCGTTCGCGGCGTTGCGGCAGAGGGTAACCGCGAGGTCGAACCGGAAGCCGTCGATGTGGAACTCGTCAACCCAGTACCTCAGCGAGTCGAGGACCAGCTGGACCACTCGGGGGTGGCCAAAGTTGAGGGTGTTGCCGCACCCGGTGGTGTCCACGTACCGGCCGTTGCCGTCGTTCCGGTAGTACTGCATCTCCCCCAGCCCGCGGAAGCTGAGCGTCTGCCCGTCGCGTCCGCCCTCGGCTGTGTGGTTGTAGACCACGTCCAGGATGACTTCCAGGCCTGCCTCGTGCAAAAGCTTGACCATGCCCTTGAACTCGTCCTGCACGGCCTGCGGCCCGGCCGCCTGCGCGGCCTGGGTGGCGTACGCCGGATGCGGAGCAAAGAATGCCGCCGTGTTGTAGCCCCAGTAGTTGGTCATGCCCAGGTTCTGGAGGTGCGGTTCGTCCATGTGGAAATGGACCGGCAGCAGCTGGACCGAGGTGATGCCCAGGCCAGTGAGGTGCTCAATCATTGCCGGGTGCGCCATGCCGGCATAGGTGCCCCGGAGATTCTCGGGGATGTCCGGGTGCAACATGCTTTGGCCGCGGACGTGTGCCTCGTAAATGATGGTGTTGCGCCATGGGATGTGAGGACTGCGGTCGTCGCCCCAGTCGAATCCGGGGGACATCCGCACGTTGGTGAGGAAGCCTTCGCGCTCATCCACGGCCCGGCCGTAAGGGTCCAACAGCAGCGGCTGCTCGCCGTCGTAGTCAAAGGCCGTGGTGGGCACCGATACGGGGAGGGCGTCATCCTCGGAAGAGGAGCGGAACCCGTACCTCGACCCCGTGGGGAAGCCGTCCACGATGCCGTGGTGGACATCATTGGTGACGTTCGGCAGCGTTTTCAGCTGCCACGTTCCGCCGGGTGCGCAGTAAGCGATTTCGAGCGTGCTCACACCGGGCGCGTAGACCGCGACGTTAGCGCAGGCACTCTGAGGATCGTCCGTTGCCGGAGAGCCCGTGCGCGGAACGCTGATACCCAGTGGAAACGGCCGGGAGGCGTCCACGGTTGAGGCTGTGTCTAGGAGTGGCATGACCATTGCTTAAATATTAGCTGTGCCACACAAATGCCCGATATTTTCCGCAATGTGTCGGGAAATGGGCTGGCCTTGTTCAGCGTTGCATACTGGAAGAACACGCCAAGTTGGAGGTAATTGTGCGAGTTGCACTTGCTCAAGTAGTCACTCGCCGCGACATTTCCGGGAATCTGGAGCTCGTGGAAAATTTCGCCCGCCAAGCGAAAAAAGGTGGCGCAGAAATGGTCGTTTTCCCGGAAGCAACCATGCGCGCGTTCGGCAATTCGCTTCTGGATATTGCCGAGCCGCTCGACGGCCCGTGGGCCACCCGCGTGCGCCGCATCGCAGCTGAGCTGGGCATCGTGATTGTGGCGGGCATGTTCACCCCGGGAGACCCCGGTTCTGCCGGTTCCGGTCAACCCGGCGCCGGCGCGGCGGGCAGCGACGATGTCAGGAAGGTGCGGAATACGCTCCTGGTCACGGGTCCCGGTGTGGAGGCGAGCTACGACAAGATCCACCTGTTCGACGCCTTTGGCTTCGCCGAATCAGACACAGTCGACGCCGGCACCGGACCGGTCACGTTCGAGCTCGGCGGCATCCGCTTCGGCCTGGCCACGTGCTATGACGTCCGGTTCCCGGCGTTGTTCACAGCCAACGCCGATCTGGGTGCCGAAGTGAACATCGTTTGTGCCTCATGGGGATCAGGGCCGGGAAAGGTGGACCAGTGGCGCCTGCTGGCCCGTGCCCGCGCCGTGGACACCACCACCTACGTGCTGGCCTGCGGCCAGGGCGATCCCGCCACGCAAGGCATCGAAGCCAAGGGATCGGCGCCCACCGGGGTGGGGCACTCCGCCGTCGTTTCTCCGCTTGGTGAGGTCATCGAAGAGCTCGACGGCGGCACCGGGCTGCTGTTCGCGGACCTGGACCCCGCCGTCGTCAAGGAAGCCCGGACAAAGCTCCCGGTCCTGGCCAACCGCCACACGTTCCAGTAACAGACGCTCTCTCACTTTTCGCAACAAAAACAGCAACGCTCGCTCACCTGGTGAGCGAGCGTTGCTGTTTTAGTTGCAGGTACTGCGAGAGCGTCGCTGGACCCTACTTAGCTGCGCGCTGCCTGGAGACTTCGTACAGGGAGATGCCGACCGCCATGGAGGCGTTGAGCGATTCCATCGCGGAGTCGATCGGGATGGAAACGATCTGGTCGCAGTTTTCGCGGACCAGCCGGCTCAGGCCCTTGCCTTCGGAACCGACCACGATGCAGACGGGTTCCTTGGCGAGGCTGAGGTCCGGCAGCGACACGTCGCCGTCGCCGTCGAGGCCGAGAACGTAGATGCCCATGTTCTTGAACGCCTTGAGCGTGTTGTTCAGGTTGGCGGCGCGTGCCACCGGAACGCGGACTGCTGCGCCGGCACTGGTCTTCCAGGCCGAGGCCGTGACGCCGACGGAGCGCCGCTCCGGCACGATGACCCCGTGGCCGCTGAAGGCCGACACAGAGCGGATGATCGCGCCGAGGTTGCGCGGGTCGGTGATGCCGTCCAGGGCGACGAAGAGCGGCGCGTTGGCCACGTGGCCCCGCTTCCAGCTGGCCAGTGTTTCTTCGGCGAGCTCGTAGGCGTCCTGGTAATCGTACGGCGGAATCTGCAGCACGAGTCCCTGGTGGATGGCGTCGTCCGTCATCCGGTCCAGCTCGGGTTTGCCCGTTTCCATCAGCGGAATGCCACGTTCGGCCGCAAGCTTGAGGGATTCCTTGACGCGGTCATCCATTTCTATGCGGATGGCGACGTGCAGGGCCTTGGCCGGGATGCCGGCGCGCAGCGCTTCAACAACGGAGTTGCGTCCAGTGACGACTTCCTCCGTGGCTCGGCCCTTCGGACCTGAGCGGGCACCTGTGCCGCGGGCAGCGCCCGGACGCTTGGCAGCAGACCGCTCAGCGAGCTGCTTGTTCTTGTGGGCCTTGTGGTACGGGCGGTCCTCCGCTTTGGGAGTGGGGCCCTTGCCCTCGAGGGCCTTGCGGCCGTGGCCACCCGTTCCGATGGTGGGGCCCTTCTTCGCTTTGACCGACCGGCGACCGTTGTTGGCCATGAGTTTCACCCTTGCTTTGTTGAGTAAGTCTGACCTCCAGTCTACTTACTCAGGTTAAATCGCCGGCCCAGGGTCCTGCCTGGCATCCGGAATGCCACAGCTCAGCCGCGCTTGAGTGTCCAGCTGGCACCGTCCGGACCGTCCTCGACGACGACGCCCGCCGCCGTGAGCGTGTCCCGGATGGCATCCGACGCCGTCCAGTCCTTGGTGGCCCGTGCCTCCGCCCGGGCACCAAGCTGGGCCTCGACGAGGACGCCCAGGGCTGTGTCCGCCTGGTCGTCCCGTGCGGGGGCCGCGACGTCGTTTAGGCCCAGGACACGCAGCATGTCGGTGACGGAGTGCAGCGCTGCCCGGGCAGCAGCGTTATCGCCCGCGGTGAGCGCGGTATTGCCTGCCCGCACGGTGTCGTGCAGGACAGCCAGCGCCTGCGGAACATTCAGGTCGTCGTCCATGGCCGCTGCGAAGGCTTCCGGCACCTCGCCGTAGCTGCCGAACAGGAGGGCCCCGCCATCAGACAATGCACGCACGGCCCGGGCCACGAAGCCGTCAATCCGTTCCATCGCGGCGGAGGCTTCCTGCAGCGAGGTGGGCTGGTAGTCCAGCACTGACCGGTACTGCGCCTGGCCCAGGTAGTACCGCACCACGCGCGGCGAAGCGAGCTCGAGCATTTCCGTGGGGCTGACGGTGTTGCCAATGGACTTGGACATCTTTTCGCCCTGGTAGGTCACCATGCCGTTGTGCATCCAGAAGTTGGCGAAGGCATGGCCGGCTGCCTGGGACTGCGCCATCTCGTTTTCATGGTGCGGGAACCGGAGGTCCAGGCCCCCGCCGTGGATGTCGAACCCGGTACCGAGATATTTGGTCACCATGGCCGAGCACTCCAGATGCCAGCCCGGACGGCCGGTGCCCCAAGGCGAAACCCAGCTGGCCGTCGTCGGCTCCCCTTCCTTATGGCCTTTCCACAGCGCAAAGTCCCTCGGGTCCTTCTTCCCACGAGGATCGGCGTCGGCAGCACCCTGCATGTCATCGATCTTCTGGCGGGTCAGGGACCCGTACCGGTTCCAGGAGCGGACGTCGAAATAGACGTCACCGGAATCATCGAGGGCGGGGTAGGCATGACCGCGGTCGATCAGGCGCTGGATCAGCGCGTGCATCTCCGGAATGTGGCCGGTGGCGCGGGGCTCGTAAGTGGGACGGGAAACACCAAGGGTGTCGTAGGCCTTGAGGAATGCCTGCTCGTAGCGGTAGGCAAGCGCCCACCATTCCTCTTCGCGGATGTCGTCCGGGCCTTCCTCGAAGTCCGGCTCAAAGGAGGCGGCGGACTTGGCGAGGATTTTGTCGTCGATGTCAGTGACGTTGCGGACCACGGTCACGCGGAATTTCCGGTATTCGAGCCAGCGGGTGAGCTGGTCAAAGGCAATGGCGGACCGGATGTGGCCGACGTGCGGCAGGCCCTGCACCGTCGCGCCGCAGTAGTAAAGGCTCACCTTGCCCGGTGTCAGAGGGACGAAGTCGCGGACTTCGGCGGATGCTGTGTCGTAAAAGCGCAGGGTCACCGCTCCAGATTAGCCGATGGCCTTTGCAGGACCCGGCGCCGGCCCGCTATTTGCAGACTTCGCCGATCTTGTTGTTCTGCTCGCTCAGCTGTGCGGTCTGTTCGGCGCTCTTGGTGCCCAGCGAAGTACCGGCGACCTTCTTCATGATGTCAGCCATTTTCTGGATGGGCTCGCCAACCTCGGGAGCTACCTTGTCCGCCACTTCCTGGTAATGCTTGGCGATCTGGTCAGCCTGCTGCTGCTGGTTTCCGGTGGGAACGAACGTGTCCCCGTTGAGGAACTCGCAGCTTTCCTCGACACTCATTTTCGGCGCGCCGCAACCGCTCAGCAGCAGTGCTGCAACGAGTACGACGGCGGCAAGCGGCTTCTTCACGAGGGGTCTCCTGGAGTGTTCGGCAGAGGTCTGACTCCTTTAAGCCTAGGCGAAAGACACGCCCTGCCTCAGCCCGCCCGGTAGACCAGCGCGGTGGCGAGGGCCGAGATGCCTTCGCCACGGCCGGTGAAACCGAGGCCGTCGCTGGTGGTGGCGCTGACGCTGACGGGGGCACCGGCCGCCGCACTGAGGACGTCCTGGGATTCCTGCCGGCGCGGGCCGAATTTGGGCCTGTTGGCCACGAACTGCACGGCGATGTTGCCGATCTCGAAGCCTTCCGCCCTGACTATGCGCGCGGCCTCGGCCAGGAGCGTCACACCGGAGGCCCCGGCGAATTCCGGGCGGTCAGTGCCGAAGTGCGTGCCAAGATCCCCGATCCCGGAGGCCGAAAAGAGGGCATCCGCCGCTGCGTGGGCCACGGGGTCGCCGTCAGAGTGGCCAGCCAGGCCCTGCTCGCCGTCCCACAGCAGCCCGCCCAGCCACAGCGCCCGCGGATTGTCCGGCGCAGCAAAAGCATGGACGTCGATGCCGATACCTGTTCTGGGAATGATGGGAACTGCCATGATCAGCCCTCCACCCAACGTACGCCGAGGGGACCTTCCAGCAGGCCCTCCGCAATGATCAGGTCCAAAGGCGTGGTGATCTTGAGTGACTGGCTGGCTCCGCGGACGGCATGGACCGGGACGCCCAGGCGTTCCACGAGCATCGCATCATCCGTAATGGCGGCGGACTGGGCTTCGTCGAGGCCTGCCACCTCCCGGTGGGCCTTCATCAGCGTGCCGAGATCGAACCCCTGCGGCGTCTGCACGGCGCGGAGCGTCTCCCGCGGAGCCGTGCCTACGACGACCTCCGGTGCAATGAGGGCGTCTTCGTCACGCGTTGCTTCAACCGTCTTGACGGTGTCCACCACCGGCATGACCGGAATCACGGCCAGGGCGCCGGCCGCAAGGGAGTCGACCACACGGTGGAAGACGGACTCCGGCGTCAGCGCACGCGCGGCGTCGTGGACGAGCACGGCCTGGGTGCCGTCCTCCAGTGCCGCCAATGCGGAACGCACGGAGTCAGCGCGCGTTGCGCCGCCGTCCACCATCGTCAGCAGAGGGCCGCCGTCGACAAGCTCGTCCTTGAAGTCATCGCACATTCGCCGAAGCGAGCCGTCGCCCGCCGGCAAGGCTACGCAGACCTGCTGCGCAACGCCGGAGGCAACAATCCCGCGCAGGGCGTGCATCAGGATGGGCTCCCCACCGAGGGGAACCCTTGCCTTAGGCATGCCGTAACCAAGTCGCTGCCCTGATCCGGCCGCGACCAGGATAACGGCGACAACTGGGCGTGGGCGTTGGTGGTCCCCGGCGGCCGGCCCGGATCCGGCCGGAAATTCTGTTGCGCTCATGGGCACAACACTACGTGCCCGCCCGCTTCCGGCAACCGGTAAAATCCCGGGGTCCGTCAGAATCCGGGCAAAAAGAAACCCCGGCGGCTGTTGAGCCACCGGGGTTCAATTCTTAGGAAGCCAAGACTTCGTCGAGAACGCTTGCAGCCTTCTCTTCGTCTGTCTTTTCAGCCAGCGCCAGTTCTGAAATCAGAATCTGACGGGCCTTGGCCAGCATACGCTTCTCACCTGCGGAAAGGCCGCGGTCGTGATCACGACGCCACAGGTCGCGAACGACCTCTGCCACCTTGATGACGTCCCCGGAAGCAAGCTTCTCCAGATTTGCCTTGTAACGACGCGACCAGTTGGTAGGCTCTTCAGTGAACTCGGCCCGCAGCACGTCAAAGACATGCTCCAAACCTTCTTTGCCCACTACGTCGCGAACACCAACAAGGTCAACGTTCTCTGCTGGAACTTCAATGGTCAGATCACCCTGAGCCACCTTGAGCTTGAGATACATCTTCTCTTCGCCCTTGATAGTGCGCATCTTGATTTCTTCAATTTTTGCTGCACCGTGGTGAGGGTAAACTACTGTCTCGCCGACCTCAAAAACCATGTGGACTTTCCCCTTTCCCGCAGACCAGTTTATCACGATTCAGGCATACGTCTGGCACGGATAAGGGCCGGGAACCGCGTAAATACAGGGAAAAAGGGCCTAATCCACCCCCTCAACCCCCTTGACGGATGCGGATATTAGTGCATGCAGGCGGTCATGCCAAGGGAGCCCGGGTAGTGTTCCGGGCCCGGCGGGCGGCATGCGGAGCGGCCGGGCAGGGCCATGTTTCCGGACACCAATGTGTACGGCCCGAATCCTTGTTTGAGACGGTTTGAGGATAGGCTATGGCTGAATAATGTTTCAAGACTCTCAAGGAGTGCGTCACGTGCGTTTCACTGCGATGAACCGGGGCCAGCGCGGCAAGCTGGCAATGGCAACGGCAGCAGTTGCCATCGGCCTGCTGTCCGTGACCGGCTGCGGCTACATCAACGCCCAGCAGACCACAGAGCAGTACTCGGCATCGGACGGCACCAGGGAAGACCTTGGCCCGCTCCAGATCCGCAACTTCATGATCGTTTCCACCGGCGAGGACAAGCCGGGACGCGTGATCGGTGCCATTTACAACTCGTCTTCCAGCGACGTCAAGCTGACCATCAACGGAGCAGAAGGCTCGCAGACGCAGGTGTCTGTGAAGGCGAATTCCTACACCCTGCTTAACAACTCCACGGATCCGGCGATCCTGAGCAGCACGGGGGCCGTCCCGGGCTCGCTGTCCGACGTCAGCATTTCCGAAGACGGCACCAACCAGACGGCCAAGGTCAAGGTGCCCGTCCTGGACGCCACGCTGCCTGAATACAAGGAATACCTGCCGGAAGGCGCCGAGCCCACTGTCTCGGAGACGGCAACGCCGGCTCCGACGAGCAGCGAAAGCCACTAGCCCGGATAAGCAATTCGGATACGCAGAAGGAGGGCTCCCGCCGGGCGGGGCCCTCCTTCTGTGTTACCGGTCCGGGTTGCTAGGGTTCGAAGTTTGCCTAGGGTTCGAACTTGTAGCCCAGGCCCCGGACTGTCACGAGATACCGCGGCGCCGACGGGTCCGGCTCAATCTTGCTGCGCAGCCGCTTGACATGGACGTCCAGCGTCTTGGTGTCACCAACGTAGTCTGATCCCCAGACCCGGTCGATGAGCTGGCCGCGGGTCAGTACCCTGCCTGAATTGCGCAGCAGCATCTCCAGCAGCTCGAATTCCTTCAGCGGCAGCGACACCTGTTCGCCGTCGACACTTACTACATGGCGTTCGACATCCATCCTCACGGGCCCGGCCTGGACCGTGTTGGTGATGAGCTCTTCCGGTTCCCCCTGCCGCCGAAGGACAGCCCTGACGCGGGCAACCAGCTCACGGGAGGAATACGGTTTGGTGACGTAGTCATCGGCCCCGAGTTCCAGCCCTACGACTTTGTCGATTTCGGCGTCCTTGGCGGTCAGCATGATGACCGGGACCGTGGAGCGCTGGCGGAGCTGCCGGCACACCTCGGTGCCGGACTGGCCGGGCAACTGCAAATCCAGCAGCACCAGGTCGGCGCCGTTGCGGTCGAATTCCGTGATGGCGTCCAAACCGTTGTCCACGACTTCCACCTCGAATCCTTCCTTGCCCAGAAGGTAGGACAGTGGGTCGCTGAACGACTCTTCATCCTCGACTATGAGAATCCTGCTCAAGCGCTGGCTCCTTGCTCATGGACGCCGGTGGCGTCGTGACTGTGTGGTGAGGTGCTACGGGCGGCCGCTGCAGGCGCCGCGGGGGCGTCGCCGTCGTCCTGCCCCTCCATCTCTGGAAGCCGGATGGTGAATGTGGACCCCTGGCCGGGCTGCGACCACAGCGTCACTTCCCCGCCGTGGTTGGAAATGACGTGCTTGACGATGCTCAGGCCCAGGCCTGTGCCGCCGGTCTGCCGAGACCTTGCGGCATCGACGCGGTAGAAGCGTTCAAAAACCCGCTCCTGGTCCTCCGGGCTCATGCCGTCACCCTGGTCCGTGACGGAGATGGAGATCAGGCCTGCCTTGGCACGAACCCCGATCCCCACCCGGGTGTTCTCCGGAGAGTAACGGATGGCGTTGTCGATCAGGTTTCGCAGTGCCGTCACCAGCAGGTCCTGGTCACCGTAGACCATGGCGTCCACATGGCCGCCGACGACGATGGAGATGTTCTTGCTTTCGGCGGGCAGCTGCGAACGGTCCACGGCTTCGGTGATCACCGCATTAATGTCTACGGGGTGTCCCCGCTGGGCCACGTTCGCGCCCTGCAGTCGGGAGAGCTCG
Organism: Arthrobacter sp. Y81; assembly: GCF_002929335.1. Lineage (GTDB taxonomy): Bacteria > Actinomycetota > Actinomycetes > Actinomycetales > Micrococcaceae > Arthrobacter. The sequence continues at coordinate 22,030 of NZ_PJIL01000007.1, forward strand.
ATGATGTCCTGCACGAGCGCCGCGAGCCGCGTCGACTCCTTCTGCATGCGCTTGGCAAAGCGGCGGACGGCCACTTCGTCGTCCGCCGACGATTCCAGGGCCTCTGCCAGCAGGGAAATGGCACCCACCGGAGTCTTCAGCTCGTGGGAAACGTTGGCAACAAAGTCGTTGCGGATCTCCTCAGTTCGGGTGATCTCGGTCCGGTCGTCGGCCAGCAGGAGGATGTATTCCTCGCCGAGCATGGCTGCACGGACCTGGACGACGATGGTTCCCTGCCCCAGCGGGCCTCGGGGCAGTTCAAACTGTTTCTCGAGGATGACGCCGTCCCGCCGAACCCTGGCTGTCATGTCCAGGAGCTGTTTGTGGACCACGGTGTGCCCGCGGACCAGGCCGAAGGCATAGGCTGCCGGGCTCGCCCTCACCACGCCGTCGATCGCGTCGACCACCACGAAGGCACGGCCGACGACGGCCAGTACCTCCGCGGCGCCGGGAGGCAGCGCCGGTTCGTCGAACTCAACATCCACCAGCTTCCGCTGCTGTTCGCTCACCCTGAAGGCGAGCACGCCAAAGATGCCGAACGACAGACCGACCAGGCCTGCGATGACACCGATGAGCATTGGATCCACGGCTCCAGCTTATGCTCTGCCCCGGGCGTCAAAGACGAATGTGATGCGATTACCCGATGGGTTCAACTAACGTTCACCTATAGGTGCGCAACAGTTCACCGGCCACTGACAGAGTTACCAGTTGGACTGCAGAGCGGTGACACGAAATCCGGCCGCCACCACGGTGGGGAGGATTTCCAAGGAAAGGACGCGTAGTGCGCAAGGTTTTTCAGGAGGAGCTCACACAGGTGGGCGAGCAGCTCGTCGAGATTTCAAAGCTGGTCAGCGAGGCCATTGACAAGGCCACGACTGCCTTCGAAGGGGCGGACGTCGACCTCGCCCAGGACGTCATCGCCGCTGACGCAAGGATCGACTTCCTGCAGAACAGCCTGGACGAGCGTGCCATCGATATTCTTGCCCTTCAGGGGCCGGTGGCCAGCGACCTTCGGATGATCGTGGGTTCGCTTCGGATGAGTGCCTCGCTGGAGCGTATGGGCGACCTCGCCCGGCACATCGCCCAGCTGGCGCGGCTCCGCTTCCCCGCCATGGTGATTCCGCCGCAGCTCGCGGACACCTTCAAGAGCTTCGCCGAACAGGACCTCCTGATCGCGAACAAGCTCACCGAGCTCCTGGAAACGCGCGACCTGGAAGTCGCCCGTGACATCCTCAAAGCGAATGCCACGGTCAACGACCTCCACCTGAGCGTCTTCAAGGCAATTGCCCGCAGTGACTGGAACGAGTCGCCGGCCACCACCGTGGACGTCGCCCTGGCCAGCCGCTACTTCGAACGGTTCGCTGACCACGGCGTCTCGGTCGCCCAGAAGGTCACGTACCTGGTCACCGGCGCCTGGCACCCGAACAGCACCGAAACCAGCTAACTTCCCTGCCGGGTTTGTCCGGCTTACGACGGCGGGCCGGTCACGTAAGTGACCGGCCCGCCGTTTGTTAATGTGCAGCCTTATTTCTTGCCCTGGTTGGCCACCGCAAGGATTGCTTCCGCAGCGGCCTCGGGGTCGAGGTAAGTGCCGCCCGGCTTGACGGGCTTGAAGTCCTCGTCGAGGTCGTACACCAGCGGGATGCCGGTGGGGATGTTCAGGCCGGCGATTGCTTCGTCGCTGATGCCGTCAAGGTGCTTGACGAGGGCGCGCAGTGAGTTGCCGTGGGCGGTGACCAGTACGGTCTTGCCGGCCTTGAGGTCTTCCTTGATGTCCGATTCCCAGTAGGGCATCAGGCGGACAAGGACGTCCTTCAGGCACTCGGTGCGCGGGAGGGCGTCGCCCAGGTCCGCGTACCGGGGATCGTGCGCCTGGGAGAATTCGCTGTTGTCGTCCAGGGGCGGCGGCGGGGTGTCGTAGGAGCGGCGCCATTCCATGAACTGCTCTTCGCCGTACTCGGCGAGTGTCTGGGCCTTGTCCTTGCCCTGCAGGGCGCCGTAGTGGCGTTCGTTCAGGCGCCAGTCGCGCTTGACCGGGATCCAGCCGCGGTCGGCCTTGTCCAAGGCGATGTTGGCAGTGTTGATGGCCCGCTTCAGGAGCGAGGTGTAGAGGACATCCGGGAGGATATCGTTCTCCACGAGGAGCTCACCACCACGTGCTGCTTCCTCGCGGCCCTGGTCGTTGAGGTCAACATCCACCCAGCCGGTGAACAGGTTCTTGGCGTTCCATTCGCTGTGGCCGTGGCGCAGCAGAATCAGCTTGTAAGTCATGGTTTTCATCCTAGCCGAGCAGGCGGTGGCAGTGCCGAGCGTTACAGCGGGTGCTCTGAGGGCACGCTCTGGGCGGGCGATTTGAGCCGGCGGTGCCGGCAACCGGGGGCAGGACGGCGGGACGGACCGTTAAGCTTGTCCGGTGGTGCAGAAAGCTGAACGGGTAGACCCCTCCCGGGCCGGGAGCCGAACCAGGGGCGGAGCCAGCGGCGCGGTTCATAGCGGCAAACCGATCGGCAACATAACGCGCGGCACCACCAACCCCAACCGGATGCGGCGGCTGGACCGGTGGCTCACGGGACCGCAGGCCTGGCGGCTGCGCCGGGCAGCCGACCCGCTGGTCATCGACCTCGGTTACGGGGCATCCCCTGCCACTGCTGTTGAGCTGTTTGAGCGTTTGTCCGCAGTGCGCACGGATGTCCGGGTGGCCGGAATAGAAATCGAACCCGAGCGGGTCCGCGCCGCCAAGGCACTGGAAAGGGCCGGGCTGAGCTTCCATGTGGGCGGCTTCGAGATTCCCGTGCCGGGCCGGCCGGTGATTGTCCGGGCGTTCAACGTCCTGCGGCAGTATGAGGAGGCCGACGTTGCTGCCATCTGGAGCCTGGTCCAAGGCCGGCTGGGCCCCGACGGACTGTTCATCGACGGAACCTGCGACGAGATCGGGCGTCGTGTGACGTGGGTGGCGCTCGACGGCGGCGGACCGCTCAGCCTGAGCATTTCCATGCGTTTCGGCGGTTTCGCGCTGCCTTCGGAGATTGCCGAACGGCTGCCGAAGGCCCTCATCCACCGGAACGTTCCCGGCGAGAAGATCCACGATTTCCTGCAGGCCTTGGACAAGGCCTGGCTGGAGGCGGCGCCGCTGGCCGCGTTCGGGAACAGGCAACGGTGGACGGCCATGTGCCGGTCAATGCTCGACGGCGGCTGGCCCGTTCAGGACGGACCCTCCCGTTGGCGGCTGGGTGAGTTGACGGTGGGCTGGGACGCCGTGGCGCCCGCACCCTAGGGACGGCCTCCTCAGTAGGGCTGCCCGCTACCAGGGGCCGTAAGGCCCCATGTTGCGGCTGCCGCCGCGGCCGGCATCCTTCACTGCAGGGCGGACATCCGCGAGATACACGGAGGCTGCGGTGACTGCGGCGAGCCCGAACAGGCCGAGCGGGCCGAGCAGCCCGCCGCCACCGCCGCCGAAGACGGAGAGCGCGCCAATAGCCAGGGCGCCTCCGGTCAGCGCCAGCCAAAAGGTCTTGGTCCGCTTGGAAACGGCTTCGAAGGCGTTCGCCTTATGGCGAAGGCAGTCAAAGAACGCCCACACCTCGATGCCGAGGGCGACGAGCGCAAGGATGAAGTACACCCAGTACTCGACGAAGCTAATCATCAGTTTTCCGTCCACGACCCCAGCCTATCCGTCCAGAGCGTCCAGTGCCTGCTCCAAATCGGCCCAAAGGTCGTCGACGTTTTCAATCCCCACGCTCAGGCGGACCAGGTTGTCCGGCACACTGACCGGCTCGGCCGCGTGCCGCCGTCGTCGTTCGATCAGGGACTCGACACCGCCCAGCGAGGTTGCGGGCAGCCACAGCTGCAGTGCGCGGACCAGTTTGTCCGCCGCGTCGGCGCCGCTGAGCCCGCCGGCGGGGGCAATCTGCACGCACAGCACGGACCCGAAGCTCTTCATCTGTGACTTGGCACGTTCGTGGCCGGGGTCGGTGGGGAGTCCCGGGAACCGGATGCTCCCGATGCGCGGGTGCGTGCTCAGCCGCTCGGCGAGGACTGCAGCCGAGGCCTGGGAGCGCTCGATGCGCAGGGCGAGCGTACGCAGGCCGCGCAGGGCAAGCCAGGCTTCGAACGGGCCGGCGATGCCGCCATGGATGATGCGGTGGTGCAGCAGCGTTGCACGGATCGCGGCGTCCGACGTCACGAGGGCGCCCAGGACCACGTCGGAATGCCCGGCCAGGTACTTGGTGACCGAGTGCAGGACGACGTCGGACCCCAGGCTCAGCGGCTGCTGGACAAGGGGTGTGGAAAAGGTGTTGTCAGTAACGACGATGGCGCCTGCCTCGTGGGCGGCAGCGGTCAGGGCGCGGATGTCCGCGATCCCGAGCATCGGGTTGGTGGGGCTTTCCAGCCACAGCATGCTGGCGGCTTTTCCTTCAGCCGGGGCCAGCAGCGCCTTCACGGCGTCGGTGTCCGCGATATCCACGGTGCGGAGCTCGAACAGCCCCTTTTCCGCGAGTTCGGTAGCCATGACCAGGGAACCGGCGTAGCTGTGCGACGGCATCACCAGGACTCCCCCGGCCGGGATGAGGGACAGCGCCGAGCTCACGGCCGCCAGCCCGGAGGCATACAGCAGGCCGGGGAGGGCCGCTCCTTCAAGCTGGCCCAGTGCCTCTTCGAACGGATCCCAGGTGGGATTGGAGTAGCGGCCGTAGCCGCGGTCGCCGTCGGCGAGGGGCCCGGTCCCGAAGTACGTGGACGACAGGACGATGGGCTGGTTGACTGGCTCATCGCGTTTGCGGGGCGGGCGGCCGGCGGCCACAACCACCGTTTCAGCCGACAGCGCGGCGGCTTGCTGTTCGGAAAGACTCATGGTCAAAGAGTACGGGGGAGGCCTGCAGCGCATGAAAGCCGTGACGGCCGGGCACCTAAGCTGTCAGTGATTGTCGGTAGGCTGGTCTTGTGACTAACCAGAACCCCGGACTGTTCATCGCCTTCGAAGGCGGCGACGGCGCAGGCAAGTCCACGCAGGCAGCAGCACTGGCCGGGGCCCTCGAGTCGCGCGGTTATAAGGTGCTGCGCACCAGGGAACCGGGTGGCACCCCGATCGGTGAGAAACTGCGGTCCTTGGTGCTGGACCATGGCCACGGCCACATCGATGCCCGCACCGAAGCCCTGATCTTTGCCGCCTCGCGCGCAGCCCACGCGGACCAGGTCATCCTGCCCGCCCTGGAACGCGGCGACGTTGTGCTGACGGACCGCTACATCGATTCCTCGGTGGCCTACCAGGGGGCCGGGCGCGGGCTCGGAACCGGTGCCGTACGTGAGTTGAACGAATGGGCCACGTCAGGCCTCCTGCCCGACCTCACAGTGCTGCTTGACGTTGACCCCGCCGTGGGCCGGCTCCGCCGCACCGCAGGCGACGCCGCGGAAGACCGGATGGAATCCGAAGCCGATGAATTCCACGCCAAGATCCGCACCGCCTTCCTCGACCTCGCAGCCGACCGGCCGGACCACTACCTGGTGCTGGCCGCCCACCTGCCTGTGGATGAGCTGGCCCGCGTCATCCTGGTGCGCGTGGACGAGCTGATGCTGTCGCGGCACGGTGTTGCCCCATGACCGTCTGGGATGACCTGCAGGGCCAGCCTGCCGTCGTCGCCCAGCTCCGCCAGGCCGCCCAGGGCGAAGCCCTGACCCACGCCTGGCTGTTCACCGGCCCGCCGGGATCCGGCCGGTCCAACGCCGCGAAGGCGTTTGCCGCCGCCCTCAACTGTGACCAGGAAGACATCACCAGGCGCGGCTGCGGCGAATGTGCGGCCTGCCTGACCATCCTGGGGGAAACGCATTCGGACGTGGCGTTCGTCCGCACCGAAAAAGTCACCATCACCATTGATGAGGCACGGGACCTGGTGTCCACCGCCGGAAACCGTCCGTCATCCGGACGGTGGCGGATCATCGTGGTGGAAGATGCCGACCGCATGGCGGAACGGACCACCAACGTTCTGCTCAAAGCCATCGAGGAGCCCACTCCCCGCACCGTGTGGATGCTGTGTGCCCCGTCCCCGGCGGACGTCCTGGTCACCATCCGGTCCCGCTGCCGCGCGGTGGCGCTGCGGCTCCCGCCCGCTGCCGATGTGGCGGCACTGCTGGTGCGGCGCGACGGCGTGGACCCGGCCCTCGCCGAACGTGCGGCCCGCGCAGCGCAGAGCCACGTCGGCATCGCGCGCCGGCTCGCCCGGGATGCTGATGCCCGCGAACGCCGGCTGGAGACCGTGCGGTTCCCGCTGGGATTGCGGGGTGTCACGGCGGCGGTCCTGATGGCCGAAAAACTGGTGAAGATCGCCACGGAAGAAGCCAACAGCTCCAACGAAGTGCGTGATGCCGAGGAGAAGGCAGCGCTCCTGGCCACGCTCGGCGCCCCCGAAAGCGGTACGCTGCCGCCCGCCATGCGAGGCCAGGTCAAGCAGCTCGAGGATGACCAGAAGCGGCGCGCCAAACGCTCCATCACCGATTCCCTTGACCGGACGCTCACGGACCTGCTCTCGTTTTACCGGGATGTGCTGATCATCCAGATGGGGAACGCTGTGGAACTGGTGAACGTTGAACTCAGGAGCGAGCTGACGGAGTTTGCCGGCCGTTCCGGTGCAGAGGCCACGCTTGCCCGGATGGATGCGATCAACAAGGCCCGCCAAAGAATCACCACCACAAACGTCGCACCGCTGCTGGCCATCGAATCCATGGCCGCGAGCCTGATCTAGTGCCGTTCCGTCCAGCCCCGTCCCGGCGCCGCCCGTTCCCCGCCCGAGCCCACGCCAAATCCCTCAAGGAGCCCTGCATGAAGCCTGCCCGACGTCTGCCCCTATGGTCACGGTCCGGAGCGACCGCGGTCAAGGCAGCTGCTGGCTCCGTGGCCGTGCTGCTCGCGCTGACAGGCTGCACGCTGTTCGGCACGTCCAACGGCGGATCAAGCGGCGCAAGCACGGGCAAGGCTGATCCGTCGATCGCCGAGGCAGCCCCCGAGGAGCTCCGGGGCTTCTACTCGCAGGAGGTCTCCTGGACAGCCTGCGAGGACAAGCTCCAGTGCGCCAAGATCAAGGTGCCCCTGGACTACAGCAAGCCTGACGGCGACAGCATCGAGATCGCGGCGCTCAAGATGCCGGCAACAGGAAACAAGACCGGCAGCCTGCTGGTCAACCCCGGCGGTCCGGGCGGCTCGGGGTATGACTTCGTCAAGAACGCCGGCGCCACGAACATTTCCAGTGAAGTGCGTTCCAGCTATGACCTCGTGGGGTTCGACCCCCGCGGAGTGAAGCGCTCCTCCCCCGTGACGTGCCTCACGGACCAGGAACGGGACGAGTCCCGGGCCAAGAACTACGACCTCAGTTCCGACGCCGGCCTGGCCGCCGCCGTTGCGGACAACAAGGCAACGGCCGCAAAGTGCGCCGAAAAAACCGGTCCGCTGCTTGCACACGTGGACACCGTCAGCGCAGCCAAGGACCTGGACATCCTGCGCGCCGTGGTCAACGACACCAAACTGAACTACCTGGGCTATTCCTACGGCACGTTCCTGGGGTCCACGTACGCCTCGCTCTTCCCGGACAACGTGGGCCGCATGGTCCTCGACGGCGCGCTGGACCCTTCCCTCAGCAACGAGGAGCTCACCAGCGGCCAGGCCCGCGCGTTTGAGAAAGCCATCCGCGCCTACGTGGAGAAGTGCCTCGGGGACGACGGCTGCCCCCTGAGCGGAACCGTGGACAACGGTGTCCAGCAGATCCGCGAGGTGGTGGCGGCAGTGGACGCCAATCCGCAGCGCGCCCAGGACGGCAGGCTGGTCACCGGCTCGGCCTTCGTCAGCGGACTCATCCTGCCCCTGTACAACAACGACAACTGGCCCGTGCTGACCCAGGCGCTGGACGCGGCCCTCAAGGGCGACCCCTCACCGATGCTGCGGCTGGCCGATCTCGGCGCCGACCGGGATCCGAGCGGCAAATACACGTCCAACAGCGCCTTCGCCTTTACCGCCATCAACTGCCTGGACTACCCCATGGTCACCGACCCGGCCGCCATGCGGGCCGACGAGCAGAAGCTGCGGCAGGAATCCCCCACCCTGGGCTACTTCTTCGCCTACGGCGGCACCAACTGCCAGGACTGGCCCTACAAGAGCATCCGCACGCCCGCACCCGTGGAATACCCGGGCTCGGCCCCCATCGTGGTGGTGGGAACCACCGGCGACCCCGCGACCCCCGTAGAGTGGGCCGGCGCCCTGCGGAAGCAGCTGGGCAACGCCTCCCTGGTGACGTGGACGGGCGAGGGCCACACCGCCTACGGCCGCTCCAACACCTGCGTCAGCGACGCCGTCGACGGCTACTTGCTGACCGGAGAGGCGCCTGCGGACAACACGCAGTGCTAGGTCAGCAGCCCACGGCCTGACTTAACGGGCTAAGCGGACCGGGGTTCAAGCAGCACCGGCAGGTCGCGGATCGAATGCACGACGGCGGTGGCGCCGGCCGCGCGGAGCGCAGGCTCCCCGTGTGCCCCGGTGAGGACTCCGGCAACCGTGGTGGCACCGGCCCGCAGTCCCGATTGGATGTCTGCACAGCTGTCCCCCACCACGGCGACCTCGCGGACGTCGTCCAGGTCCAGGGCGAGGACAGCCGTCAGGATCATGTCCGGATACGGCCGGCCCCGCCCTGCGTCCGCAGGACACAGGCTGAGGTCCGCTAGCCCCATCCAGCCAAGGCTCTCCAGCACCATGTTCTGTGTGTGGCGTCCGAAGCCCGTGGCAAGGCAGACCATGATGCCGGCCTCACGCAGCCAGCCAATCGCGTCCTCGGCGCCGGGGACAGCCCGGATGATGCCGTCTGCTATCAGCTCATCGCAGCTGCGCTCGAAGAAGGTGTTCGCCGCCGCGGCTCGGTGCCGGTCCTCAAACAGCTGGCTGAAGACAGCGAGTTTTGACATCCCTGCGGTGTCCCTGGCGTACCGGAGCATGCGTTCGAACTGCTCCGACCCTTCCCTCACCCCCTGGTCTGCCAGGGTGCGGGTCATGGCACGCTCCATGAGGCCGCCGTCGAACACTGTTGTTCCCACCATGGCCAGCACGGCGAGCCGGACGTCATGGGCGGCGCCCGGCTCCACCCCCTGCAGTGCGGCTTCGGATTCCCTTGCGGATACGTCTGCTGTGTCCGGAGTCATGGCCAAGCCCCTTCGCTGACTTGCGGCCGTCGACCCGGCCGCGGTTGATCCTTCCACAGTGGGAGCCCGCCGGAACCCCTTGCTGAACCCGCTTCGACCGCAGGATGAACATCCAGACAACGTCCGCCCCGGCACTTCCGGGACACCTCCTGCCCGGCCGGACCGGCAATCTTGCGGATGCATGAATGGCTCATTTTGACCCGGGCAGGGGACTCTATTACAGTTGTCTCTTGCATGATCCGCCCGGTTCTTCCGGGTCCTGTCATGCGGTGCTTCCTTAGCTCAGTCGGTAGAGCGTTTCACTCGTAATGAAAAGGTCATCAGTTCGATTCTGATAGGAAGCTCGGGAAGAACCCCGTGTTGTCGCTGGTTCGGCGATGATGCGGGGTTTTTTACTGGTTTGATGCGGGTGCCCACGACGGGGTGTGAACCTTTGTCCACCGCTCGTTGCGGGTTGGTCGTCGTGGCGAGGCTCAGTGCGATACGTACGAGCCGCTTGGCCCCGCCGTTGATCATCTCCGCAGCTGTTATTGGCTGGATCTTCCAGGCGTTCGGCAGTCGATAGGAGCGTGCGGACTTCTGCAGCGCCTGGAGGACCATGGAACCTACTGCCCGTCACCGGACCACTTCCGGTTGTTATGGAAAGACACGCCTCCGATGAGCCCCGCCAGGGCCGCCGGTAAGGCGAACAAACCAAGGATCTGCGGCATCAGCGATGGTGGAGTTGTGACCATCGTGGCCAGGCCCACCAGGGCAACCGGCGCGGCAACGCAGATCGTGACCCAGAGCGGATACTGCCGGATCTGGGACCAGACGGCCGCCGCAATGGATGCGGCCGACCCGGCGAGCATGAACAGCCTGCCGACGCGCAATCGCTCCACAAACTCCGGTACAGGCTCGTAGACGGACAGCATCGTCCGCTCCAAAGATATGCCCGTCAGGACGATGGAGGCACCGGCTAACGCCGCCCAATGCAGCTCCCGCCGCCTCCACCACGGGCGGACGATGTAGCGTTCATCACTCGGTGAGTTCGTCACTCTGCGATCTTATCCACTGGTTACAGCAGGCACCGCCGCAGTCGTTGCAGCACACTCGAAGGCACGAAAGCGGCCGCGGACCATATGATGCTCGCATGGACGAGCAACAACTGGCGGACATCGCCGCCGCGCTCTACAGGCTGCCGCTGGAGGAGTTCGTGACCGCACGGACAACAGCCGCAAAGACTGCCGCGGCGGATAGCGGCCGCGCCCCGGCCGACGATGTCCGCGCCCTGCCCAAGCCCTCGGCAGCGGCCTGGGCCGTCAACATGCTCGCAGTGCACCGTCCTGGCCCGCTCAAGGAGCTTGCAGAGCTTGGAGCGTTGATGCGCAGCGCCCAGAATGACCTCGACGCCGGCGCCCTCCGTTCGCTCGCACAGGAACGGCGGCAGTTGCTGAACAAGGTCATGGACACAGCACGCACGGTGGCGGAAGAGCACGGCCGCAAGCTCAGCGGCGCGGTGGCCACCGAAGTGGAACAAACGTTGCGGGCCGCCACCGTGGACGAGGGTGCGGCCACCGCTGTGCGGAGCGGCAGGCTGCTCCGGGTACTTTCGGCGGACGGCGTGGACCGCGTGGACCTGCGCGACGCTGTGGCGGTCCCCTCCGTACTGACCCTTCCGACGGTCCCGGCGCCGGAGGTGGGGCAGGCGCCGGAGGCGAAACAGCCCGTACAGGCGCCCCGGAAGCCCACACGGCGCGGCGCTAAGGCCGGCGCCCCCGCGGACGGTGCGCCCGCCGCAACTTCCGCTGAGAAACCGCGCCTACAGGCCGTCCGGACGGAGCGGCCGGCCCCAACGCCGTCGGCTGTGGAGCGCGCAGCGGCGCGGCTGGCCGAAGCGGACGAAACGGCTGGCGCAGCAGCGGAGGAAGCCCGACTCCGCACGGAGGAATTCGAAGAGGCGGAAGCGGACATGACCCGGCTCGGGGAAGAAGCACGCAGCCTTCGCGAACGGCTCAAGGTTGTTGACGTCCAGTTCGATCAGGCCAGGAAACGGCGGGAGACGGCGGCAGCCCAGATGCAACTGGCTTCCCGTGCCGCGGAGAAAGGCCGGCGCGCGGAAGTGCTCGCCCGTGAAAGGGTGCTCCGGCTTCGCAACACGCCGGACTGAGTGGCCTTTACTGTCAGGGGTCGGTTGCACACTGGATTCATGGATACGAACCTCAGCAACACAAAGGCCTCCGCTCGGGCTAACCACGGCGGCGACGCCACTGGGCACCGGGAATTCCACGTCACCTACTTTGATGCCGACTGCGGCCTGATCCGGTCAGAGGTGTTCGACACCCTGGCCGAGGCGGAGCGTTTCGCCAGCCGCAATGTTTCCGACGAGCAGGGTTGGGCTGTCATCGACGCCGTGCCTGCCCAGCAGGGCCGCCTGGCAGCCTGAGAAAACGCGGGACGCCCCGCACTGCGTAAGTGCGGGGCGTCCCGTGATAGCCGGCCTCGGCGCTAAACCTCCGGTCCCTTGTGTCCGCCTAGGCGAAGTCGGAGACGGCCGGGTCCGGGCCGATGCGGCCGGCGCCCTGAGCAGTCCGGTCCAGCCCGTTGATCGTCTCGATGTCGGCGCTGTCCAGGGTCACGTCGAGGGCCGCGTGGTTTTCGCGGATCCGGGACTCCGTGACGGACTTCGGAATCACCACATTGCCGACGGCCAGGTGCCAGGCAATGACCACCTGTGCCGGCGTGGCACTGTGCTTGGCTGCGATCTCTACGATGGCAGGGTGCTCGAGGAGCTCGCCGCCCTGGCCCAGCGGTGACCACGCCTGGGTGAGGATGCCCTTGGACGCGTTGAATTCGCGCAGTTCAGCCTGGTTGAAGAACGGGTGCAGCTCCACCTGGTTGATAACCGGGACAACACCGGTTTCATCGATGATCCGCTGCAGTCCCTCAGTGGTGAAGTTGGAGACACCGATGGACTTGACCCTGCCGCGCTTCTGCAGCTCGATCAGAGCCTTCCAGGTGTCCACGTACTTGTCCTGCTCCGGCTGCTGCCAGTGGATCAGGTACAGGTCCAGGGTTTCGAGGCCCAGCCGGTCCATGGATGCATCGAAGGCGGCAAGGGTGGACTCGTAGCCCTGGTCCGCATTCCACAGCTTTGTGGTGATGAAAATGTCCTCCGGCGTGAGTCCGGAGCGTTCAATGGCGCGGCCCACCCCCGCTTCGTTGCCATAGATCTTGGCGGTGTCGATGTGGCGGAATCCGGCCTCGAAGGCCTGGACCACTACCTTTTCCGCCACGTCGTCCTCAACCTGCCACACCCCGTAACCGAGCTGGGGAATGGTGTTGCCGTCGTTGAAAGTCAGTTCAGGAGAAAGAGTCATTCGTTCATCGTGCCAAGGGCGGGCACCGCCCGGCCAGTGAAACCGGCCGGCTAAGCTAGGCGCTTAACCGGGAATAGCGGCCCGTTCACCCGGCTGGCGGGCCGGGGGCTCCCCGGCCCGCTACGAATCCTGCGGCTGTTCAGCAAGGCGGCGTTCGGCGTCGGCGATCTGTTCAAAAACCGATTCCGCACGGCGGCGCACCGAGGCAGCCCCAACCGGCACGGGCCCGACGGCGAGGCGCAGCATCGCCGCCGCCTCCGCCGTGGTGGCGAGGGAGTTGCCGGCCTTGGACAGCGACCGGTGGACGCCTGCCAGTGCTCCCGGGATGTCCAGACCGTCGCTGGGTGAACGCCGCTGCGCTTCGACACAAACCTCCCGGACCCGGACGGAGAGGGCGGAGAGCTCGTTGGCGATTTCCACCAGCTCGGCATACAGCTGGTCATCCTCCACACCCTCCAGGACCTGGTGGTACCGGTCAAGCCCGCGGTGGAAACGGTCATGGGCGCGCCGCCACAGACCCTTGCCGAGCTCGGCGTCGTCCTTCCGCCCCTGGCGGGCAGCTGCAAAAAATGCCACGGGGACCCTAAAGGTATTGGCCGGGACCATGGTCCGGATCATCCGTTGTGCCGGCCTTCTCGGCACCGGGGTGCGCGGCCCGGGCACGCTCCGGCGTACCGTCCTCGCCGATCACGACGCCGGGGGCGATCACCGTCCCGGGAGGCAGCTGGCGCAGCTGCCGCTGTGCCATGGCGTGTTCGCGGGCTGCATGCTGTGCGGCGATGGCGGTCTGAATGCCGTGGAACAGTCCTTCCAGCCAGCCGACCAGCTGGGCCTGGGCAATGCGGAGTTCCGCGTCGGACGGTGTGGCCTGTTCGGGAAACGGCAGGCTGATCCGTTCCAGCTCTTCAACGAGTTCCGGAGCCAGCCCGTCTTCCAGTTCCTTGATGGAGCGTTCGTGGATTGCCGCCAGCCGCCCGCGCGCGGCGTCGTCCAGCGGTGCCGACTTCACTTCATCCAGCAGCTGCTTGATCATGGTGCCGATCCGCATCACTTTGGCGGGCTCGTCCACCAGGTCCTGGAGGTTACTGCCCTTGGGCCGGGGCCCGGCTTCAGGGTTCGACGCGGGGGCGGAAAGAGCCGCGTCGTCGAGAGTGGTGCCCTCTACAGGGGCGTCAACCGCAGGCTGAGTGTCGTTCGGATCGCTCATGGCTTCATACTCTCACGAGCAACGAGCACAGGTGCCAGTCAATGAACGCAGTTGACCCGGACGGGACTGGCGGTGCCCGGGAAAGGCCGAGGGCGCCGTCGGCCCCTTAAGGATCCGGCGGCGCCCTCGGGCTGCGGAGTTGACCTCAGCAGGACCGGCAGCTCAGCAGCAAAGGCCGGTCAGCAGCAGCGGCCCTGGGGATTGCTGTCCTGGCGGTCCGTGTGGTCCCGCCAGAACTCGCGCTCGCTCATGGGCGCACCCTTATGCCCTGAAGCCGTGTGATGCTCCAGGTACTTCCTATAGGCGTCCGCACCCATCACACTGCCGAAGTACCGGGCGAAGCCGCGGAACCCCTCGAGTATGGCGTTCATGATCGGGTCCGCATCAGTGGTGCCCGGGCCTTTCGAGCCGCAGCTCGGCGGGAAGTTTGTTCCACTCGGCCATGAGTTCCCGCTCTGCCGCCGTGGGAATCAATCCCGCCGGAGCGTAGCCCCGGGACGGCACGGCCGGGTCCTCGTGGTCATCATGACCAACGCCGGCGGCCTCGTTGCGGAAGGCCTTCACCGTGGCGACCACGCCCGTGATGATGACGATGATGCTCAGCACTACGAAGATCACCGACAGCCAGCCCTGGATCATGGTGTTGCGGACCACGGCCTCCATGGCAGCGACGGTCTTGGCGGTTCCGAATTCGGTCTTGCCATCCGCCAGGGCCTTGGAGAAGACCGCATTGTTGGCGAAGTAGCCCACGGCCGGGACGGGCGAGAAGATCTTCTGGAAACTCGCGGTGATGGTCACAACGGCCGCGAACGCCAGCGGCAGGGCCACAATCCAGAGGTACTTGAATGAGGCCCGCTTGGCTGCGATGGCCATGCAGACGGACAGGGCGATGGCGGCGAGCAGCTGGTTGGCGATGCCGAACAGCGGGAACAGCGTATTGATGCCGCCCAGGGGGTCCGTGACACCCATCAGCAGCACCGCACCCCAGGCCCCGACCATGACCGCCGTGCACAGCCAGGCCCCCGGCCGCCAGGAGTGTTCCTTGAACTTGGGGATGAAGTTGCCGATGGAGTCCTGCAGCATAAAGCGGGCCACACGGGTCCCGGCATCCACTGCAGTCAGGATGAACAGCGCCTCGAACATGATGGCGAAGTGGTACCAGAAGGCCATCATGGCCGTGCCGCCGATGAACTGCTGCATGATGTGGGCGAGCCCCACTGCCAGGGTGGGGGCACCGCCGGTGCGGGAGACAATGCTTTCCTCGCCGACGTTGGCGGCCGTCTCGGAGAGCAGATCGGGCGTGATGTTGACGCCGGCAAGCCCCAGGCTGTTGACCCAGGTGGCGGCGGTTTCCACCGTGCCTCCGGTCAGGGCGGCCGGGGAGTTCATGGCGAAGTACAGCCCGCGGTCGATGGAGATGGCTGCCACGAGGGCCATGATGGCCACGAACGATTCCATCAGCATGCCGCCGTAGCCGATCAGGCGCGTCTGGCGTTCCTTTTCGATCAGCTTCGGCGTGGTGCCCGAGGAGATCAGTGCATGGAACCCGGATAGTGCGCCGCAGGCAATGGTGACGAAGAGGAACGGGAAGAGGGCCCCTGGGAACACAGGTCCGTTCTCGCGGCTGGCAAATTCGCTGAAGGCGGGAACCGTGATTTCAGGCCGCACCACGATGATGGCCAGGGCCAGCATGACGATGACGCCGATCTTCATGAACGTGGAAAGGTAGTCCCGGGGTGCCAGGAGCAGCCACACGGGCAGGATCGCGGCGATGAAGCCGTACACGATGAGGCCCCAGGCGATGGTGACCTTGTCCAGCTGGAAGAACGCCGCACCCCACTCGGTGCCGGCCACGGCGCCGCCGCCGATGATCGCGGCCATCAGCAGGACGAAACCGATCAGGGAGACCTCCAGGACCTTGCCGGGCCGGAGGAAGCGGAGATACACGCCCATGAACAGCGCGATGGGGATGGTCATACCTACGGAGAAGACGCCCCAGGGGCTTTCGGCCAGGGCGTTCACGACGACGAGGGCGAGGATGGCCACGATGATCACCATGATGAGCAGAGTGGCGACCAGGGCGGCGGTGCCGCCGATGACGCCGAGTTCCTCGCGGGCCATCTGGCCCAGCGAGCGGCCGCCGCGCCGCATCGAGAAGAACAGGACGAGGTAGTCCTGCACCGCTCCGGCCAGCACGACGCCGATGATGATCCAGATAGTGCCGGGCAGGTAGCCCATCTGGGCCGCAATGACCGGGCCCACCAGCGGTCCGGCCCCGGCGATTGCCGCGAAGTGGTGGCCGAACAGGACGTTGCGGTCGGTGCGGACGTAGTCCTTGCCGTCCGCCTTGTACTCAGCGGGAGTGGCACGGCGGTCGTTCGGCCTGGTGATGTAGCGTTCGATCACCTTGGAGTAGAAGCGGTAGCCGATCAGGTACGTACAGACGGAGGCAAACACGAACCAGATCGCGTTGACTGTTTCCCCCCTGACAATGGCCAGCATGAACCAGGCGACACCGCCAAGAAGCGCGATGGCGGCCCAGATCGCGATTTTCGTCGGTGTCCACTTGCGCTCTTCGGCCTCCAGTGCCACCTCGTCCACCGACGTTGGCGGAAGTTTTGGATCCGGTACCAGCACGTCGTCGTCCAGTGCTGTCCGTGCCTTGCCATCTGGCATTTTGCCCATGTCTCCTCCTCGAGAACCCCAGCTTAAGAGTGATCTGCCCCATGGCACCATAGCAGGGCGCCTGGGACCGGGATATTGGTTTTGGGAGGGGGGCTATGCGTCCCTCGCCGAGCGGTCGGAGGGCAGCGTTAAGCGGCAGGAATTTGGCGCCGTCCGTCTTCGCCGTGGTTGGCGGGGCTAGGGGGCAGGGCTGTTCAGTTGGGCCATCCGTGCTTCGCAGAGGTCCAGCCACCGGACCTCGGCTTCGGTCTGGAAGATCAGCGAATCAAGCACCAGCAGCCATGCGGTGTCCGCCCTGCGCTGGTTGGCAGAAGTGTCGCGACGGGACTTGGTGTAGTCCTGCAGGGCCTTCACTGACGCGACTCGCTGCGCCTGGATGACGGCAGCGACATCCACACCGGGGATCGTCACGGCGAGGGCGAGCTTGATGGCAAGTTCGTTCCGGGGAGGGTTGCCGCGGCCTACCGGAGCCTGGAACCATCCAACGACTTCGCTCCGGCCCGCGTCCGTGATGCTGTAGATGACGTGGCCTTCGCCGTCGCCGCCATCGTTCCTGACCAGTCCGTCCCGCTCCAAGCGGTCCAGGGTGGTGTAAACCTGCCCAATGTTCAGGGGCCAGGCGGAGCCGGTGCGGTCCTCGAACTCGACCCTCAACTGGTACCCGTAACGGGATTTGTCCTGGAGCAGGGCGAGGAGACTATGACGAATGGACATGCTGCCCCCTGATGTCGCAAAGACGACGGCATACACGCGCCCCCAAGACGCGTGCATACCGCGTATGGAATTACAGTAGCGTGATTTAGCGCCGGGGGCAATACTGGGTATTCATTCGCGGCGGGGTCCCGCTACAACCGGTCCCGCTACATGACCAGGAGGACCTTCCCCACGTGGTCGCCGGAGTCGAAGTACTCGTGGGCTGCGCTCACCTGGTCCAAAGGGAAGGACTTGGCCACCAGGGGCCGGATGCGCCCGTCGGTCAGGAGCGGCCACACGGATTCCCGCACCGCGCTCATGATCACGCCCTTCTCGGCCACCGGACGCGGGCGCAGTGCGGTGCCGATGATCGCGGCCCGCTTGCTGAGGAGCTTCCCGAGGTCCAGTTCCGCCTTGGTGCCGCCCTGGAGCCCGATCACGATGAGCCGGCCGTAGTCCGCCAGCGCGTCAACGTTCTGCTGGAGGTACTTGGCACCCACGACATCAAGGATGACGTCGGCGCCCCGGCCGCCGTTTTGTGCCCGGAGGGATTCGGGAAAATCCTCCTCGGTGTAGTTGATCGCGATGTCTGCGCCCAGGAAGGCCTTGGCGGTACCCACCTTCTCGGCGGTGCCGGCGGTGGTGGCAACTTTGGCGCCGAAGGCCTTGGCAAGCTGGATGGCCATGGTGCCGATGCCCCCTGTGGCACCGTGGATCAGCACGGTCTCGCCCGGGTGGAGCTGCGCCGTCATAATCAGGTTCGAGTAGACGGTGGCCGCCACTTCGGGGAGGGATGCTGCGGTGACCAGATCCACGCCGTCGGGAATCCTCAGCACCTGCTCGGCGGGGACCGCCACCTGCTGCGCGTAGCCGCCGCCCGCAAGCAGCGCCACAACCTTCTCCCCCACGGAAAACGGCTTGGACACGTCCGGGCCGAAGCCGGCGATCCGGCCGGAAACTTCCAGGCCAAGGATCTCTGAGGCGCCGGGCGGCGGCGGGTAGAAGCCCCTGCGCTGCTGGACGTCGGCACGGTTGAGTCCCGCGGCGACGACGTCGATCAGCACCTCGCCCGGGCCCGGAACCGGAGCCGGAACCTCGCGCACTTCGAGCACCTCGGGCCCGCCGGCCTTGCTCACGTAGACGGCCTTCATGGAGAACTCCCGATTCCTAGCTGCTTCTTGCCACAAAAAATAGTGTGCAGCGGCCGCGCCGGCCCGCAAACACTCCGGACGGTTTTTGTCGCAGCCAACTGCCTATGAAACACTACTCGGTAAGGAAGGTTGTCCGAGCGGCCGAAGGAGCTGGTCTTGAAAACCAGTGTGCGGTAACCCCGTACCAAGAGTTCGAATCTCTTACCTTCCGCGAACGATGCCCCGGGGCCCTGAACCATCAGGCCTTGGGGCATTTTCCGTTAAGGGAAAGTTTGGACCGGGACCATTGAAAGTGTCGGTGCTCCGGAATAGTGTCTGGTTTGTCTTCACCGACCATCCCTTCACCGCGGCCCTGTTGCCGCGGATACCGACAGGAGCCACCATGCCCAGCCCTGACATCACTCCCGGCGCACCCAGCTGGATCGACCTCATGACTTCGGACGCCGCCAACGCCAAGCAGTTCTACGGAGAACTGTTCGGGTGGGACTTCCAGACGGGCGACGAGGAGAAATACGGCGGCTACATCACGGCCTGGAAAAACGGCAAGTCCGTGGCCGGACTCATGCAGAAGGATGACACCATGGCCGGAATGCCGGACGTGTGGACGACCTACCTGCGCTCGGACGACGCCGCCGCCACTGCAGCCGCCGTCACCGAGCACGGCGGCCAGGTCTTCATGCCGCCCATGGACGTCCCGGAACAGGGCGTGATGGCCATGTTCGGAGATGCCACCGGAGCAGCCATCGGAATCTGGCAGCCGCGCGAAATGACGGGTTACCAGCTCGTGGCCGAGCCCGGCGCAGCAGCCTGGCACGAACTCCACACCAAGGACTACGCCACCGCCGTGAAGTTCTACCAGGACGTCTTTGGCTGGGAAACGGACGTCATGAGCGACACTCCCGAGTTCCGCTACACCACGTTGGGCGCAGGGGATGCAGCGAAGGCCGGCATCATGGACGCTTCGGGCTACCTGCCGGCCGAGGTTCCGTCCAACTGGCAGGTCTATTTCGCCGTCGAGGACGCGGATGCCTCCATTGAGAAGGCAGTCAGCCTCGGCGGAAAGGTGATCGACGGACCGGACGACACTCCGTTCGGCCGGCTGGCCACCCTTGCCGACCCCACCGGCGCAATGTTCAAGATCGTGGCAGATACCGGGCAGGGAGCCGCCGATCAGGCCGGAACAGGAGACGCCACCGGGGCCTAAAGCGTCCGGGCGTTCCATCTAAGTCAATTGATTTAAGAAATACCGGCCAGCGGCTCCCATTCGAGCTACTGGCCGGTATTCTTTTGGCATGTCCGGCACATGGGGTGGGCCGGAATGCACACCAAACAAAACACCGTTGCCGGGACCGGGCCGATGCCGCCCCGGGGCCGGCGGTGAACGTTTCGCTGGGGGACGTCTCGCAGAATGCACGCTAAATCAATCGCACGTTCATTCAACCCTGTTTTGCTGTGCCGGAAACTACTTGACCAGGAGTAAAGTCCGGGCCCTTTGTCCGTTGCCACAAGCCGGACACATTCCACTGAGCCCCTTACCCGGGGCACCCTAATGAGAGTTAGAGCGGATGAAACGCACACCTTGGAAAATTGCGCTGGGCACGGCGTTGTCAGCGGGGCTCATCGCCGCTCCGTTGACGGACGTCCCGGCGTTTGCGGCGGAGGTCCCACCAGCCGCTGCAGGTACATCGCCCGTCGTCATCAACGAGGCCTACCTCAGCGGCGGCAGCACCGGCGCAGCCTACAAGCACAAGTTTGTGGAGCTGCACAACACCTCTGATGCGCCTGTATCGCTGGACGGCTGGTCCCTTCAGTACCGCTCGGCCGGGGGCACGTCGGCGCCGAACGGGGTCGCCACCCTCAGCGGCAGCATCCCGGCAAAGGGGCACTACCTGGTCCAGGGCGGCACGAACAGCGCCACGTCCACGGCCGCCGAGCTGCCCGCGCCGGACGCCGTGGCCACCGGGCTGAACCCGTCCGGTACGGCAGGAACGCTGATCCTGGCCAGGCAGGCCACTGCCGTCAGCCCGCTGGCCACCGGTTCGGTGATCGAGCCGGCCAACGTTGCGGACCTGCTGGGCTACGGCACATCCAACACCTTCGAGACGCAGGCCGCGGCCGCGCCGGCCGGGAACACCGACGTCAAGAGCCTGAACCGCTCCAACGGAGCGGACGGCAACAACAACGCCGCCGACTTCGCGCTCAGCGCCACCATCACGCCGACAGCTGCCGGCGGCACTGTGGATCCGGATCCCGTCGATCCTGACCCCGTGGATCCTCCCCCTGCCCCCGCAGCCAGGACCATCGCTGAAATCCAAGGTTCGGGTGCGGCCAGCCCGTTCATCGGCGCCACTGTCACTACCCGGGGCAAGGTGACCGCGGCGTTCCCCACCGGCGGTTTCGCCGGGTTCTACGTCCAGACGCCGGGAACCGGCGGCGATCTGACCCCGGCCAACCACACGGCGTCGGACGCTGTCTTCGTCTACTCCCCCGCCGCCGTCGGATCCGTCACGGTCGGCGACTACGTCGAAATCACCGGCGCCGTCAGCGAGTTCTTCGGCATGACGCAAGTGAACGTGACTGACACCGCGGGCCTGACAAAGCTTGCCGAAGCTGCTCCGGAAGTGAAATCCACCGGCTTCGCCCTCCCGGCGGACGAAGCCTTCCGCGAATCCCTCGAAGGCATGCTGCTGACTCCGCAGGGCCCGGTGACCGTCACAGACAACTACTCCCTGAACCAGTACGGCGAAATCGGCCTGGCAGGCGGAACCACTCCGCTCGAACAGCCCACCGCCGTCGCCCCGTACGGTTCGGCTGACTACACGGCCACCGTGGCGGCCAACGCCGCCCGCGGCATCAAGCTCGACGACGGTGCCACCACCAACTTCCTCAAGGACGCCACGACGAAGTCGCAGGTGCTGCCGTACCTGACCACTGCGGATCCCGTCCGGGTGGGGTCGCCGGTGACCTTCCAAACCGACGTGGTGCTCAGCTACGCCAACAACGCCTGGAAGTTCCAGCCGCTGACGCACCTGACGCCGGAAAATGCGGGCATCGTCCAGCCGGCAACTTTCGGGGCCACCCGCGCCGAGGCCCCGGCCGCAGTCGGAGGCAACCTGAAAATTGCCTCCTTCAACGTGCTGAACTACTTCCCCACCACCGGCGACCTGCTCGCGGGCTGCACGTTCTACAAGGACCGTGACGGCAACCCGATCACTGTCCAGGGCGGCTGTGACGCCCGCGGTGCTGCCAACACCGAGAACCTCAATCGGCAGCAGGACAAGATCGTGGCGGCCATCGGCAAGTCCGGCGCCGACGTCGTGTCCCTAATGGAGGTCGAGAACTCGGCACAGTTCGGCAAGGACCGCGACGATGCCCTGGCCAAACTGGTGGACGCCCTGAACATTGCCACGCCCGGCATCTGGGACTACGTCCGTACCCCTGCCAACGCTCCCCCGCTGGCTGACGAGGACATGATCCGCACTGCGTTCATCTACAAGAAGGCCGTGGCGGAGCCGGTGGGCGAATCCATCATCCACAACGACACAGTGGCCTTCGCCAGCGCCCGCAAACCGCTGGCGCAGGTGTTCAAACCGGTTGGCGCGTCCGACGACAAGAAGTTCATCGCCATTGCCAACCACTTCAAATCGAAAGGATCTGCTGCCACTCCGGAGGATACCGACAAGGGCCAGGGCGCCTCGAACCTTGCACGCACTGAGCAGGCCAAATCCCTCCTCGCGTTTTCGAACGAACTGCAGTCCTCGAAGGGTACCGACAAGGTCTTCCTGATGGGCGACTTCAACGCCTACGCCAAGGAGGACCCCATCAATGTCCTCTCGGCCGCCGGTTACGCCAACCAGGACGAGAAGGCCAGGAACGCCGACGGGACCGCCAAGCACTCGTACCTCTTCGGTGGCCTGGTGGGGTCCCTGGACCACGTCCTTGCGTCACCGGGTGCGAACGCTGTGGTCACCGGCGCCGACATCTGGAACATTAACTCCGTGGAGTCCGTGGCTCTGGAGTACAGCCGGTATAACAACAATGTGACCAACTACTACACGCCGGACCAGTTCAGGGCGAGCGACCACGATCCCGTCGTGGTGGGCCTGGACCTGCCGGCCGCACCTGTCACCCCGGCGAGCGTTGACCTGAATTTCCTGGGCATCAACGATTTCCACGGACGCATCGACTCCAACACTTTCCTGTTCGCGGCAACCATCGAAAAGCTACGCGAGGCTGCCGCGCCCGGCGCCACGGCGTTCCTGTCCGCGGGAGACAACATTGGGGCATCGCTGTTCGCCTCGGCCGTCGCCAAGGACCAGCCCACCCTCGATGTGCTGAACACCCTCGAACTGAGGGCGTCCTCAGTAGGCAACCACGAGTTCGACGGCGGCTGGGCGGACCTGCGCGACCGCGTCGTCGCGGGCGGAACGAATGCCAGGTTCCCGTACCTCGGCGCCAACGTCTACAAGAAGGGGACCACGGAACCGGCCCTGCCGGAATACACCGTGCTGGAGATGAACGGCGTCAAGGTGGCCGTGATCGGCACAGTCACCCAGGAAGTGCCGTCGCTGGTCACCCCGGCGGGCATCACCGAGCTTGAGTTCGGGGATCCGGTCGAGGCGATCAACCGCGTTGCTGCGAAGATCACCGGCGAAAAGCTCGCCGACGTCATCATCGTGGAAAACCACGACGGCGCCGGGTCCGGTACGCCCGACGGCTCCACTTTCGAACAGGAAGTGGCCGCCGGAGGCCCCTTCGCCAAACTGGTCAATGAAACCTCTCCCGAGGTGGACGCGATCTTCAACGGCCACACCCACAAGCAGTACTCCTGGGATGCCCCGGTCCTGGATGCCAGCGGCCAGCCGACGGGCAAGACCCGCCCCGTCGTGCAGACCGGCAGTTACGGCGAGTTCATCGGCCAGATCCAGCTGACGGTTGATACAACGACGATGCAGGTGACGGGCTACAAAGCCGGCAACGTCAAGCGGACCGTGCCCACCGAGACCGAAACGGCCGCGGACCTCGTGGCGAAGTACCCGCGCGTGGCAGCAGTCAAGTCGATCGTCGACAAGGCATTGGCGGACGCTGCCGTGATCGGCAACCAGCCGGTCGGCAAGGTCACCGCCGATATCACCACCGCCTTCACGCCCGCCACGGCAACCAGCCCGGCGTCCCGTGACGACCGCGCGAACGAGTCCACCCTGGGCAACCTCGTGGCGGATTCCCTTGTGGACGCGCTCAAGGCGCCGGACCTCGGCGCCGCCGAAATCGGCGTCGTGAACCCCGGCGGCCTGCGCAACGAGCTGTACTTCGCGCCGGACGGAACCCTCACGTACGCGGAAGCGAATGCCGTGCTTCCGTTCGTGAACAACCTCTGGACCACGTCCCTGACCGGGGCTCAGTTCAAGACGCTGCTGGAACAGCAGTGGCAGACCAACCCGGACGGCACGGTCCCCAGCCGCGCCTACCAGCAGCTGGGGTTGTCCAAGAACGTCAACTACACCTACGACGCCGCACGCGCCTCGGGTGACCGCATCACGTCCATTTGGGTCAACGGTGCCCTCATCGACCCGGCCAAGTCCTACCGTGTTGGCACCTTCAGCTTCCTGGCAACCGGCGGCGACAACTTCCGGATCTTCAAGGAGGGCGCCGGCACCGAGGACTCCGGCCTCGTGGACCGCGATGCCTGGATCAAGTACCTGCAGGACCACAATCCGGTCTCGCCGGACTTTGCCCGCCGGACCGTGGCTGTCGTGAACACCACGGCGTCCGAGGTCAAGGCCGGGGACTCCATCACCCTGGCGGCCTCCAAGCTGGACCTCACGTCCCTGGGCAGCCCGGTCAACACCTCGCTGGCCGCTTCCTTCACGGACGCCGCGGGCACCGTGACACAGCTCGGCACCGTCCCGGTGTCAGCGGGAGCGGCGGCAGTGGATGTGAACGTTCCGGCTGGCGCAGCCTCCGGCACCGGAACCCTGGTACTTACCGCGGCCGAATCCGGGACCGTGGTCAAGGCCGCAGTCCAGGTTGCCGCCAGCGGCCCGGTTCCGCCGGTCTGCACGGCACCTGTGCCGCCCACCAAGTGGTACGACATCCCGGGCTGGATCAGGTACGGCCTGGCCTGGCTCGAGTACCAGAAGTGCCTGAAGGGCTAGTTTCCAAGTCTGACAGCCAATGAACATGCCCGCCCCGGCCACGGACTCCCCTCGGAGTCCGTGGCCGGCGGCGGGGCATGTTTTCGTTGGGGCAGGTGAGAGAGCGTTTGCCGGTCTTCCTGCGACGCTCTCTCACTACCTGCCAGTGTTCCTGCGACGCTCTCTCACTACCTGCCAGTGTTCCTGCGACGCTCTCTCACTACCTCGAAGAAAGTGAGAGAGCGTTCGCCCAAAAGGCCCCAAAAGTGAGAGAGCGTCGGCAAAAAGGGTGCAGGAAGTGAGAGAGCGTCGGGGCGTTGGTTTGGGCCGGCCGGGAGTCAGCGGTCGAGGATGTGCCGGGCTATTTCGTCGGCGTCGCGGAGGGTCCGCTGGCCGCTGCGGTACACCGGCCCGCTCTGCGGACGCGACTCCGCGGCAATGGCGGTGCCCCACTGCGCTGCGGAGAGCTGCAGGCCCAGCACGTACAGCCCGTCCGTGACGGATCCGTTGGCGCCCACCGGCCGGTACGGGTGCGGACTGACATCCAGGCCGGAGGTCTCCACCGGAATTCCCTCCACCGTCATCATCAGGCGCGGCCGCACCAGGCCGTCGGCCAGGAGCTGCTCCAGCACCGGGGACACGTTCACGGCAACCCTGTTGGCGGGAGCGAGGGCTTCGATCATGGTGCGGGCGCGGACTGCTCCGTCCCTGACCCACGGAGATGCCGCCGAGAAGGTGCCGGAATTGCGGTCGAGCGCGAATTTCGGGTCCGGGCCCACAAAACTCACCACTCCCGCCTTTGCGAGCGCTGCGAGCTGCTCCGCGCGGATGGCCGGCGGGCCGCTGGCCAGTCCTTCGACGAACGACTCGAACCAGCCCCGGAGGCCGGCGACCCAGGACTCATCGGTGATGCCGCCGTCGGCCACTGCCGATTTCAGCACCGCCCTGCCGTGGTGCAGCGCCCCGATGGTCATCTTCACCGGGTCGTCCTCGCCCAGGGCCGAGCGCCGGGCGTCATCGAGCAGGTACTCCACGACGGCGGAATCCACGTCCGCCCGCGACGCGAAGGACCGACCGGCCAAGGGCGCTGCGAGGCCCGGGAGGTTCAGGCGCTGGCCGGGCGCCACATGCTTGGCTATCAGGACGTCGGCTTCGGCCTCCCAGTGGGAAACGCTGTGGGCGTGGGGCCGCATCGTCTCCTGGAGGATGGCCAGGAAGTCCCCGGGCTCGGTGACGGCGTCCGGGCGGGTCCGGACCAGGGTGGAGTAGTAGGCCCAGAGGGCGTCGCGTTGCAGGAGGGGCCAGAGGTCGTGATCGAAGCCGGGAGTTATTCCCGCCGCCGCGAACCGCCCGACGGCGCCCTCGGTGCAGTACCGGAGCGTCACACCGGCCGGGTAGTACCCGGCGAGGTTCGCTTTGGCCCGGTACGGCGTCCCGCGCCGGGACGCGGCAATAATCAGCGGCTCGTCCCCGGACGGGATGTACTCCAGTTCGGTCCGCACCGGCCTGGGACCCGCGGCCGGGTCGCCGTCGGCCTCGGCTGCCACGAACTTCCCGCCGCGCCCTTCGGTGAGCTGCCCCATCACATCGAAGAAGTTCAGCCCCATGCCGCGGACCAGCACGGGCTGGCCTGCGGTCACTACGGACCAGTCGACGTCGGCAGGTGCTGCCGGCGGCAGGTACAGGAGCCCCAGCTGGCCGGCACCTGCCTGGAGCTCGCGCTGTTCGGCGTTGAGCCTGGACTCGAGGTGCCCCAGGGCCAGCACCACGGAACCGACGGTGAGCGGCCCGCCGTCCTCGAGTTCGACGTCGAACGTTCCGTTGCCTGCAGGCCGGACAGCTGTGGCTGTGGTGCGGTGGAACCGGACGGTCACGCCTGCCGGGAGGTGGGCCAGCAGCTCGTCGAGGGTGGAGCGCAGGTAGCGGCCGTAGATGGCACGGCTCGGAAAGTCCTGCGATCCGAGGCCGGACAGTTCGGCCCGTTCGTCCTCGGTCAGCGAGGCGAGCGGGTTGTCCTGCTGGGCGGCCCGCCACCGGTCGAAGGTGGCGCCCGCTACCGGTGCAGCCAGTTCAGGTTCTTCGGGAATGACTGTGGGATAAAACGCCTGCGTGTTCATCAGGTACAGCCGCGACTGGCCGGGCTGCCACACGTGGCCCGGCCCGGCAGGGTAGGGGTCCACCACGTCAATGTGGAGGCCCGGGGCGCCGCCCGGCCCGGAAGCGGAGGGGTTCCTGAGGCGCCAGTTGGCCAGGAGCCGCTCCAGGACACTGGTACCGCGGGGTCCGGCCCCTATTAGTGCCGTCCGGATGCTTTGCGATATGCCCACGCCATCCAGAGTATCCGCATGTGACTTGCTAGCTGCGCGCCGATGTTGTTTCGTAGGGGCCATGACCACCACAGCAGCTGATCACCAGCCCGCGTCCGGCGCCCCTTCCTCCGCCGGGAGAGCGCCCGAACCGACCGACGAGAATATCTGGCTCGAGGATATCTACGGCGAAGAACCGCTGGCCTGGGTCCGTGAACAGAACGCCCGCACCGAGGACCTGCTCGAGGATGCCGACTACGCCAGGCTCGAAAGCCGCATCCTGGAGGTGCTGGACTCCACGGACAAGATCGCCATGGTGGGCAAGCACGGCGACTGGTACTACAACTTCTGGCGCGACGGAACGAATCCCAAGGGCTTGTGGCGCCGCACGTCCTGGGACAGCTACCGGAGCGGGTCGCCCGAATGGGATGTGCTGCTGGACGTCGACGCCCTCGCTGCTGCCGAAGGCGAGGAGTGGGTATTCCACGGCGCCAATTTCCTGCGGCCTTCAGCCGGCGAACCGCACCGCCTGGCGCTACTGGCCCTCTCCCCCGACGGCGGCGATGCCAACCGCTACCGTGAGTTCGACGTCGAGACCCGCACGTTCGTCGACCCCGCATCCGGCGGGTTCGACCTCCCTACGGCCAAGGGCAACGCCTCCTGGCTGGACCGGGACACGCTGCTGGTGGCCAGCACCGCCGAAGGCATGCCCAAGACGTCCTCGTCCTACGCGCGCACCGCCGTCAGGCTTCCCCGCGGCGGGTCGCTCGCGTCCGCCGAACAGGTGTTTGAAATCCCCGAGGACCACATGATGGCGCTGGTTGCCCATGACTCCACACCGGGGTACGAGCGAACCTTCGCCATGGACTGGATCAGCTTCTTCAACAAGAACACGTCCGTGCTGCGGGACGGGGAGTGGGTTGTCATCGACGCCCCGACCGACGTGAACCTGAGCGTGCACCGCGGGTGGCTGCTGTTCCGCCCGCAGGGCGACTGGGACGTCAACGGAACCACGTACCCCGCCGGCTCGCTGCTCGCCGCGGACTTCGAGGGCTACCTTGCGGGCAGCCGCGAACTCCAGGTCCTCTTCACTCCGGACGCGCACACCTCGCTGCAGTCCTGGAGCTGGACCCGGAACTTCCTCCTCCTCAACCTCCTGCGGGATGTCTCTTCGGAGATCCGCGTCCTGGACCCGGAACGGCCCGGAACTGATTCGGCCTGGGCGTCCTCGCTGCTGGACGCCTGCCCGCCACTGCATGACGTCAACGCCTTCGCCGTTGACGACGAGGACGACGCCGGCGACTCGGATGACGACGACGGCACCGGCGGCACCGTGCCCGTGCCGGAGGGGGAAGCTCCCGGCGCCGGGGATGACTTCTGGCTCGTGGCCACCGGTTTTACGACGCCGAGCACCCTGACCCGGGGGACGCTACGCCGCAGCGGAGACGGCGGTGTTGTGAGCGAGCACGCGGTGATCCGCACCTCGCCGTCCTACTTTGACGATTCCGCCTACGAGGTCCAGCAGCACTTCGCCGTATCGGACGACGGCACTCGGGTCCCCTACTTCCAAGTGGCTTCCAGGAACCTGGTGCTCGACGGCCAGAATCCCACGCAGCTGTCCGGGTACGGCGGATTCGAAGTCTCGCGGACGCCTGCCTACAGCGGCGCAATCGGCCGGGCCTGGCTGGAACGGCGGACGCACAGCCGCGGCGGCGTCTACGTGGTGGCGAACATCCGTGGCGGCGGCGAGTACGGGCCGTCGTGGCACCGCGCGGCGCTGCAGGAAAAGCGCCACCGCGCGTTCGAGGACTTCGCGGCCGTGGCCCGGGACCTGATCTCGCGCGGAGTCACGTCCAAGGAGCGGCTCGGCTGCGTGGGCGGCTCCAACGGCGGGCTGCTGGTGGGCAACATGCTGACGCGGTACCCGGAGCTGTTCGGCGCGGTGTCCTGCGGGGTGCCGCTGCTGGACATGCGCCGTTACACCAAGCTGTCCGCCGGGTACTCGTGGATCGCCGAATACGGGGATCCGGACGTGCCTGAGGAGTGGGAGTTCATCCGGACGTTCTCGCCATACCACCTCCTTCACGACGGCGTGGACTACCCGGAGACCTTCATCTGGACTGCAACGTCCGATGACCGGGTGGGGCCCGTGCAGGCGCGCAAGATGGCGGCGCGGATGCAGGCCATGGGGATCCCCAACGTCTGGTTCCACGAGGCGCTGGAGGGCGGCCACGCCGGCGCTTCCGACAACCGGCAGGCGGCTGCTTTGCAGAGCCGCAGCCAGCATTTCCTGTGGCGTTCCCTGGCGGGCCGCTCCGACGGGTAGCTCCCGCGGCGGGTCCCTGCGTGTCCCGTTTGGCACGTTTTGGTGCCGTTTTGCACTGAATGCCCCGTTCTGCGTATCCTTGGTGGGCTAGGAATAGCAATTGGAGACGTGCCAGAGCGGCCGAATGGGCTTCACTGCTAATGAAGTGTGGGGCACAACTCCACCGGGGGTTCAAATCCCCCCGTCTCCGCGTTTGGCCCCGGTCTTTGGACCGGGGCCTTTTGCGTTCCCGGACCTTCTGCGTTTCCGCCGTCTCCGTTTTCCGTGCGTACCCCCGCGTTTGGCCTCCCGCCGGGAAGGTGCACGGGGTGGCAGGATGGCCAGATGGCGAGCAGCAGCAAGCATGATGTGGTAATTGTCGGCGGCGGGCACAACGGCCTGGCGGCTGCCTCCTATCTGGCCAGGGCCGGGCGCGATGTCCTGCTGCTGGAGAAACTGGACCACGCCGGCGGCGCGGCCGTTTCCGCCCAGGCGTTCGACGGCGTCGACGCGCGGCTTTCCCGGTACTCCTACCTGGTGAGCCTGCTGCCGCAGGAAATCATTGACGATCTCGGGCTGCGGATCCGGTTGGCCCGCCGGCGCTACTCCTCCTATACGCCGGATCCGGCAAACCCCGGCCGGGGCCTCCTGATCGACAACGGCGACGCCGGGGCAACGGCCGCATCATTTGCCGCAGTGGGGGCGCCGGCCACCGAGGCCGCCGAATTTGAAGACTTCTACGCGGAGTGCCGGAAGCTCACCGGGACCCTGTGGCCCACCATGACATCCCCGTTGCCCACCCGGTCGGAGGCCAAGCGGCTCGCCACCGCGGCCGGCGCCGGGGCGGTGTGGGCATCGCTGGTCGAGCAGCCACTTGGCGAAACCATCACCAGCAGGCTGCACAGCGACCTGGTGCGCGGCGTGGTCCTGACGGATGCCCTAATCGGGACCTTTGCCAGGGCGGACAGCGCCGACCTCCAGCAGAACATCTGCTTCCTGTACCACCTCCTGGGCGGCGGAACCGGTGACTGGGATGTTCCCATCGGCGGTATGGGGGCGGTCTCGGGCGAGCTCGAGCGCGCCGCCCGCGAAGCCGGCGCCACCATCCTGACGTCTGCCGAGGCCACGGCCGTCCGGTCCGGCGGCTCGGTGAACTACCGCCATGGCGGCCTGGGACATTCAGTCTCTGCGGGCTGGGTCCTGTCCAACGTCGCGCCCGCGGTCCTGGACAGGCTGCGGGGCAGCAGCGCCGGGGAGCCCGCAAATCCGAACCACCGGCGCGAGGGTTCGCAGGTCAAGGTGAACCTGCTGCTCAAGCGGCTGCCGCGGCTGCTGGACGACAGCGTCAGCCCGGAGGCGGCCTTCGGCGGCACGTTCCACATCAACGAAACCTGGACCCAGCTGGACGACGCCTACCTGGCAGCGGAGCACGGAACAGTCCCGGATCCGCTGCCGTGCGAGATCTACTGCCATTCGCTGACCGATCCCACCATCCTCTCCCCGGAGCTGCAGGCGTCCGGCGCCCACACCCTGACTGTTTTCGGACTGCACGTTCCGGACAGGCTCATCACGGCGGAGAACAACGACCAGATGCGGGCGGCGCTGCAGGCCGCCGTCGTGAAATCCCTCAACTCAGTGCTGGCGGAGCCGGTAGAGCAGCTGCTGCTGACGAGCTCCGACGGAACCCCGTGCATCGAAACCAAAACCACCCTGGATATCCAGCGTGCCGTGGGCATGCCCCGCGGCAATATCTTCCACGGCGGACTCGACTGGCCGTTCGCCGAGGACGACGCCCCGCTGGACACCCCCGCCCGGCGCTGGGGCGTGGCCACCGACGATCCCCGGATCCTGCTGTGCGGCTCCGGAGCACAGCGCGGCGGGGCAGTGAGCGCCCTTGGCGGCCACAACGCGGCCATGGCGGTGCTGGAGTCCTAGAGGTCCGGGTATGGGTTAGCGGCCTGGTTCGCGGCCTCGGTGAACGGCCTAGGGGTTGGCGACCTAGGAGTTTGCCGCCTTGGGTGCCGCGGAACGCCCGCGGCTGACTTCGGCTCCGGCCTGCCGGTGCAGCGCCAGGCTGTCGGCGGTGCTGAGCAACATCAGGACCGTAATGGCCAGGAACGCGCCCCGGTAGGGCGCAACAGGGTCTGCCCCGAAGGCACCGGGGACGTCGAAGATCCGGAGGAACAGGGCGCCGACGGCGATGCCGGCACCGGCGGCAAGCTGGACCAGGGTGGCCGAAATTGCGTTCGCGGACGGCAGCTGCCCGGGGACGATGTCGGCGTACTGGATGGAGGCGTACGCCGAGAAACCGATGGAGCGGAACGCGCCGCTGCAGACCAGCAAGGCAAAGATGAGCGGTTCCGGGGTTCCGGCGTCCAGCAGGGCGCACACGGCAAAGGTTGCGGCCGATGCGAGCGACGCAAAAACGAGGACGGGCTTAAAGCCGAACCTGCGGATGAGCGGTGTGGTTGCCGGTTTGATGCCGATATTGCCCACGAAAACCGCGGCCACCATGATGCCCGCATGCAGGGGATCCCAGCCGAAACCATCCTGGAACATGAGCGGCAGCAGGAAGGGGACCGCGCTGATGGTCAGGCGGTAGATAAACCCGCCCGTGGACGTTGCCCGGAACGTCCGGGTGGCAAAGACATTCAGCTGGAAGAGCGGGTTGGTGGTGCGCCGCAACCACAGGACCGCCCCCGCGATCGACACGAAGCCCGCGGCCACGCAGATTGCCCCGAACGGTCCGGAGGGGTGGGCAGTGGCCAGTTCGAGGCCCACCACCAGGGCACCCACGCCCAGCGTTGTCAGCAGCAGCCCTACCCAGTCAAGGCGCCGGGACTGGTCTCCCGCTCCTTGAGGGACCAGCCGCAGGGCAGCGATGAACGCGGCCAGTCCCAACGGAATGTTGATCAGGAAGATCCAGTGCCACGACAGGAACGTGGTCAGTGCTCCGCCCACCAACGGCGCAAGGACCGGCGCCAGCAGGCCCGGCCACACCAGGTAGGCCGTTGCCCGCAGCAGGTCTTCCTTGGGGGTCCGGCGCAGCACCACGAGCGTGCCGACCGGCACCATCATGGCGCCGCCCGCGCCCTGCAGGACACGGCTGACGGTGAGCATGGTGAGGTCCTGGCTCAGTGCGCACAAAAGCGAGGCAATGGTGAACACGGCGATGGCGGCGCAGAAGACACGACGGGCGCCCACCCGTTCGGCCAGCCACCCGCTGACCGGAATGCCCATGGCCACCGTCATGAGGTAAGCCGTCATGGTGATGTTGACGTCCGCCGGCGCCACGGCGAAATCCCCCGCAATGCTGGGGATGGCCGTGGTCAGCACCGTGCCGTCCAGGAACTCCATAAAGAAGGTCGCGGCAACGAGCAGGGCCAGCCGGGGCTGCCACTCCTGGCGGACAGCCGAAGCGGCGTTGTTCAGTGGTTCGCTCATGGCTCCTGGCCTGGACTCATTCGCCGATCCTATAGGCGTGCCAGGCATGGTGCCAGAATAAGTCCGCCCCTTACGCGGACCCGCCGGAGGGCCCTACCCCGCCTGTCCCAGCACGAGCGGAAGCACGGCCCCGGCCCCGGCCCGGCGCAGGGCCCGGCCGGCGACTGTGACCGTCCAGCGGCTGTCCGTGAGGTCGTCCACCAGCATGATGCTCTGCCCCTGGATTCCGGCCATGGCCGCTTCCAGCTCAGGTCCCACGGCGAGGCGTTCCCAGACTCCGGCCAGGCGGTAGGCGCTGT
Organism: Arthrobacter sp. Y81; assembly: GCF_002929335.1. Taxonomy (GTDB): domain Bacteria; phylum Actinomycetota; class Actinomycetes; order Actinomycetales; family Micrococcaceae; genus Arthrobacter. The sequence goes on from NZ_PJIL01000007.1 coordinate 54,826, forward strand.
TGCCTCCGCGCCCGCCGGTGGGTCCGCCGTGCTCCAGGTTCAGCTCACCCAGGTACGGTATTCGGCCAATCCCGGAGATGCCCCGCGCCAGGGAGCCAACGAGGGCGGGCTTGCTGCGCGACGGGATGCTGACGATGGCTGCGGGACGTCCGGCGCCGCTCCAGCCGGGGTTGCGTTCATTTCCGGTGCCCCACTCGCGGAGGACCTGGACGCAGGCCTGGAGCATGGCGGGGTCCACCTCGCGGTCCGCGGCTCCTGCTGCGAAAATTTCCCGCAGTGCACCGCCCCAGCCGAGGTCCGTCAGGCGGGCCAGCACCCGGCCCTCGGCCAGGCTCTCATCCGGCTTGATCTTGCCCTTGACGGTCACGCCGAGCCTGTCCATGCCGCTGGGCCACTGCAGGCGCGGCTCCAGTGCGATGCCGGCACGGCTGAGCGTCTGCCCCGCCGCTTCCGTTGCAGCTGACGCGATGTCCGCCGGGAACCAGCGTCCGGCGCAGTTGTCGCAGCGGCCGCACGCGTGGGCCGTTTCGTCGTCCAGGACCGAGGTGATGTACTCCATCCGGCACCCGGCCGTGTCCTGGTAGATCACCATGGAATCCTGCTCATCCACCCGGGCCTCGGCAATGCGTGTGTACCGTTCGGCGTCGTAGGTCCAGGGCTGGCCCGTGGAACGCCAGCCGCCGCCCACGCGCTCCACTGCACCGTCCACGGACAGGACCTTGAGCAGCAGTTCGAGCGGCGTGCGCCGCAGGTCCACGCGGGCTTCGAGAGCCACCGTGGATACAGCGGCACCGGCCTCGGCCAACGCGGTAAGGACCGCCGCGGCCTTTTCCTCCGACGGCATGGATGCCGTGGCGAAGTACTGCCAGATATCGCGGTCCTCCGAGCCGGGCAGCAGCAGGACATCGGCGTTCGCCGCGCCACGCCCCGCACGGCCAACCTGCTGGTAGTAGGCCACCGGGGAGGATGGCGCGCCCAGGTGCACCACGAAGCCCAGGTCAGGTTTGTCGAAGCCCATGCCAAGGGCCGAGGTGGCCACCAGCGCCTTGACCTCGTTGTCCTTGAGGAGCTGCTCAGCCCGTTCACGGTCCGCGGGATCCGTGCGCCCCGTGTAGGCGAGCACCTCATGGCCGGCCTCGGCGAGCAGGCGCGCGGTGTCCTCGGCAGCGGAAACTGTGAGGGTGTAGATGATGCCGCTGCCCGGCAGGTCCGCCAGGTGGGTCAGCAGCCAGCCCAGCCGGTCGCGGGAGTCCGGCAGGCTCAGCACGCCGAGCCGCAGCGACTCACGGCCCAGGGCGCCGCGGATGGTGAGCACGCCGTCGCCCAGCTGTTCCTCGATGTCGTGGACCACGCGGGAGTTGGCGGTTGCGGTGGTGGCCAGCACCGGCACGGTGTCCGGAAGCTCTGTGATGAGGTCCGCGATGCGCCGGTAGTCAGGGCGGAAGTCATGGCCCCAGTCCGAGATGCAGTGTGCCTCGTCAATCACCAGGAGCCCGGTGCGGCGGATCAGTTCCGGAAGCTGGTTCTCCCGGAAGGACGGATTGGTGAGCCGCTCCGGCGAAACAAGCAGCACGTCCACCTCGTCCGCAGCCAGCTGCCCGCGGACAGCATCCCACTCCAGCTGGTTGGCGGAGTTGATGGCGACGGCGCGGACGCCGGCCCGGGCCGCTGCCGCCACCTGGTCCCGCATCAGTGCCAGCAGCGGCGACACGATCAGTGTGGGGCCGGCTCCGCGGCGCCTGAGCAGCAGCGAGGCCACAAAGTAGACGGCCGACTTTCCCCAACCGGTGCGCTGCACCACCAAGGCGCGGCGGCCGCGGTCGACCAGCGCCTCAATGGCCTCGTACTGGCCGTCATGAAAGCGGGCTTCCGGATGTCCCACCAGGCTTCGCAGCACTTCCAGGGCCTGGTCCCGGGTGCCCGTTTCACCTGCGGGAAGATCGACGGAAGCGGAAAGGACTGAAGCATTCTGGTTATTGGCCATTGGTTCAGTATCCCAGCCCCCTCTGACAGCCGGGAAGTTCAGGCTCCGGCCATGTGGACTACAGATTTCACACCCGGGCCTGCACGGCACGCCCGCGTAACTCAACTACTCCTCCACAGCCGCGTTGCGCTTCAACGTAAGATGGAACGCGTGACTAGCGACCAGACAAAGACTTTTGACCTTTCGGCATCGTTCAAGGCCTACGACGTACGTGGCATTGTGGGCGTATCCATTACTGCCGAAATCGTCGAAGCCGTAGGCGCCGCGTTCGTGGATGTCCTGAAGCTCGAGGGCCAGACGGTCCTGGTGGGCGGCGACATGCGCCCCTCCTCCCCCGAGTTCAGCAAGGCCTTCGCCAACGGCGCCGCCACCCGCGGAGCAAACGTCCAGCTGCTGGACCTCATCTCCACTGACGAGCTCTATTACGCCTGCGGTGCGCTCAACGCGGCCGGCGCCACGTTCACTGCCAGCCACAATCCCGCCGAATACAACGGCATCAAGATGTCCAAGGCCGGAGCCCAGCCCATCTCTTCGGAGTCGGGTCTGAAGGAAATCCAGGCCCGCGCGGAGGAATACCTCCACGCCGGATCCATCCCGGCCGCGGGCACGCGCGGCCTCATCGGAGTCCACGATGTCCTCAAGGACTACTCCGAATACCTGCGCAAGCTCGTGGACCTCAAGGGATCCCGCCCCCTGAAGGTGGTTGTGGACGCCGGCAACGGCATGGCAGGCCTGACCACCCCGGCGGTGCTCGGCGACGCCCTCCTGCCCAAGCTGCCGTTCGACATCATTCCCCTCTACTTCGAGCTGGACGGTTCCTTCCCGAACCACCCGGCCAACCCGCTCGAGCCGGAAAACCTGCTGGACCTGCAGGCCGCCGTCATCGAGCACGGCGCGGACATCGGGCTGGCCTTCGACGGCGACGCTGACCGCTGCTTCGTCATCGACGAGAAGGGCAACCCCGTCTCGCCGTCGGCAATCACCGGTATGGTGGCCCGCCGCGAGATCGCCCGCGCCAAGGCACAGGGCGAGGAAACGCCCACCATCATCCATAACCTGCTGACCTCCAAGGCCGTTCCGGAACTGGTGGCGCACGACGGCGGCCGCGCCGTCCGCACACGGGTCGGGCACTCGTTCATCAAGGCCGTCATGGCAGAGGAAGGCGCCGTCTTCGGCGGGGAGCACTCCGCGCACTTCTACTTCCGCGACTTCTGGAATGCAGACACCGGCATGCTGGCCGCCATGCACGTCCTGGCCGCCCTCGGCGAGCAGGACGGCCCGCTGTCCGAACTCGGCCACGAGTACGAACCCTACGTTTCCTCCGGGGAAATCAACTCCGAAATTGACGACAAGGCAGGCGCCGTAGAGCGCGTCCGTGCCGATTTTGCCGGCGAAGACGTGGATGTCGACCTGCTGGACGGCAGCACGTTCACTGCCCGCGACGGCAGCTGGTGGTTCAACCTGCGCCCGTCCAACACCGAACCGTTCCTTCGCCTGAACGCCGAGGCCACGGACAGGGCCACGATGGAACGCATCCGCGACCGCGTGCTTGCCCTGGTCAACGGCTAGGCCACCCGCATGGCTGAACTTTCCGGAACACCCTGGCGGGACTCTGTGCCCGAGGCCACGGCCACCGACCTGGAAAACCTGCTGGGCACGGGCGTCGGCGCGGCACAGGAGCAGCTCGGGCGCAATGGCGGGTTCCTGCCCTTCGCACTCGTGGTGGAGAACGACGGCGAGGTGCGCCTCGTCGCCGTCACCCCTGCGGACGCCGAGGACGGCTCGGAGGGTGAATTCGATGCCGATACGATGATCAGCGACCTCACGGAACTGCTCCGGCAGAACCGGGACGATTTCCGTGCCGCCGCCGTGGTCTGCGACATCACCCTGCTGGAAGAGGACACGGATGCCATCCACGTGGCCGCCGAGCACCGTGACGGGTCCGTGTTCGCCGCCGTACTGCCCTACGAACCCAACACCGAGTCACGCGAATGGGAGTTCGGGCAGCTTTCAGCTGATTCCAACGAGCCCGCCATCTGGGTGGACTAGACCTCCACTAGGTTGATGACATGAAGATCAATGCCTTCGCGGATGTGAGCCTGCGGGCCATGATGGTGCTGTCCGCAGCCCCTGACGGCAACCTGCTGACCACGCAGAGCATCGCCGACGCCGTGGGCACCCCGTACAACCACGTCAGCAAGGCCATGGCAAAACTCCGTGAACTTGGCGTGATCGACGTCGAACGCGGCCGCAACGGCGGCTCCAGGCTCAACGACGCCGGACGCAAGGCCACCGTGGGCCAGCTGCTGCGGCTCCTAAACACCCGGGTGGATCCGGCGGACTGCCATTCATTGAATGGCGACTGCCCGCTCATCAACGAATGCCGGCTTCGCGGTGCCCTCTCGCGCGCCCGGGAAGCCTTTTACCGGGAACTCGACGACATCGTGGTGTCCACCCTTCCCGGATCCCGCCAGATGGCGCCTGTGTTCCAGGCGATCGGGCTCCGCCCGGGGCTCTGACTCCCGGCTCCCCTGCAGCCCGGGCATTTCCGGATCCGTAGTCCCCGATTTTGATATCTCTTCTACGAAGTGTAGAACTTAGGTATAAATACTTGTATTTCAAATACATGTATTGACCGCGGTCCGGATGTACGCCCCGGGCCCCTACCTCAGGAGTACGCATGCTCTCGGACAAATCCCGCCCCGTCATTGAGGCCACCCTCCCGTTGGTCGGTTCCCGGATCGGCGAAATCACCCCCAAGTTCTACGCCCGGCTTTTCGCGGCGCACCCGGAGCTGCTGGACGGGCTCTTCAGCCGCTCGAACCAGCGCAACGGCAACCAGCAGCAGGCCCTGGCCGGAAGCATTGCCGCTTTCGCCACCCACCTGGTCAACAACCCCGGCACCCTGCCGGAGACCGTACTCGCCCGCATCGCCCACCGCCACGCCTCCCTCGGCATCACCGAACCTCAGTACCAGGTGGTCTACGAGCACCTCTTCGCCGCCATCGCCGAAGACCTGGCCGAGGTCATCACCCCGGAAATCGCCGACGCCTGGACCGAGGTCTACTGGCTGATGGCGGACGCCCTGATCAAGCTCGAAAAGGGCCTCTACGCCGCACAGGCCAACGGCACGATGTGGAGCCCCTGGAAGGTCGCCGCCAAGACCCCCGCCGGCACCGGCTCGATAACCTTCACCCTGGAACCGGCCGACGACACCCCCATCACGCCCGCCCTGCCCGGCCAGTACGTCAGCATCAAGGTCACCCTCCCGGACGGGCTGCGCCAGGTCCGCCAGTATTCTCTCTCCGGCGACGCCGGCACGAGCCGCAGCTTCACCACCAAGAAGGACGACGGCGGCGAAGTCTCCCCCGTCCTGCACAACACCGTCCAGGTGGGCGACATCCTCGAGATTTCCAACCCCTACGGCGAGATCACGCTCAAGGAAGGCGAGGGCCCGGTGGTCCTGGCCTCCGCCGGCATCGGCTGCACGCCGACCGCGTCCATCCTGCGCTCCCTCGCCGACGCCGGCTCGGACCGCCAGGTCCTGGTCCTGCACGCGGAAAGCGATCTGGAGTCCTGGGCGCTGCGCTCCCAGATGACGGACGACGTCGAACGCCTCGAGGGTGCCGACCTTCAGCTCTGGCTGGAAGAACCGCAGGCCGGTTCCAACGCAGGCTTCATGTCGCTGCGTGAAGTGGACCTGCCGGCAAATGCGTCGCTGTACCTGTGCGGACCGCTGCCGTTCATGAAGCACATCCGCAACGAGGCCATCAATGCGGGAATCCCCGCCACGAAGATCCACTACGAAGTCTTCGGCCCGGACATCTGGCTGGCGAGCTAGCCGAAGCCTTCAGCGGACTGCCGGCCCCCTCGGCGGGCTGACCCCCAACAACGGCAGCATCACCTCGTCCACCACCTGCACCAAATAATCGTCCTCGATGGGCGCGGCCGAGAAGATGAATCTCTGCCGCAGCAAGGCGGGGCCTGCCTCGATCTTGCAAGCCGTGGCAAGGGCGGGGTCGCATTCGCCCCGGGCCACGGCTTGCTCAATAATGGCGCGCATGACCTTGACGACGTTGCCCCGCGTGTAGTCGTGGATTTCCGCGGCCACCGCCGGGTTCTGAAGCGCCTCGCCCAGCAGCCCGCGCATGGCCTGCCCCACCACTCCTTGCAGTTGCTGCGCCACCTGCCGCAGGACTGCCAGGGCATCTCCGCGCAGGCTTCCCGTGTCGGGGGCGGACGCGGGGCTGGGCATCGCATCGTAGGCTGCCTCTAATACCAATGCCGCACGTCCGGGCCACCGCCTGTAAAGCGAGGCCTTACTGGCCCGGGCGCGCTCGGCGACGCTGTCCATGGTCAGGGCGGCATACCCGGATTCGGCGATCTCCGCCCGGACCGCTTCGAAGATGGCGCTGTTCAGGGCAGCTCCGCGGCGCCGCGGCCGCTTTCGGTGGTCCTGGAGCTCCGGCATCTCAGGCCAAGTCCGACGTGGGCGCGGACAGGACCGCTCCGGCGGTTCCGTCCACAAGTACGCGCTGCCCGCCGGCCAGGGTGCTGGTACCTGAACCAGTGCCCATGACAGCCGGAATTCCGTACTCCCTCGCCACGATGGCCGCATGCGAGCCGAGCCCGCCGGTGTCCACCACCACCGCGGCGGCCCGCTGGAACAGGGGTGTCCAGGACGGGTTTGTATATGGGCAGACCAGGACCTCACCACTGCGCAGCTGGCCGAACTCGGCAGGACCACGGATCACCCGCACGGGCCCGCTCGCCTGGCCGCGGCTGGCTGGCGTCCCGGTGACGAGGGCCCCTTTCACACGGCGATTACGGCCAAAGAGCAAAGCCGGGTCCAGCAGCGGGATCCCCTCCAACTCGCGCCGCTTCGCCGCCCGCGCCAGCACCACCGGACGGAAACGCTCCCGGACGGAAGCTGGCAGCGCCCCGCCGTCGTCCGTGTCCGTGATGGACGCCAGCTCCTCGAAGCGCAGGTGGTAGACGTCGTGCGCCTCGTCGACCACGCCGGCAAGCACCAGGCGGCGGCCGAGCTCCCGGTACGCGCGGCGCATCGGCGGAATGACCGTTGTGGCGTAGAAGTGGCTGTCCTCGCGAAACGCCATTCCGTTCCGTGCAGACTCGACGGCGGCCAGCACACTCCGGCGCAGCGGCGCGAACCGGAGCGGAGGGTGCATCCTCAACTCAGACAACGCCATCCCGGTCTGGTCCACCGTCTGGAACCGCTCCCCGAACATGGCTTTCACCAGCCCCAGCACCACTTCCGGCGCATCGGACCAGGTGGGCGCACTGCTCAGGACAACGCTGATGGTTTCACGGTGGCCGTATTCGAGCAGAAACGCTTTGAAAGCCTCGCGGAAGGCAACGTGTTCGGATTCCTTTTCCACCAACTCCAGCAGCCGGCCCGGGTCCGACTCAGCAAAGGCGCGCGCCAGCCCGGGATCATCGGCGGCAATCGCAGCCAGCTGTTCAAGAGCGCGGTTCGCCTGGCTGGTCCGGGTTTCCGCCCCGGCGATCAGCGCAGCCGCCAGCTTAGCCTTGCCCAGCAGCACGAGCATCAGACGCATTTTCAGCAACGGCACGAAGACCCCGGGCAGGTAGGAGACGCGCAGATCCGTGATGCCCCGCATCGTTGCGAAGGATTCTTCCGCGAGTGCGACGACAGCACGCCACCGTAACGGGCCGGGATCCTTCCCGTTCAGCTGTTCCACGTTCTCAAGGAACGCGGAAAACCGTGGATCCTGCGTCCATGTGGCCGGATTGAACTGCCTGGCGCGGCGCGCCAATGACACAGGCGCGGCCAGCGTCCGGATGGTCGGGTGCGGAATCGGCGGGACGAGCCGCACCACCACGCCGTCCTCCTCCGGGAGCAGCTGATCAACCGTTGGGAAGACCACCCCCACGCTTCCGGCCATCCGATGCAGCATGGCCAGGATTCCCCGGCTCATCCAGCCGGACACATCCAGCGGATAGGGCCGTTCCTGGAACATCTCCATGAAAAACGGCCCCAGCCGACGTTGGAAGGGGTTGAGCATCTGCGGCTGGGGCGGCAGCGCCGTCATAGGCCGCGACTGCAACACATACAGGAGGCCCCCGGAGACCGCCCATTCAATGTCCTGCGGCCGCCCGAAGTGTTGCTGTGCCCGCTGCCCCAGACGGGCCAGCTCCGTCAGTTGATCCGCGGCCAGCTCCGGCCCGGCGCCCGGCGCTCCGGGCTTTTCCTGTGTGCCGCCGCCCTCGGCCGCGCTGATCACCACTTCCCGGCCACCGGGCGCAAAGCTGAGCGCCTTTCCCGTGCGGTCCAGGACGTAGTGTTCCGGCGTCACCCGCCCTGCGACCACTGCCTCCCCCAGCCCAGGGCTTGCGTCCACCACGATTTCACCACGCTCGCCCGTGACGGGGTTTGCGGTGAACATGACTCCGGCCGTATCGGCGGGCACCATTCTCTGCACGACGACGGCGATGGCCAGCCCGTGCGGATCGATCCCTTGACGCTCGCGGTAGGCAACCGCCCGGTCCGTCCACAGCGACGCCCAGCAGTCGGCGACCGCCTGGACCACGGCGTCCTCGCCGAGTACGTTCAAGTACGTGTCCTGCTGGCCGGCGAACGCGGCCCCCGGCAAGTCCTCCGCCGTGGCACTGGAACGAACTGCCACGGCTCCGCCACCCAGCTCCGCATAGGCTGCCCCGATCTCTTGCCTCAAGTGTCCGGGTACCTCCGTTCCGGCGAACAGGGCACGGATGGCGACGCTGCGGCTTTCACCGTCAGCCGTGCCAATGTCCGGGCCGTCGCCGGAGTCAGCGCGAAACAGGCCCTCCAGCGCCGCACCCACCCTTGTCTCCGCCAGGAAGGACATGTACGCGCCCGTGGTGATGATGAAGCCCGGCGGAACGGGAAATCCCTGGCGCACCAACTCGCCCAGGGCAGCGCCCTTCCCACCGGCGGCGGCGATGTCCCCTGCGCCGAAATCGGCCAGCGGGGCGGTGGTCTTGTCAGTCATCGGGGGCTCCTCGTGGTTTGCGGTCGGCAGGGTCTGCGGTGTCAGGGTCGGCGGCGTCGGAGTGCGCGGTGGTCCGCAGCTCCCGCTCGGGCAGGAAGAGCGTCAGGACGAATGCCGCGGCCAGCACCATGGCGGCATAGCCGAAAACGGGCGGAAGTGCATGGCCGAACGCCTCGGCCACTGCACTGCGGTCCGCAGCAGGCAGACGTTCAAGCGCCTTGGGCGTCAGTGATTTGAGGCTCTCCCCCAGTGCTGTTGCCAGCGGAGCGGGGACGGCGGCGGCGAAGCGCACAGTGATCAGGGAACCCAGAACTGCCACACCGATAGAGGCGCCCACCTGGCGAAGAAAGGTCACGGTGGACGTGGCGGCGCCCAGGTCGCGCCGCTCCACGGAGTTCTGCACCACCAGCACCATGACTTGCATGACCAGCCCGATGCCCAGCCCGAGCAAAAGCATCGACGCCAGCACCAGCCACGGGCTGCTCCTCGAATCCATGGTGCTGAACAGCCAGGTTCCGGGAACGGCCAGCAACGTCCCGGCCACCGGGTACAGCTTGTAGCGTCCGGTGCGGGTGATCAGCGCGCCGGATGCCGCCGTCGTGAGCAACAGTCCGGCCATGAGGGCGATCAGCATGCCGCCCGAAGCGGTGGCCGACATGCCCATGCCCACCTGCAGGAACGCCGGAAGGTAGCTCAGCGTGGCGAACATGGCGAAGCCGATCAGGAAGCTGACCGCCGTGGGGACCGCGAATGCGGCGTCGCGGAACAGCGACAACGGGATGATCGGATCCGCCGTGCGGCGCGCGGCAAACAACCAACCGGCCATGGCGGCAACAGCCACCGCCGCCAGGACAGGCGTCACCCAGCCTGGCCCCGGATAGCTCCCGCCGCTGCAGAGCAGGATCACCGAGACAATTGCCAGGCACAGCAAAGCCGCGCCGGCGTAGTCCACCCGTCGCCCGCGCGGGGTGACCGGCAGCCGGAGCGTGAGGGTTACCACCGCAAGGGCGGCCAGGCCCAACGGCACGTAGAAATAGAAGATCCAGCGCCAGGAGAAGTGGTCCACCACCGCCCCGCCGGCAAGTGGACCGGCTACCGCGGCCACAATGAAGGCGGCGCCGATGATGCCAAGAAACCTGCCGCGGTCGCGCGGACTGACAAGTTCGCCAATGATCGCCTGTGCCCCGATCATGAGCCCTCCGCCGCCGATGCCCTGAATCGCCCGGTAGGCGATGAGTTCCGGCACGGTCTGCGCCAAGGAGCACAACGCCGCGCCAATAATGAAGAAGATCAGGGAGCCTTGGAGGACGCGCTTGCGCCCAAAAGCATCGCCGAGTTTGCCGGTCAAGGGCATTGCGGCCGTGGCGGCGACAAGGTAGCCGGTGATGATGGCGGACATCTGGTCCAGACCACGCAGGTCTCCGGCAACGGTGGGCAGCGCAGAGGCCATGACCGTCTGGTCAAGGGCTCCGAGGAACATCACGAGCAGGATGCCGGGCAGCGCCGCCCTGATGGCAGACGGGATCCGCTTGGTGTGCTGCTGGGCGTTGTCCATAGCCCGGTCCCTCAACTTAGAGAACAACTAGTTCTCTAAAAGCTACGCCCAGCCGCTGCGCGACACAATGGCCAGGCGCACGATCGACTGCCACGGAACGGCCGTTTGACGGCGGAAACCGCTGTCACGGAGTAATCGACGGTGAAATGACGACGGCGGCCCCGCACCTTCCAGGGGAAAGGTGCGGGGCCGCCGTCGTACTCCGTACTGGGGCGAAAGACCTAGCCCAGGCGGGCCTTCAGGCCGTCCAGCTCGGAGCGCAGGGCCTCGGGCAGGGAGTCACCGAACTTCGCGTACCACTCTTCGATGGAGGCCAGCTCGGTAGCCCACTCGGCCGGATCGACGCGGACGGCGTCTTCCACGTGGGCGTGAGTCAGGTCCAGGCCGGTGAGGTCCAGTGAGTGGCCCGCCGGCACGAAGCCGATCGGAGTTTCAATGGCGTCAGCCTTGCCTTCGAGACGCTCGATGGCCCACTTCAGGACACGGGCATTGTCGCCGAAACCGGGCCAGGCGAAACCGCCGTCGGCGGTGCGGCGGAACCAGTTGACCAGGAAGATGTGCGGCAGGCGTTCCGGGTTGGCCTTGCCTGAGACGCTGATCCAGTGCTTCAGGTAGTCGCCTGCGTCGTAGCCGATGAACGGCAGCATGGCCATCGGGTCGCGGCGGAGCACGCCAACCTGTCCGGCAGCGGCGGCCGTGGTCTCCGAGGAAAGCGTGGAACCCATGAAGATGCCGTTGGTCCAGCTGCGGGCCTGGGTTACCAGTGGGACCGTGGTTTTGCGGCGGCCGCCGAAGAGGATGGCGGAGAGTTCCACACCTTCGGGGCTGTAGTACTCCTCGGCCAGCATGTCGATCTGCGAGATCGGCGTGCAGAAGCGGGAGTTCGGGTGGGCAGCCGGCTTGTCCGAATCCGGGGTCCACGAGTTGCCCTCCCAGTCGGTCAGGTGCGCCGGAACCTCTTCCGTCATACCCTCCCACCACACGCCGCCGTCGTCCGTGAGGGCGACATTGGTGAAGATGCTGTGGCCCTTGGCGATGGCGCGCATGGCGTTGGGGTTGGTGCCCCAGCCGGTGCCCGGGGCTACGCCGAACAGGCCGGCTTCGGGGTTGGTGGCGCGCAGTTCGCCTTCCTTGCCGATCCGCATCCAGGTGATGTCGTCACCCAGGGTCTCGACTTCCCAGCCCTCGATGGTCGGATCGAGCAGGGCGAGGTTGGTCTTGCCGCAGGCCGACGGGAAGGCCGCGGACATGTAGTACGACTTCTTCTCCGGCGAGGTGAGCTTGAGGATGAGCATGTGCTCCGCAAGCCAGCCCTCATCGCGGGCCATCACCGAGGCGATGCGCAGGGCGTAGCACTTCTTGCCCAGGAGGGCGTTTCCGCCGTAGCCGGAACCGAAGGACCAGATGGAGCGCTCCTCGGGGAAGTGCACGATCCACTTGTCCGTGTTGCACGGCCACGGCACGTCCGCCTGGCCGGCTTCGAGCGGCGCACCCAGGGAGTGCAGGGCGGGAACGAAGAACGCGTTCGTCGCGGTGATCTTGTCCAGCACCTCAGTGCCGATGTTGGCCATGATGCGCATGGAGGCGACAACGTAGGCGCTGTCGGTGATCTCCACACCGAACTTGGGGTCTTCTGCGTCGAGGTGGCCCATGACGAACGGGATCACGTACATGGTGCGGCCGCGCATGGAGCCGGCGAACAGGCCGCGCAGCTTCACCTTCATCTCCGCCGGAGCCATCCAGTTGTTGGTGAAGCCTGCATCGCGTTCGTTCTCGGAGCAGATGAACGTCTGCTCTTCCACGCGGGCCACGTCCGCGGGATCGGAGAATGCAGCGAAAGAGTTGGGGAAGAGCTCCTGGTTCAGGCGCGTCAGCGTTCCTGCTGCGACGAGTTCGTCGGTGAGCCTGGTGTTTTCCTCTTCGGTACCGTCAACCCAGTGGATACGGTCCGGCTGAGTAAGTTCTGCAACCTCTTCGACCCATGCCAGCAGGCCAGCATGTGTAGTGGGTGCTTTCTCAAGCAGCGGCAGTCGTGCGAGATCGCCCATTGCGGTTCCCTTCCTCGGGTTCAGTGGTGTGTCCTAAATGCTAGGGCTCTAGACCACTGGAATTTCTGGGCCAGAGATGGGATGTCCTAGGCGCCAAAAAGCAAAAACCGCGGAAAATCAAGGAACAGGACCCGATAAATCACTCCATTTTGTGAGGAAGGTCACATAGACCGGTCTAGTCGCGCAGATTACACACGTTTCGATTTGGAACTCCGCGGCAACTCGCGTAAAGTAATTCGAGGTTCGGGGGTGAACGAAAAACTCCCGGAGCCGAGAATGCGCCCATAGCTCAGCTGGATAGAGCGTCTGTCTACGGAACAGAAGGTCAGGGGTTCGAATCCCTTTGGGCGCACAGTAAGAAAGATCCGCACCGGTTCGCCGGTGCGGATCTTTTTTGTTTCAGTATGTTTCGGCCTGACCGCCGGGGGCGGCGGCCCGGCGGGCCTGACCGCCCTTCGGGTCAGGCCCGCCGCCCTACTTCTCTATCGACTCGGTGATGCGGTGACGGATGCCGTCGAAGTGGCGGTTGAGCCGTTCAGCAGCCAGGGCCTTGTCTCCATCCGCCACGGCCTCATAGATCCCGCGGTGCATCGCCGCCGTCTCCGTCAGATCCTCGGCACCAGTGCCGACCTCGAGGTGGATTTGCCGGTACACCTTCCAGAAGACGGCGAGCAGGTTGATCAGCAGCGCGTTGTTAAGCGGCTCAAACAACCGCCGGTGGAATTCGGCGTCCGCTTCCACAAACGCCTCCCCCGCGGCAGCCAGCTCCTCCATCCGGACCACGGACTCCTCAACAGCTGCCAGCTGCCCGGAGGTCATCGCGTCCATGGCGCTGCCGACCAGGCCGGATTCGAGGGCCTGCCTGACGTCCACCAGCTCCAGGGCCTCACCGCCCTTGTGCCGCAGCGACAGCCTGCCACGGAATGTCAATCCGTCTGCCAGGGCATCAAAATTACTGGGCGCCACAAACATTCCGAATCCGTGGCGGATTTCCACAACGCCAAGCGCCTGCAGCACTTTGAGCGATTCACGGAGAGTATTCCGCCCCACGCCCAACGCCACGGCGAGCTCGTTTTCGGTGGGCAGCGGATCGCCCGCCTCAAGTTCACGCTCCAGGATGAGGTCCATGATGTCCGCCTGAAGCGCGCGGAGCCGCGCCTGGGCGCTGAACCGCGCCTGCGAAGCGACGCCTGATGTAGTCATGGGTTCCCCTAACCGAGAGTCCTGAACCACCGTACGCAGTGGGTCACAGCAAACAATATTGGATGTCCCACCTACTGTTAAGCTCCCGTGCCTATCCCGGTCCCGATTCCGGGCGCCAATCCGCGGGCTTCATCCCGCAACACGTCCCGGATGCCGGGCGTAGTCTGTTGCCATGACGGCGACAATTGAACGCGAATTCGATGTCATAGTGATCGGCGCGGGCGCCGCGGGGGAAAACGTCGCGGACCGCGTGGTCCAGGGCGGCCTGACGGCGGTCCTGGTGGAGGCGGAGCTGGTGGGCGGCGAATGCTCCTACTGGGCCTGCATGCCCTCCAAGGCCCTGCTGCGCCCCGGCACCGCCCTCCATGGCGCACAAACCGTTCCCGGTGCCGGAGAAGCGGTCACACGGACCCTGGACGCATCCGCCGTGCTCAAGCGCCGGGACTACTTCGCGTCCAACTGGCAGGATGACGGCCAGGTCAAATGGGTAGAGGACACCGGGATTGAACTGATCCGGGGCCGTGGCCGCATCACCGGCCCCCGTGCGGTCGAAGTGACGGGATTGGACGGCAAGAACTACCTCCTCGCGGCGAGGCACGCCGTCGTACTTTCGACTGGATCGGCCCCCACAGCCCCGCCAGTGGCAGGCCTGGCGGAGCTGGACTACTGGACCACCCGTGAGGCCACGTCCGCACGCAGCGTTCCGCGCAGCCTGGTGGTCCTCGGCGGCGGGGTGGCCGGCACCGAGCTGGCGCAGGCATTCGCCCGGCTTGGTTCGTCCGTGACCCTCGTGGCGCGCGGCGATCTGCTCAGCATGTACCCGCAGGACGCCGCAAATCTGGTGCTGGCCGGGCTCCGCGCGGACGGTGTGGACGTCCGCCTCAACACCGGCACTGAGCGGGTCAGCAAGAACGACGACGGCTCCGTCACCGTGGATCTGGCGGACGGCAACAGCGTCAGTGCCGAGAAGCTGCTGGTGGCAACCGGCCGCCATGCCGCCCTGGACGGATTGGGGCTGGAAGCCGTGGGCCTTGGCGCGGCCGACGGCAAAGTGCCGCCGCTTCGCACGGATACCACCGGGCTGGTGGAGGGCATCGGCGCCGGCAGCGCCGACGGCGGCAACGGCCGGTGGCTCTATGCGGTGGGGGACGCGGCCGGCAAAGTCATGCTGACGCACCAGGGCAAATATTCGGCACGCGCCACAGGCGACGCCATCGCGGCGCGGGCCAAGGGTGAGCTGCACGGAACGCCGGCGCTGTGGAGCCGCTTCGCGCAGACCGCCAACGACCATGCCATCCCCAACGTGGTGTTCACGGATCCCGAGCTCGCCAGTGTTGGCCGGTCCGTCGGGCAGGCTGAGAAGGACGGCTACAACGTCTCCTCGGTGGAACTCCCCATCAACGTGTCCGGCTCCGCGCTGCATTCCGAGCACTACGAGGGCTGGGCGCAGCTGGTGGTGGACGAGGACCGGAAGGTGTTGCTCGGGGCCACGTTCGCAGGCCCGGACGTGGCCGAGCTCCTCCATGCCGCCACCATCGCCGTGGTGGGCCAGGTGCCCCTGGACCGGCTGTGGCATGCGGTGCCGTCCTATCCCACCATCAGCGAGGTGTGGCTGCGGCTGCTCGAGGAGTACGGCCTCTGACACGCAGCTGACTGCTTGGTCACATCCGCCGCATTCTATTTGAACTGACTGGTCAGTTTAGTTAGCCTTGAAGCAGATACGCTCTGCGAAAGGCTCCAATGCTCTCGGTTCGACAGCTTCACGTGAAAGGCCGGCGGGATGACCTCCTCCCGCCGACTTCACTCCAGGCCCGGCGGGGCGAGCTGGTTTTGGTCAGCGGCGCCGGCCAGGACCAGAGAACTGCGCTGGCGCTCACACTGAGCGGACGCATGAAACCGTCGTCCGGCGAGCTCCTCTGGGACGGCGTGGCGAAGACCAAGCGCATTCGGCTGGCCAGCTCCCTGGTGGACGCCCCCGGGGTCAATGAACCCGAACAGCACCTGAGCGTGCGCGATCTCGTTACCGAAGACCTGGCGCTGATCCCACGGCGCTACCGCGGTGCCCTGCTCAGCAAACCGTGGCTCAAAGTCAACCGCTTCGAGGACATCGCCGGCCTGTGGACGGAACAGCTGGCCCCCGCCAGGCGCATCGAACTGCTTACTGCCCTCTCGCTCGCCAACCCGGACACCGACCTCCTGGTGGTCGACTCCCCCGACCGCCACAGCGGTGACACCGCAGACTGGCTGCCGCGGCTTCAGGAGCTGGCGTACGACGGCGGCCGGCACCTCGCCGTCGTCGCCACGGTCGCTTCCCTCCCGGACAACTGGACCGGCCCCACCGCTGTGATCGGCAACGCCGTACCCCGGACGGCGGACACAACCGCCACCGCAGCGACCCCCGAGTCCCCGGAATCCCCGGGCGCCGATGCCCCAACCCCCGAAACAGAGGACGCAAAGTGACTGTGCTGCGGCTGGCCCGCTCCGAACTCAAGCGCATGACCGGCGGGCTGCTGCCCAAGCTGACCATCATTGCCCTGACCATGGTGCCGCTGCTTTACGGGGCGGTGTACCTCTACGCCAACTGGGATCCGTACAGCAACCTGGACCAGATCGACGCCGCACTGGTGGTGGAAGACACCGGCGCCACGTCCGGCGACGGAACACAGCTGCATGCCGGCCAGGATGCAGCGGACAGCCTCATCGACGGTCACGTGTTCAACTGGCAGCCGGTCGATTCCGCGGAGAAGGCCGATGAAGGAGTCAGCAGCGGCAAGTACGCCTTCGCCCTCAAGATTCCCAAGGACTTCTCCGCGAACCTTGCCTCCCCCGGCAGCTTTGACGCAGCCAACCAGGCCATGCTGAACGTGACCACGAACGACGCCAACAACTACCTCCTGAGCACCATCGTGGACAAGCTGACCACGGCCGTCCACTCGAGCGTCGCGAAGGAAGTGGGCGAGGAAACCGCCAACCAGCTGCTCACCGGATTCGGCACCATCCACACCCAGATGGCCAAGGCCGCGGACGGCGCCGGCCAGCTTTCCGACGGCGTGACCAAGCTCCACGACGGCACCGTGACCCTTCACGACGGCACCACGCAGCTGAGCAGCGGGGCCGGCGAGCTCTACGGCGGCCAGCTCAAACTGCGCGACGGCGCCAACCAGCTGAACGCCGGCGCGGCACAGCTCAGCGACGGACTCGGCCAGCTCGGGGACAAGACGGCCTCCCTGCCGGCCGATTCGCAAAAGCTGGCCGACGGCGCCGCCCAGGTGGCCACCGGAAACGCCACCCTGAACACCAAGGTTCAGGACGTCGTCGGGCAATTGAACTCGGCGGACCAGGGGCTGCGGACCCGGGTTGGGGAGTCCAACAGCAGGCTGATGGCCGCCGGGATCATCACCCAGGCCCAGGCCGACAGCATCCTGGCCGACTTTGATGCGGCTGCCGCCTCCGGACCGGTCGCGGACGCCAAGGCGAAAATCCAGTCCGATGCGGCGCAGATCCAACAGCTTGCCGACGGTTCGGCTGCAGTGAGCGCCGGTGCCGCCAAGCTGGCGGCAGCCACTCCCGCCCTGACGGGCGCCATCTCCCAGGCGTCTGCAGGCGCCGACCAGCTTCATACCGGATCATCCGCGCTGGCGGCCGGCGAGCAGGGTGCCGTTGACGGCGCCGCGAAGCTCGCCGAAGGCGCCCGGACGCTCGACGGCGGCGCGGCGCAGCTTGAGGACGGCGCGGCAACGGCTGCCGGCGGAGCAGGCACCCTTGCCTCGGAGCTGGCCAAGGGCGCCGGGCAGGTTCCCAATCCCGACGATGCCCAGAAGGACAGCCTCGCCAAGGTCATGGCCGATCCCGTGGCCGTCAGCAACGTCTCCCAGGCGAAGGCCGGGTCCTATGGGGCCGGCCTCGCGCCGTTCTTCCTGACCCTGGCACTGTGGATCGGCATCTTTATGCTCATTCAGGCCATGCGGCCGGTCACGCAGCGGGCGCTGGCGTCCAACGCGCCGTCGTGGAAGATCGCCGTGGGCGGCTGGCTTCCCTTCCTGGCTGTCTCCGTTGTCCAGGCGAGCCTGCTCACTCTCGTGGTGGACCTGGCGCTGGGCCTGAACCCCGCGCACCCGGTGCTGATGTGGCTGTTCATGCTTGCGGCCGCCATGGCATTCAGCGCCATCATCCAGGGCATTGTGGCCTTGCTTGGTTCACCCGGGAAGCTGGTGGTGCTGATCCTGCTGGTGCTTCAGCTGGTGTCCTCGGGAGGCACCTTCCCCTGGCAGACCACGCCCCAGCCGCTGCACGTGGTGCACGAGGTCCTCCCGATGGGCTACGTGGTCACCGGGATGCGGCACCTGATCTACGGCGCGGACCTGTCGATGATCCTGCCCACCGTGGCCGGCCTGTTTGGCTACACTGTGCTGGGGGCCGCGCTGTCAACGCTGGCCGTCCACAATCACAAGTTCTGGACCCTGAAGTCCCTGAAACCGGAGATCGCCGTATGAGCATGCAGGAAGCCGGCGACAAGAAGCTCCGCCCCGCCCGCACCAATGCCACCAAGCAGAAACTGTTCGAAGCCTCCATGGAACTCATCGGGGAACGCGGTGCGGCCGGCGTCACGGTGGACGAGATCGCTGCAGCAGCCGGCGTTTCCAAGGGAACCGTCTATTACAACTTCGGCAGCAAGTCCGACCTGATCGCCCAGCTGCTGCGCCACGGCGTGGACATCCTGCTGGCCAGGCTGCTGAGCGTGAAGGACTCCTCCGCTGACCCGCTGGCGGCCATGGACGAGATGATCGGCCAGGCGATGGACTTCATGGCCGAGTACCCGTCCTTCGCCAGGCTCTGGGTCAGCGAGAACTGGCGGACCCCCAGCGAGTGGCAGGACACCTTCGCCGAGCTCCGCGGCCGCCTGCTGGCAGTGATCGGCGCCGCGATTGAGGGCGTGGCCGGACGGTACGACGTTGACGAATCCATCTCCCGCGGCAGCCTGGAGACCGCCATCTTCGGCGCATGCTTTGTGGTGGGCCTGGACCGCCAGACGTACAACCCCGAGCGCACGCGCGAACAGAGCGTCGCGGCCATCATGGCAATCATGCGTGGCTACGTCAGGAAGTAGCGCGCATCGGGGAAGATTAGTCACATGCGCCACATGGGTAACAGTGGAAGACTAGCCATCGTTGCGGCCTTCGCCGCCGCGGGCCTTCTGGTGCTCACCGCGATCACGCTCGAAGAGGCAGTGATGTACACGTTCCTCGGAGCCGTGGCCGTGGGATACCTTGCCTGTGTCGTCCAGGTGGTAGCCCGGCGACGCAACGTGGCCCTGCTGGCGGGAGGCGTGGGAACCAGCCTGTTCATCGGTTTCGCCATTGCGTTCCTGCGCATGTGGGGGCTCGCCTTCACCGCGGAACCGGATTCGCTGGGCACGGCCGTAACCACGCAGGACTCCGATATCTACTTCTACCTCGCTGCCGTTTCCGGCGCGGGAACGCTGCTGGTTCTCTTCACCGGCGCGGTGTGGCCGGCGGGCAGGCGGCTCCGGCCGGGCCGCAACCAGTCCGGCCGTAACCAGTCTGGCCGCAACCAGTCTGGCCGGCGCAGACCTGCAGGCGCCGCCAGCCGACCGGCCGTCCGGCCTGCCGCACGCGCGGCTGCCGGGACCGCCTACGGACGCGTTCCCGCGTCAAGGTCAGGGGCCACCCGCGCCCCGGCGGCCAAACGGCCCGCGTCGGCGTCGTCATCCGCCAAGGCCCCCGTGACGCGTGTGTCCCGGCCGGCACCCAAGTCCGCCGTGCCCAAGTCCGCCGCGCCTAAGCCCGCCGTGCCCAAGCCGGCGCCCAAGTCGCCCGCAAAGGCCACATCACGTCGCTGAGCATGCCATCTGCGCTGGCCCGGAGTGGCCCCCTGCCGGCCCGGCCGGAGGACGGCGATAGCCACTCCGCACAGCAGCAGGAGCCCGCCGGCCATCTCCGCAGGTGAGGGGACCTCGCCCAGGACCAGCCACGCCGTCGTCATTCCCACCACCGGGACAAGCAACGTAAAGGGGACCACTGCCGACGACGGGTAGAGGCCCAGGAGCCAGTTCCAGATTCCGTAGCCCACCAGGGACCCGAGGACAGCCGTGTAGATGGCGCTCAGGATGGTGACCAACTGCAGCCCGGTCAGAGTGCCGCCCACGGCGGCCGGACCGTCGATCAACAGTGACAACCCGATCAGCGGCAGCGGAACCACGGCACCGGACCACACAACGAGGCCCAGGCCGGAGGAGGCCTTGGCCTGCCGGGCGACGATGTTGCCCGCCGCCCAGGACAGCGCGGCCGCCAGCACGATAATCAGGGGAAGAACAGGCGCCACCATGCTGCGGCCGACTGCCACCACTGCAAGGCCCGCAACACCGAGCACGACGCCGGCGAACTGGCGTCCGCTGGGACGTTCACCCAGGATTCCTGCAGCCAGCAGCACCGTTAGCAGCACCTGTGCCTGCAGGACCAGTGAGGCCAACCCGGCAGGCATACCCAGGGCCATGGCCAGGTAGAGGAGGCCGAATTGTCCGGCACTCATAAACAGACCGACTCCAAGGATGGCCAGCCAGCTGACGTCGGGCCTGCGGATGAAGAAGATCCACGGAAACACCACCAGTACAAAGCGCATGGCCACAAATAGCAGCGGCGGCACTTCCGTGCCGTTGGCGTGCAGGCCGAGGTCGATCGCAACGAAGTTCGCGCCCCACAGCACGGCCACGAGGACCGCAAGGGCGGAATGGCGAAGGTTCACGCTCCGGCTGCCGGGTCAGTACTGCAGCGCCGCGGTACGCCGGTCAAAGGTTCCGGGGGCGCTCTCCGGGAGCCCCGTCCGCTCCTCCGTCATGCTGGTCGCCACCCGGGACGGAATCGGTCCGTCGTGTCGTCCCGGGTTCCGCGGCGCCCGCCTCGGTGGTGGTGGATTCCGTAGTGCGGGGGTCGGTGGTGCGGGGTTCGTTCGTGGTGGGGGCAGCCGTGCGGGGGGCGGTTGTGCGGGGTTCTGCACCGACTGGGCCACCAGCTGCCGGAATGTTGTCCCCGCGTCCGCGGGTGCCCGCTTCCGAACGCGTCTGCGGAGGGACGGGGGCCTCATCGTACTCGTCGGTGTCTTGCCGGTCGGTGTCTTGCCTGTCGGCGGTGACCACGTCAGGGTCAACTTCGTCGGCTTCGCGGAGCTGCTCCCGCGATGCGGCCCGCACGCGTTCCGCTTCCTCCTGCTTTTCGCGGGCATCCCGGCGCAGGCGCTCGGCGTCCACCTCGGCCTGCTTGGCATCGGCCTCGGCACGCGCCGCTTTGGCCTCGCCTTCCCGCGCTCCGAGCTCATCGGTCTGGGCCTTTTCACGCATTTCGGCGGCCCGGTTCCTGTCCGCCTCCACCTTGCGCCTCCGGTTGAAGAACAGTACTGCTGCAATGATCGCAACCACCACCACAACGCCGATGATGATGCCCACAAGCTGTCCTGAGTCCACGATGATCTCCTTCTAACCTGGGCCCCGATGAATATCTCCAGTAAACATCACAAACCCACTGCTGACCATAAACCGCGGCGGCTATTTGCGAGGGCCTACTTGTGCCCCCGGGGCACCTTGAAGTGCGTCAGCCGGGCGTCCTGGCCGTCCAGTTCAGCCCAGGTCTTTTCAGTTTCCAGGACGGTCAAGCCGCTCGTGGGAAACCGGGTGGCCGCGTCCATGTAGGCATCGTGGTTGGAGTCACGTGAAGCAAGATGCATGGCAAGATCCTGCACGCCGGGCATGTGGGAGATTACCATCAGTGTGGTCACGGTGTCCGGCACATGGTTGATGACGGTAAGCATCCGAATTGCCGATGCGCCGTAGAGGCCGTCCTCTAGTTTCGGTGTCGGGGCCTTGTCCCCCAGTTCCGCGCACACCCACGTGCACGTCTGCCGGGTCCGCAGCGCACTGGAGCACAGGATGAAATCGGGAACCACTCCGTGCTTGAGCAGCCACTTGCCTGCCAGCGGCGCCTCCCGGTGTCCGCGCTCTTCCAGCGGCCGCTCATGGTCGGGCACGCCTCCGGGCCAATCGGCCTTGGAGTGCCGCATGAGGACCAGCCGCCTGATGTGATGCTCGCTCATGCACCAATCCTAGTGCGGCGGCCTTGCCCCTCAGGTCACGGCCGCCCTGCACACGGTTTAGTCCTCCAGAACGAAGGTCACTTCAACGAGGTTTTCGAGTTCGCGCTCAGGGTTGTAATGCGTGCAACTGACATGTTTCCTCCTGATGGTCGGACGGACGATCAGAGCCTACGCCGCACCACCCCAAGCCAACAGAGCCATAGGACCACACCCACACCCCCGCCGCCCCCACCAGCCGCGGAGGCACATGCTCGGTGGCCAGGACGCACGAAAGCGGTCTGCCAGCGGTGCGAGGGCGCTGAAGCGTAGCGGCGCATCCCGAAAGCGCCGTTGTTGCGTGAGGAACGAGCGCAGGCGCCGAGGGATCGTGCCGTGAAAGCGAAAGCGCCCGTCCCCAACGAGGGGAACGGACGCTTTGCGCGAGGTTAAGGGCTAGATGGAGTATTCCGGAGCGGCCCAGACCACGACCTCCGGGTGCTCGTAGAACCGGTAGCCCTGGCCGCGGACCGTGCGCACGGTGTTGGCAAGGCGGCCCAGCTTGGAGCGGAGGCGGCGGATGTGGACGTCGATGGTGCGCTCGTTGGGAACCTCTTCGGCGTTGCGCCACAGGCCCTCGAGCAGTTCGTCGCGGCCCACGGTGCGGGTGCCGTTTTCAACGAGGTAGTTGAGGAGCTCGAATTCCTTGAAGGTCAGGTTCAGGGATTCGCCGTCGAGGTGGACTTCGCGGCGGGCCAGGTCGATGAGGACGCCGGACGGCCGGGGATCCTGGGGCTGGGGCAGCCGGGCGGCTTCCGTGCGCTGGCGGGAGTTGACGGTGGGGTCACCGAAGGTGGACCGTACGACGTCGAGCGCGGAACCCGGGGCGCTGGCGGGGGCAACCGCCACGGCAGCGTAGCTCTCCGCACCGGAGACGAGGGACTGTGCGTAAGCCCGGATTTCCTGGGCAAGCTTGGCGATGGAGGTGCCGGCTGCTGCCGCGGTTTCCTCGTCGATGCCCATGTACAGGACAAATCCGCGGGCAACGTTTTCGTTCGCGACGGGGCGGATGGCGCTGCCGTTGGCCGGTGCAATCACGGGGGTGGGCGCCGTCTGCGGGGCTGACTCGGCGGCGGGAACAGCGCGAAGTTGGCCATAAGAGTTCGGGTTGTAGCCCTGCGGCGCATAGCCGGGGGCCGGGAAGCTGTTGCCGGGGGCTGCCGGGGCGAACGCCGGTCGGGCGCCGAATCCCTGGCGGAGGCCGGAAGGCTGGCCGCCCTTGTTGGCGTTTCGGACGGAGATGTGGACGTATCCAGATGCAACTGACATGGAATGCTTACCTCAATGTGAATGGCCGTCATCGCGGCTCGAATGCTGGCTTTCCCCGCAATGAGATCTGGGGAGGGGCGCCCGACGCTGGGCTTGGGGCGAATGCCTAAAAACTTCTCGGGGTGGGAAAGTTAGGCGTGCATTCGACAACAGCGCTTGTCTTCGCCAGCGGGTGGGCTGGTCCAGGTTTCTGCGGCTGCAGGTGCTGTTGAGTTCTTGTTCACAATTGAAGTGTGCAACGTAACAATGAAAACTTGCAAGTAACAATGGGCAGAATCGTCCGCATCGTGAGACGGAATCCCGCATTGTGGCCTAAATCACGATTCTGAAATGCCAATAAAATAACAGGTGTTTTTCAGAACGATCGATCGGAATTGGTCAGATTCCGAATAATATTCTCCAAAACGAACCCTTTCGTGGCAAAAATTCAGCCAGTATGGAATTGCTGAAATACGAGGTCCGCTTATTGCCGATGTCCAGCCCCCGGTTTTGCTTCACGGAAAAATCTGGCCCCTGGAACCCGCTCGGAACCCCCGCCCGCTCAGTTGGACTGCCCTGTGAGCGTGGTGGCCACGAGCTGAACGGACTCCGCCGGGAAACCGTTGGATTCCTTCGCAGCAACGATCCTTACCATAGCGCCGGAGACGATATCGGCGACTGTCAGCTGGCTGGTTGAGGTTCCGCCGGCCTGTTGACGCCTTTGTTGCAGATTGCTCACTGCCACGCCCGAACCCAGCGAATACGTCCGGCTGAACCCGTCCGTGCTCTGGACGGTCACGGCGTCCGAACTAACCTCGGTGACCGTCCCCTGCTGTTCCACTTTGGTGACGTAGGCGCCTTCCTGCAGGATCACGTATTCGGAGTGCACGGCGGCGGCCACCCCGCTCCCCATTCCACCCAGGCCCTCGGGGGCGAAGTTTCCGGGTCCACCCTGGGCAGGCATCCCGCCGTCGGCAAATCCGCCCTGAGCACCGCCGCGGGCGCCCGGCAAAGTTTCCGGCAGCGCATCGCCGTCAGCCGTTGCGTCGGCGGTGCCGTCGGCCGTTGCGGAGCTGTACGCCAAAGCGTACATTCCGACGCCGGCTCCGCCCACGAGGACAACCGCCGCTCCTGCGGCCACCGGGGCGCCCCACCCGCCTGCCGGTCCTGGCTGGTTTTCCCAAGTGGGGTCCGGGCTGGTTTCCGGGGTGGTTTCCGGAACTGGGGTGTTGTGGTGGTTGTTCATGGCGTACTCCTCGGGCCTGCGGACTGTGTCCACCCCAGACTCTGAATCGTTCCTGTGCGGGGGCTGTGCACCGCAAGAGGTGAGCCTGTGACCTTTCTGCGGCTGCCTTCAGCCCGGAAACAACCGATCCGCGCCGTGCCGCCCGGGACGGCCCCGCCGGAGCGTTCAGCTGGCTAGGCTGGGATTCACAGCTGGCCCACAGGATCCCCATAGGGCCGGCTAAACCGTAGATCGGAGAGTTGTCCCATGGCCACTTCGCACTCCATGACTAACAACCTTCCCCAGCTCACCCACCCGGACGGCTCTCCCATCCGCGCCCTGGTGGTTGACGACGAACCCAGCCTCTCCGAGCTCATGAGCATGGGCCTGCGGATGGCAGGCTGGTCCGTTGCCGTCGCCGGCGACGGCCCTGAAGCCGTGAAACTCGCCAAGGAGTTCCGCCCGGACGTCCTGGTGCTGGACGTGATGCTTCCCGGGTTCGACGGCGTTGAGCTGCTCACCAGGATCCGCGCCTTCGCGCCGGAGGTGCCCGCGCTTTTCCTGACGGCAAAAGACGCCGTCCAGGACCGCATCCTCGGCCTTGCGGCCGGCGGCGACGATTACGTCACCAAGCCGTTCAGCATGGAAGAAGTGCTCCTCCGCCTGCACCGGCTGGTCCAGCGCTCCGGCGTTGCCGCCATGGACACCGCCGAGCTGGTGGTGGGCGACCTCGTCCTCAACATCGACACACGCGAGGTGACCCGGGCCGGGGAGGAACTGCAGCTCACGGCCACCCAGTTCGAACTCCTCCGCTACCTCATGGAGAACCCCAAACGGGTGGTCAGCAAGGCACAGATCCTGGACCGGGTGTGGGACTACGATTTCGGCGGCCAGGCCAACATCGTGGAACTCTACATTTCCTACCTGCGCAAGAAGGTGGACGCAACGCAGCCGCCCATGATCCATACTGTCCGCGGGGCGGGCTATGTCATCAAACCGGCGGATTGAGCGGTGCCCACGCTTGCCGGCGTAGCCCGCAAAGAAGGCCGCCGCTGGCTCGATCCCTCGACCTGGCACCTGCGCACCCGGCTGGTGCTCGTGGCCATGGCATTGCTGGTGGCAATCTGCGGCGCGATTGGCCTGTTCAGCTACGCATCCATGGATTCATTCCTCACCCAGCAACTAGACAAGCAACTCACGGAAGCCTCCCGGCGGTCCAGCGAGTTCGGCCGCCCGCCGCTTGGTAACCCCAACAACAGGCCGGATCCCCTGGATGCCAAGGGACAAGGCATCGGGACGCTCATCGCACGAATGAACGACGGCAATGTCAGCAAGGCCGGGTTCCTCGCCAACGATGCCACCAAGGCGTCGCTGTCCCCCGAGGATGACCAGGTCCTGTTGGCCCTCCGACACGACGGAACGCCGGTTGACCGGACCCTCTCCACTGGCTCCTACCGCCTGGTGGCTGTGGAGGCTCCGTATGGGGACGTGATCGTCACCGGACTTCCCCTCGATGAAAAGCAGAACACGCTCAGCTCACTGGTGTGGACCATGGTGATCGTTTCGATGGGAGGCCTGGTCCTGATCGGCCTTGCCGGAACGGTCCTCATCCGCCGCACCATGAAACCCCTCGAGCAGCTGTCCGAAGTGGCAACGCAGGTTTCGCAGCTGCCGCTCGATGCCGGCGAGGTTGCCCTCGCGGTGCGCGTGCCGCCGTCGAACGCGCACCCTGGAACTGAAGTGGGCAGCGTGGGCCACGCGCTAAACCTCATGCTGGACAACGTCTCCAAGGCCCTCGAGGCCCGGCAGCAGAGCGAGACGAAGGTGCGCCAGTTCGTGGCCGACGCCTCCCACGAGCTGCGCACGCCACTTACGGCAATCCGCGGCTACACGGAACTCATGCGGATGACCGAGGACTTCACTCCGGACGGCAAGAAATCCCTGGCCAGGGTGCAAAGCCAGTCCGAACGGATGACCACCCTGGTGGAGGACCTCCTGCTGCTGGCCCGGCTGGACGAAGGGCAGCCGCTCAAAATCAGCGACGTGGACCTGACGCAGCTGGTGGTGGAAACCGTCAGCGACGAGAAGGTCATGGCACCGGACCGCGTCTGGCAGCTCGAGTTGCCCGACGAGCCGGTGGTGGTCCGAGGGGACGCCACGCAGCTGCACCAGGTGCTGGCCAATCTGCTCTCCAACGCGCGCAAGCACACGGACCCCGGAACCACCGTTGTCACCGGCGTGATGCGCTCCGCTGACGGCAGCGCCGTGGTGACCGTGACGGACAACGGCGCCGGGATCCCGCCCGAATTTGTGGACCGGGTCTTCGCCCGCTTTGCCCGGGCGGACGCCGCCCGCACCAGCCCGGCAGGTTCTGCTTCGGGTTCGGCCGCCGCGGGAGCGGCCGCCGCTGAGGGGACCAGCGGGCTGGGCCTTTCAATTGTGCAGTCGATCATGGAAGCGCACGGCGGAACCGTCGAAGTCACCTCCCGTCCGGGACGCACGGAGTTCGCGCTGCGCCTCCCCTGCGAACCACTGGCAGCCTAGTTCTCAGCGCACGAATCCCTGGCCGCCCCGACGCAAGTCAACGCGCCGCCGCCGTGATCCTCGTTACCGAAATGTGACTTAAGGTTCTATCTCCTGTACGGTTTTTAGAGTGCGGCCACCGTTCCGGCCGCATATCCGGATGGACGCCAAACTCTGCCGCTACCCGGATTTCCTCATGATCAGGCAGAGGCGGGGGACCCAGGTCTCCGGGCATTCTGCATCGCCGCCCTCGGGGTGAAGCCGACACGTGAAGTTCCGTGCGGCCGGATGACCTCATCCGAACCCGACAGCTAACTCCGCCGGCATCGAGAGGCAACCATGACTAAATCCACGCCAGAAGTACGTCCAGAGCGCCCTTCACGTAAGACTGCGGTGCCCGCAGAACGCTCACGCCACCGCGCTGAATCAGCCAAGACGGCGTCCCCGCTGTCCCGGTTTGCCGCCGGCCTGCACGGCTCCGGCCGCCGCGCCGCTGTGGTGGCCACCGCCTGCGCCGTGCTGATCGGCGTCGGCGCCGCCGGCCAGGCTTCCGAGCCCGCCGCACCGGCAAGCT
Source organism: Arthrobacter sp. Y81 (assembly GCF_002929335.1). Lineage (GTDB taxonomy): Bacteria > Actinomycetota > Actinomycetes > Actinomycetales > Micrococcaceae > Arthrobacter. Next base: position 82,338 of record NZ_PJIL01000007.1, read on the forward strand.
CGGCGACGAACGCGGAAGTCGCCGCAGCGAGCGCCGACACGAAGTCGAAGCTCGCGTTCGAAAAGATCCTGGTTTCGGCCATGCCGGCTCCGGCTTCTGTCAGCATGTCCGCGCAGTCCACCGAGGAGCAGCCGTCCGAAGAACAGCCCGCAGAGGAGAAGGCCGCGGAAGCACCGGCCCCCGCCCCTGCACCGGCGGCGGCTCCGGAACCCGCTCCGGCTCCCGCGCCGCCTGTCGCCGTGGATGACCCCGCAGCTGCCCAGGCGTATGCCGCCTCGCAGCTCGGCAACTACGGCTGGGCGGCTGACCAGATGCAGTGCCTGACCACGCTGTGGACCAAGGAATCGGATTGGAAGACCACGGCCACGAATGCCAGCAGTGGCGCGTACGGCATTGTCCAGTCGCTGCCGGCCGAAAAGATGGCCAGCGCGGGCGGAGACTACCTCACCAATTTCCGCACTCAGATCAACTGGGGCCTGAACTACGTCAAGGAACGCTACGGCTCCCCCTGCGACGCCCTGAACTTCCACTACGCCAATAACTGGTACTAAGCCGACCCATGCCCGCCGGACCCGGTCCGCATCAGCCGAAGGCCCCGAATCCACGTGATTCGGGGCCTTCGGCCGTGTTGCCGGCGTATCGCTTCCCAGCTTCCACAGCAGGTGCACAGCTGTGGCCTAAATGCTTCATATGCGCCGGCCTCATAGTTGAATCATGACGCTCACAGACCAGGCCCCGGGGATCCTGCCGCACACGCAACCGCGGGCCGCCGTCGACGTCCTGACGGGTGCCGCTCCGGCGCTTTCCGGTGCGGGTAACATCCGCCGTGTCCCTATCGACACGCGGGCCGCCGTCGACGAACGGACCGGAACCGCCGCGCCCGTCCTGGATGTGACCATCCCGGCCTACAACGAGGAACAGGATTTGGAGCAGTCCCTCCGGCGGCTGCACGCTTACCTGCACGGCACTTTCCCGCACACCTTCCGGATTACTGTGGCGGACAACGCCAGCACCGACGGCACGCTCCGTGTCGCCGAGCGTGTGGCCCGGGAACTCCGCGAGGTCACCGTGGTCCGGCTCCCGGACAAGGGAAGGGGGAACGCGCTTCGCACGGTGTGGCTCGCGTCGCCGTCGCCCGTGCTGGCCTACATGGACGTGAACCTTTCCACCGACCTTGCTGCGCTGGCCCCCTTGATAGCGCCGCTCATCTCCGGGCATTCCGACCTGGCGGTCGGAACCCGGCTATCGCGCAGTTCGCGTGTGGTCCGCGGCCACCGGCGGGCGTTCATCCCCCGTGGCTACAACCTTTTGCTGCACACCCTCCTGGGCGCACATTTCAGCGATGCGCAGTGCGGCTTCAAGGCCATCCGCGCGGACATTGCCCGTCAGCTCCTCCCCCACACCGCGGACAATGCCTGGTTCTTCGACACCGAACTGCTGGTCCTGGCCGAAAAATGCGGGCTCCGGGTGCACGAGGTGCCGGTGGACTGGGTAAACGAGTCCGACGCCGGTGTGGATCTTCTCCGGACCGCCCTCGCCGACCTGCGCGGCATGGGCCGCCTCAGCCGCGACCTGGCAACCGGCCGCATACCGGTTCCTGAACTCCGCTCGGCCCTGGACGGCGGCTCCGCGCCGGTGACGTCCGGCTGAAGGGCGCTGGAATGCGCGGCTACGTGTCCACAAGCCACGTCATGGCTTCGTCCAGGCAGGTGAAATACCGCGTGGGAGCAGCCGGAGTGTTGATGCTGAGAAAAAAATTGGCCATTGCCCGGTCCACCGGGGACGATCCGAGGAGCGCCACCCTGTCCACTGTGCTGGGACGGGCGAAGACGCGCCGTGCACCGCGGCTCATGGACGCCGCGGCCGCCATGTCCACCAGAATCGGATACCGCCGCCCGCCGGTCAACTCCTTGACCGCCGCCATGACGGCCGTCGCGGCATCCTCGGAGATAGCCAGGCCTGGAATCCACCGCACATGAAGAACACCATCGCGCAGAACAACGGTGCCTCTGGCGCCGTCAATCGAAACCTCGGTCATCCTATCCCCCCAGATAGCGTCAGCACTCTTCACTGACCCTAGCCGACAGGAGGCCGGTTCGGACGTCAGAACCGGAAGGAAATCGTCCTTACGCCGGCATCGTCCACTGCCGTGGTCACGGACACCCCGGAGTAGTCGTCGATGTGCAGAACGCCGTCCGGAAGCTCACCGGTGTTGGGCCCGATGGCCACGGTCCTGATCCCGGCGGCGAGACCGGCCGCAATGCCTGCGGGTGCGTCCTCAAAGACCACTGCGTTGGCCGGGTCCACCCCGAGCAGTTCGGCAGCCCGGAGGTAGCCTTCCGGATGGGGTTTTCCCCGCGTGACAAGGTCGGCCGTGACGGCGGTGGCAGGCATGGCGAGACCCGCGGCGCCCATCCGGATGTCGGCGAGGATCCGGTCGGCGGAGGTCACCAGTGCCACGGCATCCGCCGGCAGGCTGCGCAACAGATCAGCGGCCCCGGGCAAGGCGACAATGCCCTCGGTCCGGACCCGTTCCATCGCGCCGAGTTCCGCAGTGAGTGCGACGACGTCGGATCCGGCCGGGGCAAACCGGCGTACCGTGTCCCCGGCCTGGACGCCGTGCGACGTCCGGAGGATCTCGGCCAGGTCCAGGGCGTAGCGGGCCGCAAATTCGCCCCACACCTGCTCCACAATTGCCGTGGAATCAACCAGGGTGCCGTCCATGTCGAACAGCACGGCCCGGGCGGTCAAGGTTGTCGCGGACCGTATGGCGGAGACAGCGGTTGCGGCGTCGGCAGGAAAGCTCATGCTTCCATCCTGCCCCACGCCGGGGCGGCGCGGGTTTTTTGTGACTTAGCCGTTCGGGCGTTGAGGGAGGTACTGGACCGCCCATTTGTTGCCGTCGGGATCGGCGAAATGGACGAAATGGCCCCAGTCCTGGACGTCGATGTCGCTGACCTCAACTCCGTTGTCCTTGAGGTGCTTGTGCGCGGCCTGGATGTCGCTGACCACGACCTGCAGGCTCGGGGCGGTGCCGGGAGGAGCGTCACTGAGGCCCTCGCCGATGGCGATCGAACAGGCCGATCCGGGCGGGGTCAGCTGGACGAAGCGGATGCCGTCCATGGGCCGCTCGTCGAAGTCAGCGTTGAAGCCCACCTTGTTGACGTAAAAATCCTTGGCACGGTCCACGTCCGACACAGGGACAAACACCAGTTCAAGTTTCCAGTCCATGGGGCACAGGCTAGCCGGGGCCGCCGGAAACCGGAAGGGGGCAATCGCTTCGCACCGGCTTAGCCGGCGCCCCTGTTAGCCAGCGATGCTGTTAGCCGGCGATGCCGTAGAGGCGGTCTCCGGCGTCGCCGAGTCCGGGCACGATGTAGGACTTTTCGTTGAGCTTCTCGTCAATGGACGCCAGGACGATGGTCACGTTGGCGTCCGAGAGTTCTTCCTCCAGCTTGGCCAGCCCCTCGGGCGCGGCCAGCAGGCAGATGCACGTCACGTCAGAGGCGCCGCGCTTGAAGAGGAACTTGATGGCTTCCCGCAACGTACCGCCGGTGGCCAGCATGGGATCCAGGACGAAGATCTGCCGATCCGTCAGGTTCTCGGGGAGGCGCTCCGCGTAGGTGATGATGTCCAGCGTTTCCTCGTCACGGGCCATTCCCAGGAACCCGACCTCGGCCGTGGGCACGAGTTTGGTCATGCCTTCGAGCATGCCCAGGCCGGCGCGGAGGATGGGAACCACCAGCGGGGTGGGCTTGGTGAACGCGGTGCCGATGGTGGTGCTGACCGGAGTCTGGATGGTGACCGGCTCGGTGCGGACGTCCCGCGTGGCCTCATAGGCGAGGAGCGTGACCAGTTCCTCGGTGAGCTGCCGGAAGACCGGGGAGGGGGTGTTTTTGTCCCGCAGAACGGTGAGCTTGTGGGCGACCAGCGGGTGGTCCACGACGAGTGTGCGCATGGGTCAAAACTATCACCCGGCGGTGGTGTCCCCGCCCCGCGATCCGCCGGCTTCCTGACGCGGGCCCGCGCCGCCGCCACCGGGTTTTCCGCCGTGGCTGCTATGGCGCCCGTCCGGTTCTTCCCGGAGCAACGGGTGGTCGAAGGTCGGAGCCGGTCCTGCGTGCTCGCGGTGCCGTATGACATGGAAGAGCCGGTGGGCCAGGATCACGATTCCCACCCAGGCGAGGCCAAGGAGCCACGCGGCGATGACATCGGTCAGCCAGTGATGGCCGAGGAATACCCTGCTGAGGCCCATGGCAATGATGAAGAGCGCACCGGCCGTGATCATGGACACCCGCGCAACGGTCCGCTGGATCTGCAGGCAGGCCAGGTACACCACCAGTCCGATCACAACCGTGGTATTGAGGGCGTGCCCGCTGGGGAACGACGGTGAGGTTTCGTACGGCGGAACAGCCTCCGCGTGTTCGGGCCGGGTGCGGCCAAAGAGCTTCTTGCCGGCGGTGGTGGCGGTGACCGAAACGGCAGCCGCGCCGCCCACCAGGATAAGGGGGCGCCAGGTACGCCCTGCCCACGTAAGCCAGGCCGTCAGGATGCTGCCGACGATGGGCATGCCGATCCCGCCACCGATATTCGTGAAGGCAGTCACGGCGGAGTTGAGCCAGGGGTTCCGGAGGCCCTCCGACAGCGCCAGCGCAGGCTTGTCCAGGTTGGCGAGGCCCGCTTCGTCCACCACGTCGTCGTAGACTTCGGCACCCATAAACGCCAGTGTGACGACGATCGCACCGCCAACCAGCATGGTGATCCAGAGGGCAGCGTAGGGAACAACCCACCGTCCCCAGCGGTCGGTAATGCGCTCAGTCAAGGTCTTCACGTCGTCTCCCGGGCCCGTTCGTCGTCTGCGCCTGCCGTACCTTCGAAACTATCATTGAGCCATGACTTCCCCGGAGCCCCGCCATGCCGAATGGATGGGCCTTGCCCTCGCCGAGGCACGGGCTGCGCTGGCCACCGAGGACGTGCCGATCGGCGCCGTCGTCATCGGACCTGACGGTGAAGTCCTGGGTACAGGGAGGAACGAACGGGAAGCCCACGGTGATCCCACCGCGCACGCCGAGATGGTGGCGATCCGCGAGGCGGCTGCCCGGCTGAAGGCCCTGCCGCAGGGCGACGGCTGGCGGCTGGCGGACTGCACCCTCGTGGTGACCCTGGAACCCTGTGCCATGTGCGCGGGCGCCATTGTCCTGGCGAGGATCCCGCGTGTGGTGTTCGGGGCGTGGGACGAGAAGGCAGGGGCGGCCGGTTCGGTGTTCGATATCCTCCGCGAGCGCCGGCTCAACCACTGGGTGGAGGTCTACGCCGGCGTTCGGGAGCAGGAGTGTGCCACGCTGCTCCGGGATTTCTTCGCCGGCCACCGGCAGGTCAGCTAACCGGCATCCGCCGCGTCCAGGGCGTCAATGCGCTCCTGCCTGGATGCGGGCGAGTCAAGGCTGAAGGAACGGAAATCGCCCAGGTCCTCCCGGATCCACGCTTCCACCTCGGCGATCCGCTGCCCGATGCGCGGCGAAGACCTGCCGAACAGCCAGTGGGCGATCCGCTGCCCGACGGGATCGTACTGCCAGAGTCCGATGATCCGGCCGCGGTCCATGATCGGATGGTCCGGCAGGTCGGCCTGCTGCGCCAGTATCGCGCCGAGCAGTGCCGCATCCCCGTCGCCGTCCGCGAACAGGTCCGCGGCGTTCCGCCGCTGGATGACGAGCGAGTCCGTCCCCGCGAGGAGCTGGATCTGTTCCTCCGCCGGCACGTCAAAAGCGGCGAGGCGTGCGACGTCGTCGGGCAGCATCCACAGCGCTTCGCCTTTGGCGGCAGGGTGGGCGGTGGGCACCTCAACGGCACCGGCGGCGGCCAGGGCCGCCTTGCTCTGGGCGACCGTGAACCCGGAGAACCACTGGGATTGCTTGAGCGTGGCTCCGCCGGTCCAGCCCAGGTACTTGCGGACCAGCTCAATGCGGGCGGCATCCATGTCCAACGGGCTCGGCGGCAGCTCCCACAGCGTGTAGGCGTAGCGCTGCTGATCGAGACGGCCGTTGGCGGGGACGCGGCGGATCCGGCCGTCGCGCTGCAGCAGGCCAAGAGCGGTGGGCAGGGTGGTGGAGACGCCCTGCCTCTTCCCTTCCTCGCCCAGGCTTCGGACGGAATCGCCGAGTTCATCCTTGAGCTGTTTCGGATCCAGCGGGCGGCCGGCCCCGGCCAGAGCGTGCAGCACCTGGTCCTCGAGCAGCGTGAGTTCGCCGCGGTCCACCCCCAGCCTGCCAAGCACTTTGAAGACTTCGGCGGAATCCTTGCCCAGCTTCAGGGCCCACGCGAAATCCTCCGCGCCCAGGATGTACGTGCAGCCGCGAGCGCTGGGGAGTTCGTAGATCCGCAGCGCCAGGACGTCGGCATCAACCTGTTCGCGGCGGATTCCGGCACGGGCGAACAACGTGAGGTAGGGGTTGGCGCCGCCCAGGGAACGTGCCCAGCCGGCCCTGGCCAGGACCTCGGCCGCGGTATGACCGGCGAGGCTGCCGTCGAGGCCCTGTTTGTGCCAGGCCCACGCGCGCAGGCGTTCTGCCGTGACCGTGTGCGCCGGCGGCACGCTGACGGCCGCGGGATTAGCCTCCGGAGTCTCAACAGTGAGGGGCTCGGTTGTCATAGGGGCCATTGTCCATCAGCCGGCACGGCAACGGAATGACACGACGCAGTCCGGCTGCGCGGCGCGTTCTGTCCCGATCTGTCCGCCGCAATGCTGTCCAGCACCGTCCTGGCCGTGGCGTCCCAGCCCGGCAGCCGGTTGCGCGCATCCAGTGCCGCGTCGCGCCACCGCGAGCGAAGTTCCGGATCCGTCAGCCAGCCGCGCAGGACTGCCGCCAGCGGGGACGGGTCCGCGCCGAGGACGACGGCGACGCCCGGCAACGAGGGTCCCCCGCCGCCGTCGGGAGCTGCTGCCCCGCCCGGCGGCCCCGCCGGACCCGGTGAACCCGCCGCGAGTGCCTCGACAGCGCCGGTGCCGGCCCGCACCACCACCGGGATTCCGCGGGCGAGGGACTCGGTGACCACCATCCCGTACGCTTCAGCCCGCGAAATGAGCAGGCTGAGATCGGCACGGTGCCATGCCTCGTCCAGGGCATCCCCGCTGAGCTCGCCGCGGACTGCCACCCGGCCGGTAAGCCCGAGCCGGGTTATCACGCTGCGGACCGCCCGGGCGTAGGCGGGGTCGGCGGAATCGGAGCCCACCAGCGCCGCGGACCAGGGCAGGTCCGTGAGTCCTGCGAGTGCCTTCAGCAGCAGGAGCTGGTCCTTGTTCGGCAGCAGTGCGGCCACTGCCACGAGGTGTGGCGGGTTCGAGCCGGCCGCAGGAGGAGCGGCATCAGTGCCGGGCAGCGCCACATGGATCGGGACGGGGCAGTGCTTGTCCCGGATCGCCGCAGCCGTCGTCGAACTGGTGCAGATTACGCCCGCGGCGGCCGCCAGCGCACGTTCCTCCAGGTCCGGGTGCGTTGCCAGCGGCATGTGCAGCAGGATCCACGCGGGCCGTCCCGCGGCGGCTGCCGCCTCCATTTCCAGCGGCGCGCCCAGCGCAACCAGACCGTCCACGATGGTCACCGGCGTCGCGGCCCGTTCGGCGCCGGCGCTGTCCAGGCCGTCATCGCTGCCGCCGTCGAGCAGCAACCCGGCCAGCCGCCGTCGTTCTTCCACGCTGCCCACCGGCCAGTGACCGTCAGCGGGGCAGACGTCCACGTCCGCCCCGTGGGCGGTGAGCCCGCGGACCAGCGCGGCGTTGTAGGCGTTGCCCCCTGAGTTGTGCAGCACGTTGCCCGGCACGATCAGCCGGACCGCCAGCCTGTCCGCGCGGGGCCCGGGCATGTGCTTACGCGGCGTCGAAGTCGAGCGCGAACGAGGCCCAGGCGTCGGGGTTCTCCCGGAGGGTGACGTCCAGTCCTGCCAGTTCCCGCCCGTCCTCACCGTCGCGGACCTTCGCGGCGACGGCCTCGGCGATGTACTGCGCGAGGGCCTCGGTGGTGCTCAGCTTCCCGGCAAAGTCCGGGTGCTCGTCGAGGTTCTTGTAGTTCAGGCCGGCCAACACTTCCTCAATGAGCCCGCCGGCCGCACCGATGTCCAGGACGATGGCGTCGTCGTTCAGCGCCCGACGGCGGAAGGTCACCTCCGCCACGAACGTGGCCCCGTGCAGGCCCTGGGCGGGACCGAAGGCTTCGCGCGGCAGGCTGTGGGCAATCATGAAGTGGCGGCGGACAGTCAGGCTGAACAAGGGCTACCTCTTGTCTTCGGCGGGGTATTCAACAACGTGGCAGAGCGCATCCAGGCGGCCGTCGGCCAGATCATGGACGACGGCGGGAAGTTCCGCAAACGGGGAGGATCCCGTCAGGAAGGTGTCGTAGACGGGATCGCTGAGCAGGGACACGGCCAGCGCCAGGCGGTCGGCGTTGGTCCGGCGGTGGCGGCGCGAGCGGGCCACGACCCCCACCTGGCTGGCACGGATGGAGAGCCGGCGGGCATGGAAGTCCTCCCCCAGCGGGATGGTGACCTTCCGGTCGGCGTACCAGGACATCTCGATGACGTCCCCTTCATCGCCCACCAGCTGCAGGCTCCGTTCGAGGCCTTCCTGGGAGGCCGAACAGTGGATCACGATGTCACAGTCCGCAAGGGCGTCGTCGGGGTGCGCGAATTCGACACCGAGTGCTTCGGCGAAGGCGCGTTTCGCCGGATCGACGTCGATCAGCTGGAGCCGCTGCAGCGGAAAGGTGCGCAGCAGGGTGGCCACCATGCCGCCGACCAGGCCTGCGCCGACAACGGCCACGCGGTCGCCCAGCCGGGGCCCGGCTTCCCACAAGGCATTGACGGCGGTTTCCACGGTTCCCGTGAGCACTGCCCTGCGGGCCGGGACGTTCTCCGGGACCACGGTGAGGGACTCGACCGGGACAACGTAGCGGTCCTGGTGCGGGTGCAGGCAGAACACGGTGCGCCCCACCCAGTCCACGGGACCCGCCTCCACGGTTCCCACGGAGAGGTAGCCGTACTTCACTGGCGAGGGGAAGGAACCCTCCTGCAAGGGCGCCCGCATTTGTTCGGCAACCCGGGGCGGCACGTTGCCGCAGTGGACCACCGTTTCGGTGCCCTTGCTGATGCCCGAGTAAAGGGCACGGACCAGCGCTTCGCCGGGGCCCGGCGCGGGCAGGTCCTCGCTCCGGAGTTCGCCTTTTTCGTGGCCGACGGTCCAATAGGCCTTGGCTTGGGAGCGCTGCTGGGAATTGATCATCTTGCTTACGAATCTAGTCCCCGGCGCGGGCGCTGGGAAGACAGCTTGCCCCCGGCGCGCCGTCGTTTTGTGGAAGCGAGGCATGCTCCGGTAACCTATTCAGGTTGGTGACGTGTCCGAGCGGCCGAAGGTGCAACACTCGAAATGTTGTTTGGTGTCAAAGCCAACGTGGGTTCAAATCCCACCGTCACCGCCAAGTAGCAAGGCCCCTGCTTCCCTTATAAACAAAGGGAAGCAGGGGTTTTGCTTTGCCCGGGAATTCGCCCCGCAGTAACGCAACGGTAACAAAGTTCTGCCCCGATAGAGACTATGGAGAGGATGAACATCATGACACTCCTGGTTCGCGCTTTCCCTAACGACAACCTTGGTTGTCCTCGATAGGCGGCACGCGGCGAGCACCTAGGAATTATGTGTCCGTCGTTTGGAAAAGCTGTCGACGAAGACACGCGCCGTGGCAGGATGAGGTCCACTATGGACAGGCGGTTACGGCGCGCTCCCGACGCGGAATGGGTGTTGATGTACCGGCTCGGACTGAGCCGAACGGCTAAAAGTTCGGTCCGCGTGTGGCCCACACACGGTCCAGACTGATCCCCGGTGTCAATGAGCGGCGAGCTTCTCGTGGTCGATGTTTACTGCGCTTTTGCGGCTCACTTCGTCAGTCACGTCGTCGGTGTTGCGCAGCAGATGCTCGGGGCAATCCACCGTGACCAGTTCGCGGATCCAACGACGGTGGCGGGGTATCCATCTGACTTTCCCGACCCGCCATCTCCGCAGTCAGTATCCGTAGTGATTGACCACGATCTGCACCGTGGAGTTGTCATCCCCGGGTCCGTAGTCGTGCACCGAGATGCGTACGTTCCAGCCGTCAATAATTCCGACAGCCCGGCAGTCCAGTCCACCTGCGTTGAACCGCGGGTTCCTCTCGCACTTTTCCAGCTCCTGGGGAACCAGGCTGACCTGGTGGATGTATTTCTCCAGGTCGCCTTGCTGGTACGCCTGATGGGTGGCCCATCTGTAGGCATACTGCGAACACGGGCCGTCCAAGGGGGTGGTGCACATCGCAGCGGCCACCGGCGGCTGGGTGTCCAGGTTCTCCCACCCGGGACTGGTTTCAAGCCGATCGGCGATCGACTTGAGCTCGGCAATGATCTGGTTGCTCTTCCACGACGTCCAGATGAAGAAGGCTGTGAGACAGACAGCCAGCGCGGCCACCACAGCAAGCCAGACCTTACGGCCGCGGCTCATTCTCTTGGGTATTCCTGTGACCCCCATGAGAACAGGGTAGTCAGGACCAGGCAGCTGCACTCCGCGACCGTAAGCATTTCATTCAAAGCCGGCCGCGAGGCGTGGCGGCCGTCACCCTCTATTCTGCGCCTTGCAGATGTGCTTCAAATCCGAGGACGCATTTGCGTTTAGACTTTGCCGGGATATGGCCGAACAGGCCGATCACATACTGGGGGAAATATGCTTCGTCGTACCATCAGCGCGTCTTTGCTCATACTCACAGCCACGTTGACATTCCGCGCCCAAGGCATGTAGCCGAAATGTCGACAGCGCAGATCATAAACATCTCCATCACGGTATTCACGACTGTGTCCATTGCCCCGATTGCCTGGTGGGCGCGGAAGCACCCCAACCGGTCCAAGGAGTACCCGGAACAGGTTCGTATGCCGAAGGTGCTTTTGATCTTTGGCTGGCTCTGCGTGTCCGTGGGGCTCCTCATGGGTCTGTTCGCCTTCACCACAGCCCGCGCACCTCTTGGTGCCCGTATTGCTTCGGTGGCGATTCTCCTGGGCGGGATGGCATTCGTCGCGATGTACCGCAACTTTTACGTGGCTCCGCGCGCCTATGAGGTGGCCTTCCGCAGCGTGCTCGGCAAGGAACACCTGATTGCCTATAGCGACATCGCGCACTACAGCGTGGGGACGTTGAGAGGTCAGCAGTTCCTGACAGTGAAATCCGTTCACGGTGTCAAGCTCAGCCTGAACATGAGTGCTTACGACATGACTCCGTTGCTGCGGGCAATTGATTTCCGCGAGGTGACAGACCGCTGGCCTGTCAGACCCGAGGTCGCTGTGCACGACATGTAGCGCAGCGGCTACGCTGGGAAGCAGAGAAGCTTAGGATGTTCCTCTAAGAAATGGCGGGCCTTGTTCCTTCGGGAAGAAGTGCCCGCCACTTCTCATTTCACTGGCTGCTGGCTGCTGGCTGGCAGGCGCTTCTCGGCGAACTCTCTAGTTTTGGGTCACCAGCGAATTTGCGAACTGCCTGGTCCCCGGTTTCAGAGCGGGTGCCCCTAAGCTCGGTCCATGCCCGAAACCGCAGATCAGCCCGTCGCCGTGCGCGCGACGGCTTTCATCAGGCCTTCTAGGTGGCGGCACCGCCCGGTACGACTGGTCACCTACGATGCCTACTGGGCAGATGGTCGCTTGGACTTCGATGTGGACCTCTCGACGATGATGTACCGGGGATTCCCAGCGGACTTCGCAGCCATCGACGAGAGCGTGCACGCCCACTGCCCGGAAGTAGGAACCGGCCGGTGGGTGGACGACTTCGGCAGGGTCGTCGAGGGACCCAGTGAGATTAATCCGAACCCGCCAGGAAACCGTGGAGGAGAGCGGCGGAAGTATGGGGTTTCGAGATACGAGTCGAACCCGAAGGCGAACCGCGCGTGGCGTCTCGGCCGGGGAGTAGCCGGCCTCGGCCTCGGCCTCGGCGTTTTTCTCACCACAGGACCGATAAGTGACGGGATCGCCGGTTTCGTGGGAGTTATATTCTGCGCCGGCGGCCTGGCTTCGCTCGCGGGCTTCATCCCCGGCAAACACCGATGGTGGTGAGTCGCACGTCCACGGTGAGGTGATCTTCTCTGTTTCTGGAGGCCGTCACTTCAGGAGGCCGGCAGTGCCTACGGAGTTAGCTGACGCGGCGATAGCGGATGTGGGTGGCCAGCGGGGAGTGAAGCACCTCGGCGGGTTCGAAGCCGAAGGATTCAACCCCGCCGAAGATGCGCTCCCCCGAACCGAGCAGGACCGGTGCGATGTCGAGGGTGAGCTCGTCGATCACGCCGGCGATCAGTGCCTGTCGCACGGTCGAAGCCCCACCCGCGATGTCCACGCCTTTGTCCCCGGCGGCCCGGCGCGCTGCGGAGTAGGCCGCGTCGAAGCCCTCGGTAACGAAGTGGAACGTCGTCCCGCCGTCCATCTGGATCGGATCATGTCCGTGATGGGTCAGGACGAAAACCGGCGCGTGGTACGGCGGTTCGGCTCCCCACCACCCGGTCCATTCCTCATCCCAGTCCCCACGGACAGGGCCGAACATATTCCGACCCATCACATACGCGCCCCGCGGGCGCATGAGCCACTCGTTCGCAACCTTGTCGGCATCGTTGGCTCGCGGGTCGCCGATGTGCCAGCGGTGCAGCTCCAGCCCCCGCTTGCCCAGGGGGTCCTCGCGGCTTTGGTCCGGCCCGGCGACAAAGCCGTCCAGCGAGATCGACATGTGGCAGGTGGTGTCCGGCACCGCGAACCTCCTGAGTGATTGCGACTTGGATGCGGTCGTGTGCGGATTCTGGTCGGTAACGGCCACAGTCCGGCCGACTTCAGCTTCAGTGCACTGTTGGTGTTAGTGCTCCGCTTCTGCGGCAGCCTTCTTGGCGTTTTTCTCAGCGTCCTTCTCGGCGCGCAGCGCCTCCGCATCGTGCTGTTCCTCGGCTTTTTCCTTGTGGATGACCTCTGCCAGGAGCTTCTCCATCTCCTTGGCGACGCCGGCCGCTGACGCCGGGTTCTGGCCGGTCACCAGCCGCTCGTCCACCACGACCTTCTCTTCAAAGACACCAGCGGAGACGTGGGTGGCGCCCTGCTCCTCGAGCCGGTCTGCCAAAAAGAACGGGATGACCTTGTCCTTCCCCGCGGCAACCTCCTCGTCGTTGGTGAAGGCAGCGACCTTCCTGCCCTCGACCAGCCGAAATCCGTTGGCCAACTCGACGTTCAGCAGCCCGGCCGGCCCGTGGCAGACAGCGCCCACCACGCCGCCGGCGTTATAGACGCTGGCTACGAGTTTCTGCAGGCCTTCGCTGTCCGGGAAGTCCCACATGGTGCCGTGGCCTCCCACGAGATAGACGGCGTCGTACTGTTCGGAATCAACGACGTCGATGCGGGCCGTGTTGTAGAGTCCGGCGCGCGTGGTCTCGTCCTCCGTAAAGGCAACCTGGATGGGATCTTCTGAGTCCACCTCGTCGCGCGGCGGCTGGCCGCCCTGGATGGACGCGAAGTCGACAAAATGCCCTGAATCCTTGAAGACCTTCCAGGGATGTGCCGCCTCGGCCACGTTGTAGCCGGTCTTCTCTCCGGTATCGCCGATCTCGGAAACGCTGGTCAGTACCATGAGGATTTTCTTCATGAAGTGCTCCTATCGTCTAAATTCCACCCTACGCCTAACCGGATTCCGGCCCTCCTCGGCCGCAGTCGGAATCTAGGAGAGCAACCTTGTTGCCGGCTTTCATGTGGACGACGACGTCGCTCCCTTGATAGCCATGGCTCTACCTCATTCTTCGTTAGGGTGAAGACTATGTGTACGGCAGCGGGCCGAGCATGGCCCCTTAGGAGAACGGACATTGCGGACAAATGGCCGGCACTGAACCCAGACAGCATCCAGGACTGCCCAAGTACTGGTACGGGTACGGAGGGTGGAGCAAAGAAGTTGTCATCCACGCTTACACTCGTGAGGAGTGGGGCTTGGGAGGCCACAGTGCCACCGAATCCGCCAACACGGCCAACAGCTTTGTCGGCCAGAGCATCGTTGCCCTGCTGATGACGGTCCCCGCTATCCTGGCCCCGCTCGGGATACTCTTCGGAATCATCGCCCTGTTCATGTCCTTTCCCGATCCGGGGGACATGGGTATGGGCTTGATCATCATGCTGGGCTCCGCGGCATGCACCGTCCTGTTCACTGGCGGCTGGCTCCTGAGCGTCCGTTCCCTTCGCGATGAACTCCGTGCCCGCAAGCTCCGCAAGCCCAAGGGGCTGCCAAAGCCGATGTACGCCGTCACCGACGATCAGGCACGCAAATGGTTCGAGGAGCACCCCGGAACCTTGGAGATCACCCGGGAGAACTTCCCTCATAGCACCCGCCCCTTTCCCGGAGAGCCGGGATATTTCGAACCCAAGAGGACCGACCATGGTTTATGACCGTGAGCGTGAGCGCCGCAACGATGCCGTGTACGCCGAACACAAGAGGGCTGTAGCGGCCGGTGAGAAGCGAGTTCTCCGCAGGACCAGCACCGGCGAGCTGCACAGCTACCCAGGTGATGAGATCGGCTTCACGCCCGGCCGCGGCCAGGCCCAGGTCAGCACCTGGTGGGGCATGGGAATACTCATGGTCTTTTCAGCATGCATGTTCATCGCCATGTGTTGGCTGTTCCAGCGCCCCCTGTGGGAAGGTGCGGCACCCGAGTGGGGCGCGTTGTGGCCGATTGGGCTCTCAGGGTTCTTCACTCCCTATGCGTTCATACTGGCCCGTGACGAGTACCGTGCCACCCAGCTCCGCAAGCGCCGCGGATCCCCAAAACCCGGCACCGGCAGCGTCGACATTGATCTCCTGGATCTGGGTCAGGAACATCCCGACCAGCCCGACAGGTCCCGATAGGATTCGTTCCGATGTTCAACCAAGATAAGCAGTTCCGCAGGCCTGACGGCACCCTGTATGACCTGGCATTGTCTGCCCGATCGCCGCCTTGGCGCTTCTGTTCGTCCTGAACACCGTTGGCAGCGCCGGCGCCGGCGCAGCCGGCCACCGCGGCACCAAGGGGAGAGGCAGTCCCAGCGAGGACGGGTCTTCAAGTACGGCACCAATCACTCTAAGTATCAGGAGTGGTAACGCGGTATAAATCCGGGCGAGCCGCCGGCACGCCCCCTAATGAAAGAGGACCATCCGTGATCACAGTGCACCTTCGATATGAGATCGATGCAAGCAAGCTCGCTGACTTTGAAGAATATGGACGGCGGTGGATCCGCCTCGTCAACAGGCTGGGCGGAGAGCATCACGGCTACTTCCTTCCGAGCGAAGGTGACAGCGACGAGGCCTTCGCCCTGTTCACCTTCCCGTCGCTCGCCGACTACGAGAAGTACCGATCGGCGGCGGCTGTGGATCCCGAGTGCATCGAGGCCTACCGATTCGCGACGGAAACAAACTGCATCCGACGGTACGAGCGAAGGTTCCTCTCACCCATGTTCGAATAACTTCTAGTGGTGATGGGACCTGGCGCGGATGATCCCGGCAGAAAGCCCCGCAGCGGCTATCAGGGATCCAAGCATGATGGCTACGCCTGAGAAGTAGTCAGTGATCGTCATTTCGGTACACCTTCCATCTAGTGGTGTACCGAAGCTACCCACGCAAACCCTGCGCCGACGCAGGATCGCCGAAAGATTTGCTCACAATTAGGACACGGACCAGGCGCTGCCCCCGGTCCCTTGTGCTGATGTCTCCCGGCGGACACCATGTAGGGACACCTTTCAACGGCGCCAAGGAGTGGTCTCACCGATGCGAATGCTGATCATGGGCCCTCCGGGGTGCGGCAAGGGCACCCAGGCCGAACGATTGTCCCAGCACCTCGGCGTCAACGGGGTGTCCACCGGGGACGTCTTCCGTGAGCACGTGAAGAACCTGACGCCGTTGGGCCGTGACGTCGTGGCGCATCTGGACGCCGGCGACTTCGTTCCCGACAGCCTGACCAACCGCATGGTGCGGGACCGCCTGAACGAGGATGACGTCCGGGGCGGGTTCCTCCTGGACGGGTATCCACGCAATGCGGCGCAGCAGGCCGAGCTTGACACGATCCTTGCCGCCAACGGGCAGGCCCTGGACGTTGCACTCCAATTGACGGCCGACGATACCGAGTTGGTCCGCCGGGTGCTCCGCCGCGCCACCCTGACCGGGCGCAGCGACGATACCGAGGACGTGATCCGGCACCGCCTGGAGCTCTACTACCGCGAAACCGAGCCGGTGGCCTCGGCGTACTCACAGCGCGGGATCCTGCTGAGCGTCGACGGCATGGGCACGGAAGATGAGGTCTTCGGCCAGCTGCTCGCAGCACTCCGGGAGTCCTTCCCCTCGGCTGTGCCCGATTCAGCCCCTTAGGCCATCGCCAGGATCCCCGGCCGCCGTGCAGCCCAGGGCCGGACCGCTTCCACGGCCGCGCCCACTGTGAACACCGCGGCGTCGTCGTACGGGTGCCCGACGATTTGCACGCCCGTGGGGATCCCGCAGTCCGCCATACCGCTGGGAACGGCCAGCACCGGGCAGCGGTTGGCGATGTTGAACGGCGCCGTCATGTGGCCCTGCCAGTAGTGCTCGAGCTGTTGCCCGCCGGCGTCGATCCCGTCAAGGTACATGCCGTCGGCATCCAGTGCGGCGACGGCGGACGCGGGGCAGACCAGGGCGTCGAAACCGGCCATGGCGGCAGCCAGCTCGGCCTGCAGGCGGGTCTCGGCCCGGATGCCGTCAACAAAGCGGTTCCCCTCGGCTGCCCGCCTGGCATCCGCCATGAAGCGGCGTGTGTAGGGGGCCAGGAGTTCGGTTGAGCCCTCGGTCTCGTCCTCCATGGCCGGGCCCAACAAGTACCCGAAGTGTGTGAACATCGTGCGGCTGATGGACTCCGTGGTCCACGGGAGTTCGATCTCCTCGACCACGGCCCCGGCGTCCTGCAAAGCCGCAGCGACCGCGCGGGTGTTGGCCTCGACGTCGGGCGCTACGGGGTAGTTCCCAAGGCGGATGCACAGGGCGATCCTCATCCCTGCGACTGATGCCGCCGCGACGGAAGAACCGCCGTCGTGCGTCTCCAGTCCGGGAACCCCAATCCCGGGCGCGTCCGCGAGCGAGGTGTGGTCCCCCCGGTGCCGTCCGGCCATGACATTGGCCAGCAGGACGGTGTCCGCCACGGTCCGGGCCATGGGTCCGTCGCCGCGGTAATGGTCGGCGGAGAGCGGCGCCACGCCGGGGATCCTCCCGTACGGTGCCTTGTAGCCCACAGTTCCCGTGAACGACGCCGGCAGCCGGGTGGAGCCGGCGATGTCCGAGGCCGTAGCCAGCGGAGCCAGCCCGGCGGCCAGAGCGGCCCCGGAACCGCCCGAGGATCCTCCGGGCGAGAACTGCAGGTTCCATGGGTTCCGCGTGACTCCCCACAGCGGACTGTGCGTGACAGTCGCGCAGCTGTACTCGGGAGTGGTGGTGCGGGCGTGGATGATGCCGCCCGCACGCCGGATACGGCCGATGACCGGGTGGTCCTCCGCCGCCAACTCCTCCTTCCGGGCCACAAGTCCCTGCGAGAGCGTCCGGCCCTTGAGTCCGTGCTTTTCCTTGGCGGCCACCGGCAGGCCCAGCAACGGGGTGATGTCCCTGCCGCGGGCGTATTTGGCGGCGGCCTTCCGGGCTGCGGGCCGTGCTTCCTCGAAGAGCGTTTCCGTCAGGGCGTTGACTTCCACGTTGACGGCCTCCGTCCGCGCAATCACGGCCTCCATCAGCTCCACCGGGGAAAGCTCCCGGGTGCGGAAAAGCCGCAGTGCCGTGGCGGCGTCGAGGTAGTGCAGCTCCGTCATGCGAGCGCCCCGCCGACGAGCTCGCGGGCCACACCGGTCAGCATGTCCACTCCTGCCACCATGTCGGCGTCGGTGGTGAATTCACGTTCGCAGTGCGAGACGCCGTCCACGCTGGGAATGAACAGCATGACGGACGGCGCCACCGTGTTCATTGCCACGGAGTCGTGGCCGGCCATGGTCCGGATCCGCCGGGCGGAGAGTCCCAGGTTGGCCGCGACCTTGTCGGCCAGTTCCAGGCCGGCCTCGGGAAAGCGGCGGATGGGCCGGATGTCGAAGTCCTTCACGTTGACCTTGATGTCGTGTTCGCGGGCCAACACGTCAATCTTCTCCAGCAGCGTGGCCCGGGCGGCCTTGACGATCTCCGGATCACCCGAGCGAAGGTCCGCCACAAGGTGCACCCTGCGGGCCACCACGATCGGGGAGTTCGGTTCCAGGGTCAGCTGGCCCACGGAGGAAACCAGCGCCTCGTCCCCGAAGTCGCCGGTGACGTCGTGCACCATCAGGATGATCTTCGACGCCGCCACCAGGGCGTCATGCCGGTCCGCCATGGCGGTGGCGCCCGTGTGGGACTGCTCCCCCAGCACCTCGATGTCCAGCTTCTGCGTGTACCAGCTGCTGTCCACCAGGCCGATGTCGATGCCTTCCCGCTCGAGGATCCGGCCCTGCTCAATGTGGATTTCCGCGTAGCCCGCGACGTCCGGGCCCTCGGCGGCACCCAGGTATCCGATGCCGTCCAGGGCTTCTCGGACGGTGACGCCCTGCAGGTCCCGGACATCGAGCATCCGCTCCCGCTCCAGCAAGCCGGCGAAGACCGAACTTCCCATGATGCTCGGCGCGAACCGTCCGCCCTCCTCGTTGAACCAGTTCACCACCGCAAGGTTGAAGCGGGGCACTGCTCCGCCCTCCGCAACCTCGGCAGCCAGCCGGCGTGCCGCGTGCAGGGCGGCGATCACGCCGTAGGCGCCGTCGAAGCGGCCGCCCAGCGGCTGGCTGTCCAGGTGCGATCCGATCAGCACGTACGGTGCACCGGGAGTCCACTCCAGCAGCCCGAACATGTTGCCGATGCCGTCCACCCGGAGTTCCCAGCCGGCGTCGTGCACCCAGGCGGCGAACCAGTCGCGCGTCTGCGCGTCCTCGGCGGTGGCCGCCTGGCGGTCAACGCCGTTGTGGGGTGTGGCGCCGATGGTGGCCACGTGGTGGAAGTCGGAGAGGAAAGCTGCTGAATTCATGGGAAGTCCTTTGTGTATTGCTGTGAAGAGGGCGGGTGGCGGGCTTAGCCCATGCGTCCGCGGGTCTCGGGCACCTTGGTGAACAGCACCAGGAGGAGTACGACGGCGGCAGCGGCCGCCATGTAGAAGCCCGGCGCGTGCGGCACTCCGGTTCCTCCTACGAGGGCGGTGCCGATGAACGGGGCGGTGCCGCCGAAGAGGGCGTAGGCGCCGTTGTAGCTGATGGCCGCTGAGGTGAAGCGGGTGCGTGTGGTGAAGATCTCGACGAAGAAGGTGTAGCAGCCGCCGCCGTAGATGCAGAGCGCCACCACGAAGAGGGACTGTCCCAGCAGTGCCAGCGGCAGGCTGCCGCTGGTGACCAGCATGAAGCTCGGCACGGACAGCACAGCGAGGGCGAGGGAACCGGCGATGAGCATCGGCTTGCGGCCGAAGCGGTCCCCGAGGCGGCCGCCGATCGGCAGGAGGATGGCGTAAAGGGCCAATGCTGCGGCGTTCACCATCAGCGACTGTTCGCGGCTGAGGTGGCCGGTGGTCTGCACGTAGGAAACGAAGTAGGCCGAGAGGAAGTAGAAGCCCATGGCTGTCAGGCCCATCACGAAGATGACCTGCACCATGCGGAGGCGGTTCTCGCGGAAGGCCTCGCGGACGGGGCTGAATTCCTTGGTCCGGGCTGCCTTGGCCTCGTTGAACGCGTCGCTTTCCACCGTGCGGCTGCGGATCCACACCCCGAACAGGGCAAGCGGCAGGGCGAGCAGGAACGGCAGGCGCCAGCCCCAGGCCATAAAGGCTTCGTTGGGCATCGACTGGCTGAGGACCAGGATCATGGTGCCCGCAACCACGGAGGGCAGGGCAGTGGCGGCGATGGTGATGTTGAGCCAGAAGCCGCGCTTGTTGACCGGGGCGTGCTCGAAGACGAACGACGGAGCACCCACGGATTCACCGCCGGCCGAGAAGCCCTGGATGAGGCGGCAGAGCACCAGGAGTGCAGGGGCCCAGGCGCCGATCTGGCCGTAGGTGGGCAGGAGCCCCATCAGGGCGGTCGCACCGCCGATGGCAACCAGGGTGATGGTCAGGACGCGCCGCCTGCCGATCCTGTCGCCGAGCGCCCCGAAGAACAGGCCGCCGATGGGTCGGACCACGAAGGCGACGCCAAACGTGGCGAAGGTGGCCAGCAAGGCAGCGACGGGGTTGCTGCCGGGGAAGAACAGTTGCGAGAAGATCACGGCAGTGAGGCCGTAGAGGGTGAAGTCGTAGAACTCGATGAACTGGCCGATGCTTCCACCCAGCAGGACGCGCTTCTGCATCTTGGTGGTGCCCGACTGGCCGGCTGCGGGGCGGGCGGTGTCCTTCTCGAGGGTCGCAGCGCCTGAGCCGGCGGGGTTCATGGAGGATGTGTTGCGGCCGGACTCCGCGGCCGGCTGCGGCTGGTTCTTGATGTCGTTGATGGTCATGAGAGCCACGCTAGGTTTGCCGTGTTTCCGGTACCCGATGCCGCGTTACGGGCATTTGAAGAATTTTTTACGGACGTTGCCGCGCTGTTGCCGTGATACCCCGGTCCGGACATGCGTCGGACACATTGTGTGTGATTCGGAACCATTGAATCTCCTTTGATCAACATGGTCAGCTCGCTGGGGGTTTCGGCCCAAGCCGTGTTTGCGGGGTTTTCGCCGCTGGAGGATCCCCGGATCCACCCGGTTGCATCAACTGTGTGTGATCCTGTTCACATCTGTCCAATTGATTGTTTTTGAGGAATCGATCGATTTTGTCAATGACAATGCGGCCGGGTTTACGGCAGGGTTGATGCCGGGTCCGGCCATGCCGGTCAGTTGCGCGACGCCCCGTAGAGGCGGAGGCAGGTCTCCTCAAACGCCAGGGCACGCCGCGTCGGCTGCACGCCCTCAGGACGGACCAGCATCACTTCGATCGGCGGCAAATTATCCGTCAGCGTCAGCGCCACCACCTTGCCGCCGGAGTAGGTCATGTCGCTGTGGAGCCGCTGGTTCAGCAATGCGTACCCGTGGCCCTTCGCCACGAATGACCGGACCGTCTCATACCCTGCGAAACGGTGCCGGACATTGGGCACCACCCCGGCAATGACATAGAGCTGCTCGAAGTACTCCCGGCTGTGCGGCAGGTCCAGCACCACGGCGGGTTCGCCGTCGAGCTCCTTGAGTGAAATGGTCTTTTCGGGCCGTGCCGCGGCGGGATGCCCGGCATGGACCAGCACGTGCGGCGGGACTCGTTCCAGCACCTGGTACGTGAAGCCCCGACCCAGTCCGAGGCCGTACGTGAGCGCCACGTCGCACTGCCCTTCCAGCAGGGCCGTCTGGAGGCTGGCCAGGTCGGCTTCCAGGAAGGAAACCTCAACGCCCGGGTGCTGCATCTCGAATGTCTGGAGGATCGCCGGAAGCCTGAAGGGCGCCAGCGGAGCAAACACGCCCACTTTGAGCTCACCCACCAGGCTGGCCGCCAGGCCGCGGGCGGATTCGTAGAGCGAATCAGCATGCTCCAGCAACACCTTGATGTCCTGGGCAAGCTGCCGTCCGGTCGGCGTGAGGCGCAGGCCGCGCGTCCTGAGCCGCACGAACAGCTGCGTGGACAGGCTCGCTTCAAGCTGCGCCATGGCCGTGGACAGGGTGGACTGGGTCACCAGCAGCCTGTCCGCGGCCGCTGTCATGTTCTCGAGCTCCGCTACCACCGCAAAATACCGCAGCTGGGTCAGCGTAAAGGGCTTAGCCATCCGTCAATGTTCGCATTCTGCGGCATCTGCCGCGTTCGGGGGCGGGGGTGAGCCCTGATTCACAGCGCCCGGAGCCTGTGCAGCAGGAGGGCGACGTGCAGCGACGTCCGGGATTCGGCGTCGTCAAGGTCCACCGCCAGGAGCTCCTCCAACCGGGCCAGCCGGGCATACAGGGTGGGGCGGCTCAAATAGCCGCTCCGTGCCAGCGCCGCCTTGTTTCCGCCGGATTCGAGATACTGGCCCAGCAGGTCCAGGTACCCGCCGTTCCCCCGGGCCTCGGCCTGCAGCAGGCTTTCCAGTTCGGACTCCACAAACTGCTGTACGCGCGGATCGTTGCGCAGGAGCGCCAGCAGCCCCCGCAGCCGGATGTCGGTGGCCCGGTAGAACGGCTTTCCGGCACCGCGCAGCGTCGCCGCCGTTTCGGCGACGTGGGCAGCCTCATCAATGCCGGCCGCCGCCTCCAGGAGGGAACCCCGCGGACGTCCGACGCCGATGGTCCAGGCCTGTGCCGCCGCCCCCCTCAGGCGGGTGCCGCCGTCGTCCGCTGCCTGCGTACCGCCGCCCGCCTGCACCGCCAGGGCGTCCGCCAGCCGCTGCAGTGTGGCGTCCTCGAGCTGCTTCGCAGGGAGGGCAAGGATCATGCCCACCGACCCGGACTGGATACTGGCAGTCAGCGCGCTGCCCGCTGTGGACTTCACCACCTTGGCCAGCAGTTCCAGGAGGGCGCGTTCCTCCTGCTGGCCGGCCAGCGGATCGCGGGACTGTGCGCCGTCGGACGTCGGCGCAGCCTGCGCGGAGGCGCCGGTGCGGTACACAATCGGCACATAGAACGGCGAGCGCTTCAGCCCCAGGGCGCCGGCGCGCGCCAGGGCCTCCGCCTCGCTGAGCCCCCGGGGGTGGCGCAATGCGTTGAGCAGGCCGGCCTGGGCCTGCTGGCTGAGCTCGCGCCGGTCCCGCTCGGCGAGGCGGTTGATGGCAAGGGTCTGCGCCGCGCGCTCAAGCACCATGGCCGCGGTTTCCTCGTCATCCGGGGTTACCGGTAGGACCAGCCGTCCCCACAGCTGCTCCCGGACACCCACCGGAACCTGCAGCCAGTCCTCCGGACCGGTGCGCACCGTTCTCGCGGACGACGGCGTGGTCCGCGAGCGGCGCTCCCAGTCATGCAGGAGCTCTGTTGTGGCCAAGCCCTGCGCCGAGTAGGCGAGGACCAGGTGGGACAGGTCCTCCAGCACCACCGGAGCTCCGATCATCCCGGCGGCCTGCTCCACCACCCGCTCCGTTCCGGCGCTTTCCAGGCTGAGGACCGTGAAGGCCTCGTGGACGTCGCGGGCGCGTTCCACGCGCTCAAGCTGCTCCGCCACGATCATCCGGTGCACCACCTCGGTGACCTCGACGAAGCGCACCCGCCGCTGCACCACGATCACCGGCAGCGTGCATGACTTCGCCGCCGCCTGCAGCGCGGCCAGGCTGCGGTCCCGTTCCCCCACCAGTTCCACGATCAGCCCGGCGGCCGAGGATTCCTCGAGGGACCGGATGAACGACGCCGTGGCTTCCGGTTCCTTCTCCAGCTCCAATCCGGTGGTGAGCACCAGCTCGCCGCCGGAGAGAAGGCTGGAAATGTCCAGCAGCTCGCTGACGTGGACCCAGCGGACCGGTGCATCGAGGCCCGCGGCGCCGCCCGCCTCGCCGCCGAGAATCTGCGGCGAGGCAGCGCGAAGCACGGGGAGGCCAAGAATGGTGCGGAGGGTTGGCAGCATTTACACAGTGTAATGGCAGCCACATTTTCCTTTACACATCGCCCCTTATGGCGGCGGTCCTCCGGAGACAAACTGGACGCAACGCATGAAGCGACCACAAGCCACCATCTAAGGAGATTCCTTGAACATCGTCGAGCACTGGATCAACGGCAGCTACGTCCCGGCCGGCGAGCGCACGGCGCCCGTCACCAACCCCGCCACCGGAAAAGTCACCGCCCAGGTGGCACTGGCCAGCACCGAGGACAGCAACGCCGCGATCGCCGCCGCGAAGGCGGCCTTCCCGGCCTGGCGCGACACGTCCCTCGCCCGCCGCACGCAGGTCCTCTTCGCTTTCCGCGAGCTGCTCAACTCCCGCAAGGACGAGCTCGCCGCCATCATCACCTCGGAGCACGGCAAGGTCCTCGACGATGCCCTGGGCGAGGTGACCCGCGGCCAGGAAGTGGTCGAGTTCGCCTGCGGCATCCCGCATCTGCTCAAGGGCAGCTACACCGAAAACGCCTCCACGAAGGTTGACGTCCACTCCATCCGCCAGGCCCTCGGCCCGGTTGCCGTCATCAGCCCGTTCAACTTCCCGGCCATGGTTCCCATGTGGTTCTTCCCGCTCGCCATCGCCGCCGGCAACACCGTGATCATCAAGCCGAGCGAAAAGGATCCGACGGCCGCCAACTGGATGGCAGAGCTGTGGAAGGAAGCCGGGCTGCCGGACGGCGTCTTCAATGTCCTGCACGGCGACAAGGTTGCCGTGGACGCCCTCCTCACCCACCCTGACGTCAAGGCCGTTTCCTTCGTGGGCTCCACCCCGATCGCCAAGTACGTCTACCAGACCGCGACGGCCCACGGTAAGCGTGTCCAGGCCCTCGGCGGCGCCAAGAACCACATGATCGTGCTGCCGGACGCCGACCTGGACCTCGCGGCGGACGCCGCGGTCAACGCCGGTTTCGGTTCGGCCGGCGAGCGCTGCATGGCGATCTCTGCCTTGCTGGCCGTGGGCGACATCGCCGACGAACTCGTGGCCAAGATTGCCCAGCGCGCCAACTCCCTGCGCACCGGCGACGGCCTGCGCGGCTGCGACATGGGCCCCCTCGTCACGGCCCAGCACCGGGACAAGGTGGCCGGCTACGTGGATGCCGGCGAAGCGGCCGGTGCCACGATCGTCGTCGACGGCCGGACCATCTCCCCGGACGCCGAAGGTGACGGCTTCTTCGTTGGCCCCACCCTTTTCGACAACGTCACCACCGACATGTCCATTTACCAGGACGAGATCTTCGGCCCGGTCCTGTCCGTGGTCCGCGTGGACACCTATGACCAGGCACTCGAGCTGATCAACAACAACCCTTACGGCAACGGCACCGCGATCTTCACGAACGACGGCGGCGCGGCCCGCCGCTTCGAGAACGAAGTGGAGGTGGGCATGGTGGGCATCAACGTCCCCGTCCCGGTCCCGATGGCCTACTACTCGTTCGGCGGCTGGAAGAACTCACTCTTCGGCGACACCCACGCCCACGGCACCGAGGGCGTCGGCTTCTTCACCCGCGGCAAGGCCGTCACCTCCCGCTGGCTCGATCCCAGCCACGGCGGCATCAACCTCGGCTTCCCGCAGAACGCCTGACCGGCGCTCCTTCGAAAGGAACAGTCATGACTTCCACGATTGAAAGCGGCGTCCTGCCGCAGTCCGGGGACGCCGGAACGGCCCGCCGCGCCTACGACCTGGACCGCAAGCACGTCTTCCACTCCTGGTCCGCTCAGGACCTCCTGGATCCGATGGTCATCACCGCGGCCGAGGGCTCCCACGTGTGGGACGGCGACGGCAACAGGTACCTCGACTTCTCGTCCCAGCTGGTCAACACCAACATCGGCCACCAGCACCCCGCCGTCGTCGCTGCCATCGCCGCGCAGGCCGCGAAGCTGTGCACCATCGCCCCGAGCTATGTCAACGACGCCCGGTCGGAAGCCGCGCGGCTGATCGCCGAACGCACGCCGGGGGAACTGGACCGGATCTTCTTCACCAACGGCGGCGCCGACGCCAACGAACACGCCGTCCGGATGGCCCGGCTCCACACCGGCCGCCACAAGGTCCTCTCCGCCTACCGTTCGTACCACGGCGGCACCCAACTCGCGGTCAACCTCACCGGCGACCCCCGCCGCTGGCCCAGCGACACCGGCAGCACCGGCACCATCCACTTCTTCCCGCCCTACCTCTACCGCACGGCGTTCCACTCCACCACCGAAGAGGAGGAAAGCCAGCGCGCCCTGGAGCACCTCGAGCAGCTCATCACCCTCGAGGGCCCCGCCACCATCGCGGCGCTGATCCTGGAATCCATTCCCGGGACTGCCGGCATCTACATGCCGCCGCCCGGCTACCTGCAGGGCGTCCGGGAGCTGTGCACTAGGCACGGCATCGTCTTCATCGCGGACGAGGTCATGGCCGGCTTCGGCCGCACGGGCAAGTGGTTCGCCGTCGAGCATTTCGACGTCGTTCCGGACCTGCTGACCTTCGCGAAGGGCGTCAACTCCGGCTACGTCCCGCTCGGCGGCGTGGCCATCAGCCCCGAAATCGCCGCGACCTTCGGGAAGCGCGTCTACCCCGGCGGGCTCACCTACTCCGGACACCCGCTGGCCACAGCAGCCGCCGTCGCCACGATCAACACCATGGAACGCGAGGGCATCGTGGAACACGCCGCCTTCCTGGGCGAAACCGTCATCGGCCCCGCACTGGCCGGTTTTGCCGAACGGCACCCGTCAGTGGGCGAGGTCCGCGGCACCGGCGTGTTCTGGGCCATCGAGCTCGTCCGGGACCGGACCACACGGGAGCCGCTGGCGCCCTACGGCGGCTCCAGCCCGGTGATGAACGAGCTCGTCGCGGCGTGCAAATCCAAGGGCCTGCTGCCGTTCGCCAACTTCAACCGGATCCACGTGGTCCCGCCCTGCAACACCAGCGTGCAGGACACCGCGGCCGGCCTGGCCATCCTCGACGAAGTCCTGGAAATCGCCGATCAGGCCATCGCCTGACCGCTCCCGCCTGTACCGTCCAACAGCCAGGCCCCGGGTTCCCCCGCAAGTGGGGATCCGGGGCCCGGCTGCTGACCCTTGGGCGGTAAACCGCCGGGCTACGGAACGGCGGGTTAAGGAACGTCCGGGCGCTGGTCCGGCCGCTGGTCCGGGCGCTGGTCCGGCCTGTGGCCGCGCAGGTTGTCCTGGACCTTGCCGAAGAGATCCTTGATGGTGGATTCCGTGTTGGTAAGCATGTCCGGCTGGACGTAGACATTCTGCGTCGGCGGCAGGCTGTAATGCGACGGCAGCCCTCCGGCGCCGTCAACGCCCTCCAGCGCGACGGTCACTCCGCCTTCCTTGCGTGCGATGGCGCCGATCCGGCCGAACACCAGCGTGAACTCGTCCGGCTGGAAGCTGACGGTTTGCCCGATGTGTGTCCGGTTGAGCTCGCCCGCAGCTACTGCTTTCTCATTGCCGGTCCCTGAGTAGTCCATGGTCTCTCCTAAAAGGTGGATGGCAGCTTATGCCAGCAGTCTAGGGCGGGGCACGGATGCCGCATAGACCACGCTGGACGGCTGCACAATACTTTGCGGCACCATCATCACTTCATCCATTGAAAGCCGTCCCGGCCTGCGGCTTAGATGGATCTTGTCGGCGCTGACACACCAGTTGCCGCAGGGGAATCAAGCAGGCTTCTAGGAACGGGCATCGAGGAACATTGTGACGTCACAAACGAATTGGGTTGGCAGCGGACCGGGCTGGGACGACGTGCAGGTTGGGGACAGCGTGCAGCTGAGCCGGAACGGGCGCATCGAATTCACCGGTCAGGTGGACGACCGCACCGCAGCCGGTGACATCGTCTGGATCAAGTCGAGCCTTGGCCGCAGGCGGCTCTTCCACGTCGAAGACGGCTTCCAGCTCGCCGGGAGCAGCATGTGATCGCGGCAGCTGAAGACGCACTTTGTGAAGAGGACTGCCACTACTGCTCGGGGCCGGAAACAGACTAGCCGTAACGGAACTCATTTCCCCGCTAGAATTGCAGGGATCCGCCAGCCTCCTCCCGCACCAATGCCGGCGCCCGGAGCGCGCGGATCGCAGCCGGCAACGAACCAGCCTGAGGGAGGACTCGGTGCGCACTCACCACGCCCGGACTCCTTTCCATTCCCTCCGAGCGGCCATGGTTGCCGCCATGATTGTGACTCTCGGCGCGGCCGCCCACGTGGTTGGCGGCGGCGAACTGCCGGTTCCGGGCATCATGCTGGCTGTCCTGGCACTCACCGGCATGGCGGCCACCGCGGCCACCCGCCTCCGACTGAATTTTCCCGCGATGGCCGTGCTCCTGGGAGCCGGTCAGCTGGTCCTGCACGAGGCCTTCAGCGCCTTTAGCTCCCCCGCCGGGACCGTGCATGCAAACGTACCGGGGCATCACCCGGCGGCCCCGTCACTGGCCGGATTCCCGCTGGAAACCGCCGGCGCCGCCCACGTGCACCATGCCGATTCCCCCTGGGCCGCCTCCCTGATGCTGGCCGGGCATGCCCTGGCCACCCTCGCCTGTGCGCTGCTGCTAGCCAAGGGCGAGGCCGCCCTCTGGTCCCTCGCCGCGTGGCTCCGGCCCCTCGTTCAACTTCCCGAAGCGGCAATGCCCGACGTCGCCGCGGCACCTGCCGCCGCCGGCTGGCCGGCGGATTCCGCGCCGCTCCCCTGGCGCAACCTCAGGCCGGACTGCAGGCGGGGCCCGCCTGCCGCCGTCGTACTTTCCTGACACCTTTTCCTGGCTCCGGCCTGCCCGCCGAACCGCCGCTTCCGGCGGTTCCAGCGGCCCCGTGCCGCGGCACCGGACGCCCCTCCATAGTTTTGTGCACCGCCACTGGCCCCGTGCACCTTTGAAAGGCCCTCTCTTGAAAAAGTCATCACCCAAGTCCTTCCGCCGTACCCTCTCCGCAACGGCCGTGGCCGGCGGCACCGCTGCACTCATGCTGGCCGGAGTCACGGCTGCATCCGCGCACGTCGGCGTCACCCCGGACAAGACCGACGCCAACTCCTACGCGCTGCTCACCTTCGGCATTCCGCATGGCTGCGACGACTCAGGCACCACCAAGGTGACCATCACGCTCCCCGAGGAACTCAACGACGCCCAGCCCACGGTCAACCCGAACTGGACCGTGGAGAAGGTTGTGGAGCAGCTGCCGGAACCGAAGAAGCTCGCGGACGGCGCAACCATCACCAAGCGGACCAGCCAGATCGTCTACACCGCCAAGGCACCGTTGGACCCCGAACTCCGGGACGCGCTGGTGCTCTCCGTCAAGCTCCCCGACGCCGCCGGCAAGACCCTCCATTTCCCCACCCTGCAGAACTGTGAGCAGGGGCAGACGGACTGGTCCGAGATCGCCAAGGACGGCCAGGACCCGCATTCCCTCGAAGCGCCGGCACCGTCGCTCACCGTCACGGCTGCCGCCGGGGACAGCCACGGGTCGGCGTCAGAAACGCCGGCGGCCGCGGCCCACGCCTCATCCGTATCGGACGAGGGGACGGACGACGGCTCGCAGGCGCGCAGCTGGGCCGGCCTCGTAGCAGGCCTCGGCGGACTTGCCCTCGGCGGGGTGGCACTGATGCGCAGCAGGAACGGCAAGACGGCCGAGGCCCGTGTTGCAGCGGCCACTTCCGAACCCGGCGCTTCCGAACCGACTGATTCCAAGCCCGGGAAGTAGTACGCGGGATTGATGCCCGGAAATCACAATCCGGGCATCAATCCGCGGCAGCGGTCGTGGCATCGTTGACTCAGGCAACCGCGGGCATGAAGGTTGAGCCATGAGGTCTCAGCCAATTAAAAACGGTCTTGTCATCACGACGGCGGTCGCGGCCGCCGCCCTCCTGCTCACAGCATGCGGGCCCAGCCAGCCCCAGTCCCAGGGGACTCCCGAGCCGGCATCCACTTCCAGCACTCCGTCCGGTTCCTCCGCACCGGCCACAAGCCAGACGCCCAGCACCCCGCCGTCGTCGTCTTCACCCGCGGGACCCGCGCTGTGCAAGGCCGCGAACCTGACGGTGACGGACGATTCCGCCGGCGGCGGCGCCGCGGGCAGCATCAACTCGCAGCTCATCCTCACCAACTCCGGCTCTGAGCCCTGCCTCCTGAAGGGCTTCCCGGGCGTCTCCCTCACGGCGGACGCCAACGGCTCCCCCATCGGGGCTCCGGCAAAACGGGACGAGTCAGCTCCGGCAGCTGATGTCCTGCTGGCTCCCGGCCAGGCGGGAGCAGCCGCGCTGCGCTACACGCAGGCCCGCAACTATCCGGACTGCGCCGTCACTCCCGCGGCCGGCTACCGGATCTACCCGCCGGAGGACACGGCTTCGCTGTTCCTGGCGGAGCCGCGGGACGCCTGCAGCAACGCGGACATCGAACTGCTGAGCATAGGCGCGTTCCAGGCCCGCTAGGAATTCGAGGTAGCCGCCCGGCCCTGTTCCCCGGCCACGCAGCCCATGACATGATAAGTCGACTTATGAACTCTTTCGGAGTCCCGACGGTGATGTCACGGGACTGAGGAAAGGCAGGCCGGCCGATGACCTCGTTGTGGTTGGACCGCACCCACACGTTCCGCAGCGACCAGTTCCATCCCCGCAGCGCGTTTGACTCGGTGGTGGCGGGGGCCGGGCTGACCGGGCTGGTGACGGCCCTGCTCCTCGCCCGGTCAGGCAAGAAAGTGCTGGTTCTCGAAGCCAGGAGCCCGGGCGCCGTGACCACCGGCAACACCACCGCAAAGGTTTCCCTGCTGCAGGGCACTGTGCTGTCCGCGCTGAGGAACCAGTATTCGCAGAAGGTGGTGGATGCCTACGTCGAGATGAACCGCGAGGGGCAGGCCTGGCTGCTGCGGTACCTCGAGGGCCGGGGAGTGGCGTTCCAGCGCCGGGATGCCTATACGTACGCCACTTCTGAAGACGGTACCGACATCCTCCGTAAGGAAATGGCGGTTGCCCAGGCCGCCGGACTTGCTGTGGAGTATGTCCGGGAACCCGGGCTCCCTTTTCCCGTCAAAGGTGCGCTCCGCCTGGGCCGGCAGGCCCAGATCCACCCCATGGAAGTCATCGACGCCCTGGTGGATGACGTCCGCTCGCACGGAGGTCAGATCGTTTCCGGCGTGCGGCTGAACGGATTCCGGGGACTTGGCGCGCTCCTGGGTGCGGAACTCGAGGTCCAGACAGATCACGGACCCGTGCGTGCCGGGGACGTGGTGCTCGCCACGGGGACCCCGGTCCTGGACCGGGGGCTATATTTCGCCAAGCTCAAGCCGCTGCGGTCCTACGCGGCGGCCTTCGAATTGCCCGGGACAACCGCTGTCCCGGACGGTATGTTCCTGTCCGTTGAGCAGCCGATCCGATCCCTGCGCGATTATCCCGCCGACGGCCGTCGGCTCCTCCTGGTGGGAGGCAACGGGCATCCGGTGGGCCGCGCCAGGTCAACGCAGGCCTACCTCGACACACTGATCGACTGGACAACGGCGAAATTCCCCGGCGCCAGCCTCACCCACTCGTGGTCCGCCCAGGACTACCAGGCCACCAACCTGATGCCCTTCTTCGGCAAGCTGCCGCGGGGGCTGGGCCGGGTCTATTTCGCCACGGGGTACAACAAATGGGGCATGGCCAACTCCGTGGCCGCCGCCCTGGACATCACGTCCGACATCCTCGGCACCCAGCTCCCCTGGGCCAGCGTCATCCACCACCGGGTCACGTCCCCGGCCGGAGCCGCCTCGGCAGCAACCCTCAATGCGGCGGTCGCCGCCACGCTGGCCAGGGATTGGGCGCAGGTGGGACTCAAGCGCCTGGGCGAGTCACGGCAGCAGCCACCGGAGGGGGCAGGCCTGGTGTTCCGCCGCGGCCGGAAGCCCGTGGCCGTGTCCACCGTCGACGGCACCCGCTGCCAACTGTCGGCCGTCTGCACCCATCTGGGCGGGATTGTGCGCTGGAACGACAGCGAAAGATCCTGGGACTGCCCGCTCCACGGTTCCCGCTTCAGCAGCACCGGGACGGTGCTGGAAGGACCGGCCACCCGCGATCTGCGGCAGGTTGACTGACCCTGCGGGGGCCTCGCCGGAACCCGCCGGAAGTGCCGCCAATAGTGTCAGTGCGGTACGGCATGATGGAGGAATGCAGGGGAAGGACGTCGCCGGCGGGCCGTCAGGCAAGAAACAGTCGGGCGACACACCATCAGGAACGCCGGCCGGCGGGACTTCTTCCGGGCGGACCATGGACAGGTTCAGCCAGTCCACCAGGGAGTGGTTCCTCGGTGCGTTTTCCGCGCCCACACCCGCACAAAACGGGGCCTGGGACGCCATTTCGTCCGGCTCCCATGCGCTGGTGGTCGCGCCGACCGGCTCCGGCAAAACCCTCGCAGCATTCCTCTGGGCACTCGACCGCCTCCAGGCGTCCGCTCCCGCCGAGCCGGAAGCACTGCCCGGCCTGGACCCGGCTGCCAAAGGCAGGAAACCGAAGGCGCCCCGGCGCAAGACCCGCGTCCTGTACATATCACCGCTCAAGGCGCTCGGCGTCGACGTCGAGCGCAACCTCCGCGCGCCGCTGATCGGCATTACCCAGACAGCCAAACGGCTGGGCCTGCCCGCCCCGCTGATCACTGTGGGGGTCCGTTCGGGGGATACGACGACGGCGGACCGCCGCACGCTGCTCTCCCACCCGCCGGACATTCTCATCACCACCCCGGAGTCCCTGTTCCTAATGCTCACGTCCCGGGCCCGGGAAACCCTGTCCGAGGTGGACACGATCATCGTGGACGAGGTCCACGCCGTCGCTGGCACCAAGCGCGGCGCGCACCTGGCCGTGTCGCTGGAACGGCTGGATGCGCTCCTGCCCAAACCCGCGCAGCGGATCGGCCTCTCAGCCACCGTGGAGCCCCGCGAACTCGTGGCCCAGTTCCTCGCAGGATCTGCCCCGGTGGAAATCGTGGCGCCGCCGTCCAAGAAGAACTGGGACCTGACCGTGTCCGTTCCGGTGGAGGACATGTCCGATCTGCAGGGGGCCGCCGGCGCCTTCGACTCCGGCCCTGCGTCGGGGCTGCAGCCACAGGCGTCCATCTGGCCGCATGTGGAGGAGAAGATCGTGGACCTGGTGATGGCCAACCAGTCCACCATCGTGTTCGCCAATTCGCGCCGCCTCGCCGAACGCCTGACGGCCCGCCTCAACGAGATCCATGCCGAACGTGAACTGGTGGCGGCGGGCGGAGGCTGGGGCGAATTCGGCGCCGGGGCGCCGGACTTCGAATCCACGCCTTCAGCAATACAGTCCGCCGTGCCGTCGGCGGTGCCGTCCGCGGGCGCCGGCACACCGGCGTCGACGGCTACACCGGCCCACATGATGGCGCAGGCGGGCAGCACCGCAGGCGCCGATCCCGTGCTGGCGCGGGCCCACCACGGTTCCGTATCAAAGGACCAGCGCGCGCTGATCGAGGACGACCTGAAATCGGGCCGGCTGCGGTGCGTTGTCGCCACGTCCTCCCTTGAGCTCGGAATCGACATGGGCGCGGTGGACCTGGTGGTCCAGGTGGAGTCGCCGCCGTCCGTGGCCAGCGGGCTGCAGCGGGTGGGCCGCGCCGGTCACCAGGTGGGCGAAGTGTCCCAGGGCGTCCTGTTCCCCAAGCACCGTGCCGACCTCGTGCATACGGCCATTACCGTGGAGCGGATGCTCGGCGGCAAGATCGAGCGGCTTAGTGTTCCCGCCAACCCGCTGGACATCCTGGCGCAGCAGACGGTGGCGGCCACGGCCCTGGGCTCCATCGATGTGGAGGAATGGTTCTCCACGGTCCGCCGGTCCGCCCCGTTCGCTTCCCTCCCCCGGTCCGCGTTCGAGGCCACGCTGGACCTGTTGGCCGGCCGCTACCCGTCCGACGAATTCGCCGAGCTCCGGCCTAGAATCATCTGGGACCGGAACGCCGGCACCATCGAGGGCCGCCCCGGGGCGCAGCGGCTTGCCGTGACGTCCGGCGGCACCATTCCGGACCGCGGGCTCTTTGGCGTCTACATCATCGGCACCGAGGTGGAAGGCTCTGCCTCGCCTTCCAGCGAGGGCAAGGCTGCCAGTCCCGGGGCCTCCGCCGCCAAGGGTGGCCGGCGCGTGGGTGAACTCGACGAGGAGATGGTCTACGAATCCCGAGTGGGCGACATCTTCGCCCTCGGTGCCACCAGCTGGAAGATCGAGGACATCACGCACGACCGCGTCCTGGTTTCCCCGGCCTTCGGCCAGCCGGGAAAGCTCCCCTTCTGGAAGGGTGATTCGCTGGGCCGGCCGGTGGACCTGGGCCGCGCCCTGGGCGCCTTCGTGCGTGAACTGTCCGCGTCCGACGTCGGACCGGCCATGGAGCGGTGCAAGGCCAGCGGGCTTGACGACTTTGCCGCGAACAACCTGATCCAGTATTTGGCCGAACAGAAGCTGGCCACCGAAGTGGTCCCCAGCGACACCACACTCGTGGTGGAGCGGTTCCACGACGAACTGGGCGATTGGCGGGTGGTTCTGCACAGCCCCTTCGGGCTGCCCGTGCACGCGCCCTGGGCCCTCGCCGTGGGCCAGCGGCTCCACCAGCGCTACGGAATGGACGGTTCCGCGATGGCCGCGGACGACGGCATCGTGCTGCGGGTGCCCATGATGGAGGACGAACCGCCAGGCGCCGAGCTGTTCCTCTTCGAACCCGAGGAACTGGAGCAGATCGTCACGGCCGAAGTGGGTGGCAGCGCCCTCTTTGCCTCGCGCTTCCGTGAGTGTGCCGCCCGGGCGCTGCTGCTGCCCCGGCAAAACCCGGGAAAGCGGCAGCCGCTGTGGCAGCAGCGCCAACGGTCCGCGCAGTTGCTGGACGTGGCGCGGAAGTATCCGACGTTTCCCATCGTGCTGGAAACCGTGCGTGAGTGCCTTCAGGACGTCTACGATCTCCCGGCGCTGAAGGACATCGCAGCGTCCATCGAGCGGCGTGAACTGCGGATCCTCCAAACCACCACGCAGCAGCCCTCCCCGTTCGCGAAGTCCCTGCTGTTCGGCTACGTCGCACAGTTCCTCTATGAAGGCGACTCACCCCTTGCGGAGCGCCGGGCTGCCGCGCTTGCCCTGGATTCAACCCTGCTGAATGAGCTCCTGGGCCGGGTGGAGCTGCGCGAACTGCTCGACGCCAGGGTCATCGAGGCCACCGAACGGGAGCTGCAGCGGCTCGCGCCGGACCGCCGGGTGCGCGGGATGGAGGGCGTCGCGGACCTGCTGCGAATGCTCGGTCCGCTGACCCCCGAAGAAGTGGCCGCACGGCTGGAACCCGCCGCCCCGGTCGCCGAGCCGGCGGAAACCCTGGTGGTTGAGCCTGCCCCGGTGGCCGACGCCGTCTCCCACCTCACCGCCCTGCAGCGGGCCAACCGCGCACTCCGGGTGAACATCGGCGGTGCCGAGCGCTTTGCCGCCGTGGAAGATGCCGCCCGCCTGCGGGATGCCATCGGAGTGCCCCTGCCCATGGGGGTGCCGCTGGCGTTCATCGAGCCGGTGGCCGACCCCCTTGGCGACCTCGTCTCCCGCTACGCCCGCACCCACGGACCGTTCACGGCAGCTGAAGCCGCGGCAAGGCTGGGACTCGGCGTCGCCGTCGTCAGCACTGCGCTCAAGAGGCTCGCCGCGGACGGCCGCGTGGTGGAAGGAGAGTTCCGCCCGCATTCCGCGCCGCCCGAACAGGTGGCCGCCGCCGAAGACCCGGAAACGGGGGACGCTGATGCCCAGGCCCCACCCGCACCATCCGTGGTGACACTGGCCGGCACCAGTGAATGGTGTGACGCAGAGGTGCTGCGAAAATTGCGCCGCCGGTCGCTGGCGGCGCTGCGTGCCGAAGTGGAGCCCGTGGATACGGCGGCGTACGGCCGGTTCCTTCCGGCCTGGCAGAACGTCCGAATCCCGGGCCGCGGCCGGGGCCACTCAGCCCTGCGCGGGCTGGACGGCATCATCACCGCTGTCGATCAGCTCTCCGGCGTGCCGGTTCCGGCTTCGGCATGGGAACCGCTCGTCCTCGCCAGCCGGGTGGCCGACTACCAGCCCGCCATGCTGGATGAGCTGATGGCGGCCGGCGAGGTCCTCTGGTCCGGTGCAGGCGCGCTTCCCGGCAACGACGGCTGGGTGAGCCTGCACCTCGCGGACTCGGCCGAACTCACCCTGAATCCCGCGGCTGACTACGAGCCCGGGGACGCCCAGCAGCGGCTGCTGGACCATCTGCAGAACAATGGCGGCGGCTATTTCTTCCGCCAGCTGACGGACATCGCGGGCGGCCTGGACGCCGTGATGAGCGACCAGGATGTTGTGGCTGCGCTCTGGGACCTGGCGTGGGCAGGCCGCATCACCGGCGATACGTTCGCGCCCGTCCGGGCCATGATTGCCGGCGGCCACACAGCCCACCGGCAGGTTGCCCGGGCACCGCGGGCGCGCGCACCCCGGATGAGCCGGCTGGGACGCGCCCACGGCACCGGTCTGCTGGGATCTCCCGGGCTGACCGGGGGGCGCTACGGTTCGGTCACAGGTGCCGCCGCCACGCCGCCGCTGGCGGCCGGCCGGTGGTCTGCCCTGCCGTCGCCCGAACTTGACCCGACCATCCACGCCCGCGCCACGGCGGAGCTGCTGCTGGACCGGTACGGCGTCGTCACCCGCGGATCAGTCATGGCGGAGAACATCCTGGGCGGCTTTGGGCTGATGTACAAGGTCCTCGCCAGGCTGGAAGAAGCCGGACGCTGCCGCCGGGGTTATTTCATCGAGCACCTCGGCGCCGCCCAGTTTGCCGTGCCGGCCACGGTGGACCGGCTGCGCTCCTACACCGAGGACACCCAGCTGGCGAAGCCGGAGCCTGTTGCCCTGGCCCTCGCCGCGACGGACCCCGCCAATCCCTACGGCGCGGCGCTGGCCTGGCCCGCGCTCAGTGTGGAGGCCGGCAGCGGCCACCGCCCGGGGCGGAAGGCAGGAGCCCTCGTGGTCATGGTCGACGGGTTCCTGGTCCTCTACGTGGAGCGCGGTGGCAAGACACTGCTCGCCTTCGATGAAGATCCGGAAATACTCGCCGCCGCCGCGGCAGCCCTGGTGGGGGTGGTGAAGCGCGGCGCGGTGGACAAGCTCATCATGGAGAAGGTCAACGGACACGGCATCCTGGACACGCCTGCGGCAGCCGCTTTGACCCACGCCGGCGCCTATTCCACTCCGAAGGGTCTGAGAATCCGTGCCTGAAGGTGATTCCGTCTGGCGGGCGGCGGCGCAACTGCACGCAGCCCTGGCCGGACAGCAACTCACAGCCTCCGACTTCCGGGTGCCCAGATTTGCCACGCTCAAGCTGGACGGCTGGACAGTGGACGAGGTGGTTCCCCGCGGCAAGCACCTGCTGATGCGGCTCCGGGGTCCGGCGGAGGAACAGCTGACCATCCACTCCCACCTGAAGATGGAAGGCGCCTGGCAGGTCTACCCTCCCGGCGGCCGCTGGCGGAAACCGGGGTTCACGGCCCGGTGCGTGCTGCGGACCGCCACGGCGGACGCCGTCGGGTTCTCCCTCGGCATCCTGGAAGTGGTCCGAACCGCTGACGAGGACTCCGTCGTCGGCCACCTCGGGCCGGACCTCCTCGGCCCGAACTGGGACATAGCCGAGGCGGAACGGCGGCTGCTCGCTGCGCCCGACGTTCCCATCGGCGTGGCCCTCCTGGATCAGCGCAACCTGGCCGGCATCGGCAACATCTACCGCTGCGAGGCCTGCTTCCTTTCCGGCATCCATCCCGCCGCGCCTGTCTCCGAGGTAACGGACCTGCGCGCCATAATGGCCGATGCCAAGCAGTTGCTGGAGGCCAACCTGGGACCGGGTCGCCGCACCACCGTGCTCAACGCCCGCGGAGCACCGGTGGGCAGGATGGCCGGAAGGCCTGGATACTGGGTATACGGCCGCGGGCACCAGCCGTGCCTGAAATGCGGGACGCCCATCCGCCGCGGCGTGCTCGCCAAAGGCACCCACACAGGGACCGGCACCGAAGAGCGGGACATCTACTTCTGCCCGAAATGCCAGACGCCGCCGGGAACAAACGCCTGACGCAGAATGGAGCCGACGCCTCACTCAGGCGGCCGTCACCGCAGCCTCGGACTGCTCGCCTGTCCCGGGTTCGCTGGCTTCGTCGGAACCGGCGCCGACACCCTTGCCGGCACCCTCGCCGGCACGGGCCTTCCGTGCCTCCGGCACGGTGAACCGCGGCAACAGCAGCTGCACCAGCGGGCCGATGGCCAGGGCGTAAACCACAGTGCCCACCCCCACGGAGCCGCCCAGCAGCCAGCCCGTCCCCATAACGACGATTTCGATTCCGGTCCGCGAAGTACGGACCGACCAGCCGGTCCGCCGCGCCAGCCCGGTCATGAGTCCGTCGCGGGCGCCGGGGCCGAACCGTGCGCCGATGTAGCAGGCCGACGCGATCCCGTTCAGCAGCACGGCACCCGCCAACATGCCGATCTGGCCGCCAAGGTGCGAGAACTCCGGAATCAGCGCCAGCCCCACATCCGCGAAAACACCCACCAGGACGGCGTTGCACAGGGTGCCGAATCCGGGCCACTGCCGCAGCGGTATCCACAGGAGCAGGACGAGGAAACTGACAATGACAACCACGGCTCCGATGGAGAGTCCGGTTTTACCCGCCACGCCCTGATGGAAAACATCCCAGGGGTCAAGGCCAAGTCCGGCACGGATGAACATGGCCAGCGATATGCCGTACATGGCCAGGCCGGTGAACAGTTGAAGGAGTCTGCGGGTCATCATGAGATCCATCCTCTGTCAAAACTGGCCTTGTAATCCATATCCAGTTTGAGATACTGGCTACATGTCCGGCTCCCTGAACCCCACTGCACTGGCACGGCTCCTCGGCGAATGGAACCGCGGTGCGGCGCCCGCCTACCGCGAGCTGGCCGACGTCGTACGCCTCCTGGTCCTGGACGGCCGCGTACCGCTGGACATGGCGCTGCCCAGCGAGCGGGCACTGGCCGAAACCCTGGGGGTCAGCCGGACCACCGTGACCGCTGCCTACTCCAGTCTGCGTGAACAGGGATTCCTCAGCAGCCGGCAGGGCAGCCGGGGCCGGACCTGCATTCCCCGCCGGATGCCGGCGGGCAGCAGCGGCCCCGGCGGTGCCACGGACCTGATCAGCCCAAACGCCCTGGCCGGAGCGCCGGGACTAGCGCCGCCGCCCGGCCTGCTCGACCTTGCCTACGCGTCCCTGCCGGCCAGCGGCGAAGTGGTGCACCGCGCCTTCGCCGCCGCGCTGACGGAGCTCCCGGCGCTGCTTCCGGGATTTGGCTACGACGCCATTGGCATTGCACCGCTCCGTGAGGCGATCGCAGCCCGGTATTCCGACGCCGGGGTTCCCACCACGGCAGACCAGATCCTGGTGACGTCTGGCGCGCAACATGCGCTGAACATCGTGCTCCGCACCCTGGCCGGCCGGCAGGACAAGGTGCTCGTGGACCATCCCACCTATCCGCACGCCCTGGATGCCATCCGCGCCAGCGGCTGCCGGCCGGTGCCGGTGGCCCTCCCGCACGGGCACGGCTGGGACGTGGACGGTATGGAAGGCGCCATGATGCAGCAGCGCCCCAAGATGGCCTACGTCGTGCCGGACTTCCACAACCCCACCGGCCGGATGATGTCCGACCCCCAGCGCCGCAGGCTCGTTCAGGCCGCCGCCGCAGCCGGAACGGTGCTGGTGGTGGATGAGACGCTGCGCGAGCTGAATCTCGACGGCGTCGCCACGGCCCCGGTGGCGGCCTTCAGTCCCGCGGTGGTAACCATCGGATCCCTGAGCAAGTCGCACTGGGCCGGGCTGCGCACCGGCTGGATCCGGGCCGGCGGATCCCTGATCCAGCGCTTCGCCGCCGCTCGGACCACCATGGACCTGGGCGGGCCCGTGGTGGAACAGCTGGCTGCTGCGCACCTGGTCCGGTCGCTCGCGGAACCGCTGCCGGCCCGCCTGGAGGCCCTGCGCGGGAACCGGGCCGCGCTGCTCGAGCTGATCGGCGGGATCCTCCCGGACTGGCAGCCGGAACGGCCCGACGGCGGGCTGAGCATTTGGTGCCGGCTGCCGGCGCCGATCAGCACCGCACTGACGGTCATCGGCCCCGACGTTGGGGTCAGGCTGGCGGCCGGGCCCAGGTTCGGCGTGGGCGGGGCCTTCGAGCACTACCTGCGCGTCCCTTTCACTCTTCCGCCCGCGCAGTTGGAGACCGCTGTCCTGGCCATTCGCTCGGCCCAGGACAGGCTCGACGCCGCACCCCAGCTGCGGCGCAGCCTCCGGCACACGCCCGCCGTCGCCATCGCCTGACCCGGGCTGTTCGAGGGTTCCCGGAGGGTTCCCCGACGCGGGTCGGCAGCCGGGCTCCGGCGACGCGGCACCCGTCCTATGACACGCAAAGTGCTTGGCGCGCCCGGTATTCCGGTAGCGCCAGGCATTTTGCGCGTCGCCAGGCATTTTGCGAGTCGCCGGGCAGGGCAGGTCCGAACCCGGCCCGAGCTCGGGGAGCCCGCGAGTGCTACGCGTAGACCTTCTCGAGGTAGTCACCCCAGGCCTCGACTGTGGCCTCCGGATCCCCGCTGCCACTGAAATCGTGGACGGTCATTCCCACCGGGGCACCGAACACGTTGCGGCCAAAGAACCGGTACATGGTGTCCGCGGTCCGCAGGCCCAGGAAGTTCTCGTTGGAGAAGTCCGCCTGCCCCCTGAGCCGGCCGACGCCGTCGACCTCGACATCAAACGTGTCCCCCTGCGACGCGGCCTCCACGCCGAGGGCCTTCTTCAGCTGCACAAAGCCTTCCGACGTCTGGGAAGCGGCGGGGCCCTGGATGTCCGTGAACACCACGGGCTGGCCGTCGAAGTACTTCAGGTACTGCCCCAGTGTGTGGAGATAGAACTCCGTGTGCTTGCTCGCGCCGTCGTACTGCTGGTCCCAGTTTTCCGCGAAGATGCCGCTGTGCACGTAATGGAGCCGGGCCCGGCCGCCGTCGAGCGGTTCCAAGACATGCTCCAGCTGGTTGAACCAGCCGTCGGGCCCATCCATGCGCGACACCAGGTGCTGCGGGTACTCCTCGACGGTCTTCACGTCCGGCCACTGGTCAGTCGGGAACATCCAGCCGGCCGTGCCCTTGGTCACGGCTTCCCAGACACGCTCCGGGGTGCCGGGCAGCTCGGTGTCGTAAACAATCTCGAATTTACGGTCGTCAGTCATTGTCCTGCTCCTTTTCCGTTTCCCCGGACGGGGAGGTTTTGTTTGGTTGTTTGAGTGCGGGATGAAGCGCGACGACGATCCGGTGCTTCCGCCCGCCGGGCCCGCCGCCGTCGTGGTACTTGTCCACCAGCCGGGTGACCGCAACGCCGAGCTCTTCGGCAAAGGCGGCACGGTCGGCGGCGGTACGGAAGGTGATCTCGCCGTCGATCGCGAACGTTGCGAGCTTCTGCCGCGCGGCGGCCGCCCCGGCGATGAGCTTCCCCACTTCCTGGACCATGCGCCCGGCGAGCGCCAGCAGCCAGAAGGCGGAGAAGCGGTCCGCAAACCGGTGCGGATCGGGCGCCACGGAGGCCAGTGCCACGGGCGAAATGAGGTAGGACGCCGCGGTGGCCTGCAGGACGCGCTCCGTGACATTGCCCTTCCGGCGCTCCTCAACAAGCTCCACCAGGCCGTGCCGCTCCAGCGCCTTGAGGTGGTAGTTCACCTTCTGTCGCGGCAGCCCCACCTTCGCGGCGAGCTGGGTGGCCGAGCCGGGTTCCGCAAGCTCCCGGAGGATGCGGGTCCGGATGGGGTCCAGCGAGGCTTCGGCCGCCGCCGGGTCCTCGATCACTTCGATGTCCAACATGGCTTAAGTATCGTCACCGACAATTTTATTTGTCAAGAACTTTTTTACCGTCGGTGGTGAGTTCGCCGGAGTGGTGCGGGAACGCAGGAACCTGTCACACAACAGCCTGACACACAGGGAATTTCCGGCGAATCCGCAGCTGACCGGCGAACTCGACGCAGGAACTCGGCGCCGGACGAGGACGCCCGGCGTCGCAAAGTAGAATGGACCGGTGATGCAATCCCCCCTCCCCGTGCGCGACGGCGTCAACGCGACCCGCCTGCGCCTCCCGGACGAGGGGCCCTGGGACACCGCCATGGACTACATGATGCACCGCTGGGGCCACATCGACCCGCAGGGCATCGAGGACCGTTTCGACGCCGGCGAGATCGTGGGCGAGGGCGGCGTCCCGCTGGACCGGCGCACTAGGCTCGAGGACCACACCTTTATCTGGTACTACCGCACGCTCCCGCCGGAGACGCGGCTGCCCGTCGAGCTCAGCATCCTGCACCAGGACGATCACATCCTCGTGGTGGACAAACCCCACTTCCTGCCCACCACTCCTGGCGGCACCTACATCCAGGAGTCGGCCCTGGTGCGGCTCCGGAACCAGCTGAACCTCCCGGACCTGATCCCCATGCACCGCCTGGACCGGATGACGGCAGGCATCCTCCTGCTCTCCACCAACCCGGAGACCCGCGGCAACTACCAGGTCCTTTTCGAAAAACGCCAGGTCCAGAAGGAGTACGAGTGCGTGTCCGCCGCGGAACCGGCTGCGGGACATCCCGCTGTCGACTTCCCCGTGGTGGTGCGGAACCGCATGACCAAGTCCCGCAGTTACCTCCTGGCGGAGGTCATCGACGGCGAGCCCAATGCGGAAACCCGCATTGAACTGCTGAAGACGTACGACGCCGGCACTCACGCAAGTGAACCGACGCGGCGGGGGCTGTACCGGCTTGAGCCGCACTCAGGAAAAACCCACCAGCTCAGGGTCCACATGGCCTCGCTGGGGCTGGGCATCGTGAACGATGCCTTCTACCCCGACCTGCTGGACAAGGCACCGGACGACTACACCAAGCCGCTCCAGCTCCTGGCCCGCGGGATCCGCTTTGTGGACCCCATCACCAGGGAGCCGGTGGAGTACCGCAGCAGGCTTCAGCTCAGCGAAGCCCCGGCCTGAGCTGGCTGTCCCTTGCCGCCGGTGAAAATGAGGTAACTTGTGGCCATGGACCTGGCCAACGCCGACACCTGGGGAGCGGCGATCTATTTCTGGATCATCCCCATCGTCCTTGGCGATGCCATCTTCCCGCCCATCCCCTCCGAAATGGTGGTGATCACGGGCGGCGCGCTCTCCGCAGAGGGCCGCGCCAACTTCCTGCTGGTGGGCCTGCTGTCCGCCTTCGCCTCGTGGATCGGCGACGTCGTGGTGTTCCAGTTGTTCAAGCGCCGCCTCAGCCATGTCCTGGACCGGTGGCGGTGGGGCCGTAAATTCCACAGCGGCATCCACGCGGCCATCGCCAAGGCCGGGCGTTCCACCACGTACGGCGCCATCATCGGCGTCCGGTTCATTCCGGGAGGCCGGCTCGCGACGTCGGCCGCGGCGGGCATCGCCGACGTCACCACCCGGGCGTTCAGTTTCTGCGCGGCGGTGGGCGCCGTCCTCTGGGCCACCTATCTTGTAGGGCTCGGCTACTTCACGGGTTCCGCGACCAAGCTGCCGTTCTGGGCAAGCTCGCTGATCGGCGTCGCCGTCGGCTTGCTGATCGGCGGGGTGCTGGGCATTATTGTCACCCGCCGGCGCGGCAGCCGTTCGCCCGTGGACGAGCCAACCGATGACATCCGCCCTGATACCCCACCGACCTGACGCGGCACCTTCGCGCTAGACGGGAGCCCAGCGGCCGCGGCTGCGGCGGAGCACCAAAAGTGCGCCCGTCACCGCAACGCGTTCGACGGCGTCGCGCATCATTGCTGCCGATTCCCGCGCCTGGTTGTTCTCACCGCTGAACTCCGTTGCCTCCACCAGGAAGCGGAGGTTCAGTTCCGGCACCCCGCCCGCGATTTGGAGCTGGTTCGATTCCACGTGGTGCCGCGTTCCAAGGGCCTCGACGGCGGCGGCCATCACTGCCTGTGGAGCGTTTCCAGGCTTCAGCCCGGTGATCTTGAGTCTGGTCTGGAACGAAGGCATAAAAACAACCCTAGCGTCAGCGCGAACCGGCAGGTAACACCCGCAAATCAGCGTCCACGGAGCATTAGCTGCCAGTTCGCGCTAGCCGCCCGGGGAAGTGTCCGTGTCACGGACCGGGGCGGCCCAGCGTTCCTCGATGTGCCCGAACCGCCACACTCCCAGCGCCAGGATCCACGTGCAGACGAAGAGTGCGACGACGGTGTATCCGACCGAGTCCAGGTCGATGCCGCCGATGGCTGCCAGCGGGCCGGAGCTGATCCCGGCGCGTTCCACGAGGATGGAAATCAGTTCGATTGAACCGATCCCCAGGGCGACGGCGACAGACAGGGCCGTGATGACGATGTTGTAGTAGACGCGGCGGACCGGCCTCGACAGGGCCCACCCGTAGGCGAAGTTCATGAGGCAGCCGTCCAGCGAGTCCAGCAGGCTCATCCCCGCCGCGAACAGGACGGGAAGCGTCAGGATCGCGTACCAGGGCAGCGCCGAAGCGGCCGCACCGCCGGCGAGGATCAGCAGGCTGACCTCCGTGGCGGTGTCGAACCCCAGCCCGAACAGCAACCCCACCCCGTAGACCTGCCACGGACGCGTGATCAGCCGGGTGGCCCGCCCGAACACCCGGTACAGCAGTCCCGGTGCCGCCGACTGGGCGGCGAGGTCGGCCGCGCCGGCGTCGTCCCTTCGCATCCGCAGCACCGACTTGATGATGCCGCGCAGCACGGCCAGGTTCAGGATGCCTATGCACACGAGGAACAGCCCCGAGACGGCGGTCCCCACCAGCCCCAGGAAGGCATGAAGGTCAGCCGTCCCGTCCGCTGTCCGGTCAGCGAGGCCCCGGATCCCGGCCGCCAGCAGGGCGCACAGGCCGAACACCACACTTGAGTGGCCCAGCGAAAACCAGAAGCCCACGGACATGCTGCGCCTGCCTTCGGCGCGGAGCTTGCGGGTGATGTTGTCGATCGCGGCAATGTGGTCGGCGTCGAAGGCATGCCGCAAGCCCAGCG
Source organism: Arthrobacter sp. Y81 (assembly GCF_002929335.1). Lineage (GTDB taxonomy): Bacteria > Actinomycetota > Actinomycetes > Actinomycetales > Micrococcaceae > Arthrobacter. The sequence continues at coordinate 126,954 of NZ_PJIL01000007.1, forward strand.
TGTAGGCCGCCACACCAAGACCAACGCCAAACGCGCCCGTTGAAGCGGCAGGGAGGTTTCCCGGGGCGACGACGCCCGCCAGCACCCCCCAGCCGAGGACGTGAAGGACGGCAACGAACGTGGCCATGCCGCCGATCGAGGCCCACTCCCGGCCCGACAGGGCACGGGTTGCGCCGCGGATTCGGCCCGGACGCGCAGCCTCCGGTTGCTTCATGGTCCAGCCTCGGGTTCCATCTGCGATTGAACTGCCATGGTGACTTCGCTGCTTTAGCGGAAGTATACGCCGGTGTCAATCCGGGTGGTTGCGTTTTATCCGGGGCGAGCCTATCTTGGCAGGAAGGAGTGCCGATCATGCACGAACTCTCTATCACGCAGAGCCTGATCGACGCCGTTCTCGACCGTACCGGAGAACGGACAGTCACTGCGGTCAACCTCCGGGTGGGGCCGTTGTCCGGTGTCCTGCCGGACGCCATGCGGTTCTGTTTTGACGTTGCGTCCGCCGGCACTCCGCTCGAGGGTGCGAGGCTCATGATCGACGAACCGCGGGGCCTGGCCCGCTGCCGGAGCTGCGACGACGAATTCGAACTGGCCGACCTGATCCTGCTGTGCCACTGCGGAAGCGCAGATGTCGAAGTCCTCCGCGGCCGTGAACTCATGCTGCTGTCGGTGGAGGTGGCTTAACAAATGTGTACAACGTGCGGATGCGGCGACGAGGCCAACACCAGGGTTTCTGCACTGCAGGAACCTGCGGTGTCCCTGCTCCAGGAACCTGCGGCGCCTGTCCATCCGCACGAGCACCCGCATGATCACGAGCACAGCCATGACCACGGGGACGGGCACGCACACGACCATGCGCACCCGCACAGCCATGACCACGGGGACCACCATCCCGAAACCATCCCGCTGGAGCAGAACCTGCTGGCCAAAAACGACCTGCTGGCGGCACGGAACCGGGGCTGGCTGGAAGGCCGGGGAATCCGGGCATTCAACGTCATGAGCTCACCCGGGGCAGGCAAGACCACCCTGCTGGTGCGCACCCTGACGGACCTCGGGGACCGGCTGCGGGCCGGGGTCATCGAAGGCGACCAGGAGACTTCCCTTGACGCGGACCGCATCCGCGCCGTGGGACGGCCCGTCATCCAGATCAACACCGGGGCCGGCTGCCACCTTGACGCCGACATGCTCCGGCGCGGCCTGGATGCCCTGGATCCGGAGACCGGGTCCACGGTGTTTATCGAAAATGTGGGCAACCTTGTCTGCCCGGCGCTGTTTGACCTTGGTGAAGCAGCCAAAGTAGTGGTCGTTTCCGTAACGGAAGGTGATGACAAACCGCACAAATACCCGCACATGTTCATGGCAGCTGACCTGGTGATCGTCAACAAGGCGGACCTGCTCCCCTACGTTGATTTCGACGTCGACGGTTTCCGGCGCCGCACCCGGCAGATCAACCCGCGTACCGAATTCCTGGTCCTTTCGGCCACCACCGGCGATGGCCTCGCCGGCTGGTATGACTGGCTCGGCGGCACCAGTTCCCGGTCATCCACCTTGACTGAATCCCTGACAGACACACTGAGCCCGTAAGGGCCTTCGAAAGAGGCAACGATGCCTACCGAAACTTCACTCAAGGCCGAAGAAGCCCTTATTCACGTGCTATGGATCAACGCAGGGCTCAGCTGCGACGGCGATTCCGTGGCCCTGACCGCGGCCACCCAGCCCAGCGTCGAGGAGATCGCCCTCGGTGCGTTGCCGGGCCTGCCGCGAATCGCGATGCATTGGCCCCTGATCGACTTCGAGTGCGGCCCGCAGGAAGGGGCCGACGACTTCCTGGAATGGTTCCGCAAGGCGGACCGCGGCGAACTGGAGCCGTTTGTCCTGGTGGTGGAGGGCTCCATCCCCAATGAGAAACTCCACGATCCCGGCGGGTACTGGTGCGGCTTCGGGAACGACCTCGAGACGGGCCAGCCCATCACCACGAGTGAGTGGCTGGACCGTCTGGCACCCAAAGCCACGGCCATCATCGCGGCAGGTACGTGCGCCACGTACGGCGGCATCCACGCGATGGCGGGAAACCCCACAGGCGCCATGGGAGTGCCGGACTACCTCGGCTACGACTGGAAATCCAAGGCCGGAATCCCCATTGTGTGCGTCCCGGGATGCCCCATCCAGCCGGACAACCTCTCCGAAACCATGACGTACCTGCTGTACCAGGCCACGGGCCAGGCACCCATGATCCCGCTGGACGACGCACTGCGGCCCACGTGGCTGTTCGGCAAGACCGTCCATGAGGGCTGCGACCGGGCCGGCTACTACGAACAGGGCGACTTTGCCACCGAATACGGCTCCCCCAAGTGCATCGTCAAGCTTGGCTGCTGGGGCCCCGTCGTCAAGTGCAACGTGCCCAAGCGCGGCTGGATGAACGGCATCGGCGGCTGCCCGAACGTGGGCGGCATCTGCATCGGCTGCACCATGCCGGGGTTCCCGGACAAGTTCATGCCCTTCATGGATGAGCCGCCCGGCGGCAAGCTCTCAACGAGCGCCATCCGCCCCTACGGCTCGGCCATCAGGGCATTGCGCGGCATTACCACGCACACGCTGGACCAGGAGCCCAAGTGGCGCCGGCCCGGACCCGAGCTCCTTACCGGTGCCAAGCGCACCTGGTAGCCACCCACTTCCAGACAGGTGAAGAACATGACCTCAACGATTCCTATGCCTTCCGGAAGCGGAACGGGCAACAACAATCTGGTGGAGATGGCGTGGGACCCCATCACGAGGATCGTCGGCAGCCTCGGCATCTATACCAAGATCGATTTCGCGAACAACCAGGTGGTGGAATGCAAGAGCACCTCCTCGATCTTCCGCGGCTACTCCATCTTCATGAAGGGCAAGGATCCGCGGGACGCGCACTTCATCACCAGCCGCATCTGCGGAATCTGCGGTGACAACCATGCGACGTGCTCCTGCTATGCGCAGAACATGGCCTATGGCGTGAAGCCGCCGAACCTGGGCGAGTGGATCGTCAACCTGGGCGAGGCCGCGGAGTACATGTTCGACCACAACATCTTCCAGGAGAACCTCGTCGGCGTGGACTACTGCGAAAAGATGGTGTCCGAAACCAATCCCGGCGTCCTTGCCAAGGCCGAAAACACCCGGGCCCCGCACGAAGGCGAGCACGGCTACCGCACCATCGCGGACATCATGCGCTCGCTGAACCCCTTCACCGGGGAGTTCTACCGGGAGGCACTGCAGGTCAGCCGCGCCACCCGCGAGATGTTCTGCCTCATGGAGGGCCGCCACGTGCACCCGTCCACGCTCTACCCGGGCGGTGTGGGGACTGTGGCCACGATCCAGCTGATGACGGACTACATCACCCGGCTCATGCGGTACGTGGAATTCATGAAGAAGGTCGTGCCCATGCATGACGACCTCTTCGACTTCTTCTACGACGCCCTGCCCGGCTACGAACAGGTGGGGCTGCGCCGCACCCTGCTGGGCTGCTGGGGCTCGCTCCAGGACCCCGACTACTGCAACTTCGAGTACAAGGACATGACCGACTGGGGCCGGAAGATGTTCGTGACCCCCGGTGTGGTGGTGGACGGGAAACTCGTCACGACGGACCTGGTGCGGATCAACCTTGGCATCCGGATCATGCTCGGCTCCTCCTACTACGAGGACTGGGAAAACCAGGAGATGTTCGTGACCCATGATCCGCTGGGCAACCCGGTGGACCGGCGCCACCCCTGGAACCAGCACACCAATCCGCGGCCGCAGAAGCGGGACCTCTCGGAGAAGTACAGCTGGGTCATGTCCCCGCGGTGGTTCGACGGTGAGAACAACCTGGCGCTGGACACCGGCGGCGGCCCGCTGGCCCGCCTGTGGGCCACGGCCCTGGCCGGGCTCGTGGACATCGGGTACATCAAGGCCACCGGCAGGAGCGTCCAGATCAACCTCCCCAAGACCGCGCTGAAGGGCCCCGTGTCCTTCGAGTGGAACATCCCGCAGTGGAGCAACACCCTCGAACGCAACCGGGCACGCACCTACTTCCAGGCCTACGCCGCGGCCGCCGCGCTGCACTTCGCCGAAAAGGCCCTGGAGGAGATCCGCGCCGGGCGCACCAAGACCTGGGAGACCTTCACGGTTCCCGATGAGGCCATCAGCTGCGGCTTCACGGAAGCCGTGCGCGGCGTCCTGTCCCACCACATGGTGATCCGGGACGGGAAGATCGCCAACTACCATCCCTACCCGCCCACCCCTTGGAACGCGAGCCCCACAGATTCGTCCGGGACCGCCGGCCCGTATGAGGACGCCGTGCAGGGGCAGCCGATCTTCGAGGAGAACGACCGGGAGCATTTCAAGGGCATCGACATCATGCGGACCGTCCGCAGCTTTGACCCGTGCCTGCCCTGTGGTGTCCACATGTACCTGGGCAACGGCCAGACCCTCGAGAAGCTGCACTCCCCCACCCAGACGCTGACCGGCGAGTAAGAGCCATGCCTGGCGACGACCGGCCGCGGCAGGCCGGCGACAGGATTGAAAGTCTCCTCGACGCCCTCGGAGCCGGCGGGGCGGTGGCCCGCGGCCGCGCGGAGGAGCTGGTGCGCCAGGTGACCGATCTGTATGGCTCCGGATTGGCCCGGATCCTGGAAATCCTGGACGACCGCGGCCGGCTGGACGATGCAACACTGGACGCACTGACCGCGGACCAGCTGGTGTCCAGCCTGCTGGTCATCCACGGGCTGCACCCGCAGGACCTGGAAACGCGGGTGACCGCCGCCCTGGACAGCGTCAGGCCCTATCTGGGATCTCACGGCGGCAACGTGGAGCTTCTGGACGTCAGCCCGGAAGGAGTGGTGCGGCTCAGGCTGCTCGGCACCTGCCAGGGCTGCCCGTCGTCGTCGGTCACGCTCAAGTTCGCCGTCGAGGAGGCCATCCAGTCGGCGGCACCGGAGGTGACCGACATCCAGGTGGTGGAGCAGGAAGCCCGCGCGGCCACTCCCGCCGTGATCCCTGTGGACGCGCTGCTGGTCCGGTTGAACCACCCGGCCGACGGCGGCACGGCGGGCGGCGCGGGCGGCGGCGGCACGGTGAGCGGCGCGGGCGCCGCACCTGCTCCGGGCACGCCGGGCCACTGGCAGGAACACACCCCGGGCTCCTGGCAAGCCGTGCCCGAGATCGCCGGCCTCGAGCAGGGCGAGGTTGCCGGCTTTATGGTGGGAGGCTACCCGGTGCTTGCGTGCCGGACCGGGCAGGACCTCTACGCATACCGCGACTATTGCCCCCGCTGCACCGGGTCCATGGCGGGGGCCTCGCTGCAGCGCGCCCTCGCCGGTGCGGTGGGCGGCGGCCTGCTGCGCTGCCCCGCGTGCCGTGCGCATTTCGACGTCAGGCAGGCGGGCTCCTGCCTTGAGGACAGGGCCCTGCACCTGGATCCGCTGCCGCTCCTGGTGCGGGCTGGCGTGATGTCCGTGGCCGTGCCGCTCGTCTCCAGCCAGGACGCCTGAAATGACGGCCCCTGGACTGCCCCCGGGCCAGGCCGGTGGAAGCAGCCGCCCACCCGGAACCGGCCGGACACCGGGCGGCGGACTGCCCGTCGCCCTGCTCCGACGGATCGCCGCACAGCCGCCGGCAACGCCGGCCGGCGAGCGCTGCGAAATGTGCGGCGAGCCCATCCCGGAGGCCCACCAGCACGTGGTGGACGTCGAAAGCCACGCCATGATGTGCACGTGCCGGCCTTGCTACCTGCTTTTCACCGATAGCACAGCCCATCTCCGCTACCGGTCGGTGCCGGACCGGTACTTCTCGTTTCCGGACTTCGAGCTGGGCCCGGGCCAGTGGGACGAACTGGAAATACCCGTGGGCCTGGCCTTCTTCTTCCGCAGCTCCAAACTCGACCGGACCGTCGCTTTCTACCCGGGTCCGGCTGGCGCCACCGAATCCGAGCTCCCGCTCGACGCCTGGGACGCCGTGCTCGCCCGCAACCCTGCCGTGGCCCTCGCCGCCCCCGACACCGAGGCGCTCCTGATCCGCGGCCCCGGGCCTGACCGGCCGCAGGCAGACTGCCACCTCGTGCCGGTTGATGCCTGCTACGAACTGGTGGGCCAGCTCCGCCGCCGCTGGCGGGGGTTCGACGGCGGGCAGGAGGCCCGCGACCAGCTCACCGCCTTCTTCGAAAATGTCAGCCGGCGCAGCAAACCGGTGCATGAGGACTCCCGCGAGTCCGTGCCGGGAGGCCCGCAATGACCGGGCTGGCGTTCGCCGTCGTCGACATGCAGCCGGAACCGTATGCCGCGGCCCCGCAGCTGACCGCCCGGCTGCGGCTGACTGAAGCCACCGGCACCACCGTCCACGCCATAGCCCTGCGCTGCCAGGTGCGGATCCTGCCGCAGCGCCGCGGCTATGCGGAGGAGGAGGAAGCGGGGCTGCTGGACCTTTTCGGCGAGCGCGGCCGCTGGCCCAATACCCTCAAGTCCTTCCTCTGGATGCAGTGCAGCACCATGGTGCAGGGCTTCGCCGGCAGCACCGAGGTGGACCTGCCGCTGCCCTGCACGTTCGATTTCGATGTTGCCGCCGCCAAGTACCTCAATGCCCTGCGGGACGGCGAAATCCCGGTGGAGTTCCTGTTCTCCGGCACGGTCTTCACCAAGGGCCAGAGCGGGTTCGGCGTGGAGCAGGTTCCTTGGGATCTCGAGGCTTCCTACCGGCTTCCCGTGTCCGTCTGGCAACGGCTGATGGACGTGTACTTCCCCAATGCAGGGTGGATCCGGCTGGACCGCGGCGTCCTGGCGGCCCTGTCACAGTACAAGTCCGCGCGCGGGCTGACGTCGTGGGAGGCCGCCGTCGAATCCCTGCTGGCAACCGCGGCATCCGGCGTGGGAGGAGAGCGGCGGCCATGAACATGAGCCTGAGCCTCGCCCGCGCAGTGGCCGATGCGGTCCTTTACGAGGGCTACCTCCTGTACCCGTACCGCGCTTCCTCGCAGAAGAACCAGTCCCGCTGGCAGTTCGGCATCCTGGGCCCGCCCGGCGCTGCTGAGGCCGGGTCCGGGGAAGAGCCGGAAATGTTTGCCGACTGCCTGCTGAATCCGGGGCCCGATGCGGAGCTGGAGCTCCACCTCCGCTTCCTGCAGCTTCAGGCGCGCACTGCGGAGACAGCGGACGACGGCGGCAGCTTCCGTCCGGTGGAGGAGCTCGCCGTCGGCGGCTCCCGCTGGCTGAGCTGGGACGAGGCAGTCGAGCAGGAAATCACCCTGGGGCCGTTCGCCGTGGCCCGGCTGCGCGACGGTGGCGGGCCGCTGGTGCTGCCGGTCCGGATCCCCGCGGGTGAGGACGTGGAGGAACTCAACGACGACGACGGACTGCCCGCCGGACGGCTGGTGCGCCGCCGTCGTGCACTGTACGGCGAAGTGACGCTCAGCGCCGCTGCCACCACTTCCCAGGCCACCGGCCACCCGCTGGTGCGGCTGCGCGTCTCGGTGGCGAACACGGCCAGCCCCGGAGCGGAACCTCCGAACCGGCAGGAGGCGATCGCCACATCGTTCATCGGCGCGCACGTGCTCCTGAGCCTGCGCGGCGCGGACTTCCTGTCGCTGCTGGACTCGCCGGACTGGGCAAAGGACGGCGCCGCTGCATGCGCCCAGTACCGCTGCTGGCCTGTCCTGGCGGGACCCGAGGGGCAGACGGACGTGCTGCTGGTATCGCCGATCATTCTGTACGACCACCCCGCTGTGGCACCGGAGAGCTCGGTTGCCCTGTTCGACTCGACGGAAATTGACGAGATCCTCACCCTGCGTGTGCTGACGCTGACGGATGAGGAAAAGGCCGAGGCCCGGGCAACGGATCCGCGTGCCGCGGCGATCATCGACCAGTGTGAAGCCATGTCGCCGGAGGAACTCCAGCAGCTGCACGGGATCCTGCGCAACCCGCACGCTGTGGACTTCCCGGACTCCCGCGGAAGCTTAAGCGGCACAGGAGGGGAACCGGAACCGCCCGCCTGGTGGACGCCTGAAGCGGAAGCCCTGGTCCAGCCGCACATGGATGCGGTCCTGATCAACGGCGTGCCGGTTGCCCGCGGGAGCCGGGTCAGGGTCAACCCGAGCCGCCGGGCCGACGCCCAGGATCTCTTCTTCGCCGGACAGACCGGGCGGGTCACCAGCGTCCATTTCGACGTCGACGGCAGCACCCATGTTGGCCTGGTGCTGGAACAGGACCCGGCGGCGGACCTCCATGAAGGCTACGGGCGGTCCTTCTACTACGCGCCCGAGGAACTTGAACCGCTCGAGGATGGAAAGGGAAACCCGCTATGAGGACTGTAGGAATAGCCACGGTGGGCCTGCTGGTGGCTCTGGCGCTCGGCGCCGTTTATGTCGGGATCCGTTCGGTCCCTGACATCCAGCGTTACCTGAAAGCGCGGCGGATGTGACCGTCCTCGTGGCAGGAGTGGGCAACATTTTCCTGCACGACGACGGCTTCGGCCCGGAAGTAGCCCGCCGGCTGGCCGGTGACGCCGGCCGGGCAGCGCCGGGCGTGCTGGCCGTGGACTACGGGATCCGCGGCATGCACCTCGCCTACGATCTGCTGGCCGGCGTGGACGTCCTGGTGCTGGTGGACACGGTCCCTCCGGCCAGCCCGGAGGCCACGGCGCCGGGCAGCATCAGGGTGCTGCGGGTGCGCCGGGAGGACCTGGACGGCACCGCAGCCCTGGACCCGCACGGCATGGATCCCGTGGCAGTGCTGGGGCGCCTTCGCTCGCTCGGCGGCGAACTGCCCGCGACCTATGTGGTGGGCTGCGTGCCCGCCGACGTCTCCGAGGGGATCGGCCTGAGCGCCGCCGTGGCGGGGGCCGTACCGGAGGCGATTGACGCCGTCGTCGACCTCATTTCGGAACACAACCGTGTTTCGGAACACAACCGTGTTTCGGAACACAACCGTGTTTCGGAACGTAACCGGGAGTGAGCAGCATGTGCCTAGGAATACCTGGTCAGGTCATCGAACTGCTCGAGGGCTACGGGAACCAGCTCGCCCTGGTGGACGTGGCCGGTGTGCGGCGGAAAATCAACATCGGCCTGCTGGACGAGGGGCCCCTGGAACCGGGCACGTGGGTCCTGATCCACATGGGGTTCGCCCTGGAACGGGTCGATTCCGCGGGCGCGGACCGCGCCATGGACGGCCTGGAGCTGATGGGCCGGCCCAGGGACTTTGACGGCGACGCCGGCTGACGCCGATCGCAGCCGGCGCCGGCAGGCGGCGAACCACTACAACCAGAACAAGGAGGACACGATGTCACCGACGAATCCGTCCAACGACAGTGATGCCGCGGAAGGTACTGCCCCGGGCACGGCCCGCGCTTTCGGGAGCGAGCCGCCGCTGAAGGAACCCGCGCAGCCCGGATCCGACGAAACCCCCGAAGACGCGGCGATGGCGCCCGAAGGCGTGGGAGAGAGCACAACGCGCCGGGGCGAAGACGTGGTCAAGGAGGAAGGGACAGAACCTGGCCGGGAGGAGACCGGGACGGACGCCACCCCTGCCGGACGCCCCTCCGGCGAATCCACGCCGCGGGACGCCACCGGGGTCAATCCCCCGGAGGACCCGGACACGGCCGCACCGCAATCGCCCTAGGCTTCAACCGCCGTAGCCTGCGGTGGGCGGGTTTGCGGTCTGTCCTCAGCGCCGGGCGTCAGCCGTGGCGTTCAAGGGCGATCGCCGCTCCGCGGTGTTCGACGCCGTTGTTGGCGATCCGGAGATGGCGCGCCGTGAAGTGCTGCAGCCGCTGCAACTGGTGCGTGGAGAGCCGGTCGCACACCCAGTTCCAGTGCAGCGACACCACGTCACCGGGGGCGAGTCCGTCCACAAAACCGGTCCCGTTCACGGCGTGCTTGGCCGTCTCCACCACGGGCTCGCCCACCGCCAGGGATGCGCCATCCCACACCAGCGGCCGGGACCGCACCACGGCGTCGTCGCCGGTGACCGCCAGCACCTCGCCCCACCGGATCCGGCACCGGTCCAGCACATTCAGGGCCGTGGCGTGACGGCGGTCGTCGTGGAGCAGCCCCAGCCACGGGTAGATCTCAAAGACATGGAAGCTGTGGTGCGGAACCCCGCCGGCCAGGACGCCCTCGGCCAGATGCGGGAACTGGCGTCCCGTGCGGGCCCGGAACCGGTCCTCCATGGAGTTGCCGATGTTGGTGATGCCCACCGAGTCCAGGAGGCTGTTTCCCACCCAGTACGCCTCCACCACGCGGGCGTCGAGGGGGTCGGTTATGCCGTTGGAGCCGGCAATAAGCTCCAGGTAGGGCCACGCGCCGGCGAAGCCCTTGGCCAGCTCGCGGAGTCCCTGGTCCGTCACACGGGACTGGCCGTAGTGCAGCAGCGCGTCACTGTCCGGGGGCCCGCAGCTGCCCCGGGAATTGGGCGGGTAGGCATACCGGACAAACAACTGGGCACCGTCGACAACCATCATCTGGCCACCTTCTGCAAAAGGTTCTTTGAACGTAGCACCGGCCCCCTGCGCCGACAAGGGGCCGGAACTCCGTTGCCGTTGACAGCCTCGGCCTTCGGGCGGATCCTGTGAAGAACCTACGCACAGGGGGTCAATCCATGCGAGCCGACGACCTAAACCGCCGCTCCGTGCTCCAGGTTCTTGTGGCGGGCGGCTCCGCAGCCCTTCTCGCCGGATGCGGGGCCGCCGGCGCCCCGCCGGCGGCGTCCCCCGGAGCTTCCGGGAGCGGTTCCCCGGGCTCCGCCAGTGCAGGGCCCATCAGCATTACAGACCAGCGCGGCAAGACCCTCACGTTCGCCAAGCCGGTGACGAGGGTGATTACCATCCCGATGCCGGCGGCTTCGCTTCTGGTGGCCGTGGACCGCAGTGCCGAGCACCTGAGCGCCATGCACAACGCATCATGGGTGGCGATGCGTGACGGCATCCTGGGAACCATGTTCCCCCAGGCGCTGGAGCTGCCGCACGAAATCGCGACCCAGGACTTCACCCCCAATGTGGAGAGCGTGCGGGCCTTGGACCCCGACGTCGTGGTGCAGTGGTCCGACTCCCAGCTGGTCGAGCCCCTGGAGAATGCCGGCCTGACCGTGCTCGGACTCAAGAACACCGGCAAGCAGGAGGACGTGGACGCCTGGATTGCGATGTTCGCTGCGATGCTGGGCAAGCCGGAACGGGCCACCGAAATCAAGGAACACAGCGACAAGGAGCTCGCCGGGATTAAGGAGGCCGCGGCGGGGCGTGGATCCGCGGGACCCGGCATTCTCTACTTCAACCGGTTTACCGGCGGGCTGAAAGCCGCCGCCGCGAACACCTACAACGACTTCTACATCAAGCTGGTGGGCGGAACCAACCCTGCCACCGGCCCGGACCCGCTGCCCGGCACCGGAATGGTGGGCCTGGACGTGGAGCAGGTCCTCAGCTGGGATCCGGAAGTCATCCTCCTGGGCAACTTTGACCAGGCCATGCCGCAGGACATCTACTCGGACCCGGTGTGGCAGAACATCTCGGCTGTCCGTTCGCGGCGCGTCTACAAGGTGCCGCTCGGAGGATACCGCTGGGATCCGCCGGGCCAGGAATCGCCGCTCATGTGGCACTGGCTGTCCGATATCGCCTTCCCGCAGGAGCACTCCGGGCTGCGCGGCAAAGTCAGCGAATACTTCCAGTTCCTCTACAACCACGAGCCCGCCGACAAGGAGCTGGACAGGATTCTCTGGACCGCTGAGAACAGCGACTCCGCCAACTACCACCAATTCAATGCTGGATGAAGCCAGCTCAGCGCGACTGAACCGCCGTGGCCCGCCTGCCGGCCGTGCCGCACGGCGGCTCCGCACCGGTGAACGGCACAGGCCCGGTGAGGGCCGTGGAAAAACCGCGGTCGTGGGGCCGATCGCCGTCGCCGCCGTGCTGCTGACCGCCGTCGGGCTCCTGGCGCTGGCCGTGGGCCGCTTCAATGTTCCGCTCTGGCACGTGGTCCAGATCCTCACCGCCCAGCTGGTGCCGGTCCCCCTCGAAGTGAACCCGACGGAACAAAACGTGGTCCTGCTGGTCCGGCTGCCGCGAATCCTGCTCGCCCTGCTGGTAGGCGGCGGGCTGGCCATCGGCGGCGCCGCCCTGCAGGCCATCTTCCGCAACCCGTTGGTCAGCCCGGAGATCATCGGAGTCTCCGCGGGCGCGTCCTTCGGCGGCGCCCTGGCCCTGCTGCTCGGGCTGGGATCCTTCCTGCTGGTCACGGGTTCGTTTCTCTTCGGCCTCGTGGCGCTCGGACTGCTGTTCCTGATTACCTCGGGCCGCGGCGGCACACCCATGCTGATGATCGTGCTCGGCGGCGTGGTCACGGGCTCGTTCTTCTCGGCCCTGGTGGCGCTGGTGACCTACATCGCGGACCCCAACACCACCCTTCCGGCGATCGTCTTCTGGCTCCTCGGCAGCGTGGCCACGGCTACCTTCGCGAAGGTCGCGGTGGCGCTGATACCGGTGGTGGGCGGCGCCGTCGTGCTTCTGCTGCTGCGCTGGCGGATCAACGTGCTGTCCCTCGGCGACGAGGATGCGGCGGCGCTGGGCGTCAAACCCCGTCCGCTGCGCTGGGTGGTGCTGGTGGCGGTGGCACTCATTGTGGCCGGGGCGGTCGCAGTCAGCGGCGCGGTCAGCTGGGTTGGCCTGGTGGTACCGCACCTGGCGCGGATGTGGGTGGGTCCGGACCACCGTGTGCTCCTGCCCGTGTCCTTCCTCCTGGGCGGCGCCTACATTGTCCTGGTGGACACTGTGGCCCGCACCGCGACCGCAGGCGAGATCCCGCTCGGTGTCCTCACCGCCCTGATCGGCGCCCCCGTGTTCTTCCTGCTGCTGCGCCGGAACCGGGAGAGGATCTGGGAAAGTGCTTGAGCTCGACGGCGTGGGATTCGGCTACGCCCGGCAGGACTGGGTTTTCCGGGACGTCAGCTTCAGTGTCCTGCCCGGCAGCGCCACGGCGGTGCTGGGGCCGAACGGGAGCGGCAAGACGACGCTGGTCCGCTGCGCCGCCGGGCTGCTGGAGCCCGCCGAGGGAACGGTCCGCCGGGCCGACGGCGCCGGGTACGTACCGCAGGCCCACGGCATTGCGTTCGGCTACAGCGCCCTGGACATGGTCCTGATGGGCAGGGCCCGGCAGGTCGGAATCTTCCGGACGCCGGGAGCCTCGGACCGGGCCGCTGCTTCGGAGGCGATGGAGCGGGTGGGCGTGGCCGGGCTCAGGGACCGTCGCTTCCCCACCCTGAGCGGCGGCGAGCAGCAACTGGTCCTGATAGCCCGGGCCATTGCCGCCGGCTGTCCCGTGCTGGTGCTGGACGAGCCCGCCACCGGCCTCGACCTCAAGAACCAGGTGCGCGTCCTGTCCCTGCTGCGCGAACTGATGTCCGGCGGCATGGCCCTGCTGCTCAGCACCCACCATCCCGACCACGCCCTGTACCTGGCGGACAGGGCAGTCCTCCTGGGCCGCGGCGGAGCACGGACCGGCCGGGCCGCGGACCTGCTCACCGACCGCGCGCTGTCAGCGCTCTACGGGGTTCCCGTCCGGACGCTCCCCTATTCCGACGGCGGCACTCCCCGCCGCACCATCGTGGTGCCTTACGGAGGCGGCGGGGACGAAAGACCCTGACCGCCGCCCGGACGCTCTCTCACTTCCTGCGCCCAAAACCCAAACGCTCTCTCACCTTTTGCGCCCAAAACTCAGACGCTCTCTCACCAGGTGAGAGAGCGTTTGAGGAAAACACACAGGAAGTGAGAGAGCGTCGGTGGTTGGACGCTGGAGGCTATCCCGTGTTGCGGAGGCCGGCGGCTACGCCGTTGACGGTGATGAGCATGGCCCGCTGGAGGCGCTCGCTGATCTCCGAATTGGTTACGCCCTCGCCCTCGGCGCGGATGCGCCGCATGAGTTCCACCTGCAGGTAGCTGATGGGGTCCAGGTACTGGTCGCGGATCTCCAGGGACCGCTTCAGGGTGGGCTGCGCATCGAGGAGCACGTGCTCGCCGGTGAGGTTCTGGATCTCCGCGACGGTGAGGTCGTATTCGTCCCGGATGGCCCGGAACAGGTGGTGCAGCTCTTCGGGAACCAGGGTGGAGACGTAGTAGCCGGCAATGTCCATGTCCGTCTTGGCCAGCGTCATTTCCACGTTTGACACCACCGAGCGGAAGAAGTGCCAGCGGTCCATCATTTCCACGAGCTGTGCCGTGTTGCCGGCTTCCCGCGCGGCCTTCAGGCCGGAGCCGACGCCGAACCAGCCCGGCACGATCTGCCGCGACTGGGTCCAGCCGAAGACCCACGGAATGGCGCGCAGGCCGCCCAGCCCTGCGCCGGAGTCCGGGCGCTTGGACGGACGCGAGCCGATGTTGAGGGATCCGAGCTGTTCCACCGGAGTAGACGCCAAGAAGTAGGCCGGCAGGTCCGGGTCATCGATCAGCGAGCGGTAGCGGGCGAAGGCGGCGTCGGAGATGGTCTCCATGACGTGGCCGTAGCGCTCGCGCTCATCCTCGGACGTGCGCGGGGTGCGGTGCAGGGCGGAACCCTGCATCACGGCCGCGAGCGAAAGCTCGAGGTTTTCGCGTGCCAGCTCCGGCAGCGAGTACTTGTCCGAGATGACTTCGCCCTGCTCGGTGAACTTGATTTCACCTTCGAGGACGCCGTTGGGCTGGGCCATGATCGCATCGTAGGTGGGCCCGCCGCCGCGGCCCACTGAACCGCCGCGGCCGTGGAACAGCCGCACGCGGACGCCATGCTTGGCCGCGATGTCCCGCAGCTTCCGCTGGGTCTTGTGGATTTCCCACTGGCTGGTCATCACGCCGGATTCCTTGTTCGAGTCCGAGTAACCGAGCATGATTTCCTGCACGTCGCCGCGGAGCCGGACCAGTTCCCGGTAGGACGGATCGGACAGCAGCTGGTCGACGATCTCGGCGGATGCCCGCAGCTCCTCGACGGTTTCCAGCAGCGGGGCAAAGCCGATCTTGGCATACGGCGCTTCGCCAAAGAGGCTGATGAGGCCCGCCTCGCGGGCCAGCACCGCGGCGGCCAGGACGTCGTCGGCACCGCGGGTCATCGAAATGATGTACGTCTCGATGACGTCCGGGCCGTAGGTCTTCAGGGCGCGGCGGATCTCACGGAAGACGTCGTACGTGCCGTCAGCGACGCCGTCGAGCTTGATCGGGTGGCCGGACAGCGGACGGCGGGAGCCCAGCTCGGCTCCCAGCACCTCGAGGCGTTCGGCGCGGCTGAGTTCGGAATACTGCACGCCGGGTCCGCCGAGGCGGTCCATGAGCTGCCCGACGGCGTCATGGTGGTGGTCGGCGTGTTCGCGGATGTCCAGGGTGGCAAGGTGCAGGCCGAAGGAGGCGATGGCCCGGCGCACGCGGGCCAGTGCGCCGTCGGCTGCCAGCCCGGCGTGGTGGTTGCGCAGGGACGTCTCCAGCAGGCCAAGCTCGGCGAGGAGCCCGGCAGTGGACGTGTAGTCGCGGCCCGGCTGGTGGGACGAGCCTGCTGCCACGCGCTTGGCCGTGTTGAGGAGCTTGGCCTTGATGCAGGTGAGCTTGAGCCGGTAGGGCTCCTGGGCGTTGAGTTCCAGCACCCGGCGGTCCAGGCCCGGAAGGTTCTTGAGGTCCGCGTCGATCGAGTCCAGCAGTTCCTGGTCCGCCCCCGCCAGCGCCGTGGAGTTGGAGAGGATGGAGATGAGCTCGTCGATCATCGCGATGCTGATGCGGACGGCGTGCTGGTTCTGGATCTGGAGGATCTCGCGGGTGACGGCTGCGGTGACGTTCGGGTTGCCGTCGCGGTCGCCGCCGATCCAGGAACCGAAGCGGATAGGGGCCTTCTGCGACGGCAGGGTGACGCCGTGTTCGCCCAGCAGCTCAGACAGGTCCGACAGCATTTCGGGCATGGCATCGGTGAGGATGCTGTTGAGATAGTAGATGGCGTTGCGGGCCTCATCCACCGGGGTGGGGCGGACCTGGCGGAGCTCGTCGGTCTGCCACATCTGGTCGATCACTTCGGCGAGCTGGCGGTCCTGGCGGCGGCGGGCCGAGGTGCCTTCCTCAGTGGAGACTGCCAGCACATCGGAAAGCCGGCGGATCTTGTCCAGAACCGAGCGGCGCGAGGCCTCCGTGGGGTGGGCCGTAAAAATGGGGCGGACGTCGAGTTCGTTGACCACTTGCTGAAGCACGGCCGGGCCGGCCTGGCCGGAGATCTCCTCCACGGCCTTCGCCAGCCAGCCATCCTTTTCCTGGCGCGTCCGCAGCCCGCGGACCCGGTGGACCTGCTCGGCGGCGTTGGCGAGGTGGAAGTAGAACGCAAAGGCACGGACCAGGTCGGTGGCCTGGTCAATGGGCAGGGAGCCGAGCAGCTCGCGGACCTGGGCAACGACGTCGTGCGAGCTCCAGGGGCCGGTGGCATCCGCGCCGCCGCGGGCAGCTTCCTTGGATTCCTTGGTCAGCAGCCGCACCTGCTCCACGAGGTTAAGGAGCTCGGGGCCGTGCTGGCGGACCAGCGATTCGCCCAGCAGCGTGGAGACGCGCCGGACATCCGCCCGGAGTTCGGACGCAAGATCGGCGCTGGCGAGGTCTGCGCCTGCGAGATGGGTGCCTGGATTTACTGCAGTGTCAGCCATGGAAACTATCTTTCGAGGGTTCGGACTTGGCTCGTACACTGCGCTGGATACTGTGAGCCGGGTTACTTGTTCCTATGGGATATTACCCGGCCCTGTTGCGGCGTGGGAATCCGTCTCAGATAGTGTCCGCGCCCTTGACGTCCGCTGCCGCCCCTGTTTGAGTGGGCGCCGCAGCCGGGCGGCCGGCCGCCGCAGCGGGGCGTCCGGCTGCCCGGATGGTGATCTTTCCGGTGTAGGCCTCGTTGTGGTCAGGGCCCTTCCCGGACTGGGTGGACTCGTGCCGCCGCTGCTTCAGCTCTTCGCGGGCAGCGGCCGCCTCCTCACGGGTGGGGGCGCCGGTGGCGGGGTCGATCATGCCCAGCGCACTCCCCAGCGTTCCTGTGGCTCCCTTGGGGTTCCCGCCGCGCTTCAGGACGGACATCCCGGCCAGGGTGAACCCGGCAATGAGCGCCAGACAAGCCAGGACGGTGAGGACTGCGTCCATGCCCCGGCCGCCGTTTCAGCGGACGATCTTGAAATTGAAGTCGGGCGTGCCCAGGGCGCCCCATAGCCGGATCCAGACCGGCAGCATCATTTCAGGGCCCCGGGCAGTGGTGATATCGCCGAGGTCGATGATGTCCTGATGACCGAGGCTCTGCAGCAGGGACGTCACGGCTTTTTTCGCGTCGGCGTCGTTGCCCGAGACGAATACGGAGTGGTCTCCCCCGCCCACACGGCCGGGATTGACCATCAGCCCTGCATTCATGGTGTTGAGCGTCTTCACCACCTTGGCCTCCGGGAAAGCCTGCTGGATCTGCTCGCCGAGGCTGTCCGTGTTGACCGGGTTCAGCGACGGCGGGAAGCCCTGCGACGGATCGAGCGGATTGGCGACGTCCATCAGGATCTTGCCTGACAGGTTTCGCGTGCCTGCCGCCGCCAGGGCGTCGAGTGAGCCGAGACCGTTGGTCATGTTGACCACCAGCTCGGCTGCCGCGGCGGCTTCGGCATAGGCGGCGAGCGCCACGTCGACGTGCTGGGCACGCCACTGGGCAAACGGCGGAGTCCCCATGGCGTCAGGGTCCTGCCGGGCCAGCGTGGCTTCGGGATCGCGGGTCCCGATTACCACTTCGTGCCCCAGCTTCGCCAAGGCCGCCGCAACCGTTCGACCGGCAAAGCCGGTGCCGAAGACAGCTATTTTCATGGCGGTCACTTCCGTAATCCGTTGGGTAGACAACTCTGTCTCATGCGTTCGCCTGGAACGTGTTTTGACGCTACCAGCTGGGCTGACGGGCGGCAATGGACCCGGAGCACGGTGGCGCGCTTCGGGACTGAACGGAATGTTGCGGGACCTTATGCGGTTGTACCGTGGGCCGTACGCCATTGCCCTGGAGGACTCATGAACACCGCCCCTGACGCCCAGCTGGACCGCTGGAACCGCTTCCGTGCCAACCGCAACAAGGCGCTGGCCGGCGAGTACGGCTGGTTGACGCTCACGTCGTTCCAGTGGCTGGAAAGCCAGCCCGCCGCCGTCGACCTCGTCCCCGGGCTCTGGTCAACGGACGGCACGACGGCGTTCCTCACCGCCGGGGCGGCGGACGGGCTGACGCTGGTGGAAACCGGCGAAGCCGTGGACGGCACCATCTCGGCCGCGCTGGCGGACGAGGAGTCGCTCATGTGGGTCCAGTTCGGCGGCGCCGACGGGAAGCAGGTGGTGGTGGAACTCGCCATGCGGGCGGACAAGTACGCCATCCGCACCCGGGATTCGCAGTCGCCGGTGTTCACGGAGTTCGACGGCGTGCCCACCTTCGACTACCGACCTGACCTGGTGGTTGAGGCCAGCTTCCGTCCCTACCCCGAGCCGGTGGACGTTCCCATCGGAACCGCGAACCCGCTGGTGGACGGCGTGCACCGGTCCGTCGGCGACCTGGTGTTCCACCTACCCGGCAAGGACCACGAGTTCCACCTGCAGGCGGAGGAGGAGAAGCTCGGCGCCCTCACTGTCACGTTCCACGACGAAACCAACGGGGCCGCCCCGCGGGGACAAGCAACTTCCGAGTGGCGGAAGGTGTCCACGGCCCGGCCCCGGCTCGATCCATCCGGAAACGCGTCCGTGGTCCTGGACTTCAACCGCGCCATCAACTACCCGAGCGCCTTCACGCCGTACGGGACCTGCCCCATGCCTGTGAAGAACAACAGCCTGGACTACCGCATCGAGGCCGGCGAGAAGGACCCGATGATCGCCGACTGAGCGCGAACGGACACTTAGGGCCCGACCCTGAGCGCGAACTGGCAGCTAATCCCCGCAAATTCACGTTTTGAGGTCATTTGCTCCCAGTTCGCGCCGGGTCCCTGCCGCGGGAGGCGCTCAGACGATCGCGGATACCCCGGTGACGGCGCGGCCGACGATCAGGGTATTGATCTCGAACGAACCTTCATAGGTGTAGATGGCCTCGGCGTCGGCGAAGATCTTCGCCATCCGGTAGTCCGTGACGATCCCGTTGCCGCCCAGCATGGACCGCCCCATGGCCACCGTTTCGCGCATCCGGGCGCTCGTGTACGACTTCGCCAGCGCCACCTGCGCCATGTCCGCCGTACCGTCCTGCTGCAGCTGGGCAATCCGGACCATCATGCCCATGCTCGCCACGGCATTGCCCAGCATGGTGACCAGCTGCTGCTGGATGAGCTGGAATTTGGCCAGCGGGCGCCCGAACTGCTGACGTTCGACGGCGTGCTGCCGGGCGACGTCGAACGCCGCCAGCTGCTGGCCCACCGCCTGCCAGGCCACCATGATCCGGGACCCGCGGAGCAGTTCGTTGGTGTCCTCGAAGCTCCCGACGCCGGCGAAACGGTCAGCCTCCGCCACCCGCACATCCCGGAAGACGATGTCCGCGTTCTGCACCGTGCGTAAGGCAATCTTGTGTTCGATCCGGCTCCGGCTGACACCGGGGAGGGCCGCATCCACGATGAAACCCCGGATGGCGCCGTCGGCCTCGTCCCGCGCCCACACGAGCATGTAGTCGCAGAACGTCCCGTTGCCGATCCAGCGCTTTGCGCCGTTAAGGATCCAGTAATCGTCGCCTTCCCCGGTCAGGCCGGAAACCCGGCGTGCCCGCGTTTCCATCCCGCCGGCCACATCGGAGCCGTGTTCCGGCTCGGTGAGGGCGAAGGCGCCGGTGGTGCGGAGGTTGGCGGCGTCGTCGAGCAGCCGGGCCTTCTGCTCCTCGGAGCCGAACCCGTAGAGCGACTCCACAAAGAGGTCGTGGTGCACCAGGAAAAAGGTGGCGATGGACGTGTCCACCCGCGTCATCTCGGCAATCACCAGGCCCGCGAACAGGTGGCTGTAACCGCGCTGGGCGGGGGCGCTGAGTTCGAGGGCTGCCAGTTTGGGCAGGATGTGGGCGGGAAACTCGGCGTTGTTCCACCACTCGGTGGCGAACGGCGCGATTTCGGCTGCCAGGAATTCCCGTAGCTCCGCCAGCTTCCGCTGTTCCTGTTCGCTGAGCAGCGATTCGAACCCGAAGAAATCGGCCGTGGGCAGTGATTCCACAGAGGTCGCAGCCGGGGCCTGCTGGCCAGGGGCCGCCGCCGATATCACTTCGGCCCCATCCGGATGGCACCGTCGAGGCGGATGGTCTCGCCGTTGAGCATGGCGTTGTCCACGATGTGCGCGGCCAGGCTGGCGTATTCGGCCGGGCGGCCCAGCCGGGAGGGATGCGGCACCTGCCGGCCCAGCGAATCCTGGGCCTCCTGGGGCAGTCCTGCCATCATGGGCGTTTCGAAGATGCCCGGTGCGATGGTGACCACGCGGATCAGGGAACGGGCCAGCTCGCGGGCGATCGGCAGGGTCATGGCTGCCACGGCCCCCTTGGACGCGGCGTAGGCGGGCTGGCCGATCTGGCCGTCGAACGCGGCGACGGAGGCGGTGTTGATGATGACGCCGCGCTCCGGCCCCCCGAGTTCGGTCACGGCGGGCTCGGTGGCGGCCATGGCGGCTGCGGCGAGCCGGATCACGTTGAAGGTGCCCACGAGGTTGATCTGGATGACGCGGTTGAAGGCGTCCAGCGGGAGCACGCCGTCGCGGCCCAGGACCTTCCCGGGGGTGGCGATGCCGGCGCAGTTCACCACAATGCGCAGCGGTCCAAGGGCAACCGCGGCGTCGACTGCGACCTGCACCTGGTCCTCGCTGGTCACGTCCGCCGGGACGAAGACTGCGGACGGGGCGGCCGGCACGTTCAGCTCGGCGGCCCGGGCGTTCAGCTCGGCGGCAGCTGCCTCGCCCCGGGACGACGGCAGGTCCACCAGCACCACCGAAGCCCCGGCGTCGAACAGGCGCCCTGCTGTTGCGGCGCCCAGCCCGGAGGCCCCGCCCGTAATCAACGCGACAGTACCTTTGATGTCCATCCATCCTCCTTGATGTGGAACCCAACCCCGGCGTAACGCTAGTTAATGAATGTTAACTGGAATGGGGCCAAACCGCACGTTCGGACAGCAGCTGGCTCTCCTGGCAGGGCACCCGGCTAGGCTGGCACCATGACCTCCCCAGACGTCGCCGCACCTGCCGACTGGTCCGCCCGCGCCGACGAGGCCGCCCGGTCCGTGACCCGAATGTTCGGGCAGCGGCTGTTCTTCCTCCCGGGTACGCATATCGCGGCGATCGAACGGCCGTCCGGCCGGCTGAAGAACCTGGTCCGCCCCTGGCACTACTGGTGGCAGGCCCACTACGTGGACTGCCTGGTGGACGCCGGACGCCGCGAGCTCGCCCGGGGAGCCAGGTTCGACGGCGGGAACCGCCCCAGTGCCGGGCAGCTGGCCTCGCGGCTGGTCACCGGCATCCGGCTGCGCAATTTCCTGACCGTCGTCAACAACTACTACGACGACATGGCCTGGCTCGCGCTGTCCACCCTCCGCCTGGAGAAGCTCGCGGAGGCGACGCGCAGGCCGGGCAGCCGCCGGCACGCACGGATCCGGAAGAGCCTGACGCTGCAGTTCGATTCGGCCTCCACGGATGACCTGGGCGGCGGCACGTTCTGGAGCACGAAACGGGACTTCAAGAACACGCCGGCCACCGCACCGGTGGCGCTCTACTACGCCCGGACCGGGAACACGGCCAAAGCCCAGGCCCTGGTGGAGTGGCTCCACGCCAAGCTGTTCGACCCCGCCCACGGCATGTACCAGGACGGGTTGAGGATCGGCAGGAACGGCGAAGTGGTGCTGGAAGCCGCCATCTACACCTACAATCAGGGCCCGGTCCTGGGCGCGCTGCTGGAACTCGGCGGCCAGCCGAACCTTGACCGGGCAGCCGGACTCGTGGACGCCGTAGCCCGCCATCTGACGCGCCCCGCCACCCTCGCATCCGGCCGGACTGCCGCAGTGCTTCGCTGCGACGGAACGGGCGACGGCGGCCTGTTCACCGGGATACTGGCCCGGTACCTTGCGCTGGCCGCAGCGGACGGACGGCTTCCCGACCGGACGCGGGCCATAGCGGCCACTCTGGTCATCGAAACGGCACAGGCGCTCTGGGAGGGCCGCCGCGCCGTGGACCCGGCGGAGCCGCTGGCCCGCCAGGGGGCGCAGCTGGTGTTTTCGGTGTTCCCCGAGACGCCGGCGAGCCGGGCATATCCGGCGGGTAGCGCCGTCGAACTTTCCACCCAGCTGCAGGCGTGGATGACACTGGAGGCCGCCGCAACCGGTGGGGATGCACCCCACGATCCGGCGCCCCGCACGAATGGCCGCACGAATTAAGTCACGTAAAAGTTCCGTAATTGATGTGATCCTGATCACTTAAGCCCGCTTCAGCTTGGTTCCTTAGGTTTGGCTAACCTACAGTTTTGGCAGTGAGCATGCCCTAACTTCCCCTCACACGGACTCCGGTCCACCAGACTTTTTTCCAGAAAGAAGCCCCCATGAAGATCCGCACCAACGCGCTGGCAGGAATCGCACTCGCCGCCACCGCAGCCCTCGGCCTCGCCGCCTGCGGCTCCGGAAGCTCCACTCCCGCTGCGAGCACCGCTGCGGCCGACGGCAACGCTTCCGGCGAGATCACGGTCTACAACGCCCAGCACGAAAGCCTGACCAAGGAATGGGTGGACGCGTTCACCGCGGAGACCGGCGTCAAGGTAACCCTGCGCCAGGGCTCGGACACCGAAATGTCCAACCAGATCATCCAGGAAGGCGCGGCCTCCCCGGCCGACGTGTTCCTGACGGAAAACTCACCCGCAATGGCGCAGGTTGAGAACGCCGGACTGTTCGCGGACGTGGACAAGGCCACCATTGACCAGGTGCCTGCCGACTTCCGTCCCTCCACCGGCAAGTGGACCGGCATTGCCGCCCGCTCCACCGTTCTGGTGTACGACAAGGCCAAGCTGAGCGAAGACCAGCTGCCCAAGTCCATGCTGGACCTGGCCAAGCCGGAGTGGAAGGGCAAGTGGGCCGCTTCACCGTCCGGCGCAGACTTCCAGGCGATCGTATCGGCCCTGCTTGAGCTCAAGGGCGAAGCCGCAGCCGAGGAATGGCTCAAGGGCATGAAGGAGAACTTCAAAGCCTACAAGGGCAACAGCACGGCCATGAAGGCCGTCAACGCCGGCGAAGTCGACGCTGCGCTGATCTACCACTACTACTACTACGGCGACCAGGCCAAGACCGGCGAGAACTCCAAGAACGTCACGCCGTACTACTTCAAGAACCAGGACCCGGGCGCGTTCGTCTCCGTCTCCGGCGGCGGCGTGCTGAACTCCTCCAAGAACGCGGCTGCAGCCCAGGCCTTCCTGAAGTTCGTCACCGGCAAGAAGGGCCAGGAAGTCCTCCAGAAGGGCACCTCCTTCGAATACGCCGTTGCCTCCGAGGTCCCGGCCAACGACAAGCTGGTTCCGATCAAGGAACTGCAGGCGCCGACGGTGGACCCGGCCAAGCTCAACTCCGAGAAGGTCACCGAACTGATGACCAAGGCAGGACTCCTGTAACTCGGTGCCAAATGGAAACACTGTGCTAACTGACCTAGCGGCACCGGAAACACCCGGAAGCACGACGACGGCGGGTAGGGGCAAGCGCCCCCGCCCGCCTTTCGGCGTTTCCGCAGTAGCCATCATTGCTGTCCTCATTGCCCTGTTTTCCCTGATCCCGCTGGGGTACGTCATTGTGATGACGGCCGCCACGGGGTGGGACGCCGCCGTCGGACTCATCTTCCGCGAGCGGGTGGGCGAGCTGCTCCTCAACACGCTGCTGCTGATGGCGATCACCGTGCCGCTGTGTGTGGCGCTGGGTGTGGGGGGCGCTTGGCTGGTGGAGCGGACCGGGCTGCGCGGACACAAGTGGTGGGCTGTGCTGCTGGCCGCCCCGCTGGCCATCCCCGCCTTCGTCAACAGCTACGCCTGGGTTTCCGCCATACCTTCGCTGGGCGGCCTGTGGTCCGGCGTCCTGATCGCCACGCTGTCCTACTTTCCGCTGGTGTACATCCCCGCCGCGGCCACCCTTAGCCGGCTTGACCCCGCGATCGAGCAGTCCGCGGCGTCGCTGGGCCTGGGCGCGTGGCGCACGTTCTTCCGGGTGGTCCTCCCGCAGCTCCGCATCGCCATGACCGGCGGGGCGCTCCTGGTCTCGCTGCACCTGCTTGCCGAATACGGCGCCTTCGCGATGATCCGCTTCGACACGTTCACCACCGCGATCATGGTGCAGTACCAGTCCACGTTCAACGGCACCGCCGGGAACATGCTGGCCAGCGTGCTGGTGTTCTTCTGCCTGATCCTGCTGGTGGTGGAGGTGCGCGGCAGGGGCACCGCCCGCTACGCACGGGTGGGATCCGGAGCACAGGCCAGGGCGCTCCGCCTGCCCCTCCATGCCTACCAGGCCCCGGCGCAGCTCTTCCTGGCCGGTCTCACCGCCCTTGCCTTCGGCCTTCCGCTGACGTTCGTGCTCCGCTGGATCTTCGCGGGCGGAGCGGACATCTGGGCGACGGACGAGTTCCTCCCCGCACTGCTGCAGACCCTGGGCTACGGACTGACCGGGGCCCTGGCTACAACCGTGGTGGCTTTCCCCATGGCGTACCTTGCCGTGCGGCACCCGAGCTGGTTCAGCAAGGCACTGGAGCTGTCCAACTACGTCACCAGCTCCATGCCGGGCATCGTGGTGGGCCTGGCCTTCGTGACCGTCAGCATCAGGGTTGCCCCCGGTTTCTACCAGACCACCGTGCTGCTTATCGCGGCCTATGTGCTGCTGTTCCTGCCCCGCGCGCTGGTGAACATCCGGGCCGGGCTGGCCCAGGCGCCCAAGGAACTCGATGAGGCCGCGCAGGCGCTGGGCAAGCCGCCCCTGGTGTCTTTCATCCGTGTCACGCTGCGGCTCACGGCGCCCGCTGCGGCAGGCGGGGCCGCCCTCGTGTTCCTTGCCATCGTCAACGAACTCACTGCCACCCTGCTGCTCTCCCCCAACGGCACGCGGACCCTTGCCACCGAGTTCTGGAGCAAAAGCAGCGAGATCGATTACGCCGGCGCGGCACCGTATGCGCTGCTGATGATCCTCATCTCCGCCCCCATGACCTACCTCCTCTTCCAGCAGTCCAAGAAAGTGGCCGGACAGTGACAGATTCCTACACTTCGCCTGATGCCCCCTCCAGGCTTCCGGAGCCACGGATCGCCCCGTCCGTGGCGACCAGCACGAACAGCCACCTGGAGATCGAGGCCGTCACCAAGAACTTCGGTTCACAGGCGGTCCTCAAGGGCGTCAACCTGTCCGTGGCCAGGGGCGGGACCACCGCGATCGTGGGCCCCTCCGGCTCGGGCAAAACCACGCTGCTGCGCCTCATCGCCGGCTTCGAGCACCCCGACACCGGCAGCATCTCCCTCAACGGCGCCACCGTGGCCGGCGAGGGTTTCTGGGTACCGGCGCACAAACGCCACGTCGGCTACGTCGCCCAGGACGGCGCCTTGTTCCCGCACCTCACCGTCGGCCAGAACGTCTCCTTTGGCCTCAGCGCCAGCAAGGTGTCCGGCGGGCGGCGGGAGGTTGCCGCCAGGGTCAACGAACTCCTGGAAATGGTGTCCCTCGACCCGTCCATGGCCAAGCGGCGGCCACACCAGCTCTCCGGCGGGCAGCAGCAGCGCGTGGCGCTGGCCCGCGCCCTGGCCCGCGAACCGGAGCTCATGCTGCTGGACGAGCCGTTCTCCGCGCTTGACGCCGGCCTCCGCGTGGCCACCCGCCGCGCAGTGGCCAAGGTCCTCAACGAAGCCGGCGTGACCACCATCCTGGTCACGCACGACCAGGCCGAGGCTCTCTCCTTCGCCGACCAGGTGGCCGTGATGCGCGGCGG
Source organism: Arthrobacter sp. Y81 (assembly GCF_002929335.1). Lineage (GTDB taxonomy): Bacteria > Actinomycetota > Actinomycetes > Actinomycetales > Micrococcaceae > Arthrobacter. Next base: position 152,850 of record NZ_PJIL01000007.1, read on the forward strand.
CAGGCTGGCCCAGATCGGCAACCCGTTTGTGGTCTACACACGCCCCGCAGACCGCGCCACCGCGGAATTCCTGGGCGACGCCGTCATCCTGGACGCCTGGATGGAAGGCTCGCTGGCCACCTGTTCGCTGGGCGGCATCCCGGTGCGCAGGCCTCCGGCCCAGGGCCGCGTACAGCTCATGCTGCGTCCCGAACAGATCCGCATCGCCGAGGACGGCCCCATCCGCGGCGTGGTGGTGGATACGGACTACTTCGGCCCGGAAACCACCGTGCGCCTCAAGCTGGCCGTGCCGCCGGAACTGGCCGCCGGCGCCATCCCGGACCACCGTTTTCCCGGCGGCGGCGAAGTGATCACCATCCGGCACTGGAACGCCTCCATCGCGCGGCCGGGCATGGAGCTCTGCCTGCGTGTGGTGGGCGAGGCCGTGGCCTTCCCGGTGGACGCGAACGGGCAGGACTGACGCCGGGTCGCGTACCGGGCGCCTCGGTGCCGCGCGGCCCGGCTACTCCGCCGCCCGGCTAGTCCGCGGGGCGCTTCTTCTGCGGGTACGGGGTTTCGCCGCGTGCCAGCATCTCCACGAACCCCTTGATCTTGCGCTCCCGGGTGGTTGCCTGCTTGACCGAATTCGTCCGGTAAATCAGGGCGTAGCGGTTCACCGACGTCAGCACGTCGAACATGGCCTGCGCCCGCGGTTCGGCCGCAATAGCGGCCGCCAGGTCCTCCGGCAGTTCCGCGGATGCCTGTCCGGAGTACGCAGCCTCCCAGCGGCCGTCCCCCTTGGCGGCGTCGACAGCGGCGCGGCCCGCCGCTGTCATCCTGCCGGCGGCCTCAAGCTTTTCGATGCGGTCCACGTTCCGCGCCGACCAGACACTCTTGGGCCCGCGGCGGGTCATCCGCTGGAAGGAGCTTTCGTCGTCGCGCCGTTTGCCCTGGCCGTCGATCCAGCCGAAGCACAGCGCCTCCTGCAACGCGGCTTCGTAGTCCAGTTCAGTGGTGTTGCCGCCCTTCTTGTGCAGCACCAGCCACACGCCCGGGCTGGTGGCATGGTGCTGTTCCAGCCAGGTGCGCCATTCGGCGGCGTCCTTCACCAGAAGTTCCTCGAGTTCAATGGCCATGGCACCATTCTGCTCCACGGGACTCCTCATTCAAGGCGTGGCATCATGGCCATGTCACCACAATTCTTCGTCAGCCTTCACCCCGGGAGATCCAATGCTGCGTGTCCGCCCCATCCATTTCACCTCGCGCCTGGACCAGTGGGAGCGGCTGCTCACCGACCTGGGAATGATCCGGACCGTCGATGACGGCTCCTGGAAGGAGTACGACGCCGGATCCGGCCGGCTCGCGCTGCACGCCGCCGAGGCCGGCTCCGCAGGGGACGGGACGACGGCGTTCGGCGTCGAAGTGGGCGACCTCGCCGAGTTCGCCCGGCGCACCAACGAGGCCGGAGTGGAAGACGGGACCTCGCCGGCCGAGCTGACCACGGCGGACCACGGCGACACCTGCCGGATCACGGGCGGGGACGGTTTCAGTTTCTTCGCGGACAAAGCCGCCCACAGCGCCCAGAGCGCGGACGCCGATCCGGCGCTCGCCGTCGTCGAAGTCTGGTTCACTCCGGACGCCGCGGCCGCCACACAGACCCTGCGCAACATGGGCGCCCGGCTCCGGCCGGTCCCGGATGACGACGAAACCGCGGACTTCACCGCGAAGAACGGCGGCGTGCTGATGGTGCGCCCCGGAAACGGCAACGCCCGGTCCGGCCTGGGCTTTGAGTACACCGGCGACTTGTCTGCCCTGCGGGACCGGCTGGCTGCTGCGGGCCACCAGGTCACTATGACGGAAGAGGCCTTCGGACGGACCCTGCACGTGGCCAACCCCGACGAGGTGGGCGCCGACGCCCCGGCCCTCTGGGTTTCAGCCCGGCACTAAGGGGCCTGCTGTCGGCGCCGAAGCCGCCGAACCGGACCTCCTGGCCAGGATCGCGGCAGGGGAACCACTCGAATCCGTCCTCGCCGTGTGAAGTTGCGGCACGGGGTTCGGGCACGGATGGGGTAGAACTTAAGCATGAACGTGCGCACTCCTGACCCGAATCCCGGCTGGCTGTCCGATGAGGACCTCTTCGAAGCCCGGGGCCGGCTTCCCATGGTTTACGTGGAAGCCGTACCCGTCCGCCTTGATCCCTTGGGGTTCGTGAACGAAGTCGGTACCCTGCTGCAGGCCGACGAGGACGGCACCATGGTCCGTTCCCTCGTGTCCGGCCGCGTCCTCTACCGCGAGACCATCCGCGCGGCCCTGCTCCGCCACATGGAAAAGGACCTGGGTCCGCTGGCGTTCCCGCAGCTGCCCATCAGCCCGGTCCCGTTCACCGTTGCCGAGTATTTCCCGGCGCCGTCCCACACGGGATTCACCGACGACCGCCAGCATGCTGTTTCCCTGGCGTACATCATCCCGGTGACGGGCGAATGCGAACCCCGCCAGGATGCCCTCGAGCTCACTTGGATGACTCCCGAGGAGGTCCTCAGCCCGGACGTGCAGCTGGAATTCAGCGGCGGCCGCGGCGCCCTGGTCCGGCAGGCGCTCGCGTTCGCTGGAGTGGGCAGCTAAGCACGGCGCAGCGCCTTTGACTGCCGGCGGGCCTGGGGGCCGCTTACAGTGCTGCGGCTTCTGCGGGGACGCTCGAAGGAACCCGGGCGTCCCCGACTTCGCGCGCGCCCCTTAGTAGACTGTAGGGCGGACCGCAAGAGAACTTAAGGACTCCCGATGACCCACCCCCCAGCCGCCCAGCAATACAGTGAGCTCCAGGCTGGCTCTCTGCAGACCGGCCACCTCCTGCTTCTCCCTGACGGCGAACGGTCCGCCGAAATCCAGAGCGTCCTCGTCGAGGATGACGATTTCGGCACACCGGCCGTGGTCCTCGCAACCCTCACCGGCGGCGGGATCCTGCGCATCGCGGCCGGGTCAGCGGTCCTGGTGGCAGATCCAGGCTCCGCCACTACCGGTGACGCCACCGGCTCCCGTTCCGGTGCGGACACGGTGTCCGAGGAGTCCGACGCCGCCACGTCGCTTCAGGTCGTTGAGCCCCCCGCCGCCCGGGCAGACTCCGCCGGGGAAAGCGGCGCCCCGGCGGCTCCCGCCGTCGTCGTGCCTCCCCGTCCGGCCGCAACGCCGGCAACGGCCCCAGCCGCCGGTCCGAGCGAGGAGGAACTGGCACTGATCCCGGAGCCCTCGGGAACGCCGGAGTCCGTGGTCGGGGCCGCCGCGGCCGCGCATCCGGACGCACTGGGCGTGATGCTGCTGAGCGACCGGCTGGCCAAGGGCATCAACACCAAATCCGGAAGCTGCCTCAAGGACCTCAGCGACCTGGCCCACGAACTGTTCGTCACCCTCAAGGACGCCGAGGGCGCCCTGGCCGTCGCGGACCTGCTCAACGTGCTGCCGTTCGACGGCAACCCGGGCCGGTGGACGTCCGTCGAGGCGGCGCTGGCCCTGTCCAGCTACATCTGCCGGCAGACCGGGAAAGAGGACCGCGCCGACGTGTACGAAAAGCTCCTCCGCGCCCCCGACGCGATGGAAACGGACGCGTTCAAGTCCCGCATCAACGCCAAGATCCGGCAGCGCTCCCTGAACGAACCGAACCTGTACGACAAGGAAATTTTCCGGGCCATCGACAACTCGAACCCGGACGCCGAACGCGAATGGCGGCTGCTGCGGCTTGAGGCCCTGATGTTCCTGCGGGCGCACGGCGGCTCTGAAACCATCGGGTTGAAGGAGCTGGAGCGCCGGATCGCCAACGAACTCGAGTCCGTTCGGGCTTGAGGCCATGGGCCCTACTCGTTTGGCCCTACCCCGGCGGCGCCGGGAGTTGTAGATTCACTCCATGACGAACAAACTGAGCGTTGTGATCAATTCCGATGCGCAGCAGGTTTGGACAATGCTGCGTGAACCGGCCAAGGTTGCCCAGTGGCACGGCTGGGAGGCCGAGGACCTGGCCGCCGAAATCAACGAAATCTATTTCAAGGACACCGTGGTTGAAGGCCCTGACCACACCAGCCTCACCGTGGACGGCGGGGATGAGTTCGCCCTGAAACCCGTTTCCACCGGCACCCAGGTCAGCGTGACGCGGGCAGCCCTGGACCACAATTCCGAGTGGGCCGCGTGGGACGAGGACATCACCCAAAGCTGGCTGACGTTCCTCCAGCAGCTCCGCTTCGCCCTGGAGCACCACCCTCACGGCAAGCGCCGCACGGCCTTCTTTTCGGTTCCCGGCGGGGACGGCTCCGCGATCGACAAGCTGGGGCTCCGGGATATCCCCGCGCCCGGTGAGCCGTTCTCGCTGACTCTCGCCACCGGCGAGAAGATCTCGGGCAAGGTCTGGTACCGCACCAACCACCAGGTGGGGCTCACCGTGCACAGCTACGCCGAACACGGCGACGGCCTGCTGATCGTCGCCGACCAGCCGCCCATCGCCGAGGTCAGGCCCGACGGCGGATCCATGGTTATCGTCTCCACCTACGAGTTGGGGGCACACCGGCTGGAGGAAATCCGCAGCAGCTGGGACAGCTGGCGGGCTGAGAACTACCCCACATCGGACCCCGTGCACTAACGGCCGGCTAAGGTTCGCCAGCGGAAGCTGGCACACTTGAACCGTGCCAGCCAATACTGAACCTTCGCTCTCGTTCGAGCCGGGGGCCGCAGCCCTGCAGTCCGAGTTTTCCTTCGCCGTGGGCAAGCGCCTGAGTGAGTCGTGTTCGCCGACGCCGGAGCTGGTGGCCGCCAACGGCGGGGAATTCCTGGGCCGGACCGGGACCATCAGCACCCCGCACGGCGAGATCCGGACGCCGGCGTTCATCGCCGTCGGCACCAAGGCCACGGTGAAGTCCGTGTTGCCCGAATCCATCGCCGAGCTGGGCGCGCAGGCGGTCCTGGCCAACGCCTACCACCTGTACCTCCAGCCGGGGGCGGACATCCTGGACGAGGCCGGCGGGCTGGGCGCCTTCATGAACTGGTCCGGGCCCACCTTCACGGACTCCGGCGGTTTCCAGGTAATGAGCCTGGGCTCCGGGTTCAAGAAGGTCATCGACATGAAATCGGTGGACACCTCCGGACCGGATGACGCCGTGGCGCCGGGCAAGGAACGGCTGGCCCACGTGGACGAGGAAGGAGTGTGGTTCAAGAGCCACCTCAACGGCGACCGGCACCGCTTCAGCCCCGAGATCTCCATGAACGTCCAGCATCAGATCGGGGCCGACATCATGTTCGCCTTCGACGAGCTGACCACGCTGCAGAACTCCCGCGGCTACCAGGAGGAGTCGCTGGAACGCACCCGACGCTGGGCCGAGCGCTGCATCACCGAGCACTTCAGGCTTACCGCCGAGCGGGCGGGCAAGCCCTACCAGGCGCTGTTCGGCGTGATCCAGGGCGCGCAGTACGAGGACCTGCGCCGCAAGGCCTGCCGGGACCTGGGCGCCATGAACTTCGACGGCTTCGGGATCGGCGGCGCGCTCGAAAAGGAGAACCTGGGCACCATCGTTCGGTGGTGTAACGAGGAGCTGCCGGAGAACAAGCCGCGGCACCTGCTGGGCATCTCCGAACCGGACGACATTTTCACCGCGATCGAGAACGGCGCGGACACCTTCGACTGCGTCTCCCCCACCCGGGTGGCCCGCAACTCGGCGTTCTACACCCCCGACGGGCGGTTCAACCTGTCCGGAGCCAAGTACAAGCGCGACTTCGGCCCGTTGCAGGAAGGCTGCGACTGCTACGCCTGCCTGAACTACTCCCGGGCCTACATCCACCACCTGTTCAAGGCCAAGGAGATGGTCTCGGCCACGCTGATCTCCATCCACAACGAGCGCTTCGTGGTGAAGATGGTGGACGACGCCCGGCTGGCCATCGAAGACGGCAACTTCTTCGACTTCAAGGCCGAGACCCTGGGTCGCTACTACTCCTAGGGCCGGCCCCGCCGTCGCGCCTGCCCCTCCATCGAGCCCACCGCGGCACTCCCCCCTGCCGCCGCCGAAGTCGCCGGAAACGTGCGGGTTCGCCGGAAGGCCCCGGGCTACGGCGTTCTCGCACGTTTCCGGCGACGTCGCGTTTTCCACATAGCGACGGCGGGGTCTACCGGGAGCTTTGACGGCACCGGACGCTGGTCCCATGCTGCACAACAACACCCCAACACTCCCAGCAACGAGCAACCTCTGGCGGACGGACCAGCTCTTCGACCTCGGATTCGGCTCACGGTCTATCAAGGCCTTGCTGGATCCAGGTTCGCTCGTCCGGCTGCGCTACGGCTGCTATCTCCGCGCCAGCATTTGGAACGCACAGTCCGCCCGCGTCCGGAGCCGACAGCTGATTTACGCGCATGCGCATGGAACACGCACGACGTCGACCGGCGCCTTCGTTTACAGCCACACGTCCGCTGCACGCCTGCACCTCCTCTATCTCTGGAACGTGGATGACATAGTCCATATTCTGCAGCGGGTGCGACCGTCGAATGAGCGCCACGGCAAGGATGTGCAGTGCCACACGCGTGCTTTCTCCGACAACGACGTAACTATGCTGGGCGGCCTGCACACCACCTCGCTGGAGAGGACGGCCGCGGATTGCGCCATGATGCTGAACTACCGGCAATCGCTCATCGTGATGGACCATGCGCTGCGCCTCGGTGCGGACCGATCATACCTGCAGGTGATGGCAGATTCCTTGGACGGGCGGCGCGGTATCCGGACCTTCCGTCGAGTACTGGCCACCGCCGACCCGCGCTCCGAATCCCCCGGGGAAACGCTCACACGAGAGCTGATCCTCCGGCTGAAGATCAGGCCTCCCGAGCCGCAGGTTGAGGTGGCGAGCCGGGTCGGGAGGCATCGCCTGGACTTCGCGTGGAAGGAAGAGAAGGTCGCGCTCGAGTTTGATGGCAAGGCTAAATACTTCGATTTCGAACCCACCGACGAGGTGCTCTTCCAGGAACGTCTCCGCGAAAAAGCCTTGACGGAGGAAGGATGGCTCTTCGTCCGGATCGAGTGGAAAGACCTGTTCCGGAAACCGGATTTCAAGAACCGTGTGCTCCGGGCCCTGGCTGGCCGGCCCCGCAGTGCCTGAGGTGGAGCGGCTGGCCTTCGGGAGGCGCTTACGCCCCGTAGCTCGGTTCGCGCTTCTTGATCCAGCCAATGGCCAAGGCGGTCAGCGGCACGAAGAAGAACTCCACCAGGGTCTTGTAGAGGAAGCCCACCAGCACGTAGTTCACGAAGGTGCCGAAGTCCGTGATGCCGATGACCGACGCCGCAATGCTGCAGAAGATCAGCGTGTCCACGAATTCGCCGGCCACCGAGGAGCTCATGATCCGCGCCCACAGGGACTTTTCGCCTGTGCGCGCCTTCATCTTCACCAGGATCCAGGAGTTGATGGTCTGCCCGGCCAGGAATGCCAGCAGCGAGGCCAGCACAATCTGCGGGACCGGGCCCAGCGCGCCCTCGAGGGCGGCCTGCTTGGAGGTACCGAACTCGTCGTCGAAGCCGGGCAGGGCGATGATCACCCAGTAGCAGATGGAGGCGAACACGGACAGGGCAAACGTGGTGATGATGGCCTTGCGCGCCACCTTGAACCCGTAGACCTCGCTGATGACGTCGCCCAGGATGTAGGCCAGCGGGAAGAGGAAGAAGCCGCCGTCCGTGATGATCGGACCGATCGCTACGCCTTTGGACGCCCCGATGTTGGAAAGGATCAGCACCACGGCCATGAGGGCCAACATGATGCCGAAGTAGGGGGAACCGATCGAGGCGAATTTCGGCGCCGCAGGGGCGGGGAAAGTCTTGGCGGTAGTCATGGGTGATCCATTCGGAGTGGTTCGCTCGGCTGCCCGGAAAGTCGCGAGGAGATCGCTGCAGCAGCCGGCTGTATTAGCACTGGGAGAGGCTCCCGCGAACTACTTCCGCCGGAGCCGTTTTCCATTCTCGCACCACCGGGTGCGGCGCGGGCACCGGCGGGCGGAACCAATGACAAATTTGAACACGTTCAGTTCTTGTGCGACACTTCTTGAACACGTTCAAAAATCGGGAGACGGGGATGCCCATGGCAAGCAAGAGCGAGCAGACGCGGCAGCTTGTTGCCGACGTGGCACTGCGGATGTTCCGTGAAATCGGCTTCGAAAAGACCACCATGCGCTCCATCGCTACGGAGGCCGGAGTGTCAGTGGGCAACGCCTACTATTACTTCGCGTCCAAGGACGAGCTGGTCCAGGAACTCTATGTCCGGGTCCAGGCGGAGCATGCCGTCAAGGCGGCCGAAGCTGTCGACGGCGTCAAAGACCTCAGCGGCAGGCTCAAGGCCACGCTGCACGCCGGGCTGGACGTCATGGAGCCGTACCACCGCTTCGGTGCCGAATTCATCGCCACCGCCATCCGGCCGACGTCGCCCGTCAACCCGTTCTCCGGAGAATCCACGGCCGCCCGCGATGCCTCGCTGGCCATCTTCCGGAACATCGTGGAGGGCGCCAGCCCGGCGGTTCCCAAGAAGCTCCGGGCCGACCTGCCGGAGCTCCTGTGGCTCGGCTACATGGGAGTGGCGCTCTTCTGGGTCTATGACACGTCGGAGGACCGGCGCCGCACCCGGAAACTGATCGACGGCGTGGCGCCGCTCATTGCCCGCGGGCTCTCCCTCGCAAGGATTCCCGGGGTCAGCAAGGTTTTGGACGATGTCCTGAGCCTGAGCCGCAGCGTCCGCGAATAGCCGGATTCCGGCACCAAAAGCCTGCAGCCGGGCGTCACACAGCAGCAATCATTGGGGGAAACATGGACAACAGAAAGACCGTAGTCCTGGCCGGAGCATCCGGCTTCATCGGCGGGCATTTCCGGACGCGCTTCGAGCAGGACGGCTGGCAGGTCCGCACCATCGGCCGCGCCCGAACAGACACCGGCGTGGACACCGCCCGCTGGGGCGACGACGCCGGGATCACCAAGGCGATCGACGGTGCCGAAATCCTGGTGAACCTCGCCGGACGTTCCGTGGACTGCCGGTACAGCCAGCGGAACAAGGCACAGATCCTGGCATCGCGGGTTGACACGACAGCGGAACTTGGCCGGGCGGTGGGGAACTGCTCCACTCCCCCGGCGACGTGGATCAACGCCAGCACCGGAACCATCTACCGCCACGCAGAAGACGCGCCTCAGTCGGACCACGACGGCGAGCTGGGCGAGGGCTTCTCTATGGATGTCGCCAGGGCCTGGGAGGGTGCCCTGGCCCGCTCCGAAACGCCGCTCACCCGCAAGATTCCGCTGCGGATCTCCATCGTGCTCGGTTCCGGCGCCGGCGTGATGCGTCCTTTGGCCAATCTGGCCAGGCTGGGGCTGGGTGGACCCCATGGGCAGCGGCAGGCAGATGTTCAGCTGGGTCCATGTGGAGGATCTGTACCGCAGCGTGCTGTTCGTGCACCAACGGACGGATATCACGGGGGCGGTGAACGTGGCCTCGCCCGACGTCGTGGACAACCGGCAGCTGATGAAGTTGGTCCGGCGGGCGCACGGTGTGCCGCTTGGCCTGCCGACCCCCGTCTGGCTGCTGGAGCTCGGCGCCGTGCTAATCCGCACCGAGACCGAGCTGGTGCTCAAGAGCCGCTGGGTGCAGCCGCGGAAACTGCTGGATGCCGGCTTCATCTTCAGGCATCCCGAGCTGGGAAGCGCCCTTAAGGAGATCACCGGGCGGCAGGCATGAGCCGCCCCGACCGCGTCGTGCTGGGCGCAGGCGCCGTGTGGCTCGGCATCCTCGTGACGCATGTGACGTTCTGCCTGCTGTTCGGAGCCAGCGTCCAAATGCAAAATCCGCGTTCGTTGTCCGGCCTGTGGTTCTCCCTGGCGGCCCTGATGTATGGGGCCATTCCCGCGATAGTCGTTGGGTGGAGCCTGGCCATGCCGCTGGGTCTGCTGATGCGGCCGGTCAGCAGCCAATGGATCCACGTAACCGCCTTTGGATTGCTGGGCGCCGGGCTGGGAGTTCCATTCGGTGTCTTCGCCGATCCGGCCAACTACTTCGCTGCGTCCGCAATGGGCACCGCGGCCGCGTTGGGCCGGCTCGCGGTTTCAAAACTTGCCAGGAAATACGACGTCGGGCCGCCGGCGCCTGAACCCGAAGTCCGGTAGCGATATTGGTCATACGCACAATGCGGCCTGTTTGGGCCCGGTGGCAGGATGGGTGGATGACTTCTGCCGCTGTTGAGACGTATCCTTCCGTTGCCCTCACCATTGCCGGGTCCGAAGCGACCGGCGGTGCCGGAGCGCAGGCCGACCTGAAGACCTTCCAGGAACTGGGCGTCTTCGGCATCGCCAACCTGACCTGCATCGTGTCCTTCAACCCGAACGACAACTGGAACCACCGCTTTGTCCCGGTGGACCAGCAGGTCATCGCGGACCAGTTGGAGGCGACGACGGCGGCATATGGGGCCGCTTCGGGCGCGCCGTCCGTACTGGACACCGTGAAGATCGGCATGCTGGGCAGCCCGGCCACCATTTCGACCGTTTCGTCCGCTCTAACCTCGGGCGGGTTCACCAACGTGGTGCTGGACCCGGTGCTGATCTGCAAGGGCCAGGAACCGGGCCACGCACTAGATACCGACCAGGCGCTCAAGGCGCAGATCCTGCCGCTGGCCACGTTTGTCACGCCCAACCACTTCGAGGCGGAGTCGCTGTCCGGACTGGAGATCACCGACGTCGAGTCCCTCAAGGCCGCGGCCATCCGCATCCATGAGCTGAGCGGCGCGGCGGTGCTGGCCAAGGGTGGCGTGCGCCTGGCCGGACCCGACGCCGTCGACGTCTATTACGACGGCGACACGCTGGAAGTCCTGTCCGCCCCCAAGGTGGGCGAAGTGGCCGTGTCCGGCGCCGGCTGTTCCCTGGCCGCCGCGGTGACGGCCGAGCTGGCCAAGGGCGCGACTCCGCTCGAGGCTGCCCGCAGTGCGAAGGCGTTTGTGACCGCCGGCATCCGCAACCGTATGGTCTCCGGCGCCCCGTTCGACGCCCTGTGGCAGGGCGGCCCGCGCTAACTCTTCCCCCGCCTTACCGGACGCTCTCTCACTTTTCGCACGAAAAACCGGGACGCTCGCTCACTGGTGAGAGAGCGTCCCGGTTTTCGTCGCAGGATCTGAGAGAGCGTCCCGGTCAGGAGCGGGGGTCGGCCACCGTTCCCATGAACAGCGGCAGGCCGGTTTCCACGTGCACGATCTGATAGTGGAACGGCCGGTCGAAGGCGATGGTCCGCTCGGGCTGCGGCGGGGCGCTGGTGGCCATTCCGTTGATCTGGGTGACAGCGGCGGCGATGGTGCCCTTTTCAGCGACAGTGATGTTGGCAGCCTGCGCCGCCTGGGTGATCATCATCTTGGGCTGGATGTTGTTGAAGTCCTCGGTGGTGTTGAGGGTCTTCCGCAGGCCGAGCGACTCAAACACCTTCCGCAGGTCAAAGCTGCACTTGTGGTCCCAGCGGGGCAGCTGGATCTGCACTGTCTCAAGCGCTGCCGTGTCGAACGTATCCGCGATTTCCGTAAGCCTGGCTGCGTCGAAAGCCGCTGAGGCGGGGCGGGATCCTGCAGCGGCTCCCGCATCCGGGAGGACCAGCCGCATGACGAAACCGTCGGCGTAGGGAAGGTCCACGCCCTGCCAGCCGGCCCCTTCCGCGTACTTCATCTCCAGTTCGTTATGCATTGCCGGCGCCTCGATTTCCTCGCCGGCGGCTGTTGTGAAGGGCAGGTCCGAGGTGTCATTCGGGTCAAACGGCGCCCTCCAGGCGGACGCGAAGTACAGGGAATTGAGCAGGCTGAACGTGTTGTCTGGATCGTACTTTGCGGGGGCTTCCTTGATCCGGCCGCCCGTGTTCCTGTTCACCCAGGCATCGATGGCGGGCTTCGTTGCACCCTCATCACTGAAGTCCACGGGATACACGCCGGTTCCGTAGTGCCGGGCGAGAGTGTCCAGGAAGGAATCACCGGTGGGCACGCCCTTGTCCACGAATAGCCCGTTGGCGGCGTGCATGACCGGTTTCCGCGGCGGGTTGTCCTCATCCACTGCGCCGGGGTCGCCGTCGAACTTCTCGAGCGAGCTGAGAAGCGCGTTCATGGCCTCATCGCGATTCTCCATGGGAAGTTGCAGGACGCTGTCCATCTCCGCAGCAGTCCCGCCAGACGCGCCGGCGCGAAGCATCGCAAGCGCAATCAGCAGGCTCCCGGGCGAGGACACCACGTTCCCGTTGGAGCCGTCGCCGCCGTCGGCCAGCAGGGCCTCGCCGAGGCCCAGGGCGGAAGCCCGGAAGGAGCGCAGTTCGGCGGCATAAGCCGCCCGGTCCACCGAAACCCTCTCCACGCCGTCGGCCTTCAGCAGTTCGGGCGCCGATGCCGAACAGGCGGTGAGGGCCACCAGGGCACCGGCCGTTGCGATCCTGGCCACGCGGAATGTCTTCATTTTCTCCCCCTTGGACCTGCCTTGCCGGCATATGGCGGGAATCCGCCCGTCTCCCTTCAGTCAACCAGCCTGCCCGCTGCAGGACGATGCCCGTAGGGTCACGGTTTACCGTCGTTTTGGTATCACCCCTCCGACGCTCTCTCACCATTCGCAACGTTTTCGCCAACGCTCCCGCATTTCCTTCACGGGCGTATCCTCGTGACATTCGGAGGAACACTAAATGGCACAGCATTTCAGCAGCATTGACGAGTACATCGCGTCCTTCCCAGCCGAGGTGCGGGGCGTCCTCCAGGAGGTCCGGCGCAGTTGCCACTCGGCGGTGCCGGAGTCCGGCGAGATGATCAGCTACGGCATCCCCACCGTCACCCTGGACGGCAAGTACGTGGTGTATTTCGCGGGGTGGGCGCACCATATTTCCGTGTATCCCGTGCCCGCGGGGGACGCGGACTTCCAGGCTGAGATCGCCCCGTACCGGACAGCCAAGGGAACGCTGAAATTCCCGTTGGGCAAACCGGTCCCGTACGGGCTCATCGAAAAAACGGCGGCGCTGCTTGCGGGCGAACGCCGCGGGCAGTAGAGGCCGGCTGTCGCCGCCGTCGGAAGCGTACGACGGGCGGAAGCGTACGACGGCGGGCGGCAGCGCCGTCGTCGTCCTTGGGCACCTGCCGCACTGGTCCCTAACGCCGCGGGATGTTCCGCAGGTTGCTGCGGGCCATGCTCACGGCTTCGCCGGCGCCGCGGTTCAGGACCACTTTGGACATGGCAGTCGCGAAGCCAAGGACTTGCGACCCTGTGATCTTCGGGGGGATGGACAGCGCTTTGGGATCCGTAATGAGTTCCACCAGCGACGGTCCGGGATGCGCGAAGGCCTCCCGGTAGGCCTCCTCAATCCGGGCCGGATCGGTGACGCGGACGGCGTGGAAGCCGAGGGCGCGGGCGACGGCGGAGTAGTCGGCGTCGGGCACGTCCACGCCGAAATCGGGCAGCCCGTCCACGAGCATCTCGAGTTTGACCATGCCCAGGGTGGAGTTGTTGAAGACCACAACGTTCACGGGCAGACGATGGGCAGCAACGGTGACGAGCTCGCCGAGCAGCATGGACAGCCCGCCGTCGCCCGAGACCGAAATGACCTGCCGTCCGGGGTAGGCCAGCTGCGCGCCGATCGCGTGCGGCAGGGCGTTGGCCATGGACCCGTGCAGGTACGAGCCGATCAGCCGGCGCGTGCCAAGAGGGTTGATGTAGCGCGCGGTCCAGACGTTGCACATGCCCGTGTCAGCGGTGAAGATGGCGTCCTCCGCGGCCACCTGGTCCAGGATCGAGGCCGCGTACTCCGGGTGGATCGGCTGCTTCTTTTCCACCTTGCGCGTGTAGGCGCCCACGGCCTTGTTCATGAGCCGGTCGTGCTTCTTGAGCATCTGGTTGAGGAAGCGGCGGCTCTTCTTTGGAGCCAGCAGGGGCCTCAGCGCGGTGAGCGTTGGCAGCACGTCGCCATGGACGGCGATGTCGACGTCGGTACGCCGGCCCAGCTTGTGGGCGGCCCGGTCCACCTGGGCGGTGCGGGTGTCGGGGAGGAACTGGTCATAGGGAAAATCGGTGCCGAGCAGGATCAGCAGGTCCGCGTCCTCGATCCCCTCGGCCGCGGCGCCGTAGCCGAGCAGCCCCGTCATCCCGATGTCGTACGGGTTCTCGTACTGCATGAAGTCCTTGCCCCGCAGCGTGTGGCCGATCGGGGCGCCGATCACTTCCGCGAGGGCGACGACTTCGTCGTGGGCCCCCTGCGTTCCTGCCCCGGCAAAGATGGCAACCTTGTCGGCCGCGTTGATGGCATCGGCGAGCTCCCGGACGCTCACGGCGTCCGGGACGAGGGTTGCGCGCCGGAACGTCGCGGGCAGCGGCGTCTCGCCCGCTGCGTCCAGACCGGCGATATCGCCCGGGAGAGTGACGACGGCGACTCCCCCGAGCCCGACAGCGTGCTGGATCGCGCTGTGCATGACGCGGGGCGCCTGCTCTGCCGTGCTGACCAGCTCCGAGTACACCGAGCATTCGTTAAAGAGCCGGTCCGGATGGGTTTCTTGGAAGAAGCCGCTGCCGATCTGCTTGCTCGGAATGTGCGAGGCGATGGCCAGGACGGGCGCCCCTGAGCGGTTCGCGTCGTACAGCCCGTTGATCAGGTGCAGGTTGCCCGGGCCGCAGGACCCGGCGCAAACGGCAAGACGGCCGGTCAGCTGGGCTTCCGCCGCGGCAGCGAACGCGGCAGCCTCCTCGTGCCGGACATGGATCCAGTCGATTCCGCCGTGCTGGGAGCCGCCCGTTTTGCGGACGGCGTCGACGATCGGGTTGAGGCTGTCCCCCACGATCCCGTAAATTCGCTGGACACCGGCAGCCTGGAGCTGTTCGATGAGCTGGGTGGCAAGTTCCTTGGCCATGAGTGCACACTCCCGCGATCACGTTGATGGGCTGACAGGTTGATCAACTGACAGGGCCAATATAGTCCCCACCATCCTCGGAACGCTCTCTCACTTAACGCAGGAAAACCCGGAACGCTCTCTCACTTAACGCAGGAAAACCCGAGACGCTCTCTCACTTTCCAGAAGAAAGTGAGAGAGCGACCGGGTATTTCCTGCAGGATCTGCGAGAGCGTTCTGTGGGGTGAGCGTACGACGGCGGGCGGCCACCCGCCGTCGTACGCTCCGGGGAGCCTCTACCGCTGGACGCTAGGCGTCCACGAGGTCCTTGTCCTTGTCCTCATCCTTGCGGGACTGCGACCAGGCGTCACCCTGTTCGCGGTCCAGGTGCGTGACCTTCTTGTTCTTCAGGGCGAAGATGTAGACCACCAGCGAGATGGCGATGGCGACGGTGACATAGGTGAAGAACAGGTCCACCCGCTCGGCCTTCTGGAAGGCCGCGCCGAGCAGCGGAACCGTACCGCCGAAGAGTGAGTTGGCAATCGCGTAGCCCAGTCCCACTCCGAGGGCGCGGATGGAGGCCGGGAACAGCTCGGCTTTCACGAGGGCGTTGATGGAGGTGTAGCCGCCAACGATCAGGAGGCCGCCCATCATGAGCAGGAACGCGGTGAACGGGTCCTTGGTGTTGGACAGGGTGGAGAGCAGCGGCCAGGTGAAGAGGACGCCGGTGATGCCGAACCACAGGAGCAGCGGCTTGCGGCCCACCTTGTCCGAGATGATGCCGTACACGGGCTGGAGCAACATGAAGATGAACAGTGCCCAGAAGTTGATCACCGAGGTGTCGGTCTTGGCGATGCCGGACGTATCGTTCATGAACTTCAGGATGAAGTTGGTGTACGTGTAGAACGCCACGGTGCCGCCGAGAGTGACGCCGATGCAGATCAGCAGCGGCTTCCAGTACTGCGTGAACAGCAGCCTCATGGTGCCCGGCTGGGCTTCGCCGGCGGCGACCGGCGTCTTGGCGGCCGCAACCTGTTCTTCGGAGACGGTTTCCTCCATGGAGCGCCGCAGCCACAGGACAACCAGCGCAGCCACGCCGCCGATAGCGAACGGGATACGCCAGCCCCACTCGGTCAGGTCGCTCTTGGGCATGAAGTTCTGCAGGATGACCAGAACCAGCAGGGCCATCATCTGGCCGCCGATCAGGGTGACGTACTGGAAGCTGGAGAAGAAGCCGCGGCGCTTGGACGTGGCGGCCTCGGACATGTACGTGGCACTGGTGCCGTATTCGCCGCCCACGGAGAAGCCCTGGACCAGGCGGATCAGGATCAGCAGCACCAAGGCCCAGACGCCGACCTGCTGCGTAGTGGGCAGGAGCGCGATGGCGAAGGACCCCGCGGACATCATCGTCACGCTGAGCGTCAGCGCGGCCTTGCGGCCTTTACGGTCCGCGTAGCGGCCGAAGAACCAGGCGCCGATGGGGCGCATCAGGAACGACGTCGAGAACACTGCCATCGCCTCAAGGCCGGCCTGCAGCTCGTCCTTGGAGTTGAAGAAGTGGGACTGGAAGTAGGCGGCAAAGACCGTGTAGACGTAGAGGTCGTACCATTCCACGAGGTTGCCGGCCGAGCCTTTGAGGATGTTGCTCACGGCCCGGCGGGTCTGGGCTGACTCGCTCTGGACTTCGGTTTGCTGGGTGCTCATCGCTGAACCTTCCTTGACGGCGCCGCCACCGGCAACCGTTCCGGGCGTACTTTCGTGCTGTCCACGGCAACATTGCTCATGGTTCCTCCTCGACATCGGCAGTCCCCGGAAAGCCGGGGACTCCATCCAAGCTATTCGTGATCCACCGCACAGCCAACGCCGGAGGGGAAGTCCTAACACTTCCTTAGGTTTAGCTCCCGGGTTGCCCTGATGGATCTGCGCTTTGCCCCTGCATCTGGCGGATGCAGGACCGCGTCTGGTGCGTTCGGGGCCCGGCAGGGCGGAAAATCGGTGGACGGGGTAATCTCCAAAGGCGGGCCGGGGAAGAAACACCGCTCATACGGAACAGGAAACAGGCCATGGATGTGCTCATCGTCGAGGACGACGACGCCATGGCGTCCGCCCTCGACGCAGCCGTGGTTTCCGCCGGACACACGGCCTCCCGGGTTGCCCGCGGAGCCGACGCACTCCTGGATCACCGGCGCTTTGAGGTCATCCTGCTCGATCTGGGCCTTCCCGACATGGATGGCCTCGACGTCCTGCGCAAGCTTCGCCAGGTCACACCCGTCCCGATCCTGATCCTCACAGCCCGCGACGACGAGCGCAGCGTGGTGCTTGGCCTGCGGTCCGGAGCCGATGACTACCTCGTCAAGCCGGTGAAACTGGTTGAGCTCCTCGCGCGTATCGAAGCCGTCACCCGTCGGGCAGGCCGTGCAAAGGACAACAGGCAGCGGACCATCGTGCTGGGCGAACTCGAGGTGGACCTCGAACGGCGTGTGGCCGCGATCGGTCCCAGGGTCCTGCCGTTGACCGCCACTGAGTTCGACCTGCTCGCGCTCCTGGCAAGCCACGCGGGTTCGGTGGTCACGCGGGAGCAGATCCTGGACGCGCTGTGGGGCGATGCGTTCCTTGCCTCCTCCCGATCCCTCGACGTGCACCTGACAGGCCTGCGGGCGAAACTCCAGATGCCGGGCTTCATCATCAACGTCCGCGGCGTGGGCTACCGGGTCGAGGCGGGTCCTGCGTGAAGCTGCGAGTCCTCGGTGTCCTGAGCATCCTGTCCGTCCTCATCGTCATCTTCGCCTCCACCGCCATCCTGACGTCGGCCAGCCGGGAGCTTACCCAGGAACTTCAGATCAACCGGGCTGCCGCCCTCAACCGCCTCGCGCAGGTAGCGTTCGACGCCGCCACGGACGGAGGACACGCCACGCAGTTGCAGACCGAGATGGACAGATACTCGGAACTGTATGGGGAGGGGGTCCTGATCCGCCTCCAGGCAGGCACGCTGCGCTCGGGCGGCCTGAGCGAGGAGAGGGCAGACGTCCGCGATGCGCTGGCCAGGGCGAACCTGAACCTCAACGACACCACGCTCGCTCCGCTTCAGCCTTTCGGAGCCGGTTCTGAGGTGATTTCACGCTCCTTCGGCAGCGCAAGCCAGGTTCTTGGCGAGGCGGTCCTGGAAGTGAACCTGGATGCCGCCCGGCAGAAGCTGCGGGAGCGGTGGCTCCTTGTCGGAGTCGCTGCCGCCGCCCTCACAGCGGTGCTCCTCCTCGGCGCCGCCCGCGTGACCAGGTGGGTGCTGCGTCCTGTTCACCGCCTGAATTCGGCGGTAACGGAGCTTGAGGCAACAGGGAGGACCGGTCAGCTTCCTGAGGACGGGCCGCCGGAACTGCGGGAACTGAGCCGTTCCTTCACCAGAATGGCGCGGACGGTCAGCGACAGCATCGACTCCCAGCGCCAGCTGATTGCCGACACGTCTCATCAGCTGCGCAATCCCGTGGGCGCCCTGCGGTTGAGGGTCGACTTACTGCAGCTTGAGCTGCAAACAGCCCGGGAACACAAGGCCGCAGCTGGAGTACTGGCGGAACTGGAACGTGTGGAAGAGATCCTGGACGGGGTATTGAAGCTGGCCACGGCCGAGCACAGGGTCTTCGAAGACTCTGCCGGAGGGCCACTGGGCACCCCTTCCCGCGGGCTCCCGGCGGTGGTTGATCCTTACCCTGTCCTGCAGGAAGAAACCGAAAGGGCAGGACCTGCGGCACGGCGCAGCGGCTCATCCATCCTGCTGGACGATCCGCCGGACCCGGCGGTGCACATCGCCTGCAACGCCGCCGAACTGGCCCAGATGGTGGGGGAACTGATCAACAACGCCATCAAATACGCAGCCCCTGCCCGCATCACGGTGGCAGTCAGGGTCCGCCCGGAGGCGGTCGCCGTCGAAATCTCCGACGACGGCTCCGGGCTTTCCGCTGCGGAACGGGCCGCTGCCACAAGCCGGTTCTGGCGTTCCCCGCAGCACCGGGAGATCCGCGGCAACGGCCTGGGCATGACGATTGTGGACAAACTGGCCGGAGCCAACGGGGGCCGCCTGCTGCTGGCGGAAGCCTCGCCGCACGGCCTGATCGCGCGCATCGAGTTTCCGCATGCCGCGGCCGGGCCTGGTAAGGAGGGTCCGGCATGACTGGAACGCCTTGCATGACCGGCATGATGTCCGGAGGCCTTCCGCCGAGGCGGACCGCCCTCAAGGCCGGGCTGGCTGCCGGGCTGGCGGGACTGCTTTTGCCGGCCCTCAGCGCCTGCACTCCCGAGGACCGTCCGGGCACGGTGACCGTGGCCGGGGGTGAGCCGGGAGGGTTCTATCTGGAGTTCGCCACGCTGCTGGCGGAGTCCCTCCAGCGTCATGGAGTGGCAGACCATGCGGTGGCCCTGACCACCGGAGGCAGCCTGGATAACCTGGGTCAACTGCTGACGGGGCAGGCCACGTTCGCCGTCGCGCTGGCCGATGCCGCCGCCCAGCAGCTGGCAACACACAGCACGTCGGCCGCCGGAGTCACGGCGCTCGGACGGGTGTACGAAAATTACGTGCATTGCGTCGTGCGGAAAGGCAGCGGCATCCGCGACCTCGCCGGACTGGCCGGGAGGAAAGTGGCTGTCGGCGAGCCCGGTTCCGGGACCTCGTTGACCACTCCTCGCCTGATCGAGGCTGCCGGGCTGGGGTCCGCTGCTGTTGGCACTGCCCCCCCTGCCGCCACCGAGGAGACAGTGACCGTGCTGAACCTCGGGCTCAACGATGGCCTGGCAGCCCTGCAGGACGGATCAGTGGACGCCCTGTTCTGGTCCGGAGGCGTGCCAACGGCTGCAATCGCTGATAGCAACAGGGGGGCCGCCCTGGCATTCCTGGACCTCTCGGCGTTGATTCCCTCCATACGGACCCGCTATGGCCCCTACTACGACCGCGTGCTGATCCCTGAGGGCAGCTACGAGAGCATTCCCGCTGTCTGGACGGTGGGTGTGGCGAATCTCCTCCTGTGCCGGAGCGACCTGGACGGGAGAACCGTGAAGAGGACCGTCGAACTGCTGGTGGGGCACGCCGAGGAACTGATCCCCCGCTCCAGCCTGGGGGTCCAGTTCCTGAGCCCGGAGTCGCTGATCAACACTGCCGGCCTGCCGTTGCACCCCGCAGCCGCTGCTGCCTACCGGGAACTCCACGGGTAAGGCTTTCACCGGCGGGCCGCCCGGCAGAAGTCCGAACAGAACGCTTTTGGGCTGCCGCGGCAGGGCCATCCGCGGCTTCCGGGCCGCAGGCGAAACTGCGGAGCCAAAACGGTTCCGTGCGTGATGCCGGTCTCCGGTCCTTTGCCACTGTCGTTCTGTCGCCGGATGGCCGCTGGTTAGCTTAATGTCGTAGGTGCTTTCTAGCCTTGAGCCATGAACATATCCGGGACTTTGGCCTCAATAAATGGCCTGCATGACGCTGGTCGGAACGAACGCAGAAACATTGCATTCGAAATTGGAATAATATTCATCGGCGGTCTCGCACTGTTCGTGATGGCCATCTTGTTGCCGGTCGGCCCCACGTTGCTGGTTACAGCGAAGGGTGGCGTCGCACTCACATCCACAATTTTCGATGCATTCTCCTTCCGGGCTTTGGACTCTTCCGGCATGGCACAGTTTGTGGCCGTTGCCGGCGTGGTTCTTGCCTTAAATCGCTTTGATCGGCACTCACCCGACGAACTAGGAATGGAAGTTGCCGTCAAGCTTTCGACGCGTCTAGATTTCAGGAGTTTGGTTCAATTTGTCCTGATGCTGGTGGCGGCAACAGCGCCGTATCGTGCCATTACCTGGATCGTATTACACTCCGGAGATCCGGGTTGGAACCAACAGGCTGCTGCAAGCGCTGGAACATGCGTAATCCTCTGGTTATTACTCCTTCTCGCGGCACCCGCAGGTTCGGTCTGCGGACTTCAAAACATTCAAAGGCAGTGGCATCTCGCTGAGGTCATTCATCGGGCGGGGCGTCTTGAGCAGGCATGGGGAAAACGCTGGGGCCACGCCCTCCATGATCCGGTCGCGAACCGCTTTCTTCCGCTGCGCATCGCAGTGAACTGGTCATTAGTGATGGCCGGCATCACAATTGCTTTTCTTTTTCTAACTTGGGTCGCGAGTCCTGGTTACGAGTTTTGGTTAGATCCCGAATACGCGCGCTTCGCAATCGTGCTGGCCGTCTACCTTTCTCTCATTGGATTCGTCGGATTGGCCGTTTCCGTCGGATTTGCATTACTTTCAATGAAAGAAGAGAACCAGGGCTCGCCAGCAGCGGCGATAGCTAAATGGCTAGCTGCGGCCGTTCCTTTTTTGTTTGGGGTCGGCACTGCAACCGCACTCGGGAAACCTTACATTCCCGCTTTATGTGCGGTCCTGCTGGTAACCGGGGTTCAATATGCTTGCATGTGTGGCATTCTGCGGAAGCGGCGTCTGCTTCCCCGAGCATGGAGTCCGGTACGCCAACTCACTCTGTGCATTAGGCAAATGACTCACTACCAAGCGCACACGCATTGGGCGCTACTCCAATCGCGATGGTCGTCCGGTGTCGAAAAATTACCACGGCGAGAAGCCAAAAAGGCAATTAAGGAAGCCAGACGATGGCGAACGAAGCACGGGCTTGAGCTGCCATTCTTCGACTGATCGCGCCGACTTCCGTCTGACATTGCCACCACTAGCATTCTTTCCGGTACCCCTAGCTCCCGGAGTGCGCCTGCAGGAACGAATACACCTCGGTCTCGTCCACGCCGGGGAAAGCCCCCGGCGGCATGGCGGCCAGCAGGTGGGAGTGCGCCCGGGCGGACGGCCAGGCGTTGCCCGCCCATTCCGACGTCAGCGAGGCCGGCGGCCGGCGGCAGCAGTTCTCGTCAGGGCACGTTGACTTGGACCGTTCGGTGGTTTCCCGCCCCCGGAACCATTTCACCTGCGCGTAGGGCACCCCGACGGAGAGGGAGAACTCGCCGTTCGCCGAGCGTTCGGTCCGGGCCGTGCACCAGTACGTCCCCGCAGGGGTGTCCGTGTACTGGTTGTACGCACTGAACTTGTCCGCCACGTCGAACACCATGCGGCTGGTCCAGTACTTGCACGACGGCTGGCCCTCGATGGCGCCGGTGTGGTCCTGCGGGAACGTCACGCCGTCGTTCTCGTAGGCCTTGTAGATGATGCCGCTCTTATGGGTCTTCTGGAAGTGGGTGCGGATGTCCAGGTGCTGGGTGGCCAGGTTGGTGAACCGGTGGGCGGCCGTTTCATAGGACACGGCGAAGGCATCCCGGACGTCCTCCACGGCGATTTCCTTGGCTTGCTTGGCTTTCTGCAGGAAATCCACGGTGGCCTGCTCCGGGAGCATCAGCGCTGCCGCGAAATAGTTGGTAGCGACGCGCTGCATCAGGAAATCCCCGTAGTTGTTGGGGGTCTGGTGGCCCAGGACGTAGTGGCCCAGCGCCTGCAGGAGTACCGACCGCGGGTCGTGGTCCGAGCGCTGGTTCTGCGTCAGGTAAATTCGGTGGTTCTTGAGATCCGTCACGGAACGGGTGGAATGCGGCAGGTCTCCCACGTGGTGGAGGGTGAACCCGAGGTGACCGGCAATGTCCGCGATGACGTGATGCGAAAGCGGACCGCTGGTGTGTCCCACCGAGGCCAGGACCTTCTGCGCCTCGGCCTCGTACTCCGGGAAGTAGTTGTTCCGCTCGCGCATCATGGCCCGCAGTTCAGCGTTGGCGCGGCGGGCCTCTTCGGGCGTCGCCACCTGCTCATTGAGTTTGCGCTCCAGCTCGTGCTGCAGGCCCACCATGGACTCCAAAACATCCATCGGGAGCCGCGAACTGATGCGGATTTTCGGCAGGTTGAGGGACTCGTAGATGGGGCTGCGCTGGTACCGCTCCAGCTCGATCTCCAGCGCGGCGCGCCGGTTTGCCGGCTCCGCCCCGAGCAGCTGGTCAATGGTCACGCCGAGTGCCGTCGCAAGCAGCTGCAGCAGCCCCAGTTTCGGTTCACGCTTACCGTTCTCGATCAGGCTCAGCTGGCTCGGTGCGGTCCCGACGGCGGCACTCAGGTCATCGAGTGTCATGCCCGCCGCTTTGCGCAGGTGCCGCACGCGGCGGCCCAGGCTGATGACGTCCACCTCGGGGGCGCCAGGGGACAACGGCGGGGTGGCGGCTTTGCGGTTCCAGCTTGTAGGGGACATTTCTTGAGCATACGGGAAGAAGTGCACTTCTTTCCATAGTTTTCATCTAGTAACCCTCTTGAAAGTGCTGAAAAGTAGATCTCACGGAAAGAAACACCGCACCGGTCCGGGCCGGCCCCCACTGCAAAGGCGCAGGACGGGGTCGGCCCGGACAACCCGGAGCACAAACAAGGAGACAAAGATGACTGCAGCATTTGAGCCCACCCAGCAGACGCCCGAAGAGCAGGCCGCCGCACTGGAGCTCGAGTGGGCCGCCAACCCCCGCTGGGAAGGTGTGACCCGTGACTACAAGGCAACGGACGTCGTCCGACTCCGCGGCCGAGTCTCCGAAGAACACACGCTCGCCCGCCGCGGCTCCGAGAAGCTGTGGAAGCAGCTGACCTCCGAGCACAAGGAAGGCAAGTACACCAACGCCCTCGGCGCCCTCACCGGCAACCAGGCCGTGCAGCAGGTCAAGGCCGGCCTCCGCGCCATCTACCTGTCCGGCTGGCAGGTTGCCGCCGACGCCAACAACTCGGGCCACACGTACCCGGACCAGTCGCTGTACCCGGCCAACTCGGTTCCCACCGTGGTCCGCCGCATCAACAACGCCCTTCTCCGCGCCGACCAGATCGAATTCTCCGAGGGCATCCAGACCGTCGAGGACTGGATGGTGCCGATCATTGCCGACGCCGAGGCAGGCTTCGGCGGACCGCTGAACGCCTATGAACTCATGAAATCCATGATCCAGGCCGGCGCCGCGGGCGTTCACTGGGAGGACCAGCTCGCTTCGGAAAAGAAGTGCGGCCACCTCGGCGGCAAGGTGCTGATCCCCACCCAGCAGCACGTCCGCACCCTGAACGCGGCCCGCCTGGCCGCCGACGTCGCCGGCACCCCGTCGGTGGTCATCGCCCGCACCGACGCCGAGGCAGCAACCCTGATCACCTCGGACGTCGATCCCCGCGACCAGGAATTCGTCCTCCGCGAAGGGGGCCAGCCGGTTCGTACGGCGGAGGGCTTCTACAAGGTCCGCAACGGCATCGAACCCTGCATCGCCCGCGCCAAGGCCTACGCCCCGTATTCCGACCTAATCTGGATGGAAACGGGCACCCCGGACCTCGAGCTGGCCCGCAAGTTCGCCGAGGCCGTCAAGGCCGATTTCCCGGACCAGATGCTCTCCTACAACTGCTCGCCGTCGTTCAACTGGCGCAAGCACCTGGACGACGCCACGATCGCCAAGTTCCAGCGCGAACTCGGCGCCATGGGCTTCACGTTCCAGTTCATCACCCTGGCTGGCTTCCACGCCCTGAACTACTCGATGTTCGATCTCGCCCACGGTTACGCCCGTGAAGGCATGAGCGCCTACGTCGAGCTCCAGGAAAAGGAATTCGCCTCCGAGTCCCGCGGCTACACCGCGACCAAGCACCAGCGCGAAGTCGGCACGGGCTACTTCGACGACATCGCAACTGCGCTCAACCCGAACGCATCCACGCTGGCCCTGGTGGGATCCACCGAAGAAGGCCAGTTCCACTAATTTTCCCCAAGTAAGTAGCGGTAAGTGTCGTTTTGGAGGCTCAAAACGACACTTACTGCTACCCAGTTGGGCCCTGCACCAGGAGAACTCCAATGAACAGCTTCACTGACAACTTCACTATCAACGGGATCACGCTGACCGCGCAGCCTATTTGCCGGCAGGGCGAGGTTCTCACTCCGGATGCCTTGGCGTTTGTTGCCAAGCTGCACCGGGCCACCACGGAACGGCGGCAGGAGCTGCTCCAGGGCCGCCGCAACCGGCGGGCAGAGATCGCCAAGGGGCAGGACCCGCGGTTCCTCCGCGAAACCGAGTCCGTCCGCAATGATCCGAACTGGCGCGTCGCTCCCCCGGCTCCGGGCCTGGAGGACCGCCGCGTGGAGATCACTGGCCCGGTGGACAAGAAGATGACCATCAACGCGCTGAACTCGGGCGCCAAGGTGTGGCTGGCCGACATGGAAGACTCCTCCACACCGTCGTGGCGCAACGTCATCCAGGGCCAGCTGAACCTCACGGACGCGCTGGAACGCCGGATCGACTTCACTTCCCCGGAGGGCAAGGACTACAAGCTCCGCCCGGCCGGCGAACTGCCCACCATCGTGGTCCGCCCCCGAGGCTGGCACCTGCCCGAGAAGCACATGCTCATCGACGGCGAGCCGATCGCCGGCGGCATCGTGGACTTCGGCCTGTACTTCTTCCACAATGCCCGCCGCCTGCTGGCCCAGGGCAAGGGCCCGTACTTCTACCTGCCGAAGATCGAAAACCACCTCGAAGCACGCCTGTGGAACGACATCTTCATCCTGGCCCAGGACCTCATGGGCATCCCGCAGGGCACCATCCGCGCCACCGTGCTGATCGAGACCATCACGGCTTCCTTCGAGATGGAAGAGATCCTGTACGAACTCCGCGACCACGCCTCTGGCCTGAACGCCGGCCGCTGGGACTACATCTTCTCCATGATCAAGAACTTCCGCACCCGCGGCCCCCGCTTCGTCCTCCCGGACCGTGTGCAGGTGACCATGACGGCCCCGTTCATGCGCGCCTACACCGAGCAGCTGGTCCGGGCCTGCCACAAGCGCGGCGCCATGGCCATCGGCGGCATGGCCGCAGCCGTCCCCAACCGCAAGGACGAGGCAGCAAACGCCATCGCCTTTGAGAAGGTCCGCGCGGACAAGACCCGTGAGGCCGGCGACGGCTTTGACGGTTCCTGGGTTGCGCACCCGGACCTGGTTCCGGTGTGCCGCGAGGTGTTCGACGGCGTCCTCGGCGACCGGCCGAACCAGCTGGACCGCCTCCGCGAGGACGTCACCCCCGATGACCGTGCGCTGCTGGACATCGCCGCCACCACCGGCACCATCACCGAAAAGGGCATCCGGAACAACATCGAGGTGGGCATCCGCTATATCGAATCCTGGCTGCGCGGCAACGGTGCCGTGGCCATCCACAACCTGATGGAGGACGCCGCCACCGCGGAGATCTCCCGCTCGCAGATCTGGCAGTGGATCTACTCCCACGCCATCACGGACCAGGGCGAAATCATCACCCGCGAGTGGGTGGAGGACATGCTTGACGAGGAATTCACGAAACTCGAACGCTTCGAAGGCGACCGCTTCGCCGACGCGCGGGACATCTTCGAAGAAGTCACCCTGGCCGACGCGTTCCCCACCTTCCTGACCCTCCCCGCGTACGCCCGCTTCCTGCACGAGGCCCGCGACGGTTCCGACGGACCGGTCGAGGACGCAGAGCTCGTCGCCGCCTAGGAATCGCAAGAGTTTCCGTTTGCCGGGCGGCCACGCCGTCCGCAACAGGCACCCCGAAATCCGGGACGGCCGCCCGGCAGCGGAACCACCATTAAGCGCGAACTGGCAGCTAATGACCCGAAAACCCAAGTTTGAGGGCGTTAGCTGCCAGTTCGCGCTTTTTTGTGGGGGTGAAGTACGAGGACGGCGGGACGCGTCAGCGGGTCTTCGGCACCTTCCGCACGGAGAGCGTCGTGCCCAGGAAGAACGCGGCCACCGAGCCGAGGATCAGCAGCATCGGGTTGGTCCAGGACCCGGAAAGCCCGTGGACATAGCCCAAGAGTGTCGGGGCGGCAGCGCCAACCGAGTACCCCACGCCCTGGACGATGGCGGACATCCGGCCGGCGGACGCCTGGTCGCGGGCCAGCTTGATGATGGCAATGAAAATGAGCGTGATGCCGCCGCCCTGCGCCGCGCCGCCCACGGAGGACCAGAGCCACCACAGCTCCGGGGCCAGCAGCAGGCCAAGGGGAACGGTCAGCCACATCGTGCCCAGGGTGACCGCGACCGCCGTCGTACTGGCAAACCTGGCCACCATCGGCACCCCAAGGCCGCCCACAATGGCAAGAATCTGGAAGAGGGAGGACCCGGCGCCGGCGGCGGAGGGCGCCATGCCGAGTTCGTCGATAAGGAAGGTCGGCAGCCAGGCCGTGACGCCGTAGTAGGAGAAGGCCTGCCCCGCAAAGCCCGCTGTCAGCCCGGCCGTGATCCAGCGGGACGCCGGCCGTCCGCCGGGCGGCCGGGGATTGGAATCATCGACGGCGGCCGGAACGAAGGCATTGCGTCCGACGGACATCACCCAGAAAACTGTCGCGGCCACGGCGAAGAGCCCGCTGGCCGCGAGGGACAGCCGCCACCCGGCAAGCTCGGCCAGCGGCGCGGTAACCACGGAAGTGAGGAAGGAGCCGATGTTCAGGGCAGCCGTGTAGATGCCCATGGCTGTGCCCTGGCGCCGCGGTGAAAAGTCACGGCGGATGATCAGCGGGACAGCGATGTTGCCGATGGTGATGGCCACGCCGATGATGACCGTTCCGACCAGCACCAGGGCGCCGTTGCCGGCCGAGCGGACAATAACACCGGCCAGCACCCCGAGCAGCGTAAGCATGATGGCGAATTCGGCGCCGAATTTTCGGCCCGCGAACGAGGCGAGCGGCGCCGCCAGGGAAAAGCACAGCACCGGAATGCCGGTCAGCAGGCCCAGTTCCACGGGCGAGAACCCGAGGTCCTGCTGCATCGGGCCGACCACGGGGGCCACAGCCACGAACGGGCCGCGCATGTTCAGCGCGATGAGTCCGATGCTCGCCAGCAGGATCCAGCCGCGCGGCATCCTGGCAAGGATATTCGCCGTCATGAGGCGGGCTGCGGTGTGGTGCGGGAGCTGGAAATCGGTGTCATCAATTCATTGCTATCACGCCCGCAGCCGCATAACCGGCCTTATCCCGTTGCCTGCAGGGTGGCTTCTATCACGGCGGGAGACAGCACATGCTGCGTGACCATCTGGCTGGCACCAAGGATGGCTGCCTGGTCCCCGGCCATCGAGAGCGCTATCCGCAAGTGTGATGTGGCAAGCGGCAGGGACCGCCGGTAAACGACTTCCCGTACGCCTGCCATCAGGTGCTCACCGGCCTGGCCCAGGCTTCCGCCGATCACAATCACGGACGGGTTGAGCAGGTTGACCACTGTTGCGAGCACGTCCCCAACATCGCGGCCGGCCTGGCGAAGCGCCTGGATCGCTTGGAGGTTGCCCTCGGCGACGAGCCGCAGGACATCCCCGCCCTTTTCGGCAGCCAGTCCCTGCCGGGCCAGTTCCCGCGCCACGGCGGGACCGGACGCCAGTGCTTCAAGGCAGCCGTAGTTGCCGCAACGGCAGAGGACTTCATCGCCGCGCGGGACCCGCACATGGCCAAGGTCGCCCGCGGTTCCGTTGGCGCCGCGCTGCAGTTCCCCGCTGCTGATGATGCCCGCACCGATGCCGGTGGCCACCTTGATGAACAGGAAGTTGTCGTGTTCCGGCCAGTACGCCGTGCGTTCGCCGAGGGCCATGATGTTGACGTCGTTGTCCACCAGCACCGGGACCGGCAGCGAGCGCTGGACGTAGCGGACCACGTCGAACCCGTCCCAGCCGGGCATGATGGGCGGCTTCACCGGCATCCCGGTGGCGTGCTCCACGGGGCCGGGCAGCCCGATCCCGATGCCGGCAAGGTCTGAGGGAGTCCGGCCGGCCTCGCTGAGGAGCATCTTGCCTTCCTCGACCACCCGGCCAAGGACGGCTTCGGGACCGTCGGCAACGTCCTGGTCGAGGCGGTGCTCGGCGAGGACATTGCCGCCCAGGTCGGTGACGGCAACGATCACGTGCGTGGCGCCGACGTCGACTGCCAGGACAGCGCGGGCGGCCGGGTTGAAGGCAAAGCGCGACGGCGGCCGGCCGCCGCTGGAGCTTGCCTCCCCGGCAGGTCCCACCAGCCCGGAAGAGATCAACGCGTCAATGCGAGCGGCAACTGTGGAACGGGCAAGGCCGGTGGTCAGGGCCAGTTCGGCGCGGGTGCGGGCCCTGCCGTCACGGAGGAGCTGGAAGAGATCTCCTGCCCGGGAAAGATTTCCGGCACCGTCGGCAGCAGTGTCAGTTCCGGGCTCGGTTCCGGGCTCTTTTCCAGACGTTGGACTCATGAGTCAGTGATAGCACGAAGCTCTTATGCATGTCACGCCGTCGAAAGATTGTCGATGACTTTTCAACTTTTGCTTGACGATCGACAAAAGTAGTTCTAGCTTGATGTGTGAGCGGTGTCACCTGAGCCTGAGTACGATCCGGGACCGGTGGCCGCCTTCTTACCCCAACGACGAGGAGAGACAGTGTCATACTCGATCCAGCTCTACACGGTCCGTAAGGCCCTTGAAGAGGATCTCGCAGGAACCATCCAGCGCCTGGCTGAAATCGGCTTCACCATGGTTGAGCCCTACCGTTTCGTCGCGAAAGCCGCTGAACTCAAGCAGGCCTTGGCAGAGAACAACCTCACCGCCCCGTCCGGCCACGCCCCACTGCTTAGCGATGACCAGGACGCCATCTTCACCGCCGCACAGCAGCTGGGGATCGGCACCGTCATTGACCCGCACGTTCCGATCGAGCGCTGGAACACGATTGAAGACATCAAGGAAACCGCAAATCAGCTCAACGCGGCCGCCGCTAAGGGCGCTGACTACGGGGTCCGCGTCGGATACCACAACCACTGGTGGGAAGTGGAGTCCGTGATCGACGGCAAGACCGCGATCGAACACCTCGCCGACAGCCTGGCTCCGGAAGTTGTCCTGGAACTCGACACCTACTGGGCCGCAGTGGGCGGCCAGAACCCGGCCGAACTGCTTGCCCGGCTCGGCGACCGGGTCAAGTTCATTCACGTCAAGGACGGCCCCGTCACCTCCGATCCGTCCAGCCAGCTCGCCGTCGGCGACGGCAAGATGCCGATCTGGGACGTACTGGACGCTGCCCGCTCGCTCGAAGCCGCCGTGGTGGAACTCGACGATTTCCAAGGCGACATGTTCGATGCCGTTCGGGACAGCTACAACTACCTCAGCGCCGGGAAGGTCTCCGCATGAGCCACGCAGCAGGAACCGCCTTTGGCCCCCTGGGCTCAGGTCCGGTCGGCGTCGGCATCATCGGCGCAGGGGTGATCAGCAAGCAGTACCTGGACAACCTCACCAGTTTCCCGGATGTCCGGGTCATAGCGATCGGGGACCTGTTCGAGGAGGCCGCGGCTACACGGGCCGCCGAGTACGGGATTGCAAACCACGGCGGCATCGACGCGGTCCTGGGTAACCCCGACGTCGAGATTGTCATCAACCTGACGATCCCGGCAGCGCATGTCGAGGTGGCCACCCAAGCAGTGAACGCCGGCAAGCATGTCTGGAGCGAAAAGCCGTTCTCCTTGGACCGGGAAAGCGGTCTGGGGCTGCTCAAGGTCGCTGACGCCGCCGGCGTCCGGCTGGGCTGCGCCCCGGATACGTTCCTCGGCGCCGGCCTGCAGACGGCCCGACGGATGATCGAGCGCGGCGACATCGGCACCCCGCTGACCGCCCTGACCCTGATGCAGTCCCCCGGCCCGGAATCCTGGCACCCCAACCCCGCCTTTCTGTTCCAGGACGGGGCCGGACCCCTGTTCGACATCGGCCCGTATTACCTGACCACCCTCGTCCAGACGTTCGGCAGCATCCGCCGGGTGGCCGCATTCGGTTCGAAGTCCCGGGAAACCCGTGTGATCGGCTCCGGGCCCAAAGCCGGCGAGGTATTCGACGTGACGGTCCCGACGCATGTCAGCTCCATCCTGGAATTCGAGGGTGGCGAATCGGCCCAAAGCATCTTCAGCTTCGATTCACCGCTCAAGCGCGCAGGGTTTGTCGAGATCACGGGCTCCGACGCGACGATTGCGTTGCCGGATCCGAACAACTTCGACGGCGACATCCGGATCTGCGCGATCGGCTCCGACGACTGGACCACAATCCCGTCCGTCGGCTCCACGGCCAGCCGCGGTGCCGGGGTGCTGGAAATGGCCCGCGCCATCCGCGAGGGCCGGCCTCACCGGGCACAGGGCGAGCTGGCTTTCCACATCCTCGACACCATGGCTTCGATCTCGGAGTCCATCGACAACCGCGCCTTTGTCGACGTCGAAAGTTACGCCGCCAAGGTCCCGGCCCTGCCCGAGGACTGGGACCCGACGGCTGCAACCCTCCCTGCCTAGCCCCACCCCGCATCAGCCCCAGCTCGACGACGAGAAACCGGAGCACCATGAAAAATCCCCTGAAAGTCCTGTCGGCGTTTGCCGCAACGGCTGCCATGGCACTTAGCCTGAGCGCCTGCGGCGGCGGCAGCAGCCAAGCATCCAGCGACACCATCACCTACTGGGCCTCTGACCAAGGCAACAGCCTGGATGACACGGCGGCCAAGCTGAAGCCGTCCCTGGACCGTTTCACCGAGAAGACCGGCGTCAAGGTCCAGCTGGAAGTCATCAGCTGGACTGATCTCTACAACCGTATCCTCACGGCAGTCACCAGCGGCGACGGCCCCGATGTCCTGAATATCGGCAACACCTGGGCCGTAACGCTTCAGGAGACGGGTGCTTTTGAGCCCGTCGAGGGCGAACTGCTGGAAGCGGTTGGCGGCAAGGACCGCTTCCTGAAGACCAGCTGGTCCACCGGCGGCGCCGAAGGCAAGACCCCGACATCGGTGCCGCTCTACGGCCTGGCGTACAACATGTACTACAACACCAAAATGTTCAAGGAAGCCGGCATAGAGAAAGCGCCCACCACCTGGGACGAGTTTGTGGCCGATGCCAAGAAGCTCACCAAGGACACCAACGGTGACGGCAAACCGGATCAGTGGGGCTTCACGGCCGCCGGAGCATCCGTGTCCGCTAACTCGCACCAGGCCTTCGTCCGGGGACTCCAGAACGGCGGCACTCTCTTCGACGCGGAAGGAAAGCCGACCTTTGACAGCGATCCCCAGGTGGAGGGTGTCAAGCAGTTCGTGGACCTGATGGCCACGCACAAGGTGATGTCGCCGTCGGACGCCGAGCTCAGCCAGGGAAGCCAGAAAGTGGACAACGTCATCAACGGCAAGGCTGCCATGATGTTCGACCAGAGCCCGCTGAAGAACTTCGCCGCCCGCGATTTCAAGGACTGGGGTGTGGCTCCGATCCCCATGATGACGGCCGGCGCCACCGGTGATGCCGGCACCCAGAGCCACGTCGCCGGGATCAACCTGAGCGTCTTCAAGAACAGCGACAACAAGGCAAATGCCATCAAGCTGGCGGCTTTCCTGACCAGTGACGAAGAGCAGATTGCGCTTAACAAGGCCTACTCCTCGCTGCCCGTGGTGACCACCGCTTCGAGCGATGCGGCATTCCAGACCGAGGAGGTCAAGGCAAAGAACGATGCCCTGGCCAACCACTCGCTGCCCATGCCCCTGATAGCGAAAGAGGGCCAGATGGAGACCCTCACCGGCACGGCAATCAAGAACCTCTTTGCCAAGGCGGCCACCGGAACTGTTTCCGAAGATGACATCCGGGCGGCCCTCAAGGACGCCAACAACCAGATGGCCGCGGCCCAGTAACCAGGCCCTGCGAGTGGGGGTACCGCTGAACCGCGGTGCCCCCACTCCGGCAAAGGAGTTTCCATGTCCCATTCAGCATTGGACAGCGGCCCCGCCGCTGCAGGCAGCGCACCTGCCGTTGACCCTGAGCCCGGCCAACCGAAGGCCGCCACCGCACCGCCAACACGCAAGCGGCGCCGCTCATTCCTCCCCTATGGCCTGATCCTCCCGGCCGCGATCCTCGAACTCCTGATCCATATCGGCCCGATGCTCCTGGGCATCTGGATCGCCTTCATCTCCCTGAACCAGCTCAATCTCACCAACTGGCTCAATGCCCCCTTCGTGGGCCTGCAAAACTTCGTCAACGGCCTCAACCCCGAAAGCACCATCGGACAGGCGTTCTTCAGCACAGTGGGCCGGACCCTGGTCTACACCATCCTGGTGGTTGGTTTCTCCTGGGTGCTGGGCATGGCAGGCGCAGTTTTCCTTTCGTCCAACTTCAAGGGCCGTGCGCTCCTGCGCACGTTCTTCCTGGTCCCTTATGCACTCCCGGCCTACGTCGGAACCATCGCGTGGGCCTTCATGTTCAATCAGCGCGACGGCGCCGTAAACCAGATCCTGGTGGACACCTTCCATCTTTTCGGTGACGAGCGGCCCTTCTGGTTGCTGGGCGAGAACTCGTTTGGCGCCATGATCGTAGTGAACGTCTGGCAGCTGTGGCCCTTCGCGTTCCTCATGCTGATGGCGGCCCTCCAAAATGTCCCCACCGATGTCTACGAAGCAGCGGCCATCGACGGCGCTTCATTGTGGCAGCAATTCCGCACCATCACGTTGCCCATGGTCCGGCCGGCCAACGGTGTGCTGCTGATGGTGATGTCGCTCTGGACCTTCAACCAGTTCAATATTCCCTTTGTGCTCTTCGGCGCCTCGTCTCCGAAAGAAGCCACCCTCATTTCTCCGCTGATCTACCAGAACTCATTCGGCAGCTGGAACTTCGGCCTCGGCGGCGCCATGAGCGTCCTGCTGCTCATCGCCCTGTTCATTGCCTCCGTCTTCTACATCCGCATGGTGCTGCCCAAGGGGGCCGACAATGATTGAGACCCGCAACTTCCGAATCCTGAGGAACGTGGTCCTGACGATCCTGTCCCTCTGGGTGGCCATCCCCCTATATGTGGTGGTGTCCACGTCGCTGAAACCGCTCAAGGACGTCTCCGGGCTGTTCCAGTGGATCCCGCGTGAAATCACTGCCTCACCGTACCTGGACATCTGGACCACGGTGCCTCTGGCCAAGTATTTCCAGAACAGCCTCATCATCACCATCTGCGCCACTGCCTGTTCCGTCACGGTCGCCGTCCTGGCCGCCTACGCCATCGCCCGGCTGCAGTTCAAAGGGAAGCGGGCCTTCAGCCTGACGGTCCTGTCCACGCAGATGTTCCCCGGCATCCTGTTCCTCCTGCCGCTCTACCTGATCTTCACCCAGATCCGGAACATGACGGGATTGCAGCTGCAGGGGTCCTATCTTGGGCTCATCATCACCTATATGACCTTCACGTTGCCCTTCGCAATCTGGATGCTCAGCGGGTACTTCGCGTCCATCCCGAAGGAGCTGGAAGAGGCTTCGATGATCGACGGCACCGGCCGGATGGGCGCCCTCTTCCGGGTCATCCTCCCGGTTGCCAAGCCGGGCATCATTGCGGTGGCGGTGTACTCCTTCATCTCAGCCTGGGGAGAGGTGCTGTTCGCCTCCGTCCTGACCAACGAGGCCACCAAGACCCTCTCCTTGGGGCTCAAGGCCTACGCCAGCGAATCCGATGTGTTCTGGAACCAACTCATGGCCGCTTCCGTGGTGGTCAGCCTGCCCGTCCTGATCGGCTTCATCCTGGTCCAGAAACACCTGGTCGCAGGCTTGTCCGCCGGCGCGGTCAAATAGGCCCAGTGAAGTAAACCCAGCCACCACCGTTACCCGGGCCAGCCGAGCAAGCGCCGTTCGCGGCCAGCCACCTTAGTTGAGGAGCATCACCATGAAGACGGCGCACACGCCACCGCTGTCGGAGGACAGCACCACCTTCGACACCACCAACCCGGACAACTCTCCCCTGGGCGTGGCGATGATCGGCTATGCGTTTATGGGCAAGGCCCACTCGAACGCCTGGCGGAATGTCGCGTCCTACTTCGACGTTCCGGCCTTCGAGCAGAAAGTGCTCGTGGGCCGGGACGCCGTGCAGGTCGCTGCGGCCGCGAAGAAGTACGGCTGGGCGGAGTCCGCCACAGACTGGCGCTCGGTCCTGGACCGGGACGACATCCATATCGTCGATATCTGCGCCCCGGGCTGGATGCACGCCGAGATCGCCATCGCCGCCCTCGAAGCGGGTAAGCACGTCCTCGTGGAAAAGCCGTTGGCCAATACGCTGGCCGAGGCCGAGGCCATGACCGACGCCGCCGCGGCGGCCCGTGCCAAGGGCGTGCAGTCCATGATCGGGTTCAACTACCGCCGTGTCCCCGCCCTGGCCCTCGCGAAGGAGCTCATCGCCGAAGGCCGGCTCGGGACGGTCAGGCACGTCCGGGCCGCGTACCTGCAGGACTGGCTCTCCGACGCCGAGTCCCCCATGACCTGGCGCCTTCGCAAGGAAACCGCCGGATCCGGCGCGCTGGGCGACATCGCCTCCCACGCCATCGACCAGGTCCTCTACCTCCTGGACGGCACGGTCACCGAAGTCACGGGCCGGCTGCACACCTTCGTGGACCGCCGCCCCGGCCCTAACGGCCTGGAGGATGTAACGGTCGACGACGCCGCCTGGGCCACGCTGACCCTCGCCTCCGGGGCCATCGCCTCCGTGGAAGTATCCCGCGTGGCCACTGGCCAGAAGAACTCCCTCAAGCTGGAAATCTACGGCGACAAGGGCACCATCCTGTTCGACCTTGAGGCGTTGAACGAACTCGGATTCCTGGACGCCACCGCGCCCGTCCGCGAACAGGGCTTCCGCCGGATCCTGGTCAACGAACCCGAACACCCCTACCTGGAAGCCTGGTGGCCGCAAGGCCACATCATCGGCTGGGAGCACACTTTCACCCACCAGATCCGTGACTTCCTGACGGCCATCAGCGCCGGGGAGGCACCGTCGCCGTCGTTCGCGGAAGGCCTCAACGTCCAGCACATCCTGTCCGCCGTCGAGGAATCAGCGGCCGCCAAAAGCTCACTCATCCAACTGAACACTTCCGCCAGCACCGCCACCAAAGGAGCCTGACATGCCCCGCCCGTACACCCTGTTCACCGGCCAGTGGGCCGACCTCCCGTTCGAGGAAGTCGCCAAGCTGGCTTCCGGCTGGGGCTACGACGGCCTCGAGATCGCCGTCTCCGGGGACCACCTGGACGCCTGGCGCTGGGACGAACCCGGCTACGTCGAAGCCAAACTCGCCGTCCTGGAAAAGTACAACCTGAAGGTCTGGGCCATCTCCAACCACCTCAAGGGCCAGGCCGTCTGCGATGACCCCATCGACTTCCGCCACGAAGCCATCGTCGGATCCAAAGTCTGGGGCGACGGCGACCCCGAAGGCGTCCGCCAGCGCGCCGCCGAGGAAATGAAGCACACCGCCCGGCTCGCCAAAGCCCTCGGCGTGGACACCGTGGTCGGATTCACCGGCTCCTCCATCTGGCAGTACGTCGCGATGTTCCCGCCCGTCCCCGAAAAAGTCATCGAGGCCGGCTACCAGGACTTCGCGGACCGCTGGAACCCCATCCTGGACGTCTTCGACGAATGCGGCGTCCGGTTCGCCCACGAAGTCCACCCCTCCGAGATCGCCTACGACTACTGGACCACCGTCCGCACCCTCGAAGCGATCGGCCACCGGCCCGCGTTCGGCCTGAACTGGGACCCGTCCCACTTCATGTGGCAGGGCATCGACCCCGTCTCCTTCATCTGGGACTTCAAGGACCGGATCTACCACGTGGACTGCAAGGACACCAAGCTCCGCCCCACCGGCCGGAACACCGTCCTCGGCTCCCACCTGCCCTGGGGCGACCCCCGCCGCGGCTGGGACTTCGTCTCCGCAGGCCGCGGCGACGTCCCCTGGGAATCCTCCTTCCGCGCCCTCACCGCGATCGGCTACACCGGCCCCATCTCCGTCGAATGGGAAGACGCCGGCATGGACCGCCTCCACGGCGCCCCCGAAGCCCTCGCCGCGCTGAAGAAATTCGACTTCCCCGCCTCCCAGACCAGCTTCGACGCCGCCTTCAGCAGCAAGGACTAGGCAGGAATGATCCGCCCCCTCCAGTCCGGCCAGCGTTGCGAGGTCTGGATTGCGTCCGTCACCGGAGAATCCCAGCTGGTGTACACGACGGATGATGTCCTCCTCGAGGCACCGAACTGGACCCTCGACGGTTCGTCACTCGTCCTCAACGGGGACGGGAAGCTGCGGACGCTGGACGTGTCCAGTGCGGAGCTCGCCGAAGTCCCGCTCAGCGGCGTCCCCGACCTCAACAACGATCACGTCCTGGCACCCGACGGCACCGGCATCCTCCTGTCGGCGAATGACGGCCACATCTACCGTGCTTTGTTGGACGGCGGACCGGCCAAGCGCATCACCGACGACTACGGCGCTTTCCACTTCCTCCACGGCGTCAGCCCGGACGGATCCCAGCTGGCGTACGTGGGCATCGAAGCGGGCGACTTCACGCAGCCCGGTCGCCTGATGACCATAGCGTCCGACGGCGGCGCTACCGCCGCTGTCGACGTCGGCGCCGGCCACTGCGACGGGCCCGAATATTCGCCCGATGGGAAATGGCTCTACTTGAACACGGAGTCCTTTACGTCCACACCCGGCCACGCCCAACTCGCCCGTATCCAAGTGGACGGAGGAGGCTTCGAGCGGCTCCTCGAATCCGACACCGTCGACTGGTTCCCGCACCTGTCCCCCGACGGACAGCTGGCCACCTACATCCGCTTCCCCAGCGGCACAGTGGGCCACCCCGCAGACTTGCCGGTCGACGTCGTGCTTGTCCCGACCGTTGACTGGACAACGCCACTGCACACATGGCCACTGTTCGGAGGCCAAGGTACGCTCAACGTCAACAGCTGGTCGCCCGATTCCACCCGGTTCGCGTACGTCGCGTACCCCCTCGACGGCTACGACACACAGCCCCACACGACAAAGGACTAAGTACGTGACCAACCCCAACACTGGCACCTCTGACGGCAGCATCCGCTGGGGAATCCTCGGCACCGGCTTCATCGCAGGGCTCCAAACGCAGGACCTGAACGAGAACGGATTCACCGTCCAGGCCGTGGGTTCGCGCACCCTGGAATCGAGCAAGGCGTTCGGCGACAAGTTCGGCATTCCCACCGCGCATGACAGCTATGAAGCCCTGGTTGCGGACCCCGACGTGGACGTCATTTACATTGCCACGCCGCATCCGTTCCACCATGCGAATGCGCTGCTGGCCCTGAACGCCGGGAAGCACGTCCTGGTGGAGAAGGCATTCACCATCAACGCCCGCGAAGCGCAGGAGATTGTTGAGCTGGCTGAGTCCAAGGGCCTTGTAGCGCTGGAGGCCATGTGGACGCGGTTCCTCCCGCACATGGTCCGTCTTCGCGAGATCATCCAGGAAGGCACCATCGGCGAGGTCCGCAAGGTGGTCGCCAGCCACAACCAGAGCCTTCCCAAGGACCCTGCCCACCGGCTGAACGACCCCGCGTTGGGCGGCGGGGCGCTGCTGGACCTCGGCATCTACCCGATCTCTTTTGCCTTTGACGTCCTGGGCACCCCGGAGCGTATCCAGGCGAGCGCCACTATGACGGCGACAGGCGTGGACGGCCAGACGGCGGCGATCTTTGACTATGCCGGCGGTCAGCAGGCCCTGGTGGACTGTGAGCTGGACGCTGCAGGAGCGAATCGGGCTGCCATCATCGGAACGGAGGGTTGGATCGACATCGAATCCGTTTGGTACAACCCTGTGCCCTTTACCGTTTATGGCGTTGATGGCAATGTTGTGGAGCGCTTCGATCAGCCGGTGAACAGCAGGGGGATGCAGTTCCAGGCCGCCGAGCTGGAGCGCCTGATCCGGGCTGGAGCCACGTCCGGGACCATCCTGCCGCCGGGCGAGAGCGTGGCCATCATGGCCGCGATGGACGAGATCCGCCGACAGATCGGCCTCAGCTACGAGGCTGACACGGTAGTTGGCGCCAAATGACTGATTCTGCCCGCCTCGCTGAACTGAAGCAGCACGAGGAAGAGCTCGTTTTCGCGAGCTTCGACCACCACGATGCCTGGCGGCTCGGCTCGCTGATCGCCAACCGCGCAATCACCGAGGGCCATGCTGTTGCCATTGACAAGTCGGCCAGCGCCCTGCGCTTTGAGCACAGCACGGCGCTGCTCACTGAGCAGTTCACGGACTACGACCCCACCCAGGGCGGCTGGCTCGCGCCGGAGGACTACACGCTGGCCGGAGGGTCTTTCCCTATCCGCGTCCGAGGCACAGGCGTCGTCGCCGCAGTGACGGCATCCGGGCTGTCCTCCGACGACGACCATCAACTGGTGGTCGACAGCATCGGGACGTACCTCAAGGAAGTCGCAGCATAGGACATGACGCACACCATCCGGAAAGCAACCGCGGACGACGCCGGCCGGCTGGCCGGGCTTGCCGCCGTCACCTTTCCGCTCGCCTGCCCGCCGGAGTCCTCCCCCGCCGATATCGCGGCGCACCTGGCGGCGACGCTCAGCGAAGAGAACTTCCGAAGTTACTTGGCGGACCCCGGCATCACGGTCCTGGTGATCGATTCCGACGGCGACCTCCGCGGCTACAGCATGCTCGTGGACCGTCCGGCCGGGGATCCGGACGTTGCCGCCGCCCTGACCGCCCTTCCGGCCACCGAGCTCAGCAAATGCTACGTCCACCCCGACCACCACGGGCTGGGTGCCGCGGCTGAGCTGATGCACGCCAGCCTCGGCGAGGCCGCCGCCGCGGGTGCCCGCGGAATGTGGCTGGGAGTTAACAGCCAGAATGCCAAGGCCATCCGCTTCTATGAGAAATCAGGCTTCCGGAAGGTCGGCACCAAGTCGTTCACCCTGGGAACCACGGTGGAGCACGACTTCGTGATGGAGCAGGCCCTCCCCCACCCCCAAGCGCGAACGGACACTTAAGCCCCCCAGCGCGAGGCGGCAGTGACCAAAGCGACATGCCGCCGGGGAATGGATGCAGCGGGAACCCGGTTGTTGGCAGCATGAAGATTGAGATCTGGTCCGATGTCGCGTGCCCCTGGTGCTACATCGGCAAGCGCCGTTTCGAAGCAGCCCTGGCCGAATTCCCGCACCGCGATTCCGTGGAAGTGCAGTGGCGCAGCTACCAGCTGGACCCGACCCTGCCCGAGCACTACGACGGCACCGAGCTGGAGTACCTCAGCACCCGGAAGGGCATGGCGCCGGCGCAGGTCTCGGAGATGTTCGAACATGTGGCTGAACAAGCCAAGGGTGAGGGCCTCAACTACCGGTTCGACGCCGTCGTGGTTGCCAACAGCTTCACCGCCCACCGGCTGATCCATCTGGCCGCCGCCCACGGCGAGCAGGACGCCGCCAAGGAACGCCTGCTCAGCGACCACTTTGAGCACGGCAGGGACATCGGCAACCGGGAGTACCTCACATCCCTGGGCCTGGACCTGGGGATCGACGCCGCGGAGCTGGATGAACTGTTCACCACGGACAAGTACGCCGACGACGTCCGGTTCGATTTCGAGGAGGGCCGCGCCCTGGGGATCAGCGGCGTGCCGTTCTTCGTGATCGACCGGAAGTTTGGACTCTCCGGCGCCCAGCCGTCGGCGATGTTCAGCCAGGCACTCAACCAGGCGTGGCAGGAAAAGCAGCCCCTCGTGATGGCCGGCACAGGCAGCGACGGCGGCGCCGAAGCGTGCGGCCCCGACGGCTGCGCCATCTGACTCCGGCCCGGCGGCCGTGGTTTGCTGACAGATCACTGTAAAGTGTCTGTATGCCTAGGATTTCGGCCGCCACGAACGCTGCCCAACGAGCCGAGACCCAACGCCGCATCCTGACCGGCTTCGGCGAGCTCCTCTTCACCCACGGCCTGCCCGGGCTCACCATGACCGATGTTGCCCGCCATGCAGGCATCGGACGCACCGCTGTGTACAACTACTACGCGGACATCGAAGAGCTGCTCATCGCGTACGCCCTGGACGAAACTGAACGCTTCCTCGACGGCCTCCGGGAGTCCCTGCAGTCCCTCGAGAACCCGGTGGAGCGCCTGGCCCTGTATGTCCGCGCCCAGGTGGAGGACCTGAGCCGCCGCCACCTTCCGCCGGGCCCGGCGATGGCCGCTGTGCTCTCGCCGGCCTCCTTCTCGAAGCTGGCCGACCATGTGGGCGAGCTGAGCCTGCTCCTCCAGGACATCCTGCGCGACGCGATGGCGCAGGGCTATCTCCCGGCGGCGGACATCGTGCAGCTGGCGCAGCTCATCCACGGCACCCTGTCCTCCAGCGCGGCGCGCGGGGACGGCAGCCCGGAAGCAGTGCTCCGCACTGTTCGGTTCATCCAGCTGGGCGCGGGGGCACGGTTCGACGACGGCGGCCTTCCCGTGCGGTTCAGCCAGCCATAGTCCCTTACCCGGCTTTGGGGATCACCGGCCATTTGTCCACGATCCGGCGGCTCTCGCGCGGGCAGCCAAGCTTGCCGGGCGTCTGGTCCACCAACTCGGGCCCTGTCAGCTCCTTGAAATCACCGGTCAGGATCACGTCCACGCTGCCGTCGGAACGGCCGTCCTGGAAGTAATCCGATTCCGGCAGGTTGCGCTGGACACTGAAGGCGGCCGACTGGCCGGCAGCCCCGGAAACCACCGCCGCCACGCCCCGGTAGCCGGACTGGGTGTTGCCCACGTCGGCCACCGCGAATTTCCTGGCCAGGAACTCATCGGCCACGGAACGGGCCAGGCCCGGCCGGTTGGTGGCGTTGTAGACATTCAGGCTGACTTTGTCGTTCGGCGTGTAGTCAAAAGTCGCCGTAGGGCACGCGGACACCGACGATCGGCTGCTCTCCGCCGTCGGGATCTTGATCTGCCCGTTCATGATGGCCACCGCAACGATGATGGCGGCGATGATCAGCCCAACCAGCAGCACCAGCACCACGCCGTGCAGGATTCGGCGGCGCAAGCGGACGGGGTTGTCTCCGGCGTCTTCCGGCTCAACGAATGTGGCTCTGAGTTCCCTTCCGGAAACCACGCGGTGCCCGTGCAGGACGGTGATGTCCTTGGGTTTCTTAGCCATCTATCACCAGCACACGGGCGTGGATGGCGGTGCGCTGGTGCAGTGCGGTCCGGACAGCACGGTGCAGCCCGTCCTCGAGGTACAGGGTTCCCCGGTATTGCACAACGTGGGGAAAGAGATCGCCGAAGAACGTGGAATCCTCGGCGAGGAGAGCCTCGAGGTCGAGCGTGCGCTTGGTGGTCACCAGCTCATCGAGCCGGACAGGCCGCGGCGGAAGCGCGGCCCACTCCTTGGGGGTGTTGTAACCATGGTCGGGGTAAGGGCGTCCCTCGCCCACAGCTTTGAATATCACCCTGCAAGCCTATGGAACTTGCCCGTCCAAGGGAACGAATGACCCAGCGCTGCACCAATGTTGTAGCCAAATGGTGACCATTGGCTGCCGGCGACGCAGCAAGGCAACATTCAGCGCCGTGCCGCCCCGGACTGCCAGAATGGAGCTATGACTGCACCCGAGAACCCAGCCGCCGCATCGCCGTCGGCTCCTCCCCTTGCCCTCCTGCTCGATGTCGACGGCCCGGTGGCCAGCCCCGTCACCCGCGATGTTAAGCCGGAGATCATTGCGGACATGGTGGCCCTGGCCACGGCCGGGATTCCCGTCATCTTCAACACCGGCCGTTCGGACGCGTTCATCCGGGAACAGGTGATGGAGCCGATGATCGCGGCCGGCATGCCCGCCGGAACAGTCATCCACGCCATCTGCGAAAAAGGCGCCGTCTGGTTCAGCTACACGGCTGCGGGGCCCGGCCCCGTGCACGTGGACCACGAGCTGGCCGTCCCCCGCTCCTACGGCGACGACGTCCGCCGGCTGGTCTCGGAGGATTACGCAAAACACATGTTCTACGACGAAACCAAGCGGGCCATGGTGTCGGTGGAACAGCACATCGACGTGCCGAGCCAGGACTACCTCGACGAACAGAAACTGTTCGACACTGACGCCATGGAGCTGATGGCCCGCCACGGGCTGGGTGTGGTCCGGCTGGACCACCATGCTCCCGATTCCGACGACCAGATCGATTACCGGGTGGATCCGACCATCATTTCCACGGACATCGAGTCCGTGCGCCTCGGCAAGGACCTGGGTGCCAGCCGTGCCGTGGAGCTGCTCGCGGCGCAGGGCATCCGGCCGCTTGCCTGGCGGACGGTGGGCGATTCACGCACGGACTACGCCATGGCTGACTGGCTGCACCACAACGATCACGAGGTGAAGCACGTGGACGTCCGGCCTGCCGACGGAGTGCCCGTCAAGCCGTATGCGGTCCTGACGGCAGCCAACCTGGGGCTCGCCGAAGACGTGATTCACGACGACGCCGGCGGCGCGTTCCTGCGCAGCTGGCGGGACGCCCTGGCCGGCTAGCCCCGGCGTCCCTGTCGGTGTCGCGCCCGGTACGGAGGCCGGCATCCGGGATTAGTCCAGTTTTTTTACGCGGGTTATCATGCAAATAGGACCCCTATAGACAACAGCTCGGAGAAACACCATTACAGACGCACTGGTTCAGGATGAGATCTACTACGGAGGTCAGCCTTCCGACGACGGCGGGAGCCACCCCGAGGTAACTTCGCCGGCCGCTGTTGCACGGCTGAAGAATCGCCCCGACGTGGTCCGCCACCGGGGGCGTTATGCGCTGATCAATTCCACCCGTACGCCGTACCAGGCCATGGTGGAGGACCTGCTGTTCATCCGCAATGTCCTCGCCAATGCGGGCCTGGACTATCTCCTGGTCCGCGGCAACAACCACCGGCCCGTCATTGCGCTGGACTGGAAGGACCGGAAGAAGCTCCGGGCCGCGCTGGTGGAGGCGTGCCGCAACGAGCCCG
This sequence comes from Arthrobacter sp. Y81, assembly GCF_002929335.1. Taxonomy (GTDB): domain Bacteria; phylum Actinomycetota; class Actinomycetes; order Actinomycetales; family Micrococcaceae; genus Arthrobacter. The sequence goes on from NZ_PJIL01000007.1 coordinate 196,364, forward strand.
TTTACTCCATGACCGTGGACGCCAAGAAGAAGTCCTCCGTGCTGGTTGCCGACGGCGAGCTCTCCATCAACCGCCACGCCCGCATCTTCCGGCTCTACCGTCCGCGGGTGGAACCCGACGGCGGTTTCGAGTTTGGTTCGTCCGCCGGCGTGCAGATCGAGCTGTGGAGCTTCGAAGGCAACCAGCTGATCCTGCCGATCGAAAACTCCCTTACCCGCCGGACCATGCTCACCACCGACGCCGTGCGCGGCACCGTGGAACGCTACGGCCACACCTGGCCCACCATCGAGAACATGTTCGCGGACCACGCCAGCGACATCAGCTTCGACATTGACATGGTGTTTTCGTGGGTTGACGGCAGCTCCCCGGAATACATCGCGGCGCGGCGTGCCCGGATGGCCGGCGTTGTGGTGGGCGAGGGCGACGACCATGAGGCCCGCTTCCGCCAGATCGACGAACTGAAATACGCCCTGCGCTCGGTGTACATGTTCGCTCCGTGGGTGCGGCGCATCTTCATCGCCACGGACTCCCCGGCGCCCGCCTGGCTGGCTGACCACCCCACCGTGACCATTGTGCGCAGTGAGGAGTTCTTCGCGGACCCGTCGGTGCTGCCCACGCACAATTCGCAGGCCGTGGAGTGCCAGCTGCACCACATCGAAGGACTCTCGGAGCACTTCCTGTACTCGAACGACGATATGTTCTTTGGCCGCGCGGTGGGACCGGACATGTTCTTCACCCCGGGCGGCGTCACCAAGTTCATTGAGGCAGAAACCCGCATCGGCCTGGGCGACAACGACGCCGAACGCAGCGGGTTCGAGAATGCGGCCCGGGTGAACCGGAAGCTGCTGTGGGACCGGTTCGGCCGGATCACCACCCGCCACCTGGAGCACACCGCCGCGCCCTTGCGGCGCAGCGTTGCGGCCACCATGGAGCAGGAATTCCCGCAGGAATTCGCCAAGACAGCGGCGAGCCGGTTCCGTGCGGCGGACAACATCTCCGTGACGAATTCCTTCTACCACTACTACGCCCTGCTGACCGGACGGGCAGTGACCCAGACGGCCGCAAAGGTGAGGTACGTGGACACCACCGCCCGCGCCGGGCTCAATTACCTGCCCAAGCTCCTGTCCAAGCGCAACATGGACTTCTTCTGCCTCAACGACGGCAGCTTCCCCGAAGTGGAAGCGGAGGAACGCGCCAGCCTGGTCACGGAATTCCTCGAAAAGTACTACCCGATCAAGGCGCCCTGGGAAAAGTAGGGCTGCCCAGCCTCAGCCGCCCACTCGGATCATGGGGATGCTCTGTGTGGGCGGGTGCCCTTGCGTTTTGGCCTTCCGCGGAATCCGGACGCCGGCCGCTGCCAGCCGCCGCTGGGTTTCGGCCGCGGTCACGACCTCGCCCACTGCTGCTGCGCTGCCGACGGGAACAACGGAATGGACGATCGTGTGCTCGTAAACGTGCACGAGGTTGAAGGCCTGGCCTCCGTCGCGGGGCCGGGTGCCGCCCACAGGTACGTTCAGGTCCTGGGTGTAGCAGGTGGCGGAGGCCACCGATACGGGAATGCCGGCGAAGCTGGCTGTGGTGGAGTAATGCAGGTGTCCGGCCAGGATGGTGCGGACATCAGAGTTACGCAGGACCGCAGCCAGGGCCGCCTGGCCGCGTAGCTCCACGAGGACAGCCAGGTCCAGCACGGAAGGCACCGGAGGATGGTGCAGCGCCAGGATGGTGCCGTCCGGCGCGGGCGTCTCCAGCTCCGCGGCAAGCCATGCCAACTGCGCCTCGCTGAGCTCACCGTGGTGAAATCCCGGCACCGAGGTGTCCAGCGTGATCACCCGCAGGCCGTTGACGAAGTAGCTGTGGTCCACCGGCGAATCGTTTCCGGTCTGGTCGAGAAGCCCGGTGCGGAAGTTCTCACGGTCGTCGTGGTTTCCCATGGCCCAGATGACCTGGGCGTTCATCGCCTTGCAGGCGGGCTCCACGATGGCCCGCAGCTTTGCGTATGCCTCGGGTTCACCCTGGTCCGCCAGGTCGCCGGTGAAAATCACGGCTTCCGGGCGCGCCCCTGAGGCTCTGACTTCCTCAAACAGTTGTTTCAGGCGGGCTTCGCTGTCCACTGCGCCATAAAGATGATCCGGACCTCCCAACAGGTGGGGGTCGCTCAGGTGGAGTAGAAAATGACGCGGCCGGGGGTGTTCGGCCTCGATGAGCTCCATTACTGCCTTCGTGGTTGGTTGGAAGCGGCGCCTCCAGTGTCCCTCTCAGTAATGTCTATCCAATCAGACATTCGGCCAACAATGTGCAAACTCCAGTACGCATGTTGGAAAATTCGGTAATAACGAGTAGTCCGGCGGACACCTACCCGCCTCAGTATGTGTCCGCCGGCGCGTGGTTACTCAGGTACCGGGCGGCTAGCTCAGGTAGCCGTTCGGGTTCAGCACATACTTCGTGGCGGCACCGGCGTCGAATTCGGCGTAGCCCTTGGGCGCGTCCTCCAGGCTGATCGCCTTGGCATTGACGTTCCTGGCGATGTGCACCTTGTCGTGCAGGATGGCCATCATCAGCTGGCGGTTGTACTTCATGACCGGACACTGGCCGGTGGTGAAGCCCAGCGACTTGGCCCAGCCCGTTCCCAGGCTGATCGAGAGCGCACCCTTCTTGGCCGCCTCGTCCACGCCGCCCGGGTCTCCCGTGACATACAGGCCCGGAATGCCCAGTGCGCCGCCGGCAGCCGTGATTTCCATCAGCGAGTTGAGCACCGTGGCCGGGGCCTCCTGCGCTCCGGCACCGTGGCCGCGTGCCTCGAAGCCCACCGCGTCAACGCCGCAATCGACTTCCGGAACGCCCAGGATCTGCTCGATCTGCTCAGCCGGTCCGCCCTTGGTCAGGTCAACGGTCTCGCAGCCGAAGCTGCGTGCCTGCGCGAGCCGCTGCTCGTTCAGGTCGCCAACGATCACTGCCGCGGCACCCAGCAGGTGGGCACTCGTTGCAGCAGCGAGGCCGACGGGGCCCGCGCCCGCAATGTAGACGGTGGACCCCACCCCGACGCCGGCTGTGACGGCGCCGTGGAAGCCAGTGGGGAAGATGTCGGAAAGCATGGCCAGGTCCAGGATCTTCTCGAGGGCCTGGTCCTTGTCCGGGAACTTGAGCAGGTTCCAGTCCGCATAGGGCACCAGGACGTAGTTGGCCTGGCCGCCCACCCAGCCGCCCATGTCGACGTAGCCGTAGGCGCTTCCCGGCCGGTCCGGATTGACGTTGAGGCAGATTCCGGTCTTGCGTTCCTTGCAGTTCCGGCAGCGGCCGCAGGCGATGTTGAAGGGGACGGAACAGATGTCCCCCACTTTGATGAATTCGACGTCGGGGCCCACTTCCACCACCTCGCCGGTGATTTCGTGGCCGAGCACGAGGTCCGGCGGCGCCGTGGTGCGCCCGCGCACCATGTGCTGGTCGGAGCCGCAGATGTTGGTGGCGACCGTTTTGAGGATGACGCCATGGCGCACAGAACGGCCGACGTTGGCGGGGTTGACGCCCGGGCCGTCCTTGAGTTCGAAGCTGGGATAGTCAATGTCGATCAGTTCGACTTTGCCCGGTCCCTTGTAGGCAACGGCTTTGTTCCCTGTCATCTCTTTCCTCCTGGCTTCACGGGCACCCAGACGGATGCCCTGCTGTGATTCACGAAGTACTGATGCGCCCTCCCCTGGCCGGCATGAGCCGGCCGTACCATCCTGCGATGCTGCGCCGTCAAAGCCGCGCAGCAGGGTTGCGGGAAGCCGGAGGGTCCGGCCAGTCTAGGCCTGGGAGATGGTGCGTAACAGGGACCAAGGTCCCGCCTATGCAGTTGGCCGGACCACGGCGGCGGATGACCCGGACAGGCCGCTCCGCCGCCGTGCTTCCAAAACCGTGCAAACAGTGCTTCCAGACGGTCCGGCCTACGACTCCAGGACCAGGAGCTGGGCTTTGTCCGCGTCCCAGCGGACCCATACTTCGCCCTCCGGCGCGAAACGGGCGGCGGAGTCGGAGCTCAGCTCACGCAGCTGAAGGTCATGGCCGCCGGCAGTTAGCCGGTGACGCACCGTGGCGCCAAGGTTCGTGGACGTCACCAGCTTTGCGGCGCAGCCGTTGCCTGCCACGGCTGCGGAGCTGAATTTGAGGTGCTCGGGACGAATGGAGACGGCGTAATTCTCACCCTGTGCCCCGCGGTCGCGCACACGGGCGCGGCCCAGTCCGCCAAGATCCACCACAGCCTCGTCGCCGGTGCGCTCTACAACGGTGCAGGGAATCAGGTTGGTGTCGCCGAGGAAGCTGGCCACCCAGTCCGTGAGCGGGTGGTTGTAGACATCGTCCGGCGCCCCGGACTGGACAATCTTCCCGTCCCTCATCACCACGATCCGGTCGGACATTGCCATCGCCTCGTCCTGGTCATGTGTCACGAACAGCACGGAGATGCCCAGGCTCTTCTGCAGTGTCTTGATTTCCTCCTGCATCTGCTCCCGGAGCCGCTTGTCCAAGGCGGCCATGGGCTCATCCAACAGCAGGGCGGCGGGGTTGAATACCAGCGCCCGGGCCAGCGCCACCCGTTGCTGTTGCCCGCCGGAAAGCTGGCGGGGCTTACGGTCTCCCATTTTGCCCAGGCCCACCCTGTCCAGGGCATCCACGGCGCGCTGGCGCCGTTCCGTGCGGGGCACTTTGCGCATGCGGAGGGCAAATTCCACGTTTTCCAGGGCACTCATGTGCGGGAACAGCGCATAGTTCTGGAAAACAACGCCCAGGTTACGGTCCCGTGGTGGCAGGGTGTCCACCGGTTTGCCGTCGATGAGGACGGACCCGGAGGTGTGGTCCTCGAAGCCCGCCACCATCATCATGGTGGTGGTCTTGCCGGACCCGCTCGGGCCCAGCAGGGTAACGAACTCCCCGGGCTGGACGGTCAGGTCCAACTGGTCCACGGCAACGACGTCCCCGTAGCTCTTCCGGACCTGGCGGAGTTCAATGGCGCCTTGGCCGGCCGGCTTGGCCTGGGGCTTCTGGTGCGCGGAAATCACTGATGTGCTCATCGATTTTTCCTTTAGGTTTGGGCGGGTGCGGCCATCGGCAGCATCCGGGCGGTAGAGCGGCGCCTCAGGACAAACATGACCTGGAGGAGGAGCCCGAAGGTGGCCACGCTGACCAGGAGGGCGGATGAGACCGCGATCTTGGGGGTCAGGTTGAACTGGATGTCCGTGAACATCTTCACGGGGAGGGTGGTGGCGGCCGGCGACTGCATGAACAGGGACATCACGGTCTCGTCAATGGAGACCGAGAACGCGAACAGTGCCCCGGAAATCAGTCCGGGAAGCATGATCGGCAAATACACGTGCCGGAGGACGGACAGCGGGCCGGCGCCGAGGCTCTGCGCTGACCGCACCAGGGCCGGGTTCAGCCCGGCGAGACTCGCCCGGGTGGTCAGGTACACGTAGGGCGTGGCAATCACGGCATGGGCCAGGCCGATCGGCAGGATGCTGCCCACCATCCCGATGGCTATGAAGAACTGGTAGAACGCCAGCGCCAGCACCACTGTGGGCACGATCATCGGTGCCAGGATCAGCCCCACCACAGCGGGCTGGCCCGTGAACTTGCGCCCGTGCATGCCGATGGCCGCGGTGGCGCCTAGCAGGACTCCGATGACGACGGCGATACCGGCCGATTGGAGGCTGGCAGTCAAGGCGGAGGTCCAAGCCTTGTCGGCAAAGAATCCCGCTACCGCAGCGAAGGACAGCCCTTCGGGCGGAAAGGTGATGTACCGGCTGTCGTTGAGCGCCACAGGCACCACGATCGCCGTCGGGATCACCAGAAACAGGAAGATCGGCAGGGAAAGCAGCGCCACCAGGCGGTGCTTTGGGCTAGTTGTCTTCATGTTGGCCTCCTGCTTTGAGTACGCGCTGGTAAACCGCCACCAGGATGCTGACCATGACCGTCAGGACCACCGCCAGGGCCGCGGCTCCGGAGAAGTCCGTCAGTTGGCGTGCGTAGTAGTCAATCTGGTTCGCGATCATCATGTCGCCGGGTCCGCCCATGACCACGGGCGTAATGAAGAAACCGGTGCTGATGATGAAGACCAGCAGGCCTGCGGCCGAGACGCCCGGGGCGCTGAGCGGCAACGTGATCCGGCGGAACACGGAGGCCTCCGTGGCCCCGAGGGAGCGCGCCGCCAGGCCAAGTCTGTCGTCTATTGATGTCAGTGACGAGAAGATCGGGAACACCGCATACGGGAGGAGGCAGTGGACCATTCCCACGATGACGGCGAACCGGTTGTGGAGGAGTTCCACCGGCGCGTCGGTCAGGCCTATGCCCCGAAGGAAGGCATTGATGATGCCGTTGTCCTGCAGCAGCACGGCCCAGGCGAAGTTCTTCACCAAAATGCCGGTCCAGAAGGGCAGCAGTACGACGGCGAAGAGGACAACGCGCATGACGTTGCCGGCGTTGCAGAGCACCACCGCAATGACGTAGCCCAGGGCCACGGTGACCAGGGTGGACGCGAGGCTGATGGTCAGCGTGTTCACCAGTGAGCGGACGACCAGCGGATCTTCCAGCACCCGCTGGTAGGCGTTGTCAGCGAAGCTGGACGCCACAAGCTTTCCAAGCGGCGTCAGGAACAGGACGACGTCGAAAACGAGGATCGGTGCCAGCAGCAGCCACCATCCGGTTCTCCGGCGCTTCGGCGCCGCTCCCGCGGGCGAGGGGTTATCCCGGCCTTTGGGCCGGGTCCTTGGCAGAGTAGCGGTGCTCATGTCAGCTGGCCTGCCACAGCTTGAACTGCTGCTCGGTCTTCTTCAGGTTCTGGGACCACCACTTGTCGTCCCGGACAAGGATCTTGTCTGCGAGGCGCGGGCTGGTGGGCAGCGTGTCGGCAATTTCCTTGGGCAACTTGGAAAGGGCAGGCGTGTTGGCGAGCGTCAGGTTGGTGACCTTGTCGAAGGCCGCTCCCGCCTCGGCATCGTTGGACATGAAGTTCATCAGCTTAAACGCCGCTTCCTTGTTCTTTGCCCCCTTCGGCACCACAAAGTAATCTCCGGCCAGCACTGCATTCTCGGCCGAGAAGTTCAGTTTGGCGCCGTCAGTGCGGGCGGCATTGATCCGGTTATTGAAGCTGGTGGAGAGTGAAACCTCTCCGGAGGTGAGCTGCTGGATGGGCTCCTGGTTCGCTGCGTGGTAGAGCAGGCGGTCCTTGCCCGGGTGGTGGCCCAGAACGCGCAGGGCACGGTCCACGTCCAGCGGGTAGATCTTGTCGAACGGGACTCCATCCGCCAACAGCGCCGCCTCGAGGACGGAGCTGTCGGAGAGTTGGTTGTAGACCGAACGCTTGGTGTTGTACATGTCCTGATCGAAGAACTGGGCCCAGTCTTTTGGCGCCTTGGCATCAGGGATGACGTTCTGGTCCCAGGCCATGACAAACAGGAAGCTCAGGTACTTGATGCCGTATTCGGCCTTTGCGTACCCGGGCAGTCCCTTGTCGCTGATGATGTCGTAGTCGAACTTTTCCAGCAGGCCTTCGGCCACGGCCGTTTCGTACTCGGGAGCGGTGATTTCCACCAGGTCCCACTGCACGTCGCCGGACTGAACCTGCGCCTTGAGCGCGGCCAGGCTGGTGTTGGCCAACAACGTGGGCTGGATGCCGGTCTGCTTGGCGAACGGGTCAAGGATGGTCTGGGTCAGCTGGTCATTGTACGAACCGCCATAGGACGTGACGGTCACGGTCTTGTTGGCCGCGGCGCTGTCGGCGGGCTTGGACCCACAGCCGGACAATGCCAGGCCTGCAAACGGCGCCATTGCCGCTGCCTTGAGGATTTGCCTGCGGTCAAGAACTGGGGAACGGAAATCTTTCATGGCGGAACTGCCTCTCATTGGCGCCAGCCATCCCGGCACGCCAAAGGAAGGCGTGCCGGGATGGCTGGCGTGGTGCGGGGTCCTGATCCCTCATCAGCATTGCGGGGACCGACGGCAGCGGTTCGCGCAACGCCGTCCATCACCGAACCGGCCGGATGGATCTCAAACTCAGCCGTCAAGCGGCCGTTGGGGTGCCGCAACTCTAACTGTGAAGTTGCTCACTAGTCAACGGCTGTAGTGCCTTAATAAACAAAGCATGTATTCTCGGCTGCCTCGCGGGAGCAAAAAAGCCCCGGCACAATGTGCCGGGGCTCTTCCGTTGGATGGATCGTTGGCCTTCCCTCAGGCGAGGGCATCCTCAATGGCCGCAATGACCTCTGGTGAGTCGGGCTCCACCGTGGGGGCGAAGCGCGCCACTACCGCGCCGTCGCGGTTGACCAGGAACTTCTCGAAGTTCCATTTGACCAGGCCGGGCAGCGGGCCGTTCTTGAACCGGGTGAGCTCGGCATAGAGCGGGTGCTGGTCCTTGCCGCGGACGTTCGCCTTGGCGGTGAGCGGGAAGGTCACGCCGAAATTGCGTTGGCAGAATTCGGCGATTTCGGCGTCATTTCCCGGTTCCTGCCCGGCGAACTGGTTGCAGGGCACACCCAGGATCTCAAAACCCTGGTCCCGGAACTTCCCGTAGAGCAGTTCGAGGCCGGCGTACTGGGGCGTAAAGCCGCATTGGGAGGCCACATTGACCACCATCACCACGTTCCCCTTGAAACGGCCAAAATCGGTCTCCGTTCCGTCGTTCAGTGTCAGCGGAATGGCGTAAAGGGAATTCACGGAGGGCTTCCTTAGAAATGGGTCACGGCTGTCATTTATGGACAACGGCCAGGCGTACGGGTTCGTGCCCTCGCGAAAGTTTGTTCCGGGCTTTATGTCACGGCGTGGGGGTGGCCGTGCCCGTCGGGGTCGGTGCCGGCTGGCTGTCAGTGGGCTCAGGAGCGGTGCCGGGTTCGGTGGTCATCGTGGCAGTGGGTTCCGGTACAGGGGCCCCGGCCGGCTCCTGTATCGGCTCCTGTGTTGGCTCGGCGGTTGGCTCGGCGGTTGGCTCCGCCGTGGAGGTAACCGTCGGTGCGAACGTCGGAGTGGGGGTCGGCGTCGCAGTGGGCGTGGTCGGCGCGGCAGATCCCGTCTGCGGCGGCGTAGCTGTTGTCGTCGCAGACGGCGTCGCGGTCGCCGTCGGCGTCTGCGTGGCGGTCGCCGTCGGACTCCCCGGTGTTGTCGGGGAAGCGGAAGCGCTCGGCGTCGCAGTCGCGGTGGACGACGGCGTCTGCGTCGCCGTTGCCGACGGCGTCCCTGTCGCCGTCGCGGACGGCGTTCCCGGGACGGGCGCCTCCGTCTCCCCGCCCGTCACCGTATGCGAGTTGTCTGCAGACACGGGGATGGCCCACGTCGGGTCTCCTGCGGGGGCATTCGTACCGGGTGCGTAGCTGATCATGTCGATGTTCCCGAGCTGGTCCAGCTGTTTGATGGGCAGGAGCTTCCACTCGAGCGGGTTGGCATGGACTCCGTTGCGGATGGTTTCGAAATGCAGATGGCACCCCGTGGACGAACCGGTGGTGCCAACTTTCGCGATGACTTCGCCCACCTGGACGGAGTCCCCCTTCTTGACGGCGATGCCTTCCAGATGGTTGTAGGTGGTGATCAGCCCGTTGCCGTGGTCGATTTCCACGCGGTTGCCGCCGCCCCAGGGGTGCCAGCCGACGGCCCGGACCACACCGGCGTCGGCCGCGTAGACCCTTGTGCCGCACGCGGCCGCGAAGTCCTGGCCCCAGTGGAACTCCCCCGCGGTGCCGGTCAACGGGCTGACCCGGAGGCCGAAGCCCGAGGTTTCGTTCAGCACTTCGAGCGGCGCCATCAGCGAGCCGGCCGGGGGGCGCCTCAGTTCGTCGGAGGCAACGTTCAGTTCGTGCTTGCCGCTCCTGGAAGTGGTCCGGATATCACTGCGGCTGAAGGAGAGCAGGGCATTGGCATTCGCAGAAATGCTTTCGGGGGCAATACCCAGCGGTTTCATGAAAGCGCTCGGCCAGGAGGATGCCATTGCCGGACCGCCCACTGCGGCCTGTTCAGAGGCTGAAGCGACCACAGCCGGCGGCGCAGAGGCAGGTCCTTGGAGGCCAAAAGCGATCACGCCAAGCGTCGAGGCCGCGCAGACGCCGAGTAGCCGCGCGGCGGCTAGGCAAGGCCTGGCGGGATGTTCCTCGTGTCCATATCCCCAGTGATTTCCCACGTGCTGACTCCTGCGATAGGCCCGCCAGACCCCAATCTCGACGGACTTACGTTTCCTATGGGACCACAGCGCCATTACCTCTGGGAACCCCCAACGCTGATCCCGTTCGGGCGCTCCCGCGGAATTCCGGCGTTGCGGGCCAGAATTCCCAGCCTGCTCACAGCTCCCGGGCGTTGCGGACCCGCCCGCAGTTCCGTTCCCGGCCGCGTGCGAGAGAATAAAGCATGCGCAATGTCCTCAGGGATTGGCAGGCCGAGCTCAAGCAAACTCTTACCGGATCCAGGGACGCAGTGCCTGGCTGGGTGCCCCGGCTGGAAGAGGGCGACGACGCCGGATATCACCTTCCGGGGTCCGCCGTCTGGGCTGTCCATGGGTCGATGACAACCATCGTGGCTGGCATCCGCGCGCTCCTGATGCAGGCCCTGCACCCGGGCGCCCTCGCCGGCGTCTATGATCACTCGCGGTTCCGCGAAGATCCCTTGGGACGGCTTGCCGGAACCATCCGGTGGATCTTCACCGTGTCCTATGGCTCCACGGACGCGGCGCATGAGGCGTCCGACTGGGTACTGCGGCTGCACGAGTCGGTGCGCGGCGAGTATGTGGACGGCCATGGCGTCGCCCGGAGCTACTCAGCCAACGACCCCGAACTGCTCCGGTGGGTGCACATCGCGTTTACGGACGCATTCCTCTCCGCCCACAAAATCTGGGGCCGGCCCATCCCCGGCGGACCGGATGCCTACGTCCGCGAGTGGGCACAGGCCGGCCGGCTGATGGGAGTGGACTCGCCCCCGCTCAGCGAAGCGGAGATGCGGCAACAGCTGGACAGCTGGTACGACGACGGCGACCTCCGCTCCGATGAGAGGGCCGCCGAGATCGTGGCGTTCATCCGCAACCCGCCGCTTCATCCTTCGCTGCGTCGCGGCTACAGGATGCTGTTTGCCGCCGCTGTTTCCAGCCTCGAACCGAAATACCGGGACATGCTGGGACTCCGGACGCCGCGGCTGGGGCCCTTTCCGCTTCCGGTGCGGCTCGGCACCAAAGTGGCTCTCGCCGTCGTCCGTGTGGCTCTGGGAAGGGTTGGGCAAAGTGAACAGGCCGCGAGGCGGCGCCTTCGCCGGCTGGGGTTTGAAGCCTAGTCGGGGCCGGAACGCAAAAAGGCCCCGGTCCAAGGACCGGGGCCAAACGCGGAGAATGGGGGATTTGAACCCCCGAGGGCGTTAACCCAACACGCGTTCCAGGCGTGCGCCATAGGCCGCTAGGCGAATTCTCCAGTAGCTTCTGAATCAAAAGCAGATACTAGAATACCTGAACTTTTCGGCATCACCCAATTGGGCCTAATTGCGCGTTACGTCACCGCATTCAGCGGCCGCCCGCGGGCACGGGTTCCGCGGGCTGGCGCGCCCGTGAGTCACGCCAAGAAAGTGCCCACGAAAAATGCCCTTAACGTCAAAATGGACGCCCCCAATGCGCCCACTCCTCCGGAACACCGTTGAGCTGCCGGGTCCGGCCCTCGCGCCAGGCCCTGCAGCTCACAACCTTGAGCTCAAGTTGAGATTGCCCCAATCGGTGTACATATCCATGGTCCGCCTTGGGCCGATGATAAGCAAGGGTTGCTACTTGAATATCGGCGGACCGTTACTTAGTTGTGCTGCTATCCGTTCCTTCAGTTACTGGGAGGATGGGCCTATGACGCCGCTCCACGCCCTGGTGACCTACGTTCCCGCCGATCACGCGGAGGCGGTTCTTACTGCGTTGGGCGATGCCGGCGCGGGACGGATCGGCAACTATTCGCACTGCGCATTCACTGCCCCGGGCACCGGCCGGTTCACGCCCCTCACCGGGTCCCGTCCTTTCATCGGAGCGGTGGGCCAAGGCGAACAGGTGCCGGAAGTAAGGATCGAATGCGTCGTGGAGGCAGGACTGCTCAATGCAGTGGTTCTTGCCCTGCGTTCCGCCCACCCCTACGAGGAACCGGCGCTGATGAGCTGGGAAGTGAACGGGCACCGCTCCTGACGGAACACAGGCCCTCCGCAGCCGGTTCGGGGCACACGAAATCATCGGGTAAACTCATTGACGGCCCCTCATGTGGCGTCATCCTGTTGAACTCCCCCAGGACCGGAAGGTAGCAAGGGTAAATGGGCTCTGGCGGGTGCATGGGGGGTCTTTACTATTCCCCCACAGGGCGGCAAATTGTCAGCCCGGATTGGTAGGGTTTTCTCTGTGAGTGTTACAACCGCCCTTTATCGCAGATACCGTCCAGACTCGTTTGCTGACGTTATCGGGCAGGAACATGTCACGGAGCCGCTGATGACGGCGCTGCGAAAGAACCGCGTCAACCACGCCTACCTGTTCTCCGGTCCGCGCGGCTGCGGAAAGACCACCTCGGCCCGCATCCTGGCCCGCTGCCTGAACTGCGCCGAGGGCCCCACAGACACTCCCTGCGGCAAGTGCCCCAGCTGCGTTGAACTGGCCCGCGGCGGCTCGGGATCCCTCGACGTAATCGAGATCGACGCCGCCAGCCACGGTGGCGTCGACGACGCCCGCGACCTTCGCGAACGCGCCACGTACGCCCCCGTCCGGGACCGCTACAAGATCTTCATCATCGACGAAGCCCACATGGTCACATCCGCCGGCTTCAACGCACTGCTCAAGATCGTGGAAGAGCCGCCGGAACACATCAAGTTCATCTTCGCCACCACGGAGCCGGACAAGGTGATCGGCACCATCCGTTCGCGGACCCACCACTATCCGTTCCGGCTGGTACCGCCCGAGCCCCTCATGGCGTACCTTGAGCTGCTCTGCAACCAGGAAAACGTTCCCGTGGCCCCCGGAGTGCTGTCCCTGGTCATCCGGGCCGGTGGCGGTTCGGTCCGGGACTCGCTCTCCGTCCTGGACCAGCTGATGGCCGGTGCCGGCCCCAACGGGCTGGACTATGAACTTGCCGTGGCACTCCTGGGCTACACCCACGCGTCCCTGCTGGACGACGTCGTGGAAGCCGTGGCCGCCTCGGACGCCGCTACCGTCTTCCGCGCAGTGGACCGCGTCATCCAGACCGGCCACGATCCCCGCCGCTTCGTCGAGGATCTCCTCGAACGCTTCCGCGACCTCATCATCGTCCAGGCCATGCCTGAAAGCGCCCAGTCAATCCTGCGCGGCATGCCGGCCGACCAGATAGCGCGCCTGCAGAACCAGGCGCACAACCTTGGCGCAGCCGAGCTCTCCCGCGCTGCAGACGTCACCAACACCGCCCTCACGGAGATGACGGGCGCAACGTCGCCGCGGCTCCACCTGGAGCTGCTGTGCGCCCGTATCCTCCTCCCCAGCTCTGAGCAGACTGAACGCGGTATCGCCGCCCGGATCGACCGTGTTGAGCGACGCCTGAACTACGGCGGCAACGACGTCGGGGCTCCGGCGCCGGCCGCCGCTCCTGCGACTTCCCCGGCACCCGCCTCCGTCCCCGCGGCGGCCGCGGCTTCCGGCCCGGCACCCGCACCTGCCGCCACGCCCGCACCGCCGGTAGCACAGCCGTCAGCGGTTCCCGCGCCCGTTTCTGCGGCACCCGCTTCTGCATCTGTGGCTGCCCCGCCTGCCGCAGCGCCGGCACCTGCTCCCGTGCCGGATGCCCAACCTGCAGCAGCCCGCAGCGAGGCGCCTGCCCGGGAATCCCTCACCCCGCCTCGCGTCTCCACGGCCGACTGGCCCGTTGACGAGCCTGCAGCAGCAAATCGCGGCATGTCCGGCCAGGCCCCCTCCCGTCCGGCGGCTCAGCAACCGGCGGCGGCTCAGCCGGCCCCCGTGGAGCCTGCACTGGCACAATCCGAACGGTCGGCGCAGCCGACGGCGGACAGCCCGGTTCCAGCGGCCGGTCCCGGCGGCGACGTCGAGGTCCTTCGCCGCGCCTGGCCTGACGTCCTGCAGACCCTGAGCAAGATCAAACGCAGCACCTGGGCCCTCGTGGAACCGAATGCCCAGGTGGGCCAGTTCGACGGCCACGTGCTCACTCTGGCCTTCACCACCTCCGGACTCGCCGGCGCCTTCGGACGGGCAGACCACTCCGAAAATCTCCGCCAGGCAATCCATAAAACCGTGGGCATCGACTGCCAGATCAACGCGGTGTCCGGCGGCACCAGCAGCTCAGCGAGCTCTGAGCCAAACCCAAAAGCACCCGCTAGCCGGGAAACTCCGGCGACCCCAAAAACACCCGCCGGCCGGCAAACTCAAGCGACGTCGGCTGACGTTGCCTGGGGCCTTGCCCCTGCGGCTACGGGAGCGGACGCTGCTCCCGGCCGGACGCCTGCACCCGCACCTTCCGACACCCCTGCCCCTCAACCAGGCACGGGCTCAGCGCCTGTACGCGCTGCCGCTGCCGGCTCAGGGTCGGACGACGATGCTGGCACCGCCGTGGCTTCCAGCGCCGCGAACCCGGATCTGCGGCCTGCCCCGGCTGCTCCGTCGTCGCAAGACGACGTTTCCGGTTCCTACAGTTACCCCGACGACGACTGGGGTCCGCCCCTGGACGAAGATGCCCCTCCGATGGAGGAGGAACCGCCCATGGACTGGGCGCCGTCCGCTCCGGCGAAGTCACGTCCGGTCCAGCCCGGCCCTGCGTCGGCCGGCACACCGGCACGTCCGGCCCCTGACGGCCAGCAGTCAAGCCAGCTACCGGCCAAGAAGTCATCCGTAGGCGGCACTCCAGCGGGCGGGACAAGCAATACGACCACCGACGATCCGTGGGCCCGCGCCATGGAAGAGGCGCCCGGCGTCTGGACCGTGGGTGCTGAGTCGAACGTGGGCAAGTCCGTGGAAAACCCGGACATGGCCGGGCAGCCAGCTGAGCCGGAACCCCCGACGCCCCACTACGAGCCTGCTGCAGCCCAGCTCCCCCGGGCCGCCGAGACTCCACAGGACACCCCGCCGCTCCAGTCCGCCGAAGCCCTGCGCCCGGCAGAGATCCGTCAGCCGGTAGGGGCACTCTCCGGTGCGGGCAGTTCCCCTGCGGGGTGGGCACCGTCCGCGCAATACGGTCCCGCAGCGGCGGCCGACCCGTCGGCCACGATGCCAGGCCCCGATGTCCGCAGCGTCGCAGCTGCACCTGCACCGGCGGCGTACGTGTCCCCTGCGCAGGCAGCTCCCGCCCCGGCAGCCACCCCCGGCGCGACGGTGAAGCAGAGCCTGTACCAGCGGCTCTCCAACAGCCCTGAGGCCGAAGCAGGCCGGGCGAAAGCCCCTGCGCGCCAAGCCGAGTCCACCAAGACCTACGTCCAGGACATCCCCAGTGCGGATGACGAAACGATCGAGGAATCGGGCGTCTTTGGACGCGCCGCCGTCGAGCGTATTCTGGGCGGAAAGCTGGTGGAGGAACGGTCCCTGGACGGAAGCCCGCTGCCGCCCCGCTTCTAGCCCGCCGGTCGGGTGGCCTTTCGGCGGAACCCGACCGAGCGGCCTGACGCCGTCGGTCCCCTGCAGCGGACGGACGCCGAAGGCCCAACCCCCACCAACTTGCGATTCAAACAAACGAGTTAACGAACGAGGACATTGTGTACGAAGGTGCAGTTCAAGAGCTGATCGACGAACTTGGCCGCCTTCCCGGCGTGGGGCCCAAGTCCGCCCAACGGCTGGCATTCCACATCCTCGAAGCGGACCCGCAGGATATGAAGCGGCTTGTCGACGCCATCACCACCGTCAAGGAACGCGTGAAATTCTGCACCGTTTGCGGCAACGTCACGGAGCAGGAACTGTGCAACATCTGCCGCGACCCGCGCCGCGATCCGTCTGTCATCTGCGTTGTGGAGGAATCCAAGGACGTCCTGGCTGTTGAGCGCACCCGATCCTTCCGGGGCCGCTACCACGTCCTCGGCGGCGCCATCAATCCCATCGCCGGTGTCGGGCCGGAACAGCTGCGGATCAGGGAGCTCCTTACCCGGCTCAACGACGGCGCCATCCAGGAGATCATCATCGCCACCGACCCCAATCTTGAGGGAGAGGCCACAGCCACCTATCTGGCCAGGATGCTGAAATCAATCGGCATCGCGGTCACCCGGCTTGCCTCCGGCCTGCCGGTGGGCGGCGACCTGGAGTACGCGGACGAGGTCACCCTGGGGCGGGCGTTCGAGGGCCGCCGTAACGCGCTGAGCTGACCCGGCCACCAACGGCAGCCCATGCAACCGATCCCCTCCCTCGTCACGCAACGCCTGGAACTGCGCCCCCTGACGGAATCCGACGCCGTCGCCCTGCGCGGACTCCGGGGTCATCCCGATGCAGTCCGCTATTTGTCGCACCAGGCACTGAGCGCCGTGCAGACCGATCTGCTCCTCGCCGACTTGCTGACCCGGGAGGAACGTTCCACAGCCGATTGGTTCCATATCGGCTGGGCCGTGGTGCTCCGGTCAACGGGCGCGGTGATCGGCGACGGCCGCACGTGGAACACACCGGAACCGCCGCTGCCGGGCAGCCTGCCCGCCCGCCATGCCAGCCTCGGCTACCTTCTCCACCCGGACCACCACGGCAAAGGCTACGGCAGCGAAGCCGCTTCGGCTCTGGTCCGCTGGCTCTTCACCGAAGGCGGCACCGACACCATTTTCGCCGGCGTCTACGAGCCCAACACCGCCTCACGGCGCCTCCTCGAACGCCTCGGCTTCGTCCGGGATCATTACTTCACCGCCACCCAGGACACCCACGGCAAGGCGCTGGCTTCCTGGCGCTACCGCCTGGACCGGGCGGGGTGGAGCGCCGGGCCACCATACGGTCACAATTCAACGCCCCGCGGCTCCCGGCGATAAACTGGGCACATCAGTTACGCCGTCGCGCCGTTAGGTTGCTTGGCCCCGGAACCCCGATTTGATCCAGTGAGGGTGCGCGCATGAGTATGCCCACTACCGAAGTGAAGACCGAAAATCAGCCGCATGTGGTGCCCATCGCCGTTGGCCGCACCAAGCAGCTCATTGTGCAGAAGTTCGGCGGCTCCTCGGTTTCTGACGCGGACGGCATCAAACGGGTGGCAAAGCGTGTAGTTGACGCGCAGAAGGCCGGCAACGAAGTAGTTGTGGTGGTTTCCGCCATGGGCGACACCACCGACGAACTCCTGGACCTTGCCGCGCAGGTCACCGATTCGGCGCCTGCGCGCGAAATGGACATGCTCCTCTCCGCTGGTGAGCGCATCTCCATGGCCCTCGTGGCCATGGCCATCAACAAGCTCGGCGCCTCGGCCCAGTCCTTCACCGGATCACAGGCAGGGATGATCACCGACGGCATCCACGGCAAGGCGCGCATCATCGACGTCGACCCGCACCGGATCCGCACCGCACTGGACAAGGGGCATATCGCCATCGTGGCCGGCTTCCAGGGGATGAGCCGCACCACCAACGAGATCACCACCCTGGGGCGCGGCGGCTCCGATACCACGGCAGTGGCCCTGGCCGCAGCGCTGGACGCTGACGTCTGCGAAATCTACACGGACGTGGACGGTATCTACACCGCGGATCCCCGGGTGGTCGCCTCCGCCCAGAAGATCGACCGTATCTCCAGCGAAGAAATGCTGGAACTGGCCGCTTCCGGCGCCAAGATCCTGCACCTGCGCTGCGTGGAATATGCGCGGCGCTTCGGCGTGCCGCTGCACGTGCGTTCCTCATTCAGCCAGAACGAAGGCACCTGGGTCATGCCCGGAGCCGACGACAAGATCACGACCCAAGAGGGAGTTGCCTTGGAGCAGCCAATCATCTCCGGCGTTGCACACGACCGTTCCGAAGCCAAGGTCACCGTGGTGGGAGTCCCCGACATCCCGGGCAAGGCCGCCGCGATCTTCCAGGTGATCGCCGACGCACACTCCAACATCGACATGATCGTCCAGAACGTCTCCACGCACGGCACGGGCCGGACGGACATCTCCTTCACGCTTCCCATCGTGGAAGGTGCTGACGCGCTCACTGCCCTCCGTGCCGCCCAGCCGGAAATCGGCTTCGAAAGCATCGAATACAACGAGCAGATCGGCAAGCTCTCCCTGATCGGCGCCGGCATGCGTTCACACCCCGGTGTTTCGGCCACATTCTTCAAAGCCCTGTCTGACGCCGGGATCAACATCAACATGATCTCGACGTCGGAAATCCGCATCTCCGTGGTGACGCACGCGGACCTGCTCGACGATGCGGTCCGGGCCATCCACAAGGCATTCGGCCTGGACAGCGAAGACGAAGCAACGGTGTACGGCGGCACCGGCCGCTAAGGCCTCTTAGCTCCGAGCACAAAAAGAACGGCACAGCGGCAGGACCGCTGGGCCGTTCTTTTTTGTGCAGTTCTCTTGAGTGCAGTTCCAGGCGACGGCTACGTGATGTCTTCCTTGCGAACCGCGTAGTGATGGCCCTCGGAATCTGTCTCTACTTCGAAGTGGGCCAGGTCCTCTTCGGAAGCAGCCTCAAAGTCGTCGTGCTTGTGAACAACTGGTGCCGCAGTATCACCCCGCGTGGCTGGTCCGAAGAAGAACCGCAGCTTGTCGGTCTTGCTCATAAACCGCTGAATCGCCTTTGCCACGATCCCCACCCCCTTTCCCTTGCTCGGGTCAAGCAGTGATGCGTTGGCCGGTTGGTGCGTGTGCCCATATTTTACGCCCGCGGACGCAAAAAGGCCCCGGGGTGCGGAACCCTGAAACGGCTTAGCGAAGTGACTTGTCGTCCGGGTTCCGGGGCACCACATACGTGCTGCCGTCCGGCCTGCGCATCGTTTCCCATTGCTGCGACTCCGCTTCGCGGCGGGCAAGGAGGGCCTTGTTCTCGTCGGTCATCTCGTGGCCCAGCGCACTGCGGTTCGCGGGCCCGAAAATGGCCCGGAGCCTGCCTGTGGCGCGCATGAACCTTTGGGCTGCATTTTCCTTGTTGGCCATTGCGGAATCCCTTTCAGAACGGTCGAGTCCAATCCAGTGTACGCTAATCATTAGTCCACTAACGATTGAGGGGAGATCGGATGAACCAGCGCCCGGCCTCGGCCATCGAAGTGTCTGACGAAGACCTCCTGCTGGAGCATCAGCTCTGCTTCGCCCTGACGGTAGCGTCCCGGAGCGTCGTGGGCGCCTACAAACCGGTGCTGGACAAGCTGGCGCTGACCCACCCGCAGTACCTCGTGATGCTCTGCCTGTGGGAGTCCAGCCCGCGCTCGGTCCGCGACATCAGCGACGCCCTGGCCCAGGAGCCCGCCACCATTTCGCCGCTGCTGCGCCGCCTTGAATCGGCCGGGTACATCACCCGCGGCCGCGCCGCCGGCAACGAACGCGCACTGGCCGTCGGGCTCACCCCGAGCGGTGCAGCCCTCCGGCAGCAGGCGACGGCGGTCCCCGGAACCATGATGGAGCGGCTGGGCCTGACCAGGGATGCAGTAGGCCATCTGCACCAAGCCATGATGGACCTGATCGCAGCCACCAAAACCGCAGCCGAACGCGAGGCGGCCGGACCGGGCGCTGCTGGCGCCCAGCCTGGCGCCTAGCCCGGAGTCCCGTCAGCTTCGCGGCTCGCGCATCCGCCGCTCACGGTGCCGTCACAGCGACATTCAGCTGGGTTGACGGTCCCGTGCCGAAGCGGATCACTCCCACCCAGTTGCCTGCCTCAAGCCCGGCCCAGCTGGCAGTGAGCTCGCCGGTGGCGCCGTTTTCAATCGTGAGCGGGTTGGGGCTTACCGTGAGGTTTCCGGCGTCACCGGCTAGGACCATCGCTTCGACGGAAGCTGCCGTTGCCGCGTTGCCGGGGCTGGCGAAGAGGTTGGTGGTCACCTTCCAGTCGCCTGCCACCGGGTCCGCGACGGAGACGGCCTCGTTGGCCGCGGGCGTGGCCCCCGCGTACAGCACACCGGCCGGCGAGACCACGTACAGGTCGAAGTCCGCCGCGGGGTTGGCTGAGATGACCGCGAACCTGGCGAGGGAGGAACCTTCCGGGACGTTGACGACCTGAACGTCATTGGCACCGTCCTTGACCCCGGTGTACGGACCGGGAACCAGGCTGATCGCCGTCGAGTTTGCCTTCGCAAGCCCCCTCACTGCCAACTCGATCGGCTCGGGACTGCCGGACGTCACCGGAATGACAGTGCTGCCGCTTCCGCCGGCGGAAGCGGCATTGACGACAGCCGGTGCCACTGCGGTCACCGACCGGATGGCCACCGGCGAGCGGACAGCCGCCGCATCCGAAGTCCAGGTGAGTGCTCCGCCAACGAATGCGTCCAGGGTGGCACCGGAGTTGGTGAACTGCACCGTGAAAGTGGCCTTCTCGCCTTGTCCAAGGGTCAGCACGTCCGGCGTCACTTCGGCAGCTATTCCCGGAACGTCGACGTCGGCACTGTAGGTTCCGGCAGTCAATGCAGTCACCGTCCGCGTCACCGTTTGGGTGCCGGTGAGCCCGCCAATGGCTATCGACGGCAGATTGACATCCTTGGTGGCCACCGGGGCAACACCCAGCTGATAGCCAAGCCCCTGCAGGAATCCGAGCCAGTCGTTCGGGCCGGCGTCGTACACCAGTCCGGGTGATGCCATCCGGGCAGGATCGACCTGCCCGGCGCCCTGCGCGAAGACGTCGTGAACGGGGGTTCCTTCAGCGTCCACCAGATCGTAGGCCGTCGTCATCATCGCTGATTTCACCGAAGCCGGGGACCACAGGGGGCTCTTGCCCAGCAGCAGGGCGCCGAGCCCGGCGATCTGCGGCGCTGCCATGGATGTTCCGGACAGGAAGCCGAAGTTCTGGCCGTTGGAGCCGATAGGCGAGACAGCAGCCAGGACGCCCACGCCGGGAGCCGCAATGTCCGGTTTCAGGAGGTCGCTGTTGGCTGCCAGCGTGGGTCCACGGGATGAGAAGCCTGCGATCTGCGGTACTGGCGGCGGGTCCAGGCCGGTGGTATCGGTTGATACCAGGCTAGCCGTCAACGCCGCGTCGGCTGCAACCACGTCTTTGATGGCGGGGTCGTCAAGGTGGACCGTCGGAACACTGTGCAGGTCCACGTCCAGCGAGTTGGGCGTCAGGTTGACCAGGACCATTCCAACGCCGCCTGCCTGTGCCACGGCCAGGCTCTTGGCCGTCCGGTCCACCACGCCGCGGTCACAGATCACGATCTTGCCTGCGGTCTTGGCCGGGTCCAGTGTGCCCGGAGCGCACAGGGCCGCATTGGCGTCGGGGGCAGCGGCCAGCTTCACACTGACGGCGAGCGCAATGGGCGCGTCCGTGACTTCAGTCGCCATGATGCTGGCGCCGGCGAACTTGTCTCCGCTGGACAACTCCACCGTGCCGCGGAGGCTGCTGCTGTGGGTGGATGCAGCCACACTGGTCATCCACGGAGCGGCATGGTTCACGGTACTGGCCGTGGGTCCCGAGTTTCCGGCCGAGGCGGCCACGAATATCCCGGCGGCCGCGGCGTTCAGGAAGGCGATCGATACCGGGTCGACGGTGGAGTTGTTGGTGCCGGAGATGGAATAGCTCAGGACGTCGACGCCGTCCCTGATGGCGTCCTCAATGGCCTCCACGCTGCTGGAACCGAAGCAGCCGGTGGTTGCGGGGCTGATGCCCTCCCAGCAGATTTTGTAGATGGCGAGCTTTGCAGCCGGGGCCACCCCCGACCCCTTGCCGAAATCACGGCCGCCAACAGCCTGGCTGACATCGCTGTTACCGGCCGCCGTGCTGGCTGTATGCGAGCCGTGGTTGTTGACGTCGAGCGGCGAGTACGATTCCTTCGGCGAGCGCAGGCCCGGGGGAACGGTTGCCTTGAAGGCTTCGTCGTAGTAGCGGGCGCCGATGACCTTGCTGTTGCACTCAGTTCCGGCGAATTGAACGCCTGCCTCGCAGACCCCTGCGAAGGTGCTCCCGTCCGCCTTCAGCATGGTGATCTGGTTCGTAGCCGACAGATACGGTTCGCCAACCTGCGGGCCTCCCGAGAGCGGCTTCACCTGTCCGCCGGCGAAGTAGGGATTGACCGGGGTGTAGCCCGTATCAAGCACACCCACTACCGTTCCCTTGCCGGCGTTGGCGGCGCCGCCGAAATGTTCGGCCCAGACGCCGTCGGGACCGGGCAGACCCAGGAATTCGGTGCTGGAGTAGTCGATTTTGTAGAGGCTGTCCTTAACGACAGCAAGGACGTTTCCGTCCTTGCTCAACGCATTTGCCTGTTCCGCGGACAGCTCCGCACTGAAGCCGTTCACCGCCAGGGTGTAACTGTCGTCGATGGCCACGCCTTCTTCCGCGGCCAGCTTTGCCTGCTGTGACTCAAGGTGTGCCGCGTAGCGCTGGGACTCAGCGCTGCCGGCGTCGAGCTTCCTGCCGTTGGACACAGCGGTCCCCGGGATTCCATCGACTCCGCCGGTGTAGGCAGCCAGGGGCTTGTCCTTCAGCATCACAATGTAGCGGCCGCCGCCCAGGGACGGTTGATCGTCAACCGGCGAACCGTCCTCAAGCCCAGGCGGATCCGCCTGCGACGCGGGGGACGCCGGATCGGCGGGGTCCGCGGCTGCCCAGGCCGGGGCAGCCAGACCCTGGCCGATCAGCAGGGAAATTCCCAAAGCGACGGCGGCGGCGAGGTGTGCGGCCGGATTTCTACTCTGAGTGCGGGGGCCCACATGCGGGTTAGTCATGACGTACTGCCTCCTAGGTTGTCGGACCGTTGGCGTGACCGGTCCCACGGACTGGAAGTATCCGTCCACGTCGGCGCAACATGGGCGTGAGGCCATACATCCAGTGATGGGAGAAACATACCGGAGTGCGGCTGCGGAATCGAGATGTTCCGGACAGATTTAATCGCCTGGCCCTTGGCGGCCTGATGCCGCCGCCGCGCCCAGCCCGCGGCAACCGCTGCGCCCAGCCCGGGTCCGGGCGGCGCCCAGGCCTAACGGCACGGTCCATCGCCGGGCACCGGCGATAGAATGGACCAAAATGAGGAGGACCGGTAATGCGTAAGGCATGGATTCACGCACTCGTTCTGGTATCCGTTGTCGGCCTCTCCGCTTGCTCGCCGGGCGGCGGCGGTCCCAGCCCTTCGCCCTCGGCCACGACTACGAGCGCCAGCCCGTCCACGGCCACGCCGTCGCCGGACACCGAAACCACTGTCCCGGCTCCTTCTCCTCCCCCCTCCTCGGTGCCTGCCACGGCCGGCCCTGGCAAGGGGAATGCCGAGCTCGCCATCATGGTCAAACCTGCGGAATCGGAACCCGCCCAGAATTTCACGCTGGTGTGCAAGGACGGCGTCCCGACGGCGGAAAGCAAACATCCCACAGCCGCCGCCGCATGCACCGCGCTGAAGGACAACCCCGCCGTACTGAGCCCAGCACCCCGCAAGACGGACCAGGCCTGCACGCAGCAGTACGGCGGCCCGCAGGAGGCCACTGTCACCGGAATCGTCGATGATTCGCCGGTGGACGCTTCCTTTGCCCGCAGGGACGGCTGCGAAATCGGCCTCTGGAATGCGGCTAAGGACGTCCTGGGATCCGCAGGCGGAGCGCCCTAGCCGAATGCATACTGTGAAGCCCGGCCAGCGACACGTGCTGGCCATGGACGTCTGGCAGCACCGCGAAGGAGCCCACCAGGCCCGGGTCAGGCGCTACGCCGACCCCTACCTTGCCCGCCGCTCCGCCGGTAAGAAACACCCCGTTGAGGATTTCCTGTTCACGTACTACACCCAGAAACCGGGCCAGCTCCTGCGCTGGCACCCCGGCGCCGGCGCCATCCTTACCGGCCAGGACGCAGCGGCCCGCTCCGCCTGGAAGTTCTACCGGATGCTCGACGACGACGACCTCGCCGCCGCCGGGCTGCCCCCAGGGACCACTGCCTCAACCTTTGATCGCGACTCCTTCCTGGCGGACCGCAGGGAGGCACTCCAGTTTGCCGGGATAATCCTGCGGGGCACGGCGTTGCGCCCTGCCCAGTTCGGCTGCTTCGGGCTGCACGAGTGGGCCATGGTGTACCGCCAGGACAAATTTGAGCTGCGCCACGAATACCTGCAGCTGCGCCTCGGCGCAGCGGGCACTGACCGCGTGGTGGAGGACAACAGGATCCGTTGCTCGCACTTTGACGCTTTCCGCTTCTACACACCGGATGCCATACCGCTCAACGAGCTCGCTCCCAGCCGGGACAACCAGCGGTCCATGGAACAGCCGGGCTGCCTGCACGCCAACATGGACCTCTACAAGTGGGCCTACAAGCTGTCGCCCGCCCTGCCCAGCGAGCTGGTCATGGATTGCTTCGAACTGTCCTGGCGGGTCCGCGCCATGGACATGCAGGCGTCCCCGTACGACCTTGAGGAGTGGGGCTACCCGCCCATCCCGATCGAAACGGCTGCGGGCAAGGCGGACTACGTCGAGCATCAGCGCACCTTCTCCGCCGAGGCGCAGGAGCTCCGCACGCGGTTGCTCGACGCATTGGCACCCCTGTTCGAGGGGGTCAGGGAGGACTGATGGCCGGAGACGTGGATCTGACCGTCCGGCTGACGGAGGCACCCGGGGCACCGGAGTACGAGTTCCGCCTGGTTTTCCGCACCGGAACAGCAGCGCAGGCCACCGCCCTGGAGGGGTCAACGCTGCCGGACCCCGGCGCTGCCCTGGCCGCCGTCGAACTCTTCGGCGACGAAGCCTTCTTCGTGCCGCGGCCGGCGGACATGATGTGCACCCAGCAATACGGCGGCCCGCAGGTGGCCGTAGTGACGGGGACGTTCCACGGCCGTCCCGTGCACAGCCGTTTCAGCCTGACCGACGGCTGCGAGATTGCCCGATGGCGTTCCATGGCCCCGCTCTTCGGCGGCACGCCGGGATCCACCGGTCAGACCTGAGCACCCGGGCCAACACACCAGCCCTTCAAGAGGAACGTCCCGGGAGCCGTGCGGCCACCGGGACGTTCCTGTTGAAGGCGTTCCTTATGCAGTTGGATGTATGGCGCGTTTCCGGCCGGAGGGCGTTCGGCTAGCTTCCCGGAACCGTGTCAACAGGCGCGACTGCGGGAGCGCCGGCCGGTGCCGGCGTCGCATCCGTGCCCACCTTGACGTTGACCCACGTCCTGATGCCGTTGCCGCCCAGGCTCAGCCGGCCGAGGTAGGAGCCCTCGGCCAGGCCGGACCAGTTGGCTGTTGCCGTGGCGGCCGTTCCGTTCGGGGCAACGATCGGATTCGGGTTGACGGTCAGGTTCCCTGCGTCCCCGCTGAACGAGACAGCCTGGAGCCGGGCAGAGGCGGCTCCGTTGTCCGGAGTGGAGTAGAGGTTGGCCACGATGTAATACGTTCCGGCCCGTGGGGATTCCAGGTCCAGGAACTCGCTGGCCGACGACGTCGCCACCTGCGTGGCCACGAGTTTCCCGCTGCCGTCCGGCGCGTAGACCACCATGTCCCAGTCGACGTCCTCTGTCTCCGCCTGGATACCGAGCCGGGCAAACGTGGCGCCGGCGGGCACCGTCACCTGGACGACGGCGTTGTGGTCGTCATTCTTGGCCGCAAAGGCACCAGGGGTCTTGGTGACGGCCGTCTCGGAAAGGGGCGCGAGCCCTTCAATTCCCACGGCAATGGGCGAATCCGAACCTGACACCAGGTCCATGGTCCCGCTGCCCGTGCCGGTGGCGGAGCTGAAGGAGAACGACGGCGCAATCTGGGCATCCACCGGGCGGACAGCCATCGGAGAGCTGACCGTACGGGGTCCCTTCCACGTCAGGCTTCCGGTGGTGAACTTTCCTGTCGGGGCTCCTGCACTCTTCACCGTGATGGTGACGTCCAGGCTCTTGCCTGCTTTCTTGAAATCGAGGACGGCAGGTTCAACGCGAACATCGAAGCCCGGCAGGTTGACCTCGGCCTTGTACGTCCCGGGGACCAGGGCCGTCAGCGTCCGCTTGACCTTGATCTCGCCAACGAGGCTGCCCAGCGCAATGGAGGGTACGTTGAGGTCGCGCGCGGCCAGGGTTCCTGCCTTGTGCGCACCGGTGTCAACGCCTTGCCCGTTGAGGAAGGCATTCCACTGCTTGATGTCCGAGTTGTACACCAGCCCCGGATCCAGCACGCGGGTGGAGTCAATGTGGCCGGCGCCGCCTTCGAACGGGTTCAGGTTGGGCGTTCCGTCGGCGTTGACCAGGGGGTAGGCGGTGGTCATCATGGCGGACTTGACCATGGCGGGTGACCACTTGGGCTGCTTGCTGAGCACCAGTGCACCGAATCCTGCGATGTGCGGTGCGGCCATGGACGTGCCGGACATAAAGCCGAACTGGGCGCCGTTGTTCCCAATGGTGGAAACGCCTGCGAGGACATTGACGCCGGGCGCGGAGATGTCCGGCTTCAGGAGGTCGCCTCCGGCGGCCAGGCTCGGACCGCGGGAGGAGAAGCCGGCCACCTGGGGTGCCGGTGCAGAGGGCTCACCGGTGAGGTCGCCCTTGACGAGGCTGACCGTGAGGGCCGGATTGGAGGCAAGCTTGGACTTCAGCTCCAGGCTCTTGGGGGCGTTGACGTGGACGGTTGGCACCACGTGGTTGTCGGCGTCTTCCGAGCTCGAGGAAAGGTTGACCAGGATCATGCCCAGTCCGCCTTTCGACTGGACCTCAAGGCTCTTCGCCGTGCGGTCCACAACGCCGCGGTCGCACACTACGACCTTGCCGCTGACCTTCGCGGGGTCCAGGGTTCCCGGGCCGCAGAGGTTCGGCGCCGTGGGAGCGCCTGCCGCTGCGGCGTCCGCCGCGATCACGGCGGGGGCGTCCTTGACCTCGGTCTTCATGATGGAGGCTCCACGGAACATGGTGCCGTCGGAAACCTTCACCGTGCCCAGCAGATCGCTCGGGAACGTTGAGGCGGCCACTGTGGTCAGCCACGGCGACGCGTGGTTCACCGTGGAGACCGTGGGCCCGGAGTTACCGGCTGAGGCCGAGACAAAGACGCCGGCCGCCGCGGCGTTCAGGAACGCCAGAGCAACGGGGTCAGTGGTGCTGTTGGTGTTGCCGGAAATCGAGTAGTTCAGGACGTCCACGCCGTCTTTGATGGCGGCGTCGATGGCTTCCACTGAGGCTGAGGAATAGCAGCCGCCGGTGTTCGGATCGTTGTCCTCCCAGCACACTTTGTACACCGCAACCTTGGCGGCCGGCGCGACGCCGGAGCTCTTGCCGAAGCTGGCGCCGTCGATGACCTGGTCCACGTTGGCGTTGCCGGCGGCCGTGGTGGCGGTGTGGGTGCCGTGGCTTCCCACGTCCACCGGCGAGATCAGTTCCTCCGGGGCGCGGTTCTCCGGCGCCACGTACTGGAGGAAGGAATCGGCGAAGTACCGGGCGCTGATCACCTTCGAGTTGCAGTCGCTGCCGTCAAAGGCCGCGCCGGATTCGATGCCCTTCTGGCACTCACCTTCGAAGGTGGTGCCGTCGGACTTGAGCATGGCGATGGTGCCGCCCTTGGTCCGGTAGGGGACGCCCATTTCCGCTTTGCCCTTGCCATTGCCGTTGCCGCCCAGCGGGGCCACTGCCTCGCCTTTGAGGAACGGGTTGTCCGGGGCGTAGCCCGAGTCGATCACCCCGACCACCACACCCTTGCCTGCATTGGCTTCGCCGCCGAACTGCCTCGCCCACGCCCCGTCCTGGCCCGTGAGCTTCAGGAAGTCGGTGGTGGTGTAGTCCGGCGCGTTTTCCACGTCGGGTGCGACCAGGAGGACTTTGCTGTCCTTGGCCAACTCGGCGGCCTGGCGTGCGGTGAGTTGAGCCACGAAGCCGTTGAGCGCCGCGGTGTACTGCTTCGCAGGCTTTGCGGAGTGTTTTGCCGCGACGTCGCGCTGCGACTGGCGGAGGTGGGCATCGTAGGCTTTGAATTCCGGGCTAGCGGCGTCAAGCTTCCGGCCCTGCTGCGGTTTGGTGGCGGCGAGTCCCCCCGTTCCACCCTCATAGGCGGCTGCTGCTTCCTCGGCCAGGACCACTATGTAGCGGCCGTCCTTGTAGTCCGACGGGTTGACGTTCTTGGCCTGCACTGCCGTGCTGGGTCCAGCCGGCGCCGCGGTAGCGGGACCAACTGCAACGGAGGAGAGAAGCAGCGGGAGGCCTACAGCCAGCGCTGCCGCCTTCCGGAGTCCCCCGCCCCGGACAAGGCTTATTCCTTTTGATTTCACGAGTGACTGAAACCTTTCATGAGGTACGGGTCCGGCGGTGCGGCCGGTCTCGGTCAGCTGGGAAATGGCAGCCGGAGTAACAGATCCTGTCATCCGGCGAGACCAGCCGAGTCAAACAGTACAGAGTGATAGGCGAATATGACATAGGACACAAACTTCGTTTTTCTTTTGTCATTTCGAGGTCTCAGCCGGACACGATTGAGGGCGGTTTCCCTTGGGAAACCGCCCTCAAACGAGCCCATTCCTGAAGGGCCGGCCACCCGGCTTCAAAAACGCCGAGGTTTAGTGTGACGGGGCCGACGGCGGCCCGGCGTGCCGGCTACTGGCGCGGAGTGCGGACAACCTCGCTGATCCAGGCCCGGGTCTTCTCATCAATAGGCCCGGCAACGTTCGTCGCCCGGGCCGCCCGATCGGCTTTGATTTTCTGGATCACCATTCGGCCCAGGCCCGCAAAAACTGCAGCGGCCATTACCGGTAGAAGCACGGATTTCGGTTTCTGAGCCATGCCGCAATCCTACTCAGCGGACCAGCGCGCCACCAGAGCCGGCGTCGCGCTCCACCCCCACGGCGAGTGCCCCAATTCACAGTCAACCGGCGAATGCGGCTTGACGCACTGCGGCCGGTAGAATGGGGCATGCAAGCTCGCGGAGCGCTCTTTCCGCTGTCTTATGTTTGGAGTCCGCAGGGCTGTAAATGCAGCAGCAGACCAGCGTGAGACGGCACCACTCCGCTGCGCCCTTACCCAACGCTCACGCACAGGAGTTACCGGATGCCCCGGATCGTTGTCGACGTCATGCCCAAGCCCGAGATTCTGGACCCGCAGGGAAAGGCCATCGTGGGTGCACTTCCCCGCCTGGGCTTCACCAGCTTCAGCGCTGTCCGCCAGGGCAAGCGATTTGAACTGACCGTTGACGGCGAGGTGACCGATGCAATCCTGGCCCAGGCCCGTGAAGCAGCCGAAACCCTGCTGTCCAACCCCGTGATCGAAGACGTCGTCAACGTCGAGGTCGTCGAGGCCTGAGATGACTGAACTTCCCTTGATTGGCGAGGCGGTCGCGGTCGCGGCCAACCCGCGCCTTGCCGGCGCCCGCATCGGCGTCGTCACCTTCCCAGGAACCCTTGATGACCGCGACGCCGTCCGCGCCGTAAGCCTGGCCGGCGCCACTCCCGTGGCACTCTGGCACGCGGACACCACCCTCAGCGACGTCGACGCCGTCGTGATTCCGGGCGGTTTCTCCTACGGGGACTACCTCCGCGCCGGCGCCATCGCACGCTTCGCTCCGCTGATGTCCAAGATCATCGAGGCGGCCAACTCCGACGCCAAGCTGCCCGTCCTGGGCATCTGCAACGGCTTCCAGATCCTCACCGAGTCGCACCTGCTGCCCGGCTCGATGATCAAGAACGACCACCTGAAATTCATGTGCCGTGACCAGGTCCTGCGCGTGGAAAACAACAGCACGGCCTGGACCGGCGACTACGCTGCCGGCCAGGAAATCACCGTGCCGCTGAAGAACCAGGACGGCCAGTACATCGCCGACGAGAAGACCCTGGACGCCCTCGAAGCGGAAGGCCGCGTGGTGTTCCGCTACGTCGGCTTCAACCCGAACGGCTCCCGCCGCGACATCGCCGGCATCTCCAACGCCGCCGGCAACGTCGTGGGCCTCATGCCGCACCCCGAGCACGCCGTGGAACCCGGCTTCGGCCCGGCATCCCTCGACGGCATCGGCAGCTCGGACACCGATGGCCTCGGCTTCTTTACCTCCGTCCTGAACAAGATTGTGGGAGGCGCAAAGTGAGTACCTCAGCTGAAACCGTCAGCAGGAAGTTCAACATCGACACGGTCGAGAACGCAGCCAAGACTCCTGACACCGAACTTCCCTGGGCCGAGCTGGGCCTGAAACAGAACGAGTTCGATGAGGTCGTCAAGGTCCTGGGCCGCCGCCCGACCGGCGCCGAGCTCGCCATGTACTCCGTGATGTGGAGCGAGCACTGCTCCTACAAGTCCTCGAAGAACCACCTGCGCCAGTTCGGCGAAAAGGTGACCGACGAGATGAAGAAGGACATGCTGGTGGGCATCGGCGAAAACGCCGGCGTCACCAACCTGGGCGACGGCTGGGCCGTGACGTTCAAGATCGAGTCACACAACTCGCCGTCGTTCGTGGAGCCCTACCAGGGCGCCGCAACCGGCATCGGCGGTATTGTCCGCGACATCATCTCCATGGGCGCCCGCCCGGTAGCCGTGATGGATCCGCTGCGCTTCGGCGCCATCGACCACCCGGACACCGCCCGCGTCATGCACGGTGCCGTGGCCGGCATCGGCGGCTACGGCAACTCCCTTGGCCTGCCCAACATCGGCGGCGAAATGGTCTTCGATTCCGTGTACCAGGGCAACCCGCTGGTCAACGCGCTGGCTGTCGGCGTCATGCGCCACGAGGACATCCGCCTCGCCAACGCCTCCGGCAAGGGCAACAAGGTGGTGCTGTTCGGTGCCCGCACCGGCGGCGACGGCATCGGCGGCGCCTCGGTGCTGGCCTCGGAGTCCTTTGACGACACCAAGCCGTCCAAGCGCCCCGCCGTGCAGGTGGGCGACCCCTTCGCTGAGAAGGTCCTGATCGAGTGCTGCCTGGAGCTGTTCAAGGGTTCACTCGTTGAGGGCATCCAGGACCTGGGCGCCGCAGGCATCTCCTGCGCCACGTCGGAGCTCGCCTCGAACGGCGACGGCGGCATGGAGGTCGAGCTGACCTCCGTCCTGCTCCGCGACCCCACCCTGACCCCGGGCGAAATCCTGATGTCCGAGTCCCAGGAACGCATGATGGCCGTGGTCACCCCCGAGAACATCGCCGCGTTTGAAGCGGTCATGGACAAGTGGGCCGTGGAGTACTCCTGGCTGGGCGAGGTGACCGACACCGGCCGCCTGATCATCACGTGGGAAGGCGAAGTCATCGTCGACGTCGACCCGCGCACGGTTGCCCACGACGGCCCGGTCTACGACCGTCCGTACGCCCGCCCCGAATGGCAGGACGCCGTCCAGGCCGATTCCTTCACCGGATCAGTCCAGGACGCCGGGCGACCCTCCGCCCCCGCGGAGCTGGCAGCTGCCGTCACCGAACTCATTGCCTCGCCGAACATGTGCAGCAAGGACTGGATCACCAACCAGTACGACCGCTACGTCGGCGGCAACACCGCACTGGCCTTCCCGGACGACGCCGGCGTGGTCCGCGTCGACGAGGAAACGGGCCTGGGTGTTGCCTTGGCCACGGACGCCAACGGCCGCTACACCTACCTCGACCCGTACCACGGCGCACAGCTGGCACTGGCCGAGGCCTACCGCAACGTCGCCACCTCCGGCGCCGTGCCGATGGCCGTCAGCGACTGCCTGAACTTCGGTTCCCCCGAAGATCCGGATGTCATGTGGCAGCTCGCCGAGGCCATCCGAGGCCTGTCGGACGCCTGCATGGAGCTGGGCATTCCGGTCACCGGCGGCAACGTCTCGCTCTACAACCAGACCGGGACCACCCCCATCCACCCCTCCCCCGTGGTGGCAGTGCTGGGCAAGCTGGACGACGTCGCCCGCCGCACGCCGTCGGGCTGGCGTGAGGACGGCCAGGCCATCTACCTGCTGGGCACCACCGCAGCGGAACTGGACGGCTCGGAATGGTCCAACATGCGCGGACACCTCGGCGGTTTGCCTCCCAAGGTTGACCTCGCCGCCGAACGCGCACTGGGCGAAATCCTGATCAACGCGTCCCGCGACGGCATGGTGGATTCGGCTCATGACCTCTCCGAAGGCGGCCTCGCGGCAGCCCTCGTGGAGTCCTCGCTGCGCTACGGCGTGGGTGCCCGGATCGCACTGCAGGACGTTATGGACCGCGACGGCGTGGACCTGTTCACGGCGCTGTTCTCCGAGACCCAGGGCCGTGCAGTTGTTGGCGTGCCCCGCTCCGAGGAGGTCCGCTTCACGGATATGTGCACCGCCCGGGGCTTTGCCCACACCCGTATCGGCGTCGTGGATGCGGACAGCGGCAAGCTGGAGATCAACGGCGTGGACACCCTCGCCCTCGACGCCCTCCGCGAAGCCCACGAGGCAACCCTGCCGAAGTACTTCGGCTAGTCACTGCTCCATCGATTGCTCCGTAACTGCCCTTTTGAACCCTCAGAACGGCAGTTACGGAGCAATCGTCCGTTAAAGTCGAGGCCGCCATCCGGCTTGGACCAAGGCCGCACGGATTTTGGATAGTGCGGGCTTCGCGTCGTTGTACATGTGCCGTTTGGAGATGCGGACTTCCGTCCAGCCCAGGGCTTCGTACCTCTCAGAACGGGCGATGTCCCGGACAACCTGGCCTTCATCCCCGTGGTGCTCGCCTTCGTACTCGATCCCGATTTTGTACTTCCGGTAGGAAAGGTCCGGCTCGTGATGTCTGGCGCCATCCTCTGAAATTATCGGGACGTTGAGTTCCGGTTCAGGCAGCCCGGCCCGGATCATCGCCAGGCGAAGGAGAGTCTCCTGCGGCGAGTCGGAGCCCACCCGGATAAGTTTGATCGCATCTCTGGCCTTTCGCAGGCCGCGCTTCCCCTTGTGCCTGTCGATCATCCGCTGCAGGTCCGCCAATGTGCACAGCGGCGTGTCACGATCCTCCAGGTCCGCCCGCGGAACCCGGACGCAGCTGTCCCCCATGGCTACAAGCTCGTCGACTGACAGCATTTCCGCCATGTCCAGCCAGGTCCGCTCCGGAGTGGTCACAGGGATCCCGTTGACTATGGTGATCTCGTCGCCGAACAGCTTCATCCGGTGAACGATGACATGCGGCCGATTCAGATGGGCCTCGCCCTCAGGCCTGATGACATGAAACATATCCGGCGATCCCTTCTGCTGACGTCGCGGCAGCACGAGGAGTTCCGCCGCGGTGAGGTGCGATGCGGCGCATCGCTCGTTGACCTCAATGAAAGGCCGCACCCTGATGCTCAAGGGGAGCTCCGCCGTCGGGCTTGCCGACCGGATCCCCTTGCCCAGGCGATGAAGGCTGCGGTGCCGCAGCCGCTTGTGCGACACCCCGGCACGCGCCGCGTCGACAACTGTGAACGGACGGCCTTGGAGTTCCTCTGGCAGCAGGCGCGGGGTCTTCATGGATTCATCAGACCAGAATGCTGCCGTACGCTGCAGAAGTTATCCACAAGGCCCATCGGCTGCTCCGTAACTGCCGTTTTGAGGGTTCAGAAGGGCAGTTACGGAGCAATCGATCGGGTTCAGTCGTCGCTGCGGAGCTCCCGTTGGCGGGCACTGAGGAGTTCGAGTTCGGGGCGGAAGGCCACGAATCGTTCGACGGCGGTGAGCACCTCCACGAGATGGGCCCGGTCGGCTGCCACCAGGCCGGCGCCCAGTTGCGTACGACGGTATTGCTCGTGGTCCCCAACCTCGGCCACGGACACTTCAAACCGGCGCTTCAGCTCCGCCAGCAGCGGCCGCACCACGGAACGCTTCTCCTTGAGGCTGTGAACGTCGCCCAGGAGAATGTCGAACTCAATCCATCCGATCCACATGGATTAATCGTATCGATGCTGTCAGGACCGGGTCAGATGGTGAGCTCGCCCATGCGGTCCCAGCCGTCGCCGTCGAACTGGCGGCTGATGATCCGCGGCGTCTCGGCCAGGGCCTGCGGCATGTCCGCCATGGCCGTCTGGAAGTGTGCGCTGTTGACATGGTCACCGGCGGCGTCGTCCTTGAAGGCCTCCACCAGCACGAACTCGTTGGGGTCCTCGACGCTGCGGGACCAGTCGAACCACAGGTTGCCGGGTTCCTGGCGCGTTGCCTGGGTGAAGTCTTCCACCAGGTCCAGCCACTTTTCGGACCAGTCCGGCTTGACCTTGAACTTAACGACAATGAAGATCACAGGGCTGATGCCTTTCGTTGTGTGCGGGGGTCAGTCCATTGTTTCACCGGGAGCGGCAACGGCCCGCGCAGGAGCGGTTCAGGCCCCTGCGGCGAGTGAGTGCTCGCACTCGTCGATGGCCTCCCGGGCCCATTCCTGCTGCTGGGGTGTGCCGACGCGTTCGGCCCACTGTTCCGCCAGTTGGAACTCGACCAGGGCCTCGGTAAAGCGCCCGGCTTCGTGCAGAGTCCAGCCGAGGTTCTTGTGCAGCGAGACCATCCAGCGTTTGGTCCGCGGATCGTGCACCGTGGAGGCGTATTCGAGGGCGCTGCGGGTCCATGATTCGGCGTGTGCGGAGTCCGCGATCGCCAGCATGTGCAGCGCATCAACAGCAAGGAACTCCTCGCTGAGGTGGTCCGCAAGTTCTGCCGCCTGTTCAAAGAGCGGCACGGCCATCGCGGCATGGCCGCTCGAGTTCAGCAGGCGCCCGCGTTCCAGCAGCACCCTGACGCCCACGGTCGGCTCATCGGCATCGACGGAATCCAGCAGGGCGTCGGCTTCCTCGTAGCGGCCCTGCAGTCCGATGGCCCGCCCCAGCTGGGTGGCGAGCTCCGCCCGTTCGTCGGCGTCGTAGTTTCCGTCTTCAGCTGCCGCCCGGAAACGGGCTTCCGATCCGGCGGGATCGTCGAAGTTCCACAATTGGTCAAGGGTTTTCTGTTCCAGCATCCACCTGCTCCTGATCAGCTTTCACCAACGGCCAGTTCGTGTGCACTCCCAATGTATCGGGAAGTGACATGTCTTTGTGCGCGTCCCGCGACGGCGCCGCCGGCAGCGTAGAACCAGTTGGACGGCCTGCTGAAGGCAGTGATTTTGAGGAACACGCGCCCCTGTCCGTCCACTTCCACTTCGAAGGATTCCTCGCCCCGCACGGGATGGCCGGGCAGGCTTCCGTACCCGAAACCGGCGCTTTGCGGGCCGTCGCCGGGCACCGGCCGGTGCACCCACACCACCTCGCAGGGGGCGTTGATTCGGAACGGCCCGACGCCGAATCCGCTCACCACGCGGGCGCCGGGCACCACGACGTCGGATTCGGTGCGGACACGCAGCCCGGACCTTTTCTGCAGCTGCCAGGTCAGGATTCCCTGGGCCACCCTCCGGTACAGTGCCAGGCCGTCACCGAGGTAGGCCTGGGTCACCACGCAGGGGAACCCCTCCGGGGGCTGTCCGTGCTCGGTGGAGCCAATGCCCGGATAGTTCAGCCCGCCGCGGGCGATGCGTCCGGCGCGGGGATTGCTCATGCGCCGTCACCCCGGGCGAGGCCTGCCCAGCCCAACTGTTCGCGCTGTTTTCGGCTGAGCGAGGCCACCACCAGGTCGTAGGAGTCCTCCACCATGTCCCGGATCATGTCATCCGGCAACGCTCCGTCCAGCCGGACGCCGTTCCAGTGCGTTTTGTTCATGTGCCAGGCGCCGGCGATTTCGGGATGGATGGCCCGCAGCTGTTCGGCCAGGGCCGGTTCGCATTTGAGGCTCACGGACCAGTCCGCCGGATCCATGGCGGACAACGCGAACATCTTGGCGTCCTGCCGCGCCCCGCCGGTTACGGCGGCCCGCACCTTGAAGACGGAGGTCTCGGGACCGAAGGGAAAGTCCTCAAAGGCGCCCGGGAAGCTCAGGCAGATCTGGCGGAGGGTGGCAACATCCATGCCACGAGCCTATCCGGCGGCAGGGGCCGACTGCAGGCCGGAACACTATCCGGCGGTGCGGGCATCGCCGATGCTATGGAGTCCTTCCGGGGTGGTGCCATCAAGATGGGCCGTCAAATGCCCACGCGCCATCCCTCGCGGGCGGGACAGGCGTTGACCACCACATCCAGTCCGGCGGCCCTGGCCCGCTCCACCGCAGCGTCGTCGAAGACGCCGAGCTGCAGCCACACCGCCTTCGCGCCTACGGCGATTGCCTGGTCGATGACAGCCCCCACCTTGTGGGAGTTCACGAAGCAGTCCACGACGTCGATCGGGTGCTTTTCGGCGGGGATGTCCGCCAGGGAGTGGTAGCCCTTCTCCCCGTGGACGTCGTCACCGGGGAGATTGACAGGAATGATTTCCATGCCCATCCGGTCCCGGACGTACAGGGAAACCTCGTACGCCGAGCGCCATTCATTGGTGGTGAGGCCGACGATCGCCCACGTGCCTTTGGTTCGCATGAGGCGGTCAATGACTGCCGGATCGTTAACGTGGGCCATACATCAACCTTACTCC
The DNA here is from genome assembly GCF_002929335.1 of Arthrobacter sp. Y81. Classification (GTDB taxonomy): domain Bacteria; phylum Actinomycetota; class Actinomycetes; order Actinomycetales; family Micrococcaceae; genus Arthrobacter. The sequence goes on from NZ_PJIL01000007.1 coordinate 232,678, forward strand.
TGCGGTCTTTCCGGGCGATCTTCGAATAAATGAATGAAATGCCTCGCAGCCTGCCGGGATGAATGAATATTACAGCGCGGATTGACGGGATTTTGTGAAATCGTGCATCTCGGTTCTAGTAGGTAGTGACCATCCCGAGCGGCCGAGAGACCTGGATCGATGAAGCCGCAGCAACCCCCGGTGACGTGAGACGACCATTCCCACGTAACTGTTCCTTGCTTTCCGAAGGAACTACGGGTGCTACTGCCAGGACCGATGGAGTGCTGTAAATGACCCCAGAGAATACTTCTGCCCTGCCCACTTTTGCCCGGATTCCGTCCGAGGCAACCCCACAAACCACTTCGGACGCGACGGCGAACGAAGCAGGGCTGCGTGACGCGCCCGGCTCCTCTCGCGGCTCTTCGGGATGGTCCCTGACTGAGCCCACGGACGGCGCTGTGCACGGCGTCCCCACCGACGGACCGGCGCGTCACCGCGGCACCACCTCCCAGCCCGGCACCTCCCAGCCCGGCACTGCAGCCAAGCCGGCAACGGCTGTGGCCGACACGGTTGCCTTCTGGGAAGAACAGGCCCTCCGCCTCGACTGGGCGGCGCCCGCCGAAGGGCCCACGGAAGGAACGACGGACGGCAAGCCATGGCACACCGCCCACCGGCGCGTCCCGGCAGACCTGGATGCCGGAACGGGCCCGGACATCACCTGGTTCGAGGGCGGCAAGCTCAATGTTGCCTACAACTGCGTGGACCGCCATGTTGCCGCCGGCCGCGGTGACAAGGTGGCACTCCATTTCGAGGGCGAGCCGGGCGACCGCCGTGCCGTCACGTACGCGGAGCTGCAGCGGGAAGTGTCCAAGGCCGCGAATGCCCTCCTGGGCCTGGGCATCACCAAGGGCGACCGCGTGGTCATCTACCTCCCGGTCATCCCCGAAACCGTCATCATCACCCTTGCCGTTGCCCGCATCGGCGCCATCCACTCCCTCGTGTTCGGCGGCTTCTCCGCCGAAGCGCTGAAGTTCCGGGTGGAGGACACCGGCGCCAAGCTCCTGGTCACGACGGACGGCCAGTTCCGCCGCGGTGTGGCCGTGCCGGTCAAGGACAACGCCGACGCCGCGGTTGCCGGGGACAACGCGATCGAGCACGTCCTCGTGGTCAACCGCACCACCCCCGAAGACCGGCTGGCCGACGTCCCCATGACGGAAGGCCGCGACGTGTGGTGGCACGACGCCGTCGGGCAGGCCTCCGATCTCCACGAAGCCGTTGCGTTCGATGCCGAAACTCCCCTGTTCATCATGTACACCTCCGGGACCACTGGTAAGCCCAAGGGCCTGGTCCACACCTCAGGCGGCTACCTCACGCAGGCGTCCTGGAGTTTCGAGCACCTGTTTAGCAACCCCGACCCCGAGCTCCGGGACCGGGATGTGCACTGGTGCACCGCCGACTTGGCCTGGGTCACCGCCCACACCTACGAAATCTACGGCCCGCTGTCCAACGGCGTGACGCAGGTAATCTTCGAAGGCACGCCGAACACCCCGCATCCGGGCCGGCACTTCGAGATCATCGAACGCTATGGCGTCACCCAGTACTACACGGCGCCCACGCTGGTCCGCTCGCTCATGGGCTGGTTCCCCGACGGCGTTCCCGGCACCTACGATCTCTCCTCCATCCGGATGCTCGGCACGGTGGGCGAAGCCGTCAATCCGGAGGCCTGGCGCTGGCTGCGGCAGAACGTCGGCGCCGGCACCGCACCCGTGGTGGACACCTGGTGGCAGTCCGAGACCGGCGCCACCATCCTCTCCCCCGCCCCGACGGACACCGAGTTCAAGCCCGGCTGCGCGGCCCGCCCGCTGCCCGGCGTCAGCACCCGGATCGTGGACGGCGCCGGCAATACCGTTCCGCCGGGCGTCCAGGGCTTCATCGTGGTGGACACCCCGGGGCCGGCGATTGCCCGCACTATCTGGGGCAACCCGCAGCGCTACTTCGATTCGTACTGGCGCAAGTACGCCGCCCAGGGCTGGTTCCTCGCCGGGGACGGCGCCAAATACGACGACGACGGCGACATCTGGATCCTCGGGCGGGTGGATGACACCCTCAACGTCTCCGGCCACCTGCTCTCCACCATCGAAATCGAATCGGCCCTCGTCTCCCACCCGAGCGTCGTTGAGGCCGGCGTCTGTCCGGTCGCGGACCCCAAGACCGGCCACGCCATCGTCGCCTTCGTGGTGCTGAAAGGCGGGGTTTCCGGCGAAGTGGCCGCCGAACTCCGCAACCACGTCGCGAAGGAGATCGGGCCGATCGCCAAGCCGCGCGACGTCGTCGTGGTCCCCGACGTGCCGAAGACGCGCAGCGGCAAGATCATGCGCCGGCTCCTCACCCAGCTTTTCGAGGGAACCACCCTCGGCGACACAACATCGCTCCAGAACGAACCGGCGATCGCCGGAATCCAGGAAGCCCTGGATTCCTACGCCGCCGCCGTCCCGGCGCCTCCCCTCTACGGACAGAAGTAAAGGAACAATCATGAACGACATCAGCAACGTTGCCCGTCTTTCCGAGCCGCTCAAGTTCGCCTACTGGGTGCCGAACGTTTCCGGCGGCCTGGTGGTCTCCACCATCGAACAGCGCACCGGCTGGGACTTCGACTACAACAAGAAGCTGGCCCGGATCGCCGAAAACTCCGGCTTCGAATACGCCCTGACGCAGACCCGCTACGCAGCCTCCTACGGTGCGGACAAGCAGCACGAGGCCACGTCCTTCAGCCTCGCGCTGCTGGCGGCCACGGAACGGCTCAAGGTCATCTCCGCCGTCCACCCCGGCATGTGGCACCCCGGCGTGCTCGCCAAGTTCATCATCACCGCGGACCACATCTCCAGCGGCCGCGCCGCCGTGAACATCGTCTCCGGCTGGCTCAAGAACGAGTTCACCAACTTTGGCCTCGAGTGGCTGGAGCATGACGAACGCTACGTCCGCACCGAGGAATTCATCAAGGTCCTGCGCGGCCTCTGGACTGAGCAGGAATACAGCCAGTCCGGCAAGTACTACAACATCATCGACTTCACCCTGAACCCGGCCCCGGTGGATATTCCCGGCCGCGCGCACCCGGAAATCTTCTTCGGCGGCAACTCCACCGCAGCCCAGGCGACGGCCGGCCGCGTGGCCGACTGGTACTTCTCCAACGGCAAGGACCTGGAGGGCTTCAAAGAGAACATTGCCGGAGTGGTCGCCGCTTCGGGTGAGACGCAGCGCGGCACCGACGTCGGCCTGCCGGCACCCCGTTTCGGCCTCAACGGCTTCGTCATCGCCCGCGATTCCGAGAAGGAAGCCCGCGACACCCTCCGCGAAATCGTGGAGAAGGCACACAAGCCCGCAGTCCAGGGGTTCCGCGACGCCGTCCAGGAAGCCGGCGCGTCCACCAAGGACGGCAAGGGCATGTGGGCCGACTCGAGCTTCGAGGACCTGGTCCAGTACAACGACGGCTTCAAGACCCAGCTGATCGGCACGCCGGAACAGATCGCGGAACGGATCGTGGAATACAAGAAGATCGGCGTGAACCTGTTCCTCACCGGCTACCTGCACTTCCAGGAGGAAGTGGCTGCATTCGGCCAGGACATCCTGCCGATCGTCCGCGAACTCGAAGCCGACCTCGCCCGGAAGAACGGCGCGGAATTTGACCTGTCCCAGGCGCCGGTGGCCAATGTCAGCTCAACCACCGGGCTGGTGAACGCGTAATGGCTGACCGCAAGTTCGGTTTCCGCACCCGCGCCCTGCACGCCGGCGGCACCCCCGACGCCGAGCACGGCGCCCGTGCCGTGCCCATTTACCAGACCACGTCCTTCGTCTTCAAGGACACCCAGGACGCTGCCAACCTCTTCGCGCTGCAGAAGTACGGCAACATCTACTCGCGCATCGGCAACCCCACCGTGGCGGCGTTTGAGGAGCGCATTGCGTCCCTCGAGGGCGGCATCGGTGCGGTCGCGACGTCGTCGGGCATGGCCGCGGAGTTCATCACTTTTGCCGCCCTCACCCAGGCCGGCGACCACATCGTGGCAGCCTCCCAGCTGTACGGCGGAACGGTCACCCAACTCGATGTCACGCTGCGCCGTTTCGGCGTGGACACCACGTTCGTTCCCGGCACCGACCCCGCGGACTACGCGGCCGCCGTCCGGGAGAACACCAAAGCGATCTTCGTTGAGGTGGTGGCCAACCCGTCGTCGGAGGTCCAGGACCTTGAGGGCCTGGCGAAGGTAGCGAACGACGCAGGCATCCCGCTCGTCGTTGACGCCACCTTGAGCACGCCGTACCTCGTGCGGCCGATCGAGCACGGCGCGGACATCGTGATCCATTCCGCCACCAAGTTCCTCGGCGGCCACGGCACCACGCTGGGCGGCGTGATCGTGGAGAGCGGCCGGTTCAACTGGGGCAACGGCAAGTTCCCCACCATGACCGAACCCGTGGCCTCCTACGGCAACGTCTCGTGGTGGGGCAACTTCGGCGAGTACGGATTCCTGACCAAGCTGCGCTGCGAGCAGCTGCGTGACATCGGTCCGGCACTGTCACCGCAGTCCGCATTCCAGCTGTTGCAAGGGGTCGAAACCCTTCCGCAGCGCCTGGACGAGCACCTGAAGAATGCCCAGGCCGTGGCGGAATGGCTCGAGGCCGACGAACGCGTCGCCTACGTGAACTTCTCCGGCCTGCCGTCCCACCCGCACTTTGAGCGGGCGAAGAAGTACCTGCCCCTGGGGCCGGGTTCGGTGTTCTCCTTCGGCGTCAAGGGCGGCCGCACCGCCGGGCAGAAATTCATCGAGTCGCTGCAGCTGGCCTCGCACCTGGCCAACGTTGGTGACTCACGCACCCTGGTGATCCACCCCGGCTCCACGACCCACCAGCAGCTGAGCCCGGCCCAGCTGGAATCCGCCGGCGTCCCTGAGGACCTGGTCCGGATCTCGATCGGGCTCGAGGACATCGAGGACATTCTCTGGGACCTGGACCAGGCCCTGGACGCGGCGCAGAAGGCCACGGCCGACGACGCCTTCCTCGACGAACCGGCCGACACCTGCACGATTGGAGCGAACTGATGACTGTGGACGACCGCACCTGGGAAGGCCCCTCAGCACCGGATCGCCTGAACCTGCTCCGGCAGGCGAAGTCCATTGCCATAGTGGGTGCCTCGGACAAGCCTTCGCGGGCCAGCTACTTCGTGGCCACCTATCTGCAGTCCTCCACGCGGTACAAGGTGTACTTCGTGAACCCCGTTGTGAAGGAGATCCTTGGCCAGCCGACCTACGCCTCATTGGCCGACCTTCCCGAAAGCCCGGACATCGTGGATGTGTTCCGCAAGCACGACGATCTCCCGGGCGTCCTGGACGAGGCCATCGCAGCCCGTGCCAAGACCCTTTGGCTGCAGCTGGGTTCCTGGCACGAGGAAGTGGCCGCGGATGCTGAAACGGCCGGGCTCAACGTGGTGATGGACCGGTGCGTCAAGATCGAGCACGCCCGGTTCCACGGCGGACTGCACCTTGCCGGCTTCGACACCGGGGTTATTTCTTCAAAGCGCCAGGTCCTGGCCTGATGACGCCAGTTGGCGCGAGCCCAAGTGACTCGCAGTTAACGTCGCGAAAATCGCTTTTGGGGACGTTAACTGCCAGCTAGTTGGGTACGGCTACCGGCGGAACTTCCCCAGCCAGCTGCTGACGGAATCAAGGGCGGAATCCACCGTGGAATCGACCGCGGCTTCCACGGTCGAACCAATCTTCACACCATCGGGCGTGATTGCGGCGCCCTGCTCATAGGCCTGGTCCGGGGCACGTCCAGTCATGGCTTGACCGGACGCGGCCTTGCCCGGGGTGGCCTTACCGTGGTTGGCCTGTCCGGGCTTTCCGTTGGCGCCAGGACCTTGGCCTTCGCCGACCGGGGACTGGCCCCTATCGCCGTCGGACGCGGCCGGTGGCGCGGGCTCGACTGCCGTGGCATCGGCCCCAGCGGCCTGCGCGGCCGGCTCAGCTGCCGCGTGCACTGCTGCAGGGTGGGCCCGGTCAGTCTGCAGGAAGAGCGGAGAAACCCACGTGATCCGTCCGCCCCGGTCAGCAGCCACCGGCGCCAGGGGAAGGGTCCAGCCGGGCGTCCAGTCGGTGGTGAGCTCTTGCACGGACCACGGCCCGGCGCCGTCTCCGGACACCTGGCTCGTGGCGGCAACACCGCTGACGCCAAGGCCCATGCCGGCCAGGACTGCGAGCCCCACCACAGCGGGACGGTGCTTGCGCAGCCAGCGCTGCCGGGTAATCTCATCCCGCGGGCCGGCCAGCATCAGCGCGAGCTCGGGCCCCGGAACGGGTGCATGCATCTCGGCCAGCGAGGCAATGGACAGGAGGGCGGCCCTGAGGTCGGGCACGCCCGTGTGGCCTGCATCGAGCAGAAGCTGGTCGACGGTCCCAGAAAAATCATCCCTGGTAGTCATGGCGCCACGTAGTCCTTTACGGCCGAATGTTCACGGAGTCTGTCCAAAGCACGTCGCTGAAGCTGTTTGACGGCTCCGGCGCTTTTCCCCATAATTTCGGCCACCTGTTCCACCGTAAGATCCGCAATGATCCGCAGGGTCAGCACTTCCTTCTGGTCCTCCCCCAGCACCTCCAGCAGCGCCAGCACTTCCCCGGGCGCTACCCGCAGCATGGCCGCGGCTTCGGCCGATGAGGATTCCCGCCGGTCAAGTTCAGGTTCGAAAGGTTGTTTCGCGGGGGTCCGGCTTTGCCTACGGTGATCGTCAACCATCCGCGCGTGCGCCACCGAAAACAGGAAGGTCCGAAGTCCGTTGGCACCGCCGCTGATTGAATCGATGCGGGGCAGAACCGCCAGGAAAACATCCTGCATGGTGGCCTCCGGGTCCTCGACACCACGTGCGGTCAGGTATCCCAGTACCTGCGACGCATAGCTCCGGTAGACCAGGTTGAACAACTCGCCATCGCGGCCCTTGAGGGCATGCAATGAATCGTCGGTCAGTGCGTCTGTCACGGACGTGTGGCTTTCGTTCAAGGAGATGGCTACATCATTGTATGGCCATCAAGTGGCGGCGCGGGTGGTATCCCGCCCAACAACTTTACCCCGGGTAACCAAGATGAAAGACCGGCAGAAACCGTGCACTCCTGTACCGGCTTCCTGCTGAACCGGCTTCGGACAAAAAGGGGCCGGGCCGGAAACCTGATGGGGGACAGTTCCGGCCCGGCTCTCTTTTTGCAGTCAAACGCCGGATTCGAACCTGATGGGGGACAACTTCGAACCCGGCGCTTTCATAGTGGTAATCGTCACGGCACCGCCGTGGGTTACGCGAAATCCAAAAAACTTCAAAAAAGGTTCCAGCCACCGATTCCGGACCGGGTCAGAAGTGGGAGAGCCGTTGGCGGAGCCAAAGGATAACGGCCTCACCCTGCCTGCGTTGAAAGGACCGGATGGTAGGCAGCCCTGGCGGAGGAGGCTGCCTCCCGGCGTCGGTGAAGTACGCACCCAGGCCCGACAACACCCGATTAATGCCGTCTGCCGTGGCCGGGGCAAATACCTGGTGGGACCGCAGAACGGACTCCACATCGAACCCGGGATCGTAGACCCGAACGTTGAGCAGGGCTGTGAGCCCGCCTTCGGCGAGCTGTCCCAAAGCCTCGAGGTTCGTCAGGATCCACGGGTCGCAGCCTTCGGGTGGGTCCGAGCCGATCCGCTTCCAGCCTTCGAACGCGTCGGCCAGTTCGTGCTCCAGTGGCGGTAGGTGGCCCAGGGCAGGAGGGACGGGTGTCCGCGAGAGTTCGAGCAGTGTGTCCAACACACTTGTCAGTTCCGCTGTACGCCAGGGCAGGTGCGGGCGGCGGCCCTCCACATCGCTGAGGATGAGGGCCACCCACTCACCGTCGTCGAAGGTGCCGATCAACGACGGCGCGGGGACGCCGGCGGGCAGCCGAAACCGTCAGGATCCTGTCGGCTGTGCCCGGAGAAAATCCTCCCTGCTGACCCGTTGCCTGGGCAACCGTCGAACCCAGTATCTGCTCGATTCCCGACTGCACGTGGCCCGGCAAATCGGCCCAGCTGATGCGGGGACTCCACTCCGACTGCATGAACCCATTATTGCCCGCCCAGCGGCAGCTGCCGCACGCCTTCGGGAGGGCCTTAGCAGTGGTGATGCCGGGCGCCAGCCGGCGTCTGCGTTAGGCGCCCGTCAATAAACGGGACAGCGCCGAAGCCAGCTCCGAAGCGTCGGGCCCGAGGCGCCGGCCCGTCTCGCGGGCCCGGTCCATCCGTCCGATGCGCAGATCCGCATCCACGAGCCAGGCAACCAGTTCGAGCCGGGCTGCCCCGGCCATCGCGGCCGACGACGCAAGGCTTTGGGCGGCGGCACTGGCCGCCTCATGGTCCCCGCTGTCCAAGGCGCTGATGACGTTATTGACCCTGGACGGGAGCAGTACCAGGAAAAGGTCCAGGAATTCGAGAAGCCGGCTCTGGGAATGCACTCCCCCGGCCAGCTCCTGCACGCGCGAGCGGTCAAGGACCGGTTCCCGATTGATGCGGGCACGGTAACGGCGCGGGCCGTGTTCCTGCCTCGCGTGCCGGTCCGGCGACTCTGGCGCTGACCCGGTTTTCGCTTTGTCTGACTTCAAGCTGAGACCCATGATGTCCACCTCTTCCTTGGCGGTCCGGTGAGTTACCTTCGAGGGTTCCCGTTCCCCGCGAAGCGCCGGTGAGTCCAACATAGGAAGAGCGGCCGGCCCGGTCACGAGTGACCGGTACCCGTCATCGCAGCTGCGGCCACCTGCATGCGCGCTCCGCTACGCATCGTCCGCCCCCGCCTTGGGCTGACCGCCCCGAGCCCGGCACCCTGGGAGGTTCCGATCCTGTAACGCTCCGCCGGGAGGGGTTCCGTGGGCCGGGCGGCGGATGTCACGATACGGGCATGAGCGAGGAAGTGATGGCCGTATCTGCCGCCGGTGCGGCAGCGGCCCCGAAACATGTGACACGACTGGTCAGCACCGGGTCGGCAGCGACCCGCGCCATGGGAGAGCAGGCCCGCCGACGCCGGGACGCCGAAGCGAAACTGCAGCAGCATCTGCTCCAATTGCGCGACAAACAGGCCGAATAGCCGGCATACACGACGGCGGCGGGCCACCTTTCCAGGTGACCCGCCGCCGTCGGACGTCAGTTGCTTTTCAGTCTGACGATGTCAGGTTTAGTCCAGAATCAGATCGTTGACCACGATGGTCTGGTCGCGGTCCGGGCCGACGCCGATGGCCGAGAAGCGGGTGCCGGACAGCTTCTCGAGTGCCAGCACGTAATTGCGGGCGTTCTCCGGGAGGTCCTCCAGGGTGCGTGCCGCGGTGATGTCCTCGGTCCAGCCTTCGAAGTACTCGAAGATCGGCTTGGCGTGGTGGAACTCGGTCTGCGTCATCGGCATTTCGTCGTGCCGGACGCCGTCGACGTCGTAGGCCACGCAGACCGGGATCTGCTCGATGCCGGTGAGCACGTCCAGCTTGGTGACGAAGTAGTCCGTGAAGCCGTTGACGCGGGAGGCGTGGCGGGCCAGGACGGCGTCGTACCAGCCGCAGCGGCGCGGACGGCCGGTGTTGACACCGAATTCGCCGCCGGTCTTCTGCAGGTACATACCCATTTCATCGAACAGTTCCGTGGGGAACGGGCCGGCGCCAACACGGGTGGTGTACGCCTTGATGATGCCGATGGAACGCGAGATCCGGGTGGGGCCGATGCCTGAGCCCACCGAGGCGCCGCCGGCGGTCGGGTTGGAGGACGTGACGAACGGGTACGTCCCGTGGTCCACGTCCAGGAACGTGGCCTGGCCGCCTTCCATCAGCACAACCTTGCCCTCGTCCAGGGCCTTGTTCAGCACCAGCGTGCTGTCGATGACCAGCGGGCGCAGTCGCTCGGCGAAGGACAGGAAGTAGTCCACGATCTCGTCCACCTCGATGTCCCGGCGGTTGTAGACCTTCACCAGGAGCTCGTTCTTCTGGCGGAGCGATCCCTCAACCTTCTGGCGGAGGATGGAGGCGTCAAAAACGTCCTGCACGCGGATACCGAGGCGGGCCACCTTGTCCATATAGGCAGGGCCGATGCCGCGGCCGGTGGTGCCTATGGCGCGGCTGCCCAGGAACCGCTCAGTGACCTTGTCCAGGACCTGGTGGTAGGGCGCAACCAAGTGGGCGTTGGCCGAAACGCGCAGTTTGGAGGTGTCCGCGCCACGGGCTTCCAGGCCGTCGATCTCCTGGAACAGGGCCTCGAGGTTCACCACACAGCCGTTGCCGATGATCGGAACTGCGTTGGGGCTCAGGATGCCGGCAGGAAGGAGCTTGAGCTCATACTTCTCACCGCCTACGACGACGGTGTGCCCGGCGTTGTTGCCGCCGTTCGGCTTCACCACGTAGTCAACGCGGCCACCAAGCAGGTCAGTGGCTTTACCTTTGCCTTCGTCGCCCCATTGGGCTCCGACGATCACGATTGCTGGCATGGGATCCTCCCCCATTCGTTCGGGCCGGACCGCAGCCGGTTCACCTAGGTGACCCGCCAAGGGACAGCGCCGTTCATGAGAATGCCCCGAATTCCACTGCCGTGCCTGCGCGGCCACCAGGCCGACAGTCACAGCGCAAGAGTTCCGGGGCTCTTACCACCCAAGTTTAGCCGATATGGGGCCGGACCACGGTGCCGGCCAATTCCGGACGACACGCCGGGCTGTCTGGTATTTGCGACATTGGCCGCCGCATCGCCGTTGTTATGCGGCCCGCGACCCTGTGACATGGAACATAACAGCCAGCACGAGGAGTAACCATGGCAGCAGGAAGCACTACGGTCGAGGCCCGGTCAATCGAAATGATCCCGCCCCGCGAGCGGCACGGCCACCCAAGGGGGCAGTTCACGCTCTGGTTCGGGGCGAACGCGCAGATCACCGCAATCGTTGACGGCGCCCTCGCGGTCGTATTCGGGGCGGACGCGTTCTGGGCCATCATCGGCCTCCTGCTGGGCAACGTCGTCGGCGGCGCAGTCATGGCGCTGCACTCCGCCCAGGGGCCGAAACTGGGGCTTCCGCAGATGATCTCCAGCCGGGCCCAGTTCGGTGTCTACGGAGCCGTGATTCCGCTCGTCCTGGTGATCCTGATGTACATCGGCTTCGCGTCCACCGGCACGGTGCTGTCCGGACAGGCGATCAACCTCATGCTGGGCGTGGATGCCCCGGCTGTGGGCATCCTGATCTTTGGCGCCGCCACCGCGTTCCTGGCAATCCTGGGCTACAAGTACATCCACGCCCTTGGCCGCATCGCCACAGTGGTGGGCCTGGCCGGCTTCCTGTACCTGACGGTTGCCGTGTTCACCAGGTTCGACGTGGGCCAGATCATGTTCCTGAAGGGCTTCGAGTGGCCCACCTTCCTCACCGCGATAGCCCTGGGCGCAGGATGGCAGCTCACCTTCGGCCCCTACGTCGCCGACTATTCGCGTTACCTGCCCCAGTCCACGTCAGAGCGCAAGACCTTCTGGTACACGTTCGCCGGCTCGGTGGGCGGCGCCCAGTGGGCAATGACGCTGGGCGCCCTCGCGGGCGGGCTCTCCGCTGCGGGCATGGGCGGCGATTTCCTCAAGAACCAGGTGGGCTACATGGGTGACCTGGCCGGTGGAGGGCTGATCGCGATCTTCATCTACCTCATGATCGTCACGGGCAAACTCACCGTCAACTGCCTCAACGCCTACGGTGCGTTCATGTGCTCAGTGACCATCAGCACGGCCATCAACCGGCGGGACTCGGTCTCACGGGCAGCCCGGATCGTCTTCATCATCGCCGTCATCACGGCCAGTGTGCTGATAGCGCTCTTCGCCAGCAAGGACTTTTTGAACGTCTTCAAGAACTTCGTCCTGCTGCTGCTGATGGTGTTCACGCCGTGGTCCGTCATCAATCTCGTGGACTACTACAAGATCTCCCGCGACCGGCTGGACATCCCGGCCCTGTACAACCCGGACGGCCGCTACGGCCGGTGGAATGTCCCGGCCCTGGCCTCCTACGGGATTGGTGTCCTGGTCCAGGTGCCGTTCCTCGCCCAGGCGCTCTACACGGGGCCGGTCACCAAGTGGCTGGGAGGCGCGGACATTTCCTGGATCGTGGGCATCCTCGTCACCATGGCGGTCTACTACCCGTGGGCCAAAGCCACGAACCGTGCGCCGGCCGAGACGATCTACCCCGCAGCCGCATCGGGGAGCGTGGCGAAAGACACCGCTCCGGCAGTGACCGGCTGACCGGCAACAAGGTCCCGGGGGCTGCGGGAGCCTCCGGGACCGGTTCCGGGTCCCACATTTCGCAGGGCTTGATAGACTGATAAGGATCGATCAGGAATCGGTCCACTCACCACATTTTCAACCACACCGTACCTAGGCGTGCCGGTATTTGGCATGCCCGCGTCAGGCGTGGCAGCGTCACCGATCCCGCAGGAGACACAGCAATACATGACAGCCTTGGCTACTGAATCTTTCCGCGAGCAGCTTCTGAGCCGCCGTTACGAACCCAACGTCGCAGCTGTCAATGAGCTGTGCGACACCTTCCAGAGCGTCAAGCCGGACACCGTGGTCCCTTACGTCGACCCGATGCACGACGTCGACGAGTGCCGCATCATCAGTCTGTACTCCAACATCGGCACCGCCGATGAATCCGGCTTCATCACCGCCGGCGACAACGAAGCGGCCACCCGCATGCTCGGCGTGCAGTGGAAGCTGGGCCTCCGCCCCGAATTCGTCATGCCGTGGAACGTCCACCCGTGGCACACCCCCGGCGAGCCGAACGGCAAGTTCACCCCGGACCAGATTTCCGCCGGCCTCAAGCCGCTCCTGAAGTTCCTTGCACTGGTCCCCCGCGCGTCCGTGATCGTGGCCCACGGCACCGAGGCCAACCGACTGGCCCAGCTGCTCCTCAAGACCGAAGTGCCCCTGCTGTGGCGCCGAGGCCTGAAGACCTACAAGGTCCGCTCGCTCAGCGGCCGCGCCTTCGCCGGAACCGAAGCCCGCCAGCAGCAGTACCTCGACGAGATGCACGTTGCCTACCTGGACGCGATGGCCCGCACCGGCCTCACCAAGGCGAACTAAATAGACTGACCCACGTACGACGGCGGCCCCCCACCTTTCCAGGTGAGGGGCCGCCGTCGTAGTTAATTCAGTTGAGGTTTTCGCCTTCGATGGCCGCCTTGGCGGAAGGATCGGAGTCATTGAGGAACTTCTCAATGCGTTCCGGTTCCTCTGCCTCGCCGATGGCCGAGGACGCGCGGCCCAGGGAGTACAGGGCACGCAGGAAGCCGCGGTTGGGTTCGTGTTCCCACGGGATGGGTCCCACCCCGCGCCAGCCGTTGCGCCGCAGTGAATCGAGGCCGCGGTGGTAGCCGACGCGGGCGTAGGCGTAGGACTCGATGGTCCGGCCCTCTGCCCAGGCTTCCTCGGCGAGTACAGCCCACAGCAGCGACGAAGTGGGGTGCTTTTCCACCAGGTCCAGGGCTTCCTGGCCGGCATCCAGCTGCGCATAGACCTCAGTCTCGGCCGGCAGGAGCGTGGGCTCGGGACCCATCAGGTTCCTGCGGAACTCGTCGGACATCTAGAAGGTCTTTCCGGCCGAGCCAAGCTGCTTCGTGGCTTCAACAACGCGGGCTGCCAGGCCGGCTTCGGCCGAGGCGCCCCAGACGCGGGGATCGTAAGTCTTCTTGTTGCCCACCTCGCCGTCAACCTTCAGCACGCCGTCGTAGTTCTTGAACATGTGGTCGGCCACCGGACGCGTGTAGGCGTACTGGGTGTCGGTGTCGATGTTCATCTTGATGGTGCCGTAGGAAACGGCGTCGGCGATTTCCTGGTCGGAGGAGCCGGAGCCGCCGTGGAACACGAGGTCGAACGGGTTTTCCTTGCCGATCTTGGCACCGACCTGGGCCTGGATGTCCTTCAGGATCTCCGGGCGCAGCTTCACGCCGCCCGGCTTGTACACGCCGTGCACGTTGCCGAAGGTCAGGGCAGTGATGTAGCGGCCGTTCTCGCCGGCACCCAGGGCTTCGATGGTTGCGAGGGCGTCTTCCACCGTGGTGTAGAGCTTCTCGTTGATCTCGTTTTCGACGCCGTCTTCCTCGCCGCCGACGGTGCCGATCTCGACCTCAAGGATCATTTTTGCAGCAGCAGTGCGCTCCAGGAGTTCCCGGGCGATGCGCAGGTTTTCCTGCAGGGTCTCGGCGGAGCCGTCCCACATGTGCGAGTTGAACAGCGGGTTGCGTCCGGCCTTGACCTCGGCTTCGGAGGCTGCCAGCAGCGGCAGGACAAAGCCGTCCAGCTTGTCCTTGGGGCAGTGGTCGGTGTGCAGGGCGATGTTGACGCCGTAGTTCTTGGCCACTTCGCGGGCGAAGGCGGCGAAGCCCAGGGAGCCGGCAACCATGTCCTTGGTGGAGGCGCCGGACCAGTAGGCCGCACCGCCGGTGGAAACCTGGATGATGCCGTCGGACTCGGCGTCGGCAAAACCACGGAGCGCAGCGTTCAGGGTCTGCGACGACGTGACGTTGACTGCGGGGAATGCGAAGCCGCCCGCCTTGGCGCGGTCGATCATCTCGGAGTAGATCTCTGGGGTTGCAATGGGCATGCTGACTCCTAAAGTGAATTTCGTCTACGGGCTGTGTTGACCCTGGAGTGAACCTCGTCGGCTAGCACCCATCCTAGTCATTTCTGCGCAGGGACAGTGTTTCGGGTCACGGGGACGGGTAACACTTTGCACTGCGCCCGCCCGGATGGCAGGCCGCGGCGACGGTGCCGAACTAGACGTGCTGGCTGAAGACGTGCCGGCGGATCCACGCGTGCATGGCAATGGCCGCCGCGGACGCCGCATTGATGGAGCGGGTGGAGCCGAACTGTTCGATCGAGAGGGTGTCCCGGGCCGCCTCATGGACTTCCGGGGTCAGGCCCGGACCTTCCTGGCCGAACACCAGGACGCAGTTCTTCGGGAGCTCGTAGGTTTCCAGCGGCACGGAGTCGGGGAAGATGTCGATGCCGATGATCGCCAGCCCCTCCCCCTGCGCCCACGCGACGAAATCCTCCACGGTGGGGTGGTGGCGGACGTGCTGGTAGCGGTCGGTGACCATGGCGCCGCGGCGGTTCCAGCGGCGCCGTCCGATGATGTGCACTTCCTTGGCCAGGAACGCGTTGGCGGTCCGCACCACGGTGCCGATGTTCATGTCGTGCTGCCAGTTCTCGATCGCTATGTGGAACTCGTGGCGCTTCGAATCCAGGTCGGCCACGATGGCCTCGTGCTTCCAGTAGCGGTACTTGTCCACCACGTTGCGGCGGTCCCCGTCGGCCAGGAGGTCAGGGTCCCAGTGGCCGCCCTGGGGAAGCTCACCTTCCCAGGGCCCGACGCCGACCTCCGCCTTGGGCTCCGGTTCCTCCTCGGGCGGGGGAACGGGCAGGGCTGGGGTCTGGGGGTGGTCAGTCACCCCTCAACTCTAGCCGCGCCCGTCCCGGGACGGACGCGGGCGGAACTAGCCGTCCAGCTTCCAGCGGTTGGCCCGGTAGGAGTTCGCGACCTTCTCCAACGCTTCCGGATTGGCGCTCCAGTAGCTCTCGTGTCCGCTGACGCCCATCATCTGCGGCGTGCCCCACGGGGTCACGCTGAACAGGTTGACGGCCCGGATGGCGTCGTCGCCGGCGTTGGTGCACGTGAACCCGACCACGACGGCCGCTGCACGGCGGAACTCCCGGATTTCCGGCGCCGACGACTCAAAATTGGAGACGCATTTGTGGCCCACGAGGTGCTGCGGCAGTTCAGCGGCGGGGATGGCCTTGAGCTTCGCCTCGATGTCCTTGATGGCTGCCTGGACCTTTGCCGGCTCCTTGCCGAACTTGCCCTCCTCAGCTTCAGCGAAGAAGGAGAAGGCCGTGGAAATGCCGTCACCGTCGCGCTCATCGGTGCCCCTGGCGACTTGCTGCATGGGGGCGCCGGTGGCCGGGTCCGTGGTGATCCCGAAGGTTTCGTCGCTGCTCCACGCAGCCAGGTACGAGAAGGAGGATTCGCCGGTGACAAAGCGCTTGAAGAGCGGGTCGTCGGCTGCCGGAATGTTGGCGGGGCCCTGAAGTTCGTCCCATCCCTGGGGAAGGGGGAAAGCACCGGCCGGCATGTCGTCCGAGGAGGCACCCTCCGACGGCGCGGCGGATCCCTCGGGGGCGGCGCCCTCCTCCGCCGCTTCCGAAGCTGCGGCTTCAGAGGACGGCGCCACCGGCACAGGGTTGTCCTCGGCCTGCGGTTTGCTGAACGCCGGAATGACCCAAACGAACACGGCGACCAGCGCAATGATCACGGCAGCGGCGACGGCGCCCAGCACAATAATCAGGTTCTTGTTGTTGCGCGGCTGCTGTGGCGGCTGGGGCACGGAATTCTGTGCCGGGTAGGGCTGCGGCGGTGCGCCGTAGTTGTTGCTCATTTGCGGGCCCTTTCAGGTGCTTGCTGGCATCCTGCGGTTCCCGGGATGCCAGGTGATGTCCGGCGGCGGGGACCTGCCGGCGCGGGCCGGCACAACAAACCACCGCAGACATCCCCCGATCCGCGGCCGCTGGCACACTGGTGCCAGCTACGAGCCTAGTGGACAGCTTCCGGATGCGGTGGGGGCGCGTTCCGTCATTCTTCGGACGCCGGATGTTCCAGTGCCCGAAAAATGACAGACTGGGACCCGGAACCGGCCCATTAGCGTTGGAGGATCACCATGGCAAAATCAGACGAAGTACGTTCATCGGCATCGGTTTACCGAAGTGGCCAGGAAATCGAATGCTGGCTGACGGACATGGACGGCGTCCTGGTCCACGAAAACCAGCCGATCCCCGGTGCCGCGGAACTGATCCAGCGCTGGGTGGACACCTCCAAGCGCTTCCTGGTCCTCACCAACAACTCCATCTTCACTCCCCGGGACCTGGCCGCGCGGCTGCGTTCCTCCGGACTGGAGATCCCGGAGGAGAACATCTGGACCTCGGCGCTGGCCACGGCGCAGTTCCTGAAGGACCAGGTGCGCGGCTCGGAATCCGGGAACCGTGCCTACACTATCGGCGAGGCGGGACTCACGACGGCGCTGCACGAGGCCGGCTTCATCCTCACCGACCAGAACCCCGACTTTGTGGTGCTCGGCGAAACGCGCACCTACTCCTTCGAGGCCATCACCATGGCGATCCGACTGATCCTGGCGGGTGCCCGCTTCATCGCCACCAACCCGGACGCCACCGGTCCGTCCAAGGACGGCCCCATGCCCGCCACCGGAGCCATCGCGGCCCTGATCACCAAGGCCACCGGCCGCGAACCGTACATTGTGGGCAAGCCGAACCCCATGATGTTCCGTTCGGCCATGAACCAGATCGACGCCCACTCCGAGACCACCGCCATGATCGGGGACCGGATGGACACCGACATCATCGCGGGCATGGAGGCCGGACTGCACACCGTGCTGGTTCTCAGCGGAATCACGCACAGGGACGACATCGCCGCCTATCCGTTCCGGCCCAACCAGATCCTCAACTCGGTGGCGGACCTCAAGAGCCAGATCTAGTCTCATTCGGACGGCGGCGGCCGGGCGCAGGTTCAGAACGCCGTCATCTTGCCGCCGCCCGAAGGCAACGGGAAGATTTCGTCCTGCAGTTCTTCGATGATGGGCCGGTACACGAACGGGTTCCACTGCGGGCTGGCATGCGCCGGCAGTGCGTCGTCGGTGCGCCGGTCGTTGGACACCATATTCGCGGCAAAGGTCTGGGCCCACGCTTCGCGGGCCGTCTGGTAGTTCACCGTGCCGTCGCGAGGGTTGCCGATGAAGGCCATCCGGGTCGCACCGAGTTTGCCAGCGAACCGGGTGGCGTCGAAATGGTAGATGTAGGCCGATTCGGACTGGATCAGCACACTGGACGGAGCGATCGGTGACAGCTGCTCCAGGCTCTGGTCCACCACCTGGCGCCAGGTCCGTTCGTCCTTGTGCGCGATGCGTTCGCCGAGTTCATATCCGCCGCGCAGGACGGTGGGAACGCGGAACCCGCCTTCGTAGAGGACAACCACACCCTCGAACCAGCTCTGGTCGAGGACATCGAACTTGCTGTAGGGGCTGGAGTCGAGCAGGATGAACTCCACTTCCACGCCGTGCAGCTCGAGCAACCGGGCAGCGACCTGCGTCGCCACCATCCCGCCGAAGCTGTGGCCGTAGAAGTACAGGCTGGTCAGCTGCTTTTCCCGAACGTACTCGATCACCTCAATCACGATCTGGTCAATGTCCAGCCCCTCGTTGGAATACCCGACGGCGGCAAGCTGGCCGCGCTGGCGCAGCGTGCCGCGCAGGGAATTGAGGATCCACTGCGCCTCCTCCCAGCTGGTCTTGTAGCCGGGAAACAGGATCCAGCTGGAGTGCGGGTAGTAGCTCTCCGCAAAGTCGTCGCCCACCGTCAGGATCCTGTTGGTCCGGCGCTCCGCCTGGACATGCCGTGTGAAGAACATGTCGGTGGCCAGCAGGGACGCCGCACCCGCCCCGACCAGGAAATTCCGCCGGGAAAATCTCTTGAGTTCGGCGGCATGCCTGAGGAGGCGTCCCTCGGCTGATCCGGGGCCGCCCTCGGGGTGTGGCTCCTGGGCACGTGGCACACCTCTACCGTAGCCACAGCGGAAGCCGGATATAAAACGCGATGGATGGTGCTAGTTCGCATTCCCGGACGGACGGGCAGGAACGCCGCCCGCAGCGTCCTTCCTGCCGGCTTTGGCGTTCTCCCGCCGGGAAATCTCCAGGCCGATCGCATCGTAGCGCGCCAGGAGCTCGGTCCCGGCGATTGCAGCGGGATCGTCCAACATTCCGAACACGGAGTCACTGGCCGCAAGTAGCTCGTCGTCGGAGTACATGGCCAGCGGACCGCAGCCGGAGGGGTCAATCGACGCCGCGAATTCCCCGGTGATTTCAAGTGTTCTGGAACCCGCCCCAGAGTCCGCAGCAAGGTCGTCCCGCCGCGGCATGAAATCCAGCGAAACCCCGGATCCGGTGGACACGCCGCCTTCGCTGGCGCCGCCGTCGATCGCGTTGAGGTCGTTGCGGAGCCCTACCAGCGCGGTCGATTCGACGAATGCGGCCCGGGAGAAATCCACACGGATATGGGCGGTGATGCCCATCCGGCGGATGCGGCGAATAACCAGCACAAGGGCGGGGCGGGAGTCGTGGTTGAGGCTCCCCCTGACGTCAATCCGGACAACATCGGAGGTGACGTCGAGTTTAACGAGGGCGTGAAGTCTGCGGTCCATAGGTACTCCAAAAAAGGGTGTCTATGGCCGACGGCTCAACCTTGGCCAGCCTATCCTCCGCGCGCCCCCAGCACAAGCTGTCGGCCAGGGCGCAGGAGTGGTGCGGGCCAGTAGCGGATGACCGGCCCCGGCCCGCACCGGCTAGCTTGCCTGGATTCGGCCCTGTCCGCGGTTCTGGCCCTGGCCCGGCTCCTCGAAATGGGTTCGCGCCTCCGTGCCGCCCACCGAATCCACCAATGACTTGGCGATGTCCCGGAGCTTGACGTTGCTGTTGCTGGATGCATCCGTCAGGATCTGGACCGCCGCCTCCTGGCTGCAGCGGTTCTGCGCCATGACGATTCCCACGGCGATATCGATGGTGGTCCGGGACTCCAACGTGGCCCGGAGGTTGGTGGCGCTGTCTGTGTGCAGCGAAAACCTGACGGCCAGCCGCAGCGCCTGCGAAATTTCGCGCGTGTAGCCCCTGGCGCGGGCCGCTGCCTTCTCATCGAATTTCCGCGGAACGTCCGAGTAGAGGTTCAGCGCGGCCTTGGCATCGCCCTGGAGGTGGAACGGGAGTGACAGCACCGACCGAAGCCCGTGCGAGGCGACGGCATTTGCGTAGTCAGGGCCCCAGCGGTCCTCCTCGAAGAGGTCCGGAACGTGGACTTCCCGTTCCTCCTCCGCAGCCGTCAGGCAGGGCCCCTGGGACAGCGAATACTGGATCTCGTCCACCTCGCGCGCGGAATCGCTGCTCCAGCCGATGGTGGCGGCCTTGCGGTCCCGGAGCAAAGTGATGCCGCACAGCGCGTCGTCGCCGTCGCCCGCCATCTGGTGCGCGGAAAAGCGCGCCAGTTCGTTGAGGAAGTCTTCGAAATCCGCACTCTCCAGGATGAGGTTCTGGATCTGGTCAACGGTGGTGGGGCTTGGGTTGGACGGGAGCATGGCGCGTTTTCTCCAGGGGCAGGTGCACGGGGTCGTAAGGCAAATGGTAAGCCACTGGCTGAGGACCGTCCACGCAGGCTTAGCTACCGGAAGCTGGTCCTCGTGGACACCGGATCGGCACTGGAGCAGAGTATTGACTGCCACAGCGCGCATGGAAGCATAAAAGTGTCGGGACAGGCCTGCTGCCGGGCGCGCTGTGAACCGACAGGCAGAAGGTTGTCCGATGGTTGCGGCTCGCGGAGGTGGATCGTCGATCCGTGCTGCCGCCGTGGCCGCCGTGGTTGCATCCGGCATGGCGCTGGGCGGCTGCACCTTCGGTCCGGTGCCGGATCCCTCGGAGCCGGCAGTGCCGACGACGCCCGCGCCTCAGCCGCCGAGCCGGACTGCAACGCCTCCGGCGTCGACCGCCGCCCGGCTGCCGTCGATACCCACCCGCGATCTGCAAGCACAACTTGAGCGGTACAGCCAAGGGCTGATCGACGCCGGCGCCCCCGCGGTCCTCCTCGAACTGCGTGTCGGCGCGGAGGTCTGGACACATGCCGCCGGTGTCCGGAACTCCGCGGGCGAAGCTGCCCGGGCCACCGACCCCGTCCACGTCGGCGACCTCACGCAGCCTCTGGTGGCCGTCTCCGTCCTGAAACTCGCGGAGGAGGGCAAGCTCTCCCTTGATGAACCGGCCAGCACCTACCTGCCGGAACTCCAAGGCCTGCTCCACCAGCCCGAGCCCTACACCGTGCGGCGACTCCTCGGCCACACCTCCGGCATGCCCGACTACCACGGTCCATTGCTGGATTCAGTTCCTCCGCAGCAGGCCCTCGCCACCCGGCTGAGCTCCGAAGACAAACTCGCGTTGACCGCAATGCTCCCCTGGCAACGGCGCCGCGCCCAAAGCTTCAGCTACTCGGATTCCAACTACATCGCCCTGGGCCTGATCGTCGAACGCCTCCGGGGGCGGCCGCTCGCTGCCGTGCTGTGGGCCGACGTCGGGCAGCCCCTGGGCCTCGGCGGTACCCGGCTGACAGACGACGGGCCGGTACCTGAGGGCATGGTCCACGGCTCCACGCTCATCGACGGTGAACTCGTGGACACCACCTATGCCGCCCTTCACAGTGGTTCCGGTGCCACGGGCCTCGTGTCGACGATGGCGGACGTCAACAAGTTCTTCGACGCGCTGTTGGACGGTCGGCTGATACGGCGGGATCTGGTGGCGGAAATGCAGGGACCAATCCACGCCGAATACGGGCTCGGCCTATTCCAGTGGAACGACAGGTGCACGAACGGCTTCTACTACGGCTATGTCGGCGACGTCCCGGGATACGGTACGGTCGCCATGGCCAGTGCCGACGGGAGCCGGCGGCTTGCCTTGGCAGTGGCATACCCGCCGCGGCCGTTCCCCCAGGGCACCGCCGCGCAAGGCACCAACGCCATCGCGTCCGGGATGACCCAAGTCGCGGAAGACGCCCTCAACGGCAGCTGTCGCCTCGGTGGAGGTGTCTGGTTCGGGGAAGGGCCTTGAAGTTCCGGACGGGAATCCCTAGCTCAGACCGAGTTCGTCCTTGCCGAACGCAAACAGGTAAGGCACACCGGTCTCGGCTTCGATCTTTTCCTTGGCCCCGGTGTCGCGGTCCACGATGACGGCGACCGCGACTAC
Organism: Arthrobacter sp. Y81; assembly: GCF_002929335.1. Taxonomy (GTDB): domain Bacteria; phylum Actinomycetota; class Actinomycetes; order Actinomycetales; family Micrococcaceae; genus Arthrobacter. The sequence goes on from NZ_PJIL01000007.1 coordinate 254,523, forward strand.
GTTGCCGCCGGCGTTGCGGATACCCTCGACGGCGGTCAGCGCGGAGCCACCCGTGGTGGACGTGTCCTCAAGGACCAGGACCTTGCGGCCCTCCACCGACGGGCCTTCCACCTGGCGGCCCATGCCGTAGGACTTCTGCGCCTTCCGGACAACGAACGCATCCACGTTGCGGCCGGCGTCCACGGCGGCGTGCATCACTGCGGTGCCCACCGGGTCGGCGCCCATGGTGAGGCCGCCGGCGCACTCGAAGTCGATCCCGGCGTCATCGATCAGCGAGAGCATGACCTGGCCCACGAGTTTGGACGCTTCGTGGTGCAGGGTGATGCGGCGGAGGTCGATGTAGTAGTCGGCCTCGGCTCCGCTGGATAGGATCACCTTGCCGCGGACCACGGCGAGTTCCTTGATGAGTTCAAGCAGGCGGGCACGGGCGGCAGAGGCATCAAGCTGGGCAGTCATGGGGTCCAGTTTAGTGGGTCCGGGATTTGTGACGGCGCGGCCAAGGGACTTTCTACTCTATGCAGCTTTCCCGGCGAGGAGTCCGATTGAATCATGACGGCCGGAACCGCTCCATCGACCCGCTGGCCCGCAATCCCCAAGGACATCAGCGGCCTCGCCGTCCGCCCGAATATGGTGGACTACGATGCCAGCCGCGCCGCATTCTCCTGGGATGAGGAGCGCCACGCGCTGGCCGGACTGCCCGGCGGCGGCGTCAACATTGCGTACGAGGCGGTGGACCGCCACGCCGCGGGAGAACGGGCAGGCCACGAAGCGCTGCGCTTCATCCGCGCCGACGGTACCGCCCGGTCCCTGAGTTACGCAGAGCTGGCGGAACAGACCGGACGGTTTGCCGGCGTCCTGCAAGGGCTGGGAATCGGCCGCGGGGAACGGGTCTTTTCGCTCATGGGCCGCAGCCCCGAGTTGTATGTCGCGGTATTGGGCACGCTTAAAAATGCCAGCGTCTTCTGCCCCCTGTTTTCCGCCTTCGGCCCCGAGCCTGTCCGTCAGCGGCTCCATCTGGGGTCCGGCCGCGCCCTGGTCACCACGCGGGCACTGTACCGGCGGAAGGTTGCCCAGATACGTGACGAGCTGCCGGAGCTGGAACACGTGCTGCTCATTGATGCCGAGGGCCGGCCGGACCCCGGAACCTTGGATCTGGCCGAACTGATGCGGGACGCGCAGCCGCGGGAAACCGTCCCGACCCGCGCCGAAGAAATGGCCCTGCTGCACTTCACCAGCGGCACCACCGGCACCCCCAAAGGCGCCATCCACGTGCACGACGCCGTCACGGCGCACCACGCCACCGGCTTCTTCGCGCTGGACCTGCACCCGGACGACGTCTACTGGTGCACGGCCGATCCCGGCTGGGTCACCGGCACCTCCTACGGCGTGATCGCTCCCCTCACCCACGGCGTCACCACCATTGTGGACGAAGAGGAGATGGACGCAGACAGGTGGTACCGGATCCTGGCCGAGCAGCACGTCACCGTCTGGTACACCGCCCCCACCGCCCTGCGCATGCTGATGAAGGCCGGTGCCGACCATGCGGCAGGGCACGACCTGTCTGCCCTGCGGTTCGTGGCCAGCGTGGGCGAGCCGCTCAACCCCGAAGTGGTGGTGTGGGGCCAGGAAGCCTTCGGTCAGCCTGTCCATGACAACTGGTGGCAGACCGAAACCGGCGGCATCATGATTTCGAACTACCCCGCCATGGAGATCCGGCCCGGTTCCATGGGCCGGCCCCTTCCCGGCGTTGAGGCCGCGATTGTGGCCCGGGACCCGGACGGCAAAGCGGTGATCCGGAACGGCGAGGCCGTCCTCGTGGCCGAACCGGAAGGGGTGGGCGAACTGGCCCTCCGCCCGGGCTGGCCATCGATGTTCCGCGGCTACCTCCACGAAGACGAGCGGTACCGGCGATGCTTTGCCGGCGGCTGGTACCTCACCGGAGACCTCGCCAAGATGGACGCCGACGGGTACTTCTGGTTCGTCGGCCGGGGCGACGACGTCATCAAGTCCTCGGGCCACCTGATCGGCCCGTTCGAAGTGGAGAGCTCGCTGATGGAGCACGAAGCGGTGGCCGAGGCAGGGGTGATCGGCGTCCCGGATCCCGTTGCCGGCGAAGTGGTCAAGGCCTTCGTGGAACTCCGCACCGGGTGGCAGCCATCGGAGGCACTCAAGCTGGACATCATCGGCTTCGCCCGCAAACGGCTGGGCCCCGCGGTGGCTCCCCGGTTGCTGGACTTCACCGATGCCCTGCCGAAGACCCGGAGCGGCAAGATCCTCCGGCGGCTCCTGAAGGCCCGCGAACTCGGCCTCCCCGAGGGTGACACCTCAACCATCGAGTCACCTCCCGGCCGCTACCCAGGAGCGCCCGCGTGACCGGCACATCAGCGCGCGGCACAGGAAACGCGGACTCCGACCATGCACGCCACCTGCTCCGCCAGATGCTGCGGGTGCGGCGGCTCGAGGAACAATGCGTGGAACTCTACAGCGCCGCCAAGATCCGCGGGTTCCTGCACGTTTATATCGGCGAGGAAGCGGTGGCCGCGGGTGTGACGAGCACCCTGGCTCCGGACGACGCCGTGGTGGCAACGTACCGGGAACACGGCCACGCGTTGCTGCGCGGTGTGCCCGCAGGAGCTATCCTGGCCGAAATGTACGGCCATGTGGAAGGCTGCTGCCGCGGCCGCGGCGGCTCGATGCACCTGTTCGACGCCGGCACCCGCTTCTACGGCGGCAACGCCATCGTGGCGGGCGGACTGCCGCTGGCCGTGGGCCTGGCCCTCGCCGACAAAATGTCCGGACGCTCCCGGGTGACCGTCTGCTTCTTCGGCGAAGGCGCCGTGGCCGAGGGCGCATTCCACGAGAGCCTGAACCTCGCCGCGCTCTGGCAGCTGCCCGTACTATTCTGCTGCGAAAACAACCTCTACGCCATGGGCACCGCGCTTGCCCGTTCCGAATCGCAGACCGATATTGCCCTCAAAGCCGCCGGCTACGAGATCGCCTCATGGTCCGCGGACGGGATGGACGTGCTCGCCGTCGAGGAGGCAGCCCGCCGCGCCGTGGACGCCGTCCGGGCCGGCGGCGGACCGCACTTCCTCGAGCTGCGGACCTACCGTTTCAGGGCCCACTCCATGTTCGATCCCGAACGCTACCGGGACAAGAAGGAGGTCTCCCGCTGGATGGAGCGCGATCCGATCAACACCCTGAGGACGGCCTTGGAAGCTTCCGGACAGTTGTCGGCAAAGGACTGGAAATCCATTCAGCAGGACGTTGACACCGAAGTGGAGGCCGCGGTGGAGTTCGCCGAGGCCGGGACGCCGGAGCCGCTTGAAGACCTGACCCGGTTCGTCTACAGCGAGCGGAGCCCGGAATGAAGACCACCTACCGCGAGGCCATGCGGACAGCCATCAGGGATGCCCTCCAGCGCGACGAACGGGTGTTCCTCATGGGTGAGGATGTTGGTGCGTACGGTGGGTGCTTCGCCGTGAGCCTGGGCCTGTTCGAGGAGTTCGGTCCTGAACGGATCCGGGACACCCCGTTGTCCGAAGCCGGCTTTGTGGGCGCAGGCATCGGGGCGGCCCTGGGCGGAATGCGTCCCATCGTGGAGATCATGACCGTCAATTTCAGCCTGCTGGCGCTGGATCAGCTGGTGAACAATGCGGCCACCCTGCTGCACATGTCCGGCGGGCAGTTCAACGTGCCGCTGGTCATCCGGATGACCACGGGTGCCGGCCGTCAGCTGGGCGCCCAGCACTCGCACAGCCTGGAGGGGTGGTACGCGCACATCCCGGGCCTGCGGATCCTCACCCCCGCAACCCTTGAGGACGCCCGCGGGATGCTGTGGACCGCATTGGAGGACCCGGATCCGGTGTTGATCTTCGAGCACGGAACCCTGTACAACGTTGCCGGGGACCTCGCTGACGATGCCGGCCCTGTGGATATCAGCTCAGCTGCCGTCCGCCGGCCCGGCCAGGACATTTCGCTCATCACTTATGGCGGAACGTTGCCGGCGGTGCTTGACGCCGCCACTCAACTGGCAGGTGAAGGCATCGACGCCGAGGTGCTCGATTTGCGCGTACTGCGCCCGCTCGACGACGCCGCCATCCTGGGGAGCGTGGCCAAGACCCACCGCGCCGTGGTGGTGGATGAAGGCTGGCGGAGCGGAAGCATCTCCGCTGAAATAAGCGCCCGGATCACCGAAAACGCCTTCTTCGACCTTGACGCCCCGGTGGGACGCGTCTGCAGCGCCGAAGTGCCGCTGCCCTACGCCAAACACCTGGAGCTGGCGGCGCTCCCCACGGCTGAACGCATCGTGGCTGCTGCCCGGGAGGCGGTCGGAACCCGTGGGTGAATTCCGGATGCCCTCCCTAGGCGCGGATATGGAGCACGGCAAGATGGTGGAGTGGCTCGTCAAGCCCGGAGACTTCGTACACCGCGGCGATGTGGTGGCCGTGGTGGACACGGACAAGACCGTGATGGATGTGGAGTCGTTCGAAGAGGGCGTGGTGGCCGAGCTCCTGGTGGACGTTGGCACCACCGTTCCGATCGGCACTCCCCTGGCCAGGATCACCCAGACCCCCGACGACGACGCGGGCGCTGCCCCGGCCGCTGAGGGCGCTGCCCCGGCTGCGGCGCATGTTCCTCCCCCGGTCCGCCATTTGGCACACCAGCTCGGGGTGGACACGTCAAAGATTCGCGGCTCGGGCAGGCACGGGGCGCTTACCCGCGCCGATGTGGAACACGCTGCGGCCGCCCAGCTCCCTTCCAACGCCCCAGCCCCGCATGCCCTAGCCGTTTCGGCTGCGCCGCACAGGGCCCATGTGCGGTCCTCGCCCCGTGCCCGACGGCTCGCGAAAGAGCTGGGCGTCGACATAGGCATGGTGCCAGGGACGGGACCGGACGGCGCCGTGACGGAAACTGACGTCCGGCGTGCTCCCAGTGCGGCGGCGCCACCGGCACCCGAACCGCCCGTGCCGGTGCCCGCGCCCCAGAAAGAGGTGCCCGCCGTCGGGTTGGGGCAGCCCCTGCCGACATCCGAACCGCAGGACCGTGTGGCCAGCCTCCGGCGTTCCGTCGGATCGCTGATGTCCCGGTCCAAGAAATCCATTCCTCACTACTACCTCAGCACCACGCTGGATCTGGGCGCCGCCGTCGCCTGGATGGAGCAGGTCAACCTACAGCGGCCGGTGGCGTCCCGGCTGGTTCCCTCGGCCCTGCTATTGAAGGCAACCGCGCTGGCGGCCCGGGAGAATCCCGAAGTAAACGGCTTCTTCACCGACGGCGACTTCCGGCCGAGCAGTTCCGTGCATCTCGGCGTGGCAGTGGCCCTGCGGCACGGCGGGCTGGTGGCGCCTGCCATCCACGACGCCGACACCCTGGCAGTGGACGTGCTGATGCAGAACCTGCGGGACCTCGTCAGCCGCGCCCGGGCAGGCCACCTTCAGCGCTCCGAAATGGCCGACCCCACCATCACTGTAACGAACCTCGGGGACCTCGGAGTGGAGGCGGTCTACGGCGTCATCTATCCCCCGCAGGTGGCCATGGTGGGGTTGGGCCGGGTGGTGGAGCAGCCCTGGGCCCAAAACGGCATGCTGGGTGTGCGGCCCGCCGTCACTGCCACGCTGTCAGCCGACCACAGGGTCAGCGACGGGCTCCGGGGCGCCCGATTCCTGGCCCGCATCGACGAACTGCTGCAGAAACCGGAGGAGCTATGAACGAGCAGGACGCACGGCAGGCCGTGCACACGGCCATCGGCCAGGTTGCGCCGGATGTGGACCTTGACGGCCTCGATGAAGCGTCCCGGTTACGGCAGGACCTCGAACTCGATTCGCTGGACTTCCTACGGCTCGTGGAAACCATCGACGAGTCCACCGGCGTCGATATTCCCGAGCGCGATTACGCCGAAGTGTCTACCGTGAAGGGCCTGATCGGCTACCTGGTGGCCCGCGGCTGACCACGGCGTGCGAAGCCGGGCGCGTGCTCCGGCCGTGGCCCGAAGGCAATGAGCCGCGGCATGAGCCTGGTCACCGCTGGAAAGTGCCTGGCCAGGAACAACACCACGGAAGGAACACCGGACCTCCGTCCGGCGAACAAGGGAACGAAGACTGCCCGGTGCATGATGCGCTGGACGGTCTGGACCACGACGGTGGGCATCCGCCGCCGCCGTTCCACCGCAGCGAGATCCTGCATTGTCACTTGCCCGCGAAGGAGGGCCGGCGCGAGCCGGCCCGCCGCGGCCACCGCGTCCTGGATGGCCAGGTTGATGCCTACGCCGCCCGCAGGGGACATCGCATGCGCGGCATCGCCGATGCACAGCAGGCCATCCACATACCAGCGCCGCAACCGGTCCAGGCGGACATCAAGCATATGAAGGTCATCGAGCGAACGGATCGAGTCCACCCGGTCCGCCAGGTCAGGACGGAGGGCTGCCACCCGCTGACGGAACCGCTCGACGCCCTCGCTCCTGATCCTCGAATCCGTGCCCTTGGGACCCAGGTAACCCATCTGGTAGTAGTCGTCACGGAACAGCGCGATCATGGCTTCGCGGTCTTTGAAGGCCGGAACGATGCCTGCCACCGCGCCCTTCTCCGAGGCATGGCGCGGGAGCTTGAACCACCAGGTGTCGAACGGAACGGGGAATTCTTTCGACTGCAATCCTGCTGCCCGGCGCAGCACGGAGTGGCGCCCGTCCGTGGCCACCACGAGGTCCGCCAGGATCGCACCTTCGGAACCGTGGCGGGTCCGGTAGCGGACGCCGGTGACGCGGCCGCCGTCGGACATTAACGATGTGGCTTCATGCTCCATCAGCAGGGTGAAGGTGGGCTCACGCGCTGACTCGCCGGCCAGGAAGTTCAGGAAATCCCACTGGGGCATCATGGCGATGTAGTTGTACGGGGGCTTCAAGGAGGCGAAATCGCCCAGCGTCAGCATTCGGCCGCCTGGGAGCGGGATGGCGGCGGCGTTCAGCCTGCTCTGCGGAAGTTTCCGGAATGCGTCCCCCAGTCCGAGCTCGTCAATCAGCCTGATAGTGGATGCATGCACGGTGTCACCGCGGAAGTCCCGCAGGAAGTCGCCATGCTTTTCGAGGACGGTGACCTCCACGCCGGCCCGTGCCAGCAGCAGCCCCAGCATCATGCCCGCCGGTCCCCCGCCCACCACAACGCACCCCGTTCGCTCCATGCACCCACGCTACGCCGGGGCCGGAGCCGCTGCACAGGGATTTGGCAGCCGCGTTTGCGCAGGCCGCCCGCGCGTCGCCGTCGCGACTCGCGGGCGCCGGAACCGGGTCAGAGCCGGGTGTCGAAGGAATCACAGAAAACGTTGTCGTTGAACGTTCCCTGGAATTCCGACTTGCCCATGATCTTTTCGATGGTCGCCCGAATGGCCTCGGGCGTTCCGGCGTGGGCGTTGATGGCGGTTTTCACCATCGGCACGTCAATCAGGTGGTTGGGCTGATTGAGCGAGACGAACACGGTGGGGACCTCGGTGACGTACCACGGGATCTCCGCGGCCATCGGTGAGGACCACTTGATCCGGATGGCTGCCTCCTGGGCGAAGCCTTTTACATTGGCGAACACAAAGGCGGCATCGTACTTCTCCGTGTAGTCGCCGGTGGCTTCCTCGGAGATGATCGACATGAAATTCACCCCGGTCTCCCCCGCCGCCTCCCGCTGGTCCGCCGTCTTGAACAGGTGCACCTCAAAGCCGGCGCTTTCCAGCTCGGCCTTGACGGTGTCCAGGTAGGCCAGTGGATCAGCCCTGGTGAAGTCCGAGCCGCCGGAGATGCCGTACAGGCGGATCCGTTTGTGCGTCTCCGGCGTGATGGGCAGGTTGTTGGCCGTGTCCTTGATCAGCGTGACGGTCTTGTCCGCGATCTCTGCCGCGACGGCCCGGTGGGCATCGCTGCCGATCTTCGCCAGGGCTTCAACCGGCGGCACAAGCTCCGCGGCCGGCTTGAGGTGCAGCCCGAGGCTTGCCTTCAGGGCCAGGATCCGGCGCAGTGCATCGTGCAGGCGCTGCTCGGTGATGACGCCGGACTTGTAGCCGTCCATCATGTACCCGAAGTCCTCGGCCGGGTTGCGGAAGAACAGGAACATGTCGCAGCCGGCCGCGATAGTGGCCGGAACCAGGTCCTTGCGCTTCATGGCCTGGGTGAGGCCGATCATCTGCGAGGCGTCAGTGAGGATCAGCCCGTTGAAGCCGAGTTCGCCGCGGAGCAGGTCCTGCAGCAGTTCCGGGGACAGTGTGGCGGGCAGGATGTCCTTGTCCGCCGTTCCCGGGCGAAAATGCCGCGTGAGCTCCGGCGCGCCGATGTGCCCGATCATGATGGACTGCACGCCGTGCCCGATCATCTCGCGGTACACATGCCCGTAGGTCCGGTTCCAGTCCTCGTAGCCGAGGGTGTTGTAGGAGGTGACCACGTGCTGGTCGCGTTCGTCCATGCCGTCGCCCGGGAAGTGCTTCATGGCGCAGACGGTGGGTGACTCGCTGATGCCGTCGAAGTACTCCTTGGCGCGCTCCACCACGATCTCCGGCGTGTTGCCGAAGGCCCGGGTGGAGATGACAGTGTTCCGCCAGTTGTAGTGGATGTCCACGATCGGCGCGAACGCCCAGTTGCAGCCCAGTGCCGCGGTTTCCACCCCGGCCACCTGCCCCATCTTCCGGGCGATGGCCTTGTCCGGGTGCGAGCCGGCCTGCAGGTGCGTCGACACGAATGTTCCGTCGTCGCAGCTTCCGGCTCCCCCCATTTCCGGGTTGGAGGCCACCAGGAGCGGGATGCGGGTCTTGGACTGCGCGTAGCGGATGTGTTCCTGCACGGCTGCGGAGGGTCCCGGCCGGTAGCGCATGCCGCCCACGTGGTAGGTGTCCAGGACACCGTCCAGGTACTCCGGGGAGTAGTCGTTGTTGTGGTTGATGAACAGCTGCCCGATTTTTTCCTCGAGGCTCAGTCCGGCGATGGTGGATTCCACCCACGCAACGGCATCGTCGTCAAGATTGAACGGCGCGGCCTGGAGGTCGACGTCGAACTGGCGCGGTTGGGTGCCCGGGGCACCCTGGTACGCAACAGCGGAAGTTCCGACGACGGCAGCGGCCACGGCGGCAATGCCGGCCAGCGCCTCGGTCACCACCTGGTCTACCGGGGCGGCGATGTCCACCACGATTCCGGCTTCGTCGGCTTCGAGCGGTTCCAGGGTTGCGAGCTGGGATTCCAGCAGCGCGGGCGGCATGAAGTGCCCGGACCGCCCTTCAGTCCGTTCCCTAAGAACCTCTTTGCTGCCGTGCAGGTGCAGGAACACCGTATCCGGCGCCTGTTCCCGGATGGCGTCCCGGTAGCTGCGGCGCAACGCGGAACAGGCAAGCACGAGTCCGCCCGGGCCGGCGTCGGCGAGTTCCCTGCCCACAGTGGCCAGCCAGGGCCAGCGGTCCTCGTCGGTCAGGGGCGTTCCGGCCGCCATTTTGGCGACGTTCTCCACGGGGTGGAGGGAATCGCCGTCGAGGAACGGTACGCCGAGTTCGCGGGCCACCAGGTCACCGATGGTGGTCTTGCCGCAGCCGGAGACGCCCATCACGATGATGCGGTGCTTGGTGCTCATCAGGGGTTCCTTGTCACCAGTCATGGACGGTGCCGTCCACGAGGCGGTTGTACGGCAGGTAGGCCTGCTGGTACGGGTACGTGGCCGCGGCCTCTTCGTTGAATTCGACGCCGATGC
>NZ_PJIL01000062.1 GCF_002929335.1 Arthrobacter sp. Y81
CTTGTTTTCTATTTCATTTCATTCCGATAGATAGCAACAAGCAGTTCAAACACCATAACCAAAGCGAACTCAATTCATGGTAACATCACGGACGAAGAACACCTAACACTGGATGGATGGATAGAGGGCTTCTCGACTCGAGAGAGCCACTGGACACGATAACGACTCGACTCGATGATAAGATGATTCTGACACGGATAGCTAAGGATAACTGGCCACGATGGGCCCCACCAATCAGTTCCTCCAGTTCCCGCCGGAGTCGCCGCCGTAGCAGCCGCCACGGCTGCCACCGTAGCCGCCGCCGCCGCCGCCACGGCCGCCGCCGTAGCCGCCGCCGCCACCGTAGCCGCCCCCACGGCGCCCGTAGCCGCCGCCGCCACCTCCTCCGTAGCCGCCGCCTCCACGACCGCCGCCGTAGCCGCCACCGCCGCCGCCGTAGCCCCCGCCTCCGCCGCCGGAGCGGCGGGACTGGGCCTCATTGACGGTGATGTTGCGGCCGTCGAGCTCCTTGCCGTTCATCCCCTCGATGGCGTCGCGCATGGCCTGCTCGCTCGAGAACGTCACGAACCCGAACCCGCGCGACCTCCCCGTCTCCCGATCGTTGATGATCTTGGACTCGAGGATCTCGCCGTAGGTGGAGAAGGCGGCTTCGAGGGAGCGGTCGTCGGTGGCCCAGGCGAGGCCGCCGACGAAGCAGCGGTACTCAACATCCGGCGCCGCCATGCTTTCCCACCAACCCCCGAACCGAAGGAAAAACCGAAATCGAACCGGACCCGAACCGAACCGAACCGAACCGGGAGGGGGAGGAGAAGCCAA
>NZ_PJIL01000063.1 GCF_002929335.1 Arthrobacter sp. Y81
GCGTCGCGAAGCTTGTCGTAGAGTGGTGAGTTAGGGTCAGCAAACATGGCAGGCATTTGCATGCCAGCAGGAGCATCCCAGTTCCAAAACGGCAAAGCGAAGGTGGGATCATTAATCAACTTTCCCAGGATTTTCTCGTAGAAGTAAAGATAGTAACGGTGGTATGGGAGGAAGAGCCATGAATTGTGGACTTGGAGGTCTAAATCGGGAAACCCAACTTGGTGGTAGGCCCCATTGCAGTAGGCGCAATGAACATCGGCCTGTTGCATGAAGCTCCGCGGATCATCATCAGGAAGAGCTTTCATGAGCTCAATGGCCTTTTTATACTTGGCTATGTACTCTTTGCTGGCCAAGTGAGCCGCCGGCCTAATGCGCAATGGGGAATTCTTAGGAGGCAGCTTGAAATCTATGATCTTGCTGCTCACTGGCGGGCAACAATTGGTGGGCTGCGCACCAGCAGGCAAGTCTGCAGCCCCACACTCGCTTAGATCCGGTGGAGATATCGGGGCGGCAAAGGCGAATGGATCAGCGGCACCAAGACCGGAGACACCATAAAGCCCTCCCAAGCCAAGAAGCACATTCCTCCTATCAAGCTTTCCTAGTGGAGATTCCCCACTTTTGGAGCTAGAGGTTGACCTTTCATCACCATTTGTAGCGTTACACGATACTACTCTACGCACAAATCTAGGATTTCGCTTTCCAACTAGGGAGACTTGAGAAGCTTTGTGAAACAAAGGAGAAGGTTGCAGGGAGGAGATGTTGGTAGTGGTGGTGGTGGCCGGAGGAGAAAGAGAAGCCATGGTGCTGATCAGGC
>NZ_PJIL01000064.1 GCF_002929335.1 Arthrobacter sp. Y81
TGTTAGTCCGGACGTCAGTGTGAACCGAGTTGGCCACGCCCCGGATAGAAACAACGGAAGCGGGCGAACTCACTTCGATCTCGTCTATAGAGAACGTACCGCAGGACAGCAGCTTCTCGCCCTGATAGCCCATTTTCAGCGTCAGCGTGTCACCCTTGCCCGGATACCACTTATCCAGCCAGCGGCCATCGGTGTCGTCCAGCTCCACCTCAATGGTATCGGACTCATTTTTGATGTTATCGCTCCAGGTCACACGGGTGACATAAGGCGCGATATCAGAGGTGATGTTTTTCTGCAGATACCACAGAGTGAACACCGGTGTCAGCACATCGCTGACGCCGGTTAACGCTGATGTGACTTGCGCAGTGCTGTTTATCTCAGCCATGGGGCAATATCCTCTTCTGTACGGGCTTCTTCAGCCTCAATCACCGGGATCAGTAACAACAGCCCGGAGGGCAGCACCGGCGTGATGGCCACGTGCGGATTGGCGGCAATAATCCGGGGATAGCCCAGCGGGTCACCGTAGTACTGCCATGCCAGCGAATCCCAGCGCTCTCCGTCACGGGTAACATGTTCAAGAAACATCACACACTCCTCGTCAGTATTCTGGCGGCCATTGCACTTAATCCCGGAGACATGCGGTTGAATGCTGTGCCGGCGGCGTTAAGCTGCCCGGAAACGGTATCCAGAGCACCTGCAATATTTCTTTTGTCCACACCACTCAGCGCAGACTGTGCCTGCTGTACATACGTGGCTGCTTCGCTGGCTGTTCTGGCCAGACTGATGGCAT
>NZ_PJIL01000065.1 GCF_002929335.1 Arthrobacter sp. Y81
GCTGATATGTAGGTCCGGTTGTCAAGGGGGCAGAGGTGAGCGGCTCCAGGCTTTTGGTTCCTGGGGCCGCTCACCGTGTGCCGGCCGGTCGTGGTTTGGGTGCTGGCGAGTCTTTCTCGACTGCAGAGTCAGGCTGACATTCGCGGGTTGATTACCGCATGACGATTTGTTCGGCTGGAGCGTATCGGTGTCTAGAATCGAGCGTCGACGGTTTGAACCCGTCTGCTCATAGCGCTGTCTCGAGTTAGCTCCGTGTGCTGCCGCGGCTTCTTCACCACGTCCCGGGGGCACGTCCTTAGGCCGCGTTCATGCGTTCTCCTTGCTGGAGCGGGGCGGCCAGTGACCAGCACCACCCGGCGAGTTCGCGGGCGATCGCGGTGTTGGCCTTGACCGGCATTTTGTGCCGTTCATCGAAGTGTTCCCACTTGCGGTGGAGCCGGTGGTTTCCTTCCAGGGCGCGGATCCGGGTTGCCGGTGCGACGAGATCGAGTTGGCGCAGCAGCCGTTCCCCAGGCCGGGCGTAGGGGCGCCGGTGCTGCCAGGCGGCCTCGATGAGGAGCTTGCGGGCGTAGGTGTTCCCGGCCTTGGTGATCGGGCCCTGGTGCCGGGACGGGCCGGAGGATTCCTCGCTGGGCACCAGCCCGAGATAGGACCCGATCGACGAACCGGTGAAGCGGGTCCAGTCCCCGATCTCCACGGCCAGGCCAAACGCGGTCGTGACCCGGATACCCCGCAGGCACATCAACGCGTCAATCACCGGGCCGTAGCGGCACGTCACTGCGGT
>NZ_PJIL01000066.1 GCF_002929335.1 Arthrobacter sp. Y81
GTCGGCCGTGGCCCAATAGTTGGCGTAGTGCGCAACGCTTTGAGCAAAGACGGCGTCCACACTGATAAGCGCCGCCTGGGCCTCTGCCGCCAGGGTTTCTCCACGGTCCGGTGCCGCCGACGTCCCGGCGGTGGCATAGCTGACGCTCTTGTGGAGCACAAACTTCTCACCGGCCCCGAGACCCAGAACATAGCGAACTGTCGATTCGTCCTGACCGACCACCGTTTCAAAGGGCTGCTGGTCGGTATTGATCGTATGCTCCACGGCCATGGCGACGCCCTGTCGGGACGCCGCGGTTTCCCAGGCAAGTTCAAGCGACCCGTCGACCCCGTGGAGGTGCAAGGGCAGCAGGATCCGGTCTGCATGGCGTCCCGCGCGGCGCGGGTCGTGGGCGGACTGGTCTTCCACAGGCTTGTCCTGCCGGTTGACGATGTCGCTCCTGACATCCGCGTACACCTCCCGGTCGGCGGTGATGGCTAGCTCGATTCCCAGCGAACCGCGTGATTCAAAGCCCACCGCACGGCGCACCACGGTAGTGACGGTGGCGCCGGAACGGGCAGCCCAGGTCACGGCGCACCGGTAGATGCCGGTTGAAAAGTCCACGCTGCGCCGGTAGTCGAGGACGGTTGAATCGGCCAGTGAGAGCATCTCGCCGTCGATGCTCACGGTGAAGTTGGCGGCGTCGGGCACGTACACGATCCGTTGGCCGGTGCGCGCAGAGCCATAGGCATTTTCTGCGTGTTTGATGTCGC
>NZ_PJIL01000008.1 GCF_002929335.1 Arthrobacter sp. Y81
CAAGCCCCACTCCACTCGGAGGTCTTCTTTTTGTCACCTAACCACGCCGCACGTTCCTAACGTCCGTGGACAATACACCTAGTTCCCTTTCCACCGCATCCCAGCCGCCTTCGGCGCTGACCAGCTGCAGTTCGTGGACCCGGGCCACGCCGGTGTACACAAAGTTGGCTGACTGGCCCGCGGTCCAGTGCTCCAGGGCATCGGTCCAGGCGCGCATTCGGGCAAGGTCCCCGAGCTGATGGCAGAGGTGGATGACCGTGCAGTAGATGTCCCCTGACCACACGGGTGCAACGTCGCCGGCCAGGACCGGCAGCATGGCCTCGTCCAGGTCGCTGAACCCGTCCTCGGTCCGCCCGGCACGGACGCCGGCCAGGCCTGCCAGCACGCGGGCAAAGCAGCCCAGGGTGGGGTCCGCGAGGCGCCGGGCCAGGGAGTCGAGTTGGTCAGCGGCCGCCTGCGCCGGTCCGGGATCTTCCTCCAGATCCAGGGACATGGCACTTTCGAGATAGAGCAGGTAGCCGTGCTCGGGCCGTTCCGGCAGGTCCTGCAGCAGCCGCCGTGCCCGGTTGAGCCAGCCCGAGGCAACCATAAGATCCCCGCGCATGCCCCACTGCAGTGACAGGACGATTGCCTTCATTGCTGCGGCGGGCCGGTCTCCGCCCGCGGTGAGGCCCCGGTACAGCTCCTCGGCAACCGACAGCGATTCGGGAATGTTGCCCAACCACCATGTGGCTTCGGCCAGGGCATCCAGGTCCTGAAGCTCCAGGTCAGTGGTGGTTCTGGCGGTCAACAGTCCAAGCCTTGCCGCGGGCCAGTCCCTGCGGGCGAACGCCGCGCGGGCGCTGGTGATCAAGTCCTGCTCTGCCATACGTCGTCTCCAAGAGGTGGTTCCAGCGTACTGCCGGGTGCGACTTCCCGGAAGGCGGGTGGAGCGCGCGGGCAGCCATGACTTTCGGCCCTACGGGGACTCCCGGAAGAGGCGGAAGCTAGGACGTACATCTCTTCAACGGGAACGCTGCCCGACGGGAACAGGGGGCACCATGAAACACGGACACCCGCAACTCCGGTTCCTCGGAGCCACAGACAGCGTGACCGGATCCAGGTACCTGATTGAGGCCGGCGGGAAACGCATCCTCGTGGACTGCGGGCTGTTCCAGGGCTACAAGGTGCTCCGCGACCGCAACCGGATCCCCTTCCAGGTCCAGCCACGCTCTATCGACGCCGTCCTGCTGACCCATGCGCACCTTGACCACACCGGCTACGTTCCCGCCCTGGTCCGGGACGGCTTCAGCGGGCCGGTATATGCCACGGAAGGCACCACCGAACTGTGCACCCTGCTCCTGCCGGACAGCGGGCACCTGCAGGAAGAGGAAGCCAAGTACGCCTACGAGCACGGATCGGCCAGGCACAGCCCGCCGGTTCCGCTCTATACGGCTGCGGACGCGGTCCGGTCGCTCGACAGTTTCCGGGAACAGGGCTTCGACACTCCGCTGGAGCTGGGAGGGGGCATCTCGGCGACGTTCCTGCCGGCCGGCCACATTCTAGGGGCCGCCCAGATCAGGCTCGGCGTGGGCCAACATTCCGTCCATTTCACCGGCGACCTGGGGCGCAACGATGATCCGTTGATGTTTCCGCCCCGCGGACTTGGCGCCACTGAGATTCTCGTTACCGAATCCACGTACGGAAACCGCAAACACTCGAGCCTGGATCCTGAACTGCAGTTGGGGGAGATCATCACCCGTGTGGCGAAGAAGAACGGCGTGATCATGATTGCCGCGTTCGCCGTCGGACGGGCGGAGACACTGATGCTGCATCTGTCCCGCCTCCGCCGCAAGAACGCGATTCCGGACATCCCCGTGTACCTGAACAGCCCCATGGCCATTGACGCGTCCGGGATGTACCAGCGCCACCCCAATGAACACCGGCTGAAGCAGCGGGAGTACGAGGACATGTACAAAGTGGCCAAGATGACCCGAACGGTGGACGATTCGAAGCTGCTCAACCTCCGCGGCGGGCCAATGGTGATAATTTCCGCCAGTGGAATGCTCACCGGAGGCAGGATCCTGCACCACATCGCCGAATACGGACCCGACCCGAAGAACGCCATCATCCTCAGCGGCTACCAGGCCGGCGGAACCCGCGGTGCCGCGCTCGCAGCCGGCGTGCGGCAACTCCGCATCTATGGAGAGGACGTTCGCATCCGCGCCGAAGTGATCCAGATGGAAAGCCTGTCCGCGCATGCGGACTCCGACGGGCTGATCGAGTGGATGAGGGCCGCCGAGCGGGAACCGCGGATGACTTACATCACCCATGGCGAGCCGGAGGCGTCCGATGCGCTCCGGATCCGCATCAAGCGCGAACTCGGCTGGCGGGTGCGCGTTCCGGAATACCTTGAAGGCATCTCGCTCGAGGACCCGACATGACCAACGGAAACCGTGCAGTCCTGAGCATGCTCGACGAGATCCGTACCCTGGCCCGGCCCCTCAATGGAATCCGGGACCTTGACCGGCTGGTCCACACGTCCGGCGCCGGACGCTTTGTGGCCATCGGCGAAGCATCCCACGGCACGCACGAGTACTACACCATGCGTGCCCGCCTGAGCATGCGGTTGATCGAAGAGCAGGGTTACGGCTGGATCGGAGTCGAAGGCGACTGGCCCGACTGCTGGCGGATCAACCGCTGGGTCCGGGGCCAAGGCGGGCAGGATATGGGCGTGCACACCATGCTCGCGGGGTTCGGGCGTTGGCCCACCTGGATGTGGGCAAACGAGGAAGTGGCAGGCTTCCTTGACTGGCTGCGCGGCTGGAACCTGGAACGTCCCACGGAGGAGCGGGTGGGCTTCTACGGCCTGGATGTCTACTCGCTGTGGGATTCCCTTCGGGAAATCATCGGCTGGCTCGGGGAAAACGAGCCCGACGCCGTTCCCGCTGCAATGCGGGCATGGCAGTGTTTCCTTCCCCATCACGAGGACCCGCACGAATACGCCTGGAGCACCCGGCTGGTCCCCGAATCGTGCGAGGCTGATGTGGTTGCACTGCTCACTGAGGTGCGGAACCGGGCACTTGCACTGCGGAACCACGAACCGCGCGCCGAAAGCGAGGAGGCGTTCGACGCGGTGCAGAATGCCGTGGTTGCCGCCAATGCCGAGCATTACTACCGCATCATGGTCCAGGGGAGCCGCGAGTCCTGGAACGTCCGGGACCGTCACATGGCGGACACGGTGGACCGGCTGAGTGCGCATCTGGGCCCTGCGTCCAAAGGGATTATCTGGGAGCACAACACGCATGTGGGCGATGCCCGGGCCACGGACATGTCGCGGGACGGGCTGGTGAACGTGGGCCAGTTGCTCCGCGAGCGCCACGGTTCCGAAGGCGTGACCCTGGTGGGTTTCGGATCGCACCGGGGAACAGTGATGGCTGCGGACGCCTGGGGTTCCCCCGAACGGGTGCTCACTGTGCCGGAAGCCCGGACCGGCAGTCATGAGGACCTGCTGCACAGGGCCCTTGGCGCGCCGGCGTTGTTGGAATTCGGCAGGGACAGGTCCGGGCCGTGGCTGTCAGCCTGGCTGGGTCACCGGGCCATCGGGGTTGTCTACCGCCCGGCCAGGGAATTCGGTAACTATGTTCCCACCCGGATGGGTGGGCGTTACGACGCCCTCATCTGGATGGAACAGACCTCAGCGCTTCGTCCGCTCCATCACGAGGCTCCGCCAAGTGAGCCGGAGTTCGAAACGGAACCCACGGGCTTCTGAGCTGCCTTCCAGTTCATGCGGAGCCCGTGCAGTCGCTCCGGTGCACGTGCACCTGGGCAAGTCCCGGCACGGTGCCCTCCGCGACCGTGCCGGCTGAGGGGCTTAAGGCCCTAACCCGGGCGTCGGCCCCGGGGCACACTGAAGGTGTCAGCGGCCTTCGGCGTGCTGATCCGAAAAAGCGATGGAGAAGAGCAGGATTCAGCATGAGCAAACCAATCGTCGTCGGCATCAATGGCTCCACGGGAAGTGAGGCCGCAATGTCGTGGGCCCTGCACCGGGCGGCCAGGCTCAAGCTCCCGGTGATCGCCATCCACGCCGTGGATGACCGGTGGATGTCCCCGGACTTTCAGTATCACGAACTGATCCGGGAATCAGGCATGGAGCTGCTGAGGCAGGTGCAGGAGGATGCCGCGAAGAAGGAACCCGACGTAGTGGTGGACGTGCAGTTGCGGCACGGCAGCGCCGGCTCAGCCCTGAAGGAAATGTCCAAGGACGCTTCCATGGTGGTCATCGGATCACACCACCGCCATTGGGCCGACGGAGGACCTATGACGGACCGGGCGCTTCAGGTCGTTACTGCGTCGGACAGCCCGGTGGCGGTTATTCCGCAGGATCAGGGGCCGGAGGGCCGCGGCGTGGTGGTCGGCGTGGACGGCTCGGAGGAGTCCCTGCAGGCCGTAGCCTTCGCCGCGGCGGAAGCAGACCGCGAGGGGGATGAACTAACAGCCGTGCTGGCTTTCCGGCGCCCCGCCCGCTGGGTGCAGAGCGGGATGCCGGCCAGCGGGCTGGCGGAAGTCATTGAGGAAGAGGACAAGATTGTGCTCGCGGAATCGGTGGCCGGGCTGCGGGACAAGTACCCCGACCTGGTGGTGAACCAGTTGCTGGACAAGGACACAGATCCGGCCAAGGCCCTCGTGGAGGCCGCTGAAAATGCGCGCCTCCTGGTTATCGGCAGCCGCGGACGCGGGGGATTCAGCCGCCTTGTCCTTGGCTCCACGGCGCATGCGGTTCTGCTGCGTGTTCCGTGCCCCACGGTGGTCACCAGGGTCCACAAGGTCAAGCACGAGGATTAGCAGGCCCAGCCATACCCGCCGGGACGCTGCGGACATCCCAGCGCCCCGGGCCGGGGAAGCGGCTCCCCGATCCTATTGAGGCGGGCTGCAGGCGATGCGAGGATGGAAGCGTGCAGCCCCTCCTGGATTTCTTCGCCCACTATTGGTGGTTGGTGTTCCCGCTCAGCGGCATGGCCGGGGGCTGGTTGCGTGCATTGTCGAAGGCGAGCGAGCGCCGGCACCAGCGCAAAGTGGAGCTGTACAAGCTCAAGCACCAGGCCGTTCAGGCGGAACAGGCCACCACCGCGGAGGTCCAGCTGCTGATGGACACCCATGCGGACATCAACAAGCGCTGGCTGGACTACGAACTGGACGTCGGGAAACTCATCGACTACCCGGTGATGACCGATGTCCGCGAACCGCTTACGGTAGCCTTCCTGCGCGCCAAGCGGGAGGCCGACGGCTTGCGGCCGGTGGCGCCGGGGGACATCACGAGCAAGGCCCGGATGGATGAGTACCGGGCCGCGGTGAACGGTTTCCAGATCGCTTTCGACGTCGCCGAACGGGAGGCCAGGCGCATCAAGGACCGGAACTTTTCAGGACCGGAACGCGAACGCCTCGCCAAGGCACGGAAGCTGCTGAGGATCGCCGAGGATGAGGCCGCGACCCCGGCGGAACGGCAGACCGCCTACAAGCGGGCCCGCCGTGAGCTGGAAGGCCTGATCGTCCTGCCGGGGCCGACCATCGCTGCACTGGAAGCAAAGGTCGCACGGGTGCTCGGCGCCGGCGAGGCAACCGACATCCAGCTGCGCTGACAGCACTGCACCCGTTCTGCACCGGGGAGGAGGGACGACGCCGTGATGAATGTCTCCCTGTACCTCGACGTGGACGGCGTGATCTGCCCTTTCGGGGCAGCAGGTACCACGGACTGGGGGAGCAGGTGGCAGATTTCCGCCGCCGGCCTGCTGGAAGTGGCCTACGCCGGGGAGCTCGTCGAGTCCCTCAACACGCTCTCCAGGAGACCCGGTCTCCGGTGTGTTTGGCTTACCAGCTGGGAGGAGATGGCGCCTGAATATCTCTGCCCGGCGATCGGCCTCGCGGGGCAGGAATGGCCCGTCCTTGCCAGTGATGGACTGGGCGGCGGCGAAAGCTGGTGGAAACTCCAGGCCCTGCAGCGGGACATCGAGGCGTCAGCGCCGGACCGTGCGGTGTGGATTGATGACCAGCTCGACTATGAAGCGGAGGCCCGCGCCTGGGCATCCATCGTTGGTACCCGCCTGCTGTTGATTTCCCCGCATCCCAGGCGGGGATTGTCCCGTGCCGAGCTGGACGCCGTGCGTGCTTTCCTTTGAGCGCATGGTGTTTTGTCCTCACGGCGTTGACGCGTACGATCGTTAGGGTTTCAAGCCCCTTCCGAACAACACCGTATGAATTTCCAGAAAACATCTGGAACAATCCTGCGTGCGGCCGGGGCACGGGGAAAGTGGAACTGCTGACCGTCGACTCTGCAGATTGGGCAACAGGTGGATATCACCTTCATGGTGGCGCTGGTAATAGCGCTGGCACTTTTTTTCGACTTCACCAACGGCTTTCATGACACCGCCAACGCAATGGCCACGCCTATTGCCACCGGTGCCATTAAACCCAAGACGGCAGTTGCCCTGGCAGCGGTCCTGAACCTGGTCGGAGCGTTCCTTTCTACGGAAGTGGCAAAGACAGTATCCGGCGGCATCATCAAGGAAGGGGCCGACGGCATCCAGATCACCCCGGACATCATCTTTGCCGGGCTGATGGGCGCCATCCTCTGGAACATGATCACATGGCTGAAAGGGCTCCCTTCCAGTTCGTCGCACGCCCTTTTTGGCGGCCTGATCGGCGCAGCGATCGCCGGAATCGGCATCCAATCGGTGAACTTCGATTCCCTCATGCAAAAGGTCATCCTCCCTGCCATCTTCGCTCCGGTCATCGCCGGCGGCGCGGCCTACATCTGCACCCGCCTGGCGTACGCGCTGACCTCCAGGCACGATCCGGAGACCGGCAGCAAGCTCACCCAGAAGCGCGGCGGCTTCCGCACCGGCCAGATCTTCACGTCCAGCCTGGTGGCACTCGCGCACGGAACCAATGATGCGCAAAAGACCATGGGCATCATCACCCTGGTGCTGATCGCTGCCGGAACGCAGAAGCCGGGATCCGGCCCGCAGTTCTGGGTGATTGCAGCCTGCGCGTTCGCCATCGCGATCGGCACCTATGCCGGCGGCTGGCGGATCATCCGCACCATGGGCTCGGGCCTCACGGACGTCAAACCGGCCCAGGGCTTCGCAGCGGAAAGCAGCACCGCCTCAGCCATTCTCGCTTCCTCACACCTGGGCTTCGCGCTGTCCACCACGCAGGTGGCCTCCGGATCCGTGATCGGGTCCGGTCTGGGCCGCAAGGGCACCTCGGTGCGCTGGGGCACTGCCGGCCGCATCGCCATCGGCTGGCTCTTTACGCTCCCCGCCGCCGGGATCGTCGGCGCCCTCACCGCCATGTTGGTCAAGACCGGCGTCGTGGGCGTTTTGATCGCTGCCGTAGCCGGCACCAGCGCAGTCCTGTTTATGTTCATCCAGTCCCGCAAATCCCACGTGGGCCACCACAATGCCGTGGAAGTCGAAGAGGCCGGACAAGCGGTCCGCTTCCGCAAGAAGAAGGCAATGGCCGCCAGCCGCGCCAACAAGTCGAAGGATGCCAAGTAAATGCACTGGTTGGAACTCATTCAGGTTGCCGGCGCCACGCTTATTGCCGCAGTGACGGTGGTTGTACTTTACTCCGTCGGAGTCCGCTTCACCGCCATCGCCGGTGATCCCGAGCAGGCCACGCCCCGGTGGATGAAATCGCTGGCCTACGCCTGCTTCGGCCTGTGCGGCATCGCGGTGCTGTTTGGCCTCTATCTGATCATTCCGTACTTCAGCAAATAACTGCCGCTTCCACTCAGGTCCGACGCCCGGGAGGCGCCGGTCCTTGAGGCGTTACGGCTGGAGTGCAAGGGGCTGCTCTGGCGGATATTGCCCATCGGGGGAATAGTTAACACTGTTTCAGCGTGTTTGGTCCGGCTCCGCCGCCGGCCGATGCCGGGAATCTTCCCGAAGGGTTCTATCCAGGCCGGTTCCCCTGCCGGGAACCGCAAGCAGGTGGGTCTGTCATGCACAGTCAAACCGGGGCGACTGCCCGAGCAGCAAGAACCGCGGTGGCCGTCTGCCTGCTGCTCCTCACCAGTGGATGCTTCGCTCCGCCGTCCCCGTCACCTACGGAGAGTACGACGACGGCGGCATCCCCGTCCGCCACGGAACCTTCGGGCAGTGCCTCCACCAACGGAGAACCAACAGCTTCGCCGTTGCCGGGACCGGGCGATGGCCCGCCGCCAGAGGCCGCACCCGTCATCCGCTGGATCCCCATCGGCCCCGCCGCCCCCACCGACCCGCCGGAGGGAACGCTTTACGAACTCCTCCGCCACAGGGACTGCGCAGGTTTGCGGGACTCCACCCTCAACACGGCCTTTCCTGCCGTGTGGACCGCTGCTGAGGCTACCTGCCTTGCGCTGGCCACAGACCTGCCTCAGGACTGGCAGCGGGCACGGACTGCGCTGGCCGGTGTCCCCAGCCTGCCACCCGGAAGGTGCTGGGAAATCAAGGTCACGGAATCCCTGCAGCAGGCCGTGGATCTCCGGACCGCACACCAGGGGATCCAACTCCTCGTGGATGCCGCAGGCGCAGGCGACGACTGCCCCCGCCGGCTGACAGGACTGACGGTCCTCGACGGGCCCGATGCCGGTGCGGCCGCTCCCACCGTCCCCGCGGGCGGGGGAACGCCGGTGCGGCTCGAGGGATTCTTCGTGAACGTGGACAACGTTTTAGTGAACGGCAATCCGGTTGAATTCGAAGGCCCGCAGTTCGGCCCCTTCGTGTTTTACGCCCCGCCCGCAAACGGCATCGAGTCCGCGCGTGTGACGGTGGCGGCGACACCTCCGGTGAACGGTGAAGCCGTCCTGTTCTATGCTGACCCGACGTCGCCCGGTCCCACACCAACAGAGCCGACCACGACGGCGCCGCCGGAGCCGCCGGGAACCGGGCTTCCGACAGTCGGGCCCCCGGCAGCCGAAGCCCCGCTGCTGCCGCCGTCATGAGCGGCGAACCGGAGGGGGATCCCCGCTGGAAACGCGCGGTCGATATGCTGGCGGTCATCGGCCCGCCGTTGACCATTTCGACGGCCCTGCTGGTCTACTTTGGCTGGGCGCGGACGGATGCCCAGGCGAAGGCAATGGGGCTGGACGTAAGCCTCTTCGGGTACACCGTGCAGGATTTCGTCCTCAGGAGTATCCCGTCCCTGTTCATCCCGCTGGTCTGGGTGCTGATTCTGGCCGTCCTCTGGCTTGCCGTGGACCGGTTCCTGGCCGGACACATCACGGCCGGCCGCGTCGCCGGCATCCGGCGGCTTGCCGCAGTGATCCTGTTTGCCGGGGTGGCCTGTGCCGCGGCCATGTGGCTGGTGGTGATCCTCCAGCCGGAACGGACCGTGCTGTTCGTCCCCTACATCATGGCTGCAGGGGTGCTGCTGGCCGCGTGGGGCCTGAGCCTGTGGCGGCGTTCCACGGAAGGGCCCGGACGCAGCATTGCCGCACTTTCCCGCGGATCCGAAAAGCCGCTCATCTTCTGCCTGGTGAGCCTGCTGCTCTTCTGGGGCACCTCAGACTACGCCCAGGCGCTCGGCCGGGGACTGGCGGTGAGCTATGAGCAGCGGTCCATGCTCCTGCCCACCGCCGTTGTCTACAGCAAGGACCGGCTGGGTATCAGTGCGCCCAACGTGCGCGAACAGTCCAGCGGCACGGCAGATCATCCCGTGTACCAGTACACCGGCCTCCGGCTGCTCGTGGTCAGCGGCGGACGCATCTTCCTGCTCAATGAGGGCTGGACGCTCCGGAGCGGCAAGGTCGTGGTGCTGCGTGACGATCCCGGCATGCGCGTGGAGTATGGGAACCCCGAGTCGAAATGACTAGGCTTGGCCCATGTCCAGTCTTCAGTACTTCGTGGCCTCGTCCGTTGACGGATTCATTGCCACGCCCGATGACAACCTGGCATGGCTCCTCGAGTTCGACGGATTCGAGGGCGGCCGGGAAAGTTACGAAGCGTTCATGGCCGATGTCGGCTGCATTGTGATGGGCGGGGAGACCTACGCCTGGCTGATGGAGCACGAGCCCGGCAACTGGCCCTATCCTGACACCCCGTGCTGGGTCTTTACGCACCACGAACACTCCGCGCCGCGGGGAGCCAACATCACCTTCGTGCGGGGCGACGTCCGCGAGTTCATGGATGACTTCACTGCGGAGGCGGGGGCGAAGAACGTCTGGCTGGTGGGCGGCGGAGAGCTCGCGGCCCAGTTCGCCGAGGCCGGCCTGCTGGACGAAATCATCATTTCCATCATCCCGGTGGTGCTCGGTGCCGGTAAGCCCGTGCTGCCGATCAAGGACGGTCCCATGCGTCCGATGGAACTGGTGGCGTCCAACGCCATGGGCAGGGGAATTGTGGAGCTGCGGTACCGGCTCGGCGGCGCGCCGTCGCAGGGTGCAGCCTCCCAGGGCGCAGCGTCGGGCTGAGCCCAGGGACGGTCCGGCCATCGTCGTCAAGCCGCCGTCAGGACGGGATCGCCAGGGTCAGATGTCCCGGATCAGGTTGGTGATGCGGGCGGTGGACAGCCGGCGGCCCTTTTCATCCGTCATCACGATTTCGTGGGTGGTCAGGGTCCTGCCCAGGTGGATGGCCGTGCAGGTTCCTGTCACCGTGCCGGCGGCGATGGCGCGGTGATGCGTTGCTCCCACCTCGATACCGAGCGCCTGCCGTCCCGGGCCGGCGTGCATCCCGGCGGCGAACGAGCCGAGCGTCTCGGCCAGCACCACATGGGCGCCGCCGTGCAGGATCCCGGCCACCTGCGTGTTGCCTTCGACCGGCATGGTGGCAACGGTGCGTTCCGGGCTCATTTCGAGGAAGTGGATGCCCATCTTCACCACCAGTGCGCCGACACCGTACCCACCGAGCCATTCATGCATTTCTTCCGGGATTCCGGCGGCCATCAGTTCGTCCGCGAACTGGCCGGGCGTGAAATTGTCCATCATGGGAACTAGGCTGGCACCTGTGAGCGAAACTACCAAACCGGCCCTTGCCCCCCTTTCGGCAGACACTGCAGCAGACATCCTCCCGGCTCCTGACTCCGAATCAGTGACTGCGGCCAAGCCCGCCCGGAAAACCACACGTACCGCGGAGCCGGTTTCCGCCACCGAGGCTCCCGTGATTCCCATCACGGACCAGCCACGCCTCCTTGTCCTGGACGGACACTCCATGGCGTTCCGCGCCTTCTTCGCCTTGCCGGCGGACAAGTTCTCCACCGCGAACGGGCAACACACCAACGCGATCCATGGATTCACGTCCATGCTCATCAACCTGATCAAGGAACAGAAGCCCACCCACGTTGCCGTGGCCTTCGATGTGTCGGATGAAACCACCCACCGCAAGGCCGAGTACAGCGACTACAAGGGCGGTCGGAACGAAACGCCCCGGGAGATGAGCGGCCAGATCGACCTCATCGACAAGGTCATGCAGGCATGGGGCATCAAGACCATCAAAATGCCTGGCTATGAAGCTGACGACATCCTGGCAACGCTGGCCGCCATGGGGGAGAAGGCCGGTTACGAGGTGCTCCTCGTGACCGGTGACCGTGACGCCTTCCAGCTCATCACCGACAACGTGTTTGTGCTGTACCCGCGGAAGGGCGTCAGCGACATTCCCCGGTTGGACGCCGCAGCCATCCAGGAGAAGTACTTTGTGACGCCGCCGCAGTACTCGGACCTCGCCGCCCTGGTGGGGGAAACTGCGGACAACCTCCCCGGCGTTCCCGGCGTCGGCCCGAAAACCGCCGCAAAGTGGATCAACCTATACGGCGGCCTGGAGGGGGTCCTGGAGCACCTCGATGCGATCGGCGGGAAGGTGGGGGACTCGCTGCGCGAGAACGTTGAGGACGTCAAGCGCAACCGGCGGCTGAACAGGCTCCACACGGACCTGGAACTCCCGGTTACGCTGGACGAACTCGCGGAACCGCGGCCGGACGAGGCCGCCTTGGAGCAGCTCTTCGACGACCTTGAATTCAAGACCATCCGTACCCGGCTGTTTGCCCTTTACAGCAGCGAGGACGTGGAATCCGCTGAGCGGGAGAGCATCGACACCCCGGATTATGTGATCCCCGCGGATGCTGCCGAGCTGGGCGCCTTCCTGGCGGCGGGGGCCGGCAAGAGGTCGGCAGTCGCCGTCGACCTGGTGCCCGGCCGGATCGGCGAAGACGCCGCGGCACTGGCCATTGTCCGTGACGACGCCGCCGTGTACATCGACCTCGCAGCGCAGGACGCCGCAGCCGAAAACGTCCTGGCGGACTGGCTGCGGGATGGGGAATCGCCGAAGGTGATGCACGGCTACAAGGCGGCCCTCAAGGCCCTGTCCAGCCGTGGCCTGGGCCTGGAAGGGGTGGTGGATGACACCTCAATCTCCGGGTACCTCATCCAGCCGGACCGCCGCACGTACGAGCTCGCCGAGCTGGCCCAGCACCACCTCAACATCAGCATCTCGCCCGAGACCGCCAAGGCGGGCCAGCTTGAGCTGTCGTTCGACGGCGACGACGCCGCGGCTGCCGGCGAGCTGGTCCGGGTGGCCGCCGTGGTCCAGACCCTGAGCCGATACTTCGAATCGGAACTGACGGAACGCAAGGCCGCGGACCTGCTGACCACCCTGGAGCTGCCCGTCAGCCGGGTTCTCGCCGACATGGAACTCGCGGGAATCGCCATCGACATGCCGCGCATGGACGACCAGCTGGCGGACCTCGCCAAGGTGATCGACAACGCCCAGGAGCTTGCCTTCGCGGCGATCGGCCACGAGGTCAACTTGGGATCGCCCAAGCAGCTGCAGACCGTCCTGTTCGACGAACTCCAATTGCCGAAGACCAAGAAAATCAAGTCCGGCTACACCACCGACGCCGCGTCACTCAAGAACCTGCTGGAAAAGACCGGGCACGAATTCCTGGTCCAGCTGATGGCGCACCGCGAGTCGTCGAAGCTGCGCCAGATGTTGGAAACGCTCAAGAAGTCCGTCACGGAAGACGGCCGGATCCACACCACGTACGCGCAGAACGTCGCGGCCACGGGCCGGATCTCCTCCAACAACCCCAACCTGCAGAACATCCCCATCCGCAGCGAGGAGGGCCGGCGCGTCCGCGGCATCTTTGTGGTCAGCGATGGCTATGACTGCCTGCTTTCCGCGGACTACTCGCAGATCGAAATGCGCATCATGGCCCACCTCTCGGGGGACGCCGGCCTGATCCAGGCGTACAAGGACGGCGAAGACCTGCACCGGTTCGTGGGCTCCAACATCTTCCATGTGCCCACCGACCAGGTGACCAGTGCCATGCGCTCCAAGGTCAAGGCCATGTCCTACGGCCTGGCTTATGGCCTCACCTCGTTCGGCCTCTCCAAGCAGCTGGAGATTTCTGTTGACGAGGCGCGGACCCTCATGAAGGAATACTTCGACCGGTTCGGCGCCGTCCGCGACTACCTCCGGGGTGTTGTGGACCAGGCCCGGATCGACGGCTACACCGCCACCATCGAAGGGCGCCGCCGGTACCTCCCGGACCTCACGAGCACGGACCGCCAGCTGCGCGAGAACGCGGAACGCATTGCGCTGAATTCGCCCATCCAGGGCTCGGCGGCAGACATCATCAAGCGGGCCATGCTGGGCGTGCACGCCGAACTGGCGGCCCAGGGCCTGAAGTCGCGGATGCTCCTGCAGGTCCACGACGAACTGGTGTTGGAGGTCGCGGCGGGGGAGCGTGCGGCCGTGGAGAAACTTGTCACCGAACAAATGGCAGCCGCCGCGGACCTGAGCGTTCCGCTGGATGTCCAGATCGGCGTCGGTCCCAGCTGGTACGACGCCGGCCACTAGGGTTAGCGGGTCCTGCGTCCGGTACCGGCGCGCCAGCGGCGTGCCGGGTACCGGACCGGCGGCAGGATTGGCTAGGCTCGGTACTGTGCCTAATTTGAGTGCGGACTATGAAATCCGGCGGTTTGAGCCGGCAGCCAAAGACGATCCGGCGTACCCGCAGTCGGTTGCATGGATGCGGGCCGTGGCCTTCGGCTTCCACGATGCCCGCCGCACCGATGAGCGGGTGGACAAAGGCATCGAGATGCAGCGCGCCGACAGGCGCGTGATGACCGGCGTCTACCAAACGGGATCTGTCGCGGGCCATTCGTTGGGTGCCGACGTACCTGTCGCCACCTTCGGAACCTTGGTCAAGACCCTGAACATCGGCTCAGGCAGGCTGCTGCCCACCCGGCTGGTGACCGCGGTGACCGTCCGGACTTCCCACCGCCGCCGCGGGCTGCTGCGCCGCATGATGGTCGAAGACCTGGCGCAGGCCCGCCAGGACGGCCTGGCCATGGCCGCACTCACGGCCTCCGAGGCGTCGATCTACGGTCGGTTCGGATTTGGCGTGGCCACCTCCGAGCAATCCATCAAAGTGGACACCACCACAAGATTCAAGCTGAACCACACTCCTGTGGGAAGCGTCGAAGTGGCCGACCCCAAAGTCCTCCTGGACTTGGCCCCGGTGGTTTTTGACCGGAAGCACCGCCTCACGCCCGGGTCAATCGACCGCCACGAGTTCTACCGGGAGTTCATTTCGGGATCCATCAGCCGAGACGGCGGCGAGGACCCGAAGGTGAAGGTCGCGCTGCATTACGGGCCCGACGGCGGGGTGGATGGCTACGTCTCCTATAAGTTTTCCGGCTGGTCCAGCAAGCCCTACACCATGGAAGTGCTTGACCTGGTGGCGGCGACGGGTCCGGCGTACCTGGAACTGTGGCAGTACCTGGGGGCCATTGACCTGGTTGAACAGGTTTCCTGCGAGGAAGCCCCGGTGGACGACGCGCTCAGCTGGGCGCTCGAGGACGCCCGCTGTGTCGAGGCCTCGGCTGCCCGGGACATGCTCTGGCTGCGGATCCTGGATGTGAAGCAGGCCCTGGAAGCCCGCCACTACCCGGCCGACGGACGGCTTGTGCTGAAAGTTGCCGATTCGCTGGGCCTGACGGACGGCGCGTTCGCCCTCGACGTGAGCGGAGGATCCGCGGTGGTCACGGACGCGGGGGCCAGCCCGGCGGACCTTGAATTGGATGTGGCGGCATTGTCCTCGATGTACTTGGGTGGTGTGCATCCGGTGACGTTGGTTGACTCGGGACGCATCCTCGAGCGCACGCCGGACGCTGCGTTCCGCGCCGCCCTGATGTTCGCCGTCGAACGCGTGCCCCACTGCCTGACGCATTTCTGAGCCGTTTCGGGCCCTCAGTCCGGCGCCGGCCGCTTTGACCGGCGTTGGAGGGTACGACTAGAATAAACGGGCGTGTACTACGTGCACGTATCTAGAATCCACAAAATCAGGATGAACCTGGCAGGTCCATGTGGTCTGCCATCACTCGCGCCCCCGTCCATACGGGTGTGCGGCGGTCCGCCTGACCGACTAACTATCCACAACGGAGCCCCTACTACATGACCATCACCTCCACCGAGAAGCCCGGTACCCCCGTAGTCGCGATTAACGACATCGGTACCGCTGAGGACTTCCTCGCAGCAGTCGACGCCACCATCAAGTACTTCAACGACGGAGACCTCGTCGAAGGTACCGTCGTCAAGGTCGACCGCGACGAAGTTCTGCTCGACATCGGTTACAAGACCGAAGGTGTCATCCCCTCCCGCGAGCTGTCCATCAAGCACGACGTTGATCCCGGAGACGTCGTCTCCGTTGGTGATCAGGTCGAAGCCCTGGTGCTCACCAAGGAAGACAAAGAAGGCCGCCTGATCCTCTCCAAGAAGCGCGCTCAGTACGAGCGCGCCTGGGGCGACATCGAGAAGGTCAAGGAAGAAGACGGTGTCGTTACCGGTACCGTCATCGAGGTTGTCAAGGGTGGTCTTATCCTCGACATCGGTCTGCGCGGCTTCCTGCCCGCATCCCTCGTCGAGATGCGCCGTGTGCGCGACCTTGCTCCGTACATCGGTCAGCAGATCGAAGCCAAGATCATCGAGCTGGACAAGAACCGCAACAACGTTGTGCTGTCCCGTCGTGCATGGCTCGAGCAGACCCAGTCCGAGGTCCGCTCCACGTTCCTCAACAAGCTGGAAAAGGGCCAGGTTCGTCCCGGCGTTGTTTCCTCCATCGTCAACTTCGGTGCATTCGTGGACCTGGGCGGCGTAGACGGCCTGGTTCACGTTTCCGAGCTGTCCTGGAAGCACATCGACCACCCGTCCGAGGTTGTCGAAGTTGGCCAGGAAGTCACCGTCGAGGTTCTCGAAGTCGACCTGGACCGTGAGCGTGTTTCCCTGTCGCTCAAGGCTACGCAGGAAGATCCGTGGCAGACCTTCGCCCGCACCCACGCCCTCGGGCAGGTTGTTCCGGGTAAGGTCACCAAGCTCGTTCCGTTCGGTGCGTTCGTACGCGTCGAAGACGGCATTGAAGGCCTCGTTCACATCTCCGAGCTGGCAGTCCGCCACGTGGAGCTGGCTGAGCAGGTTGTCTCCGTTGGTGACGAGCTGTTCGTCAAGGTCATCGACATCGACCTCGAGCGCCGCCGCATCTCCCTCTCCCTCAAGCAGGCTAACGAGGGCGTTGACGCCGACAGCACCGAATTCGATCCGGCTCTCTACGGCATGGCCGCTGAGTACGACGAAGAGGGCAACTACAAGTACCCGGAGGGCTTCGACCCGGAGTCCAACGAGTGGCTTGAAGGCTACGAGAACCAGCGCGCAGCCTGGGAGCAGCAGTACGCTGACGCCCAGACCCGCTGGGAAGCACACAAGAAGCAGGTTGCCCAGCACGCTGCCGACGACGCTGCAGCTGCAACGTCCGGTGACAGCGATTCCGGCACCACCAGCTACTCCTCCGAGCCGGCTGCAGCCGAGACCGGTGCAGGCACGCTTGCTTCGGACGAGGCTCTTGCAGCACTGCGCGAGAAGCTGACCGGCAACTAATTGCCCAGTTGTCCCTGAGGGTGCATTCCCCCAAGGACCCAGGCAGTTAGCACGCTGAAGGTGGCCGTCCCCGAAAGGGGGCGGCCACCTTTTTTGTTCACTCCAGCAGCCGGTCGGTCGTTGGGTCGGGGCTGCCGTCGAAGTACCGGTCAAGGACTTCCTGGAACGCGGGCTCCTCCGGAGCGGCGCGCAGGAACAGCGTCATGGATGACCTCAGCTTCTGCGCGTCGATCCCGCCGAATATCCGCACTGCGCTGAGCCCGGTGTGGGCGGCAACAGCGTTGGCGCTCTCCACCAGCCGCGGACCGAGTAGAGGGTGCCGCAGGTAGGCCTGCGCTTCCGCCAGTGACGTGATGGCGTATTTCCGGGAGGTGGGGCTTTGGCCGAGGCCTGCGACCTGGGGAAAGACGAACCACATCCAATGGGACTGCTTCTCCCCGTTGCGAAGCTCCTCCAGGGCCTGCTGGTATGTCCGGCCGGCCTCCTGGGCCACCACGAACCGCTCAAGGTCGAAAGGATCTTCCATCGGCTTCCCCCACGTCTCAGCTGGACATGTCCATCCAACCACCGGCCCCGCCGCCTGACGAGGCCTTCACGTCACCACGGTCCCGGCCTGCGGAACCGAATCCGCGGCACTGGCCTTCATTGAGCGGCAGCACCGGCGGCTGTCCGAGGGATCCGGATACTCTTTCGCGATCGCTGACGCGGCGTCCGGCAGGGCCGTGGGCCAGATCGGGTTGTGGCTGAAGAACCACCAGCACGGCCGGGCCAGCGTCGGCTACTGGATCGCGCCCGGCCACCGGGGGAGGGGTGCCGCGTCCAGCGCCCTTGGTGCCGTTTCGGCCTGGGCCCTCCAGCAGCCTGGCATCCACCGGCTGGAGCTGCACGTGGAACCGTGGAACGAGGCGTCCTGGCGAACCGCGGAGCGGAGCGGCTTCGCCCGGGAGGGCTTGCTTCGGAGCTGGCAGGATGTCGGCGGCGAACGCAAAGAAATGTACGTCTACTCGCGGCTGCGGGATTCGCCCTGAGGGATCCACAGTTGCGGTGATGCTTGCCACCCAGCGATGTCGCTCCCGTTCGTGTCAGCGAAGGCTGATCCGCGCCGTTACCGGTGAACTCACACCGTCTCCGGCCAGTTCGGCTCCCGCTGAGCGCAGCAGCACCTGGGCGGCCGCATTTTCGGCGGTTGTTTCGGCCTGCAGCATGGACGCGCCGGCGCGTAATGCCACGGCCCGGACAAGCGTGAGAGCCTCCCGGCCGATTCCCTGGCCACGGAAGCTGCGGCCGAGCCACAGCCCGGTCTCCAGCGGACCGCCCTCCGACGGGGCCGCTCCGGGACGCCTCAGCCGGATGGATCCCGCAATCTGCCCGTCGCAGCTGATCGCCCACGTCTTCTGGGCAGCCGGGCCGTCCAATCCTGCAGCAGCGGCCCGGTGATAGTCGCGGAACCAGCCGATCCGTTCCGCGTTCCAGCCGTCAGTTTCCCCCAGCGGGGGAGTGACGTCGTCGGGCGCTGCGTCGGAGAGGGCGACGTCGATCAGCTTCTCGAGGATGCCGGCGGTGACGTCGAGCAGCTGCACGCGGCCCGCCGGTAGGGCGTGGTCAGAAGGCGACATCAATCCACTCCGTTTCCCCCGGCACGAGGACGGCGCTGCCGGCCGTCATGGCGGCGAGCCGTTCGGCTGCCCGGGCAAGTTCATCTGCCTGGTCCGCCAGGGCAATCCGGAGGACGGCGTTCAGCGCCCCGTAACCGGTTTCCGCCATCACGTAGCCGGCTGCACGGAGGTCGTTTTCCAGCCTGCCGGCCGCCGAATGCGGCACCTCAACGGAGCAGATCCGCAGCCGGCTGCGCCGGACCAGCGGGGCGAGGTCCAGTGCGGAGGACACCGATTCCGAATACGCACGCACCAGTCCGCCGGCCCCGAGGAGGATCCCGCCGAAATAGCGGACGACGACGGCGCTGACATCGCTGAGGTCCGTCACCCCGGGCGCCGTCTCCCGCCGGATGAGGGCTTCCAGCATCGGGATACCTGCGGTTCCGGACGGTTCGCCATCGTCGCTGGAACGCTGGATGTCACGGTCCGGACCCAGGATGAAGGCTGAGCAGTGGTGCCGGGCATCGTGGAATTCCTTGCGCAGTCCGGCCACCAGCGCCCTCGCGCCGTCCTCGTCCCCGGTGCGCCGGATCACGGTGATGAACCGTGACCGCTTGACCTCCAGCTCGTGGCGGAAGTCCGACCCGGCAGCAAGGGTGGTGTAGGCAGTGGCCCTGCTTTCTAGCTCTTGCACCGCCCAAGTCTAGTCCGGGCATGGGCGCACGAGGTCAGGGGGCGGTGGGTGGGCCCACGCCGTCAGGGTTCCCTGGGCGAGCGGAGCGAGGTCAGGGGGCGGTGGGTGGGCCCACGCCGTCAGGGTTCCCTGGGCGAGCGGAGCGAGGTCAGGGGGGCGGTGGGGACTAGTCTGGTGGGGTGCTGAAGATCGGGTTGACGGGCGGCATCGCCTCGGGGAAGTCAGTTGTCGCATCGCGTTTGCGGGAGTTGGGGGCCGTACTGGTCGATGCCGACGCACTCGCCCGTGAAGTGGTGGAGCCGGGCACCGCCGGCCTTGCGCAGGTGGTGGAGGCCTTCGGGGAGGAAATGCTGGGAGCCGACGGCGGACTCGACCGGGCGAAGCTTGGCGCCCTGGTGTTCGGCGACCCCGACAGGCTCACGGCCCTCAACGGCATCGTTCATCCCCTCGTCCGGGAGCGGGCCGCGGCGGTGATCGCCGCCGCCCCCGTTGGCGCCGTCGTCGTTCAGGACATTCCACTGCTGGTGGAAACAGGCCAGGGCAGCAGTTTTCACCTCGTGCTGGTGGTGGACGCCCCGGACGATGTGCGGGTGCAGCGCATGGTGCAGCACCGGAAGATGACCGAAGAGCAGGCCCTGTCCAGGATGGCGGCGCAGGCCCCGAGGGACGTCCGCCTTGCCGCGGCGGACGTCGTGCTGGACAACTCCGGCACCGTTCAGGAACTGAGGGACTCGGTGGACGCCCTGTGGAGCCGCCGGCTGGCACCGTATGCGAATAACATCACCCATGAACGGGCGGCACCCCGCAAGGGCGGGCCCGTGCTGGCCCCTGCCGACCCGACGTGGGAGGCCCAGGCAGCCAGGCTGGCCGCCCGCCTCGAGGCGGCGGCCCCGGCAGGCATCCTTGCCGTGGACCACATCGGATCCACCGCCGTTCCGGGACTGGACGCCAAGGACATCATCGACCTCCAACTGATTGTTGCGGACCTGGCGACGGCGGACCGGATCGCGCCGCTGCTGGCCGCGGCCGGGTTCCCGCTGTGGCCCGGTGTGCTCGCGGACAATCCGAAACCCTCGCACCCCGACCCGGCCGACTGGGCCAAGCGCCTGCACGCGAACGCCGACCCCGGCCGGCCGGTGAACCTGCACGTCCGGCCCGCGGGATCGCCCGGGTGTCGGTTTGCCCTGTGCTTCCGGGACTGGCTGCGCGATGACGCGGCAACGAGGAGAGACTATCTCGCGGAGAAGCGCAGGGTCGCCGCCCTCCACAGCGTGGACAAGTCGACGGCGGGCTACGCCGCGGACAAGGAGGCGTGGTTCACCGAATATGCCGCCGTCCGGATGGAGGCATGGGTACAGCGCACCGGCTGGCGCCCTCCGCCGTATGCGGCAGTCCGTGCCGCTGGAACTGCCGCCGGGGCCGCGGCCGAAAGTGCCGCCGGTACCGCCCAAAGCTGAATGAGGCCACGATGTCAGTGCCCGGCGGTAGATTATATTCATGAGCCTTGCCCAGGAAATCAACCGTGTCGTGGCGCCCTTCGAGGTCATCAGCGAGTTCAAGCCGGCCGGCGACCAGCCGGCCGCCATCGCTGATCTCACTGAACGGATCAAGAATGGTGAAAAGGACGTGGTCCTGCTCGGCGCCACCGGTACAGGAAAAAGCGCCACCACCGCCTGGCTGATTGAACAGATCCAGCGGCCCACCCTGGTGATGGTGCAGAACAAAACCCTGGCCGCGCAGCTGGCCAACGAGTTCCGCGAACTTCTGCCCAACAACGCGGTGGAGTACTTCGTGTCGTATTACGACTACTACCAGCCTGAGGCATACGTTGCGCAGACGGACACCTTCATCGAGAAGGACTCCTCCATCAACGAGGAAGTCGAACGGCTCCGCCACTCCGCCACCAACGCCCTGCTAACCCGTCGCGACGTCATCGTCGTTGCGACGGTGTCCTGCATCTACGGCCTGGGCACACCGGAGGAATACATTGCCGGCATGGTGACGCTCCGTAAGGGGGCGGAGATGAACCGCGACGACCTGCTCCGGAAATTCGTAGCCATGCAGTACGCGCGCAACGACATGGACTTCCACCGCGGCACGTTCCGGGTCCGCGGCGATACCGTGGAAATCATCCCGATGTATGAGGAACTGGCCATCCGGATCGAATTTTTCGGGGATGAGATTGAGAACATCCATACCCTGCACCCGCTGACCGGCGAGGTGATCCGGGACGAAGAGGAAATGTACGTCTTCCCCGCCTCGCACTATGTGGCCGGGCCCGAGCGGATGGCACGGGCAATCAAGCGGATCGAGGACGAACTCGCCGAACGGCTCCAGGTGCTGGAAAGCCAGAACAAACTCGTGGAAGCCCAGCGGCTCCGGATGCGCACCACCTACGACCTTGAGATGATGCAGCAGATGGGCTTCTGCAACGGCATCGAAAACTACTCGTCGCACATTGACGGCCGCGCCCGCGGAACCGCTCCGCACTGCCTTATCGACTACTTCCCCGACGACTTCCTGCTCGTCATCGATGAATCCCACGTCACCGTGCCGCAGATCGGCGCCATGTACGAGGGCGACATGTCCCGCAAGCGGAATCTCGTGGACTTCGGCTTCCGCTTGCCCTCGGCCATGGATAACCGACCTCTCAAATGGGACGAATTCCTTGACCGCGTGGGCCAGACCGTCTACCTGTCCGCCACTCCCGGCAAGTACGAACTGGGCAAGGCGGACGGCTTCGTGCAGCAGATCATCCGTCCCACCGGCCTGATCGATCCCGAGATCGTGGTCAAACCCACCAAGGGCCAGATCGATGACCTGCTGGGCGAGATCCGCACCCGGACAGCGAAGAACGAACGCATCCTCGTGACCACCCTCACCAAGAGAATGGCCGAGGACCTCACCGACTATTTGCTGGGCCACGGCGTCAAAGTGGAGTACCTGCACTCGGACGTGGACACCCTCCGCCGGGTGGAACTGCTCCGTGAACTGCGGATGGGCACCTTCGACGTCCTGGTGGGCATCAACCTGCTCCGCGAAGGCCTCGACCTGCCCGAGGTGTCCCTGGTCAGCATCCTGGATGCGGACAAGGAGGGCTTCCTCCGTTCGTCCACTTCGCTGATCCAGACCATCGGCCGCGCAGCCCGTAACGTCTCCGGGCAGGTTCACATGTACGCGGACCGCATCACCGACTCAATGGCGCACGCCATCGACGAAACAAACAGGCGCCGCGCAATTCAGGTGGCGTACAACACGGAGAACGGTGTCGACCCGCAGCCCCTGCGGAAGAAGATTGCGGACATCACGGACCAGCTGGCCAAGGAGGACGCGGACACCCGCGAACTGCTCGCCACGGCGGGGAAGACGCGCGGCAAGGGCAAGGGCGCGTCCACTGTGCGGGCGGACGGACTTGCGGCCGCACCGGCGGAGGACCTCGTGGGCCTCATCGAACAGCTGACCGAACAAATGCACGCCGCAGCCGGCGAACTGCAGTTTGAACTGGCTGCCCGGTTGCGCGACGAAGTGGGGGACCTGAAGAAGGAACTGCGCCAGATGCAGGCCGCGGGCCACGCCTAGGGTAAGGTTGATGTCACGTAGGGGAGTATCCCAAGCGCTACGATCGTCAACACGCACGGCACTGATGCCCTGCCGGGCGTAGCGGGCTGCCAATTCAGCACAAAGTGCACAGGCTTGCCGGAGAGACTTACAACACTGTTCCGTACCCTGCGAAAGGCCATCCTGTGCTCGATTTGCCCGTGTGGTTCGAGATCGGCTCCTTTGTCGTCCTCGGCCTGATCCTCGCCATCGACCTTCTTCTGGTTATCCGGCGTCCCCACGAACCCTCCATGAAGGAAGCCGGCCTGTGGGTGGCGTTCTACGTCACTCTGGCCCTGGTGTTCGCCGGCGCGATGTTCGCCTTCACCGGCCCGGAGTTCGGCGGGCAATTCGTTGCCGGCTGGGTGACGGAATACAGCCTCAGCATCGACAACCTGTTTGTCTTCATCATCATCATGGCGCGCTTCTCGGTGCCCCGTAAGTATCAGCAGGAAGTGCTGATGGTGGGCATCATCATCGCGCTGATCCTGCGCGGCATCTTCATCCTGCTCGGCGCCATCGTGATCGAGCAGTTCAGCTGGGTTTTCTACATCTTCGGCGCCTTCCTGCTCTGGACCGCCTGGAAGCAGGCCCAGGACGAGGGCGAGGACGAAGAGGACAAGGAAAACCCGCTGATCGCCAAGCTCCGCAAGGTGATCCCGATGTCGGAGAAGTTTGACGGCGGCAAGCTGCGCACCATGGTGGACGGCAAGAAGGTTTTCACCCCGATGCTGATCGTCTTCGTCACCATCGGCCTGACCGACCTGCTCTTCGCCGTTGACTCCATTCCGGCGATCTTCGGCCTGACGCAGAGCCCGTTCATTGTCTTCACCGCGAACCTTTTCGCCCTCATGGGCCTGCGCCAGCTGTACTTCCTGCTGGGTGGGCTGATGAACCGCCTGATCTACCTGAAGCACGCACTGTCCTTCATCCTGGCGTTCATTGGCGTCAAGCTGGTTCTCCACGCGATGCACGTCAACGAACTTCCGTTCATCAACGGCGGCCACCACATCGAATGGGCTCCCGAGATCCCGACGTTCGTGTCCCTGGCTGTCATTGTGGGCACCATCATCGTCGCCGTCATCGCCAGCCTGCTGAGCTCGAAAGCCGCCCAGGCGAAGGTGGATGCCCGCCTCGAAGAGGACTCACGCAAGAGCATGAGCGAAGCGGAGTAGGCACCCCCACCGCTTCAAGCACGCTCCAGACAACCCCGGCCACATCGTTGGCCGGGGTTGTCTGCATTCATCAGGCGGTTTCCCGGCCCAGGCGGCCCCAAACGAGTCCATTTACCAATCCGGCAGCCCTGTTTTCCCGGACACCCGCGGCGCTATGCTCTGAGGATGGCAAACACATCCGGGGCGGAGCCCGGTGTGCGCCACGTCCCGCGGCGCGCCCTGCAACGCCATGCCGTCCAGCGCCGAACGGTTGTGCTCCTCGGTTCGGCACAGCTGCTCAGCGGAATCGGTACGGGGGCCACCGTTTCCATCGGCTCGCTGCTGGCAGTGGACCTTTCCGGCTCGAGCGCCTGGGCCGGCTCCGTGGCCACCGTCATGACTCTCGCCGCGGCCCTCTCGGCGCTGCCGCTGGCCTCGCTGGCGCACCGCCGCGGCCGCCGGGCCGGCCTCGTGACCGGTCTCGCCGCAGCCCTCGCCGGCGTGGTGCTGATCGTGGGTTCCGTGGTGTCCGGGATCTTTGTGCTGCTGCTCCTGGGGACCGCCGGTGTGGGCATCGGCACGGCATCCAGCCTGCAGGCGCGGTTTGCTGCCGTGGACCTCGCCGATGATGAACACCGCGGACGGGCCTTGTCAGCCGTCGTGTGGGCCATCACTATCGGCGCAGTGGCGGGACCCAACCTCATCCAACCGGGCGCCGTGGTCGGCCAGGCCGTCGGCCTGCCGCCCATTGCCGGTCCCTTCGTCATTTCCGCCGTCGGACTGGTGCTGGCCTGCGCCCTGCTGCTGACGGGGCTGCGCCCGGACCCGCTGCTGTTCGCGCGGCAGCTCGCGGCGGACGCCGCCGGGGTTGCGGGGCCGGGCCGCCCGGACAATCCGGCACCGGAGAGCGCCGCTGCCGCCGGGGTCCGTGTGGGCGGGCAGCAGCCGCCAGCCTCGCGGGGCGGCGCCCTTCGCCGCGGACTCCTGGCCGCCCGCCATTCACCGTCCGCCATCCTGGCGCTGGCCGCCGTCGTCGGCGCCCACGCCGTAATGGTGGGTGTCATGTCCGTGACGCCGCTGCACCTGCAGGAACTGGTGGCCGGGCCCGGCAGCGCCGCCCACGCCAGTCACACCGCCGCCGGCGACGTCCTGGTGATCATTGGCTTCACCATCTCGCTGCATATTGCCGGGATGTTCGCGTTCTCACCCGTGATGGGGTGGCTGACGGACAAGACCGGACGCAGGCAGACCATTGTCCTGGGATTCGCCATACTGGTAGCAGCGGTGACCGTGGCGGGCTTCGGCCAGCGGTCAACCGTCGCGGTGACCGTGGGGCTGGTGCTTCTGGGGCTCGGGTGGTCCGCCGCCACCATCGCGGGATCCACGCTCCTGGCCGAAAGCGTGCGCCAGGAGGACCGCGTTATGGTCCAGGGCGTTTCGGACATGCTGATGGGTGCGGCCGGCGCGGTGGGCGGCGCCTTCTCGGGCCTCATCCTCAGTTGGGCCGGTTACCCGGGGCTCAACCTGGCAGGCGGCCTGGTAGCTGTAGTTGTTCTTGCCGCGGCGGTCATCGCCCTCCTGCCGACCAGGGCAGGAGACGGAACGGCGACGTTGTTCGGCGGGGCGGGAGGGCGCTCAGCGGCGGACTGAGCGCACCATTCCCAGCAACCGCGAGAAGATGCCTTCACCGTCGTCTGCGATCCCGTCATGGTGGAAGTCCGAGGTTTCCCAGACCTGGAGCCCGCGCACGGCCGAGGCCGTTTCCAGGGACAGATCCCGGTCAACGTAGATGTCCTCGCTGTACACCGCAGCGGCCACGGGCACGCTGTTCGACGCCAGCCGTTCCGGGTCGTACAGGGGCTTCCAGTCGGGCTTCCCGGCCAGGAGCCGGGCAACGTTCCGCAGCGGG
The DNA here is from genome assembly GCF_002929335.1 of Arthrobacter sp. Y81. Lineage (GTDB taxonomy): Bacteria > Actinomycetota > Actinomycetes > Actinomycetales > Micrococcaceae > Arthrobacter. The sequence goes on from NZ_PJIL01000008.1 coordinate 25,836, forward strand.
CGGAGCGCTGCGTCCTGTTCGAAGTACCAGGGGTAGACCATCTCGCCGGTCAGGAGTGGCTCGGCGGCATCGGGGCTGAACTCCGGGAAGTCCTGAAGCACCCGCTGTGCTGCCCAGTCGGTCGCCCCGCCCTGGCCGTAGATGGATTCGTGCATGAGGGCATACAGAGGGTTGGCGGCACGCGAGACAATGCCGCGGACCTGCTCCAGGAACGCGTCCGACAGGCGTTCGCCGCCGGGCGTTTCCACGAAGGCGTCCTCCAGCAGATGGTGCAGTGTGTCCACCCTGGTGTTGCCGCCCAGGAACGACCCCACCATCTGGAACCGCTCCACGGTGAGCCGCTCGCCGTCGGGCAGGTACTCATCAGTCTCGCGCAGGTGCCGGGCAATCCGGCTGACAGCGGCGCGGTCCTCGGGATAGGAGGCGAAGTATTCGGAGTTGCGGGCGGCGACCCGGCGGAAGGTGGCCTGGTACACCCTGTCCGCGGGGCCGTCCAGCGGCGCGAGCCCGCCGGTGATGAGTGCCTCACGCAGGCCCTCCGGGGCGAAGGAAAGATAGCTGAGCGCGCAGAAGCCGCCATAGCTCTGCCCGTAGATGGACCACGGACCGGATCTCAGCGCATGCCTGATGGCCTCGGCGTCCGCGACGATCGAGTCGGCCCGGAAATGCGTCAGGTAGTCCAGCTGCTCCGTCTCGGTTCCCCGCAGGGGAAGCGTGTTGCGGTCGATGGGAGTGGACAGCCCGGTGCCGCGCTGGTCAAGCATCAGGATGCGGAAGTCCCTGGCGGCAGCTTTGGTCCAGCCGCCGAGGGCGGCGAGCCGGTTGCCCCGTCCGCCGGGGCCTCCCTGCAGGTACAGCAGCCAAGGCAGCTGGGTGGCTTCCTCCTCGCTGTGGTCCGTGGAGACGTACTCGCGCGCAAACACGGTGATCTTCCCGGCGCCGCCATTGAAGTGGTCCAGGGGCACCTCGAAATAGTGTTCGGCCGTGCGCATCCCGCGGTACTCATGCCGTGCCTTGATGGAGTGCGGAACGGTCTTGGCAAGGCTGGCCGTAGCCTCCAGCATTGCCACGGCGGCGAGCCCGGTCATGGGCAGGTCAGCCACGGGCGTGTGCCTCGCGGGCAGCGCCGAAGGCCTCCAGGGCTTCCCCGGTCAGGCGGAAGGTGGACCACTCCTCCATGGGGAATGCGCCCAGCCTCTTGTAGAAATTGATGGACGGTTCGTTCCAGTCCAGTACGCTCCACTCCACGCGCGCATAACCGCGTTCGACGGCGGTGGCCGCCAGGTGCTGCAGCAGGGCCTTGCCGTGGCCTTCGCCGCGGGCCGCCGGAGTCACGTAGAGATCCTCGAGGTAGATGCCGTGGACACCTTCCCACGTCGAGTAGTTGAGGAACCAGAGGGCGAATCCCTGGACCTCGCCCGCCGCGTTTTCGGCCATCGTGGCGTAAACCCTGGGGTTCTCGTCGAACAGCACGTCCGTCAGCATTTCCGGGGTGTTCCGGACCGCGTGGGGTTCTTTTTCGTAGATGGCCAGGTCGTGGATCATCTGCAGGATGACGGGAACGTCATCTACGGTGGCTGGCCGGATTACACTCATGATTGGGTTCTCATCTCTCCCTGCTGGAGGGGTGTCTTGAAACTCGGGCTTGATGTCCACTCTACTGAATTCCGCCGCCCTGCTGCTCGACGCCGTGGGATCCAGGCGGTGTCCGAACAACGACCGACCGGCGGGGAGCAATGAACGACCAGACGCGGCGGCGCACCCGGGGGATAGGCCTCCTCATCGTCGTGTTGGCAGTTGGATTGGCCGCGCTTGCCGGCATAACGCTGCTGCAGTTGATGGACGCCCGTCCCTCACCGGTGTCCCCGGCCGGGACATCGTCGGTGTCCGCCGCGGACCCGCCTGATGCCGCTCCTGAAGGCGCCGTGACAGTCGGGGATCTGCGGACAATCATCAGCAGTCGTGACACGCTGACCATCAGCGTCCTGGGGGACTCCACAGGCGACGAACCGGGTGAATGGGTCGACTTATGGGCGCGGGATCTGTCGAAGCGCGGAACCGTGACACTGCACTTCTGGGACGGGGCCACCGGTGACTGGAAAGCGCACCCGACCGTGTACCCGGGCCCGGACCGCCCCATCACCGTCTGGAACGGTTCCCGTTCAGGCGCCAGCTATGCCTATCCGCTTGAGCACCTGGACCGCATCCAGCCTTCAAAACCTTCGCTCACCGTGCTCAACTTCGGGCACAACCCGGCCCCGGAGCGGGCGGACAAAGGCGCGGCGGAGCTGCTGGCCGCCGCTGACGCCAAGTGGTCCGCACGGGTTCCCGCAGCGATTGTGCTGCAGAACCCGTCGCTGGGGATGTGGGAGGAGCATACAGCCGGCAGCGTGGCTGCGCTTCGGGACTGGGCGCCAGGTGCCGGCTATCCGGCCATTGACGTTAACGCAGCGTTCCGGGCACGCGGGGGCCTGCCGGGACTACTCACAGACGATGTGCACCCGAATTCCGCGGGACAACGTCTGTGGGCAGACACGATGGGTGCTGCCCTGGGCTGACGGCCGGAGCCCGGTCACAGCCTGCTGACGTCGGTCACCCGCACCACGGCCGTGCCGGTTTCGTCCGACGCCGCCAGGTCCACCTCTGCGGAGATTCCCCAGTCGTGGTTGCTGGCGGGGTCGTCGAAAATCTGCCGGACTTTCCACATGCCGGGCTCTTCCGTGATGATCAGCAGCCCCGGGCCACGGGCGTCCGGTCCGGTGCCGATGTCATTGTGTTCGTCGAAGTAGTCATCCAGGACATCTTCCCAGCGGTCGGCATCCCAGCCGGTGCCGCCGTCGAGCTCGCCGAGTTCCGTGGCCGCCTCGTCGGCGAAAAGCTCCACGCGCCGGAACATTTCGTTCCGGACCATCACCCGGAACGCCCTGATGTTGGACGTCAGCGACGGCGGCGGCGGCGGGGGAGCGTCGTGCGGGGTCGGAGCGGCTCCGGAGGTCAGCTCCTCCCATTCATCCAGCAGGCTGGAATCGACCTGCCGGACCAGCTCACCCAGCCAGGCGATCAGGTCCTCAAGGTCTTCCCGGAGGGAGTCCTGCGGGACCGTCTGGCGGAGCGCCTTAAAGCCGTCGGCGAGGTACCGCAGCACAATGCCCTCGGAGCGAGCCAGGCCGTAGAACTGGACGAATTCACCGAAGTTCATGGCCCGCTCGTACATGTCCCGGACCACGGACTTGGGGGCAAGCTCGAAGTCGCCAATCCAGGGCGCAGCCTTGCGGTAGACATCGAAGGCCTCCCCCAGGATTTCCGCCAGCGGCTGGGGGTAGGTGACGTCCTCAAGCATGGCCATGCGCTGGTCATACTCGATGCCGTCGGCCTTCATGGCGGCGATGGCTTCGCCGCGGGCCTTCTTCTGCTGGGCCGACAGGATCTGCCGGGGCTTTTCCAGCGTGGATTCGATGACGGACACCACGTCCAGGGCGTACGACGGCGACTCCGGATCAAGGAGTTCCAGCGCCGCCAGTGCAAACGGCGAGAGCGGCTGGTTCAGCGCAAAGTTGGCCTGCAGGTGGACAGTGAGCCTGACGGTCCTGCCGTCCGGGCCCTGTTCCTCGGGCGGGATCCGCTCCACAACACCTGCGGCCAGCAGTTCCCGGTAGATGCCCAGGGCTTTCTTCATCAGCTGCAGCTGCGAAGTGCGGGGTTCGTGGTTGTCCGTGAGCAGCCGGCGGGCCGCCTTGAAGGGGTCGCCGGGCCGCTCCATCAGGTTCATCAGCATGGCGTGCGTCACGGTGAAGCTGGAGGTCAGCGGATCGGGGACGGAGCCCACCAACCGGTTATAGGTGGGTTCGCCCCACGACACGAAGCCCTCGGGCGGCTTCCGCTTGACCACCTGGCGGAGCTTCTTCTGGTCGTCGCCGAACTTGGCGGTGGCCTTGGCCATCGCCTTGACGTTCTCGGTCACATGTTCGGGGGCCTGCACCACCACGGTGCCGGCGGTGTCGTACCCGGCCCGCCCTGCACGGCCGGCGATCTGGTGGAACTCGCGTGAGTTCAGCAGCCGGGTACGGACGCCGTCGTACTTGCTGAGGGCCGTGAGCAGGACCGTGCGGATGGGCACGTTGATGCCCACGCCCAGCGTGTCGGTGCCGCAGATGACCTTGAGCAGGCCGGCCTGTGCCAACTGCTCCACCAGCCGCCGGTACTTCGGCAGCATGCCGGCATGGTGAACGCCGATGCCGTGGCGGACCAGCCGGTTGAGGGTCTTGCCGAAGCCTGCCGCAAAGCGGAAGCCGGCAATCAGCTCGGCGATCTTGTCCTTCTCCTCGCGGGTGCAGACGTTGATGCTCATCAGGTTCTGCGCCCGGTCGATTGCCTCAAGCTGGCTGAAGTGGACCACATAGACGGGGACCTGTTTGGTGGAGAGCAGCTCCTCGAGGGTCTCGTGGACAGGCGTCTGCTCGTAGTAGTAGTGCAGCGGGATCGGGCGTTCAGCGGAACTGACGGTCGTCGTCGGGCGTCCCGTCAGATCGGTGAGGCCGGCCTCAAAGCGGCTGACGTCACCCAGGGTCGCGGACATCAGCAGGAACTGCGCCTGCGGAAGCTCCAGCAGCGGCACCTGCCAGGCCCAGCCGCGCTGCGGGTCGGAGTAGAAATGGAACTCGTCCATGATCACCGCACCCAGGTCCGCCCCGGCGCCTTCCCTAAGTGCGATGTTGGCCAGGATTTCGGCGGTGCAGCAGATGATGGGTGCGTCCTGGTTGACGCCGGAGTCGCCGGTGATCATTCCCACGTTTTCGGCACCGAAGATCTCGCACAGGGCGAAGAATTTCTCCGATACGAGGGCCTTGATGGGTGCCGTGTAGTAGCTTCGGTCCCCCCGGGCCATGGCCTGGAAGTGCGCGGCAATGGCGACCAGGGACTTGCCGGACCCCGTCGGAGTGGTCAGAATGACGTTGTCCCCGGAGGCGAGTTCCATGATGGCCTCGTCCTGTGCGGCGTAGAGGGACAGCCCGCGGCTTTCCGTCCACTCAACGAAACGGGTGTAGAGCTCATCCGGATCGTGGTCCGCCCCGCTGGAGGTACGTTCGGCCGGGACAGGGAGCTGCTCAACGAGTTTCATTGCTTTCAAGCTTAGTGCCCGCAGCCAATGGGTGGTTCGTCCTTGGTCGCGGGGCCGGCCCGGACTAGGCTCGGCCTGACGGCAACCGCTCGAGCCATTGGAGGACGTCCTTGAAATGGGATCCCGCTAAGTACGTGGAGTTCGGAAACCACCGCGACCGGCCATATTTTGACCTCACCGCGCGTATCCACGCGGACCATCCGCGCCATGTGGTGGACCTCGGCTGCGGGCCCGGCAATCTCACGGCGACCCTCGCGGAGCGCTGGCCCGGCGCCGAAGTGCTGGGGATCGACTCGTCCGCCGAAATGCTGCAGAAGGGGGGAACCCACGCCGCGCGGTCGGCCAACCTCTCCTTCGCACTGACGGACATCGCCCGGTGGATGCCGTCGGACCGGACCGACGTGGTGGTGACCAATGCGGCCCTGCAGTGGGTCCCCGGCCACCCGGCCCTCCTGGCCGGCTGGCTGGAGGCCCTCAGGCCCGGCGCCTGGTTCGCCCTGCAGGTCCCGGGGAATTTCGGTTCCCCGTCGCATGTGCTGATGCGGCAACTCGCGGAGTCCGGCCGCTGGACGGACGCCCTCGACGGCGTCCTGCGGCACGATGACGCCGTCGCTGAACCCGCCGAGTACCTCAACATCATGCTCGACGCCGGCTGCGACGCGGATGCCTGGGAAACCACCTACCAGCAGGTTCTGCACGGACCGGATCCGGTCCTGCAGTGGGTCAGGGGAGCCGGACTGCGGCCTGTGCTGTCAGCGCTCCCGCCGGCGGACGCTGCGGAATTCGAGGCGGAGTATTCGGCGCTGCTCAACGACGCCTACCCTGCCACTTCACACGGCACTTTTTTTCCGTTCCGGAGGATTTTCGCAGTCGCGCGGAAACGGGGCTGACCATGCCATCGCGGCGGAGGGAGGTTCGATGCTCCCGGGCATGATGATGCGGCTGCTCGCCGTGCATAAGCCGGCGGTCCTGGCTATCGTGGTCCTGCAGCTCCTGCAGACCACGGCCAACCTCCTCCTGCCCACCCTCAATGCCGCCATCATTGACGACGGAATCGTCATGGGGAACACGGACCTCATCCTTCGGCTGGGCGGCTTGATGGCAGGAATTGCCGCCGTCCAGGTTGCCACGGCACTCGCGGCCGGCTACTTCAGTGCCAACGTGGCCATGAAGCTTGGCCGCCAGCTGCGCCAGGAGCTCTTCGCGAAGGTTCAGTCCCTGTCCTCCCAGGAGGTGGGGTCATTCGGCGTGCCCAGCCTGGTGACACGGGCCACCAACGACGTCCAGCAGATCCAGGCGCTGGCCGTGCTGGTCTTCACCATGCTCGTGGCGGCGCCCGCAATGGGCATCGGCGGCATCGTCCTGGCCCTGAACCAGGATGTGGTCCTCTCTGGCATCGTGGTGGCCATCGTGCCCGTACTGGTGGTCATCATGTACCTGATCGTGCGCCGGCTCGTGCCCCTCTACCGGGAAGGCCAGATCCTGATCGACCGCATCAGCAGGGTGCTGCGGGAGCAGATCATCGGGGCCAATGTCATCCGGGCGTTCGTCCGCCAGGCGCACGAAGCGCGCCGCTTCGCCGTCGTCAACCGTGAGCTGACCCGCAACAACCTGCAGTCCGCGCTGCTGGTGGCCGGGATGCTGCCGCTGATCATGATCGTGGTGAACCTGTCATCGGTGGCAGTGGTGTGGTTCGGCGGCCACAGAATCCAGGCAGGGGACATGAAGCTTGGCGCGCTGACGGCCTTCATCGCCTACATCCTCCAGATCCTCATCGCCATCATGATGGCGATGTACGTCCTGATGACGGCTCCCCGCGCGGCGGCCTGCGCAGAACGGATCCAGGCGGTGCTGGACACCCGCCCCGCCATCGCCGATCCGGCGATCTCGCGGGCCGGGCTGCCGCACGCACAGCGCACCGCAGGCGGCACAGTGGAATTCCGCGACGTCACCTTCGCCTACCCCGGGGCGGAGGCGCCGGTCCTGGACCGCATCAGCTTCACTGCGGCGCCGGGCACGTTCACCGCCATCATCGGCTCGACGGGCAGCGGAAAGTCGACACTGCTCAACCTGCTGCCCCGTTTCCTGGACGCCACGTCGGGGGAGGTCCTGATCGGCGGCCACAACGTGAAATCACTTCCGCTTCATTTCCTGCGGAACAGCCTGTCGCTGGTGCCCCAGCGCGCCTACCTCTTCTCCGGTACTGTTGCCGAGAACCTGCGGATTGCGGCGCCCGACGCCAGCGACGACGACCTCCTCCGAGCGCTCCGTACCGCCCAGGCGGAGGAGTTTGTGCGCGACCTGCCCCACGGTCTCCACACCCCGGTGAGCCAGGGCGGCACGAATTTTTCCGGCGGCCAGCGCCAGCGGCTGTGCATCGCCCGCGCACTGCTCCGCGACGCCCCGGTGTACCTTTTTGACGACAGCCTCTCAGCGCTGGACCATGCAACGGACGCGCGCCTCCGCGAGGCGCTTACCCCGCTCACCCGCCGGTCCACGGTGATCATCGTGGCCGAACGCATCGCGACGATCCTCGACGCCGGCCTCATCCTGGTGCTGGACAACGGCAGGCTCGTCGCCCAGGGCACGCACAGCGAACTGATGCGTACGTCGACGGTCTACCAGGAAATTGCCGCGTCACAGCTTGCGCTCGGAGGCAGGGTATGATCGCAGCCGAACCCACAACGACGACGGCGGTCGCCGCCCCGGGTGCCGCCTGGGCCACCAGCAGGCGCCTTCTGGGACTGCTGGGCCCCGTCAGGTGGAGGATGCTCGGTGCCGTTGCCGCCACCTGCGCGTTTGTGGCGCTCAACGTGTCGGCCCCCAAGCTGCTGGGCGACGCAACCGACGTCGTGGTTGAAGGTGTTTTTGGAGGGACCTTCAACGAACGGAAACTTGCCACCCTGCTCCTGCTCGTGGCGGTGATGTACATCGGCGCTTCTCTCTTCAGCTGGGTACAGGGAGCTGTCACCGCCACCGCCGTGCAACACGTGAGCTACCGGCTGCGGGCCTCCGTGGAGGACAAACTGCACCGGCTGCCGTCCGCGCATTTTGACGAGCAGCGGCGCGGGGACGTCCTCAGCCGGGCCACCAACGACGTCGACAACATCTCCCAGGCACTGAACCAGCTGCTGAACCAGCTGATCCTGTCGGTGCTCATGCTGCTCGGCGCCCTCGCCATGATGCTGTGGCTCTCCCCGCTCCTGGCGGTCATTGCCTTGGTGACCGTGCCGTTTTCGACCGTGGTCACTGTCCTCGTCGCCCGGAAGTCCCAGGCGCACTTTACCGAGCAGTGGAGGACCACCGGCGAACTCAACGCACACCTCGAGGAGTACATCACGGGCCACGAGGTGCTCAAGGCCTTCGGCCGGCAGGGCATGGCCACCGAGGTGTTCACCACCAGCAACGACAGGCTCTCCCGGACCAGCGCGCGCGCCCAGTACGTTTCCGGCGCCGTCCAGCCGCTCCTGGTTTTCGTGTCCAACCTCAACTACATTGCCGTGGCTGTGGTGGGCGCGCTGCAGGTCACCGCCGGTGCCATGACCATCGGCGGGGTCCAGGCCTTCATCCAGTTCAGCAGGCTCTTCAGCCAGCCGATCGGGCAGATTGGCGGCATGCTGACCGTGATGCAGTCCTGCCTCGCGTCGGCTGAACGTGTGTTCGCCCTCCTGGATGCCGCGGAAATTCCGCGCGACGGCACGGAGCAGGCCGGGGAGTTGGCCGGAAGGGAGCCGGCCGGCGCGGAGGGGGCAGCAGTCACCGGCGGCCGGGTGGTGTTCGACGCCGTCACCTTCGGCTACAACAGCGGTCCGCCCGTGGTCCGGGAGCTGTCCTTTACCGCTGAGCCCGGGCAGACCGTGGCCATCGTCGGGCATACCGGGGCCGGTAAAACCACCATGGTGAACCTGCTCATGCGGTTCTACGAGCTCGATTCCGGCCGGATCACCGTCGACGGCGTGGACATCGCAGGGCGCGGCCGTGACGAGCTGCGTTCCATGATCGGCATGGTGCTGCAGGACGCCTGGGTGTTCACCGGCTCCATCAGGGAGAACATCGAGTACGGGCGGCCCGGCGCCAGCGACACCGACATTCTCTCCGCCGCCGAAGCCACGCACGTGGACCACTTCGTGCGCGCCCTCCCTGACGGCTACGGCACACTATTGGGCAACGACGGCGACTCCCTCAGCCAGGGGCAGCGGCAGCTGATCACCATCGCCAGGGCCCAGCTCGCGGGCCGCAGCATCCTCGTCCTGGACGAGGCGACAAGTTCCGTCGACACGCGCACTGAAGTGCAGATCCGGCAGGCGATGCAGCGGCTCCGGCAGGGCAGGACGAGCTTCGTGATTGCCCACCGTTTGTCCACGGTGCGGGACGCTGATCTAATTCTCGTCATGGACCACGGACGAATCGTCGAACACGGCAACCACCAACAGCTGCTGGCAGCCAACGGGCACTACAGCAGGCTTTACGATGCCCAGTTCTCCGGTAGGGCAGATGCGCTGCGCGCAGGGGAATCAGGGCAGTGAGCGGCGTAAATGAGTTTCCGGGGACCTGGAAGCCGAACCAGGGCAGTTCGGTCCCGCTCTTTGAACAGTTGCGGCTGAACATCATCGAACGGGCGGACAGTGGTGCCCTGGCCCCCGGCACGCGCCTGCCCGCCGTGCGCGCCCTTGCAACCGCGCTGGGCGTCGCCCCGCACACCGTGGCCCGCGCCTACAAGGAGCTGGAAGCGGCAGGGATTGTAGCCACCCGCGGCCGGCACGGAACCACCGTCTGCGCCAGGGACGCGGCATGGACCTCGCTGACTGCGGCTGCTGCCGATTTCGCCACCGCGGCAAAGGCCCAGGGCGCAAGCTTTGCGGAGGCAGTACAGCTGCTGGCGGCGGCCTACGACGCCGAATAGGCGCCGACATGGAAATTCGAAGAAGTTTTCGATTAGCATTAGTGGGTGCCTAAAGCCGTAGCTGAAGAACCAGCCGTTGATGCCCGCTCCGCTGTCGTACCCCTAAACCAAGGGAAACCGGCGCGCCCGGACCTTTCCCGCCTTGTGGTGAAGGGGGCACGGGAGCACAATCTGCGCAACGTGGACCTGGACCTGCCGCGGGACTCCATGATCGTTTTCACCGGACTGTCCGGGTCCGGAAAGTCATCCCTGGCGTTCGACACGATCTTCGCGGAGGGCCAACGCCGCTACGTGGAATCGCTGTCCGCATACGCCCGCCAGTTCCTGGGACAGGTGGACAAGCCGGATGTGGACTTCATCGAGGGCTTGTCCCCGGCCGTTTCCATCGACCAGAAGTCCACCAGCAAGAACCCCCGGTCCACCGTGGGCACCATCACCGAGATCTACGACTACATGCGCCTGCTCTGGGCCCGCGTGGGCCGTCCGCACTGCCCCATCTGCGGCGAGCAGGTGGCGAAGCAGACGCCGCAGCAGATCGTGGACCAGCTGCTTGAACTGCCGGCCGGCACACGCTTCCAGGTCCTCGCTCCCGTCGTCCGCGGGCGCAAGGGCGAATTCGTCGACCTCTTCAAGGAACTGACGGCCAAGGGCTACTCGCGTGCGCGCGTGGACGGGGACCTCATCCAGCTGAGCGATCCTCCCAAGCTCGGCAAGCAGTTCAAGCACACCATCGAAGTGGTGGTTGACCGGCTCGTGGTCAAGGAAGGCATCAGCCAGCGCCTGACCGACTCGGTCGAAACCGCGCTTGGTCTGGCTGAAGGCCGCGTGCTGGCCGAATTCGTCGATCTCGAAGCGGATGATGCGGAACGGATCCGGGCATTCTCCGAGCACCTGGCCTGCCCCAACGAGCATCCCCTCGCCATCGATGAAATCGAGCCCCGCTCGTTCTCGTTCAACAACCCCTTCGGCGCCTGTTCCGCCTGCAGCGGCATCGGCACCAAGCTGGAAGTGGATGAGGAACTCATCATCCCGAACCCTGAGCTCTCCCTCGGCGAGGGCGCCATCGCGCCCTGGTCGCTGGGTACGGCCACCAGCGAGTACTGGAACAGGCTGCTGTCCGGGCTCGCGAAGGAACTCGACTTCTCGATGAAGACGGCGTGGCAGAAGCTTCCCAATGACATCCGGCAGACCGTCCTGCACGGCAAGGACCACAAGGTGGTGGTGCAGTACCGCAACCGCTTCGGCCGGGAGCGCAAGTACAGCACCGGCTTCGAGGGCGTCGTCCAGTACGTCCACCGCAAGCACCTGGAAACCGATTCAGACTCGGCCAGGGACCGGTACGAAGAGTACATGCGGCAGATTCCCTGCCCGGCCTGCAATGGCGCCCGCCTGAACCCGGCCTCGCTCTCGGTGCTGATCAACGGCAAGTCCATCGCCGAAGTGGCAGCCATGCCGATGCGTGAATGCGCCCACTTCCTGGACACCCTGGTGCTCACCGGCCGCGAGGCCCAGATCGCCCACCAGGTCCTCAAGGAAATCCAGGCCCGCCTCACCTTCCTCCTCGACGTCGGCCTGGAGTACCTGAACCTGGAGCGTCCCTCCGGCACCCTGTCCGGCGGCGAAGCGCAGCGAATCCGGCTGGCGACGCAGATCGGTTCAGGCCTGGTCGGCGTCCTTTACGTCCTCGACGAACCCTCCATCGGCCTGCACCAGCGCGACAACCGCCGGCTGATCGAAACGCTCACCCGGCTGCGGGACCTCGGGAACACCCTCATTGTGGTGGAGCACGACGAAGACACCATCCAGGAAGCTGACTGGGTTGTGGACATCGGACCGGGCGCCGGCGAGCACGGTGGCCAGGTGGTGCACTCCGGGTCCTACAAGGAACTCCTGGAAAACACCGAATCGCTGACCGGCGACTACCTTTCCGGCCGGAAGAAGATCGAGATCCCCAAGAAGCGGCGCAAGTACGACAAGAAGCGCGAGCTGAAGGTCATCGGCGCCCGGGAAAACAACCTCGTCAACGTGGACGCCGCCTTCCCACTGGGACTGCTGACGGCTGTGACCGGCGTCAGCGGCTCCGGCAAGTCCACGCTGGTCAACGAGATTCTCTACAAGGTGCTGGCCAACAAGCTCAACGGCGCCAAGCAGGTGGCCGGCAGGCACAAATTGATCCAGGGCCTCGAGCACCTGGACAAGGTGGTTCACGTCGACCAGAGCCCCATCGGCCGGACGCCGCGGTCCAACCCGGCCACCTACACCGGCGTGTTCGACAACATCCGGAAGCTTTTCGCCGAGACCACCGAGGCCAAGGTCCGCGGCTACCAGCCGGGCCGGTTCTCGTTCAACGTCAAGGGCGGGCGCTGCGAAGCATGTTCCGGCGACGGCACGCTGAAGATCGAGATGAACTTCCTGCCGGACGTCTACGTGCCCTGCGAGGTCTGCCACGGTGCGCGGTACAACCGGGAAACCCTGGAAGTCCACTACAAGGGCAAGACCATCGCGGACGTGCTCAACATGCCCATCGAGGAGGGCGCGGAGTTCTTTGCCGCCTTCTCGCCGATTGCGCGCCACCTGCGCACGCTCGTCGACGTCGGTCTGGGCTACGTGCGGCTGGGGCAGCCGGCCACCACGCTGTCCGGCGGCGAGGCGCAGCGCGTAAAGCTGGCTGCGGAACTGCAGAAGCGGTCCAACGGCCGGAGCATCTACGTCCTGGACGAACCCACCACCGGCCTGCACTTCGAGGACATCCGCAAGCTGCTTATGGTCCTGCAGGGGCTGGTGGACAAGGGCAACACCGTGATCACCATCGAGCACAACCTCGACGTCATCAAGAGCGCGGACTGGATCGTGGATCTTGGGCCCGACGGCGGCTCCGGCGGCGGCCAGATCATCGCAACGGGCACTCCGGAACAGGTCGCGAAGTCCACTAAGAGTTACACGGCAACGTTCCTGGCGGAGATTCTGGCCTAGCCCGGACCCCGGCGTACCGAATGGCTGGAGCTTGCTGATCCGGCGGGAAGAAGTATTCCTGTCCGGGAATGCGAGTTTCAGCCATTCGCGTCCTCGTGAGAAACTAAGCCGGTGACCCTTTCAACAGTGCCCGTGATCTTCGACCTGGACGGCACTCTTGTCGATCCGGCGGGGGGAATAACGGGCGGAATCTCCGCGGCCCTTACCCAACTCGGCATCAGGGTCCCGGCCCCGGCCCTACTGGACGCGATGATCGGCCCGAAACTCAGCGATTCCCTCCTGAACATCGCCGGCGTTCCGCCTGAACAGCTTGCCGAGGTCGTCCGGATCTACCGGGCCTACTACCTTGAAACCGGCATCGCCCAGAGCCGGCTGTATCCGGGTATCCGGGAACTCGTGGAAGGCTACGCCGCCTCAGGACGCCCCATTGCGGTGGCGACGCAGAAACCTGAAGGACTCGCAAAGATTGTGCTCGAGCACCACGGCATCTCCGGCTCCTTCCGCTTCATCCGCGGTTCGGCCGCCGACGAGGCTGCCGGCGCCACCGCCCCGCTTGGCAAAACTGAAATTGTGGCGGCTGCGCTGTCCGACCTGCGCACGCAGCACGCCGTGATGGTGGGGGACCGCGCCCAGGACGTGGCCGGCGCCATGGCCAACGGCCTTGACTGCATCGGCGTCAGCTGGGGATTTGCTCCCGACGGCGAGCTCCACGAGGCCGGCGCCGTCGCGATCGTGGACTCCACCAGGGGCCTCGCGGTAGCCATCGACAACATGGACGCCGTCCGGACCGCAGCCATGAGTGAGGTGCACGACGATGGCATTGTTTGATGCGATCCGATGGACCACCCGCACGCTGATCTCCGGAACCTGCCGGCCGACGGTCATCGGGCTGGAGAACGTTCCCAAGGACGGGCCTTTCATCGTCGCGCCCAACCACCTGTCATTCCTGGACAGCGTGATTGTGCAGGCCCTGATGCCCCGGCCGGTGGCGTTCTTCGCCAAGGCCGAATACTTCACCACGGGCGGTGTGAAGGGGAAGGTCATGAAGTCCTTCTTCGAGTCAGTAGGTTCCATTCCCGTGGAACGCGGCGAGCAGGCGGCCAGCGTCGCCGCCCTCAAGACACTGCTTGACATCCTCGAGGCAGGCAAGGGAATCGGGATCTATCCCGAGGGAACCCGCTCCCGGGACGGGATCCTGTACCGTGGCCGCACCGGCGTCGGCTGGCTTGCGCTGACCACCGGTGCCCCGGTCATTCCCGTCGGTCTCATCGGTACCGAAAACCTCCAGCCGGCGGGCCAGAACGGCGTGAAGCCGCAGCACTTCACCATGAAGGTGGGCGAGCCGCTGTACTTCGAAAAGACCGGTCCCGACCACTCACTGCCTGCCCGCCGCCAGGTCACGGACCGGATCATGGACGCCATCGCCGAGCTCAGCGGCCAGGAGCGCTCCACCAGCTACAACCAGGGCAAGGCAGCGGAGTAGCGTCAGGGACGCCCCTGCATCCTCAGTAGACTTGAATCGTGGCAGATCCAGCTAGTTACCGACCCCAAACCGGTGAAATTCCAACCAACCCCGGCGTGTACCGATTCCGGGATCCGCACGGCCGCGTCATTTACGTCGGCAAGGCCAAGAGCCTGCGGTCCCGGCTGAATTCGTATTTCGCCAACCCCGGGGGCCTGCTGCCCAAGACCTACGCCATGGTCCACGCGGCCAGCAGCGTGGAGTGGACCGTCGTCGGGAGCGAACTGGAGTCTCTCCAGCTGGAATACACCTGGATCAAGGAATTCAAGCCACGGTTCAATGTGGTCTTCCGGGACGACAAAACCTACCCGTACCTTGCCGTGACCATGGGGGAGAAGTTCCCGCGGGTCCAGGTGCTCCGCGGAGAGCGACGGAAAGGCACCCGCTACTTTGGCCCGTACACGGCCGGGGCCATCCGCGAAACGATGGATACCCTGCTGCGCGTCTTTCCCGTCCGCAGCTGCAGTCCAGGTGTCCTGAAGCGGGCCCAGGCCAGCGGGAGGCCGTGCCTGCTCGGCTACATCGACAAATGCTCCGCACCGTGTGTTGGCCGGGTGACGCCGGAGGAGCACCGGGCGCTGGCGGAGGACTTCTGTGCGTTCATGGGAGGCGAAGCCAAACGCTTCATCGCACGGCTGGAGAAGGACATGGCCGCGGCGGTTGCCGAACTCGACTACGAGCGCGCCGCCCGGGTCCGGGACAACATCATCGCCCTGCGGAAAGTCTTCGAACGCAATGCCGTGGTCCTGGCCGAGGACACCGACGCCGATGTGTTCGCCCTGCACGAGGATGAGCTGGAGGCAGCCGTCCAGGTGTTCCACGTCCGGGGCGGCCGCGTCCGGGGCCAGCGCGGCTGGGTGGTGGAAAAGGTCGAGGATTCAACCACTCCGGACCTCGTCGAGCACCTGCTCCAGCAGGTCTACGGCGAGGAGGGCGACACCCAGGGCCGGATGCCCCGGGAAGTCCTGGTTCCTGAAGAGCCGAGCAACGCTGCCGAACTGACGCAGTGGCTCTCCGGCCTGCGCGGCGCCAAGGTGGACGTCCGGGTTCCGCGCCGCGGGGACAAAGCAGCGCTGATGTCCACCGTCCGGGAAAACGCCGAGCACGCACTGCAACTCCACAAGTCGCGCCGTGCTGGCGACCTGACCAACCGGTCCCTCGCGCTGCAGGAACTCCAGGAAGCCCTGGACCTGCCCGTGGCGCTGCTCCGCATCGAGTGCTTCGACATCTCCCACGTGCAGGGAACGAACGTGGTGGCGTCCATGGTGGTGGTGGAAGACGGTCTTCCCAAGAAGTCCGACTACCGAAAGTTCTCCATCACCGGCGCCGCAGCCGTGGATGACACCGCAGCGATGCACGACGTCCTCACGCGGCGATTCCGGAATTACCTGCAGGAGAAGTCGGCGCAGGCCGAAGCGGCTCAGCTGCCCGGGCATCAGGCCGCGCTCGAAGCCATTGCGGTCGCCTCCGTGCAGGACACCACCACGCCGGCACCCCGCGCGAAGTTCGCTTACCCGCCAAACCTGGTGGTGGTTGACGGCGGCAAGCCCCAGGTCAACGCCGCGTCGCGCGCCCTGGCGGAACTCGGCATCGAGGACGTCTACGTCGTCGGCCTGGCCAAGCGCCTGGAGGAAGTATGGCTGCCGGACAGTGATTTCCCGGTGATCCTGCCGCGGACCTCCGAGGGTCTTTACCTTCTCCAGCGCATCCGCGATGAGGCACACCGCTTCGCCATCACTTTCCACCGGCAGAAGCGCGGCAAGGCCATGACCGTTTCGGCCCTGGACGGCGTTCCGGGACTGGGCGAGGCCAAGTGCAAGGCCCTGCTGGCGCAGTTCGGCTCGGTCAAGAGCATCCGGACCGCCAGCGCCGCCGAACTGACCACCGCCAAGGGCATCGGACCGTCGCTGGCGGATGCGATCATCAGCCATTTCGGCAACGGCGGCGCAGCCAACGGTGAGGACGTGCCGGCCATCAATATGACGACCGGCGAAATCATTGAAACTTAGCTAGGGTAAGGACCGGAAGCGGAACGCGCGGTTGCGTCGAATTACACAGCAGGAATGGGGCTTTACTCATGGCAGAGTCAACGGCAGGATCCGAAGCGGAACAGGACGGCATGACGCCCGTCAAACCCGTTGAAGCGGAACTGCTCGTGGTGACGGGAATGTCCGGGGCAGGTCGCAGTACCGCCGCGGATGCCCTCGAAGACCATGGCTGGTACGTCGTTGAGAACCTGCCGCCGCAGATGCTCGGTACTTTGGCCGAACTCGTGTCTCACGCACCGCAGTCCATTCCCAAGCTCGCTGTGGTGGTTGACGTCCGCAGCAAGGCGCTCTTCACGGACATCCGCACGGCGCTGAAAACCCTTGAGGCCAGCGGTGTGATGTTCCGCGTCCTGTTCCTGGACGCCAATGACGATGTCCTGGTGCGCCGCTTCGAGCAGGGCCGCCGGCCGCACCCCCTCCAGGAAGGCGGGCGGATCCTCGACGGCATCGCCGCGGAGCGGGAGCTGCTGCATGAACTGCGCGATTCCTCGGATATCGTGCTGGACACGTCCGAGTTCAACGTCCACGCCCTCGCCACGGCCATCACGGAACTCTTTAGCGAAACCGGTCCCGTGGCCCTGCGGCTTAATGTCATGAGCTTCGGCTTCAAGTACGGGCTGCCGGTGGACGCGAACTTTGTGGTCGATGCCCGCTTCATCCCGAATCCGCACTGGGTTCCGCAGTTGCGCCCGCACACCGGCCTGGACAAGGACGTCAGCGACTACGTCCTCGAAGCCGAAGGGGTCAAGAGCTTCGTGGACCGCTACGTGCTGGCCATCGAGCCTGTGCTGGACGGCTACCGCCGGGAAAACAAGCACTATGCCACCATCGCCGTGGGCTGCACGGGCGGCAAGCACCGTTCGGTGGCCGTCGCCATGGAACTGTCCAAGAAGCTGGCACAGTACCCCCGCGTCACCGTGACCACCACTCATCGGGACCTGGGCCGCGAATAATGGGGCTGCTTACCGGGCCGCTGCCCCTTGTGCCGCCGGCGGGCGGCACCGGCGGCGCGCAGCTGGACAAAGGTCCGTCCGTCGTCGCCCTCGGCGGCGGCCACGGACTGTCAGCTTCGCTGTCCGCCCTCAGACTGCTGACCTCCGAGCTGACCGCCATCGTCACCGTAGCGGACGACGGCGGGTCTTCCGGGCGCCTGCGCGAGGAGTACGGTGTCCTCCCGCCCGGCGACCTCCGGATGGCGCTCACCGCACTGTGTGACGACACCGACTGGGGCCGGACCTGGCGGGACGTCATGCAGCACCGCTTCCAGCCCGGGGCAGGCCGTGGCGGCTCACTCGACGACCACGCCATGGGCAACCTGCTGATCGTCACGCTCTGGGAACTCCTGGGCGACACCGTGGGCGGCCTGAAGTGGGCCGGCGCCCTCCTGGGCGCCCGCGGGCAGGTCCTTCCCATGTCCAGTGAGCCGCTGACCATCGAAGGTGATGTCCGGGTGCCCGGACCGGACGGCAGCTTCACCTTGGAGACCGTCAGGGGCCAGGCCAAATGCGCTGTGGCGGGCTCGCTGGAGAGCGTCCGGCTCCTGCCGGAGTCGGCGCCGGCCTGCACTGAAGCCCTGACGGCCATCGAGCTGGCGGACTGGGTCATCCTCGGTCCGGGCTCCTGGTACACGTCCGTGCTGCCGCACCTCCTGCTGCCGGAAATGCGCCAGGCGCTGTCGGACACTCCGGCGAAGCGGTGCCTGACCATGAACCTGGCCACGGACACCAAGGAAACGTCCGGGATGACCGCTGCCGACCACCTGCATGTGCTGCGAAACTACGCGCCCGACTTCAGCATCGACGTCGTGCTTGCGGACCCGGTGTCCGTACCGGACGTCGAGGAGTTCAAACGGGCCGCGGGGATGCTCGGTGCCGAGGTGGTGTTGGGTAAAGTAGGGGCGTCGAGCCGCCGTCCGATCCACGACCCCCTGCGTCTGGCAACGGCGTACCACGATATTTTCGGGAACAGTTAGGAAGGTGCCATGGCACTGACATCATCAGTCAAGGAAGAACTGTCCCGCCTGGACATAAAGAAGTCCTCGGTCCGCAAGGCTGAAGTCTCCGCAATGCTGCGCTTCGCCGGCGGCCTGCACATTATCTCGGGCCGGATCGTCATTGAGGCCGAGGTCGATCTCGCCTCCACGGCGCGCCGGCTGCGTGCCGCCATCGCCGAGGTATACGGCCACCAGAGCGAGATCATCGTGGTCTCCGGCGGCGGTCTCCGCCGCGGCAACCGGTACGTGGTGCGGGTGGTGCGCGACGGTGAGGCCCTGGCACGCCAGACAGGGCTGCTGGACGCGCGCGGCCGCCCCGTCCGGGGCCTGCCTTCGGCGGTGGTCAACGGCTCGGCCGCCGACGCCGAGGCCGTGTGGCGCGGCGCGTTCCTGGCCCACGGGTCCCTGACCGAGCCAGGGAGGTCGTCGGCCATGGAGGTTACGTGCCCCGGTCCTGAATCTGCCCTTGCACTAGTGGGCGCTGCCCGCCGGCTCGGCATCCAGGCCAAGGCACGCGAGGTCAGGGGAGTGGACCGGGTGGTCATCCGGGACGGGGACACCATCGCCGCCCTGCTCACGCGGATGGGGGCCCACGACGCGCTGATGGTGTGGGAAGAACGCCGCATGCGCAAAGAGGTGCGGGCTACGGCCAACAGGCTGGCCAACTTCGACGACGCCAACCTGCGCCGCTCTGCCCAGGCCGCCGTTGCCGCCGGGGCCAGGGTGGACCGCGCCCTGGAGATCCTCGGAGACGACGTCCCGGATCACCTCAAATATGCCGGTGAGCTCCGCGTGGCCCACAAGCAGGCAAGCCTTGACGAACTCGGCCGTCTCGCTGATCCACCCATGACCAAGGACGCCATCGCCGGCAGGATCCGCAGGCTGCTGGCAATGGCGGACAAACGTGCCCTGGACCTGGGGATTCCCGGGACCGAGGCCAATGTGACGCCGGAAATGCTGGACGAGTAACGGCGCCCCTAGAATCGAGTCCGGGTGACGGAAATACCTCGCGGCGTTCGGCGGTTGTGCCCCCTGGGAGCCATGGCCTGCCGGACCCCCGCCGGATTCCGTCCCCACAGATTTCCGGGTGACCTGTCATCCGGATGCACAATCCGAGAGTTACCAAACCGGACAACCTGTCCACGACATTGGAGGATTTTGTGACCGAGTACGTACTGCCTGAACTCAGCTACGACTACGCAGCGCTGGAGCCCCACATCTCCGCACGCATCATGGAGCTGCACCACAGCAAGCACCACGCTGCCTACGTGGCCGGCGCCAACAACGCGCTGGCGCAGCTGGCCGAGGCACGCGAAAAGGGCGACTTCGCCAACATCAACCGCCTTTCTAAGGACCTGGCCTTCCACACCGGCGGCCACGTCAACCACTCCGTGTTCTGGAACAACCTGTCCCCGGACGGCGGCGACAAGCCCGAGGGCGAGCTGGCAGCAGCCATCGACGACGCCTTCGGTTCCTTTGACGCGTTCCGCGCGCAGTTCAGCGCCGCAGCGCTCGGCCTGCAGGGCTCCGGCTGGGGCTTCCTGGCCTACGAGCCCATCGGCGGAAACCTGGTCATCGAGCAGCTTTACGATCAGCAGGGCAACGTGGCGCTCGGCACCACCCCGCTGCTGATGCTCGACATGTGGGAGCACGCCTTCTACCTGGACTACGTCAACGTCAAGGCCGACTACGTCAAGGCTTTCTGGAACATCGTGAACTGGGCCGACGTCGCCAAGCGCTTCGAAGGTGCACGTAAGAACGCAACGGGCCTCATTACCCTGTAATGCGGTTCAGGTGTGATGTGGAAGACATCCACATGTAACAAAGTTCACATTTGGGCCGTTTCGGGCCGAATCGTGGACGGTCTGCCCCCGCACTTGCGGGGGTGGACCTTCTTAAACGTAAGATGGATCACGGAAGGCGGTTAGCCTTCAGCAATGTGGCTGGTCGCCCTCCGATCTGGTAATCATCTCTGCCCAATGGCGTGCGGGATCTGTTAGTTGGCTTGAACGCCCGCTTAACTAGTTGTGCTTCTACAAGCACCAAGGAGACTAAAAAAGTGACGACCCGTATTGGTATCAACGGCTTTGGCCGCATTGGCCGCAATTACTTCCGCGCTGCACTCGCACAGGGTGCGGACCTTGAAATCGTTGCCGTCAACGATCTCACCAGCCCCGAAGCGCTGGCCCACTTGCTCAAGTACGACTCCGTCGGCGGCCGCCTGAAGGAAACCGTCGAGGTCAAGGACGGCAACATCGTTGTCAACGGCAACGTCATCAAGGTCCTGGCCGAGCGCGATCCCGCAAACCTCCCGTGGGGCGAGCTCGGTGTTGACATCGTCATCGAGTCCACCGGCTTCTTCACGAAGGCCGCCGCAGCACAGAAGCACATCGACGCCGGCGCCAAGAAGGTCCTGATCTCCGCCCCCGCCTCCGACGAGGACATCACCATCGTGATGGGCGTGAACCACGAGCTGTACGACTCCGCAGCCCACAACATCATCTCCAACGCCTCCTGCACCACGAACTGCCTCGGCCCCCTGGCCAAGGTCATCAACGACGAGTTCGGCATCGAACGCGGCCTGATGACCACGATTCACGCCTACACGGCCGACCAGAACCTGCAGGACGGCCCGCACAACGACCTCCGCCGCGCCCGCGCCGCCGCAATCAACATGGTCCCCACCTCCACCGGTGCGGCCAAGGCCATCGGCCTGGTCCTCCCGGAGCTCAAGGGCAAGCTGGACGGCTACGCCATCCGCGTACCGGTCCCCACCGGCTCCGCAACCGACCTTACGGTCACCGTTTCGCGCGAGACCACCGTTGAGGAAGTCAACGCGGCCCTGAAGAAGGCGTCTGAGTCCGAGGCACTCCAGGGCTTCCTGACCTACACGGATGAGCCGATCGTCTCCTCGGACATCGTCGGCGACCCCGCTTCCTCCATCTTCGACTCAGGTCTGACCAAGGTCATTGGCAACCAGGTCAAGGTTGTTTCCTGGTATGACAACGAATGGGGCTACTCGAACCGGCTCGTCGACCTCACGGAGCTCGTCGCATCCAAGCTGGGCTAGGGTTAGACACATGACATTCCACACCCTCAACGAACTGATCGCTGATGGTGTCCGCGGGCGGTACATTCTGGTCAGAAGTGACCTGAATGTGCCGCTCGACGGCTCTGAAGTGACTGACGACGGCCGCATCAAGGCCTCCCTGCCAGTACTGACGAAGCTCACGGACGCCGGTGCCCGCGTGCTGGTCACAGCCCACCTCGGACGCCCCAAGGGCGCCCCGGAGGAAAAATACTCCCTCAAGCCGGCCGCGACGCGGCTGGCCGAACTG
The DNA here is from genome assembly GCF_002929335.1 of Arthrobacter sp. Y81. Taxonomy (GTDB): domain Bacteria; phylum Actinomycetota; class Actinomycetes; order Actinomycetales; family Micrococcaceae; genus Arthrobacter. Next base: position 47,732 of record NZ_PJIL01000008.1, read on the forward strand.
GCCTCCTTCAAGGTCACCCTTGCCGGGGACACCGTCGGTGCCTCGGCAAAGGAGCTTGCCGCTTCGCTGCAGGACGGCGAAGCGCTGGTCCTTGAAAACGTCCGGTTCGATGCCCGTGAGACCAGCAAGGATGACGCCGAGCGCGGCGCCTTCGCGGATGAACTGGTTGCGCTGACCCGAGACAACGGCGCCTACGTGGATGACGCCTTTGGCGCCGTCCACCGCAAGCACGCCAGCGTGTACGACGTCGCCACCCGGCTGCCGTCGTACCAGGGCGACCTCGTGCACACGGAGGTCGAGGTGCTGCGCAAGCTCACCACCGACACCCAGCGGCCCTACGTTGTGGTCCTCGGCGGCTCCAAGGTCTCGGACAAGCTTGCGGTCATCGACAACCTGATCGGTAAGGCCGATACCATCCTGGTCGGCGGCGGCATGCTGTTCACCTTCCTCGCTGCGGCCGGCCACAAGGTGGCAGGCAGCCTGCTGGAAGAAGACCAGATCCCCGTGGTACAGGACTACCTGAAGCGGGCGGCCGACGCCGGCACCGAGTTCATCGTGCCCACCGACGTTGAAGTGGCGGGCAAGTTCGCCGCTGACGCAGACCACGAGACCGTCCCCGCCGACGGCATCGAAGGCAGCAGTTTCGGTGCCCAGGGTATCGGGCTTGATATCGGGCCCGACTCGGCCGCCGCGTTCGCCAGCCGGATCAAGGGCGCCAAGACGGTGTTCTGGAACGGCCCCATGGGCGTCTTCGAATTCGAAGCCTTTGCCGGCGGCACCCGTGCCATCGCCCAGGCTCTCACGGAAGCGGATGCCTTCACGGTGGTTGGCGGCGGCGACTCCGCAGCTGCTGTCCGTACCTTGGGCTTCGCCGACGACCAGTTCGGTCACATCTCCACGGGTGGCGGCGCCAGCCTGGAGTACCTCGAAGGCAAGGAACTGCCGGGCCTCAGCGTCCTGGACCGCTAGATCCTCCAGCCGGCAGGGCGCCCTACCGAAAATCTCGGGCGCCCTGCCGGCTGTTCACATGACAAGCACTTTTTGGAGAACACGTGACAACGTCAACGAATGGCAAGTTCGACCGCACGCCCCTCATTGCCGGCAACTGGAAGATGAACATGGACCACGTCCAGGGCATCACGCTGCTGCAGAAACTGGCCTGGACCCTGTCCGATGCCAAGCACGATTACAGCCGCGTTGAAGTTGCTGTTTTCCCCCCGTTCACCGACCTTCGCGGCGTCCAGACCCTGGTCCAGGGCGATGAGCTGGAAGTTGTCTACGGTGGCCAGGACCTGTCGCAGTTCGATTCCGGCGCCTACACCGGTGACATCTCGGGCCAGTTCCTGAACAAGCTGGGCTGCAAGTACGTCCTGGTGGGCCACAGCGAACGCCGCACCATCCACAACGAGTCGGACGACGTCCTCAACGCCAAGGTCAAGGCCGCCTACCGCCACGGGGTCACACCGGTGCTTTGCGTCGGCGAGGGCCTCGAGATCCGGCAGGCCGGCACGCACGTCCAGCACACGCTGGACCAGCTGCGCGCCAACGTCGAGGGGCTCGGAGCCGAAGAAGCAGCGGCCCTCGTGGTTGCCTACGAACCCGTCTGGGCCATCGGCACCGGCGAGGTGGCAGGCCCGGAGGACGCGCAGGAAATGTGCGCAGCCATCCGCGCTGAACTGACCACCCTGTTCGGCGACGAAGTTGCTGCGAAGGTCCGCCTGCTCTACGGCGGTTCGGTCAAGGCCAACAACGTAGCGGCCATCCTGGACGAACGCGACGTCGACGGCGTGTTGGTTGGCGGGGCCAGCCTCGATCCCGCTGAGTTTGCTAATATTGTCAGGTTCGAGAGTCACCTGCTGACGGATTAGTCCGGACACAAGGCTTGACCTCCGCAATCATCAACTTCTGAAAGGCCGTCGTGGACGTTCTTCATGTCATTCTGCAGATCCTCCTGGGCATCACCAGCCTCCTGCTGACGCTGCTCATCCTGCTCCACAAGGGACGGGGCGGCGGTCTGTCGGACATGTTCGGCGGCGGCATGAGCTCGGGCCTCAGCTCGTCAGGTGTGGCGGAACGGAACCTGAACAGGTTCACGGTTATCCTCGGGATCACATGGGGTGTTGTTATTATCGCCCTCGGCCTGCTGATGCGCTTTTCCTCGGGCGGGGACTCGTAGCAGGTTCTGCCGGAAACACACCGGGCCCGGAATTTCCCGGGAATTTACACGACCGGTACTAACGGCCCTGCCGCCGTCGGGAACTCCGCACTAAACTGTGGCTGTTGCTTGCAACAGTCCGTCAGTCGAGTAGCCAGGAGTTCCCGATGGTGCATGCTACTTCAGGGTTTCGGGGAACCCGCGTGGGTGTAACAGAGGGGTCCGCCCCCAAAATCCAGCCAAATGATTTTGTCGGTGAGCGGTTGCCGCGTATTCGTGTTTCCTATTGGTGCGCCAAGGGACACGAGACGCGGCCTGTTTTCATTAAGCTCCCGGAAGACCAGATCCCGGTCGTGTGGGACTGCCGCCGCTGCGGAGGTACCGCTACGCGGGACGAGTCCCCGGCGGAGCTTCCACACCATCCCGACGAGGGCTACAAGAGCCACCTTGAGTACGTTAAAGAACGACGCTCCAGCCAGGACGCCGAAGACGTACTGGCTGGAGCGCTGGAACGGCTAAGAGCCCGCGGGACCTTTTCGGACTAGCTGCTCGGGAACCCTTGAAGCGGCGTTCTCGTCGATGAGCCACAGGGTCCGTGAGCGTCCGGTCGGTCCTGCCGCCGGGACCTGAACGGGGTTTGCGCCCGCCAAGGCCAGTCCGACGGCACCGGCCTTGTCCTCGCCTGCAACAACCATCCAGACTTCACTGGCGGTGTTGATCGCGGGCAGGGTGAGGGAAATCCGTTCCGGGGGCGGCTTGGGCGAATTCCGGACACCCACAACAGTGAGCTCCTTCTCGCGGATGCCCGCCTGCTCGGGGAACAGCGAGGCCACATGGGCATCCGGGCCCACACCGAGCAGAACGACATCGAACCTGGGAAGCGTGCCCGGGTTCTCCGGACGGTCATCGGACATGTCCGCCGCGTGCTCCGCGGCTGCCGCCTCGGCCAGGCGGCGCGCGTAGTCCGCCGCAGCCTCCTCCGGGCTGTCGAAGTCGTCCGTGGACCCCGGCTGGTGCACCCGTTCCGGCTCCACCGGAATACGGGACAGCAGCGCCCCGTGGGCCTGGAGGGTGTTGCGGTCGGTGTCGCTGCTGCCAACGAAGCGCTCGTCGCCCCACCAGAAGTTGACCTTCGACCAGTTCACGGCCGGCGCCGCCGCGGAGTCAGCAACCGCCTTGAGGGTTCCGATGCCCACAGTCCCGCCCGTGAGCACCACCGTCGCCTCACCGTGTTTGTCCTGGACATCCACGAGTTTGGTGATGAGCCGCGCCGCAATGGCTGCCATCAGGACGGATGAGTCAGGGTGGATGCTTACTCGGGGATCAGCGCTCACTGGGACGGACACTCCTTAGATTTGTACGGGGCAGTCCAATAGTAATCACTTCACCGAAGACTTCGTCGGGATCCAAACGGCGGAGTTCTTCGGCGAGGCAGTCGCGGAGGCTGCGGCGCGGCAGCGAGATGCGCTGCGCAGGCTGTCCGGGCTGGGTCAGTTCGGCCACGGACAGTCCCGGACGGAACAGCTGGACGTCGCCGCTGGCACGGCTCAGCCGGACGCGGCGGATGCCGGTGCCAGCCGGGTCGGCCACGATGGTGACGGGGGCGTCCAGGGACAGGGTCAGCCATGCTGCCAGGAGCAGGGTGCTGGGGGAGTCCGAGGCGCCTTCGACGGCGACGGCGGTGACGGGCGAGGAATCGACTTGGTCGAGGACCGCGGCCAGCTGGATCCGCCAGTTGGTCAGCCGGGTCCAGGCGAGGTCGGTGTCGCCTGCCTTGTACGTGTTGCGGATGTTGTCCAGGGCCCGCTGCGGGTCCTCCTCGTTGGCCGAGTCGGTGATCCGGCGGTGGGCGATCCGGCCGATGGAGGTCTCGCAGGCGCTCTTGGGCGCTCCGTGCGGCCACCAGGCCACGATCGGCGCATCGGGGAGCAGCAGCGCGGCGACCAGGGACTCACTTTCCTCAGCCAGTTCCCCGTAGCCGCGGAGCACGATGACCTCGGAGGCGCCGGCGTCACCGCCCACACGGATCTGGGCGTCGAGTCGGGTGGGTGCCTTGGCGCCGGCGTCGGCCAGGACGATGATCCGGCAGGGGTGTTCCCGGCTGGCGTCGTTGGCCGCTTCGATGGCTTCCTCTTCCAGCCCGGACTTGGTGACCACCACGAGGGTCAGGACCCGGCCCAGGGCGATCACGCCGCCCTGCTCGCGCAGGGACATGATCTTCTTGGATATTTTCGAGGTGGTGGTGTCGGGAAGATCTACGATCATGGCCTTCTCCAGGTTCGTCCGTCGCGGGCAAGGAGCTCGTCGGCGGAGGCGGGGCCCCAGCTTCCGGGCGCGTAGGGCTCGGGCTGTTCACCGAGGCTTGCCCAGTAGTCTTCAAAGGGGTCCAGGATCTTCCAGGACAGTTCCACTTCGGCGTGCCGGGGGAACAGCGGCGGCTCGCCCAGCAGCACATCGAGGATGAGCCGTTCGTAGGCCTCCGGGCTGGACTCGGTGAACGAGTGCCCGTAGCCGAAGTCCATGGTCACGTCGCGGACTTCCATCTGCGTGCCAGGGACCTTCGAGCCGAACCGGATGGTGGCGCCCTCATCGGGCTGGACCCGGATCACCACGGCGTTCTGGCCGAAGTCGTCGTCGGCGTGATCCCGGAACAAAAGGTTGGGCGCGCGCTTGAACACCACGGCAATTTCCGTCACGCGGCGTCCCAGCCGCTTGCCGGCGCGCAGGTAGAACGGCACACCGGCCCAGCGCCGGGTGTGGATGTCCACGCGGATGGCCGCGTAGGTCTCCGTGGTGGAATGAGCCGGAATGCCCTCTTCCTCCAGGTATCCCTGCACTTCCTCGCCGCCCTGCCAGCCGCCGGCAAACTGCCCCCGGGCCGAATGCGTGGACAGGTCATCGGGGAGCTTGACCGCAGCCAGGACCTTTTCCTTCTCGGCACGGAGGTCGTCCGCGTTGAAGGAAATGGGTTCCTCCATGGCCGTCAGGGCCAGGAGCTGGAGCAGGTGGTTCTGGATCACGTCCCGGGCCGCGCCCACACCGTCGTAGTAGCCTGCGCGGCCGCCGGTGCCGATGTCCTCGGCCATGGTGATCTGGACGTGGTCCACATAGTTCGCGTTCCACAGCGGCTCGAACAGCTGGTTGGCAAAGCGTAGCGCCAGGATGTTCTGGACCGTTTCCTTGCCAAGGTAGTGGTCGATCCGGAACACGGCGTCCGGCGGGAAGACCGACTCCACGATGTCGTTAAGCTGCCGGGCCGACTCAAGGTCGTGACCGAACGGCTTCTCGATGACCACACGGCGCCACTTGTCACCCTCGGCCTGCGCCAGGCCGTGCTTGGACAGCTGCCGGCAGACCTGCTCGAACGCCTTCGGCGGAATCGACAGGTAGAACGCGTGGTTACCGCGCGTTCCGCGCTGCTCGTCCAGTTCATCGATCGTGTCGCCGAGCCGCTCAAAAGCGTCGTCGTCGTCGAACTCTCCCTGGACAAACCGGATGCCCTCGGACAGCTGGTTCCAGACGGCCTCGTCGAACGGGGTTCGGGCGTACGCCTGGACCGATGACTTCACTTCGGCGGCAAAGTCCTCGTTGTCCCACTGCCGCCGGCCAAAGCCCACCAGGGCAAAGCTCGGCGGCAGCAGGCCACGATTGGCCAGGTCATACACGGCAGGCATGAGCTTCTTGCGGGCAAGGTCGCCGGTCACCCCGAAGAGGACCAGCGATGAGGGGCCGGCAATGCGGTTCAGCCGGCGGTCCCGCGGGTCCCTCAACGGGTTGCGGCCCCGCCCTGCTGACTTCCTGCTGCCGTTTTCAGTTTCTGGCATGGTTGCTTCGGTGCCTTAGCTTTCAGTGTGGGATGCTGCCTGGCCGGCAAGCGCTGAAATGATGTCCTGCAGCTGCTTGACGCCGGCGGCGCGGTCCGTGAGGTGCAGGCGGAGGACTGGACGTCCGTGTTCGCTGAGGACCTGGGCGTCGCCGGTGGCCTGTGCCGAGATCAGCTCACCGAACGTGAACGGCCGCTCCGGGATGGACAGGTCCGTGGCGGATGATGCCGTCACCTGCAGGAACACGCCGATAGCGGGTCCGCCCTTGTGGAACTGGCCGGTGGAGTGGAGGAAGCGTGGGCCCCAGCCAAACGTCACCGGGCGTCCGCTGACGGCGGCGAGCTGGTCGCGGACGTTTTCGAACGGGGCGTACGCCAAGCGGTCGAAGTAGGCCTGGACACTGAGGTAGCTGTCGTCAGCGAGCTGCGAGAGCAGGGCGGACACGGCGGCAGAGGCCGTGGCGGCATCTCCCAGCCAGTCGCCGCCTCGGACCTCGATGGCGCCGTCGACGAAGTTCGCGGGGGTCGGTTCCGGCTGTGCGTCCAGCAGGCCGCGGGCGGCCACCTTGGCGGCCTCGACGTCGGGCTGGTCATAGGGGTTGATGCCCAGGAGCCGGCCGGCTACTACCGTCGCGAATTCCCACACCATCATCTGCGTGGCCAGGCCGCCGGCAATGGCGACCTCGTTCTCGCCGAGCTGCACGTCGTCGGCGTCGGCCGCTACCAGCCGCACCACCAGGACGTCCGCTGCACCGGAGGTGACCTCCGGTGCGGACGGACCGGCCACGACCGGCAGAACTCCGGTGCCCAGCTTGCCGGTGGATTCGGCGATGAGCTGCTCGGCCCAGTCGGCGAAGCCGACGATGCCGGACCCGTCCTCCGCGATGACGATCTTGTTGCGCAGCGGGTTGGTGCCGCCGAGGGCCGTGCCAAGGGCAAGGCCAATGTTTTCCGGGGCGTCCTCGTTGAGGACCTCGGCTGCTTCCTCGGCCTCATCCAGGAAAGCCTGAATGTCCACACCGGCCAGCCCGCAGGGGACCAGGCCGAAGGCGGTCAGCGCCGAGAAACGGCCGCCGACGTTGGGGTCGGCGTTGAACACGGCGCGGTAGCCGGCCTCCCTGGAAGCCTTGTCCAACGGTGAACCCGGGTCGGTGACGATAATGATGCGGCTCTTCGCATCCACCCCGGCATCGGTGAAAGCCTGCTCGAAGATCCGGCGCTGCGAATCGGTTTCCACGGTGGAGCCGGACTTGGACGACACAACGATTGCTGTCTCGGCCAGGCGGTCCATCAGCGCGGCACCGACCTGTTCAGGGTCGGTGCTGTCAAGCACAGTCAGCTCGACGCCAGCGGTGCCCGCAATGACTTCAGGCGCCAGCGAGGAGCCGCCCATCCCGCAGAGGACGATGCGCGTAACGCCTTCGGCCTTCAGCGCATCGCGGAGCTCCAGGATGTCGCCAACCAGGGGCTGGGAGACGGTGGCCGCCTCGACCCAGCCCAGCCGGATAGCGGATTCCTGCTCGGCGTCCGGACCCCACAGGGTGTGGTCCTTCGCGAAGATCCGGGTGGCAACCCGGTCTTCCAGCAGGGCGGGGAGGTGCTGCTCAAGTGCCTGGCGGGCTGCGCCGGTGGCGTCGTAGCTGAGTGTGCTCATGATGGGTTAGGAAGCCTTCCGTGCAGAGGCCAGGGCGCCTTCGACGTCACCCAGCAGTTCCTTCCAGCTGGCCACAAACTTGTCCAGCCCCTCGGACTCAAGCAGGGCCACGACGTCGTTGTAGGAAACGCCGAGCGCCTCCAGGGCGTCGAGGGTCGCGTTGGCATCGGCGTAGGTGCCGGTGACGGTGTCGCCGGTGACGGTGCCGTGGTCGAACGTGGCGTCGAGGGTCTTTTCCGGCATGGTGTTGACCACGCCGGGGGCAACGAGTTCGGTGACGTAGAGGGTGTCCGGGTAGGCCGGGTCCTTCACGCCGGTGGAGGCCCACAGCGGGCGCTGCGGGAGCGCGCCGGCTTCGGCGAGCAGTGCCCAGCGTTCGGTGGAGAAGAGCTCCTCGTAGACCTGGTAGGCCAGGCGGGCGTTGGCCAGGCCGGCCTTGCCCTTGAGTGCCTTGGCTTCGTCGGTGCCGATGGCGTCGAGGCGCTTGTCGATTTCGGCATCCACGCGGGAGACGAAGAAGGACGCGACGGAGTGGATCTTGGACAGATCGTGGCCGTTGCCCTTGGCCTGCTCCAGGCCGGACTGGAAGGCGTTGATCACGGCGCGGTAGCGTTCCAGCGAGAAGATCAGGGTCACGTTGACGCTGATGCCCTCGGCCAGGGTCGCCGTGATGGCTTCGAGGCCTTCAAGGGTTGCCGGGATCTTGATCAGGACGTTGTCCTTGGCGACCTTCTTGTACAGGTGCTTGGCTTCGGCGATGGTGCCGGCGGTGTCCCAGGCGAGGCGGGGGTCCACCTCGATGGAAACGCGGCCGTCAACACCCTTGGATGCCGCGGCGACGGGGGCGAACAGGTCGCAGGCGTCGGCCACGTCGGTGGTGGTGATTTCGAAGACGGTCTCTTCAACGGTGGCGCCGGCTGCTGCCTGGGCTGCGATGACAGTGTCGTAGTCGTGGCCGGTGGTGATGGCGGCGTGGAAGATGGAGGGGTTGGTGGTGACACCAACAACGTTCTTCTCTTCGATGAGCTTGCGCAGCGTGCCGGTTTCCAGGCGGCCGCGGGAGAGGTCATCGAGCCAGATCGAGACGCCGGCGTCGGAGAGCTGCTGTGTGGGGGTAGTCATTTTTTGTATCTCCTGGAATCGGGTTCAGGCCTGCAGGCCAGCGAGGGAGTCCTTGGCGGCGGCGGCGACAGCCTCCGCGGTGATGCCGAACTCCTGGAAAAGGCGCTTGTAGTCAGCGGAAGCGCCGTAGTGCTCGAGGCTGATGGAACGGCCGGCGTCGCCGACGAATTCCCTCCAGCCCAGGGCCAGCCCGGCTTCCACGGATACCCGGGCCTTGACGGCGGCGGGGAGCACGGACTCGCGGTAGGCGGCGTCCTGCTTGGTGAACCACTCGACACACGGCATGGAGACAACGCGGGCGGCGATGCCTTCGGCCTGGAGGGCTTCGCGGGCCTGGACGGCCAGCTGGACCTCGGAGCCGGTTCCGATCAGGATGACGTCGGCCGGAACGGTAGCACCGTCCTTGGACGCTTCGGCCAGGACGTAGCCGCCCTTCGCGACGCCGGCAACGGAACCGAACGTGTCGCCGTCGGCTTCGCTTTCACCGCGGGCGTAGGTGGGGATGTTCTGGCGGGTCAGCACGATGCCGGCCGGGTTCTCGTGGTTCTCCAGCATGGTCTTCCATGCCGCAGCGACCTCGTTGGCGTCACCTGGGCGGACAACGTCCAGGCCCACGATGGCGCGCAGGGAGGCCAGCTGTTCCACCGGCTGGTGGGTGGGGCCGTCTTCGCCCAGGCCGATGGAGTCGTGCGTCCACACATACAGCGACGGGACACCCATCAGGGCGCCGAGCCGGATCGCCGGCCGCTGGTAGTCGGAGAAGATCAGGAACGTGCCGGAAAACGCCCGGGTGTTCCCGTGCAGGGCGATGCCGTTCACGATCGAGGCCGCGGCGTGCTCACGGATACCGAAGTGCAGCACCCGGCCGTAGGGGTTGCCCTTCCAGGCGTCGGTCTGCTTGGAGGCAGGCACGAACGACGGGGAGCCTTCGATGGTGGTGTTGTTGGATTCGGCGAGGTCGGCTGAACCGCCCCAGAGTTCGGGCATGACCGGGCCCAGCGCGTTCAGGACCTTGCCGGAGGCGGCGCGGGTGGAGACATCCTTGCCGGCGGGGAAGACCGGCAGTGCCGCGTCCAGGCCCTCGGGCAGTTCGCGTGCTTCGACGCGCTGCAGGAGTTCAGCGGCCTCCGGGTTGGCTGCCTGCCAGGCGTTGAAGGACTCTTCCCATTCCTTGCGGGCCGCGGCACCGCGGTCCACCACGGAGCGGGCGTGGGCCAGGACTTCCTGGTCAACGTCGAAGGACTTGGCGGGGTCGAAGCCCAGCACGTTCTTCAGCGCGGCGACTTCCTCGGAGCCCAGGGCCGAGCCGTGGATCTTGCCGGTGTTCTGCTTCTTCGGCGCCGGGTAGCCGATGATGGTGCGCAGCGAGATGATCGAGGGTTTGGACGTCTCGGCCTTGGCCGCGAGCAGTGCGGAGTACAGTTCCTGCACGTCTTCGACGTACTCGCCGGTCTTGGTCCAGTCCACGCGCTGGGTGTGCCAGCCGTAAGCCTCGTAGCGCTTGAGGACATCCTCAGTGAAGGAGATGTCGGTGTCGTCTTCGATGGAGATGTGGTTCTCGTCGTACACCACCACGAGGTTGCCGAGTTCCTGGTGGCCGGCCAGCGAGGAAGCCTCAGCCGTGACGCCTTCCTGCAGGTCGCCGTCGGAGGCGATGACCCAGATGGTGTGGTCGAACGGGGACTCGCCGGCGGGAGCATCGGCGTCGAACAGGCCGCGTTGGCGGCGCTGGGAGTACGCGAACCCGACCGAGGACGCCAGGCCCTGGCCCAGCGGGCCGGTGGTGATTTCCACACCGGCGGTGTGCTTGTACTCCGGGTGTCCCGGTGTCAGCGAACCCCAGGTCCGCAGCGCCTCAAGGTCCTTCAGCTCCAGGCCGTAACCGGAGAGGAACAGCTGGATGTACAGCGTCAGGGACGTGTGGCCCGGGGACAGGATGAACCGGTCACGGCCGATCCAGTCAGGGTTCCGCGGGTCATGGCGCATCAGCTTCTGGAAGAGAAGGTACGCAGCCGGGGCGAGGCTCATCGCGGTGCCCGGGTGGCCGTTCCCTACTTTTTCGACCGAATCCGCGGCCAAAATACGGACCGTGTCAACGGCGCGCTGGTCCAAACTGGTCCATGACAGTTCTTGCTCTTCCAAATGTGGCACGAAAACCGGGCCCCTCTCTGTACTGACGGCAGGTGGTACGGACAGGCCGCAGCGGAGGCGCGCTTAATGGCGCCGCTGCGGTGTGTACCAGCCGTTCACCATTGAAACGTTGATCTATCATTCAGTCGCGTTTGAGAATCCGGGAATGCGCATTCCAGGGGCATTCCTTGCGTGCTGATCTGCAGATAGCTTAGCCCCATTCCAAGGGCTGGTCAGCGTGTATCTCACTAAGTGGACTGAATTTTCTTATATGAATCACGGAGTCGTGCGGCTGCTGTGAGGATCGGTTAACCTGCCGGAATTGTGGATGCTTTGGCGGCCGGAGAGCCACGGTATGATATTCGGAGGCCACCGCCGGAGGGAGCGGGCCCGCTTTGGGCCCCCGCCGCTGCGAGAACCAGCCGGACTGAACAGCCAGACAGAACAGAGTGACTGCCACCGTGAGCACAACAGATACGCCGCTGAACGCCTCCCGGCTCCCCGGAAAGATTGGGATAGCCCGCAAAGCCAAGGCGTACCTTGCCCTCACGAAACCGCGGGTCATTGAGCTGCTCCTCGTGAGCACGCTACCCACCATGATCTACGCCGAACGCGGATTCCCCTCCATCGGGCTGATCCTGGCAACCCTCGTGGGTGGAGCCTTCGCCGCGGGCAGTGCCGGCGCGTTCAACTGCTACATCGACCGTGACATCGACAAGCTGATGCACCGCACGGAAAAACGCCCCCTCGTCACCGGCGAGGTCACCCCGCGCGAAGCGCTCGTGTTCTCCTGGCTGCTGGGTGCCGCCGCCATCGCCATCCTCTGGTTCGGCGCGAACCCGCTGTCTGCGTGGCTTGGCCTCGGCGCCATCGTTTTCTACGTCGTCATCTACACCATGATCCTGAAGCGCCGCACGGCGCAGAACATCGTCTGGGGCGGAGCGGCAGGATGCTTCCCCGTACTGATCGCCTGGGCCGCCGTCACCAACACTGTGGAATGGCCCGCCATCGTACTGTTCATGGTGATCTTCCTGTGGACCCCGCCGCACTACTGGCCGCTGTCCATGCGCTACGGCGAAGACTACCGGAATGCCAACGTGCCGATGCTGGGCGCGATCGCCGGCGCGAAGGTTGTTTCCGTTCAGGTTGTTCTCTACGCCTGGGCCATGGTGGCATGCTCGCTGCTGTTGGTACCCGCCGGCGGAGCGGGCTGGGTCTACACCGCCACCGCCGTCCTGGCCGGCGCCTGGTTCCTTTACGAATCGCATGCCCTCTACAACCGGGCCCAGGGTGGCGACGTCTCCAACAAGGGCGCCATGAAGGTCTTCCACGGCTCCATCAGCTACCTGACCCTGCTCTTCATCGCGCTGGCGGTCGATCCCTTCGTGGGCTCGGCCATCATGGGCTAACACCAACCGCCCCTCAGCCCCTCAGCCCCTCAGCCCCCCGTCCCTCAGGACGCTCTCTCACTTCTTGCGGCAAAACCGGCAACGCTCTCTCAGCTTTCGCAGCGTTTCCTGAAACGCTCCTTCACGCCGTGAAGGAGCGTTTCCTTTTGGCCCGCAGGATCTGAGAGAGCGTCGGTGGAAAGCGCGCAGGATCTGAGAGAGCGTTGGCCGTGCAAAGAGAAGCACCCCGGTCCTTGCGGGCCGGGGTGCGTGTCTCGGGGCTTTATTGCTTGACGGAACCCGTCGTACTTAGCGGCTAACGTCCTTCACGGCCTCGTCCTACCTGACGGGGCTGAATCGTGCGACGTCGGCGGCGTTCGTGGCTGCGCTCATGAGCAGCGCGGCGCCCAGCATGTGGGCACCCACCAGGAGTGCGGGAATGCCGTTGTAGTACTGGGTGAAGCCGATGGCCGCCTGCAGCAGCGTGACTCCCAGCAGCAACAGGACGGCTGTACGGAACGGCCCCTTGATCCGGTCCCGGATCACGAGGAACACGCCGAAGAGGGCGCCCGCTGTTACGAGGTAGGCGGGCACGGCGTGGATGTGGGAGAAGAGGTCCCAGTCCAGTCCGTTCCTGGGGGCGTCGGCGTCGCCCGCGTGCGGGCCGGCCCCGGTAACCACGACGCCGAGGGTCACGGCCAGGGCGGAAAAGAGTGCGACGGCGGCCATCACCGGCCGTGCGGCGCCCGGCACGGCAGGAAGAACGACGGCGGGGAACCTGCCAGTTCGGCCGTAGGCGCGGTTCACCAGCAGGGTCGCAAACACGACGAGGGCCATTGATACCAGGAAATGGAGTCCCACGACCCAGGGATTGAGCTGGGTGAGTACCGTAATGCCGCCGATGACGGCCTGCGCCGGGATGCTCGCCAGCAGGCCCAGCGCCAGGAGGAAGAGGTCCCTGCGCTCTTTGCGGAGGTTCCACAAGTAGACCAGCATGAGGGCCGCAATGGCCGCCAAGGCAAACGTCAGGAGCCGGTTTCCGAACTCAATGAAGCCGTGGATGCCCATTTCGGGAGTATTGACCAGGGATACGTCCGTGCAGCGGGGCCAGGTGGGGCACCCGAGTCCGGACGCGGTGAGGCGGACGGCCCCGCCGGTCACAACGAGCACCGTCTGCCCGATGAGCGACAGGACGGCCAGCCGGCGAACAGTCGCATCAACCGTTACGGGCAGCTTGGACGTCATCCGTCCGAGAATCTGGGGGAGGCGCGATGCCGTACTCACGGTTTTCTCAATTCCACTTGAACCAACGGATGGCTGCTGCGCCGGCGAAGGCCGTCCAGAGCAGCAGGATAAGGGTGGCGCCCCCATTGAAGGTGCCCGCTAGGAAGGCATCCCGCAGGGCCTCGCCCAGCGCCCCGGAGGGCAGGAAGTGGACCAGTTCCCGGGCCGGCCCGGGCAGCCGTTCGGCAGGGATCACGATGCCGCCAAGGGCCCCGAGCAGGATCCAGAGCAGGTTGGTGATGGCCAGGGTCGCTTCCGGACGGACCGTTCCCGCGACCAGGAGTCCCAGTGCAGTAAAGGCTGCCGCCCCCAAGACCAGGAGCACCAGCGCCGGAGCCCAGCCCGCCGTCGTCGGATGCCAGCCGAGAATGAAAGCCACCGCGCCGACCACCAGGACCTGAAGGAGCAGAACGGCAAGAACGGCCAGAATCTTGCCTGCGATCAGTCCGGTCCGGCCCAGGGGAGTGGTGGACAGGAAGCGCAGCACGCCGTAGCGGCGGTCGAAGCCGGTGGAGATGCCCTGGCCGGTGAAGGCGGTGGACATGGCGCACAGGGCGAGGATGCCGGGCACAGCAACATCAACCCGGCTGCCGCCGAGGCCGTCAAGCAGCGGGGTGACGGTCAGGCCGACCAGGGCCATCAGGGGCAGGACGATGGCGAGGATGAGCTGTTCACCGTTCCGCAGCATCGTCAGCGCTTCGTATTTGCCCTGGAGCAGAATGCGGCGGAGCAGCGGGGCGGGGGCGCTGCCGAGAACCCGGCTCATCGGATCTCCCTTCCCGAAATATCCAAAAATACGTCTTCCAGGCTCCGGGCCTCCAGGCTCATCGAGCCGGGCATAATGCCGTGCGCGGCCCACCAGGCTGTCAGCGCGGCCAGGTCTTCCGGCGTGAGCGCCCCGGTAACGGCGTAGCTCCCGGCGCGCGCCTCCCGAACGTCGACGGTGGCGGGCAGGACGCCCGTAAAGTCAAGGCCCGGCCGCGACTCGAAGAGCAGCGTCCGGACATGTTCCTGGCCGGAGTCCGCGCTGATGTTTCGCTGCAGCAGTTGCGCCACCGTGCCTTCGGCGACGTTCCGGCCGGCGTCGATGATGTAGACATAGTCAGCCAGCCGCTGGGCGTCGTCCATCAGGTGCGTTGTCAGGACGATTCCCATGCCGGCGTCCCGCAGTTCGGAAATCAGCTGGAAAACCAGTTGCCGCGACTGCGGGTCCAGGCCAGCGCTGGGTTCGTCAAGGAACAGCACTTCGGGGTTCCCCGCCAGTGCTGCTGCAAGGGCCAGTCGCTGCCGCTGGCCGCCCGAGAGCCGCCGGACTGTGGTCCGGCTAAAGGTGTCAATGCCGAGGCGCTCGATCAGTTCATCGACGGGCCACGGATGCCGGTACATTCCGGCGATATGTTTCAGCAGCGGAATGGGACGGGCCGACGGCGGCAGCCCGCCGTCTTGGAGCATGACGCCGACGCGGGAACGGAGCTCGGCGCCTGCGGTGTCCGGGTCCTGGCCCAGCAACGAGACCGAGCCCCCGGACCGCCGCTGGAGTCCCTGCGCGCATTCAATGGTGGTAGTCTTGCCGGCGCCGTTGGCTCCCAGCAGGGCGGTGACCTGTCCGCGTTCGGCGGCGAGGGAGACTCCGCTGACCACCCGGAGCATCTTGCCGTCGAGGGAGGCGAGCGGGCCAACGTCCTTAATGAGTCCTGTGATGGACAGGACGGGGGAATCGGGAGATCGCACCAAAGCATTCTACGCGATGTAGTACGCGCGACACCCGCCCCGGATGTGACTGTAGGTCAGCCTCGCCTTACTGGTACGGGGGAGTAAATTACGACATGATTGTGTTGTGTATTCCATGAGCACTCGACTTTCTGCGCCCCGAACCGGGTCCGACGCGCCCGCTGGCGCCGCCGGTTCGTTCCGGCCGTCGACGTCGGCACCGCACGTGGCCGCTGTTGACTCGGACGAGCGCACGCGGGACCGTGTCCTGAGCGCCGTGCTGGAGCACGGGCCGGTCAGCGCCGCCGAGCTCGGTGACCTGCTGGGCTTCACCCCCGCAGCCGTCCGCCGCCACCTGGACCATTTGTCGCGCACCGGCGTGATCGAAGTCAAACGCGTAGCAAGGGCAGGTGCCGGCGCCGGACGCCCGGCGCGGCGCTACGTCCTCAGCTCCCAGGGCCAGTCATCGCTCGGCGATGACTACCTTGATATTGCCGGCTTGGCCCTGCAGCGCCTTGGCGAGATCGCCGGACCCGACGCGGTCCGGGAATTCGCCGTCGAGCGCTTCGCCGATATGGAACGCCGCTACGCACCGGAGATCGACGCCGCCGGACCGGATATCACCGCACGGGCGCAGGCACTGTCCGCAGCGTTGAGCCGTGACGGGTTCGTGGCCTCCGCAGCCTCCATTGAAGCCAAAGCGCCGCTCCCGGCAGCGCTCTCCAGCGTCCAGCTGTGCCAGGGGCACTGCCCCATCCAGCAGCTGGCCACCAAGTTCCCGGTGTTCTGCGACGTCGAAACCGAGCTGTTCTCACGGCTCGTCGGCGTTGACGTGCGCAGGCTGTCCACGCTGGCACGCGGCGGTCACGTCTGCACCACCCACATTCCTACAGGCCGTCCGGCCGCCAAGGGGCCCGACGGTCCCGGACACACCACGGACAGCCTGGGCGAAGTATCCAACCATCTGCAAGAAAGGCCGTGATGACGGACCAACTATCAGAGAACAAGGTTGCTGAAACTACTGTGATTTCGGAGATTCTGGAGAAGAATCCCGAGCTTCACGGTATTGGCACCTATGAATACGGCTGGGCCGACAAGAACGATGTCGGCGCCAACGCACGTCGTGGCATCAACGACGAAGTCGTCCGGGACATTTCGGCCAAGAAGAACGAGCCGGAATGGATGCTCGACCTTCGCCTCAAGGGCCTGAAGTACTTCGACCGCAAGCCTATGCCCACCTGGGGTGCAGACCTCTCCGGCATCGACTTCGACAACATCAAGTACTTCGTGCGGTCCACTGAGAAGCAGGCCGCTACCTGGGAAGACCTCCCCGAGGACATCCGGAACACGTACGAGAAGCTGGGCATCCCGGAAGCCGAGCGCAGCCGCCTGGTCTCCGGCGTCGCCGCACAGTACGAATCCGAGGTTGTGTACCACCAGATCCGCGAGGACCTCGAAGCCCAGGGCGTCATCTTCCTGGACACCGACACCGCACTGCGCGAACACCCGGAGATCTTCCAGGAGTACTTCGGCACCATCATCCCGGTGGGCGACAACAAGTTCGCTTCGCTGAACACGGCCGTCTGGTCCGGCGGTTCCTTCGTGTACGTTCCCAAGGGCGTCCACGTGGATATTCCGCTGCAGGCCTACTTCCGTATTAACACGGAAAACATGGGCCAGTTCGAGCGCACGCTGATCATCGCCGACGAGGACTCCTACGTCCACTACATCGAAGGCTGCACGGCCCCGATCTACACCTCGGACTCGCTGCACTCCGCCGTTGTGGAGATCATCGTGAAGAAGGGCGCCCGCGTCCGCTACACGACCATCCAGAACTGGTCCACCAACGTGTACAACCTGGTCACCAAGCGCGCCATCTGCGAAGAGGGCGCCACCATGGAATGGATCGATGGCAACATCGGCTCCAAGGTCACCATGAAGTACCCGGCCGTCTACCTCGTGGGCGAGCACGCCAAGGGTGAAACCCTGTCCATCGCGTTCGCCGGCGAAGGCCAGCACCAGGACACGGGCTCCAAGATGGTGCACATCGCACCGAACACGAAGAGCTCCATCATCTCCAAGTCGGTTGCCCGCGGCGGCGGCCGTGCCGCCTACCGCGGCCTGGTCCAGGTCCGCGAAGGCGCCAAGCACTCGGCCAACACGGTCCGCTGTGACGCCCTGCTGGTGGATACCATCAGCCGTTCGGACACCTACCCGTACATCGACATCCGCGAGGATGACGTGGTCATGGGACACGAGGCGACTGTTTCGCGCGTCAGCGAAGAGCAGCTGTTCTACCTGATGTCCCGCGGCATGCGCGAAGACGAGGCAATGGCGATGATCGTCCGCGGGTTCATCGAGCCGATTGCCCGTGAACTGCCGATGGAATACGCCCTCGAGCTGAACCGACTGATTGAACTGCAGATGGAAGGATCGGTCGGTTAATGACTGACATCACTACTGAAAAGGCCCGCATCGGCGCGCCCTCAGCCCAGCCGTTCATCAACGGCTTCACCGAGGAAGGCGAAAGCCTTTCGCCCATCAACTTCGCCGAGTCCAAGTCCCCGCTCGCGGGAGAGGCCGTCAAGAGCCACTCCCACGGTGGCGGCGTCGGCATTCCGGACAGCTCACGCGCCGGCCGCCTGACTTCCTACAAGCTGGCGGACTTCAAGCCGCTGACCGGTATGGAGGAGGACTGGCGGTTCACGCCGCTCAAGCGCCTCCGCGGACTCCACTCGGCTGTCCTCAACGGCACGGCTCCTTCGGTCAGCGTTACCGCACCGGACGCCGTCACTGTTGAAACTGTTGGCCGCGATGACAAGCGCATCGGCACCGCGGCCATCCCCGAGGACCGCGTGTCCGCCAACGCCTGGGAAAACTTCAGCGAGGCGACGGTCATCACCGTTCCGGCGGAGTTCGAGGCTGACGGTGAAATCAACGTTGTCCTGACCGGTCAGGGAACGGACGCGTCCGCGCAGCACCTCGTGATCGTTGCCCGGAAGTTCTCCAAGTCCGTAGTGGTCCTGGACCACCACGGCAGCGCCGTCGTTTCCGAGAACGTGGAAATCGTGGTTGAGGACGGCGCGGAACTGTCCGTCATCTCGCTCCAGGAATGGAACGAAGACGCCGTGCACGCCTCGTCGCAGCAGGCCAAAATCGGCCGCGACGCCAAGTTCAAGCACATCGTGGTCAGCCTCGGCGGCGACTTGGTCCGCGTCACCCCGTCGGCACGGTTCACCGCCCCGGGCGGCGAAGTTGAAATGCTCGGCCTGTACTTCGCCGACGCCGGCCAGCACCTTGAGCAGCGCCTGTTCGTTGACCACGCAGTGGCCAACTGCAAGTCGAACGTCCTCTACAAGGGCGCACTCCAGGGCCGCAACGCCCACGCCGTCTGGGTTGGTGACGTCCTGATCCGCAAGGAGGCAGAGGGCACCGACAGCTACGAGGCGAACCGCAACCTGCTGCTCACCGACGGCGCACGGGCGGACTCCGTTCCGAACCTCGAAATCGAGACCGGCCTGATCAAGGGTGCCGGCCACGCCAGCGCCACCGGCCGCCTGGACGACGAGCACCTGTTCTACCTGATGGCGCGCGGTATTCCGGAAGACGTGGCACGCCGCCTCGTGGTCCGTGGATTCCTGCACGAAATCATCCAGCACATCAAGGTGCCGGCCATCGAAGAGCGCCTCATCGCATCCGTTGAGCGCGAACTCGCGGCAACGAACAACTAATGCGCAGCACCAGAGAACACAGGACTACACCAGATGACTGACCAGCCAAAAGGCGAGCTTGTCTGCAACGCCAGCGAGATACAGCTCAAGCAGGCGCTGCGGATCCTGATCGATGACTACCCCGTAGCCATCGTGAAGGACTCCATGGGCGAAATCCACGCCATCGGTGACACGTGCTCGCACGCGGATATCTCACTCTCCGAAGGGGAGATCGAAGGCTGCAAGATCGAATGCTGGGGCCACGGCTCCCAGTTCGACCTCCGCAGCGGCCAGCCGCTCCAGCTGCCGGCCTATGACCCCGTTCCTGTTTTTGCCGTGGCCGTTCACGGCGACGACGTCTACGTGGACGTCACCAACGTTGTGAACGGTGCCGAAGTCCCGAACTTCAGCTGACAGCGCTCAACGCCGTCCGCACCCCGCTTTAGAAAACTTTTCAGCCGAGAAACCGCACCGCCGCCGGAGGGCACGGTGCAGAGGAGAACAAGACACATGTCTACTCTTGAGATCAAGGACCTGCACGTCAGCATTGAGACGGAGCAGGGCACCAAGGAGATCCTTAAGGGCGTCAGCCTGACCATTAAGACCGGCCAGACCCACGCCATCATGGGCCCGAACGGTTCAGGCAAGTCCACCCTGGCGTCCACCATCGCCGGCCACCCGCGTTACAACGTCACCAGCGGTTCCATCACGCTGGACGGCGAAGACGTCCTGGCCATGAGCGTGGACGAGCGCGCCCGCGCGGGTGTGTTCCTGGCCATGCAGTACCCCGTTGAGGTTCCGGGCGTCTCCATGACCAACTTCCTGCGGACCGCCAAGACGGCCATCGATGGCGAAGCACCCAAGCTGCGCACCTGGACCAAGGACGTCAAGGCCGCCATGCAGCAGCTGCGCATCGACGCCGACTTCGCCCAGCGCAACGTCAACGAAGGCTTCTCCGGCGGCGAGAAGAAGCGCGTGGAGATCCTCCAGCTCGAGCTCTTCAAGCCGAAGTTCGCCATCCTGGACGAGACTGACTCCGGCCTCGACGTGGACGCACTCAAGGTTGTTTCCGAGGGCGTCAACCGCGCGCACGCCGAGGGCAAGATGGGCACGCTGCTCATCACGCACTACACCCGCATCCTGCGCTACATCAAGCCGGACTTCGTGCACGTGTTCGTCGACGGACAGGTTGTCGAAGAGGGCGGCCCGGAACTGGCCGACCGACTCGAAGAAGAAGGCTACGACCGTTACGCCACGGGCGCAGGTGCAGCCACCATCGCTGCGGCCAGCGCTGTGGCACAGGCCTAGTTAGGACACCGCCATGACCGAAATCAAAGCGGCCCGTACGGGCCTCGAAGATGTCGAAGAGGCACTCAAGGACGTCATTGACCCCGAGCTCGGAGTCAACATCGTTGACCTGGGCCTGCTCTACGGCCTGAAGTACTCCGACGACGACGGCGCCCTGCTGATCGACATGACGCTCACCACGGCGGCCTGCCCGCTCACGGACGTCATCGAGGAGCAGGTGGGCAAGGCCCTCGACGGCGTCGTGGATGACTGGCGGCTGAACTGGGTCTGGATGCCGCCATGGGGTCCCGAGCGGATCACCGAAGACGGACGCGACCAGATGCGGGCACTCGGCTTCAACATCTGAGCCCTGCCCGCCCGGTAGACATACCTTGTTGATATACGACGGCGCTGGGTCACCTTCCCAAGGAAGGCGACCCGGCGCCGTCGTACTTTAAGCGATTGCCAGCAGCCGATAGAGCTACAGCGTGGAGGCGCTGAACGTGTCGCACTGGTTGATGTCGCCGGTCTGGTAGCCCTGGTAGAACCACTTCTGCCGCTGGGCGCTGGAGCCGTGGGTCCACGCCTCCGGTGAGACCCGGCCGGTGGCTGCTTCCTGGATGCGGTCGTCACCGACGGCCGATGCCGCGGACAGCGCATCGTTCAGGTCCTGCTGGGTGAGCGGTTCAAGATAGGGCTGGCCGGTCTTGGGATCCTGCTGCGTTGTGGCGTACCGGACCCAGAGCCCGGCATAGCAGTCGGCCTGCAGCTCCACCCGGACGGCGCCCGATTCGGGGCCCTGCGGATCCTGCTGGGCCCGGTCGAGGTTGCCCAGGACGTTCTGGACGTGGTGGCCGAATTCATGCGCCACCACGTATTCCTGGGCAAGTGGCCCGCCGGAAGAGCCGAAGCGGTCCACCAGGTCCTGGAAGAAGCCCGGGTCGAAGTAGGCGGTGGTGTCGGCGGGGCAGTAAAACGGACCAACATCGGAGGTTGCGCCGCCGCAGCCGGTATTGGTGGCCCGGCTGAAGATCACTGTCGTGGGGCGCGGATACTCCGTGTTGTACTGGGCCAGATACGCCGGCCAGAATGCATTGAGGCTGTTGACCGTTCCCGTGATGCGGCAGTCGAGGCGGGCGTCGGCGTCGGCACCGCTCTCGCAGGCCGGTGCACTTCCCTGGCTCTGCGGGTCCGGCGCCGTCCCCGTCAGGCCTTCCAGCAATTGCGGGTTGACCCCAAACAGGGCGGCCAGCAGAAGGATGATTCCGCCCCCGATTCCGCCACCGATTTTAGTCCCACGACCCATGCCGCGCCGGTCCTGGACCTGGGACGGATCCAGCTGGACGTTGTCATTGAAACTCATATTGTCACAATAGCCTTCGCGGACAGGCCGGGACCCGTGCCCGGCCGGTAAAGTTGATCCGATGCCTTTCCTCAACAGACTTCAACGCTGGGCCGATGACCGCCCCGACGATACCGCCGTCGTCGTGGCCGGCCGGCACCTCAGCTGGGCCGCCCTTCGGGACGCCGCCGCGGCGCGGATTCCGGAGGCCGGAGCGGTGAGCGTGCTCGCCGAGGCCAACTCCGTGGACTTCGCCGTGTCCTTCGCCGCTGCCGTGGCAGGGGACCGGCAATGCGCCGTCCTCGATCCCACCTGGCCAGGGCAGCTCAAGGCTGACATTGCGGCCCGGCTGGACGCCACCGTCGGCACTCCGATGCCTGTGCAGCCGGAAGTTGCACCGGCCCAAGCCGGCCCGGCCCTACGCACGGAACTCCATGACGGGCCACCGGAATCTCCCTTCCTGATCGGCCTGACGTCCGGCACCACCTCCGTGCCCAAGGCGTTCACGAGGTCGAGGCGTTCGTGGCAGCTTTCCTTCCAGGCGTCCATCGAGTTCTTCGGACTCACAAAGCAGGACAAGACGCTCGCCCCGGGTCCGCTGGCAGCCAGCCTCAACCTGTACGCCCTCTCCGAGTGCCTGTACGCCGGCTCCGAGTTCCATACCCTGGAGTCGTTCGACGTCGGTGACGTGCACGCCGCCATCACGCATGACGGCATCACCCGGCTGGTCCTGGTCCCCACCATGCTCCGGCTGCTCAGCGAGCGGGGACTGGCCGGCGGCGTGGACGCGTCAGGCATTACCTCCATCATTTGCGCCGGGTCCAAGCTGGATGCCCGCACCCTCGAGGCCGCCCGCCGGTGGGCGCCCAAGGCCACCATCTTCGAGTACTACGGCGCGTCCGAACTGAGCTTCGTTTCCGGTGCGGGCCTGCGCGCCGGCAAGCCGCTGGACGCCGGCGGAACGGGCATCGGGAAACCCTTCCCCGGCGTGGACGTCCGGATCCTGGGCGACGACGGCGAACGGCTTCCCGACGGCACGGATGGCAACATCTGCGTCCGCAGCGGCATGGTCAGCAACGGCTATTTGTGGGGAGACGACGGGCAGGCGCTTCGCTGCTTCGACGGCTGGTACACGGTGGGGGACCAGGGGTACCTGCAGGACGGCGAGCTTCACATCCTGGGCCGGCGCTCCGACATGATCATCACTGCCGGCAAGAATGTCTATCCGCATGAGGTGGAACTGGCCCTGGCCTCCGTCCCCGGTGTCGCGGCTGCCGTGGCTGCGGGCATGGCCGATGACGTCCGCGGCCAGAGGGTGGTGGCCGGCGTCGTCCCCTCCCACGGCGGCATCACGGCCACGCAGCTTAAGGCCGGGCTGGACGGTGTCCTGCCCAGGGACAAGCGGCCTCTGCAGTACTTTGCCTTGGCGGAGCTGCCAGTGACGGACCGCGGGAAAGTCAGCCGGCAGCTGCTGCTGGACTGGGTTGAAACCGGCGACGCCAGGATCCGCCGCCTTGCCTGAGCCGCTGCCGGAGACGGTTCCTGGACAGGCCGGCGTCCGCGCCGGTAATACGGCGCTGCCGCCTGACCGCCAGCCGGTGGTCATCGCGGCCCTGCGCACGCCCATCCGACGGGTCAACGGGGCGTTCAAGGACCTCCGCGCGCACGAGCTCCTGGCGCCCGTCCTTCGCGGCCTCCTGGAAGGGACCGGCCTGCCGGCGGCGGCCGTTACGGACGTGGTGATCGGCAATGCCGTGGGAGCCGGCGGCAATGTTGCCCGCCTGGCCGCCCTGGAGGCCGGACTGCCGGTCAGCGTTCCCGGGGTCACCGTGGACAGGCAATGCGGCTCCGGGCTCGACGCCATTGTGCTCGCCTCGCGGCTGGTGGCAGCCGGGGGAAACGGGGCGTATCTTGCCGGCGGGGTTGAAAGCATCAGCACGGCTCCCCTCCGCGCCAACAGGGCAGCCGACGGCAGCCCCGAATTCTTCCGCCGGGCGCAGTTCGTGCCGCTCAGCTACGGCGATCCGGACATGGGAACCGCGGCGGACAACGTCGCCGAGGCCTTCGGGATCAGCCGCGAGCGGCAGGACCGGTTCGCGTTGCAGAGCCACGTGCGGGCCCTGGCGGCAGCAGCATCCGGAACGTACACCGGCGAAATCATCCCGCTGCCGGCGGCGTCCGGGAACGTGGAGTCAGACGACGGTCCGCGGGCCAGCCTGACGGCCGCCCTGATGTCGCGGTTCCCGCCGGCGTTCACGGAGGGCGGTACTGTCACCGCCGGGAATTCCTGTTTCGATGCCGACGGCGCGTCCGCCGTCGTGATCACTTCGCTGCAGCGGGCGCGGGAACTGGGGGCCGCCGACGGCTTCCTGGTGCTCGGCACCGACACGGCAGGTGTGGACCCGCGGGTTCTGGGCATGGGTGCCGCCGCTGCGGCGGAGCGGCTCCTGGCCCGGCACGGTGTTCGGGCCGCGGACATTGGCTTGGTGGAATTCAACGAGGCCTTCGCCTCACAGACCCTCGCCTGCCTGGACGCCCTCGGCATTGACCCCGAGCGGGCAAACCTCGACGGCGGTGCGCTGGCCCTGGGCCACGCGTACGGCGCGTCCGGTGCTGTCCTGGTGACGAGGCTCCTCGCCAAGGCGCGCAGCGACGCTGCCCAGGGGCGCGGGGGCGCGGTTCATAGGGGAGGGGATGGTGCGGCCGGACAGCTGGCACTGGCCATGATCAGCATTGCCGGCGGCATGGGAACCGCGGCCCTCTTCAGGTACGAACGTCTCGACCGGATGGCCGCAACGTCTTAGCGGTCTCCCTGGCGCGGGTAGTCGTCATCGTCGGGTTCTCCCAGCCCGCGGGCAGCCAGGGCATCGCCGGTCTGGCGGGCATAGGCCACCGTAGTGATGAAGACCGGCAGGACCAGTGCCCTCGGGTTCCGTTCCAGGCCGCGCGCCCGTGCCGAATCCCGCACTTCCGAGTATGCCCCGGCGATGAACGGAATGCTCCGGAGCATGATCGCGATGGTCAGGGCGAAGCGCTCGGGGTCCGCGCCGAAGCGCCGGAACGGCACAGCCAGCGAGACGACGCCGTCGAGGAGCCGCTGCATCGGCGTGGTGGCGGTCAGAATAGACGCCGCAACGACGCAGACCAGGACGTTAAGGACGATCCGCGCCGCAACAGGACCTCCCAGCTGCCACCACTGGAACAGGCCGATGGCAAGCAGCACCGGCAGAATGGGTCGGACTGCCTTGTACAGGCGCGCGGGACCGGCGCCGCTGAGCAGGAACAGGGCACACATGAGCCCCAGCACCGCCGCGGCGACCGCCCAGTCCACCACCAGGAACGATCCCATGCCGCAGCCCACCACCACCAGGAACTTCAGCCAGAGCGGCGCCCGGTGGACAGGTGACGTGCCGGGAACGTAGTTCACCAGCAGGAATGCCTTGCCGCTCACCTGACCTCCGGACGCCGCGGCGGTACGGTGGCGCTGACCGGCGGGAGGCCGGCAGCTGACAGCTCCCGGTAGTGCTCGACGGCGGCGGCAGCACCGCCGTCGAACACCACCTGTCCGGATTCCACCACCAGGACGCGGTCCATGTCCCGGACTAGCTCCAGGTCGTGCGTGGACATAACAATCTGCTGGCTGAGGCCCGAAATGGTCCGCCGCAGCAGTTCGCGGTTGCGCAGGTCCAGCAGCGTGGACGGCTCATCCAGCACCAGGACTGCAGGTTCGACGGCGAGCACGGCGGCCAGGGCCATCAGCTGCCGTTCGCCGCCCGAGAGCTCGTAAATGCTTTGGTCCGCCAGCGGCATCAGCCCGAAGCGGTTGAGGATCGCCTCGGCAGCCAACCGGCGCTCCATGGTGTTCCGGACGGACCGGCGCAGGGACAGCTCAACATCCTCCCGGCCGGTGGGCATTACGAGCTGGGACAGGGGATCCGTGAAAACAAACCCGACCTTCCGGCGCACGGCACGCACGGACCTGACGGTATCGTCGCCGTCAACGGTCACGGTTCCCACACTCGGTGCCACGAGACCGTTGAGGAGCCGCAGGAGCGTGGACTTCCCGGACCCGTTGGCTCCGATGACGCCGATCCGCCGTTCCGTAAGATTCAGCGAGATGCCGCGCAGGAGTGTCTTGGGCTGCGGGCTGCCGTCCACCGCCACCCGGACCTCGACTCCGTCCAGACGGATGCCGCCCATGCTAATTGGCTGCCTGGCCCGCTCCGGAGTTCCGGACGCCGGCGCGGCGGATCAGGAGATCCGGGAATGCCTTGTGCAGGGCGAGGGCGATGCTGACGGCCAGGATGTTCTTGATGATGTCTCCCGGGTAGTAGGCGAGGTCCAGGAGGAATGCCTTGGAAAGGTCCAGCTTGGCGTTAACCATCATGCCCAGCACGCCCAGGCCGTGGACCAGCACAATGCTCGTGGCCATGGCCGCGGCGAAGAGGAACAGCCCCCGGTACTTCAAGGAGCGGCGGAGCACAATGGTGGTTAGCCAGCCGACCGTCAGGGCAGCGAGCGGAAAGGCGATGATGTAGCCGGCGGAGGGGCCGGCGAGGATCCCGAGCCCGCTCCTGCCGCCGCTGAAGATCGGCAGGCCGGCCAGCCCCAGCAGGGTGTACAGGCCGACGGCGGCGAACGCCCGGCCGGGACCCAAGGCCAGACCTGTCAGCATCACGGCGAGTGTCTGCAGGGTAATGGGGACGCCGAGTCCGCCCACGGGGATGGCCGCAATGAGCGCGGAGCCGGCCACGAGCGCGGCGAAGACGGCGATGAGGCCGAGATCCGTCGCGTTCCAGCGCTTCCGGCCGGGTTTACTGCCTGACTTAACGCCGGAGGCGGTCTGGCTGGTGGCGCCACTGTCAGTCTTGGTCATGGGAGGTCCTGTCGGTTAGTGCAGATGCAAGGCAACTGGGATGGGGGCAGCCGCCCGCGTGCAGACGCTTCCCCCTCCATTCCGACGATACGTCTCCGGCCGCGGCCATATTTTGTAGGGGATCCACTAACGGAGGGCGCCGGCTCTGGACAGGGTACCCAAAAGATGACATCCACGGGCCCCGGTGCCGAGGTAATCCGGGGGGAGTGGTGCCGGTAGACTGGTAAAGGCCGTTCTCTCGGCCACACTGCCCCGGCCCTGCCCAGACTCCATCCGTTGTGCCGTGGCGTTCCCTGTTGTGAAAGGCCTTAGCTGCATTGATTACCGTCCAGGATCTCGAACTGCGCGCCGGCGCCCGCCTCCTTATGGACCAGGTGAGCTTCCGGATCGACAAGGGAGACAAGATCGGCCTTGTCGGCCGTAACGGTGCAGGCAAGACCACGCTTACCCGGGTCCTCGCCGGCGAAGGCCTGCCTGCCGGCGGCAAGGTGACCCGCAGTGGCGAGATCGGCTACCTTCCCCAGGACCCCCGCACACCGGACATGGAACAGCTCGCCCGCGACCGGATCCTCTCCGTCCGCGGACTGGACATCGCCGTCGGCAAGCTCCGGCTGGCCCATGAAGAGATGGCCAGCGAGGACGCCGCCGTCCAGCGCAAGGCGATGAACCGCTATGACCGGCTGGAATCCGAATTCCTGGCCGCCGGCGGCTACGCTGCCGAAGCCGAGGCCGCAGCGATCTGCTCGAACCTCGCCCTGCCCGACCGCCTGCTGAACCAGCCGCTCAAAACCCTGTCCGGTGGGCAGCGGCGCCGTGTGGAACTCGCCCGCATCCTGTACTCGGACGCGGAGACCATGCTCCTGGATGAGCCCACCAACCACCTCGACGCCGACTCCATCTCCTGGCTGCGCGAGTTCCTGAAGAACCACCAGGGCGGCCTGATCGTGATCAGCCACGACACGGAACTGCTTGAAGCCACTGTGAACAAAGTCTTCCTGCTGGATCCCAACCGCGCCCAGATCGACTTCTACAACATGGACTGGAAGCGCTACTTGCAGCAGCGCGAAACGGACGAGCGCGCCCGCAAGCGGGAGCGCGCGAACGCGGAAAAGAAGGCCCAGGTCCTCTTCGACCAGGCCAACAAGATGCGCGCCAAAGCCACCAAGGCCGTCGCCGCGCAGAACATGGCCAAGCGTGCCGAGCGTCTGCTGGGCGGGTTGGAAGCCGTGCGCGCGACCGACCGCGTGGCAGCCCTGCGATTCCCGGATCCGTCACCCTGCGGCAAGACTCCGCTCACTGCGGACGGCCTCAGCAAGTCCTACGGCTCGCTGGAAATCTTCACCGACGTGGACCTGGCCATCGACCGCGGTTCCAAGGTGGTCATCCTGGGCCTCAACGGCGCCGGTAAGACCACCCTGCTGCGCATGCTGGCTGGCGTCGACAAGCCGGACACCGGCGAAGTCGTTGCTGGCCACGGGCTGAAGGTGGGCTACTACGCCCAGGAGCACGAGACGCTCGACGTGGACCGTTCCGTCCTGCAGAACATGCGCTCCTCCGCCCCGGACATGAATGACGCGGAAGTACGCAACATCCTGGGCTCGTTCCTGTTCTCCGGCGACGACGTCGACAAGCCGGCCGGTGTGCTGTCCGGTGGCGAGAAGACGCGCCTCGCCTTGGCCACAATCGTGGCCTCAAGCGCGAATGTGCTGCTCCTCGATGAGCCCACGAACAACCTCGACCCGGCCAGCCGCGCCGAAATTCTCGGTGCCCTGAGTAACTACACCGGCGCCGTTGTGCTGGTGAGCCACGACGAGGGTGCCGTCGCGGCGCTGAACCCCGAGCGCGTTGTGCTGCTGCCCGATGGCATCGAAGACCACTGGAACGAAGACTACCTGGACCTGATTACGCTGGCGTAGGCCGCGTTACGTAGGCGCCGTTTTGTCACCGCCAATGCGGCGCCTTCGCTAACGTACCTGGAGTTCTTCTGCGCCGGTGATCCTGTGCAGGTCCTCGTAGGTGATGGAAAACATCGAGTTGTGGTCTCCGGCTCCTGCCCAGAGGACGTCGTGGTCTTTGAGCGACTCGTCCAGCAGGGTCCTAAGTTTCTCCGGGTGCCCGACGGGGGCCACTCCGCCGACTTCCTGGCCCGTGTGTTCCAGGACGAACTCGGGGGAGGCGCGGCGGATCCTGCCGGTGCCCAGTTGCGCGGCAACTTTGTGGACGTCCACCTTGGCTGCACCGCTGGCCAGGATCAGCAGCGGAACACCCTCCAGGTTGAACACCAGGCTGTTGGTGATTGCCGCGACGTCGCAGCCGAGCGCGGCGGCCGCCGCTGCCGCCGTCGGAACTTTCGAGTCGAACACCGTCACGGTGTCTTCGGCACCCAGTGCAGTGAGGGTGCGTTTCACGTTTGCCACCGGTTCGGGAAAGGCATCAAGGGTCATCGGTCAGTACCCCTGGGCGTCCAGAATCGCGTCTTCCTCTTCCTCCGCCGTCGGCTGTTTCCGCTTCCGGGGAGCGGGGCGGCGGCGGTTCGCGGCCATGGCATACTCGGGCGCACTGTCCGCCGTGGCGTCCTGCGCATCGATCTCCGCGTTCCTCGCCTGTTGGCGGGCCGCGTAGCCGAACCCGATGAACATCAGCACGCCGAAGGCGAACCACTGCAGCGAATAGGACAGGTGGGTTCCCTCTTCCACCGAAGGCTTCGGGAACGGGTACGGCATTGCGGCGGCGGCCGGCGTTTCGGAGGCGAGCTGCCCGTAGGCGCCCGTCAGCACGGGGTAGCCCAGCTGGGCGGCGTAGGCCGGGAGGTCGATGGAAGCAAGCTGTCCGTCCGGGGCGCCACGCTGAAGTTCAGGTTCACCCGGTTTCAGGCGCACGATCACCGTGACTTCGCCGGAGGGCGGCTCAGGAACGGAATCGGGGCGGCCCGGGGTGTTGTTGCCGATCGGGAGCCAGCCGCGGTCCACCACAACCGTCTGTCCGCTGTTGATCTTGAAGGGAACCACCACTTCGTAGCCTGGCTGCCCGTTGAGCGGGCGGTTCCGTACAACCCTCTGGCCGTCGACGTCGTAGCTGCCCTTCAACTCAACCTGGGTCCACTCCTTGTCTGCCTCCAGCCGGGAAAACTGCTCCTCTGCTTCGGCGAACGGCAGGGGAGTGGCCGAGTAGTTGGACGTGACCCGGTTGATCTCCGCGAGGGTCTCGGCCCTGCGGTCCATCTGCCAGCGGCCCAGGAACACGCAGGCTGTGGCAAAGATCGCAGCCAGCAGCAGATAGCCCAGCCACTTGCTGGAAAACAGGAAGCGGTACATTCAGCTTTCCCTGCCTGACGCGGTTGCCAGGTCCAGCGGCACCGTTTCTTTCCAGAGGCCACGGGTCTGCAGGTAATCTTCCAGCCACAGCCGGTGCTCGTCGCAGGCGAGCCAGATCTTGCGGCGTTCGGGCGTGTGGATCTTGGGGTTGTTCCACAGCAGCTGCCAGGCGGCACCGGACCGGCAGGCCTTCCTGGAGCACATGGGCGCAGCCGCTTCGGCAGGCGCAGCGCCGCCTCCCGCCAGGTCAAAAATGTTCATGAAGCTGCCCGTTCCTGGCCGTCGCTGTCGTCTTCGTCCTCGATGAGTTCGCCCTGGAGAACCGTTGGACCTTCGTCTTCTGCAGCTGCCGGTGCTTCCGGCGCTTCGAGCTCCGCCAGCGGGGCGGAATCGAGCAGGTAATCGCTGTGAATCTCCGCCTTGTCGCTCCCGTTGGCAATGACCACTGCAATCCAAGGCAGGAACACCGCACCGGCAATCGGGACAACCTTGAACCAGCCGTCAACGACGAACACCAGGATCAGGCAAACCATGCGGATGCCCATGGCCACGGCGTACTTGATCATCCGCCCGCGCATCTCTTCCGAGTGGGCAGAGGCGGCATCCGTAATGCTGTGCACCTGGGCGTCACCAGAGACGGCGTCCGGTTCACCGGGCATCGAATGTCCGGGTCGTTTTGCAAGTGTCACGGCTGTTTCATCACGCTCCCAAGGCTTAACCCAATTCTCTCACCCTCAACAGTGCCGCCCAAACGCGGGCTAAGATCGGAGGCAGTAAAAATCCCGCCCCTCACCGCGGTACCCCATGCCGCAGAATCCCGGAGCAAACTATGACTGAAGCAGCATCAACCGGCCGCAGCGTTCTGATCACCGGCGGCAACCGAGGCATCGGACTGGCCATTGCCGAGGCCTTCCAGGCCAACGGCGACAAAGTCGCGGTGACGTACCGCAGCGAGTCGGCGCTTCCGGAAGGAATCCTTGGCGTCAAGGCCGATGTGACCGATGAGGCTTCCGTTGACGCTGCCTTTGCAGAGGTTGAAGCTGCGCACGGACCGGTGGAGGTCTTGGTGGCGAACGCCGGCATCACCAAGGACACACTGCTGATGCGCATGAGCGAAGACGATTTCACCTCGGTCATCGACACCAACCTGACCGGTGCCTTCCGGGTTATCAAGCGGGCCTCCAAGGGCATGATCCGCATGCGCAAGGGCCGGGTTGTGCTGATTTCCTCGGTGTCCGGACTGTACGGCGCCCCCGGCCAGATCAACTACTCCGCCTCCAAGGCCGGACTTGTGGGGATTGCCCGTTCGCTGACGCGCGAACTCGGCGGCCGCGGGATTACCG
The DNA here is from genome assembly GCF_002929335.1 of Arthrobacter sp. Y81. Classification (GTDB taxonomy): domain Bacteria; phylum Actinomycetota; class Actinomycetes; order Actinomycetales; family Micrococcaceae; genus Arthrobacter. The sequence goes on from NZ_PJIL01000008.1 coordinate 78,870, forward strand.
CCAACGTCGTGGCACCGGGGTTCATCAACACGGACATGACGGCGGAACTGCCGGAAGCCACGCAGAAGGACTACCTGTCCAAGGTTCCCGCGGGCCGTTTCGCCGAAGCCGCAGAGGTGGCGAACGTGGTGCGCTGGATCTCCAGCGATGAGGCGTCCTACATCTCCGGTGCAGTCATCCCGGTGGACGGCGGCCTGGGCATGGGGCACTAGCCCCTCCCGCACTCCCTCCGCCCGCTCCAAGGTCCGCGTGCACGACGGGACCTTATGCCCATTACACGCCCCGCGGCCGGGTGTGTAATGGGCATACGGACCGGTCCACGCCACGGCCGGCCGCATCCGTGGGGAAACAAGACTAGGGAGCTATCATGGCCGATCTCAATAAATGGACGCCATCTGAGTTTCTGGAGCCGTTCCGGCGGTTCCTTGACGGGGACCTGACACAGTCGTCAATCCGCGTGGAGCAGTTCCTGGACGGCAGCACCCTGGTGGTGCGTGCGGAACTGCCCGGCATTGATCCCGAGACTGACGTGGACGTCTCGGTGGCCGACGGGATGCTGCACCTTAAGGCGGAGCGCGAGGAAAAATCCGAGCATCAGGACAAGAACGGCTACCGCTCGGAATTCCGCTACGGCGCATTCTCGCGAAGTGTCTCCCTGCCGCCCGGTGCCCGCGAGGAAGACGTCACGGCCACGTACAAGGACGGTGTCCTGGAAGTGCGCGCGCCGGCACCTGAGCAGGCACCAGCCACCGAGAAGCGCAAGATCCCGGTGAACCGCAGCTAGGGACGTTCGGAATCACCGCCACAAACCTTGGGACGGGCTGACGACGGAACCCGGTCCGCTCCGTCGTCAGCCCGCTTCCTTGCGTGCTTCCCCAAGCCAGCTGGCAACTTCGTCGTCGAGGTCGGCCATCGATCGCAGCTCCAGGTGATGCATCCACACGCCCTTGGACGGGTTGACCACCTCCTTGAACCGTCCCGAAGCGAGCGGCCGGCGCAGGGCAATGGACAGGACGGCGGGAACGTCCGACTTGATATACCGGGCGGGCCACCACATGTAGGCAAACCCCCGCCGCCCGCGGAATGCCACCTGGCTTTTGGTTGCCTTCACCGTCGACGGCGGGAAGCCAGCCAGTATGCGCTGGACGCCCCGAAACAGTTCCAGCCCCTGCGGTGAACCGCTGAAGACCTCCTCCGGAGTGGACTCCTCGGCAGCGCCCCGGCTCACGGCACGGCTCCGGATGACTCGCCCCGCAGTTTCATGGCCGTGAGCCTACGCCGTGCAGCCCTGCCCAACAATGGCCGCTCCGCGAACCAGGGGCGCCGCTGGCCGACAGCGGCCCCAGCCCGCCGGGAACTATCCCCAGCCCGCCGGGAACTATCCCGAGCCCGCTTCTTTGTTGACGTCAAACAACTGAATTCTTCTCCTGCGCTGGCATGATGGATGGCAGACCCACAGATTTTGGACGTTTGGAACAAAGGAGCTCGAATGGGATTGCTGGACAACAAGACTGCCATTGTGACCGGTTCGTCGAGGGGGATCGGCGCCGATGTTGCCAAGCTCCTCGCGGCCGAAGGTGCCGCCGTTGTGGTGAATTACCGCCAGAAGGCCCCGCGCGCCAACAAGGTTGTGGCCGAAATCGAGGCGGCCGGCGGCCGTGCGGCGGCGGTCGGAGCCGACCTCACCACGCAGGAAGGTGTCCAGGCCCTGGCCAGCGCGGCCATGGAGAACTTCGGCTCGCTCGACGTCCTGGTCCTGAACGCTTCCGGCGGCATGGAATCGGGCATGGAAGAGGGCTACGCCCTGAAGCTGAACCGCGATGCCCAGGTCAACATGCTCAACGCCGCCGTGCCGCTGATGCGCGAAGGCTCCCGCGTGGTGTTCATCACGAGCCACCAGGCCCACTTCATCGGCTCCGTGCCCACCATGCCGGAATATGAGCCCGTGGCACGCAGCAAGCGCGCCGGCGAGGATGCCCTGCGCGCCCTGATCCCGAACCTTGCGGACAAGGGAATCTCGCTGGTGGTGGTTTCCGGCGACATGATCGAAGGAACCGTTACGGCCACGCTGCTTGACCGGTCCAACCCGGGCGCCATCGAAGCCCGCCGCGCGGAGGCCGGCAAGCTGTATTCCGTTGCGGAATTCGCCGCGGAGATCGCCAAGATGGTCACGGCCGACGTCGAAACCGGCCACACCGAGTACGCCGGCGGTGCCGACTACTTCGGCAAGAGCGCCGGCCAGGCAGGCTGACGCTTCCGCACCACGATCCACAAAGGAAAGGCCGGGCGAATGCCCGGCCTTTCCTTTGCGCTCTTTCATCAGGGCGCTGGCAATGCCAGCGCGGCCAGCGCGGCCCTCGTGTCAGACCCCGGCGATGTGCCGCACGGCATCCAGGTATGGCATATTGACGGCTGCGTCCGCTGCCGCGCGCACGGCGGGCTTGGCGTTGAAGGCCACGCCGATCCCGGCGGCACTGAGCATGTCAAGGTCATTGGCGCCGTCGCCCACGGCAATGGTGTGCTCCATGGGGATACCTTCGGCAGCGGCCCACTCGCGGAGGTACTTCTCCTTCGCCGCACGGTCGATCACCGCACCGAGCACCTTGCCGGTCAGCGCGCCGTCGACAATTTCCAGCTCGTTGGCGATCCAGTAATCCATCCCGAGGTCCTCCGCGATGGGGCGGAGGATCTGGTTGAAACCGCCGGATACCACTGCCACGGCGTGGCCGGCCGCCTTGAACGCCGCCACAAGCTCCGCGGCCCCTTCGCTGAGTTTCACCTCGGCCCGGACGGAATCGACGACGTCGGCCGGCAGTCCGGCGAGGACGGCCACCCGCGCATGGAGGCTCTGGGCGAAGTCGAGCTCGCCGCGCATGGCCGCCTCGGTAACCGCGGTGACCTCTTCCTTCTTCCCTGCATACGCGGCCAGGAGTTCAATGACTTCCTGCTGGATCAGCGTGGAATCCACGTCCATGATGAGGAATTTGCGGGGCGCCGTCCGCAGGGCCGCGGGAACGATCGCCGTGTCCATTCCGCTGAAGCCTGCTGCGGCCACGTCCTGCCGCAGCGCGCCGATCTCGGCGGCGGTCCCGGACGCCACGGAGAAGTCCACCGTATACACCTCGAAACGCTCGTCGCCGGTGCGGGATTCGACGGCGAAAGACGCGCCTGACCCGGTCAGCAGGGAACGGAGGTGCTCCAGTTCCGCAGGGGACAATTTCACGCCGTAGCTGACCGCAGTCACGTTCGAACTCATGGCTGCAATCTTAGCCAGCGCCATCCCGCCGCCCGAATTCGTTTCGTCCCGCCCTGCGGCCGGTTCCGCACGGAATGTTCCAGTTATCAGTCACACGCTGTTTTGTCCTAGTGTCTACTTCTATGAGTGATGTTCTTGAAATGGCTGCCGTCAGCGTTGTCCGCGGAGCTAAAACGCTCCTCAACAAAGTGAACTGGCAGGTCAAAGAAGGCGAACGCTGGGTAATCCTTGGACCCAACGGCGCCGGCAAGACCACTCTGCTCCAGATTGCGGCGGCGCGGCTCCACCCCACGAGCGGTATGGCCGGGATCCTGGAAGAAATGCTGGGGGCTGTTGACGTCTTCGAACTCCGGCCCCGCATCGGCCTGTCTTCCGCCGCGCTGGCCAACCAGATTCCCGAGCACGAGAAAGTGCTCAACGTGGTGGTGACGGCGGCCTACGGCGTGACCGGACGCTGGCGCGAGGGTTACGAGAAGGACGACGAACGCCGCGCGTTCCGGCTCCTCAATGAGTGGGGCATGGGCCCGCTCCTGAACCGCGCGTTCGCGTCCCTGTCCGAAGGCGAACGCAAACGCGTCCAGATTGCCCGTGCCCTCATGACGGACCCGGAACTGCTCCTTCTGGACGAGCCTGCCGCAGGGCTGGATCTTGGCGGCCGTGAAGACCTGGTGCACCGCCTCAGCGAACTGGCGCTGGACGACACGGCCCCGGCCATTGTGCTTGTGACGCACCACCTTGAGGAGGTCCCGCCGGGCTTCACCCACGCCATGCTGATGCGCGACGCCGGCGTTGTGGCAGCCGGACCCATTGCTGAGGTCCTGACATCGGAGCACCTCAGCGAGACCTTCGGCCTGCCCCTCGACGTCACGGTCAACGCGGGACGCTACGCCGCCACCGCACGCCGCTAATCGCGCGGCCAGCCTAGCGTGGACTTACTCAGCGGCGTCTTCGTCTTTTTTGCCGGGCTGTGGGCCGGAACCATCAACAGCGTGGTGGGCTCGGGCACCCTGGTCACCTTTCCCGTCCTCATTGCCCTGGGAACTGCGCCGGTAACTGCCTCCATCAGCAATGCCATGGGGCTCGTGGCCGGCAACGCCGCCGGTGCCTGGGGGTACAGGAAAGAACTTGCAGGGCGCGGCCAGCAGCTTCTCCGGCTCCTGCCTGCATCCCTTCTGGGTGGCATCAGCGGTGCCTGGCTGCTGTTGCACCTCCCGGAAAAGGTCTTCCACTACGCCGCCCCCGCCCTGATTGTGCTGGCCCTGCTGATGGTGGTGTTCCAGCCCCGGCTCCAGCAGTGGGTGAGGGACCGGGAGGAGAACCCGGAGCATGCCATCCGGGACAAACGGCACGGCGTGCTCCTGATCGTGTTGGTGTTCCTGGCCGGCGTTTACGGCGGCTACTTCGTGGCGGCGCAGGGCATCCTGCTGGTGGGCATCCTGGGCGTCTTTATGACGGGAACCATCCAGAACGCCAACGCCATGAAGAACATCCTGGTGCTGGGCGTGAACATCGTGGCGGCGGCGTCCTACCTGCTGTTCGCGTTCGGCCGTATTAACTGGGCCGTGGTGGGGATCATCGCGGTCAGTTCCCTCATTGGCGGCGTCATAGGGTCCAAGGTAGGCCGCAGGCTCTCCCCGCCGGTCCTCCGAGGTGTCATCTTTACCCTTGGCCTCGTGGCCCTAGGTTTCATGATCGCCAACCTCCTCAAATGACCCGCCCAAAATGCCTGTAGAAATGACCTTCCGGTGACCCTCCACTACCTCGAATCCTCTGACGATCCGCGCGTGTCCGATTACACCCGGCTGACGGATGTCCACCTCCGCAAAGTCCGGGAGCCCGCGGAAGGGATGTACATCGCGGAATCATCGCGGGTCCTCCGCCGGGCCCTCGCTGCCGGCCACCGGCCCCGGTCCTTCTTCCTCGCGGAGAAGTGGCTTGAGGACCTGGCCGATGTGTTCAGCGACTTCCCGGACGTGCCGGTCTACATCGGCAGTGCCGCCCTGCTGGAGGACATCACGGGCTTCCACCTGCACCGCGGCGCAATGGCGGCCATGCACCGTCCGGCACCCGTCCCGCTGCCGGAACTGCTGGCCGGTGCCCGCAGGGTGGCCGTCCTTGAGGACATCGTGGACCACACGAACGTCGGTGCCATCTTCCGGTCCGCGGCTGCCTTGGGCGTGGACGCGGTGCTGGTCTCGCCCCGGTGCGGCGACCCGCTCTACCGGCGCAGCGTCCGGGTGAGCATGGGCACCGTGTTCCAGGTTCCCTGGGCGCGCCTGGAGTCCTGGCCGGCCGATCTTGAGGTGCTGCGCGGGCAGGGGTTCACGGTCGCGGCGATGGAGCTCACCGGCGACGCCGTGGACCTCGACGAGCTGGCCGCCCGGAATCCGGACAAGCTGGCGCTGGTCCTGGGCACGGAAGGCGCCGGAATGAGCGCCGAGACCCTCGCCGCCGTCGACCTCGCCGTCAAGATTCCGATGCGCGCAGGCGTCGATTCGCTCAACGTCGCGGCGGCGTCCGCCGTCGCTTTCTGGGAACTGCGGCCCCGGGACTGACTCCCGGAAGGCCGCGCCCCCGCCTGTCGGACGCTTCCGTCGGGCGCCCCTGCCGGTTCGTGCGTTGAGCGTGTTTAGGCTAGGATTGAGTGTTGGTCCGGGCACCTGACGTTTTTTGACGTTGTTCCGCGACCCGCATCCCATTCATACCTGGCAACTGGCAAAATCCAGTTGTACGAACAAAGGTCCAATTATGAAGTCCAATACCCACCCGAAGTACGAAGCTGTTGTATTCAACGACCTGGCTTCCGGCGTCAAGTTCCTGACCAAGTCCACCGTGTCTTCCAAGAAGACCATCGAGTGGGAAGACGGAAACACCTACCCGGTCATCGACGTCGAAATCTCCTCCGAGTCCCACCCGTTCTACACGGGCAAGCAGCGCATCATGGACTCTGCAGGCCGCGTCGAGCGCTTCAACGCTCGCTTCAAGGGCTTCGGCGGCAAGAAGTAACAACTTCTCCCCAAGGTCTATTGGAAAAGCCCGCACCGGCAACGGTGCGGGCTTTTGCGTTCGTGGGGCAGGATGGAATGCATGACATTCCCTCCTTTTGAGACCGGCCCGGCGGACGGCACGCACGACGACGGCGGCCGGCGCCACGGTGAGTACAAGGTCCCGGGCGGCAAGCTGGTTATGGTGGATTTCGACGTCGTCGGCGGGCACCTCGCGCATGTCTCCGTCAGCGGTGACTTCTTCCTGGAACCCGACGAAGCGCTCCTGGACATCAACCGCGCCCTGACCGGGCTCCCGGAGACAACGGCTGCGGCGGACATCTCCGCGGCCGTCACCGCCGCGCTCCCCGACGATGCCGTCCTGTTCGGGTTCTCCGCCGACGCCGTATCCGTCGCGGTCCGCAGGGCGCTGGCGAAAGCCACCGGCTGGGCGGACCACCACTGGAATGTCATAGCCCCGTCGGTGCTGCCGACGCACGTCAACGTCGCCCTGGACGAGGTCCTCACCGAGGAGGTGGGTGCCGGACGCCGCAATCCCACGCTCAGGTTCTGGGACTGGGAGGAGCCCTCCGTGGTGATCGGCAGCTTCCAGTCCGTGCGCAACGAGATCCATCCCGACGGCGTCGCCCGCCACGGCATCACCGTGGTGCGCCGGATCAGCGGCGGGGGAGCGATGTTCATGGAAGCGGGCAACTGCATCACCTATTCGCTGTACCTGCCCCAGACCCTCGTGGACGGCATCAGCTTCGCCGACTCCTACGCGTTCCTTGACGCCTGGGTCATGGCCGCACTGGAGAAACTGGGCATCAGCGCCTTCTATGTGCCCCTCAACGACATCGCCACGGAACAGGGCAAGATCGGCGGTGCGGCGCAGAAGCGCCTGGCCAACGGCGGCATGCTGCACCACGTGACCATGAGCTACGACATCGACGCCGACAAGATGGTGGAGGTCCTGAGGATCGGCAAGGAAAAGCTCTCGGACAAGGGCACCACCAGCGCGAAGAAGCGGGTGGATCCGCTGCGCCGGCAGACGGGCCTTGCCCGGGCGGAAATCGTCGAGGCCATGATGGATGTCTTCAGCGGCCGGTACGGGGCAACACCGTCGGTCCTGAGCGATGCGGAGCTTGCCGCCGCCAGGGACCGTGTCGCAACCAAGTTCGGAACCGAGGAATGGCTACACCGGGTGCCCTGAGTGAACCGGGTCTCCTAGGACACGGCGGCCTGCAGCGCTGCGGCCTGGGCTTTGAGGGCACGGTGCAGGTGGCTCCGCTGCTCGATGATGATGCGGCGCAGCGCCCGCGGTGCCGCGGGATGCTGTGCGAGCCAGTCATCGGCGCGGACCAGGACCGGGTGCTCCTCGGGCAGTCCGCCGGCGAGGTCCTGCCCTGCGGGGAACAGGCCGCGAACGATCCGGCTGGCAATCTCGATGCTGCGCTCCGCCCAGACTTTCTCCAGGCAATCGAAGTACGGCTCAACGAACGGGTCCAGCAGCGTGTCCGGCGCGGTGTTGAAGCCGGCAATCGTGGCGCTGAGGAGCTGGTTGGAGAGAGCGGTGCCGTTGACGGCCGCGTCCCACGCAGCGGTTTTGACGGCGGCGTCCGGCCGGGCAGCCAGCGCCGTGGCGTGGCCGGCCCGGCCAGACGCTGTGGTGTCGCGGGCCAGTTCGGCAGCCAACTCGGCCTCGGACGCCTGCCCGTTGGCTGCCAGGGCGTGCCACAGGCTCCAGCGGAGCTCCGGGTCAACGGCCAGGCCTTCGACCACCGTTGTCCCGTCCAAAATCCCCCGCACGAGGTCCAGCCTGCCCGTGGCCTGCCTGCTTGTGGTGGCGAGTGCCCTCGCCCAGGCCAGCTGGTGGTCCGACCCGGGTTCGGCCGCCACGAGTTCGCGGGCAGCAGCGTCGAGGAAACTGTTCCGTGCCGCAGCCCGTTCCGGAGCAGGGACATAGCGGTCGATGGCAGTGGTCGCGTTGCCCAGGACATTCAGCAGCACGCCGATGCCCTGTTCGGCAGGGCCGAATTTTTCCACCGCCGCAACATAGCGGTCCGCGGGTGCCACGGCGTCACGCGCTGCGTCCCAGAGGGCCGTCCAGCAGAGCGCCCGTGCCATCGGATCCTGCAGGGCGCCAAGGGACGCCCGCGCGGTCGCTTCCGAGCGGGGATCAAAGCGGACCTTCACGTAGCTGAGGTCGTCGTCGTTGACCAGGAGGAGCGCCGGTACCGGCCTGCCCGCGAGCTCCGTCACGACAGTGCGGCCGCCGGTCAGGTCCGTCTCCACGCTGTCCACCCTGACCAGCGCGCCGTCGGCCTTGAAATCGTAGAGCCCGATCCGAAGCCGGTGCGGCCGCAGTTCCTGGCGTCCCGTGGTGGGGTCCACCGCGTCCTGGACGAGGGCAACGCTGCCGAGCACGCCGTCGTGCTCTTCGATTTCGGCAGTGACGGTGGAGATCCCCGAGGTCTGCAGCCATTGGCGGGCCCACAGGGTCAGGTCCCGGCCCGACGCCTCGCCCAGGGCGGCCAGCAGGTCAGCCAGGGTGGTGTTGCCGTAGGCGTGGTCCCGGAAATACCGGCGCGAACCGGCGATGAACGCCTCAAAACCGACATAGGACACGAGTTGCTTCAGCACGGACGCGCCCTTGGCATACGTGATGCCGTCGAAATTCTGCTTGGCTGCCTCCAGGTCCGGAATGTCGGCAACAATCGGGTGGGTGGTGGGCAGCTGGTCCTGGACATAGGCCCAGGCCTTGCGGTTGTTGGCGAAGTTCACCCACGCCGTATCCCAGTCCGTGGCGCGGTCCACGCCCAGTGTGCCCATGTAGTCGGCAAAGGATTCCTTGAGCCAGAGGTCGTCCCACCATTGCATGGTCACGAGGTCGCCGAACCACATGTGCGCCATTTCGTGCATGAGGGTGTTCGCCCGTCCCTGGTACTGGGAGTCGGCCGCCCGCGACGTAAAGACGTAGTTTTCGGTGAAGGTGACCAGCCCGGGGTTTTCCATGGCACCGAGGTTGTATTCGGGCACGAAGGCCTGGTCGTACTTGCCCCAGGGATACGGATAGTCGAACAGGTTGTTGAAGAACCCGAGTCCCTGCTTGGTGAGCTGAAACAGGTGGTCGGTGTCGAAGGACCCGGCCATGGATGCGCGGCAGTACAGCGCCAGGGGGACCTCCAGGGCGGTCCCGTCGTCGAGGGTTCCGCTCCAGTGGTCCTCCGCCCTGAAGTACGGCCCGGCCAGGACGGTGGTGATGTAGGTGGACATCCGCCCCGTGGGCGCGAAGTCCCACCGGCTGGTTGCCGGATCGCTGGTGAGCTGGGTGCGGCCGGCTTCGGCACCGTTGGAGGCGACCTGCCAGTCCGACGGCGCCATCACGTGGAAGGTGAACTCCGCCTTGAGGTCCGGCTGCTCAAAGTTCGCAAACACGCGGCGGGCATCGGCAGGCTCGTATTGGGTGTAGAGGTAGCACTGGCCGTCCGCCGGATCGAAGAAGCGGTGCATGCCCTCGCCGGAGGTGCTGTAGAGCGCCGTGCCGGTGACGGTTACCTGGTTGTCCGCCTGGAGGTTGTCCAGCCGGATGCGGGATCCGTCCACTACGTCCTTGACGGCGAGCCCTTTTCCGTTCAGGAAAACGCTGTGCACGTCGCTGCTGATGAAGTCCAGGAAGGTGGACGCGCCCGGTTCCTGCGCCGAAAAGTTGATGACGCTGCGGCTGGTGTATCCGCGGACCTCCGGATCCTGCGCCAGGCGGACGTCAAGCGAAACGTCGTAGCTGTGGGTGGTGATCAGGGCTGAGCGTATTGCCGCTTCATCGCGGTGCAGGTTCTCATTCGACACCAAGCTATTGAATCACGAGCCCTGCCCCGGCATCCGCGCGCGGGCAGTCAACGCGGGCAGTCAGTAGGGCTGGACGATCAGCACTGCGGCCCCGAGGCCCAGGAGCGCGATCAGCAGCCACGCCGCGAGGGCGGCCAGCAGCGCCCTCGCCCCGGTATGCAGCAGGGTCTGCACGCGGACCGCCGAGCCCAGGCCGAACAGCGCCGTGCCCAGCAGCAGGTCCTGTATTGCGGCCGCCGACTCCAGCAACCCGGGGGACAGCCAGCCCGTGGAGCGCAGGCCCACCATGGCCACAAAGCCGATGACAAACAGGGGAACAACCGGCGGCAGCCGGAGTTCCGCGCCGTCGGTGTCCGGATCGCCTGCCACGCCTCCGGCGGTCCGGCCCAGGCCGGCCCCGTTTTCAACGGTTCCCGTCAGCGCTGCCCCGTTACGCGCGTCCCGGCTGATGATCGTCCGCTGGTGGACGCCGGCGGCGGCCACTATGGGGGCAAGCAGGATCACCCTGGTCAGCTTGACGACGACGGCGATCGCCAGGGCTCCGGTTCCTGCGGTCTGCGCTGTGGCCACCACCTGGCCGACGTCGTGCACCGATGCGCCGGTCCATGCGCCGAACACCTCGGGCGTGAGCTGCAGCGGGTGCAGGAGGAGCGGCAGGACGCCGATGGCCAGCGTGCCGCACAGGGTTACCAGCGCCACCGGCAGGACGGTGTCCACATGCCGGATCCGGCGGACCGCGGCCATGGCACCGATGGCCGAGGCGCCACAGATGGAGAAGCCCGTGGCAATCAGCAGCGACGCGTCACGGGTCAGCCGGAACATCCGCGATATCCCGTAGGTCCCTGCGAAACTCACCAGGACCACCCCGGTGATGAGCAGCAGCGACTGCCAGCCGAGCCCAAGGACGTCCATGACGCTGACTTTCAGGCCGAGGACCACAATGCCGGCCCTCATCAGGTGCTTCCCGGCGAAGTCGAGCCCGCTGCGTGCCCCGCCTGCAACCCACGTTCCGGTGCCCGGCAGGTTGGCGGCAAGCAGTCCCAGCACCACGGCGACGGTCATGGCAGGCAGGACCGGCACCATTGCGTGTACGGTAAAGGCCACCCCGACGGCGAAAACGGCAGTGAGAAGTCCCGGCACGATGGGTGGGATCCGTGCGGAGATCCGCCCCAGGGGGGCGGCGGGGAATCTGGGCAGTGGCACTCACCTACCTTGCCGGACATGTGCGGAAAAACACGAACCGGAGGGGGTGGCTCCAACACGCCACAATGGGCACCAGTAATGAATTCGAAACAAAAAGGTGGTTGGCTAATGACCATGTCTGACCTATTCCAGGATTACTCCGAGGCTGCCGGCCGCACCGGTGCCTACGACGAGATGTTTACCCCCGGCCAACAAGCCAGGAAGTCCTACGGGCAGGTCGCAGGGGCTCTCCGTGAGCTTTCCCTCGCCGACGTCACCGCCCGTGCCGACTCGATGGCGCGGACGTTCCTGGACCGCGGCGTCACCTTCGACTTCGCAGGGGAGGAACGGCCGTTTCCGCTGGACATCGTGCCCCGGGTGATCCCGGCCGACGAATGGAGCGTCCTCGAAAGGGGAGTTGCGCAGCGGGTCCGGGCGCTGGAAGCCTTCCTCAACGACGTCTACGACAAGATGACCGTCGTTGCCGACGGCGTCATTCCGCGCCAGCTTGTCACCACGAGCGCCCACTTTCACCGCCAGGTCCACGGCTTTGAGCCGGCCGGCGGAGTCCGCGTTCACATTTCCGGGATCGACGTCGTTCGTGACGCGGCGGGAACCTTCCGGGTGCTGGAAGACAACGTGCGGGTGCCATCGGGCGTCAGTTACGTACTGGAAAACCGCCGGGCCATGGCCAAGGGCCTGCCCGAAGCTTTCGGCCAGCAACTGATCCGTCCGGTCGAAGAGTACCCGCGCCGGCTGCTGTCCGCGCTCCGCAAGACGGCACCCTCCGGCGTCGACGACCCCACAGTGGTGGTCCTTACCCCCGGCGTGTTCAACAGCGCGTACTTCGAGCACACCCTGCTGGCGGGCCTGATGGGCGTGGAGCTCGTGGAGGGCCGTGACCTCATCTGCCGCGGCAACCGCGTGTACATGCGGACCACCGCCGGCGAGCAGCGCGTCGATGTCATCTACAAGCGGATTGACGACGACTTCCTCGATCCGCTGCAGTTCCGTGCCGATTCCATGCTGGGCTGCCCCGGCCTGGTGAACGCCGCCCGCGCCGGCGGCGTAACCATCGCCAATGCCGTGGGCAACGGCGTGGCTGACGACAAGCTCGTGTACAGCTACGTGCCCGACCTCATCCGCTATTACCTCAGCGAAGAGCCCGTGATTGCGAATGTTGACACGTTCCGGCTGGAGGAAAAGGAGGCGCGCGAGCACGTCCTGGACAGGCTGGATGAACTGGTGGTCAAACCGGTGGACGGCTCGGGCGGGAAGGGCCTGGTCATCGGGCCCGACGCGACCAAGGACGAACTCGAGGCGCTGCGCAAGCGCGTCATCGCCGATCCCCGCGGCTGGATTGCGCAGCCGGTCCTGCAGCTGTCTACGGTTCCTACCCTCAGCGGTGATAAGTTTGGCCCTCGGCACGTCGACCTGCGGCCGTTTGCCGTCAACGACGGCGACGACGTGTGGGTGCTCCCCGGCGGACTGACCCGTGTGGCCCTCAAGGAGGGCTCGCTGATCGTCAATTCCAGCCAGGGCGGCGGGTCCAAGGACACCTGGGTGCTGTCTGACTCTCCCGAGGTTCCAGTGGAACTCCTGCCAAGGCCGTCCATCACCGTCCGCGAGCGGGTTTCGGTGTGGCCGGTCGAAAGCAACTGGCGCGACCGCCAGACGGAGCAGCAGCAGTGAGCCGCCGCCGTCCGGTGCAGCCCGCCCCATTTTCACAGTTCATGTTCATGCAGATTTCGGACCCGCAGGAGGTAGCCGCAAATGCTTAGCCGTATTGCCGAGTCCCTATTCTGGATCGGCCGCTATGTGGAGCGGGCGGATGGCACCGCCCGCATCCTGGATGTCCACCTGGAGCGGCTCAACCACCTGCCCACGGAGGAGCGGGACAACGTTGCGCGGGAACTCCTGGCCGTCATGGGGGCCCGGCCCGAGAGCGACGAGTTCGGCCTCGAGGAGCTGCTGCACGCCCTCGCCTACGACAAGCAGAGCGCCACGTCCATTGCGGGTTCGTTGGGCGCTGCCCGCGAGAACGCCCGCCGTGCCCGCGAAACGGTTTCGTCCGGGCTCTGGGAGAGCCTGAACACCACGTACTACGGGCTGAACCAGCACCGCAAGGACGTGGTGGGCACCTACCGGTTCTGCCACTGGGTGCTGGAACGCACGGCCATGGTGAGCGGGCTGGCGGACACCACCGTCAGCCACGACGACAGCTGGCTGTTCCTGGCCCTGGGACGCTCCCTGGAGCGTGCCGATATGACGGCCCGCATGCTGTCGACCCGCGATGTGCTCTCCGCCGGCATGTCGTGGGTGAACATGCTCCGTTGCGCCGGGGCCTATGAGTCCTTCCTGCGGACCCGGCGTGCGGCGTTCGGTGACCAGCATGCCGCCGAGTTCCTGCTGCTGGACCGGCTGTTCCCGCGCTCCATCGTCTATGCCCTGCGGGATGCGGACGACTGCCTGGCCAAGCTCGATCCGTCCGCGCAGCGCGTCGGCTTCATCAACGACGCCCGCCGGATCGTGGGCCAGGCCCGCACCTTCCTTGAGTTCCACCGCACGGACGACCTCATGTCCGAACTGCCGGAGCACATGGAGCGCGTCCAGAAGGCTGTGTCGCAGGCTTCCGACGCAATTTCCCGTAAGTACTTCAATCAGGCGGACGAACTGGCCTGGGTGGGAGAAGTTTCATGACCCGGCTGAGCATCATTCACAAGACCGGCTACAAGTACAACAAGCGCGTCACGCTCTCGTACAACGAAGCCCGCATGACGCCGCTGACGGATCCGCAGCAGGTGGTGCTGGAATCGTCCATGAAAGTTGCGCCGTCGCAGGCCGCCGTTAGCAGCTACCGCGACTACTGGGGTACGCGTGTTACTGCCTTCGACATGCAGATGCCGCATGAGTACCTTGAGGTAGTCGCCACCACCACGGTTGAAGTCCACCGCGGTGAACGCGTCCCCGCTGAAGCCGACATCGTCTCCTGGGACGTGCTGCAGGCGTCCGAGACGCTCAACCAGTTCAGCGACTGGATCCCGCAGTCCCGCCTGAGTGGTCCGGGAGACGAGGTCCTCGGCATCATTCCGGGTATCGTTGAAGGCCGGAACCCGCACGGGGCCGCAATGGCCATCTTCGAATGGATGCGCGGGGAGATGACCTACATGAAGGGCTCCACCGGGGTCACCACCAACGCGGCGCAGGCCTGGGGCCAGCGCCAGGGCGTCTGCCAGGACCTGGCGCATCTCGCTGTCGGAGCGCTGCGCAGCTGCGGGATTCCCGCCCGGTACGTTTCCGGTTACCTTCACCCGCGTTCGACGGCGGACATCGGCGAGACGGTGGCCGGCCAGTCCCACGCGTGGCTGGAGTGGTGGGACGGTGAATGGCGCAGCTGGGATCCGACCAACCACAAACCGGCCGGTGACTTCCATGTCACGGTGGCCCGTGGCCGCGACTACCGCGATGTGCCGCCGCTCAAGGGCATCCTGTCGGGCGGCGGTGGTTCCGCGCTGAACGTCAGCGTGGAAATCACACGCCTGGCGTAGGCAGGCGGCCTTGGCAGGCCTATTCGTACCCGGACCGGGTGGCGTCATCGAGCGGCGTCCACCAGGTCAACGGGGGAGTGACCTTGAAACGCCGGCCCGTGACTGTGTCCGGCGTAATCCGGACGAAGTGCTCTTTCTTGCCGGCCTGCCAGGGGAAAAGCAGCAGTCCCACAGTGTCCAGAACCTCCTGCTGGTTCTTGACCGGGGCGGCCTGCCCCTTGATCACCACGCTCCAGGCGATGCCATTGTCCGCATCCACGCCGTCTGCCTCCACGGCAACAGGAGTGTCGCCGGTGGCTGCCTGCAGCTTGGTGCCATCGGCCGTACGGAAGACGAGAGTTCCGTGGTCCACCTTGTAGTTGATGGGGAAGATGTCCGGGTGGTCGTCGACCCAGACTGCCAGCCGGCCCACTGAGACGCTCCGCAGCAAGCGCCAGCATTCGTGATTGTCAAGGTTTTCGACTTCGTGCGGATGGTCAGCGCCCGGTTTAGGATCTGTGCTCATGACGCTGAGCCTAGGCAAGAAACACCAGGCAAGCTAGGGCACAATGGCCCCATGCCGCCGCAACGCACTGTCCGCCCCCGGGAATTGAGGGTTAACGGTATTCTGGCCTCACGCCGCCGGAGCGAACGGACACAGTCAGGAGTCGGGTTGTGGATATGCATGCCAATGGCGACGGTCCCGAACGGTATACAACAGCGGGCAGCCTGAGGATCGAAGACCTGCTCAAGGATTTCGTTTCACGGGCCGGTGAACTCCTCCAATTCCAGGAGCGCATGGGCGGCCTGCTCGAAGCCGTCGTGGCGGTCGCGGAGGATTTGAGCCTGGACGCCGTCCTGGAGCGTGTTGTCCAGTCCGCCTGCCAGCTGCTGCACGCCCGCTACGGAGCCTTGGGTGTTATTGGTGATGACCGCGCCCTTAGCCACTTCATCACCGTCGGGATCGACGGCGAACTGGCCAAGCGGATTGGCCCCCTCCCAACCGGCCATGGCGTCTTGGGATTGCTGATCTCCGATCCCAGGCCGCTGCGGCTCCATGACCTTCGTCGCCACCCTGAGGCCTACGGCTTTCCCAAACACCACCCGCCCATGCAGTCATTCCTCGGTGTTCCGGTGCGGGTCCGCGATGTCGTTTTTGGCAACCTGTACCTGACGGAAAAGGAGGGCGGCGGCGATTTCACCGTCGAGGACGAGGAGCTTGCCGTTGCCCTGGCTGCGGCGGCAGGTGTAGCCATTGAGAACGCGCGGCTGTACGACGACGCCCGGCGCCGCGCACAGTGGCTTGAGGCCTGCATGGATGTCTCCGGGCTGATGCTGGGGAGTGATCCAGCATCCTCGTCAGAGGGCCTTGATCCCATTGCCGGAAGGGCGCTGCGGGAATCCGGGTCCAGGCTGGCCCTGATCGTGGCACCGTCTGCGGATGGCATCGGCTACGTTGTGGCCGGGGCCGCCGGCAAAGACGCGGACTTGTTCTCGGGCCTGCCGCTCTCCCTGGAGTCGGAATCCCTGCAGGCGGTTCTCGCCGGAGGTGAGCCGCTTCTCGTGGACAATGCCGCGGATGTTCTGGGCATGCTGGAGGGGACCGTGGCCGGTCCGCTCCTCGCGGTGGCTCTCAGCACCCAGGGCGCCCATCACGGACTGCTCCTTCTGGTCCGTGACGCCGGGGTAGGCGCCTACGGCCGCACGGACGTGGAGATGGGGGCTGTTTTTGGGTCCCACGTCGCTTTGGCGCTTGAACTAGCCAGGGTCCACCGCCTGCGGGAAGAACTGCTGGTCTTCACCGACCGGGACCGCATTGCCCGCGACCTTCACGACCTCGTGATCCAGCGGCTATTCGCCGCGGGCCTGAGCGTCCAGAGCCTGACCCGCTTCACCAAGGAGGGGCTGGCGCTGGAACGGATCGGCGCGATCACCGGGGAACTGGATGAGGCAATCCGCAGCCTGCGGGACACCATCTACTCGCTCCGGACCGGCAACGGGGGCACCGAGCTTCTCAGCGGAAGGCTGCGGCGTGTCACGCGCAGCGCATCCAAGTCCATGGCCTTCACGCCGGGGCTGAACCTGGAAGGCCCTGTCGACTCCGTCCTGCCGGACACGGCCAACCACGTGGTGGCTGTTGTTTCCGAAGGCCTGAGCAACGCCATCCGCCACTCGGGCGCAGACTTGATCGAGGTATCCGTTTCGGCGCTGAAGGGCAGGATGACCGTCCTGGTCACCGACAACGGCCGCGGGTTCAGGGACTCGGCGAAGCGCAACGGGCTCAACAACATGGAGGAGCGCGCCAGGATACTTGAAGGCACCTGCACCATCACCAGCGCCCCCGACGCCGGAACCAGCCTGGAGTGGTCAGTCCCGCTTTAGCGCCGGTGGCCGTCAGAATCGGTGCCCGGGGAGTGGGCGGCGGTGGAATGGGCCGGACCGGAGTGCCCCGAGGCGAACGGGGCCGGCTTTGCGTTGTTGGCGATGTACACCGCAGCCTGCGTGCGCCGTTCGAAGCCCAGCTTCGCCAGGAGCGAGGACACATAGTTCTTCACGGTCTTCTCCGCCAGGAACATTTCAGCCGCGATCTGCCGGTTGGTGAGGCCACCGCCTACGAGTTCCAGCACCCGCCGTTCCTGTGGGGTAAGCCCCGCAATCCTTGGATCCACCTGCTGGGGAGCGACGAGGCTTTCGACGATGCTTGCCGCCACGCCGTCGTCGAACAGTGACTCTCCTGCAGCGGCACGGCGCATTGCGCCGATCAGGTCCGTGCCGCCAATCTCCTTCAGGACGTATCCGCGGGCACCGGCGAGTACCGCCCCCCGCAAGGCCTGCTCATCGTCAAAACTCGTCAGGATGAGGCAATTCAGGTTCGGATCCACCGACCGGACATCCCTGCAGACTTCGATGCCCGTTCCGTCGGGAAGGCGGGCGTCGAGCACGCTTACGTCCGGGTGCAGGGCGGGAATGCGCCGCGTCGCCTCAACCGCGGAACCCGAACTGCCCACAACGTGGAAGCCCTCGCCTTCGAGAAGCTCCTGCAACCCCCGCCTGACAAGTTCGTGGTCATCGAGGATGAACACGCGGATCAGGTCAGTATGCATTTCCTGCGCGGAGGGACCCTGGTCTGCCCTGGGAATCATGGTCCTCCTGTCCGGCGGCCGGAGCTGCCACTGTCGGTCCGCAACCGGCGTGCCGGTACGGTGCAAGTCCCATTATGTCTGTCCGGACCCGGTTTCGGTCATCCGGCTCTGCCATTCTCGTTCACGGCCATAAGTGCGACAAGGGTCCTTGGACCCCCGGGGCATGACTTTAGGCCCTACCTGCCCGCGCTGCCGGCACACATCCTTGAAGAACACCCGCCGGATCCCACCGGGCTCCGGCCGGCGGGAGCCGGATGCGAAAGAGGAATAAATGAACGAGGCCAGGGACGTCCGTACGATAGTTGTCGGAGTGGACGGCTCCGAAGCTTCGGTGGAAGCGCTGAAACACGCCCAGGGTCTCGCGGTGGGCCTCGGCGCACACGTTGTGGCGCTGGCATGCTGGGATTACCCGCCGGTGTACGACGGCTATGTGGCCATGGGGATCAACGACTTCGACGTGCGTGCCGGGGAGATCCTCCAGGAGTCAGTAGCCAAGGCCTTTGGGTCGGAAACGCCCGCTAACATTGAGACCCGGCTGGTCCAGGGGCGCCCACGGCACACCCTCATTGATGCCAGCCGGACCGCCGACATGCTGGTGGTCGGAAGACGCGGCCACGGCGGCTTCGGAGGGCTGCTGCTGGGCTCCGTGAGTTCAGCCTGCGTTGCCCACGCTCATTGCCCTGTTCTTGTAGTCCACACGCCTGAAAAGTAAACGGATCCCTACTCGAATGCGGCGCGCCGGGGATCGGACAGCCGGGTGTTCCACAGGTCCGGCTTCTTGACCTTGAAGCGCCGACCGGTCAGCGCCTTGGGCGCGAGCCGGACGTAGTAGTCCTTCTCACCGGGCTGCCATGGCTCCAGGAACAGGGCGTCCACCTGCTCCTTCTCTTCCTGGCTCTCAATCAGTTCGGATTCGCCGCGGGCAACCACGCTCCAGGCCATCTCTTCATGGGCGTCATAGCCGTCAATTTCGAAAGCCACCGGTTTGGACGTCATGGCCGCCCAGAGTTTGGTTCCGCCGGCTGTCCGGAAGACGATGTTCCGGCGTTGGAGAACGAAATTCACCGGGAAGATCTCCGGATGGCCATCGACAATGAGCGCGATCCTCCCGACCGTCTCGGTGTCGAGCATAACCCAGCACTGGTCAATGGACAGCTGGCCCTCGGGCGGCGTCGTCGTGTTCATGTTGACCAACGTTACGGTCCCGCCGGCACGCCCATTAGGGCCATATGGCCCTTGCCCGGCGCTCCGGCAGCCGCTGCTATGCGAGTGGTTGCGGAGTTCCTGCTACCACGGGCTAGGTTTGTAGTCCTTGAGGAAGACGCCGTACTGGTCTTCGCCGCTTTCACCCATGACGATGGGATCGTAGACCCTCGCGGCGCCGTCAACCAGGTCCAGCGGTGCGTGGAAGCCTTCCTCCATGAGCCGGACTTTGGTGTAGTGGGGGCGCTCATCCGTGATCCAACCGGTGTCCACCGCCGTCATCAGGATTCCGTCGGAATCCAGCATTTCCTGCGCACTGGTGCGCGTCATCATGTTCAGCGCCGCTTTGGCCATGTTCGTATGGGGGTGGCCCGGGCCCTTATAGGCGCGTGAGAACTGCCCCTCCATGGCGGAGACGTTCACGATGTACTTCCGGTGCGCGGTGGAGCGTTTCATGGCCCCGCGCAGCCGGCTCACCAGCAAGAACGGTGCAGTCACGTTGCAGAGCTGAACCTCGAGCATTTCCAGGGGGTCCACTTCATCCACCACCTGGGTCCAGCTGTTGATCGCGGCCAAATCCGGGACCAGCCCGCCGGCGTCGATGGCCGTTCCGGACGCAATCCGTTCCAGCGATGCCGACCCCGTGGAGAGGGCGAGCGACGTGATGGCATCTCCGGCGAGGACGGGATGCTCCGTGACGCTGCTGGCGAGGGCCAGGGGGTGCTTGTCGTGGGCGTGGCCGAACGTCACCAGTTCGGGACCCCCATTGGCGGGTTCGAGTGCTGCCGGCAGGGGCTCGCCCTCGGCATCAACCAGCGGTTTGTACGCGTTGCCGGACCGGCGGACGGTCTGGGCTGCGTTGTTGATGATGATGTCCAGCGGGCCTGCCGCGTCGAGCGAATCGGTCAGGGCCATCACCTGGGAGGGATCGCGGAGGTCGATGCCCACAATCCTCAGCCGGTGGAGCCAGTCCCCGCTGTCCTCCATCGCCGCGAAACGACGAGCTGCGTCCTTCGGGAAGCGCGTGGTGATGGTGGTGTGGGCGCCGTCCCGAAGCAGCCGGAGCGCGATGTACATGCCGATTTTGGCGCGCCCGCCAGTAAGCAGTGCGCGCCGGCCCGTAAGGTCTGTGCGTGCATCGCGCTTGCTGTGGCTGAACGCGGCACACTCAGGGCACAGCTGATGGTAGAAGGCATCAACCTGCGTGTAGTGCTTCTTGCAGATGTAGCAGGGGCGGGACCTGATGAGGTGCCCTGCCACTTTGCCGGTCGCCGAGGGTTCCAGCTTGTTCCCGCGGGTCTCGTCATCGATCCGGTCCGGCGCCGCGGTGGCCGTCTGCGCGATGACGGCGCGGTCCGATTCGGCGATCAGGTCGCGTTTGGTGACCCGGCGGTGGCGTTTGACAGCCTTGAACATCTTGCCGGTGGCGCGGCGAACCGAGACGTAGTCAGGGTGTTCCTCGTCGTAGGCATGGATGGTGCTTAAAACCTTGAGGCAGGCCTGGATGTCCTCAGGCGTCAAATCGGGGGAGTTCATTGTTCCGATTTTACAGCCTGGGAGGCGTCCGGCCTGCCGTCAGGGTTAAGGGATTGTTGCTGATCGTCTCCTAGTCGGTGGCAGGCACGCGGACGGCCGCGGAGTGGGCCTCCCCGGCCTTCTCCACGGAGTCCCTGGCAAACGGGGAATTCTGCGTTGCTGCCTTCACCGCGTTGGGAACGAGGTGCAGGTTGGCCGCTGAAAGCTCCCGTTCCGCTGCGTCCGGCTCAGGGACGTGCTGGCCCTTGGACAGTACCGTGATGCCGGAGTCCGTCACCTTGAATCCGCGGGCGCGGTCGCGTTCCGGATCGAGGCCGATCGCGGCCCCCGCGGGCACCTTGACGTTCTTGTCGATGATGGCGCGGTTGACCACGGCACCCTCGCCGATCTGCACCTTGTCCATCAGCACGGAATCCACCACGCGGCTGGCCGTACCCACGTAGACGTCGTTGGACAGGACGGAACCTTCCACGATGCCGCCGGAGATGACAACGCCGCTCGCCACGATGGAATCCAGGGCGGTTCCCACGGTGTTGTGGTCGCCGCGGACGAATTTGGCCGGCGGAGAAATGCTCTGGCGCGTGTAGATGGGCCATTCGGAGTTGTACAGGTTGAACACCGGAAGCGGCGAGATCAGGTCCATGTGGGCGTCGTAGAAGGAGTCGATCGTGCCGACGTCGCGCCAGTACGTGCGGTCCCGCTCGGTGGAACCCGGAATATCGTTCAGCGTGAAGTCATAAACGCCCGCTTCGCCCTGGCTGACAAAGTAAGGGATGATGTCCCCGCCCATGTCGTGCTTGGTGTCGAGGCGTTCGGCGTCGACGTGCAGGGCCTCCACCAGGGCGTCGGCGTTGAAGACATAGTTCCCCATGGACGCCAGGAACTGTGTGGGATCGGCTGCCAGGCCCGGCGTCGAGGAAGGCTTCTCCACGAAAGCGGCGATCTTCTGCGGATCGTTCTGGTCCACTTCGATGACACCGAACTGGTCGGCCATGCTCAGGGGCTGCCGCACTGCAGCCACGGTTGCCTTCGCCCCGCTGGCCACATGCTGTTCCACCATCTGGGCGAAGTCCATCCGGTAAACGTGGTCCGCGCCAACCACCACCACAATGTCCGGGTTGGCATCGTGGATCAGGTTCAGGGACTGATAGATGGCGTTGGCGCTGCCAAGGAACCAGCTCTTGCCGACACGCTGCTGCGCCGGAACCGATGCAACATAATTGCCAAGCTGCGTGGACATCCGCCACGTCTCGGAAATATGGCGGTCCAGGCTATGCGATTTATATTGCGTGAGGACAACTATCTGGAGATAGCGCGAATTTACGAGATTTGACAGCGCGAAGTCGATTAGCCGGTAACTCCCGGCAAACGGCACGCCGGGTTTAGCCCTGTCAGCCGTCAATGGCATAAGACGGTTTCCCTCGCCTCCGGCGAGGACAATAGCCAGGACTTTCTTATTCAACGGCATTATGGTCGCTCCTGTACGCCTTCGTAACTACCCCAAAAAGTCCGGCATGCCCGGACCCCTTCACACTAGAACAGATACGCCGGAAGGACTACCTTGGGTAACGTGCGAATAGACATTGTGACTAAAGAGTTCCCGCCCGAGATCTACGGTGGCGCCGGCGTCCACGTGGCTGAATTAAGCCGCGTCCTGGCCAAACATGTGGATTTGCAGGTGCGCGCCTTCGGTGCGCCCCGGGATCCCGACTATCACGGGGCCAAAGTGACGTCCTACTCGGTTCCGGAGGACCTGGGTGCGGCCAATGCCGCCGTCCAGACCCTGGGCGTGGACCTGCGGATCGTTCCGGACATTGCAGGAGCGGACCTGGTCCATTCGCACACGTGGTATGCCAACATGGCCGGCCACCTGGCGTCGCTGCTCCACGGCATCCCGCACGTGCTGAGCGCCCACAGCCTCGAGCCGCTGCGCCCGTGGAAGGCCGAACAGCTTGGTGGCGGCTACGCGCTGTCCTCCTGGGTGGAGAAGACCGCCTACGAGGCCGCCGCAGCAATCATCGCCGTCTCCGAGGGGATGCGGCAGGACATTCTGCGCAGCTACCCGGACGTCGACCCCGCCAAGGTCCGCGTGGTGCACAACGGCATCGACGTCGAACTCTGGACGCGTGACGAGGGCGATGACGCCATTAGGGCGCTGGGCATCGACCCGGAACTTCCCAGCGTGGTCTTCGTAGGCCGGAACACCCGCCAGAAGGGTGTCCCGTACCTGCTCCGTGCAGCGGCAAAGCTGCCGGCAGACGTCCAGGTGGTGCTGTGCCTCGGCGCAGCGGACACGCCCGAACTCGCTGCGGAAACCGCACGGCTGATCGAGGAACTTCAGAGCCAGCGCAGCGGCGTGATCCTCATTGAGCGGATGCTGCCCCGCAATGAACTCATTCAGGTGCTCAGCCACGCCACCGCCTTTGCCTGCCCGTCCATCTACGAGCCGCTCGGCATCGTGAACCTGGAAGCCATGGCCTGCGGCGCTGCCGTAGTGGCCAGCGCCACCGGCGGCATTCCCGAAGTTGTCCAGCATGGCGAAACCGGTCTGCTTGTGGACATCGAACAGGTCACCGACGGGACGGGCACTCCGCTTGATCCCGAGAAGTTCGTCACCGAATTTGCGGCTGCCCTGACCGAAGTGGTGTCAGATCCCGAGCGGGCCCGCGCCATGGGGCAGGCAGGCCGGCGCCGAGCGGAGGAGCACTTCTCGTGGGAGTCCATCACGGAAACGACACTTGAGGTTTACCGCTCGGTCCTTGCCTGAACCGGAACAGACGGCCGCTGCCAATCGCCACGGGTAATCGGTAGCGGGCAAAAGACGACGGCGCCGCCTCCAGTTAAGGGGCGGCGCCGTCGTGGTTTCCGCAGTTTCCTACGGAAATCCGGCGAAGCTAGCGCCGGGGAGCCTTGGCTGCCCGGACCTGGCGGGCCAGCAGGACCTTTTCATCCACCGGCGCCTGTCCGTCGGCGCGCTGCGCCCGGAAGTACGCACGTGCCTCGTCCTGGCGGATCTGCTCGGCCCCGGTGGCGATGGCCGCACGAAGGTGCTCCGGCCCGTACCCGAAGGCATCCACGAGGTCCAGGGCATGCGGGCGGATCTTGGCCAGCAGCCGGTTGATGTAGTCACCCACAGTACGTCCGCGCTGCATCGAAAGCCGCCCGTTCATGAGGTACCAGGACAGGTTTTTCTCGATGAGCGAGAGCCCGAACAGATCCCGGAGCCAGGTCAGCACGCGCCGGGTACCCGGGTCAGCCACATTGGCCAGCGCCTCCGTGAAGGCCTCCCACTGCAGGAGCTCCGCATGGGCCTGCGCTGCCTCGATCAGTTCATGCTGGTGCTCGTTGAAGACGGCGGCCGCCTGGTGCTGGGGCATCTTGTTGGTGCCCTTCAGCTCGGCTCCGACCTCGGCCACCATGGTCTGTACCCGGTCGGTCAGCAGCAGCCGCTGGGTGTCTTCGTCCCTGAGCGCGATTGCCGCCTTCTGCACCGACCCCGTGTCGGCAACGAACTGGGCGACTTGGCGCAGGCCCGTCCGGTGCACTGCGACTCCGGCGGCCTGGCTCACGACGTAGCGTGCCAGCACGCCGACGCCGACGGTGCGGAACTCCTTGGCGTAGTCGGCGAGGAGGCGTTTGGCCACCAGCTGGAGCAGCACGGTGTTGTCGCCCTCGAAGGTGACGTACACATCCAGGTCTGCGCGCAGTGATGCGAAGCGGTTCTCAATCAGGAACCCGGCACCGCCGCAGGCTTCCCGGCATTCCTGGAGGGTATCCAGGGCGTGCCATGTGCTCAGCGGCTTGAGTGCGGCGGCGAGGGTCTCCAGGTCCTGGCGGTCCTCGTCCGTATCGTGTGCGCCGGAGAAGACGTCGTCGAACTTCTGCAGGAGCTGCTCGTGGGCGAAGCCGGCGGCATAGGTTGTGGCGAGCCGGGTAAACAGCCGCCGTTGGTGGCGCTGGTAGTCAAGCAGTACTTCCTCGTCAGTGTGAGAGGAAGCATTGAACTGGCGGCGCTCGGCGGCGTACTGGATGGCGGTCTTGAGGGCGAGCTTGCTGGCCGCCACTGCGGCACCGTCCAGTGACACGCGGCCCTGGACCAGGGTGCCCAGCATGGTGAAGAAGCGGCGGCCCGGGCTGGCGATGGGGGAGGTGTAGGCGCCGCCGGCATCAACATTGCCGTAGCGGTTGAGCAGGTTGGTGCGCGGGATGCGGACATTGCTGAAGTGCAGCCGGCCGTTGTCGATGCCATTGAGCCCACCCTTGACGCCGTCATCCTCACCGCCGATGCCCGGCAGGAATTCCTTGGTCTCCGGATCCCGCAGGTCAACGTAGAACGCGTGCACTCCGTGATTTACGCCGTTCGTCACGAGCTGGGCGAAGACCACGGCGCCGAGCCCGTCAATTGCGGCGTTGCCGATGTAGTCCTTCCAGGCGGCGCGGAAGGGTGTGTGGATCACGAACTCCTGTGTGGCAGGGTCGAACGTGGCCGTGGTGGCAATGCTGGCCACATCGGAGCCGTGCCCGGTTTCCGTCATGGCGAAGCAGCCGGGGATGTCCAGGTTCATGATGCCGGGCAGCCACTTGGCGTGGTGCTCCTCGGTGCCCAGGTGCATCACGGCTGAGCCGAAGAGCCCCCATTGGACCCCTGCCTTGATCTGGAGCGACGGATCGGCCGTGACCAGTTCCTCGAACCCGGCGATGTTGCCGCCGTGATCGTCGGAACCGCCCAGTGCTGCGGGAAAAGCCCGGTGGACGGCCTTGTTCTCGACCAGGTATTTCAGCTGGCCGAACGTGCGCGTCCGGTGCTCGGTGTGGGTGAGGCCCTCGGTCTTATGCAGTTCGGGACGGCCCGAAAGCTCGCGCGAGTGCCGGCGGATGTGCGCCCACTTGCCCAGGAGCTGCTCGCCCAGGGCGGCGACGTCGACGGCGGGCTGCCCGTCGGCAGGTTGTTTTGTACGGCCGGCGGGTCGGCTGGCCTGGCCGGAGGGTCGGTCAACTACGTCAGTCATGTCGATTCCTTCTTTGGTTCTGACAATTCACTAAGGGTTTGGGGTCTGGGGGTCCACAGTTTCCAGTTCCGGGGCTATCCCGACGCACAGCCAGGCAGTGATCTGGCGGGCCATGGCTTCCTGCGACGGTTTGGCAGCGGACTCGGGAGTGCCCAGCCACTGCTCCCCGGCGTTCCGCACTAGCCCGATCGCCGCAGTGGGCCAGTAACCGATCACGGCTTCCTTGCCGGTGCCCAGGTGGGCGCGCATGGGCCGGGCAATCATGTCGCGCACTTCTTCGAAGAAGTGGCCGAGGGCTCCGGCTACTGCCATGCCCGCGTTAGCTGCCCCTGGCTCGCCCGAAGAGTAGGTGGTGACGAACGTATAGACGTTAGGGCTGGTTTCGGCCATTTGGAGATAGGCCGAAACCATGGCGAGGAGCCCCTCCCGGGGTGTCTGTGCGCTCTGGGCAGCCTCCTGGATGCGGCGCTGCATCTGGCTGAGCACCACTTCGCCCACTGCCTGCTGCAGTCCGGCTTTGTCGCCAAAATAGCGGTAAAACACGGACTTTGACGTTCCTGCGGCGGCGGCAATGTCCTCCATGGAAGCATCGCTGCCCAGCGCGTGGACGGCTTTCCGCGCGGACTTGATGAGTTCACGCCGGCGTTCCTCCCGGTGTGACTGCCAGCGGGCGGCGCGCCCGTCGACAGTGCCGCTCGAGGGGTCACTGCCTGAAGCGGCCCCGCCCGCCGCGGTGCCGCCGGAAGCGCTACCGCCTGAAGGCGCGGGAAGTTCAACGTGGAGGATGTTCACGATACCCAGCGTATCAGGTACGCTGGGTATCGGTAACCAGCGTTGATCAAGAGGAGACATCACATGTCCTTTACCGGACAGTCCGCAACCGGACCAGACGAATCATCCACCACCCGCTCATCAACACCTGCTGCGGGCTTGGTGCGCAAAGCCGTGGTGGTAGGCGGCAACCGGATTCCGTTCGCGCGGACAGGCGGGGCCTACACGAGGTCTTCCAACCAGGACATGCTGACGGCCGCCCTGGACGGCCTGATTGCCCGCTTCGGCCTTCAGGACGAGCGGATCGGCGAGGTTGCCGCAGGCGCAGTCCTTAAGCACTCCCGCGACTTCAACCTCACCCGCGAGGCGGTGCTGGGCTCGGCCCTCTCCGCCGAAACGCCCGCCTACGACCTGCAGCAGGCCTGTGCCACAGGGCTCGAAACGGTCCTCGGCCTGGCTAACAAGATCAAGCTGGGCCAGATCGATTCGGCCATTGCGGGCGGCGTCGATTCCGCCTCCGATGCGCCGATCGCCGTGAGCGAGGGCCTGCGGGAGGTGTTGCTGGACCTCAACCGTGCCAAGTCCCTGCCCCAGCGGCTTCAGGTCCTGAGCCGCCTCCGGCCGAAAGACCTGGCACCCGACGCACCGAACACGGGGGAGCCCCGGACGGGCCTTTCCATGGGCGAACACCAGGCTCTCACCACGGCACAGTGGAAGATCGCACGCGAAGCGCAGGACGAGCTGGCCTACAACAGCCACCGCAATCTTGCAGCCGCCTATGATGCCGGGTTCTTCGACGACCTGCTCACGCCCTACCGCGGCCTGAACCGGGATTCGAACCTCCGCCCTGACACAACCCTGGAAAAGCTGGCCACGCTGAAGCCCGTCTTCGGTAAGAACCTCGGCGCTGAGGCAACCATGACCGCCGGCAACTCCACGCCGCTGACCGATGGCGCGTCCACCGTGCTGCTGGCCTCGGAGGAATGGGCGGACGCGCACGAGCTGCCGAAGCTTGCAGCCGTCGTGGACGGCGAGGCGGCCGCGGTCGACTTCGTCCATGGCAAGGACGGCCTGCTGATGGCGCCCGCCTTCGCGGTGCCCCGGCTGCTGGCCCGCAACGGCCTGACACTTGATGACATCGATCTCTTCGAGATCCACGAGGCGTTCGCCGGAACGGTCCTCAGCACCCTGGCCGCGTGGGAGGACGAAGAGTTCGGGCGCACGCGGCTGGGCCTGGACGGCGCATTGGGCAGCATTGACCGTTCCAAGCTGAATATCAACGGCTCCTCGTTGGCGTCGGGGCACCCCTTTGCCGCCACCGGTGGCCGGATTGTGGCCTCACTGGCCAAGATGCTTCACGAAAAGGGCCAGGTGGACGGCCGTCCGGCCCGGGGCCTGATTTCCATCTGCGCTGCCGGCGGCCAAGGGGTCGTCGCCATTCTGGAAGCACTCTAGGGAGGCCGGCGTGACAGACAAGTACACACAATTCGTAAGCCGCGGAATCGGCAAGGATGTTGCCAGGAAGCTTGGCCTGCCGCAGCCGGTAGTGCTCAGGCGCTACCAGCCGGGACAGTCCCTCGTTCCCGGCCCGATCCTGGTCCAGGGATCCAGCGGGGGCGCTGACGAACTGGCCGCCACCCTCCTGTCCTGGGACCTGGACGTCCGCCGGCATGCAGTGCCACGGGAGAAGCTGGGCGCGATCGTCCTGGTCCTGGACGAACTCGATCGCCCGGAGGACCTTGAAAAGCCGGTTCTCTCGGCGGCATCGTCCGTCAGGGATCTGGCGCCCAACGGCCGCGTCGTCACGTTGTCCCGCACCCCGGCGAGCGCGCAGGGCCCGGCGGCCGCTGCCGCGCGCCAAGGCGTGGACGGCCTGCTGCGCTCCCTCGCCAAGGAGTTGCGCGCCGGCGCCACGGCAAACGGCATCGTACTGGCCGAGGGGGTAACCACCGCGAGCCCCAGCGCTCTCGGCGCCCTGCGCTTCTTCCTGTCCGGCCGCTCCGCCTTTGTCGACGGGCAGCTCCTCACCGTCGCAACAGGGGAAGGGCAGCTCCCCGCCGATCCGGAAAAGCCGCTCGCCGGCAAAGTCGCAGTCGTGACCGGCGCCGCCCGGGGAATCGGCGCGGCAATTGCCCGCACGCTCCACCGGGACGGCGCCACCCTGGTGGTCGTCGACATCCCTGCCGCCGGAGACCACCTGGCAGCGGTGGCAAACGAAGTCCGGGGGACTGCCCTGCAGCTGGACATCAGCCGGGAAGACGCCGGCCAGCGGATCATCGACCATGCGGTGGGAAGGCACGGCCGGCTGGACATCGTCATCCACAACGCAGGCATCACCCGGGACAAACTGCTGGCCAACATGGACCAGGGCCGCTGGAATTCGGTGATTGCCGTCAACATCGCGGCGCAGCTTCGCATCAATGAGGCGCTGCTGGCGTCCGAACACTTCCGGAACGCACCGCGGATTGTGTCGGTCGCGTCCACCAGCGGCATTGCCGGCAACCGCGGGCAGACGAACTACGCGGCGTCCAAGGGCGGCGTGATGGGCATGGTGCGCGCCACGGCACCGCTCCTGGCGGAACGCCACGGTTCCATCAACGCAGTTGCCCCGGGCTTCATCGAAACTGAAATGACTGCACGGATTCCGTTTGCGACGCGTGAAATAGCACGGCGCCTCAACTCCCTGCAGCAGGGCGGGCAGCCCGGTGACGTCGCCGAGGCCATTGCGTTCCTGGCCAGCGACGCCGCCGGCGGCATCACAGGCGAGGTGCTGCGGGTGTGCGGACAGAACATGGTGGGCGCATGACCGGTGCCCAGCCCGTAATCCTCGGGGACATGCCGTCCCTGTCCAAGCTGTACGTCAATGCGGCCGCCACTGCGGCAAGGCGCCGCATCCTTGGTACCGATGCGGGGATCGCACTGCCCCCCTGCGGGCATGAGGTCAGGGGCGTAAAAGCGCAAGTGGGTAACCTCACCGCCTACCAGCACCTTGTGGGCGAGACCGCAAGCGACGTCCTGCCGGCCGGATTCATTCATGCCCTTACGTTCCCTGTGTCAATGAGCGTGATGAACCGTGACGATTTCCCGCTGCCGTTGCTGGGAATGGTGCACCTCTACAACAGCGTGGAGCAACACGAAACGGTCCTGTTCACTGAGGCATTGGACATCACATCCTGGGCCGAGAACTTGCGCGGACACCGTGCCGGCACTCAGGTGGACATCGTTGCGGAGGTCCGCCGCACGGGGGAAGCCCAGGTCCGCTGGAAGGGAACCTCCACCTACCTGGCAAAAGGCATCTTCCTCCCCGGGATCGACAAGCCCTCGGCACCCGCCACGTCGACAATGTTCGCGGCGCCCGACCCGACGGCACTCTGGCAGCTGGGCGTCGACACCGGCAGGGCTTATGCTGCGGTGTCCGGCGACTTCAACCCCATCCACCTGAGTGTGCTCTCGGCCAAGGCCCTGGGCATGCGGCGCTCCATCGCGCATGGCATGTATCTGGCCTCGCGGGCACTCGCCGACGTCGGGGCCGTGAAGGGGGATTCCTTCCGCTGGGATGTTGCCTTTGAAGCGCCGGTGTTCCTGCCGGCCCGCGTGGCATTGGACATCAGTTCGGTCCATGCTCCGGCCGGCGCCTGGCAGCACTCCGAGTACGTTGCGTGGAATCCGCGGTCAGGCCGGCGGCACTTCAGCGGTTCCGTGGCGGCGCTGTAGCGCCACGGTCCGGCAACACCGCCGAAATCACGACGCCGGTGGTCACCTCGCACGGTGACCTCCGGCGTCGTAATTAACGCGGTGGCTAATCCTGAAGATCCCTACCGCCGCGACTCAGGGCTGCCCGGCCCTGACCACGCGGAGGATACGGTGCAGGTTCAGGACAATCGATTCGGCCGCGCTCGGGGCATGCGGGTTGACGTCATCGGAAGCCATCCGATCGGCCAGTGCGTCCACGGCGGCTTTGGCCGCGGCAATCAGCTCGTTCTGCTTGTCGGGATGCTCGTCCTCCATGGACCGCAGAACCTCGCTGACCGCAACCAGTGCCTCGGCCAGCGGTTCGCTGTACGGGAGGGGGATCACAAAGGGCGCATCCTTTTCCCATATGACATCCGACAGGACCTCCGTCATGTCCTGGATATGGAAGGTCACGCTCTCGAGGCCGCGAAGGTCGTTGTAGTCCCGGTCCAGGTTGTGGGCGTGGAGACGGCGGCGGGGATTGGCCTGCCGGCTGGCATCAGCCTTCTGGACGGCAGCCCTGACGGCCCGCGCCGATTGGGCGAGCGCCTCCGAACGCACCGCCCAGTCCTCGTGTTCGGGCGGCCAGGTTTCGCGCATGGCCGCCCCCATGTCCGAGAGCTGCTTGGCCAGCGCCCACCGGAGTTCAGCGAGGCTGAGCGCTGCCGCCTTGAAGTGGAGAGGGGGGAAGACCAACATGTTGACGGCGATGCCCACTACCACTCCCACGCCCATCTGCAGGAGGTAGCCGAAGGAGAAATCATCCGGGTTGTCTCCCCCCACCAGGAGGACCAGCAGTGCCGCCGTCGGAATCCAGTCGCGGCCAACTCCGAGGCGCGGCAAACCGGCCAGCAGGACCCCCAGCCCCATAACGACGGCCACCGTCACCGGGGAGGGGTCGCTGACGCTGACCAGCATGAAGGCCAGGCCAATTCCGAGCCCCAGCCCCACCAGCGTCTGCACACCCTGCTTCATGGAGCCGGAAACGTTCTCGTACATCGCCACGAGGGCGCCCAGCGGGGCGTAGTACGGGTACTGGGCTGCGGCTCCGGGCATCAGCGGTGCAATGAGGAACGCCAGGCCCGCCGCGAGGCCTGCCTTGGATGCCAGCTGCAGCCGAGGGCCTGAGAGGGCAGCGGCCACGCTGTCCCGCACGGACTGCCATATCCTGCCAGCCCGCGATGGGGCGGCCTCATCCTGCCGTTTTGCGATTTCCATTTGGCCTCACCCTAAGCGGGTCCTGATGGTGCTACAAGTGGACAAACCTACTCACGAGTATGTGCCGGCCGCCGGCACGTGCCGGGCCGTGCCTGCTGCCTGCCGCACCGCGTGGGCCAAACGGTGTGCCCGGCCCGGGGTGCGGCCTTCCTCCTGCCTTCCGGGAATGTAGCCGTAAGCGAGACCGTAGGCGGGGTCGGCGAAGCCAAGCGCGGCGTTGGCGCCTTCATGGCCGAACGCACGGTGGCTGCCGAAATTCCGGCTGGGATGCGGCTTCATAAACACAATGGCAAAAGCGTTGTCGAGGCCCGACGCACGGTCCAGGCCCCACACCTGTTCCTCGGACATTGTCCGGACGGTTTCTGCCGAAAGGAAGGCGTCGCCGCCGTCGAGGCCGGTTGTGGCGGCAGCATACAGGCGTGCGAGGCCGTCGGCGGATCCCACGCCTCCGGCGCTGCTCATGCCGTGCTCGCGGATGACCCTGTGGTTGGGGAGTTCCATGACCGTGCTGACAGCGGCGTTGCCATTCAGGCCATCGAGTCCCAGCGGATCCAGCCACGGCTGGAGGGGGTCGACGTCGTACAGCACGTCCCGGTAGCGGGGTTCCTGGTCCTCCGGCAGTCCCAGGAAGAAGTCGACGCCGAAGGGCACGCGGATGCGGGCATCGTACAGTTCCTGCAGTGTTCTGCCGGTGACGCGGCGGCAGAGCTCCTCCATGAGAATCCCAATGGTCAGGGCGTGGTAACCGAATGTGGCACCGGGACGCCACAGGGGAGCGGTTGCCGCGAGCCTGCGGGCCGCGTCCGCCGTCGTGAATTCACTGAGTGCGAATCCGCCTTCCACGCCAAGCAGCCCTGCGCGGTGGGAGAGCGCATGCCGGACGGTGATTGCTCCTTTTCCGTGGGCCGCGAACTCCGGCCAGTAGTGCGCCACCGGGCGGTCAAGGTCAAGTAGTCCGTCCTGGACCAGGAGGCCGATGACGAACGCAGCCACACCCTTGGTGCAGGAATAGGCTCCCGTGATGGAATCTGAAGCCAGGTGCGGGCCGCCGCTGAGGTCCAGCACCTTGCTTCCTGACTGGTAGACGGCAAGCTGGGCACTGTATTCCGGATCATCCCCGAGGAACGATTCAAAAAGGGCCCGGACCGCTTGGTATTCGGGCGCGGCAAATCCTGACGAGAGTGGCATGGCTCAACATTAGCGGGGCGTGCGGAGGACGGCGGCGATCAGCGTGCGCCGTGTCCCGCGGCAACTGCTTCGCCGCTGCGGACGGCGCCGGGCGCGGTGCCGTCTCCGAAGGGACGGCCGCCAAGCGCCTCCCGGCCGTGCCGGGTCAGCCAGCCGGAAAGATCTGGTCCCTGCGGCACGATCCCGGTGGGGTTGATGTCCTCGTGAACGATGTAGTAATGCTGTTTGATCTGGACAAAATCGATGGTGTCGCCAAAACCCGGCGTTTGGAACAGGTCCCGGGCGTAACCCCACAGGACCGGCATCTCGCTTAGCTTCTGGCGGTTGCACTTGAAGTGGCCATGGTAAACGGCATCGAACCGGACGAGGGTTGTGAACAGGCGGACGTCCGCTTCGGTGATCGTGTCGCCCACTAGGTAGCGTTGCCCGGCAAGCCGCTCTTCGGCCCAGTCCAGGGCAGTCCAGAGGCGTGCGTAGGCGGCGGCGTAGGCGTGCTGGGAACCGGCGAAGCCGCACCGGTACACGCCGTTGTTGATTTCGGTAAACACTCTTCTGTTGACTTCGTCGATTTCCGGGCGCAGATGCTCCGGGTAGAGATCGGGGGCCCCGGGACGGTGGAAGGCTGTCCACTCCGTGGCGAAGTCGAGGGTGATCTGGGGGAAGTTGTTGGTGACCACCTCACCTGACCGGACATCCACGATCGCGGGCACGGTGATTCCGCGGGGGTAATCGGGGAACCTCCGGAGGTAGGCGTCCTGGATCCGCTGGATCCCCAGCACCGGGTCGACGCCGTCCGGGTCCAGGTCGAATGTCCACGACCGTGCGTCATGAGTGGGACCGGGCTGCCCGAGGGAAATGGCGTCCTCGAGCCCCAGCAGCCGCCGGACGATTACCGTCCTGTTCGCCCACGGGCAGGCACGGGCTGCGATGAGGCGGTACCTGCCCGCCTCCACCGGCCAGCCGGGTTCGCCGTTGGGGCCGGGGGTGCCGTGGCGGGTTATCCGGTCCTCGATGTAGTTGGTGTCCCGGGTGAATTCTTCTCCGCCGGTGACGTAGGACCCTCTGGTGCTGGACCCGGGGTCGGATCGATGTTCGGCTGCAGCGCGGGAATCGGAAGTCATGCTTCCACCCTATTGCCGCGCCGGCCCCGGCAGTGCCGTCAGCACTTGGGCCATCGGCTGCCAGGCCACCCACCAGGAACCGGCAACGACAGCGGCGAAGAGCAGAATCCAGATGGCTGAGGGCACGGACGTGGCACGGTAGAGGAGGTGGGCGTCTGACGTGGGCAGCCTGTCCCGGCGCCGCAGATGGACGTTGGAGAGTTTGGCGAGGTCACGGACGGCGGCCACGAGCAGGGCGAGCCCCAGGGAGATTACCACGTGGGCGGTGAATTCAGGCGGAACGAACAGCACCAGGAGCGCTGAGCCAAGGACGGCCGCAGACGTGATCAGGAGTCCCATGGCGTTGCGGATGAACAGGAAGGAGCCCAGCAGGATCAGGGTGCCGACAGACATCGCCGCCGGTCCCCAGCCGTTGAAACCAGACCACACCATGGCGGCTCCCACGACTCCGGGCACCGGATATCCCCAGAACGTCGACCAGACGGCCGGGAAGCGGCCCCTGCTGTACGTGGTGGTTGTCCCGGAGTGGTCCAGGCTCAGCCTGATGCCTCCCAGGCGTTGCCCGGTCATGAGGGCGGCGAAGGCATGGCCGAGTTCATGGGTGACGGTGGCCAGCAGCCCGAAGTACCGCCAGGACCCCTTGGGGAGGGATAAGGCCGTGGCAACCAGGATGACCAGCATCAGTTCCATGGCCGTCACCTGGGGGGACGGGGACTGCGAAAATCCCGACAGAATCCGCTGCCACAGCGAACCGGCAACGTCCGTCATGCTTTCCGGCCCAACGTTCCGCCGGCATGGTCGATGCAGTACGGCGTCCAGGGGCGGGCTTCGAGCCTGCCTTCGGCTATGGGTGCCCCGCAGATTTCGCAGTAGCCGTAGCTGCCGTCTGCGATCCGTCCCAATGCCGCTTCGACCTGCACGAGCGTGGCGCTGCTTTGCTGCATCAGTGCGGCGGCCTGGGAGAGCTCAAAGGCGATGGTGGAGCCCTCGGGATCATGTTCGTCGTCGACGTTTGAGTCCTGGCGTGCAGCGTTGGCGGAGCTAATGTCCGCACGGAGGGCCGGCAGCAAAAGAGCCTTCCGGGCACGCTCCTCTTCCAGCAGCATCCTGAACTTCTCGACGTCGATCATAGTGTCCAAGGCTAGCCCGGTCCAGGCAGCGAGTCGAAAGCGGCCCGGCAAGCCCATAGAGTAGGGCCATGGCGGATGTAACGGCACAGGACCACATGGAAATTGACGACGAACTGCTCCGGAAACTGGCGGCAGCCCGCGGCGTGAGCACCTCCTTCCGCGGCTGGGACGGCGTTGCACATCCCGTTGCGGCCAGCACGCTGCGCAGCGTGCTGACCGCTTTGGGGGATCGGACCGAGACGTTGGAGGACCTTCAAGGCGCCCTGCATGAAGCGGAACTGGAGCCGTGGACGCGCGTGCTGCCGCCGTCGCTCGTTGCCAGGGAAGGCAGGGAAATCCATGTTGCCGTTCATGTGCCGCACGGTACCGGCGTCAATGTGTGGGCAGTGACTGAGGACGGGAACCGCGTGGACGCGGAGCAGCGTGAACACTGGCAGGCGCCGAGGGACGTGCGCGGCGTCCTTACAGGGAGGGCTGCTTTCGCCATTCCTGGCGGATTGCCCCTGGGCTGGCACACCCTGCATGCCGACGCCGACGGGGAGCGGGCAGAGTGTGCGCTGATCATCACACCCGAACGGCTGGAGACTACCCGGCGCTTGGCGTCCGAGCGCCATTGGGGCCTTACCGCCCAGTTGTATTCGGTGCGGTCGTCTCGGTCGTGGGGCATCGGCGACTTTTCAGACCTTGTTGACCTTGCCGCGATTGCAGGCAACGACGGTGCAGGTTTCGTCCTGGTCAATCCACTGCATGCGGGGGAGCCCCGGCCGCCCATTGAAGATTCACCGTACCTGCCCACGACGCGCCGTTTCTTCAATCCGCTCTATATCCGCGTTGAGGACGTGCCGGAGTACAGTTACCTCGATCCTGCGTCCAGGGCCGCGATCGGGAACAGCGCGGTGGGCCTGCACTCCGCCAATACGGCCGACGGCCTGTTGGACCGAAATTCCAGCTACGAAGCCAAACTCGCCGCGCTCGAGCTCATTTTCAAGGTCCGCCGCAGCCCCGGCCGGGCCCTCATGTTCAAGAATTTTTGCGCGGCGGAAGGTAAGGGACTGGATGACTTCGCGCTGTGGTGCGCCCTCGCGGAGCGGCTTCCGTCCACCGCACCCGAATGGCGCGGCGAGGCGTCGTCACCGGACACGCCGTACTGCGACACCATGCGGGAGGCATTGGCGGACCGGCTGGAGTTCTATCGATGGATGCAGTGGATCTGCGACGAACAACTGGCCACAGCGCAGCGGGCGGCCAAGGCGTGCGGGATGGCCATCGGGATCGTCCATGATCTTGCAGTTGGCGTCAAGACGGACGGCGCGGACGCCTGGATGCTCCACGGCGTGCTCGCCCCGGGCGTCACGGTCGGCGCCCCGCCCGACGTTTTTAACCAGCAGGGACAGAACTGGACCCAGCCGCCGTGGCATCCTGGCCGCCTGGCGGCTTCAGGGTACAGGCCTTACCGAGACATGCTCCGGACCATACTCCGTCATGCAGGCGGCGTCAGGGTCGACCATATCCTGGGTCTTTTCCGCCTGTGGTGGATTCCGGAAGGCGCCGGACCGGCTGAAGGCACGTATGTCTACTACGACCATGAAGCCCTGATCGGCATCCTCGCCCTGGAGGCCCAGCGGGCGGGCGCAACAGTGGTCGGGGAAGACCTTGGCGTGTTCGAGCCCTGGGTCCGTGACTACCTGACGGAGCGGGGCATCCTTGGCACCTCCATCCTGTGGTTCGAACACGGGGAAGCCGGACCCCTTTCGCCCGAGGAATACCGGCAACAGTGCCTGACCAGCGTCAACACCCACGACCTTCCCCCGACGGCGGGGTATCTCGCAGGGGAGCACGTCACCCTCCGCGAATCACTGGGACTGCTGCTGCGTCCCGTCGAGGAGGAACGGGCCGAAGCGGCGGCCGAGCAGGAGGCCGTGCTTGCCCTGGTGCGTGAACGGGGTCTGCTGACCGACGCGCCAGGTGACGTTCAGCGCACAGTGGAGGCGCTCTATGCCTTCACTGCCCTGACGCCGTCCGCCCTGCTGGGCGTCGCCCTCGTTGACGCCGTGGGGGAAACGCGCACCCAAAACCAGCCCGGAACGGACGCGGAACACCCTAACTGGCGCATCCCGCTTGCGGGCCCCGAGGGGCCCGTCCTCATTGACGACCTGCCGGCGAACGACAGATTCAATTCCCTGGTCGGGGTAGTCCGCGACGCGCTGAAGGCCTCAAGCTGAAGCGGCGTTGCCCCGCTGCGCGATCTTTACCGCCCGGGAACCGGCGGATACCCGGGCTCAGCCTGAGCAGGGCCGAGGATCCGCTGGGCCTCGTGTTGGGACTCCAGTTCCCCGGGGCTAAGCGTGCGCCCGCGCATGAAGCCGGCGCCGGCCAGGAGCTGGCGCAGTTCGGAGAGGGACCGCGGCGTGGTCGCACCGATGTGGGCCATGGCGTGGCAGTTCGCACAGAGCGGCACCAGATCCGTGACCGGATCCAGCCGGTAGTTGCTGTCGAGCTGCGAAGCCGGCACCGTGTGGTGCACATCGATGAAGTCCCTGCCGGTTTCACCGTAGGCGATTTCGAAGGAAAAACCGCAGGCAGCACAGGTGGTTCCGTAGTGAGCGATGCAGGCACGCCGCGCCTCCGGGTTCCGTTCATAGCGGTTCATTCCAACTGTGCTGACCGCCCAGGCGGGGTAGGTCCCGGGCACCGGCAACGCGGACTCCGGGATTGGCGCCGGGCCTTCCACCTGCCATAAGTCACGGATGCTGGCCTCCGCGGACGGCGCTATGGCCTGGCCGCTGCGGACAACGTTCCAATGCACCTCCGGAACGTTGTCCATCAGAACCTCGGTCGCCACCTGGTCGCCGAGGGGAAGGAGTGAATCGAAGGCGACGATCAACTGAGTGGATGCCGTACCGGCAGCCGCGGCGGGCGCCCCTGCGCAGGGCTGCAGCGGGATCACCGTGCCGTGTCCGAGCAGGCCCCTCCCATGCTTGCCCCGCAACAGCAGCCAGGCATCCCCGCCGGCCGGGATGCCTGCGGGGCGGGCAACATCCCACCGGCCGTGGAACTGCCCGGTCTCGCGAACCTGTTCGACGACGGACGTGTAGTTCCAGTCATTCCAGCGGTCCGGGTTCCACACCAGGAAGATGGCTGTCATGTGCCCATTCTTTCAGTGCTTCAGTCCGTCGGACACGCGGGTCCGTGCGGTGGGGAAATTCATTCGCTGACGGTTTGGAGCCAGTTCAGCGCTTCGTCCTCGTCGGTGAAGTATTCGCTCGGACAGGCCGGCAGCGGGAGCCCCAGCAAACCGTGGGCGATGACGCGGTCCACGGGAGTGCTGCCAAGGATGGCGAAGGCGCTGACTGTCACGGCCGAGCTGTAGACGCCGATCGCTTCCCTGCTGACTGAGCCCACTCCTGTGATTTCCAGCAACACGCCACCGCGGGAGCCCCCGGTCAGAGCCAGCAGCTGTTCCCGGGTGCGGACCCCGTCCTCCTCCGTGATCCGGGCGCTGGGCCGCAAGGTAATGCGCGATATTCCTTGGCGTACGCGGACCACACAGACGTTGGCCTCCGTGTTGTTTGTCATTGGCTCCCCCAAGGGACAGTACTCGGCGCAGCCGGACGGCTGCAATCTTCCCCCGGCGTTTCCCGGCCGGGAAACCTGCCCCGGCGTCAATCTAACGGGACGGACCACCGTTGTCCATCAACCACGCAGCATGAGCTGCCCCTCAATTGCGGGGGAGGACATGGTGCTCCAGGAGATGCTCGGCAATGGCCATTGCGGAGGTTGCCGCCGGGGAGGGTGCGTTCCGCAGGAGCGTCACCGGCCCCATCTTCTCGATTGCGAAGTCATCGAGGAGGCTACCGTCCAGGGACCATGCCTGGGCCCGGACGCCGGCGGCAGTCTTCGCCGTTAGGTCGTCCATCTGCAGCTCAGGGATGAACCTGCGGGCCTGCTGGAAATACAGGGGCTTGACCAGCGATGCCGCGATCTCCTTCGCGCCCATCCGCCAATGTTTCCTGGCCAGGGCGCCGGCACCCGGCCACATGATCGACGCGGCAGTGTCCTTGACAGACACGTTGCCCCAGCTGTAGCCCTCCCGGGCCAGGGCAGGAACCGCATTCGGTCCTACGTGGATAGTGTCGTACACGCCGCGGGTGAAGTGCACTCCCAGGAAAGGGAAACGCGGATCCGGAACCGGATAAATCATGCCTTTGACGAAATGTTGCTTCGCTGCGGACAAGCCCCAGTATTCGCCGCGGAAGGGAAGGATTTTGGGAGCCGCGGAAGCGCCCACAAGTCCGGCAACGACGTCGGACTGCAGGCCGGCGCAGACGATCAGGCGATCGAACATGAACCCCGCGTGGCTGGTGGTGACACGGACCTTACCGCGCTCGGTGGTGATGGCAACGGCTTCATGCCCGAACAGG
Organism: Arthrobacter sp. Y81; assembly: GCF_002929335.1. GTDB lineage: Bacteria > Actinomycetota > Actinomycetes > Actinomycetales > Micrococcaceae > Arthrobacter. Next base: position 118,140 of record NZ_PJIL01000008.1, read on the forward strand.
ATCTGCCCGCCCGCGGACCGGATATCCTCGGCCATGGCTTCTGTGATGGCCACAAAATCCACGACGGCGGTATGCGGCGAATGAAGCGCCGCCACCCCTGCGACGTGCGGTTCGACCTCGCGCATCGCGCCGGCATTGAGCCGGCGCAGCCCGGGCACGCGATTCGCGACGGAGCGGCTTTCAATGTTTGCCAGGGCTGGGAGTTCATCGTCCGTGAGGGCAACGACGAGCTTGCCCAGTTCCCGGTACGGCAGATTCCGCTCCCGGCAGTAGTCACGCGTGAGTACCCGGCCCCTTTGGCACAGCCGGGCCTTCAGCGAGGCCGGCGCATAGTAAAGCCCCGCGTGCACCACCCCGGAATTGTGCCCCGTCTGGTGCATGGCAACACGCTGTTCCTTTTCCAGGACAGTGACGTCCGCAAGTCCGCGGGTGCTAAGGGCTCGCGCCACTGCGATTCCGACGATGCCGCCGCCAATGATGCCTATGCGCTCAGCCATCGCCCCGGGCGCCCCTGCCTGCTTGCCGATGATTCGCGGGCCATCAAATCCATGCGGTCCGCCGTAGCGGCGGTTCGGTTCCGCCGGAGCGTTGCACGAGCACCTGGTTGACGCCCGTGAGTCCGTCCTCGAAGCCCAGTGCGCTGGCGGCCATGTAGATCCGCCAGACGCGGGCCCGTCCGGGGCTGCTGGCGCTGACTGCATCATCCCAGTGCTGCTCCAGGTTGCGCACCCAGGCGCGGAGCGTCAGCGCATAGTGCCGCCGCAGCGCTTCGACGTCGAGCACTTCGAACCCGCCGGACTCAAGCGCCCCGACCATGTCGGCGAGGCTAAGCATTTCGCCGTCCGGGAAGACGTAGCGGGGAATGAAGGAGTCGGGGTCTTCTTTGGTCGGTCCCGCGTTCCAGGAAATTGCGTGGTTGAGTAGCCTGCCGCCGGGACGCAGCAGGCCGTGCAGCTGGGAGACGTAGCGTGAAATCTGCTCGCGGCCCACGTGCTCGGACATGCCGATGGAGCTGATCGCATCGAACGGCCCGTCGTCCACGTCGCGGTAGTCCTGGACCCGGATGTCGACGCGATCGGTCAGACCGGCTTCGGCCACGCGTTTGCGGGCCAGTCCCGCCTGCTCGTTTGAGAGCGTGACCCCGACGACGTCGACGCCGTAACGCTGGGCGGCGTGCAGGGCGAAGCTGCCCCAGCCGCAGCCGACGTCCAGTACCCGCATGCCCGGCTGGAGCCCCAGCTTGCGGCAGACCAGGTCGATTTTGGCCGTCTGGGCGGCCTCCAGGCTGTCTGGTCCGCCGTTCCCGTCCCCGTGGTGGTTCCAGACAGCGCAGGAGTAGACCATCGATGGACCAAGGACCATGGCGTAGAAGTCGTTGCCGACGTCGTAGTGATGCGAGATCGCCGCGGCATCCCGGGTCTTGGAATGGCGGCCGCCGATCCGGTGCACCTTTGATTCCTCCGGCGGGGGAGCAGGGTTCGGACCGATTGCGCCGACCCGGACCGCGGTCTTGAGCAGAGTCCATGCTTCCCGCGCGGTGAGCGGCGGGAACGGCCCGGGCTCGGCGAACTTTCCCGCCGAGCTGAGCGCGGCGAAGCTGGCGAATACATCGCCGGGGGCATCGATTTCCCCGGATACATAAGCCCGGCTGATGCCCAGCTGCCCGGGCGACCAAAGCATGCGCCGCAGTGCGCGCCGGGAGTGGAACTCGAGAACCGGTGCGCCTTCCGGACCTGCTTCCGAGCCGTCCCAGGCGCGAAGCCGGAGCGGGATCCCTTTGGTGCCCAAAACGATGGCAAGCGCTTCCGCCAGCCTTGGTGCCACACCTGTTGTCTTCGTCATGTGCACTGCCTTTCGTCCAACTGATCCTGCTGCCTGCCAGATCCTCATCTCATTGCTGCGGGTGCGCTCTGCCCGTGCCCACGCACCTGTAGTTGTTCAATCTATGGTGCAACCCCCGCCTGTGTCTTGGGCCGAACGACACCCCGGACCTGCCGTCCCAAAAAACGTGTCGACCGCCGGGGGAATTGGGAGGAGGATTAAGGGGCATTCACTATGAGGAGGTCAGTGATGTGCTATCCGTATAACAAGGATTACCGGAGGGACATTCGGAAAGAGGAGTCGCGGGAACCTGAAAAGCAGCCGGAACCCCGTGTGGAAGCAAAGGACTTCAAGTTCTGGGCCTTCCCCCGCCGGGAACGGAAGTTCACGGGTTCGGAACCGGTTGTGGACCGCACGCCCGAGAAGGTCTAAGGGAACTCCGATAACGAATCATGGCAAAGGCCCCGCAGTGCGGGGCCTTTGCCATGAGTATCTGGATTGCGTTAGAGATCTTCCTTGGACAGCGCCTTGGTCTCTGCCGGGGTAGGGCGGCCCAAACGTTCGTCGAGGGCCACACGGAGCCTGGCTGCCGCAACCTGGACTCTGTGTTCTGAGGGGGTCAGCTGCCTGCCGCGGGAAGTGGAGACGTGACGGGGCGTCCGGGACTTTTTCTGTTCCGGTGTGCTGGTGCTCATGGCTTTCCCTCCTCCGTACCGTCGGTGCTCGTGGTTCCATTGTCGCCGATTGGTTCCCCGGAGTCCACGGCTTCGACGTCCTCGTCCCAGGTACCCTCGTCGCCGTTGGCCTCCGTCACCGATTGCCACGCAATGTCCAGCAGTTCCAGTTCCTCTTCGCGGGCAAGGTCGCTCCGCGCCAGGACTGCCAGGGATGCCAGCCCAAGGGCCTTGGCGTCCCCGTCGGCGTCCAGGGCTTTGTCGAGGGCCCACTGTGTGCGCTTCCACCATTCGGCGCGGTCATCAGCCCGGGTTCTTTGCTTCAGTGCCTGGGCGTCCGCCACTGCTTTTTGCCGCAGAGTCCGCCACCCGATGAATGCAGCGAGGACAGCGCCGGCCAGAACCGCAAGCGGCCCCAGCGCAGCCACGATCTGCCACCATTCGGCAGGGGCAGCAACAGCAAGTTCAAAAGGGCCAGGGGACAACGTCACAGACCAAGACTAGGCGTTGCCTGCTTGCAGGTACGGCATTTAGGGAGCCGCAGCAGCGAGTCTCCTGACCCGGCGCGCCCTTGACCGGTACCGTTATTTCGGGGGTGCATGGAAATGGAAAGCGGCGTAACGGACCGGCTGTGGGACAAGGACGTGCAGGAGTTCATCATTGCCTGCCGGCACGAGAAGCTGAGCGACATCACGCTGGGCTATACGGTGCTGGGCGGCGGGCAGATGCTCCTGACGGCCTCGGCCTTCTACCTGTCCAAAAGAGGACGCCGTGTGCCCGTGGGTTACCGGTGGACGGAGTCAAAGTCCGGCGCGGCAGCAGAAATCTTCGTCGGCAGGGCAAAGGCGTCCGCCGGGCAGGAACTGGATGGACTCTTCGGGCTGGCACTGAGGGCTGGGCTGTGGGGCGAGCGCCGGCACGTCGCCTTTGCGCTCATGGCGGTGGCTGACGTCCAGTCAAAAGCCGACGGCGTCCGCGGCCGCCTGCAGTTTGAGTACCTCAAGGCGCTTTACGGCGCTGAACCGGTTTCCGTAGAGCCGCTGCCGTCCGGGCAGGATGACCCTGCCGGTTCTCCGGGACGGTGGTCAAGGATTGCCCAAGCGCAGGAGCTGACCCTGCAGACACTCAATGACCTCGCCTACCTTTACGGTGCCCGCGCCGGGAAGGAAACGCTCTAGGCTCATTTCGAGGCGTGCGGGTTGTGGCGGCCCGTGCGCCGGCGGGCACCACTGTGACCGGCGCCATCGTTTGGCCTGCAAGGCCCGGACCCGCGACGAGGATAGCCTGAGCGGGACCGCCGTATCAATGAAGGACAAGACGATCTCACGCCGCCGTTCCAAAGCACTGACCCTCCTGACCGCCGCTCTGCTGCTTGGAGGTCTGGCAGGCTGTGACGCCGCAGCCTCCCCGGGCACGGCGATCGCGAAGGCCGCCCGCGGCGCAGCGCCGTCCACGCCCGCGGAAGATCCGGCAGCGAACCCGGATGAAGTGGCCGCCGCAATTGCCCGGCTCGCCAGTATTCCGGTGAAGGGCCGTGCGCCGAAGACCGGCTATAGCCGCGATCAGTTCGGCGCCGCCTGGGCGGACGTGGACCACAACGGCTGCGACACACGGAATGACATTTTGGCCCGCGACCTGACAGGGGAGACCTTCAAACCCGGCACGCACGACTGCGTGGTGGCTGCCGGTACGCTGGCTGACAAATACACCGGTAAAACAATCAAGTTCGTCCGCGGCGCGGACACAAGCTCGGCGGTCCAGATAGACCACATCGTTCCGTTGTCACTGGCGTGGCAGACCGGTGCCCAGCTAATAAGCGAAGACAACCGTAAGCAATTCGCCAATGATCCTCTGAACCTCATGGCCGCCGACGGTCCTTCCAATATGGCTAAGTCCGACAAGGACGCCGCCACTTGGCTGCCACCGAACAAGGCCTTCCGGTGCGAGTACGCTGCCCGTATGACGGCGGTGAAGGCCAAGTACAAGCTGTGGGTCACCCGGCCGGAACACGATGCGATCGAAGGCATCCTGACCTCCTGCACGTAGGCGCCGGCGCGTGTTCAGGCAGTCTCAATGACGAGTTCGCCACGTTCATCGGTGGGACAGCGTCCGCGCGATGGAGGGAACCGCGAAGCGGTTCTCCATCGACGAGAGCGCAACCTGCCGTAAATCGAAGTAAATTTTATCCATCGAATGGCTAATCGGCCCCCGCTGGCCCGTACGATGGGCTCGTCTCGTCAATCCAAAACCATGGGGGAACACCTTGAGCTATTCGCAGTACCCGCAACAGCAGATGCCGCAGCAGACCTGGCAGGGCGGCGAACCGCCGCTCTGGGCGCCGTATTACGGTGCCCCGTTCCCGGCAGCGGTCAAACGGTTCTTCAAGAAGTACGCCACGTTCTCCGGGCGGGCCAGCCGCAGCGAATACTGGTGGTGGACACTCGTCTCCGTTGCTGTGAGCACCATCCTGAACATCATCATCGGAGCCGGGGCCGCCGCAACGACTTCGGCATCCACGCTCACGAGCCAGACAGCTCCCGGTCCTGGTGCCGTTGTCGGTTACATCCTGCTCGCCATCTGGGCGCTGGCCACTATCGTTCCGTCGCTTGCCCTCGTAGTCCGCCGCCTGCACGACGGCAACTTCAGCGGCTGGCTGGTGCTCATCGTCCTGGTTCCGTTCCTGGGTGCCCTGGCACTGCTGGTGTTCATGATCCTGGGCTCAAACCCGGCCGGCCAGCGGTTCGACCAGCCAGCCAGCGCCTAGGGCGCAAAACCCTGGCCAGCATCTGGCTGAATCACCAACGCAGAAGGGCCCGTTCCTGAACGGGCCCTTCTGGCGTGCCGGCAGCATTCACTCGGCCAGCGGCCCGGGTGACGGACTGGAGAGTCACCGAGCGGCTGTGTTCCCGGAGGTTGCGAGGTCGATGCCGCGGGTCTCCGGGAGGCCGAAGGTGGCGAATAAGCTCACCAGGCTCACGCCGGCCAGAAGCAGGCCGATGGCCGGACTCCCCAGGCTGGCGCCGAGCGATGCCGCCACCAGCGGCGTGATGCCGCCGCCGACGAGCGCTCCGAGGTTGTAGGCCATTCCGGCACCGGTGTAGCGGTAGCGGGTGGCGAAGAGCTCCGGCAGGAAGGCGCCCACCGGACCGTAGATTCCGGCGACGATCAGCAGCGTGCCGGAGAGCCCGATGGCAAACGACCAGGTGGTGCCGAAGTCGAGGATTGGGAAGAGCAGGAGCGACCAGGGGATCGCCACGACGCACGAGCCGACGATCACGGCTCGGCGGCCGATCCGGTCGGAGAGCATTGCGCTGCCAATAGTTCCGGCAGCGAAGAACATCGCGCCGACGATTCCCAGCGAGAGGATGGTGGGCCGGCTGTGGCCAAGGCCCTCGGCACTTGTGCCATAGCTGCTGAGAAAGGCTGTGCCGATGTAGAAGAAGGCGAAGAGCATCATGGTGGAGGCGCCGCCCAGGAGGATCTGGCGTGGCTGGTTTCGCACCGACTCCCACACGGGCAGCTTGCGCGGCCCCGTCGGGACGGCGCTCTCGTCGCTGGCCTGCTTGAAGACGGGAGTCTCTTCGATCCTGAGGCGGATGTAGAGACCGATCATAACGAGCACGGCACTTCCGATGAACGGAATGCGCCACCCGTACGTGAGGAAGGCCTCCGACTTGTCGCCGAGTGACAGGTTGATGATGAGGAAGGTTGCACTCGCGAGGGCGAAGCCAATCGACGGGCCCAGCTGGGGGAAGGCTGCGAAGAGACCCCGGTGTTTGGGCGGGGCGTACTCTGCGGCCATCAGTGCCGCACCGGCCCATTCGCCGCCGACAGCGAATCCCTGAAGAAAGCGAAGGACAACGAGGATGATCGGCGCGGCGATCCCGATGACGCTGGCGTCGGGCAGCAGTCCGATGGTGACGGTCGCGATGCCCATGATGAGCAGTGTGCTGACGAGCGTCTTCTTGCGCCCCAGCCTGTCACCAAAGTGGCCGAAGAGGACAGCACCGAGGGGGCGCGAGACGAAGGCCACGGCAAAGGTTCCGAATGAGGCGAGAGTTCCGGCGGCCGGGCCGAGCGCCGGGAAGAAGACCTGGGGGAAGACGAGGGCCGCAGCCGTACCGTAGATGAGGAAGTCGTAGAACTCGATGATGCTGCCCATCGAGCTGGCGACGGCGACCCTGGCCATCGAGGTGGGGCGCGGACCGGACCGGTTGGCAACCGGTGCGAGGCTTTCGAGCATGCGATATCTCCTTTGACATCGGTCGTCGAAACGATGATTGCTTCGACGCGAAGATGTCATCGTGCCAGCGCCGTGCGTGCGCCACCACCTCCCGATGGAGGTGTTTTCGCGCCACCGGTCAGGGCAAAAGGCGGAGCCTGCGCGCGGCCACTACGGCCTCCGCACGGCTGTGCACGTCCAGTTTCACCATGATCGACTGCATGTAGCTCTTCACGGTAACTGCCTTGAGCGAGAGCCGTTTACCGGTTTCGGCATAGGAACAGCCGAGCGCCACTTGGGCGAGCACATCCGTCTCCCGACGGGTGAGGTGCGGGGCGCCGGCTGACGCAGCCTCGGAGCCCTCCAACCGCGCGGTCACGGCAAGGATGCGCTGGGCGAGTTCGGGATCAGTCGTGGTGCTGGCCACCGAGAGGAGCTCGGCATGCGCAAGCCGGACGGTCTCGATGAGGTTCCGGTCCGGTGGCTCCGCGGCCAGGCTTTGGACGACCCGGAGAATCGAGACCCGGTGGTCCACCTCGTCCCGAATGGCCAGTTCCCGCGAGATCCTCGAGGCGCCGGCGCTGAGTTCGGTCACCACGCACTCGCCGATCGATGTGCGCTCCCGCGTTGCCGCGTAGAGGATGCACCGGGCACGGCCGTCCACGAGGATGGGGAGCGCCACCATCGTCCGTAGCCCCTCGATGCGCACGGCGTCGTCGTGATGATGGGTGATGCTGTCCGAGTCAAAGTAATCGGCCACCCCGACGGTACGCGCCTGGGAGAGGGCCCGCCCGCCCACCCCCTCACCGGGCTGCACGCTGAGGTTCTTCAGGCCGTGCGTCGTCGTGCCGAAGAACTCGGTGATGGTGAGCTCGGTGCGGTTTACGAGGCCTGCGAAGAACACAGCTGAGCCAGTCCGGGCTGCGGTTTCCCGGATCGTCCGCTTCAACAGGTCGCGGTCGCTCGGACGGTAGACGTCGTTGTAACGCGCGGTCATGGGGCCCTTCCCCAGTCAGACGGAGCGGCCGTCGAGCTTGTCCTGGATGCGCCGCGCCAGCTCAGCAGTGGGTGTAGAGCGGGGAAAAACGGCCACGACCAGGTCGTCCCCGGCCGGGAGGGATGCGGGGTCACCCTGCGGCAGTACCCCGAACATACGGCGCACCGCCAACAGCTCGTGTTCCAGGTTCTGGAGGGAACCGCGGGAGGAGTCCAGCATCATTTCGCGCAGCACATAGTTATGGGTTGAGGTGACGGCAGCGGCGAACCGGATTGCATCAAGCGTTGATATACCCGGCAGTGCCTGGCGGAGGTAGTCCGAGAAAAGCCGTTCATATCGGGAGACCATGATCGTTTCCCGGTCCCGCAGCGCGGGGACCGCCTGCACCACGTGGTAGCGTTTTTGGGATAATTTGCGGCGTTCGGAAAATTTCACGAAGACCTGCTCTGCGGCCTGGCACACAGCCTCCCACGGATCGGGATGGCTGGCTGCCAGGTAGACGGTCAGCTCAGCGAGCAGGGCTTCGTGGTCCGCAAAGATCACGTCTTCCTTGGCGCGGAACTGACGGAAGAAGGTGCTGCGGGAGATTCCGGCAGCCAGGGCAATATCGTCCACGCTGGTCGGGTCGTAGCCATTGTCGGTGAACAGATCCAGCGCGGCTTCGGCCACGCCGGAACGGAAATTAGCCACTGATGCCATCCCGGTACAGTAGCAGCGCGTCACCCTGTCCGCCGCCGCCACAAAGCGCGACAGCGGATTTGCCGCTTCCGCGCCGCATCAGCTCGTGGACGGCCGAGACCACCAGCCGCGCTCCGGAGGCGCCGATCGGATGTCCGATGGCGATGGCACCGCCGTTGACGTTAACCTTGTCCAAACCGAGGCCCAGGGCCGCTGCGGAGTGCACCACCACCGAGGCGAAGGCCTCGTTGATCTCCACGAAGTCAAGGTCTCCGGCCGTCCAGCCGGCGCGGGCCAGGGCAGCCGTGATTGCCTGTGCCGGCTTGTCCGGAAGTGTTGTGTCCGGCCCGGCGATCTGCCCGGCGGGCCCGACGACGGCCAGCACCTCGAGCCCGTGGGCATCGGCGTACGCGCGGGTCACCAGCACGACGGCGGCGGCGCCGTCGCTCAGCGGCGAAGCATTTCCGGCGGTGACTGTACCCTCCGCGGTGAAGGCCGGCTTCAGCCCCGCCAGCACCTCCTGCGTGGATTGCGGGCGTACGCCCTCGTCATCGCTCACCAGCACGGGCGCGCCACGTTTCTGCGGCACCGAAACAGGGGTGATTTCGGAGCTGAATCTTCCCTCGGCCCGGGCCGCGGCCGCCCGCTGGTGGGACAGCGCCGCGATATTGTCCTGCGCTTCGCGGGAGACCTGAAGGTCCGCGTTGGCGCGGTCTGTGGCAATACCCATGAGTTCCTGGTCAAAGGCATCCGTGAGCCCATCATGGCCAGCCGAGTCCACGGCCGTGATGCCGCCGTAGAGGTAGCCGGCGCGCGAGCCGGTGAGCAGGTGCGGCGCCTGGCTCATGGATTCCTGGCCGCCGGCGACCACCACATCCGCCTCGCCCAGTTTGAGCAGCCTGACGCCCTGGATGATGGCACTCAGCCCGGAGAGGCAGACCTTATTGACGGTGACGGCGGGGGCTCTGAGCGGTATTCCTGCCGCGACGGCGCTTTGGCGCGCGGGGTTCTGGCCGGCGCCGGCCGTCAGGACCTGGCCCACGATGACCGCATCGACGGCGGCCGGCCCAACCCCTGAGCGTTCCAGGGCCGCGGCGATGGCCGCGGCGCCAAGCTGCACAGCGCTTTGTGAAGCCAGCTGGCCCACCAGCTTTCCCTGAGGGGTGCGGGCCGCGCCCACAACGACTATGTCCTTGCTGCTCATTTGGTGGGTTCCTTGCTGGGGGCTGGGGCGCTGAGGTCCAGGGCACGTAACCGCGACTTCAGGACCTTGCCGGTGGAGTTGTGGGGGAGCACTTCGGGGAAAAGGATCCTGTCCGGAACCTTGAATCCTGAGAGCAGGCCCTTGACGTGCGAGCGGATCTGCTCGGCCGTGACCGAGCTGGGGCTGCTGCGGATGACAAAGGCCACCGGGCGTTCGCCCCATTTCTCGTGCGGGACGCCGATCACGGCCACGTTCAGCACGGCCGGGTGGCTGCTAATGGCCTGCTCCACCTCAATGGTGGAGATGTTTTCTCCGCCGGAGATGATGATGTCCTTGGCCCGGTCCTTGAGCTGGATGTAGCCGTCGGGATGCATGACGCCGAGGTCTCCGGTATGGAACCAGCCCCCGCGGAAGGCGTCGGCCGTGGCCTCGGGATCCTTGAAATAGCCGAGCATCACGTTGTTGCCACGCAGCACGATTTCGCCCAGCGTTGCGCCGTCGGCCGGGACATCGAGCATGTCCAGGTCCACGATGCGCGCCGTCTCGGCCTGCAGCATTCCCACTCCCTGGCGGGAGATCTTGACGGCCCTGTCCTGGGTGGAAAGATCATCCCACTCGGGTTGATGCTCACAGATCGTGTACGGGCCATACACCTCGGTCAACCCATAAACGTGGACCACACTGATCCCGATTGACTCCAGGGACGTGATGATCGCGGGCGACGGCGGCGCGCCTGCCGTCGTGATCCGCAGCGGCCCCTTCAGCTTGTGGGCCTGGGGCGCCTCGGCAATAATGCTGCACACCGTGGGGGCGCCGCAGAGGTTGGTGACGCCGAGAGTGTCGATGGCGTCCCAGACGGCGTCCGCGCGCACAGCCCGCAGGCAGATGTGGACGCCTGCGGCCGCCGTCACGGCCCAAGTGGTGCACCAGCCATTGCAGTGGAACATCGGAAGGGTCCAGAGGTAGCGTGTTTCGCCGGTGAAGTGATTGTGGAAGGTTTCCCCGAGCGAGTTCAGGTAAGCACCGCGATGCGAATACAGCACGCCCTTGGGCTTGCCCGTGGTGCCGGAGGTGTAGTTCAGGGTGATCGGGGCGCGTTCGTCCTCTACACTCCACGGAAGATCTGCGTCCTGGTGTCCGGATGCGGCGAGGAAGTCCGCGTACTGCGTCGTTCCCATGCCTGCCGGGACTTCCGGATACGGGATGGTGCTGTCAGGCACTTCGATCACCTCAGCCACCTGTGTCAGGCCCAGGTCCATGTCCGCCACCGTGGCCAGCAGTTCCGAATCGGCAAACAGCAGCCTGGCTTCGGAATGCTCCAGGATGAATTGGAGTTCCCGGGCGGACATCCGCGAGTTCAGGGCAACCAGGACGCCCCCGGCCAGGGGGACGGCGTAATGGGCAATCAGCAGCTCCGGCACATTAGGACACAGGAAGGCCACCCGGTCGCCGGGCTGGATCCTGCCCTTGATCGCTTTGGCCAGCCCCTGGGCTTCGTCAGCGAAGTCCCGGTAAGTATAGGAGCGGTCACCGTGGATGATCGCCGTCTTCTGCCCGAACACCTCCGCGGAGCGCTGCAGGAACCGCAGGGGGCTCAGCGCGGTTTCATTGGGAAGTTCAATTGTGGTCATGGCGAATCCTTAGGCGAAGGCGCTTTGTCCGGTGACATCGCGGCCGATCAATAGGGTCTGAATGCTTTGCGTGCCTTCGTAGGTATGGATGGATTCGATGTCCAGAAGGTGCCGGATCACGTGGTTTTCCAGCAGGATGCCATTGCCGCCCAACATGTCGCGGGCAATGGATGCCAGCTCGCGGGCCTTGCGGGTGTTGTGGTACTTCGCCATCGAGGCCTGGGTGGGGCGCATCTGGCCGGCCGCATCAAGCCCCGCGAGGTGGATACAGTGCAGCTGCATGCTGGTCAGCTCCGAGAGCATGTATGCCAGTCGCTCCTGGACAAGTTGGAACTTTGCCAGAGGCTTGCCGAACTGTGTCCGCTGCGTGGCATAGTTCAACGCGGCCTCGTAGACGGCGGTGGCGTGGCCGAGGGCGGACCAGGCCACCCCCAGGCGGGTCGCAACAAGGACTTCGGACGTGTCCTTGAAAGTGCGGGCACCGGGAAGAAGATTGGCTTTTGGAACGCGGACGTTATTGAGCTTGATTCGGGCTTGGTGTATTGCGCGCAGCGAGGCCTTTCCGGTGATTGTCTCAGCCTCGTAACCCTCTCGGTCCTGTTCCACCAGGAAACCACGGACGTCGCCGTCGTCATCGCGTGCCCAGACAACCGTGACATCGCCTACGGAGCCGTTGCCGATCCACTTCTTCTCGCCATTGAGGACGTAGTCCTCCCCGTCGAGCGAGGCGGTGGTTTCCAAAGCCACGGAATCGGAGCCGTGGTCCGGTTCCGTCAGGGCGAAGGCGCCGAGCTTTTCGCCGCGGGCCAGCGGACCCAGCCAGGTCCTGCGCTGGGCGTCGGAGCCAAAAAGGGCAATCGTCCGCAGTACCAGGCCGCCCTGGACTGCGATCACCGTGCCCAGGGAACCGTCCCCGCGGGAGACCTCCATGTTGACCAGGCCGGCGGCCAGCGCGGACATGGGCTCCAGGCCCTGTACGTCAATGCCATCGGTCAGCAGGTTCATGGTGCCCATCCGCTTGGCCAGGTGGGCGGGGAACTCGGCCCGTTCCCAGTAGTCGTTCATCTGCGGCAGGGCCTCCGCGGTGAAATCCCGGGCACGCCTCCATGCTTCGCGGTCGGGTGCGGAGATGTTGGCGAAGACGGAGTAGTAGTCCGTGTCCAGCGGTTCGGCGACGTCGTAGTCGGGCATGGGCTTGCATCCTTTTTTGGGGAGGAATTGAAGAATGGCGCGGAGGTAGCGGCGCTTGTTTGGGCGGGCCGCGCGCCCCTGGCTATGCTGCGAAGCCGGACCCGGGGTGGAAATCCCTACCCCACACCCGCCGGGAGGCGCCGCTTTGGTCTAGCAGCGGGGTGAGGCCCCCCTGATGCTGGGGGAAGTTGGCGCCCAGCATCATGCACAAATCCACTTCCGCGGGACCGGCCACCACCTTTTCGGCGAGCATCAGGCCCACCTCCTCGGCCAGGGCGTCAAGTATCCCTGCCCTGATGGCCCCCGCGTCCGGTGCCGGCACCGAAGCTCCGGCGTCGGCAGCCGGCAGCAGGGCGGCCGCCTCGGGAAGTACCGTGCCGGACTTAGCCAGGTAGCCGCGCAGCCGTGCATCCGCAATGGCGGTCAGGCTGGTGCTGACATAGAACCGGTCGGGGTAGGCGGCGTGCATGGTCTCGCAGATGTGCAGCTGGACTGCGGGTCCGATGAAACCCAGCAGCGTCAGCGGGGTCATGGGTAGCCCCAGCGGGTCCAGGGCATGGTCCGCCAGTTCGATGTCCGTCCCGTCATCAATGACCTGCAGCAGTTCGCAGAACAGCCGGGTCAGGATCCGGTTCACCACAAAGCCCGGCGTGTCCGTTACCAGAACCGCAGTCTTGCCCAGAAGCCGGGCAAGCGAACAAGCGGTGGCGACGGTGACGTCGTCGTTGTTTTCAGTGCTGATGATTTCCACGAGCGGCAGCACGGCCACGGGATTGAAGAAATGCAGTCCCATCAGGCGTTCCGGATGGGCCAGGCCGTGGCCCATCGCCGTCACGGAAAGGGACGACGTATTCGTCAGGAGCAGCGCATCAGTGCGCAGCAGGGGCTCGATTTCCGCGAAAACGGCGCGTTTGACGGCCAACTCCTCGAACACCGCCTCGATGACCACATCGCAGTCCCGGTACTCGCGCTTATCCACCGTGCCGCGGACAAGATTGCCCAGGTCCCGGGCCGCCGTTTCGCTGAGTTGCCCCCGGTTCACGAGCTTCTCCAGGTGCGCGGCGATCCAGCCGAGCGCGCCATCCACCTTTGCCTGGGAAAGATCCGTGATCAGGACCGGAACGCCAAGCTGTTTGGCAAAAACCAGGGCGAGCTGGCTGGCCATGAGCCCAGCGCCGATCACTCCAACGCTGCGGACGGGGCGGGGATCTACTCCGCGAGCCCCCGCCGGCCGGCGCCGTTCAGCGTCCAGGAGCGCGGCGGCATATGCGCTGGCCGGTTGAATGGCGGTTTGGCTAGTTTCTACGACAGTGTCAGGAACCATAACACCGTTCTACAGTGAAACTCAGTGTCAGGTCAAGTGAAACTTAGTTTCACGCCGGAATTCCGGAGGTACGCGTCGTGGCCAGCTCGAGCAATGCGCAGGGGCGGACGGAGTGCCAACCACCAGTGCCGACTACGCGTGCCGGCACGTCGACGTCGACGGCGGATGGATAGCGATATCTCCCTATGGGCGACGGTACGCTCCCTTACAGTAAGGAGGGTGAGCAGCAGAATCAGCACGTACGAGGCATGGCACCGCCTGCTTGACGGCAACGAGCGTTTCGTCTCGGGAGATTCGCTGCACCCGAACCAGAACGCCTCCCGGCGGAGCGAACTGGTGAACACCCAGAATCCGTTCGCCGTCATCTTTGGCTGCGCGGACTCCCGTCTCGCCGCGGAGATCATCTTCGACGTCGGCCTCGGCGACGTCTTCGTGGTGCGCACGGCCGGCCACGTGATCGACGACGCCATTCTCAGGTCTAAGGATGACTTCATCGGGCCACCAGCAGGCCCGAGTGAAGGCAGGGCGCCGGAGGGGATTCGGGGAACGGCCGTGGCCAGCGCCAAGGGCACCGGCGGGGCAAGACTCGCAAGGGAAGCCGTCGGCCGTCACCGCCATGGAGCGCTCCGTCCCGGACTACTCACCCCGCTCACGCTAGACATATGCATCTCCGGAACGACGTAACTGAGTCCAGGGCCACGGCATCAGACTTCCAGGACACCTTTCCGCGCGTGCCGTGTCGTTCCATTCATCGATGCGAGCGAGGAGCAAGGCGTTGAACTGTTGCGGAAGCGGGACCTGCGAGAGGGGTTGGCATCCAACAGACTGAGTCAGAACTAGACGCAGGGAACACTTCCCGGCCCGACAGTAACCTCTAGCCGGCTGCATCTTCCTGGCCGGCACCCAGCGCCGGGGGCGATTGGACCGAAGGTACCCCCACAAGCGCATCCTTACCGGGCGCTCCAGACACGGGCGGTGCCGGACCTTATGGGACTTTGTTGCCAAGGTGCCTTGACAGGGCGCCGTCGTAAGGACACGCTGACGTTATGGCGAGATACAGCGGCGGGCCAACCGTCCATAGGGCGATGAAGGGGCCACGATCGACGGGAGCGTCGATGTCGAGCCCCCAGAGCTGGACGGCAGAGGTAACCGCCACGCTGAGGGCTATCCAGCAGGTCCGCCAGACGTGCGACCAAACCGAACTCACGACCGTGAAGTACGCACGGAAGGCGGGCCTGTCCTGGGCAGAGATCGCCACCGCTCTCGGGGTCACGCGCCAAGCGGCATGGGAGCGGTGGCATGAAATCGACGAGACCCTGCCTAAGAGCGACGCGTGGGGCCCTTTCTCACTGAACGACACGGTGCCCGAGCGCTTTCGCAGCCCGGGGAAAGCACCATCGCTGGCACCTCTGATTCCACGCGATTCGACCTGACGCCGATCGTCCGTCGCGACACGACGTGAGGCCGTTCACGGCCGATAAGCAGTTTTCGCGAACCCGCCCTTCCGAGAAAAGAAACTACGCCTCGACGAGAATCACCAAGGTCTCGGGCAGCACGCCGTCATACGCCATCGCCTCGGCCCCTGCCTCGGATTGCATCAGGGCCATGACGGCTTCCATGTCGGGAACGTCCATCAGCACCGCCACTTGCGTCGGGTTCTGTGGGTTGACGAACGTCCGGATGTTGGTGACGCCGAGGGGTCCGAAGACCTCTTCGCGTTTCGGTGAGGCAAGCCAATGATCCTTGTCCTTCACATCGTGGTGGCCGATCACGGTTGGCATGGCGCGTCCTCTCGAAGGGGGCCAGCGGTCCGCAGGCTCACTGTGCAGAACGCTACTGGTCCTTGCGCACCCAGACAAGGCTTTCGTGGCCGCATCTCTGTGACTTTTGGCGATAAATGGCGGTTTTTTCACGGCGCTATTTGGCGCTTAGTGCAGCACGCAAGCGTCCTTTACCGGCGCACAACCTCCAACTGAGGACTCTCAGAGGCTGGCTGCGCTGAGAAACCCCACAAGCCGCATACTTGGTTGGTGACCACACCACACTCGACTCCGCCCACCATCGAGGCGTGGCTGGAATTCATTGAAGAGCATGAGCGACGGCTGCATGATGCAGACTCATTCGAGGTCGCTGTAGAACACCAAGTGGAGTTCCAAACTGTGTACGGCATCTGTGCGCAGGCGATACGCTATGCGGGCGCATACGTGGTCCTGTACCGCGCCGGGCGCTCTCGCGAGGCTGTGGCCGTCGCCCGGCAGGCCCTTGAGCATGCCTTGACGGCACAATGGGCACACTTCGACGAAAGCGGCCCTGACCAGCTGATTGAGGGCTACCACCATTCCCGTCAACGCGCGTTCCTAGCTGTCACGGAGTACCTCAACACGCCACAGGATGAGATCGACGCGGCGCTCGACTCGATGACGAGCAAGGGAAAACGGCTGCTCCGCGTCACAGACATGATTAATCAGATCGACTTCAACGCAACGTTCAGGCCCGCGTACATGCAGCAGTCGCAGATCATTCATGTAACAGGCGAGACGGTAACCGCCTTCTTAGACCTGGACGACGAAAAGCAGTTCATAGTCCTGAGCGAGGCAACTGACCCTTATGAGCGCCAAACGGCGCATTTCACAGCGATGGCGACGATGTTCGCCTCGTGGGTGCTCGAGTCGCTTCGAGTCGACACACCTGGTCTCGCCGAGTTGGATCACCTTTCCGATGAACTTGCTCTACCGCTCAATGTCCGTGATTGATCCGGCGGCACGCCAGGAGCATGTCAGGCGAAGTTTGCCGCGATATCCCGCTGCCCGATAGCCGATCGCGATCTGAAACTCATATCCGGTGGACTTTGGCCTGGTCGATCCAACGGGCCAGCAAGCTGAAGGCTGCCAGTTGTTCTAGGGCAAGCTGCTCCTCGCCTCCGCGACTTTCCTGCGGCTTATGCATGCCAGGATTACGGATCGCTGTGTAAAGCCCATCCGCAAAGGATCGAGCGCCCCGGTGAAGGTTCTGATATGTTTTGCCCCCGTCATCTTCTGTCAGCCTGAGTCGCGGCGCACCTTCCTTTGGCGCATCCATTGAGAACGCCTCATTGAAAAGCGCTGTCTCAGATACATCCATGCGCTCCAGCTTCGCTTGCGTCTCGGCGTTGACGCGGATAGCGGCCTGCATCACGGCCTGGTGATAATGCCCTGTGTTCCAGTAGGATCGCCCGTTTTCCCAAACCCATGGGTGAAGATTGGCCGCATCCATATCTGGGGCGTTATCCCCTAGATTCTCAGCAAGCTCCGCCGCCCTTTGCATCGCAGCCTTGGCTCTTGAAGCTTGGTCCCGAAGCCAAACAAATTTCGTATCCTTCTCTGGCCGATCCTGTCTCCAACCAGGCAGAACACGATCAAGAATCTGCTCCACCACGTGGGCACGCTGTGATGCTTCAGTCTGTGACCCGCGCATGTGTGTTCCAAGCACTACGACTCCACCGCCGCTATTGTCGTAGCCGACTTGGTCGGTGACGCGTAGGAACTGGTCAATCTCTTTGATCGCCCATTCATGGTTCAACTTGCTCATACGAGCCTCTTGCCTTGTTACGCCGACATCGCTTGGAAGGCCGACCTGGAGCGTGCGCAAAGGCGATGCCGTCCGTTAGCCGCAAAAACGACCGATATCTCTAGTCCATCGCGTTCAATGTCTAGATGCCGGGGCGTATGCGTCCTGGACAACGTCCAAGACGGGCATTGACTGCGCCCGATTTGCACCGAGATGACGGCGTGTTTGTGGACCTTCCGCAAAGCTTCGGTTACGCGGAGCGCTGCGCGGTCGCCAGGGCGCTGGCAGAGGTTCGGACCCCGGCCATGCGGAGGTTCTCGGTGGCGGCGATGATGCTCTTTACTGTTTCGGGATCTGCTTTGCTTGGCGAGCCGTGGTCGAACGGGGGCTCCGGGTCGTATTCGATGGCCAGCTGAATCTTCCGGGCTTCATCGTCACCGAAGAGTTCCGCCGCCAGCGTGAATGCAAAATCAATCCCCGAGGTTACGCCAGCACCTGTAATCCGGTTTCTGTCGCGGACGACTCTTTCAGACGTCGGTTCGACGCCGAAGTGTTCGAGCATCTGCAGGGAGGCCCAGTGGCTGGTGGCTCTATAGCCGGTGAGGAGACCCGCCGCAGCAAGGGTGAATGATCCTGTGCAAACGGAGGTGATCCAACGGGCGTTCCTTGCCTGCACCCGGAGAAACTCCAGAGCCTCAGGGTCGTCAAACATGTCGAATGCCCCTGCGCCTCCGGGAACAAAGAGGACGTCCGCCTGGGGGCAGTCGTCAAGGGTCGTAGTCGGCACAATGCACCATCCGGCGTCGGTGGCGACGGGATCCAGGTCATGCCAAGCTAGGTAAACTTCGGTGTCCGGGAACTTGGAGAAAACCTGAGCGGGCCCGGTGAAATCAAGCTGGGTGACCCTTGGGAAAAGGAGGACAACGATTCTCAGCGGACCGGGCGACATGTTTTCAGACTATATGAGCGCGTGCGTCATCCGGCACCTTCGCTCGAATCGCTACACCCGTTGGTTGCATCGCAGACGGAAGACCCGTCGCCCCCACCCGGTCGGACCACCACTGGAACAGCTCATCGCTCGGTACACTCCAGCCGAGGTCGTCGTCGGGCGCGGGGATGTAGCCGTCCACGCTCAGATTAATGCCGAAGGTCAGATTGCGCATGGTGTCAGTCTCCCGTGGGTCGGAATTCGTTGTACAGACCAGCACGGCGCGGAGGAGTCACCGCTCAGGCCACACCGAGAGCCAGTTGATTACAACGCCAAGCAAATGCTCCGTACGGAAAGGATCCCTCACCGGGAACGGTTCGGTCCGCATCATCCTGTCCATTCGGACGTCTATTCGGAATCTGAAAAAGGTGTTGCTTCAGGATGCAGAGCTGCTCTGAGCTCCGCGGCCGCCTGCTCTCCGAACGGTATAAGGGTGTCCAAAAAGTCTCCATAAGCCGTGGCATCGAGTAGCGCATCCGGCATCCCGGTGGCATCGGAGCTCACCCGATCTCGTAGAGGAAGGTCAGGGACGTCAGGATGAATCATTTTGAAGTACGTCGTAAACATCATCGCAGTGGCTCCCAGCTCCCAGTATCTCTCGCGCAGCTCCAAGAACTTGGCCTTCGCCGGTTCGCCCAGTTCGTTAAACGCCCGTGGAAGGAGCGGCTCTACCAACTCCATGAGATCGTCAAGACGTGGTACGGTCCCACAACCCGAAGCCATCAATCTGGTAGCTGGAGACCGTTTCGTTGCGGTCGTCGAGCATGGGGCAGATCAGAACCTGGCCTGCCAGGGTCGGCCCGCCTCTGTCCCGCGCCAAGAGGGCCACCCCGGCGGCGAGCCCACCGCCGGCACTCGCGCCGGCGATGATCAGGCGCTCCGGGTCGAAGCCGAGCTCTTCCGCATGCCCGGCCGTCCAGACGAGGCCCGCATAGCAATCCTCCACAGGTGCAGGGTCGGGATTTTCGGGGGCCAGACGGTACTCAGCCGACACCGCAACGGCGTCCATGAGCTCTACCACTCAATGAGCATGTCCGCCCCGAGGAAGCGGCCGCCGATTACCATGCCACCGCCATGCGTGTGATAGATCCCCGGTCCGCCGGGGACACGATCGGTCCTGGTGAAGATGAAACAATGAGGTCCGGAGCGCCGTCAGGGCCAGGGATTGTCCGCTCCTGGTGGGATACGGCGTGAACCGCCAGCAACTCGCAAAGGACTCGTGTCTAACCGCCAAGTGGCGGTCCTCCACCGCGGAGACCAGCTTGCGGGGCCGGCGCCGGCTCGTCACCGGACGGTAACGTCAGTACCTGCGAATTTGGAACCTGCCGCCGCATGCGTGGAGACAGAAAAAAACCCCTGGAATCCGTGGATTCCAGGGGTTTTCCCTTGTGCGCGGAGGGGGACTTGAACCCCCACCCCCTTTCGAGGACTAGCACCTCAAGCTAGCGCGTCTGCCATTCCGCCACCCGCGCAGGTGGTATTTCGGGGATCCGTTCCGCCTTTCAGCGTTTTGGATTTCTCCGAAGCAGCGAGAAAGACTCTAGCACGACTTTTCCGGAAACAAATAATCGGGGGTTGCAGGGGGCTTGTGGGTAGGCTGAAACCAGCAATCAAGCCGCCCCCACGAGGAGTGAAACATGACTGAAGTACGCCCCGAGGATGAAGTTGTCAGGATCTGCCAGGAACTGATCCGGATCGACACTTCGAACTACGGTGACGGAACAGGACCAGGGGAACGTGCGGCGGCGGAATACACGGCCGGGCTCATCACCGAAGTGGGTCTCGAGGCAGAGATTTTCGAATCAGCGCCGGGCCGTGCCAACGTCGTCACCCGAATTGCGGGGGAGGACCCCTCGGCCAGCGCCCTGGTGGTGCACGGGCACCTGGACGTTGTGCCCGCCGTCCGGGAGCAGTGGTCAGTTGACCCCTTCGGCGCAGAGCTCAAGGACGGCCTCATCTGGGGCCGCGGAGCCGTAGACATGAAGGACATGGACGCCATGATCCTCTCCGTCATGCGGAACTTTGCCCGGACGGGGCGTAAACCCAAGCGCGACCTGATTTTCGCATTCTTCGCCGACGAAGAGGCGGGGGGCACCTACGGCGCCCGTTACGCCGTCGAAAACCGGCGGGAACTCTTCGACGGAGCCACCGAAGCGATCTCCGAGGTGGGCGGCTTCTCGGCCACCATCGGCGGCCAGCGCACCTATCTCCTGCAGACCGCGGAAAAGGGACTCTCCTGGCTGCGGCTGGTGGCCCACGGCCGCGCAGGCCACGGGTCGCAGATCAACACTGACAATGCCGTCACCCGCCTCGCCAGCGCGGTCTCCCGCATCGGCGAGTACCAGTGGCCGGTGGAGCTGACACCCACCACCCGGCAGTTCCTGGACGGCGTGACGGAACTCACAGGCGTCGAATTCGATCCGGACGATCCGGACACGCTCCTCAAGGAGCTGGGAACCGTGGCGCGGTTCGTTGGCGCCACGCTGCAGAACACCACCAACCCGACCCTCCTCAAAGGCGGGTACAAGCACAACGTCATCCCCGAATCCGCCGAGGCGTTGGTCGATTGCCGGACGCTGCCAGGCCAGGAGCAGCAGGTCCTGGAAATCGTCAGGGAACTCGCGGGTACCGGCGTCGATGTTTCCTACGTCCACAACGACGTCTCACTCGAGGTCCCGTTTGCCGGAAACCTGGTGGACTCCATGATCGATGCCTTGCATTCCGAAGACCCCGGCGCCAAGGTGCTTCCGTACACCCTGTCCGGCGGCACGGACAACAAGTCCCTCAGCCGGCTCGGCATTACCGGCTACGGCTTCGCCCCGCTCCAGCTCCCGGATGAACTGGATTTCACCGGGATGTTCCACGGCGTGGATGAGCGCGTACCGGCAGATTCCCTCAAGTTCGGGGCCAGGGTGCTGGACAGGCTGCTGACCAACTACTGAGCCCCCCGTCGCCGAAGCCCATGAAAGCCAGACCATGACGCCGGACCAGATCCTCACCGAGCCGCTGCTGGAGCGGATCCGCGGCCGTGCCGGCCGCTACGACCAGGAGAACAGCTTCTTCACCGAAGATCTGGAGGAACTTGCCGCGGCGGGCTACCTCAAGATCTTTGTGCCGGCGTCCGACGGCGGACTGGGGCTGGGCCTTGCAGCGGCAGCTCAGCTGCAAAGGAGGCTGGCGACGGCGGCCCCGGCCACCGCGCTGGCGATCAACATGCACCTGGTGTGGACCGGCGTCGCGCAGGTCCTGGCCGCGCGCGGTGATTCCTCGCTCGACTTCGTCCTCCGGGAGGCGGCGCAGGGGGAAATTTTCGCGTTCGGAAACTCGGAGGCCGGCAACGACTCCGTGCTTTTCGATTCGCGGACCGTTGCCACACCGCACGCTGACGGCAGTTACGGCTTCACGGGACGGAAGATCTTCACCAGCCTGTCTCCTGCCTGGACCAGGCTCGGGATTTTCGGCAAGGACAGCTCCGCCCGGCACGGCGAAGGCGAACTGATTCACGGTTTCATCACCAGGGACGCTGCCGGCTATGAAATCCTCAACGATTGGGACACCCTGGGCATGCGGGCCAGCCAGTCGAACACCACCGTGCTGGACGGCACCGTTGTGCCCGCTGACCGCATCTTCCGAAAGCTCCCGGTAGGGCCGAACGCCGATCCGCTGATCTTCGCGATCTTTGCCTGCTTCGAGACATTGCTGGCCGCTGTCTACACCGGCATCGGCGAACGGGCACTGGCTTTGGGAGTGGAGGCGGCCAAACGGCGTACATCCTTCAAAAACGAGGGGCGCAGCTACGCCCAGGACCCCGATATCCGGTGGAAGGTGGCGGAGGCCGCCATGGCAATGGACGCCCTGTACCCGCAGCTTGCCGAGCTGTCGCGTGACATTGACGCGCTGGTGGACCACGGCAGCCAGTGGTTTCCCAGGCTCGTGGGCCTCAAGGTCCGGGCCACTGAAACGGCGCGGACAGTGGTCGACCTGGCAATCCGCGTATCTGGGGGATCAAGCTATTTCCGGGGAACCGAACTGGAACGCCTCTACCGTGACGTGCTCGCCGGGATGTTCCACCCCTCCGATGACGAGTCAGCGCACAACACCGTGGCCAACGCCTGGCTGGGGCCGCTGGAGACGCCGTAGCAGCCGCTGGGCAGGGGGAGGCTGCACCTTCCCCGGGGCTTCGCTAAACGGTCCGCCGGGCGCCGCTAAACAGTCCGCTGGACTTGGATGACTTTGCGGCGGAGCCAGAAGCGCCTGCCGCCGCCCACGTAGAGACGGCTGCGCTCCAGCTCCCACTTGCCGTATTCGGAGTGTTCAACAAGGCGCCGGCGCGCCTCCGGCAGCGAATCCTCAGGGCCGACCGTCAGTACCAGGTACTCGTACTGCCTCGCGTAGTCCCGCTCCCGCTGGACTGAACTGCTCAGAAAATGTTCTTTCATTGCTCTCCATTTTCGTCCATTTCCGACTAACGTGAAGTCATGAGCATCGATCCGCGTGTCGCGCTTCAGTCCCTGACCACAGCCCTGGAAGAACACCTGATCGCTGCCTCCGCACGCCGGGGCGAGGGAGACCCAACGGTCGAAGCGGCGTTCTTTGCCGTAGCTGATGCCTTCGAAGTCTATGACGATTCCCTCTACGAGGCCTACGGGGAGGTTACTCCGCTGGAGGTCATCGACGACGTGGATGACGACGACGATGAAGAGGACGCCGAAGACGACGAGGACCTGGAAATCGTCCAGGACTGACCGGGGTCCCGGCGCCGGCCGGGCCCCTACTCCACCGCAGAAACGTCTTCCAGTGCCCGCGCGATTTCCGCCGGCACCGGCGCCAGCTGCGAATCCAAAATCTCCTTGAGCTGCACGGGGGACCTGGCGCCCACAATCGCCGTGGCCACACCGTGCTGAGACAGCAGCCAGCTCAGGGCAACATCGATCGATGACCGCCCGAGTCCGCGCGCGGCCATCGCAACCGCCTCCACGATCCGGGACGCGGGCTGCTCCAGGTAGGGCTCCACATAGCTGGCAAGCCTCTTCTGCGCCGCCCTCGAATCCGCCGGAATGTGCCCGCGGTACTTGCCGGTCAGCACACCGCGGCCCAACGGTGCCCAGGCAAACAGGCCAAGCCCGGCGTCTTCGACAGCCGGGATGACCTCGGCTTCCGGCCTGCGCTGCAGCAGCGAGTACTCCGACTGGCTGGCGACCAGGGGGAAGCCGGCTATCGCCGCGGCCTTGGCGGTCTGCCAGCCTGTGAAGTTCGACACACCCGCATACCGGGCGCGGCCTGTGCGCACTGCAAACTCAAGGGAGGACAGCGTCTCCTCCAGTGGGACATTGGCATCCCATGCCTGCGCAAACCAGATATCGACATAGTCCGTGCCGAGCCGGGCGAGGCTGGCGTCCAAGCCGGACAACATGCCGTTCCGCGAGGTATCGACGCTCCGCCGGCCGTCCGACGTCGAGATCCCCGCTTTCGTGGAAATCACGACTTCGGAGCGGGAGACGACGTCACCCAGCATGGCTCCCAGGAGGGCCTCCGCCTGGCCGTCGGCATAGGAGGCGGCGGTATCGATCAGGGTTCCGCCTGCGTCGACGAACGTGCGCAGCAGTTCCGATGCGTCCTGCTCATCGGTCTCCCGTGCCCACGACATGGTGCCTAGGGAGAGTGAGGACACGCGCAACCCACTGTTGCCGACATAACGCTGCTGCATAGCTGTTAGCTTACGGGGATTCACCCTGCTTCATGACGTAGGGTCTATAAACGTGAACTGGTTTGAAGCGGCCCTGCTGGGTCTTGTACAAGGGCTGACTGAATTCCTCCCGATTTCCTCAAGCGCCCACCTGCGCATCGTCGGTTCGTTCCTGCCGAATGCGGCGGACCCGGGGGCGGCGTTTACCGCCATCACCCAGCTCGGAACCGAGACAGCAGTCATCGTCTACTTCTGGCGGGACATTGTGCGCATCATCAAGGCATGGTCCGGTTCAATGACGCGTCGCGTGCCGTCGAACGACCCCGACGCCCGCATGGGCTGGCTGGTGATCCTGGGCAGCCTTCCCATCATCGTTCTCGGCCTGATCTTCCAGGACCAGATCGAGTCCGTGCTGCGCAGCCTGTGGATCGTGGCCACCACGCTGATCGTCTTCGGCCTGATCCTCGCCGTGGCGGACACGGTGGGCCGCCAGGAACGGGAACTTACCAACCTCACCTACAAGCACGGCATCCTGTACGGCCTGGCGCAGGCCATGGCCCTCATTCCCGGCGTGTCGCGGTCCGGGGGAACCATCACGGCCGGCCTGCTGATGGGTTACACCCGGGAAGCCGCAGCCCGGTATTCCTTCCTGCTGGCCATTCCTGCAGTATTCGGCAGCGGGCTCTACCAGCTGTACAAAGTGGTCTCCAAGGACGGCATCACCGGTCCGTACGGCCTGCCGGAAACGGCAATGGCCACGGTGATCGCCTTCGTGGTGGGCTACGTCATCATCGGATGGTTCCTGAAGTTCGTCTCCACGCGCAGCTACCGGCTCTTCGTCTGGTACCGCATTTTCCTCGGCATGGCGTTGTATTTGCTGCTCGGTTTCAATGTCATCAGCGCCTAGCACTAGGCTTGGCCTGTGAAATCCTGGATCTCCCGCCCTGTTCCTCAGCTCCCGGGCCGCATGCCCGCCGTTCGAATTTTCGACACCGTCGAGGGGGCCTACAGCACCCTTGAGGCCGCGGGCGAACAATCACTGTACGTCTGCGGAATCACCCCGTACGACGCCACGCATATGGGCCACGCCGCGAGCTATGTAGCGTTCGACCTTTTGAACCGTGCGTGGCGTGACGGCGGCCAGCGCGTTGCCTACGTGCAGAACGTGACCGACATCGATGATCCCCTCCTCGAGCGGGCCACGGCCACAGGCGTGGACTGGCGCGAGCTCGCGGCAAGCCAAATCGAACTCTTCCAAACCGACATGGCAGCACTCAATGTCCTGGCGCCCGACCACTACGTCGGGGCGGTCGAATCCATCCCGGAAATTGTTCCCGCAATCGAGCGGCTCCTGCAGCTCGGCCTGGCCTACCGTGTCGCCGGAACTGCCGGTGAGCCCGACGGCGACGTCTACTACGACGTCGAAGCCGCCAGCAAGCAATCAACCGACGCCGGGGCGTGGACCCTGGGCTCGGTGTCCGGGCTTTCCGAAACCGAAATGCTCGAACTCTTTGCGGAACGCGGCGGCGACCCGGGCCGCGGCGGCAAACGCCAGGCGCTGGACCCGCTTCTTTGGCGTGTTGCCCGCGATGGTGAACCCAGCTGGCCCGGCGGGGAACTGGGGGAGGGCCGGCCCGGCTGGCACATTGAGTGCACGGTGATCGCGCAGAAGTACCTGCCGGCACCGTTTACCCTCCAGGGTGGCGGTTCCGACCTGGTTTTCCCGCATCATGAGATGGGTGCCGGTCACGCGTATTCACTGTCCGGCGTTCCATTGGCCCGGCACTTTGCCCACGCCGGGATGGTGGGGCTCGACGGCGAAAAAATGAGCAAGTCCAAGGGAAACCTGGTGCTCGTGTCCAAACTGCGGGCCGACGGCGAGGACCCTGCAGCCATCCGCCTGGCTATCCTCGCCCACCACTACCGCAGTGACTGGTCCTGGACGGACGCTGGCTTCGCCGAGGCCAAAGCCAGGCTCGAAGACTGGCGCAGCGCGCTTGCCATGGCCCCGGAAGGCTCGGCAGCCGCCCTTGTCGCCGAAATGCGGACCGAACTGGCAGACGACCTCAATGCCCCCGGCGCCCTCGCGGCCGTGGACCGCTGGGCCGCCGAGGCACGGAAGCAGGCGGTGGCCGCGTCGGCCATGGACGAGGCACTGGTCAGTGACGCCGTGAACTCCCTGCTCGGCGTCGAACTCTAGCCTTTTTCGGAAAAAGCTCCGGAGTCCGGCGATCTTCGCCGGACTCCGGAGCTTTCCTTGTACGCCCTGCGCCTTACTGCTTATCCTTGCCGCGGCGCTTGAGGTAGCGCTCGAACTCGCGGGCAATGGACTCGCCGCTTGCTTCGGGAAGATCGGCGGTGTCCTTCGCTTCTTCCAGCTGCCGGACATAGGCAGCAATCTCAGGGTCCTCGGTGGCGAGCTCATCCACTCCCCGCTCCCAGGCATCCGCTTCTTCCGCCAGATCGTGCGTGTCCAGCGGGACCTGGAGCAGCTCCTCAATCCTGTGCAGGAGGGCGAGCTGGGCCTTAGGCGAGGGGGCCTGGGCCACGTAGTGCGGGACGGCCGCCCAGAGGGACACGGTGGGCAGGCCTGCCAGTAGCGCCACTTCAGACAGCACGCCGACGATTCCCACCGGCCCCTCGTACTGTGACGCCTCCAGGTTCATCCGTTCCCGCAGGGCGCTGTCGTCCGTCGATGTGCTCACCGGAATGGGCCGGCTATGGGGCACGTCCGCCAGCAGCGCACCCACGAGGATGACGTAGTCAACGTGCAGGGCCTCGGCGTGGACCAGCAACTCAGCGGTGTAGGCCCGCCACTTGTAGGACGGCTCCGTGCCCTGGACGAAGATCACATCGACATTCGCCTCCGGGGCACTGGCCTTATAGATGCGCGTGGACGGCCATTTGATTTTGCGTTCCCCGGACGACGTCCGGCGGATGGTGGGCCTGGTGAACTGGAAGTCGTAGTATTCGTCGGCGTCAATCGAGGCCACTTTCTTGCCGCCCCAAAGTTTGTTCAGGTACCGGAGGGCATCGCTCGCTGCTTCGCCGGCATCGTTCCAGCCTTCAAAAGCGGCGAGCATCACTGTGATGCGCTGGCCTTCGGGCACGGGCTGCAGCAGCCGCTCCGGCTCGGGCGTGGCACCCGGTTCGCTGGTGTCTCCCTCGAAGCTATTCATTTCTTCACCCTACGTCCAAGACCCCGCCGGTTGCATGAAATGAAGCGCCACTAATCTTGGCCGAGCCGCAGCGATTCCGCTTCCACACTGCGGCGACGCCGCGACAACTCCGCAGCATCCTGGAGGATATTCGCCAAGGGCGTAGTGCAGGCCTGCGCCCGATTGCTGCACCGTAGACTTGGATCCATGCGATCCTCAGCCTCCCAGCCACTTCTCAAAGCCGCTTTATGGGATATGGATGGCACCATCGTCGATACCGAACCGTATTGGATCGAAGCCGAGCACGCGCTCGTTGCTGCCCACGGCGGCCAGTGGTCCCACGCCCAGGCCATGCAGCTGGTGGGGCAGTCCCTGGTGTTCTCGGCCGGCATTCTCCAGCAGGCCGGCGTGAAGCTGGAGTCACGGGAAATCATCGACACACTCACGGCCCAGGTCATCAGTAAGGTCCGCACCTCCGTTCCGTGGCGGCCTGGTGCGCGCGAACTGCTGGACCAGCTCCACGAGGCAGGCGTCCGGTGCGCCCTGGTGACAATGTCCGAGGCGCCGCTGGCGCGCGAAATCGTGGCGAGCCTTCCAAGACCCTACTTCGAGTTCCTGGTCACCGGGGACACCGTCACCAACGGCAAGCCCCACCCCGAGGCGTACCTCAAGGCGGTCGCCCTGCTGCGGCAGGAGGACCCACACCTCAGCATCCACGAATGCGTTGCCCTTGAGGACTCGGCGCCGGGCGTCGCTGCCGCGATGGCGTCCGGAGTGGTGACCGTGGCTATCCCGCACATCGTCCCGCTGCCCCACGATCCGGCCCGGGCTACGTGGCATTCCCTCGATGGACGCACCGTGGCGGACCTGCACGAACTGGTGGTCCGGCGCAACGAATCCCCGGCGGGGGACTTCGGGCTGGAAGAAGCAGCGGTTCGGAGCCACAGCCTTGACTGAGCCAGCAAGCGGCGGGGACCAGAAGGCCGCCAACGGCCGCCGGGAAGGCATCTCGCTGGGCCGCATCGCCGGCATCCGGGTTGTGCTGGCGTATTCGTGGTTCATCATTGCAGCGTTCACGGTGATCGTGTACGGACCCGTACTGGAGGGCCAGTACCCGGACATGGGCGTTGCCGCCTACTACGTGGCCTTCGCCTACGCGTTGCTGCTGCTCATCTCAGTGCTGGTTCACGAGCTCGCTCACGCCCTGACGGCCAAGATTTTCCACTGGCCCACGGAGAAGATCGTTTTGAACCTGTGGGGCGGGCACACCCAGTTCGAGGGGTTTACCGCCACGCCGGGCCGCTCCGTCCTGGTTGCCCTGGCCGGTCCGGCAGCCAATTTCCTCCTGGCCGGTGCGGGCTGGTTGCTCATCCTGGCAACGGACCCTTCCGGCGTGGCGGGGATCCTGTCCAACATTTTTGTCTGGGCGAACTTGCTGATCGGTATCTTCAACGTCCTTCCGGGCCTTCCCCTGGACGGCGGCCGCCTCGTGGAATCCGCCGTCTGGAAGGCCACCGGCAGCCAGGAAAAGGGCACGGTGGCAGCAGGCTGGGCCGGCCGGATCATCGTCATCGCCTTGGCCGCCTGGTTCGTCCTGCTTCCGCTGTTGCGGGGTGACCGCCCGGACGTTTCGCTCATGCTCATCACAGTGCTGGTAGGCAGCTTCCTCTGGATGGGGGCTTCCGCCTCCATCCAGCACGGGCGCCTCCGCAGTCGGCTGCACCTCGTCAACGCCGCGGCACTGGCTGAACCCGCCGTTGGAATACCGGAATCCTCCACGGTGGCCGATGTCCGCCGGCACGCTGCGGACGGCGCAACGGCCATCATTCTGTGCGGACCGGACGGCCGGCCCGCAGGAATCGTGGACGACGCCGCCGTCGCTTCCGTTCCGGCCGAGGCCGCAGCAGCAACGCCGGCCACTGCGGTTTCGCACGCCCTCAGCGCCGGAGCCTACGTGCCGGAATGGTCCCAGGGCCAGGAGCTGGTGCAGTACCTGGCCCAGCTCGAAGGCCGCGAGTACGCAGTGGTAGATCACCACGGGAAAGTGACCGGCCTTCTCCGGCAGTCCGCCGTGGTGACGGCCATTACAGGCAAGGAAATGCGCCGCAGCGGGCGCGCGAAGGTCCGGAACCGGTAGAGTTACCTGCCGGTCGTGAAATATCGGCGCCCGGGCCGGCGACTGGTGCCCGGCCGTCTTGATGCACGGCCACACAGGTTTACAAAAGCGAGGAATATTCCATGAGCAGCGAAACTGCCGCCAACAACATCACGCCTGGCGACACCGCCGACATCGCCGGCACCACCGGCGCTTTGCCGGTCGGCGCCGCCCGTCGTCGAGGTCCGTTCCGGGAAGGCGAGCGGGTACAGCTGACTGACGAGCGCGGCCGGATGAACACGATCACCCTGGAGGTCGGCGGAGCATTCCATACCCACCGCGGTTTCCTGAACCATGACGAAATCATCGGCAAGGTGGACGGGTCCGTTGTCATCAACAACGTGGGCCAGCAGTACCAGACCCTCCGTCCGCTGCTCTCGGACTTCGTCCTGTCCATGCCCCGAGGCGCGGCTGTGGTTTACCCCAAGGACGCCGGCCAGATCGTCACCATGGCGGACATCTTCCCCGGCGCCCGCGTGGTGGAGGCCGGCGTGGGTTCGGGTGCATTGTCGATCTCGCTGCTGCGTGCAGTCGGAGACAACGGCTACCTGCACTCCTTTGAACGGCGCGAGGAATTCGCGGACATTGCCCGCGGCAACGTGGAAACCATTTTCGGCGGTCCGCACCCTGCATGGAAGATTTCCCTCGGCGACTTCCAGGAGGAAGTGGTCCGCAGCGAGGCTCCCGGTTCCGTGGACCGCGTGGTCCTGGACATGCTCGCACCGTGGGAATGCCTCGACGCTGTAGCCACCGTGCTTGCCCCCGGCGGCGTGTGGA
This sequence comes from Arthrobacter sp. Y81, assembly GCF_002929335.1. Classification (GTDB taxonomy): domain Bacteria; phylum Actinomycetota; class Actinomycetes; order Actinomycetales; family Micrococcaceae; genus Arthrobacter. The sequence goes on from NZ_PJIL01000008.1 coordinate 148,192, forward strand.
TCAACTACGTGGCCACCGTGACCCAGCTGTCCCGGACGGCGGAGGCCATCCGGGCCGACGGCCGCTTTACCGAGCCCGATGCCTGGGAATCCATGGTCCGCGGCTGGCACCTGGAAGGACTGGCCGTGCGTCCGGACCACCGCATGGTCGCCCACACGGGCTTCCTGCTGGTCACGCGCAGGCTCGCGGACGGGGTCACCGGCATCTCCGTGAAGCGCCGTCCCTCCAAGACTGACTTCAACGAAGAGGACGTCAACGCCTGGACGCCCGGCGCCGTGGGTGAGCGCCTCGTATCCGATAAGAAACTCCGCCGCGCCGCACGCGATGCCATCGCCGGAACCAACGTGAAGGATGACCCGGAGGTCACGAACTAGTCCGTATTTCGGATGTCTCCAGCAGTACCCGGCTTCTTGGGGCTAAGGTCTTAATAGAAGCGCAGGAAGGGGCTGATGCATGATGGAGACTCCGAACAACGACTCCTCACGGACACCGGACGAAACCACGGGGGCAGTGGAACCTGAGAACGCCCGCTATGTGGCCAACGAACTCTCAGTTGCGGACCGGCAGGTGAACATCCTCCGGGACAAACTGCGGCACATCGACCGCCAGCTTGCGGCCGCGACGCAGAACAATTCAAAGCTGGTAGGCATGCTGGAAACCGCGAAAGCGGAAATCCTGCGGCTCAAGAACGCCCTGGACCAGGAGGGCCAGCCACCCTACAGCTTTGGCACCATTCTGCAGTTGAACCCCAAACGGCAGCCCACCGCCGGTAACAGCGGGCAGGCGGCCACGGAGGAATCCGTGGACATCTTCAACGCCGGCCGGAAGATGCGCGTCGGGGTGAGCCCGCTGGTGAACATGAACCAGCTCGCCGTCGGCCAGGAAGTCCTTCTTAACGAAGCACTCCTGGTGGTGGCCGGCCTCGGCTATGAACGCGCCGGCGAACTGGTCACGCTCAAGGAAATGCTGGGCACGGACCGCGCCCTCGTGGTGGGACGCGCGGATGAGGAACGCGTCATCCGCCTTTCCGGGGCCCTGATGTCGGAAAAGCTTCGCGTCGGCGACGCCCTCTCCATCGACTCCCGGACGGGCTACGCCCTGGAGAAGGTTCCGCGCTCCGAAGTGGAGAACCTTGTGCTTGAAGAGGTTCCGGACATCACCTACGAGGACATCGGCGGCCTGGGGCCGCAGATTGAGCAGATCCGGGATGCCGTGGAGCTGCCTTTCCTGCACCCCGACCTTTATCGTGAACACGGCCTCAAGGCTCCCAAGGGCATCCTCCTGTACGGCCCTCCGGGATGCGGCAAGACACTGATCGCCAAGGCTGTGGCGAATTCCCTGGCCGCCAGGGCTGCCGAGCGCACCGGGAACGTTGACCTGAAGAGCTACTTCCTCAACATCAAGGGCCCGGAACTCCTGGACAAGTACGTCGGCGAAACGGAACGGCACATCCGCCTGATCTTCTCCCGTGCACGGGAGAAGGCCTCGGACGGCAGCCCCGTGGTGGTGTTCTTCGACGAGATGGATTCGCTGTTCCGCACCCGCGGCACCGGCATCTCCTCCGACGTCGAAACAACGATCGTGCCCCAGCTCCTCAGCGAGATCGACGGCGTCGAACGCCTGGACAACGTCATTGTCATCGGTGCGTCGAACCGTGAGGACATGATTGACCCGGCCATCCTTCGCCCGGGCCGGCTGGACGTCAAGGTCAAGATCCAGCGGCCGGACGCAGAGGCCGCCGCCGATATTTTCTACAAGTACGTCACCACGGACCTGCCGTTCCACGAATCCGACCTCGCGGAGCACGGCGGCGACGTCCAGGCGACCGTCGATGCCATGATCCAGCGCACCGTCGAAGCAATGTACTCCACCGAAAAGTCCAACGAATACCTTGAGGTGACCTATGCCAACGGGGACACCGAGATGCTGTACTTCAAGGACTTCAACTCCGGTGCCGTCGTCCAGAACGTGGTGGACCGTGCCAAGAAGTACGCCATCAAGGACCTGCTGACTACGCAGCAGAAGGGTCTTCGCATAGACCATCTGCTGCGCGCCGTCGTCGACGAGTTCCGCGAACACGAGGATATGCCCAACACCACCAACCCGGATGACTGGGCCCGTATCTCCGGCAAGAAGGGTGAGCGAATCACATACATCCGCACCATCGTCCAGGGCAAGGCAGGACAGGAACCTGGGAAATCCATCGAGACAATGCCCAACACGGGCCAGTACCTGTGACGCCGCGCAGCGGAGCGGTACCAGGAGGTCCGCTGCCGGTCGGCGGCGTTATGCGGGTGATGGGATCGGAGACCGAATACGGCATCCACGCGCCGTCGGCTCCGGGTGCGAACGCGACCATGATGTCCGCCCGGGTCATCCAGGCGTACGCCCAGCTGACGCGACAGCGTGCCGCCGGCGGAGCGGAAACGCGCTGGGATTACACGGATGAAGAACCGCTGCACGATGCGCGGGGCTGGACCCTGGAACGGAACCAGGCAGACCCCAGCCAGCTGACCGACCAGCCGCCGGTGCTTGACGCCGAAGCCGTGGCGCTGGCCTACGGACGCGAAGAGCTGGAGCAGGACGGCGAGGACGAATCAGGGTCGCTCCTCATGAACATGGTCCTGGGTAACGGCGCACGCCTTTACGTGGACCATGCGCATCCGGAGTACTCAAGCCCGGAAGTCACCAATCCGCGCGACGCCGTCGCCTGGGACGCCGCGGGCGACGTCGTGGCGCTTTCGGCGGTCCGCCGCATGGCCGCGGATCCGCAGCTGCCGCCAGTGAACCTCTACAAGAACAACACGGACAACAAATCGGTGTCGTACGGTTCGCACGAGAACTACCTGATGCCCCGTGCGGTGCCCTTCGGCGACATAGTCCGGGGCCTGACCCCGTTTTTCATCACCCGCCAGATCATGTGCGGCGCCGGGCGGGTGGGCCTTGGGCAGGACAGCTCCCGGCCGGGGTACCAGATCAGCCAGCGCGCGGATTTCTTCGAGGCGGAGGTGGGCCTGGAAACGACCATCCGGCGGCCGATCATCAACACGCGCGACGAGCCTCACGCCACGGCGGACAAATACCGCCGGCTGCACGTGATCATCGGGGACGCGAACCTCAGCCAGGCCGCCAATTACCTCAAGTTCGGGACAACGGCAATCGTGCTCAGCCTGATTGAGGCGGGCCTGGCTCCCCGAGTGGAGGTCCACGAGCCCGTGGCAGCCCTGCAGGCCGTCAGCCACGACACCTCGCTGACCGCCACGCTCCGGCTCCTCGACGGGCGCCGGGTCACGGCCCTGGACCTGCAGTGGATTTACCACGAAGCCGCCGCCAAACTGGCCCAGGACACCGGGGTGGGCGACGCCGTGGACGGTGACGGACACACCCACGCCCTCCTGGACCGCTGGGCGGCGACGCTGACGGACCTGGACAGTAACCGCACGGCCGCTGCATCCTCCGTGGAGTGGCTGGCCAAGCTCTCGCTGCTGGAAGGCTACCGGCAGCGGGACGGACTGGAGTGGAACGACGCCCGGCTGGGCCTCGTGGACCTCCAGTGGGCGGACGTGCGGCCGGAAAAGGGGCTGTACCACCGGATGCTTGCCCGCGGCCGGATGGAGAGGATCGTCGACGACGAAACAATCGCCCGGGCGATGACGGAGCCGCCGTCGGACACGCGCGCCTTTTTCCGCGGCCACTGCGTCAGCAGCTTCAGCAAGGATGTGGTGGGCGCCAGCTGGGACTCGGTCATCTTCGACGTCCCCGGCCACGGAAGGCTGCAACGGGTGCCTACCCGTGAGCCTTTGAGGGGAACCGAAGCCCTCACAGGAGGCCTGTTTGCCAGGCACAAAGACGCCGGATCCTTCCTGGCCGAACTGCTCGGACAAACTCCGCCTCCGCCACCGGCATAAAGCACCCCACCGCGGCTTAAGCCGTGGCAATATGGGCTTACAGGATGTCCCCTCTCATCGGGGACGGATAGAAGGAGAAGGAAATGGCAGGCCAGGAGCAACAGCAGCCGCAGTCGCGGGAAAGCGAAATCGAAGACGACGCCCCCGCAACGCCACCAGCAGCCGGGGATGCCCAGGCATCGGCAGCCACCCAGGGCGTGGACGATCTCCTGGACGAAATCGACGGCGTCCTCGAATCCAACGCCGAAGAATTCGTCCGGGCCTTCGTTCAAAAAGGCGGCCAGTAGGATTCACGCTGCCAGCGCCTGATTGGAGGACGGCAGCCCGGACGGTCGAAGAGACGTTGACCCACCACGTTGAAGGAGTGCATCAGTGCAGGACACAACAGCCAACCAGGTAGCTGCCAACGCGACGTCATCATTCACTGAACACCTTCAACGCAACAGGCCCGGCCTACTTCCATACAATCAGCCGTTCCCCACGGCGCCCACCGGCCCCGGTTCTCAGCCGCTGCAGGTGCCGCATGCCACCACCATCGTCTCGCTGACTTATGGCGGGGGAGTGCTGATGGCCGGCGACCGCCGCGCCACGATGGGGAACATCATCGCGAGCAGGCACATTGAAAAGGTCTTTCCGGCCGACCGCTATTCGGTCCTGGGAATCGCGGGCACCGCGGGCATCGCCATCGACCTCACGCGGCTGTTCCAGGTGGAGCTGGAACACTACGAAAAGATCGAGGGAACGCTGCTGAGCCTCGAAGGCAAGGCCAACCGGCTCGGCGCAATGATCCGCGGTAACCTGCCCATGGCCATGCAGGGCCTAGCCGTTGTGCCCCTCTTCGCCGGGTTCGACCTCCCTGCCGGCATCGGCCGCCTGTTCTCGTACGATGTCACCGGCGGACGGTACGAGGAGCAGGAACACCACGCAGTAGGTTCGGGTTCCATGTTTGCCCGCGGAGCCCTCAAGAAGCTCTGGCGGCCGGGACTTAACGAAGAGGAGGCGGTGGCCGTCGCCGTCGAAGCCCTTTATGATGCGGCGGATGACGACTCGGCAACCGGCGGACCGGACCCGGTCCGGCAGTTGTGGCCGGTTGTCTACACCGTGGGCCGCAGCGGCGCCAGGCGCATCCCCGACCATGATCTCGCTGCCGTGGCCGCATCCATCATCGAGGCCAGAACCGCAGCACGGCGGGAGGCCTGATATGACTCAACAGTTTTATGTGTCGCCCGAACAGCTGATGAAGGACCGTGCGGATTTCGCACGGAAGGGAATTGCCCGGGGCCGGTCCGTCGTGGTGGTCAGCTGCGAGGAGGGAATCGCCCTCGTCGCGGAGAATCCGTCGCCGTCATTGCACAAGATCGGCGAGATCTACGACAAGATCGCCTTCGCCGCCGTCGGCAAGTACAACGAATTCGAAAGTCTCCGGCAGGCGGGGGTGCGGTACGCGGACGTCCGCGGGTACTCCTACGACCGGGAAGACGTCACGGCCAGGGGATTGGCCAGCGTCTACGCGCAGAGCCTCGGTGCCGTATTTACCGCCGAGCAGAAGCCGTTCGAAGTGGAACTCGCAGTGGTGGAAGTTGGCGGCAGCCCGGCCGACGACCACCTTTACCGGCTGACGTTCGACGGTTCGATCGCTGACGAAAAGGGCTTCATTGTGATGGGCGGGCAGGCAGACAAAGTGGCCGAGACCGTGGACGGCGGGTGGCAGCGGGAACTGAACTTCGCCGGTGCAATCAGGCTCGCCATGAAGGGACTGGTCACTGACAAGGAAGCGGGCGAGTTGCCCGCGACAGCCCTTGAGGTGGCCGTACTGGACCGCAATTCGGAGGGCACCCGGGGATCCCGGCGGGCTTTCCGACGCCTTGGCGACGACGAAATCGCCGCCCTGCTGTCTGAGGAGAACTGAAATGGACAAGCGCATTTTCGGCATCGAAACCGAGTTCGGCATCTCTTACTCGAGCCCGGACTCGCGTCCGCTCGCCCCGGAGGAGGTGGCACGCTACCTCTTCCGCAAAGTGGTCAGCTGGGGACGCTCGTCGAATGTGTTCCTGACCAACGGTTCCCGGCTCTACCTCGACGTGGGCTCCCACCCCGAGTATGCGACCGCCGAATGCGATGATCTGGGACAGCTGATCGCCCATGACCGCGCGGGCGAGCTGATCCTGGACGACCTCGTCGACGAGGCGCAGGAACGGCTGGCCGCCGAGGGGTTCAACGGCACCGTATATCTTTTCAAGAACAACACGGACTCCGCAGGCAATTCCTACGGCAGCCACGAAAACTACCTCATTCCCCGTCGCGGCGAATTCTCCAGGCTGGCGGAAATCCTGATTCCCTTCCTGGTGACCCGTCAGCTCATCGCCGGTGCCGGGAAAATCCTGAAGACCCCGCACGGGGCCACGTTCGCATTCTCCCAGCGCGCGGACCACATCTGGGAAGGCGTTTCCTCCGCCACGACCAGGTCCCGGCCCATCATCAACACCCGGGACGAACCCCACGCCGACGCCGAGTTCTACCGCCGTCTCCACGTGATCGTGGGTGACTCCAACATGTCTGAAACCACGGCCCTGATGAAGGTGGGCACCGTGGACCTGATCCTCCGGATGATCGAGGCCGGCGTGATCATGCGGGACATGCGGATGGAGAACCCCATCCGCAGCATCCGGGAGGTCTCCCACGACCTCAGTGGCAGGGCGCTCATCCGTCTGGCCAACGGCCGGCAGCTGACGGCGCTGGAGATCCAGCGCGAGTACCTGAACAAGGTCACCTCGTTCATTGCCGAACACGGCGCGCACAACCAGCATGTGCCCCTCATCCTGGACCTGTGGGAACGGACGCTTTCCGCCATTGAGAGCGGAGACACCAGCACGATCGACACTGAGATCGACTGGGCCATCAAGAAGAAACTGATGGACAGCTACCGGAGCCGGCACGGACTCGGGCTGGATGCGCCGCGTATTGCCCAGCTTGACCTCACGTACCACGACATCTCGCGGACCCGCGGTCTCTACTACCTGCTGCAAGCCAGGGGAGCCGTGCGCCGCGTGGTGGACGACACGGCAGTCAAGGACGCCGTTGATGCGCCACCGCAGACAACCCGGGCAAAACTCCGCGGGGATTTCGTCCGCCGCGCGCAGGAACTGGGCCGTGACTATACGGTGGACTGGGTGCACCTGAAGCTGAACGACCGCGCCCACCAGACGATCCTGTGCAAGGATCCGTTCCGGAACGTGGACGAGCGCGTCGATGCGCTCCTGGACTCTATGGGCTGATACCCAGCTTCAGGGGCTATTCTGGATGGGGCCGTTTACGCGGCCACAGACTGCGTTGCCGCGCTTCATCGGCGGCAACGCATCCATCTTGCCCCGACGAAAGTTCTTACGTGCGCCGACTACTAGCAATTCTCATTCCCGGACTGCTGCTGATCACCGCCTGCGGCGGCTCGCCTGCAGCCCCGGAGCCCACCAGCCAGTCTGCTGGCGAGACCGCCAAGCTCGACTCTCTGAAGCTTACGGACAACGGTGACAAGAAGGCACCCGGAGTCGAATTCGATAAGCCCCTTGATGTGAAGGAACCCACCGTCAAGGTGGTTAACGAGGGCGACGGAGAGCGCCTCAAGGCGAACCAGATCGCCGACATCTCGATCCTCGCCGTCAGTGGCAAGGACGGCACCACGCTCGAAGACACCTTCGCGAAGGACCCCGAGCCCCTTGAGCTGAACGATGCGCTCAAGACCGGCAACGCCGTGATCTACAACGCCTTCGTAGGCGCCAAGATCGGCTCGGAGCTTGCGCTTGCAGTCCCAGGCCAGGCTGCCCAGGAAGGCGCCGAGGCTGGCCCCACGCAGCTTCTGGTGGTTAAGGTACTGGCCGCCAAGGACGCCCCGAAGGTCCTCGACAAGCCGGAAGGCGAAACGGTCACGCCGCCCGCCGGACTGCCGACCGTCAAGGAAAACGACAAGGGAATCCCGGAAATCTCCGTCGAAGGTGTCAAGGCACCGACAGCCCTCGTCTCGCAGGACCTGATCAAGGGCACCGGCCCGGCCGTCAAGGAAACCGACACGCTGACCGTCAACTACGTCGGCGTCACCCTCAACGGTGGCACCAAGTTTGACTCCAGCTTCGACCGCGGCGAAAAGGCCAGCTTCCCGCTCACCGGCGTCATCAAGGGCTGGACGCAGGGCCTTGCCGGCAAGAACGTGGGCTCGCGTGTCCTCCTGGTCGTCCCGAAGGACCTTGCCTACGGTGATGCCGGCCAGGGCGAGGCCAAGGGCGATCTGGTGTTCGTCGTCGATATCCTCGGCGTCAAGTAAGCCATCCCAATCCAAGAAAAAGGAGCAAACATGTCATTTGGACAGCGCAATTTCGACCGCCAGAAGCCGGAAATTGACTTCCCGGAGGGGGACGTCCCCACCGACCTGGTCATCACCGACCTCATCGAGGGCGACGGCGCCGAGGCCAAGCCGGGCGACACCGTTTCCACCCACTACGTCGGAGTCGCCTGGTCCACGGGCGAGGAGTTCGACGCCTCGTGGGGCCGCGGAGCTCCCCTGGACTTCCGGGTCGGCGTGGGCCAGGTCATCCAGGGCTGGGACCAGGGCCTGCTGGGCATGAAGGTCGGCGGCCGACGCCGTCTCGAAATCCCCTCGGAACTCGCCTACGGATCCCGCGGTGCCGGCGGAGCGATCGGCCCCAACGAAGCGCTGATCTTCGTAGTGGACCTCGTCGGAGTCCGCTAAGCGGAGGAATGCCCGGCGCCCGCCGGGCAAGCCACAGGGAGCGCGGTAACAATCGGAAGGAAATTTCCGTTTGTTGCCGCGCTTTCGGCATTAAGCCTCAGCGGCTTTAGTAACGTAGCCAAGGTGTCCGCCTTACGTACAGAACGCCTCCTGAACCTGCTCATCGCGCTGCTCAACACCCGCTACGGGCTGCGGCGCAGTGATCTGCGCGCAAAGGTCTACCACGACACGAGCAGCACCGAGGCTGCCTTCGGACGCATGTTCGAGCGGGACAAGAGCGACCTCCGCCAGTTCGGCTTTGACGTCGAGACGGTCATGGACCACGGCTGGAGTTCCGACGACCCGGCCACCACGCGCTACCGGATCGGCAAAGAGTCCAACCGGCTCCCGGATGTAAGCCTCACTTCCGCCGAATGCACCGTCCTCATCCTGGCGGCACAGCTGTGGGAGCGGGCCGCCCTGGGGTCGGCGGCGCAGGACGCCATGCGCAAGCTGCAGGCAGCCGGCGGGCTCGCTGAGGCTGAACTGCCGGCCGGAGTGCAGCCGCGGATCAAACCGGCCGGGCAGGCCTTTGAGGACCTGATCACGGGGATGCACGCCCAGCATCCCGTTAGCTTCACATACCTTGCCGGCACTACCGGCCGTGAGGAGAACCGTACCGTTGAACCGTGGGGCCTGGGCAGCCGCTTTGGCCAGTGGTACCTGGTGGGTTTTGACCGGGACCGGGCCGCGAAGCGCTTCTTCCGGCTGTCCCGCTTCACGTCGGCCGTGACGGTCCTCGACAAGGACAGCTACACGCCCCCGGCCGGCTTCAACGTCCGCAGCGAACTGGATTCGCTTCCTGAGCTGCCAGTGCAGTCCGCCCTGGTGGACGTGGCTGCAGGCAAGTTGCTGGGACTGCGCAAGCGCGCCACTGAAACCCCCACACCCGAAGCGCCTGGCAGCATGCCCGACGGCGGATGGGACCGGCTCAGCGTTCCGTACCGCGACGCTGAGGTACTGGGTGAGGAGCTGGCCTCCTACGGTCCGAACGTGGTGGTCTCTGCGCCGGCGGAGCTGGCAGCCGCTGTCCGCAGACGGCTGAAGGCCGCCGCTGATTTCTCCGCCTCCCCGGCTCCCGCCGTCGCCTTTCCGGACACCGTGCCGGCGAAGCGTCCGCGCAAACGAACGTCCGAGGACCAGCTCAAGAGGATGCTTCAGCTCGTCCCGTTCCTGGTCCACAATCAGGGCCTGCATATCAGCGAGGTCGCCTCCAGTTTCGGCGTGACGCGGAAAGAGCTGGAGGACGACCTGCGGATCCTGATATGTTCCGGCCTGCCCGAGGGCTACCCGGATGATCTCCTGGACATCCAGTGGGAAGACGACCACGTCTTCATCACGCAGGACCTGGACCTCAATCGTCCCGTCCGTTTCACAGTGGACGAGGCGTGCGCCCTGCTGACCGGGCTGGAGACCCTCAACGGGCTCCCTGAGCTCGCCGAGGGGAGCGCGCTGGAGTCCGTAACGGTGAAGCTGATGGCCGCCGCGGGGGAGGAAGGCCTGAAGGCCGGCTCTATTGCCGGCCCCCAAGTCGGCCCGGCGAACTCGGCGCATCTGGCGACGATACGGCAAGCCATTGCCGACGGCCGCCAGCTGCACCTCACCTACTTTTCAGCGCAGCGCGACTCCATGTCCGAGCGGGACGTCGATCCCTTGCGGCTCTACTCCCTGGACAACACCTGGTACTTCGAGGCGTACTGCCACAGCGCCGGCGGCCTCCGGAACTTCCGGCTGGACCGCATCGAGGGGCTGGCGCCGAACGGACAGGCAGTGACGGAGGCGGCGAGACCCGCCGAGGGTTTCCCCGTCAAGCTGTTCACCCCGAACGACGACGACACCCTGGTAACGGTGCAACTGGCACCCCAAGGCGCCGGCCTCGCAGACGACTATTACGCCGAACGGACCGCACCGCTACCGGGCGGCGGACTCATTGCCGAGATCAGGTTCGGCAGCACCAGCTGGCTGCCCATGTTTGTTGCCCAACATGGCGGCGCCGTCCGTATCCTGGAGCCGGCGGAACTGGCCGACGCGGCGCAGGAATGGATCATCGCAGCACTGTCCCGTTACGGCGGTTAGACTTCTCAGCATGCCTTGGTGGTCTTGGATCCTGATTTGGATAGCGCTCGTAGCCGTTTCCCTGCTCTTTTATGTGCTGTTGGGGATCAGGCTTTTCCGCCAGTTCATGGCCACGATGAAGGACCTGGGCGCTGCCGGCGAGCGGTTCGGGGCACCCCTCGCCGATATCACCGACCCGGCCCCGCAGCCGGGGACGGCCCCGGAAGGGCAGCGCGCCGTGCCAGGTTCTGCAGTTTTTGCCTCGCCGATGCAGATGAGACATGATTACCTCACGTCCAAATCCTCCCGCAGGGAAGAGCGCCGCCGGCGGCGCGTTCAGCGCAAAGCGGACCGTGGCCAGCCACAGGCGCTGCGCGACATCGAATTCAGTTAGACGTAGGATGTATTTCGAGGAAAGGACTTCCAGTGGGACGACTCTTTGAGGGCCCTTGGCCCATCGTGATTATTATCATCGTGGCTCTGCTGCTTTTTGCCGCGCCCAAACTTCCGGCCATGGCCCGCAGCCTCGGCCAGTCCATGCGGATCATCAAATCCGAGGTCAAGGAAATGAAGAACGACGGCAAACCCGAGACCAAGGACGGCACGGACCCGGTCGAGGGCAAGATCGTCAACCACCCGCAGTCCAGGCCGCAAAACGGTGACTCAACCAGCGGCACGGGCAGCGCAGACGGCACCGACGTTCCGCCGTCGAACCGCGTTTGACCTGAAGTGGCACTGACGAAGGGCCGTAAATCCAACCCCGAGGGTCGGATGGCCCTGATGGACCACCTTAAGGAGCTCAAGAACCGGCTCATTAAGTCAGCCATTGGCCTTGTCATCGGCGGGATCGGTGGCTGGATCCTCTACGACCCCGTATTGAGCGCCCTCAAGGAACCTGTCGACCGGATCGCCGAGCACACCGGCGGCACGTCTTCAGTCAACTTCTCGAGCATCGCCTCGCCGTTTGACTTCAAACTGCAGCTGTCGCTGCTGATCGGCGCCGTGATCTCGAGCCCCATCTGGATCTACCAGCTGTGGGCCTTCATCACCCCCGGGCTCACCAAGAAGGAGCGGCACTACACGCTCGGCTACATGGCCGCAGCCGTGCCGCTGTTCCTTGCCGGGGTGTGGGTGGGATGGATGGTGACGCCGCAGGTGGTGCGGGCGCTGACGCAGTTCACGCCTGCAGGGTTTTCCAACCTCATCGATGCCCGTGACTACGTCGACTTCGTCACCCGCATGGTCCTGTTCCTTGGCCTCGCCTTCCTGGTCCCGGTGGTCCTGGTGGGGGTCAACATGGCCGGCATCATCAGGGGTGAAACCATCCTGAAGGCATGGCGCATCACGGTCTTCCTCGTGTTCGTGCTTGCCGCCGTCGCCGCGCCGGGTGCGGATGCCCTGTCCATGTTCCTGCTCGCAGGCCCGCTGCTTGCACTCTTTTTCGCCGCCATCGGCCTCTGTATCTTCAATGACCGGCGCCGGGACCGGAAGGCCGCGAAGATCGCCGCCGAAACTGAAGCGACCGCCGACGTCGCAACGCCCGGCTCCGAACTGGGGAAACTGTAGTCCCAAGCCCACTAGGCTGGAAGTATGTCCTCCACAACCGGGCCACAGTCGCCGTCCGAGCTTTATCGGGCCAGTGCCGAACGGACCGCAGAAGCAAACACTTACCTCGGCGCATTTGTCCGGACGCTGGATTTCGAACTTGACGATTTCCAGCGCCAGGCCTGCAGCTCCCTGCAGCAGGGGAAGGGAGTCCTGGTCGCGGCGCCCACCGGAGCCGGGAAGACCATCGTGGGGGAGTTCGCTATCTACCTGGCCCTCCAACGGGGCCTCAAAGCTTTCTACACGACCCCCATCAAGGCCCTGAGCAACCAGAAGTACGCGGAGCTGGCCGGCAAGTACGGCCCGGAGAACGTGGGGCTCCTCACGGGGGACACCAGCATCAACGGCGAAGCCCCGGTGGTAGTGATGACAACCGAAGTCCTGCGGAACATGCTCTACGCGGATTCGGACACCCTGGACGACCTTGGCTTCGTGGTCATGGATGAAGTCCATTACCTCGCTGACCGTTTCCGCGGCGCGGTCTGGGAGGAAGTGATCATCCACCTGCCCAGCGAAGTCCAGGTGGCGTCACTGAGCGCCACCGTTTCCAACGCCGAGGAATTCGGTGCCTGGCTGGACACGGTCCGTGGCCACACGGACGTGATCGTTTCCGAGCACCGTCCGGTCCCGCTCTGGCAGCATGTCATGGTGGGACGCGAAATCGTCGACCTCTTCGCCGGCGAAACGACCTTTGACGAAATCGCCCCGGCCGGGGAATCGGATCCCGCCGCGACTGCGGTAAAAGTCAACATCGCACTGGAACGGGGCTTCGAGGTAAACCCCGACCTCCTGGCAATGGCGCGCACCGAAAGCCAGATGAATTCGCGGGCCCGCTTCGGGCACGGCGGACGCAGCCAGCGCCGCCAGCAGGGCCAGCGCGGCGGGGACACCCGCGGCTCCCAGGGAGGCCAGCAGAGCCCCGTCCGCAAGGCCAGCCGCCCGCAGGTCATCGCCAGCCTGGACAGGCAGGACCTCCTGCCGTCCATCACGTTCATCTTTTCCCGGGCCGGTTGCGACGCAGCAGTGGCACAGTGCGTCTCGGCCGGATTATGGCTGACCACGGAACGGGAACAACAGGTCATCGCACGCCGTGTTGACGAAGCGGCCCAGGACATTCCGTCAGATGATCTTGACGTGCTCGGCTTCTGGAGCTGGCGGGATGGCCTCCTGCGGGGCCTGGCTGCCCACCACGCCGGGATGCTTCCCACGTTCAAGGAAGTCGTGGAGAAACTCTTTGTCGAGGGCCTGGTCAAGGCGGTGTTCGCCACCGAAACCCTGGCGCTGGGCGTCAACATGCCGGCACGCTCGGTGGTGCTCGAAAAGCTGGACAAGTTCAACGGAGAAGCCCACGTTGGCATCACCGCCGGCGAGTACACCCAGCTCACGGGCCGGGCAGGCCGCCGCGGCATCGATGTCGAGGGCCACGCAGTGGTCCTGTGGCAGCCGGGAACCGACCCGACCGCCGTGGCTGGCCTCGCTTCACGGCGTACCTACCCGTTGAACTCCAGCTTCCGTCCCACGTACAACATGAGCATCAACCTGCTGGCCCAGTTCGGCAGGCCGCGTGCCCGGGAAATCCTCGAATCCTCCTTTGCCCAGTTCCAGGCCGACCGTTCTGTTGTGGGCATTGCCAAACAGGTCCGCAGCAGGGAGGAATCCCTGGCCGGTTTCCAGAAATCCATGACGTGCCACCTGGGCGACTTCACCGAGTACTCACGGCTGCGGCGGGAACTCTCGGACGCGGAAAACCTCGCCTCCCGCAGCACCTCACGGGCGCGCAAGTCCATTACCGAGGACTCGCTGAGCAGGTTGCTGCCGGGGGACGTTGTGGACGTGCCGACGGGCAGGGCGCCTGGCTTCGCCGTCGTGCTGGGGTCCGACCATAACTCACGCGAGCCGCGGCCTGCCGTGCTGACCCTCGACAACCAGCTGCGCAGGCTTGGCATCCAGGACCTCGAAGGGCCCATCACCCCGGTCACCCGGGTCCGGATACCCAAGTCGTTCAACGCGAAGGTGCCCAAGTCACGCAAGGACCTGGCATCCTCGGTCCGGAACGCGATCCGGGAAAACCGGCCGCCGTCGCCGGCCAGCAACCGGAACACGGATTTCGGCCGGTCCGCTGCCTTGCCGGACCAGGAAAAGAAGATCACCGAACTTCGGCTGGCGCTGCGGTCCCATCCCTGCCACGGCTGCAGCGAACGCGAGGACCACGCCCGCTGGTCCGAGCGCTGGTGGAAGCTGCGCCGCGAAACCGACGTGCTGGTCCGTGAGATCCAGGGGCGGACCAACACCATCGCCAAGACATTCGACAGGGTCTGCGATCTCCTCTCCAGCTACGGCTACCTCGAAACCTCAGAATCGGGGAAGGTGACCATCAACGCCGACGGCCAGAAGCTGCGCCGGATTTACGGTGAAAAAGACCTCCTCATCTCCCAGTCCCTCCGGCAGGGCGCATTCAGCGACCTTGACGCCACGGAAGTCGCCGCACTCGCGAGCGTGCTGGTCTACCAGGCCAAGCGGGAAGAACGCGGGCTACGGCCGAGGATGCCCAGCGTGTCGCTTGAGACCGCCGTCGATATTGTCGTCCGTGAGTGGTCCGTCCTGGAAGACGCCGAGGAGGAGAACAAACTGCCGTTGACCGGGGAGCCGGAACTCGGACTCGTCTGGCCGATATTCAAGTGGGCCAAGGGCCGGCACCTCCAGGAAGTCCTGAGCGGGACAGACCTCGCAGCGGGCGACTTCGTCCGGTGGGTCAAACAGGTCATTGACCTCCTCGACCAGCTGGCGAAGATCCCCGGCCTGGATCCCCGGCTTTCACGGCTGTGCTCGGAGGCCATCATCCTGGTGCGCCGCGGCGTGGTCGCATACTCCACGGTGGTGTGACCGCACGCCGGTCCCGCGACGCTCTGCACACCACAGCACACCATCCATAACCTTCAAGGCTGCTTAGGAGCACCACACAACATGACTGATGCACGGGCGGACCTGCCGGCCGGAGAACGCAAAGTGACGCTGTACCGCAACGGTTCGGTCTATACCGCTGCCGACCCGTTTGCCACTGCCATGCTGGTGGACGGGGACACCGTGGCCTGGGTCGGTTCGGAGCAGGCGGCAACGTCGATCGCAGATGCCTCCATGGAGGTCATCGACCTGCACGGCGCCCTGGTGGCGCCCGGTTTTGTTGATTCACACGTTCACCTGACCGAAACGGGCATTGCCTTGGACGCGCTGCAACTGGGCGGCGTGCGTTCAGCGGCCGGAATCCTGGACGCGGTTGCCGCCGCCGTTGCCGGTTCGGACGCTGACGCCACCGTCCTTGGCCATGGCTGGGACGAAAGCCGCTGGGATGACCAGGCCCTGCCCGGCCGCGAGGAACTGGAGCGTGCCTCCGGCGGCAGGCGGGTGTATCTTTCGCGCGTGGACGCCCACTCCGCCCTCGTGTCGTCCTCACTGGCCGAAGCGGCAGGCCTGGCAGGCCTGGACGGCTTCTCGTCCGGCGGCCAGGTCAAACGGCATGCGCACACGTCGGCGAGGCTTGCCGCGAGGCAGCTGCCGGACAGCGTGCTGCGAAGCTACCAGGGCCGCGCCCTGGCTGAATCGGCCGCAAACGGGTACGTGGCCGTGGCCGAGATGGCGGCACCGCACATCGGCAGCACCACCGACCTGCGGATCGCAGCAGGGTGGAACAGCCAGGATCCTTCCGCGAAGCACGTGCCTGAGGTCCTTCCGTATTGGGGCCAGCTGGCCGGGTCCGCGGACGATGCCCGGAGCATCCTCGATGGCCTTGGAGCCAGCGTGCGGGGCCTCGCGGGCGACCTGAACATTGACGGGTCCATAGGCTCCCGCACCGCGGCCCTGAGGGAGGACTACAGCGACGCCCCGGGGGAGCGCGGCAGGCTCTACCTGTCCGTGGACGAAGCGGCGGCCCACTTGGCTGCCTGTTCAGTGCTGGGAATCCAGGCCGGGTTCCACATCATCGGCGACGCCGGACTCGACGCAGCGCTGGATGCGCTGGACCGGGCAGCCGCGGAAGTGGGGGAGCAGCGGGTCAGGGCAGCCGGGCACCGGTTCGAACATGTTGAAATGGCCGATGCCGATGCCATCGGCCGGCTGGCCAAGTACTCGGTAACAGTCAGTATGCAGCCCGTATTCGACGCCGCCTGGGGCGGCCCGGGGCACCTGTACCAGGAGCGGCTGGGGCACCGGGAGCGTGCGATGAACGCCTTCGCCTCCTTCTACGCCGCAGGCGTTCCTATCTGCTTTGGCAGCGACAGCCCGGTGACACCGCTGAACCCATGGGCGAGCGTGCGTGCCTGCCTCGAGCACAGCAACCCGGACCAGCGCATCTCGGCGCGGGCCGCGTTCCTCGGCCACACAAGGGCCGGCTGGCGCGCAGCCAAGTACAGCAATCCGATGGCGGGCCAGCTGGTGCCGGGAGCGCCCGCCAGCTTTGCGGTCTGGGAGGTGGAGGAACTCATGGTCCAGGTTGCGGACGGACGGGTGCAGTCCTGGAGCACGGATCCCCGGGCCCGCACCCCCCTGCTCCCGGCGCTGGACACGGGAAGCGATCCTGTCTGCCTGCTGACTGTCCGCGATGGGCGGGAGCTGTTCACAAACGGCTCCCTGCGGTCATAGTCCGGAAAGCCACCGGCGCGCCGTATGCTCCTGACCTGCGGTAATGGCTAAAACCGCACGTCAAACGCGGGTTGACACTGTAGAGGCTGTCCGTACCATTGTGGCAACGGACGGAATCCATCTTCAAGGGACTCCGTCTGGCCACGTCACTCTCCAGCAGGTTGCCCCAGCCCGGCCCTGCTGGCGGGCAGGCCGTGGCAGTCCCAGGGGCAGGTCCACTTCGCAGCAGAAAACAGTTCCGCCGGTGCACATCGCATCTGGCTGAAACTGGCCCGAGGCATGTGGACCTGCCCGCGGCTTGCCCGTGTGACGCGCCCGGCACACCTGAACTCCCTATAATGGTGACTTGCGCCTTAAAGCCGGCACCTATGCTCAGCTTCATGGCGCGTTGACCGCTCCCATCAAGGAAAGGGCCTCGCTGTGCGTGTCCTCACCATCATCCCCACCTACAACGAGCTCGAATCGTTGCCCAAGACACTCGCACGCCTGCGTGCAGCCGTCCCGGCTTCCGATGTGCTGGTGGTGGACGACAACAGCCCGGACGGCACCGGACAGCTGGTGGACGGCATCGCTGCACAGGACAGCCAGGTGCACGTGCTGCACCGCGAAGGCAAGGCCGGACTGGGGGCCGCCTACATCGCCGGTTTCAAATGGGGCCTGGAAGCCGGATACGACGTCCTGGTGGAAATGGATGCCGACGGTTCACACAAGCCTGAGCAGCTGCAGCAGCTCCTGGATGCCGTTGAGGAGGGCGCAGACCTGGCCATGGGATCGCGCTGGGTTCCCGGCGGCAGCGTGGTCAACTGGCCGCTGTACCGGCAGGCAATCTCACGGATCGGCAGCACCTACGCACGGATCATGCTGGGTGTCAGGATCAAGGATGTCACCGGCGGCTACCGCGCCTTCCGCCGCACAACCCTGGAGAAGATCAACCTCGACCAGGTGGACTCCGTGGGCTACGGATTCCAGGTGGACCTCGCCTGGCGGGTGGCAAAGATGGGCCTGAAAATTGTGGAACGCCCCATCACCTTCGTGGAGCGCGAACTCGGAGCCTCCAAAATGAGCGGCAACATCGTGCTGGAAGCCATGATCAACGTCACCAAGTGGGGGCTCACCGCCCGCTGGAATAAGCTCACGCGCCGGGGATCAGCCGCGTCCTAGGCAGAGGCAGCAAAGGGCCGGGCCCGCAACCTTGAATTGAGGTTACGGGCCCGGCCCTTTGTGCTGTCAGACTGGCACGTGGCCGTTGGGCCGACTCGTGCCGCCGACGCTTTCGGACTAAGCCGAACGCCGTTCGCCGCGCCGTTCGCGCAGAATGGTCAGACGGTCTTCGAGGATCTGCTCGAGCTCGGGCAGCGAGCGGCGTTCCAGGAGCATGTCCCAGTGCGTGCGCACTGCCTTCTCGTTGCTGTTGATGGGGCGTTCGCCGTCAACAAGCAAGGCTTCCTTGCCGGTCTTCGAAACCCACACCGGGGGAATCTCGGCTTCGGAGGAGAAGGTTACGAAGACCTGCTCGCCGTCCTCGCAACGGTACTCAACCCGCTGGCGTGGAGCCGGCTCAACACCGGATTCGGTCTCCATGCTCTGTGCGCCAAGACGCATGCCCCGGAGGCTGCGATCGCTCATGATTTCTCCCTTTGGTCGGTTCACGGAGTCAGGCTCCGCGCTAGCCGGGGCAGCTCACGCCACGGACTACTGTTTGCATTGCCCTGCATCAATAGATGCAACGCTTTGCTAAGCCTTTATGTTCCAGTCGGTCTGAACCAGCCGGACAAATATCCCATTATACGGGTTAGCTTCCCGGCGCGTAAAGCCGGGGGCAAAAGCGGTCAAAAGCAGGGGAGGCACCCGCATAGCGGACACCTCCCCTGCCAGCCGCTGAGCCGTGCAGTCCTACAGCGGCTGCTTCGAGTCGTTCGGCTGGGTTTCCGCCGGCTTGGAGTCCTTGTCGCCGTCGAACAGACCACCCGTGCGGGGATCCGGATTGGTTCCGCCCAGGGCGTTCCCGATGCCCTTCAGGGCCTCACCGACTTCGCTCGGGATGATCCAGAGCTTGTTGGAGGAACCCTCGGCCAGCTTCGGGAGCGTCTGCAGGTACTGGTAAGCCAGGAGCTTCTGGTCCGGGTTGCCCTTATGGATTGCGTCGAACACTTTCTGGATTGCCTGGGCCTCACCGTCAGCGCGGAGGATGGCTGCCTTGGCGTCACCTTCGGCCTTAAGGATCGAGGACTGACGCTGGCCCTCCGCAGTGAGGATGGCCGACTGCTTGGTTCCCTCGGCGGTGAGGATGGCAGCGCGGCGGTCCCGCTCTGCGCGCATCTGCTTCTCCATCGAGTCCTGGATGGAGTGGGGCGGATCGATGGCCTTCAGCTCCACGCGGGAGACACGGATGCCCCAGCGGCCCGTGGCTTCGTCCAGTACGCCGCGGAGCTGGCCGTTGATCTGGTCGCGGGAGGTCAGGGCCTCTTCGAGGTTCAGCCCGCCGACGACGTTTCGGAGCGTGGTGGTGGTGAGCTGTTCAACTGCCTGGATGTAGTTGGCAATCTCGTAGGTGGCTGCCCTGGCGTCAGTGACCTGGAAGTAGACCACCGTGTCGATCGAGACGACGAGGTTGTCCTCGGTGATGACGGGCTGCGGCGGGAACGAGACCACCTGTTCGCGAAGGTCCAGGAGCGGCAGGAGCCGGTCAACGAACGGGATCAGGATGGTAAGGCCGGGCAGCAGCGTCCGCTGGTACTTCCCGAGCCGCTCCACGACGCCGGCACGGGCCTGCGGCACGATCCGCACCGAACGCACCAGCACGATAATTACGAACGCAACGAGAACCAGCAGCACAATTGCGACTGCGATATCCATACATCACCTATTCCCCAGTTTTGTGGTCTTGCTATGTTTTGCGGCGGTGTCCCGCCGCGAGCCCGGCGCCGGTGGCGGCTGCCGGAAAAATTGATTGTCGCTGGACTTACTGCACGGCTGTTTCGGGCTGTGGCGCCACGACGGCGGTTGCGCCTTCGATGGCCGAAACCACCACGCGCTGTCCGGCGTTCAGCACACCCTGCTCCGAGCGGGCGCTCCAGACGTCACCGCCGATCTTGACCAGGCCGGAGGACGTGCTGACGGTCTCCATGACAAGGGCGGATTCGCCAATCAGGCGGTCGATGTTGGTCCGCTGCTCCGCGGGGCCCTTCTTCAGGTGCTTCAGCGCAACGGGCCGGACGAAGACGACCATCAGGAGCGAAACCACACAGAAGACCACGATCTGCAGCCAGAAATCGGCGCCGGCGAAATCAGCCAGCAGCCCGGCCAGCGCGCCGCCTCCGAGCATGATGAAAAAGAGGTCCAGCGTCAGCATCTCCACCACTGCAAACGCCAGGAATACAGTGAGCCACAATGCCCACCAGTTCTCGCCAAGCCATTCAAACATGCGTTCCCCCTTCGTCCCCGGAGCTGCGGCAGCAGGCCCTCAGTAACTGTCCTTCCATCCTAGACCGAAGCCGAGGGACGCAGGAGGGGGCAGTCAGGCACGTTCCGAAAGTAGCCAAGTCGTTATGCGGACGGCTGCTTCCGGGGTTCAAACACGCTGATTCGGAACCGCGCCGAAACCTTCGTGACCGGCGGCAGGCCGGCTACGATGGCGTCCAGCGCGGAACGGTCCAGGTGGTGGCCGGCCGGCCCCATCAGGGCCAGGTTGCCGACGTCGGCGGGCTCAAGCCCCAGCTCCAGATCGAGCTCCCGGACCGAATGGGACTCAAAGTGGGCGTCGAGGGAAGTGGCCAGCCGCTCCTCCTTTGCAGGCTCGATGCCGAGCATGCCGGTCTGCCCCGCAACCTCCGCAAGGTGCCCGGTCCGCGGCGTCACCACGATCAGCCGTCCGCCGGGGCGGAGCACCCTGGCGAACTCCGCGGCATTCCGTGGCGCGAAGACCACCGTGACGACGTCGACGGCGTTGTCCCTGACGGGAAGCGGCTGCCAGACGTCGCTGACCAGGTTGACGGCGTCGGGATTCAACCGGGCCGCGCGGCGCAACGCGAACTTGGAAATATCCAGTCCGATGGCGGACGCGGGAACCGCCGCCAGCAGCCTCTGCAGGTAATGTCCGGTTCCCGTGCCGGCGTCGAGCACCGCGGCCTCCGGCCCTTGCAACGCGGGCGCCGCAAGCTCGGCGATCCCGTCGGCAAGGGGCTGGTAGTGGCCCCGGGACAGAAAATCGAACCGGGCAGCCACCATGGCGGCAGTATCGGCCTCGAAGACGGTTCCCTTGCCCACCAGGAAATTGAAGTAACCCTGCCTGGCCGCGTCAAAGCTATGACCCCCAGGGCAGGCCAGCCGGTGGCCGCCGCCCGGCATCAGGCCGTTCCGGCAGACGGGGCACAGCAGGGAGCGGACAGCGTCGGGAAGCATAAATCCAATCCTAGGGCCGGCATGGCGGCTGCCCTCCCGCTGATGCTTCCCCGGGATCCCTGCGGGACGAGTGAGTTATTTCACAGGCCGTGCGCGAGCCGTTAGGCTCACACTCGTGAAACCAGAACATCTGCCCCTGCTGAAGTCCGTTTCCGCCCCGGCCGTCCGCCCGGACGGTAGCCGGGCGGTGGTCTCGGTCATCCGTCCCGACTTCGACGCCGACACCTATGTGGGGCAGTTGTGGACGGTGCCGCTGGACCCGGAAAAGCTGCCACGCCGGCTGACCCGCGGGTTCCGCGACACGGCCCCGGCATTCTCGCCCGACGGGCTGGTGCTGGCTTTTCTCCGCGCAACTGCCGACGGCAAGCCCCAGCTTCATGTTGTGGAGGCCTCGGGCGGCGAACCGCAGGTCCTGACCAACGCCAAACTCGGCGTCTCGTCTTTTGCATGGTCGCCCGATTCGCACAGCATTGTCTTCGGCGCCAGAACGCCCGACGACGGCCGCTACGGCACACTTGACGGCGTGTCCGCCGGGGCCGAGGATGCGCGGCTCATCACCGACTACCAGTACAGGATGAACGGCGTCGGCTACACGGCCGACAAACCTCTCCAGCTCTACACCGTGGACGTACCCGGGCTGGACGACGAACCGCGGGTGGCGCCCGCGGGCCGCGCGCTCAAGGCCCTCAAGGCCGCCGCGGAGAGTGCTGCGGCGGAAACCGACACTGACACGCTGGCCGCCGAAGCCCTGCTTCCGTCGGCACGGCAGCTCACGTTTGCCGCGACGGACCACAGCGGTGAATCGTTCAGCATGGACGGGCGGTTCGTGTACTTCGTGGCCGCGCTTCATGAGGGCCGCGACCTGGATCTTGAGACCGGCGTGTACCGTGTGGCCGTCGCCGGCGGAGAGCCCGAACCCGTCAATGCTGCCAATTGCGGCCGACAGACTGTCGGGGCGGCACGCCAGTCCAGGAACGGCAAATGGCTGTTCTTCACGGCCCAGGAGCTTGGCGAGTCGGGCCAGGACTTCGTGGCGCGGAACACCGCCCTCTACGTGATGCCTTCGGACGGTGGCGACGCCATTGTTCTGAGTGACGTGGAAACCATGGACGTTTCCGGTACCGCGGCCGGCCTCGAGCTGGGCGGCCCCGATTCCGTGCTGCTGCTGAACAATGCCCAGGGCACTGTGGAGCTGCTGGAGTTCGGAGCCACGGGGAACCACTCATTGCTGGTTCACGGAGACCGGGTTGTCACCGGTGCCGCGTCGGCAGGCGGTGCCATGTTCGTCAGCTTCTCCGATGCAGCTACCGCCGGGGACCTGGCCGCGCTGGAGGACGGCCAGCTGAGGCTGTTGACCGATTTCTCGGCGGAACTCCGGCTTCAAGCCGAAATCATCGAGCCGCAGGAGCTGACCTTCGATGCGGCGGACGGGTATCCGGTCCACGGCTGGCTGGTGCTGCCGCCCGGTAAAGGGCCGCACCCCGTCCTGCTCAACATCCACGGCGGACCCTTCTCGCAGTACACGGCAGCCCTGTTCGACGAGGCCCAGGTCTACGCCGCCGCCGGCTACGCGGTACTCATGTGCAACCCCCGGGGCTCCGCCGGCTACGGCCAGGCCCACGGGCGGTCCATCAAGGAGAAGATGGGGACGGTGGACATGCAGGACGTGCTGTCCTTCCTTGACGGCGCCCTGGCAAAGTTCCAGGAGCTCGACGGCGGTGCCCTCGGGATCATGGGAGGCTCCTACGGAGGCTACCTCACGGCGTGGACCATCAGTCAGGACCACCGCTTCAGGGCGGCCATCGTGGAGCGCGGCTTCCTGGATCCCGTCAGCTTCGTCGGCTCCTCCGATATCGGCTGGTTCTTCGGCGGCGAGTACACCGGCAGCTCAGCGGAGCAGATGGCAGCCCAAAGCCCCATGGCCAGGGTCCGGAACGTGCGCACGCCCTCGCTGGTGATCCACAGCGAAGAGGACCTCCGTTGCCCGGTGGAACAGGGCCAGCGTTACTTCACCGCGCTGAAGCAGCAGGGTGTGGACGCCGCGTTCCTCGTGTTCCCAGGGGAAAACCACGAGCTTTCCCGGTCGGGCACCCCGCACCACCGGAAACAGCGCTTCGAGGAGATCCTGCGGTGGTGGGCCCGCTACGTGCCCACCAAGGCCAACCCTGGGGCGCCCAGCTAGTCCGTGGCGGCGCCCGGCAGGAAGCCCAATTCCTGCCGGGCCAGGCCGATATCCGGATGCGCCCAGCGGGCAGCATATTCGGCGTTGTTGCTGAGTGAGCGCAATTCCGCCCGGTCGATGTACAGGATTCCCTGCAGGTGGTCGGTTTCGTGCTGCACGATCCGTGCCTGCCAGCCGGAAAACTCCTGCTGCCGGGCTGTTCCGTACGGATCGGTGAAATCGAGGCGCACGGACTCGTGGCGCGGCACCACGGCCTGCAGACCCTGGAGTGAGAGGCAGCCTTCGTAAAACGCCGCGCTGCCGGTGCCCACCGCGCGGTACGACGGGTTGATGACCGTGAAGAACGCCAGCGGTAACCGGCCGCGGACGGCGGAGGTTTCGGCGTCGACGTCGTACTGGTCCTCGAGGACCGCAAGCTGCAGGGGGATGCCCAGTTGCGGCGCCGCGAGGCCGACACCGGGTGCGTCATGCATCACCTCACGCATCAGTGCGATCAGCGCCGCGAGTTCAGAGCTGTCCAGCTGGCCGTCGAAGACGGCCGCCTGCTGCCGGAGCACGGGATGGCCGGCCTGGACAATGGGCGGAAGAACGCCCGCGGCGAGGATCTCCTGAACTGTCTCGTGGATCTGTGCGGTGCTGAACGGCGTGGGGTTCGCGACTTGAAGCATGGGAAAAGCCTAGTGCGCCCCGCAGGCGGCGGTGACGAAGTCGTGGATCTGCCCTTTGAGTGCGGGGCCGGCGGCAACCTTCAGGGTGCCTTCCCTGCCGCCGACGTTCACGAGCAGGGGCAGCAGCGTTCCCACCTTGTCCTCGGCGACGGCGTGGGGGTCGCAGCGGGCGGGGCGGACCCGGAGGCGGAACTCCGCCGGACCCGTACCGGCAGCAACCCTCACGCCGCTCGGCCACGGGCTGTCAGGCGGGGCGGCCAGGAGGGTGGTTCCATCAATGCGTTCGATGGTCAGTTCGCGGATTGTTCCGGTTCCGGCTTCGTTCGGTGTGACCGTCAGGCGGACGACGGCGGTACGGGCGTCCGCCGCAACCTCCAGATCCGGGGCCAGCCTGAACACGGCCACACTCCCGGCGTCCCGGGCAAGGCACAGCTCCTCATAGTTCCGTGCGAGGACACCGAAGGGATCCGCCGCCACCATTTGCACCGTGCTGGTTTTGGATCCCTGCCGGACGGAGACCGTCGCCTCGGCCGGAACCGTGCGGGCGCCGGCGTCCTCGGCAGGACTTTGGCAGGAGGGGGCCGGGAGCCTGGCCGGCAGGCTCTTGGTTTGGCCCGGCGGCACTTCGGTACCTTCCGGCCCGGCCTGCCAGGCGGCCCCCGCGGGGAACAGGGTGCTCGACACGTCGGCGGCAAGGACCGTCACGCGCACGGACGATGTGTTGCTGAGCTGGATCTCGATGATCTGCGTGCCGTAGTTGTCCCGGAACTGGTTGAGCCCGGCAGCAAGCGGCCCGCGCGGCGCGGGGACCGGCGTTCCCGGGCTGCAGCCCTGCATGGCGGGAGCGGCCATCAGGACAGCAAGAACGACGGCGGCCGCCGCGTGCCGCCGTCGTCGCGCCTGCAGGACGCCGTTCATGCCAGCAGTCTAAGGCCAGGGCTCCGCGGCGTCGCCGGGTGATGGGCTACCCTCGGTGCATGACTGAACAGACGCCGCTCAATTGTGTCCTTGGATTTGTACGAGCCATTGAGGCCGGGGGCGGCGCGGCGGAGGTGGACACCTTCCTTGCGGAAGACTTCACCCTGGTCGAAGCGCCCCACATTCTTGCGCCTGAAGGTTCCACCCGCAGCCGCGACCAGGTGCTCGCCGGTGCTGACCAGAGCCGCCACGTGGTGTCCGGCCAGCGTTTCGACGTTCGGCGGACCACATGCGAAGGAAGCCGTGTGGTGCTGGAAGTCGACTGGTCGGCCACGCTGCTGATGGACCTCCGCTACTGGGATGCCGGCGAGACCATCCGGGCGCGGACCACGTCGGTCTTCGAGGTCCGGGACGGCCGGATTACCAGCCAGGACAGTTACGACTGCTACTTCACCGATGACGCGGACGCGGAATAGACAGGGGCGGGGTACGCCGGTGCTTTAGTGCATGGTGAACCGGGCGGCCACGCGTGAATTGATGGCCGGCACGCTTGCTGCATAGCCGATCAGCAGGTTCCGGGCACGCCACAGCGGAAGGGGCAGCGGCCGGCCAAGGGCCATGTTGATTTCGGACTGCCGGGCAGCCCTCGCGGCCGCCTGCAGCCGGTGACGTTCAAAGCATTGCAGTTCCCCCTCCAGTTCCGCGTGCGCAAGCCGGCTGAGTAGCAGCGGTACCAGCTCAGCAGCATCCAGCCAGCCCAGGTTCATTCCCTGGCCGCCGATCGGGCTGATTTCATGGGCGGCGTCTCCGATGAGCGCCGTGCGGCCGTGGATCATACTCTTCGCCAGGCGCGAACGGACCCCGAAACTGCTCAGCATGGAATTGGTGCCCGGTTCGACGGCTACGCCGGTTCGGTCCTGCACGATCCGGGCCAGGGACCGGGCGGTGGGTGCGTCTGCGCCGGATGCAGGCATTCTCGCCACCCAGCGTCGCACGCGTCCCGGCAGCGGAAAGGACTCCACGATCCCTGCGGCTTCCAGGAACAGGGCCGCATCCGGGCCGAACGCGGTACTGTCGGCGAAGTCTCCCATCAGGTAGGAATCGGGGTACTCCTTGAGCCGCACCGGAATGCCCAGCAGCTGCCGGACCGTGGAGCGGACACCGTCCGCGGCCACGGCCAGGGAGGCGTGAATCCGGGACTCCCCGTCCGCCGTGACGACGTCCAACGCAACCCTCGCGCCGTCGTCGTGCAGTCCCGTCACGGTAGCTCCGCGCAGCATCGACCCGCCGTCCAGCTCCCTGACGCGCCGTTCCAGGGCGGCTTCCGTGCGCGCCTGCGGGACCGACAACACGAACGGGTAGCGGCGGGAAACAGCGCGGAAGGACATCCCCGCCACTTCCACGCCGCCCCCGATGGCAACGCCGCGTCGGATCTGCACGCCCTCCGACACCAGTCCGGACGCGACGCCAATGCCGTCGAGTGCTTCCAGCGACGGGGGGTGGATGCCGATGGCGCGGGAGTGGGTGTTCGGCTCGGCGCGCTGCTCCAGGATGCGGACTGACACACCCTGCTGCAGCAGCCGGGCTGCCAGGTACAGTCCCACCGGTCCGCCGCCCACCACGACGACGTCAATCACCGCGAGTGTTCCGGCTCAGTGTCAGCAGGTTGCGGAAGGGCGGGCGGGCCAGCACGGTCCAGCCCGGGGGAGCGGCAGCCTGGAGTTCCGAGGTTGTGTAGCTCCGGCGGATCGAGGTAAGCCCGTCCTCCCTGATGAAGGAACCGGGGAACGGCCACGAGGCCGCATAGAACAGCGCGTACGCGGCGGGGCTGCGGCGGATGTCGTTGTGGATGACGGTGCCGCGGGACAGCAGCGCCGATTCGGCGAGGAATTGCGGCAACTCAGCTGTGCCCAGATGGTGCAGGACATGATTGGACACGACGACGTCGTAGCGTTGCCCTTCCTCGGCCAGTTCGGCCAGTTCGGCCGTGGACGCCTGCCGGAACGTGACCCCGGGGGTGTGCCTACGGCGCCGGGCGAAGTCGAAGGCACGCCGGTCCGGATCAATGGCTGTGACCTCCAGCTTCAGCCGGTCGCGGGCCGCCCACGCAGCCAGCAGGACAGGCACGTCCCCGCCGCCGCACCCGATGTCCAACAGGGTTGTCACCGCGGTGGCTGACAGGACGGGCCGGATGTGCGTCCGGTAGATTCCGCGCCATCCGGCAACGGCCCTGTTGACCACGGCAAACTGCGCGTACGTGCGGTTCAGGCGTGCAGGGTCGCAGCCGGGGCGGTCCATCTCCTCCACCGCATGGACGTCACGGTCGCGCAGCGGGCCCCGGTTGGCCATCAAATCAGTGACGGCTCAGTCCGCGCTGTGGCGTCCGGTATGGCGTCCGCCACGGCGGAGGCGTCCCGGGCGGCTGCCCCAGGCGAACCTCCCGTCAGCGGTGCGCGCACTTTGGTGAACATCGCCGATTCCACTGTCAGGCCTGGTCCGAACGCCATCGAACAGATACGTTCATCGCCATCCTGCGGCGGGAGCCCGGCGATGTGCTTGAGGACAAAGAGCACCGTGGCGCTGCTCATGTTTCCGTAGTTGCGGAGGGTTTCCCGGGCGGGCACCAGTTGCTCGTCCGTGAGTTCGAGCCTGGACTGCACCTTGTCCAGGATGCTCCGGCCGCCGGGGTGGATGGCCCAGTGGGTGATATCCCGGTAGGGGAGTCCGCGCAGGGATTCATCGCGGGAAAGCAGGGGTTCAAGCGCGCCGATGATGTGGTCGTCAATAATGTGCGGAACATAGTTCCCCAGCACCATTTCGAAGCCTTCGTCGCCGATGTTCCACGCCATGGATTCCTCACCGACAGGAGTGAGTACGGTTTCGAAGTGGTCCAGCCGCAGCAGGGGGTTTCCGTCCGGAATGTCCCTGGCGGAAATGATGGCCGCCGCTGCACCGTCGGCAAACAATGCCGAGCCCATGATCGTGTCGGGATCGTTGGAGGTGCGGACATGGAGCGAGCAGAGCTCGGCGCAGACCACCAGGACAACGGCGTCGGGATCTGCCTCGCAGAAGGACTTGGCGGCACGCAGCGCCGGAAAAGCCGCGTAGCAGCCCATGAAGCCAAGGTGGTAGCGCTGCACTGCCGGATTCAGGCCGAGGGCGCGGACAATTTTGTAGTCCGGGCCCGGGTTGAAGAAGCCTGTGCACGAGACCGTCACGAGATGGGTGATGTCCTGAGCACCGATTCCGGGGCAGGCATCCAGCGCGGCCTGGGCGGATTGCACGAAGAGCTTGGTGGCTTCGCGGCCGAAGATGTCGTTCCGGACCTTGGTGCTGGGGCTCAGCACCAGGCCGGTGTCCGGGTCAAAGAACTTCGGCTCGTCCGCGCGGCTGTCCTTGGTAAGTTCAGTGACAGCTGTGTACCGGGTGTCGATGGCGGCGGAATCAAAGCACGTGCTCACCAGCCGGGAACCCAGCCTGGTGAGGCCGGGTTGGGCGGCAAATACATCGCGGGCTTCAGACTGAATGAGTACGGTGGGCGGGACAGCAGTTTCCAGGGACCTCATGTAGACCGTCATGGTTCATTCTCAGCGAGCTTTGCTGTTAAGACAATGCTGGTTAGATTGGGGCAGGCGACGCCGGCGCATGCCAGGAAGGCGGCCCCCGAATAACGGATGGAGACACGATGAGCATGGCCACCCAGGCGGACTCGCAATTGCACGCGGAGCACATCGCCGACAGCCACGACCTGATCCGCGTGCAGGGCGCCCGCGAGAACAACCTCAAGGACGTCAGCTTGGAGATCCCGAAGCGCCGGCTGACGGTGTTCACCGGCGTCTCCGGCTCCGGCAAGAGCTCGCTGGTGTTCAGCACGATCGCCGCCGAGTCGCAGCGGATGATCAACGAAACGTACAGCGCCTTCGTGCAGGGCTTCATGCCGAATCTGGCGCGGCCTGACGTGGACTTCCTTGAGGGGCTGACGACGGCGATCATCGTGGACCAGGAGCGGATGGGCGCGAACCCCCGCTCCACGGTCGGCACTGCCACCGACGCCAACGCCATGCTCCGCATCCTCTTCAGCCGGCTCGGCACGCCGTACGTCGGTCCGCCCACGGCGTTCTCCTTCAACGTCCCGACGCGCAAGGCCAGCGGGGTGATGAGCACCGAGAAGGCAGGCGGCCGGGTCGAGAAGAGTGTGGTGCACGGCGCTGTGTACCTGGGCGGGATGTGTCCGCGCTGCGAAGGCATGGGCTCGGTTTCCGACTTCGACCTCACTGCGCTCTACGACGACAGCAAGTCGCTGGGCGAGGGTGCCCTGACCGTTCCCGGTTACAGCATGGACGGCTGGTACGGCCGCATCTTCAGCGGCGCCGGCTTCGACATGGACAAGCCGATCGCGAAGTTCACCAAGAGGGAGTTGGACGACCTTCTCTACAAGGAGCCGACCAAGATCAAGGTCGAGGGCATCAACCTCACCTACGAGGGCCTGATCCCGAAGATCCAGAAGTCGATGCTCTCCAAGGACGTCGACGCGATGCAGCCCCACATCCGGGCCTTCGTTGAGCGCGCCATCACCTTCCAGGCCTGCCCCGAGTGTGACGGCACGCGGCTCAGCCCGGAGGCCAGGTCCTCCAGGATCCAGGGCAAAAACATCGCCGAACTGTGCGAAATGCAGATCAGCGACCTGGCTGACTGGGTCAGGGTGCTCGACGAGCCGTCGGTCGCGCCGCTTCTCAGGGGCCTGCGGCACCTCCTCGACTCCTTCGCCGAAATCGGGCTGGGTTACCTCTCACTGGACCGGCCGGCCGGCACACTGTCCGGGGGAGAGGCCCAGCGTACGAAGATGATCAGGCACCTCGGCTCTTCCCTCACGGACGTCACCTACGTCTTTGACGAGCCGACAATCGGCCTGCATCCGCATGACATCGAACGGATGAACCAGCTGTTGCTGCAGTTGCGCGACAAGGGCAACACCGTGCTCGTGGTCGAGCACAAGCCGGAGACCATCGCCATCGCTGACCACGTCGTTGACCTCGGCCCCGGGGCCGGCACCGAGGGCGGCAGAGTCTGCTTCGAGGGAAGCGTCGAGGGGCTGCGGGGGAGCGACACCATCACCGGCCGCCACCTCGACGACCGGGCCAGGGTCAAGGAATCCGTGCGTACCCCGTCCGGCACCCTCGACGTGCGCGGTGCCTCGACGCACAACCTTAAGGACGTCGACGTCGACGTTCCGCTGGGCGTGCTTTGTGTGGTCACCGGTGTCGCCGGTTCGGGCAAGAGCTCCCTGATCCACGGTTCAGTGGCCGGCCGCGACGGTGTTGTGGTGGTCGACCAGGGTGCCATCAAGGGGTCCCGGCGCAGCAACCCGGCGACGTACACCGGCCTGCTGGAGCCGATCCGCAAGGCGTTCGCGAAGGCCAACGGGGTCAAGCCGGCGCTGTTCAGCTCCAACTCGGAAGGCGCCTGTCCCACCTGCAACGGCGCGGGCGTCATCTTCACTGAACTGGGTGTCATGGCCACCGTTGAGTCCACCTGCGAGGACTGCGAGGGCAGGAGGTTCCAGGCGTCAGTCCTGGAATACAGGCTGGGTGGCCGCAACATCGCCGAAGTGCTGGCCATGTCGATGACCGAAGCGGAGGGATTTTTCGGGGAAGGAGAGGCACGCACGCCGGCGGCCCACAAGATCCTCGACCGGCTCGTGGACGTCGGACTCGGCTACCTCACCCTTGGGCAGCCGCTCACGACGCTGTCCGGCGGCGAGCGTCAGCGCGTCAAGCTCGCCACCCAGATGGCCGAGAAAGGCGACGTCTACGTTCTCGACGAACCAACCACCGGCCTCCACCTTGCCGATGTCCAGAACCTGCTGGGCCTTCTCGACCGCCTCGTGGAGTCCGGAAAATCTGTCATCGTTATCGAGCACCACCAGGCAGTGATGGCACACGCCGACTGGATCATCGACCTCGGCCCCGGCGCCGGCCACGACGGCGGACGGATCGTGTTCGAGGGCACACCGGC
Source organism: Arthrobacter sp. Y81 (assembly GCF_002929335.1). Lineage (GTDB taxonomy): Bacteria > Actinomycetota > Actinomycetes > Actinomycetales > Micrococcaceae > Arthrobacter. Next base: position 179,359 of record NZ_PJIL01000008.1, read on the forward strand.
GGACCTTGTGGCCGGACGCTCCACGCTGACCGGCGAGCACCTCGCGGCCTACGTCGGCGGCTAGGCGTGGGCTAAATGGGGGTGGCTGGGACCAAACCGCGCCGAGTTATGTCAACTAAGTTCGGCTGCGGAGCGTGCTCAGCCTTCTTGGCCTGGGCGGCTCGCTGCCTGTTCGCACGACTATTGGCGTCGCCCGGGAACTCCGGGTTGTCGACAACAAGTTCAACCGCACGAACATGGACTGGGAGGAGTCCGCGGAAAACACGGATCGTCTTGGCGTTTTCAGAGGGGTTCGAATGACATTTATCGCCGCCCTCTCCAGGTATTCCTAGAACGCCGATAATCTACATTATGTAAAGTAGTACTCTGCGTATCTCATCAGATGAATCATTCAGGCCCTCTCCCGCGGAGTTCCTCGTCAGGCGTTCGAGGCCCCTCTGCGCCGCGGCGTTCAGGGGTTTTGTCCGAGTCCAATCGATGTTCCCAGCCATGACCGGGCGCGCCTAGCTTGAGCCCCGAATGACAGAAAAGACGCCCCTGACCTGCGGATTTGCTGAGATGATGCATTTAATGAATCATTGATTCAGATTTTGGAACAGGTTTGGGAGGCGGAATGGCAGTCGATGGATCAGGACGGGTGCACCTTCTGGGTTCCGTCCAACTGCTTCATCCCGAACAGCAGACCTTCGATCAGATGCTGGATGGCTGGCGCAACCAGCAGCTCTCGCGCAACCTGAAGTTCGACACGATTGACCAGCACATCCGTTACGTTCGCAGGTTCATGGATCATGTGAATGAATTTCCGTGGCATTGGACGCCGGCCCATGTTGAGGAGTATTTCGGGGATCTGCGCTCGATCCGACACTTGAGTCACTCGACTTTGCGCGCCCACCAGTCCGCGCTGCGTCACTTCACGTCCTATGTCGCCAACCCTGATTATGGCTGGGACCGGGTCTGCGAACAGCGCTTTGGTACCCATCCGGCCCAGGTTTTCTACGAGTGGAACACCGCACCGCACGTGCAGGAATTCGAAGGCCGCCCGTCCAAGCGCCCCTTCACCAAAGAGGAGCTCCAGAAGCTCTTCGACCGCGCCGACGACGAGGTCGAACTCATTGAGGCCACCGGCAAGAACGGTTGGCAGGCGGCCTACCGCGACGCGGTCATGCTCAAATTGGCCTACTCCTACGGGCTTCGGTTCAATGAGCTGCGGCACCTGCAGACCGTCGACTTCGCAACCAACCCGCACGCGCGCAAGTTCGGGAAGTTCGGGGTCTGCAAAGTCCGGTTCGGCAAGTCCCGCAAAGCATCACCGCCCAAGCCCCGCAGCGTCCTGACAGTCTTCGACTGGACCGCCGGCGTCCTCGAGGATTGGCTCGCCAACGGCCGAGGAACCCTTCACAGCCTCGTACTCTTCCCCAGCGAACGCGGCGGACTGATCGTCGAGTCCACGCTCCTGCGGCGCCTCCGCCGGTATCTAAACGAGCTGGGGATGCCTTCGGACGGGCTCGACCTGCATTCCCTGCGGTGCTCCTATGCCACGCACCTGTTGGAGGCCGGATGGGATCCTAGATTCGTGCAACACCAAATGGGTCACGAGTACGCCTCCACCACCGGCATCTACCAATTCGTCAGCGACGACTTCCGCAGCACCACGCTGCGGGCGTCCCTGGACCGCACGATGAACCAGGCACTCGGCAAACACGCGGGAGGTCATCGATGAAGCGCGAAGTCGAATACACGTGGCGGCTCTCCGAGCTGATGGCGGCCCGGGGCCTTCACAACACCACCGACCTCATCCCGCTGCTCGCCGAGCGCGGAATCATCCTGTCCCGGCCCCAGGTCTACCGCATCGTCAACCAGAAGCCCGAACGAGTCGCCCTGCAGGTCATCGCAGCGATCTGCGACATCTTCTCCTGCGGCCCCGAAGACCTCATCACCGTCACCGCAGCCGACGTCCGCGCCCGCAAGACCGGAACCGCCAACTCCCCCAATGTCGTGGACCTCAACCGCAGCGTCCGCCCGCGCCGCGCCCGCATCATCGACGATGACCACTGAACACCCGGAAGGACTCACCCCGCGCAACACCGTCCGCGGCCGGCCCCGCACAACCGGAACCGTCCAGTGCGCCCGTTGCGGCCGCAACGCCGGCAGGACCAGGGCAACCTGGCCGGAAGGCAAGATCTGCGGTCCCTGCTTTACCGTGGCGACCCGCACCCACGGCACCTGCCCCGGATGCGGGCAGCACAGGCTGCTCCCCGGCCCACCCGCACAGGATGGAGGACCGCGGTGCGCACCGTGCGCCGGCATCCTTCACGACTTCCACTGCGCCCGCTGCAACCAGGAAGGTGAGTTCTACCGCCGCGGCATCTGCGCCCGCTGCGCACTCCGGGACGACCTCACCGCCTTGCTGCTCACGAACCCGGCCGATCCGACAACCGCCAACCGCCTGATCGATGTCCTCTGCCAGGCCGATCGACCGGAAAGCATCATTACCTGGAAACGCTCCGCCAAAGTCCAGACGCTCCTGACCTCCATCTCGAGCGGCAAGACTCCCCTGACCCACGACGGCCTCGACAGTCACCGCGAAACGGCAGGACGGGCAGCCGACCATCTCCGGGCGCGACTCGTGCATCACGGGCTCCTCCCCCACCAGGACCCCTACCTGAACCGCTTCGAAGCCTGGATCGATGACAAGCTGCGCCCCCTGCCGGCCGAAGTTGCCAAACCCGTCGAGCACTTCGCCAAATGGCACCATCTCCGACGCATCCGCGCCATGGCAACGCCGGACAAAACGGTCCAAAGCCCGGTGCACGCGGCCAAACAGGAGATCACTGAGACCATCAAGTTCCTCGACTGGCTCTGGAAGACCCACCATCGCACCGCCGCCACCTGCACCCAGCAGGACGTGGACACCTGGCTCACGACCGGACCGACCACCAGAAAAGCCATCCGGACCTTCTTCATCTTCGCGAAAAAGACCGGCACGAACATGCGCGTCGAAATCGGGCACTACTCCGCCAAAGGCCGGCCGGCCATCCCGCAGGAACAACACCTTGCCTGGCTAAAGGAACTGCTCACCGGAACGAGCGAGTCCCTGCCCTACAGAGTCGCCGGGACACTGCTCCTCCTCTATGCCCAACCACTGGTCCGGGTGGCCGCGCTCCGCACAGACGCGGTCATCATCGACGCGGGCGCGATCACTATCGCCCTTGGCACGCATCCGGTGGCCGTCCCACAGCCTTTCGCGGAACTCCTCAGACAGCACCTCCGGAACCGCCCCAACCTCCGAACAGCATCAGGCACGGAAAGCCACTGGCTCTTCCCCGGAACCAGGGCAGGGCAGCACCTCCACCCGAACACCATCATGCTCCGGCTCCGCGGCCTCGGAATTGAACTGCTCGGCGCACGAAACACGGCCCTGGACGAGCATCTCGCCGTAACACCGGCACCACTGGTCGCCGACGCACTCGGCTACAGCTACCAGGTCGCGTTCCTCCACGCCGACGCCGCCGGCGACGCATGGTCCCGCTACGTCGACCAGCGGACTGAACCCCGAATGAACCGAGCAACCCGATTTTCAACCGAGGCGGAAATCGGACGCGAAGAACCCGTAAATGAACTTTGCCCCCACGAATACGCTCATTGCACCGAAAATGCGAGCATTTGGAAGCCAAGGTGGTTCACCAGTCCCGCGCGCCTTCAACTCCGGAGAGAAGAGCCGATCGCTCGGCCACGAGAGAACGGCCCAGCTCCACTTCCCGCTCAGTTATAACCGTGTTGAGTGCGGCGAACAACTCCTCGCGCTCCTCCGTCTCGATGAACGGGGACCGCCCATCGAGGCGATTGAACGCTAGCGCATATTCGCGCCCGAGGTCCATCAAACGGGCCAAGGTGGACTCATCTGGCTGAGGGCCGACCATAGCGAGAACTTCGCGCCGCGTCTTCTTGAATTGTTCGACAGCTTTCTTGAAGCGGGCTGCCGTAATGTGCTCGCGCCCGTCCCAGTCGCGAAGCGGGTTCTCAAGATTCTCTTGCACCCACTCGGGTTTGCGTGCCTTCGAGATGTTGACGCTCGTGCCGTTAACCACCTCTGACCGCCACCGGGCCCGCATCGCAAGGGCATACTCGTGAGGCACGCTATGTAAGTCGAGGTATTCCAGATCGGGAACTTCGGCCGGGAGCACGCAGTCCGCCTTCGTCATGCCGAATAAGTCGGAGATGAAAAGGCCCTTGAGCGAGCTGAGCCGGTTGAGTTTGCCCGCGTTCGCGAACTGCCCGAGGCTTCCGCCGAGCGTCAGACTTGTCAGGTTGGGGAAGATGGCTGTGAGCCGGCCGCCGTCTACTTCGGACAGACCCGTCGCCTTGAGGCTGCGTACCGCGTTTTGGGATGGTGCGCCATCGGCGAGGGCCTGCTCAAGTTCCGCAGGGGTCAGTTCGAGCGCGCCTGTTTCTTGCCAGTCACGTTCGCCCCGGTCCCACGCGCGTTGTCGGGCAAGTTGGTCACCCACGCGCCAGCGGCTGGTGTAGCTATTCGACCGCTGATCGTGCACCAGTGGCAGCCTGCCGAGGACTCGATAACCCCGAGGGAGCACCCAGTCGCAGTTGGCGTGGGACAAACTCCCGTTCCAGGAATGGTGGGTGAGCCGGAGCGGCTCAACTTCACCCAAGTCATCCGTTGTGGACGGCTCGGGACCCGACCAATCGAGTTCGAGCACGCCGACCTTCTTCCAATCGGGGTCGATGTTCGTGACCTGGGCAGCGACCCACTCACCAAGAAGGTCGTTCGGGCAGACGACGACGTCCCCGACGCTCAGGGGGCGCGGCGGACCGTCCAAAGTTGCTGGTGACACGTTGGCAATCCTACGGAGCATCTGGAAATACTCAAACGAATACACCCGAACCTGATACGCAGAGGTGCCAGTAGAACTAATTCGACTGCTGGCTCTGCAGAACGGGACTCAGTGATACTGCTTCCCCGTGTGCGGGTACCCGGACGCTGAAGTCGGCGCGTGGGACGCCGCGGGTGCGGGCCACTCCCCTGCGGTCTAAGGCTCGCTCTTCAGGCCAGTTGTGTGAGAATGACGGGTCCGGATTCCGTGATGGCGATCGTGTGCTCGGAGTGCGCAGTCCGGCGGCCATTGGAACTGCGCAAGGTCCACCCGTCAGGAGCTGTAACGAGTTTGCTGGTGCCGTCCATGACCCAGGGTTCTACTGCCAAAAGCAGTCCGGGGCGAAGCACGTATCCGCGTCCGGGTGCACCGATGTTCGGTATATGCGGGTCCTGATGCATGGTGCTTCCAACACCGTGCCCGCCAAATTCGGTGTTGACCTCAAAGCCTGCTGATTCGAGCACTGAGCCAATCGCATGGGAAATATTTCCAAGACGCGCTCCGGACTGGGCGGCATGGATACCGGCCAGAAGCGCCTTCTCCGTGGTTTCAATCATGTGCCCGTCCACAGGCGCGTGGGACTCCCCCACAACGAAGCTGATGGCGGAATCAGTGACCCACCCGTTAACGCTTGCTGCGAAATCAAGGGTCAGTAGATCCCCATCCCTCAGAACGTAGTCATAAGGAAGTCCGTGCAAAACGGCATCGTTAACGGAGGTGCAGATGACTTTTCCGAAGGGGCCGCGCCCAAATGAAGGGGCGTAGTTGACATAACACGAGCGGGCTCCAGCCATCCGAATCATCGAAGCTGCCCAATCATTTATTTCCAGGAGATTCGTCCCGGGCCCGATTCTCTCCCTCAAGTCCGACAGAGTCTTCGCCACGAACTGGCCGGAGAGACGTGCCGCGTCAACTTCTCGAGGCGTGAGTAGCTCAATCAATGATTCCTCCAAGTAGTACCGTTATTATTATAACGGTACTACTCTTGGAGGATGGTTAGAGTCCCGCTAAGCCCAGAAGACATCCGAGCAGGGCAGCTCCTCGGCGAGATGCTGCGTCACGCCCGGGGGGAACGGACACTGGTCCAAGTCGCTCTTGGTGCAGGTATATCCCCTGAGACACTCCGGAAAATCGAGACGGGTCGGATCGCAACACCGTCATTCATGATTGTGGCTGCCCTCGCCGACGAACTGGCCCTCTCCCTGGATGCCATCCAGGGAACGCTACGAAGGTCATCAGCTGAGAAGCTCGATGTAGCTTCCTGAGCGCATCTCCCGCCGGGCTGTTCGAGGCTGCCGGGTCCCGCTGAGCCTTCTGAATATCGCGGTGTTCATCGCCGAAACCTGGCTCCGGCTGCGCCTCACGACTATGGATCCCGATGGTCAAGGGCGTCAAGGAGTCGCCTGACCGAGCCGCCGAGGTTCCACTCGGTGGCAAGACGTTCGAGTTCGGCGCGCGACTCGCCGACCACGGAGTGCAGCTGCGCGCCTGCCTCGTCGAGCGACGGCAGCTCGAGGTCGCGGACGACCTTCACGACCCTGGGCGCGACCTCGAGGTAGTCCGCAGCCGCGTCCAGCTTCGACCGCACGGAGGCGGGCACCCCGCTTTCGGCATCCGCTGCCGCCGCGAGCAGCCGGTCGAGGGTGCCGTGCTCGCCGAGCAGCGACGCGGCAGTCTTCTCGCCGATTCCGGCGACGCCCGGCAACCCGTCGGAGGCATCGCCGCGGAGGGTCGCGTAATCGGCATACTGTTCAGGCAGCACACGGTACTTGCCGACGACAACGACGTCGGTCACGACTTCGAGATTCTTCATTCCGCGCGCGGTGTAGATCACCCGTACCTGACGGGCGTCGCTGACGATCTGGAAAAGGTCGCGGTCGCCCGTCACCACGTCGACCGGAAGCCCGGCGTGGCTGGCGTAGGTGCCGACGACGTCGTCGGCCTCATGCTCCGCGGCCCCCACGACGGCGATGCCGGCGAGGTCGAGCACGCGTCGGATCATCGGAATCTGCACCTCGAGCGCATCCGGCACGACTTCCACATCGGCGGCACCGGCCACCACCGTGGCGACCCGGTGCGACTTGTAGCTGGGGATCAGGTCCACCCGCCATTGCGGACGCCAATCATCGTCCCAGCACGCAATGAGATGCGTCGCCTCGTAATCGGTCGTGAGCCGCGCAATCATGTCGAGCAGGCCGCGGACGGCGTTCACCGGCGTTCCGTCGGCGCGGCGGATCGTGTCGGGCACGCCATAGAAGGCGCGGAAGTACAGCGACGCAGTGTCGAGAAGCATCAGGCGATGAGGCATAACTGATCCTGACACGGCCGCACCGGATCGCGTTGGATCCCAGCGGTTTTGTGTTCGACGCCGGGGCCGTACCGGGCATGTGCAGGTCAGCCGCGGCTTCTCCCGGCCGCCACACCGCCGTGCATCTGTTGCGGAGCCGGGGACGTCAGGCAGAATGTGCCACATGGGGCGTTGGAGCGAGGAGAAAGTGATCAGCGCCGCGCCCGACCCATCTTCCCTGGCAGCCGCCCGAAAGCTGACCCGTCCGGGTCCATGGTCCGAAACAGGCAGCAACGACGTCCTGGTCTGGGGCAAGTGCCAGGGCAGCGGACAGACTCCCTATCAGGTGAGCGTGGACATCGCCGCTCCCGCATACCGGTGCTCGTGTCCGAGCCGGAAGTTCCCGTGCAAGCACGCGCTGGCGCTGCTTCTTCTATGGGCCCGGGAGGAATTGGCCGACGGCGGCTCGGAGACTGCCGGCTTCGCTGAGGAATGGGCCGCCCAGCGGGCGGACCGGGCGGTCGCCCGGGAGCGCCGCCAGTCGGAGCAGCAGACGGATCCGGCAGCACAGGCGAAGCGGCTCGCTGACAGGCTGGCGCTGATGGATGCGGGGATCGCCGACTTCGCCCGCTGGCTGACGGACCTTGTACGGACCGGCCTGGCCTCCGCCCGCAACCAACCGTATTCCTGGTGGGACGGTGTGGCAGGACGCTTGGTCGACGCGCAGCTGCCGGGTCTGGCCGAGCAAGTGCGGGCAATGGGTTCGGATGTCCATGCCCGGGCCGATTGGGCTGACCACCTGCTCCTGCGATCCGGCCGCTGGTGGGCCATGACCAAAGCCTGGAGCATACGGGACGAACTGACTCCCGCTGAGTTTGCCGACCTTCGGGTGGCAGTAGGGTGGGCAACTGCGTCGGCCGAGGTCCAGTCCTCGGAGGCCCTCCCCGGTCCGTGGCTGGTGCTCGGTGCCCACCGCAGTGATGACGGTCGGCTCCAGCAGCAACGTACCTGGCTGCGCGGACCCGACGGAACGGTGGTGCTGGTGCTCGATTTTGCCGCCCAGGGTGAAGTCCTCGCGACACCCCAGCTCGCGGGCGCCCTGTTGGACGTCGCCGTCGCACGGTATCCCGGCTCCGCACCGCAGCGGGCGATGTTCACCAGTCCGATAGCCCCGCGGGGATTGGCCGACGGCCTCGGTGAGGGCTGCAGCATTGCCCAGGCGTTGGACTTGGAATCGGCTGCGGTGGCGCTCTCGCCGTGGCGCGGGCGCCACCCCGTGCTCTTCGCCGGGGTGCGTGTCTGTCCGGGTGAGCCTGGCTGGCTGCTGGACAGTGCCGGCGACGCCCTCCCTTTGGTCGGCGCGCCCGCGGACTCCCTGCTGGCGCTGACCGGCAGCCATCCGATCCACGTGTTTGGAGAACTGGAGGACGGCCGCGTACGGCCGCTGTCCGTCGTCGTCGATGGAGCGGTGGTCACGCCATGACGTGGCTGGCGGAGCTCCGCAGCTCAGCGCTCGTCGGCACGGGGCGGCACGCGGTACCCGTTCCAGCTGCCGAGTTGAAGTTCCGCCCACCCGATGGCCTGTCGCGCGAGGAATTGCTGCTCGACCAGGCGGCGGTGGCCGATGTCGTCACCCGGGCTGCCCGCCGCCCCGGCATCGTGGACACTGCCCAACTGCCTGATCCGGCTCCACCGGACGATGCCCCGCAGGCCTCCGCTGACGCCGTGCGGCTGTTGGACCTCCTACTCAACCAGCCTCCGGTTGGCCCGGAACTACGGACGCAGCTGGTCACAGACTGGCTGCAGTTCGCGGCTGCGTCCGGACGGCGGGTTCCGCACCGGTTGCTCCCGGCACTGCTCGCCCTGGCTGACACCAAGCCAGCCGTGGCGGAGCACATGCAACTTGTCATCGGAACCCGGGGCCGCTGGCTTCAGGGCCTCAGGCAACAGGGTTCCGGGCCGAGGGGGCACGCTCCCAAGGGATCCGGTCCGCAGGATACCGGACAGCGCGCCGCGACGACGTACGACTGGGCCGAGCTGACGACGGCTGGCGCCACAGCCGAACTGGAACGGCTCCGGCGCAGCGACCCGGCCACCGCACGCGAGCTGCTACACGCGCACTGGGACACCCTCAGTGCCCGGGAACGCGCCGCCCATGTGGCCGCGTTCGCGATCAACCTCGAACCCGCCGACGAAGACCTGCTGGAAAATGCCCTGGACGACAAAGCAAAGAGCGTGCGGGACCTCGCCGCCGACCTCCTTGGCCGGCTCCCCACGAGCGCCCGCGCCAACCGCATGGCAACGCGCCTGAGGCCCCTGCTGCGCGTCAAGGGGCTACTGCGCAAGCAGTTCGAGATTGACCTGCCACCGGATCCGGACGCCGCAGCCCTGCGCGACGGGATTGCCCAGGCCCCGCGCGCCGCCGAACCCGACCGGCTGGGCCGGCTGGACACGATCATCCGCGGTGCCCCGCTCGACGTCTGGACAACTGTCTCCGGCCGCAGCCCGGCAGCAACTCTGGCAATGCTTGACGGCGAACCACGTGTGATCGACGCACTAGTCGTCGCCGCCGCCCTCCGGACCGACACCGAGTGGGTGCGCGCACTGCTCGATCTCCGCACCGATACGCGGCTCCTGGGCTGCCTGCCGGCAGCCGCACGGGAGGACGCAGTCCTGCGCCACATCCGTAGCGGCACGGCACAGTCTACGGCGCTGGTCCCCTTGCTGCGCGAGCTGCCGAGGCCGTGGGGCGCGCCCTTGGCCGCCGCAGTTCTCGAGCTGCTCACGGCAAAGAACGGCGGCCAGCTCACCGCAATGGTGTCGGGATTCCTGCCGATGGCCCTGCCGCCCGGCACGGCAGATCAGTGCCGCCGCCTGCTGCAACGTTCCGACGACGACGCCCCTCGGCGCCGCGTGTTTCGTGACGTCGTGCAATACCAATCGTTCCGACAATCGCTGACGGAGGCCTTCCAATGACCGATGCCCAGACTGCTGCCCCGGAGATTCTCCGCGCCCACGCGGAAACCGCCTACGCCGACGAACTCCAGGCCCTGGCCGCCGTCGACGATCGACCCCGGCCGCCCAGCTGGCGGCTGTCCCCCTGGGCGGTCGCCACTTACATCCTTGGCGGCACGCTGCCGGACGGCACGCAGGTCAGCCCGAAGTACCTGGGATCGTCCCGGCTGGTGGAAATCGCCGTGGCGTCACTTGCCACTGACCGGGGACTGTTGCTGCTCGGCGTTCCGGGGACTGCCAAGACCTGGATGGGCGAGCATCTGGCGGCGGCGATCTCGGGCACCTCCACGTTGGTGGTGCAGGGCACCGCAGGCACTCCGGAAGAGGCATTGCGGTACGGCTGGAACTACGCGCGGCTGCTCGCCGACGGCCCTTCCCGGGCGGCCCTGGTGGCCGGGCCGGTGATGCGGGCCATGGAGTCAGGCAGCCTGGTGCGGGTGGAAGAACTCACCCGGATCCCGTCTGACGTGCAGGATTCCCTCATCACGATCATGAGCGAGAAGACCCTGCCCATCCCCGAACTCAACGCGGAGGTGCAGGCGATCAAGGGATTCAACGTCATTGCCACAGCGAACAACCGCGACAAGGGCGTCAACGATCTGTCATCGGCGCTGCGCCGCCGGTTCAACACTGTGGTGCTGCCGCTGCCCGACAGCCTCGACCAGGAAGTCGAGATCGTCACCACCCGCGTGCGGAGCCTTGGGGCAGCACTAGAGCTCCCGGCCGACCTTGCGGCACTCTCTGAGATCCGCCGGGTGGTCACGGTGATGCGGGAACTGCGCGCCGGCCTCACCCAGGATCAGCGGACCACCCTCAAATCGCCATCGGCAACCCTGTCCACGGCAGAAGCGATCTCTGTCATGACGAATGGCCTGTCCCTGGCAGCCCACTTCGGTGACGGCAGCGTCCGCGCCGCGGACGTAGCGGCGAGCCTGGTCGGCGCGGTGGTCAAGGATCCGGTCCAGGACCGGGTGATCTGGCAGGAGTACCTGGAAACCGTGGTCCGCAACCGGCCGGAATGGAAGGACCTCTACCGGGCCTGCCGCGACCTAGAGTCCACGAACTGATCAATGACAGACGTCCACGTCCTGGGGATCCGGCACCATGGGCCCGGTTCGGCGCGCTCGGTGGCCGAGGCCCTGGCGACCCTCCGGCCTGACCTGGTGCTGATCGAGGGCCCGCCCGAACTCGACCTGGTAGTCCCGCTGGTCTCCGATCCGGCGATGGTTCCGCCTGTGGCGGCACTCATCTACGCGGCCGATCAGCCCAGGCTGGCCTCGTTCTACCCTTTGGCCGAATTTTCCCCGGAGTGGGTGGCGTTCCGCTGGGCTGCGTCGACGGGAACCCCTGTGCGGACGATTGACCTGCCGGCAGCAAACAGCTTCGCGCTGCACACAGCAGTGGACGACGCCGAACCCGCTGCTCCGCCGCAACAGCCCTACCGGCCGGATGCCATTGCGATGCTGGCCCAGGCAGCCGGGTACAGCGACGCGGAGCGCTGGTGGGAGGACGCCGTCGAGCACCGCATTGCCGACCCACTCAACAGGTTCGCGGCCATTACCGAAGCCATCGCGGAGATCCGCGCCGTTGACAACCGGCCGGCCGACCACGCGGACGTCGCCGAGAACAATCGGCGCGAAGCTGCGATGCGGCGGCTGCTGCGTGCCGCCATCCGCGACGGGCACGCGCGGATCGCCGTGGTGTGCGGGGCTTATCACGCCCCCGCGCTGGTTCCGGCGAACTTTCCTCCGGCGGCGGCGGACAACAAGGTGCTGGCCGGTTTGCCCAAGATCAGGGTCGCCGTCACGTGGGTGCCGTGGACGTCGGGTCGGCTCAGCCTGCAAACCGGATACGGGGCGGGCGTCACGGCGCCTGGCTGGTACCAGCACCTCTTCGCCCACTGGACTGCCCGGGACTCCACGGCTGATGTGGCCACCACGTGGCTGGTCCGGGTCGCGCAAACCCTGCGCCGGGAAAACCTCGACGCCTCGACGGCTTCCGTGGTGGAGGCCAGCCGGCTGGCCAGCGCCCTGGCCGCCGTCCGCGGCCGCCCCAGCCCGGGCCTGACGGAGCTGGACGATGCCGCGCAAGCTGTTCTCTGTGACGGTTCACCGCTCCCACTGGCACTCGTGCACCGCGAGCTCACCGTCGGCAACGAACTGGGAAGCGTGCCGGAGTCAGCGCCCACCGTCCCGCTGGCCGCTGACCTCGCCGCGACCCAGCGTCGCCTGCGCCTGCAGCCCAGCGTGCTGGAAGAGTTCCTGACAATCGACCTCCGCAAACCGAACCAGCTGGCCCGTTCGGTCCTGCTGCACCGGCTGGCACTGCTCGGTGTTGATTGGGGCACACCCGCCGACACCGGCCGTACCACTGGCACGTTCAAGGAGGCATGGACCCTCCTCTGGCAGCCGGAACTCGCCGTCGCAGTGGTGGACGCCAGCCGCTACGGCACCACCATCGCTACGGCGGCGGCGACGTGGGTGGCGGAACACGCCCAGGGCCCGGGAAGCAGCCTGGCCGACCTCAGCGAACTGCTTGCCAATTGCCTGCTCGCGGACCTGCCGGACGGAATCAGCGCCGTGGTGTCGGTACTGGCCGAGCGAACCGCCGTGCAGCAGGATGTGGTCCCGCTGCTGGAAACGATAGCCCCGCTCGCCCGGACCTGCCGGTATGGCAATGTGCGCGGTGTGGACGTCACCGGCGTACAGCGGATCCTCGACGCGACGGTGGTGCGGGCATGCGTCGGCCTGCCTACCGCCTGCGCCGGGCTGGACGATGCCGCCGCGACAGCCATGCGGCGCGCCATCGACTCGGCGCAGTACGGCTTGTCATTGCTGCCGGAGCTGCCCCTGGACGACTGGCACCGGGCCTTGGCCGCCGTCGCCGGTTCAGACCGGATCCACGGGTCCGTCGCCGGACGGGCCACGCGCCTGCTGATGGACGCGGGCCTGGTGGAGCGGGATGAGGTCGCGGCCCGGCTCAGCCGCCGGCTCTCGGTCGCCACGCCGGCGCCCGAGGCCGCCGCCTGGCTGGACGGACTGCTGTCCGGCGACGCAGTGCTGCTGATTCATGATCAGCACCTCCTGGAGCTCGTCGACGACTGGGTCGCCGGTGTGCGGGACGAGGTCTTCGACGACGTCCTGCCCCTGCTGCGCAGGACATTCTCCGCCTTCAGCCGTCCGGAGCGGCGGGAGATCGGCGAGCAGGTGAGCCGAGGACGCGGGCCCGCGCAAAGCCCCGACACCGCCGCGCTTGAGATAAGGGGCGCGGGCCCTGCGATCCGCACGATGGCCAGGTATCTGGGATGGGAGGCGATAGCGTGACCGACGCGAACCCGGATCGAGGTGACGGCCGCGACCGGCTCAGCCGCTGGCGGCTGGTGCTCGGCGGGCACGAAGCCGACGGCGTCGTCACGGACGGTGGTCAAAGCGTGGAGCTCTCGGCCGCTGACGCCCGCCGTGACAAGGCGCTGGAGGACCTATACGGGGCCCCGAAATCGAGGCCGGGCGGCCTCGGCGCGTCCAGCCCGCGGGTGGCCCGATGGCTCGGGGACATTCGCGGCTATTTCCCGTCCACGGTGGTCCAGGTGATGCAGGCCGACGCCATGGACCGGCTCGGCTTGCGGCAGCTCCTCCTCGAACCGGAGATGCTCCGCACGGTGCAGCCTGATATCGGCCTGGTCAGCACCCTCGTCGGTCTCGGCCGTGTTATCCCCGAGCATTCCCGCGAGACCGCCAGGGCGGTGGTCCGGCAGGTGACCATCGAATTGGAGGATCGCCTGCGCGCCAAGACGGTTCAGGCCGTCTCCGGGGCATTGAACCGTGCGGCACGCACCCGGCGGCCCCGGCATCGGGATATCGACTGGAACCGCACCATCGGCGCGAACCTTAAGAACTACCAGCCCGACTATCGCACCGTGGTGCCCGAGCGGCTGGTCGGCTATGCCCGGCGCAGCACCGAGGTGCAGCGCGAGATCATCCTGTGCATCGACCAGTCCGGTTCGATGGCCGAATCTGTGGTGTATTCCAGCGTGTTCGGGGCGGTGCTCAGCTCGCTGCGGTCCGTGCGCACCCGGCTGGTGGTCTTTGACACCGAGGTGGTGGACCTGACTGACGACATGGATGATCCGGTGGATGTGCTCTTCGGCGTGCAACTCGGCGGCGGCACGGACATCAACCGGGCGCTCGCCTACTGCCAGTCTCAGATCACCCAACCGACAGAGACGATTCTGGTCTTGATCAGCGATCTCTACGAGGGCGGAATTGTTGAGGAGATGCTGCGGCGTGCCGGCGCAATCGTCGGATCGGGAGCCACTTTGATTGCCCTACTGGCCCTGAGTGACAGCGGTCATCCCTCGTTCGACTCCAACCATGCCGCGGCCCTTGCCGGAATCGGCGTCCCGGCCTTCGCCTGCACCCCGGATCTGTTTCCCGAGCTGATGGCCGCCGCGATCGAACGCCGGGACGTCAGCGAATGGGCCGCCTCGCACGACATCGCTACGAGCCACGAAAAGTAGTGGCGTCGGCCCTTGCCTCGTAGTACTTGTCGAAGCGGTCGCGCCCGATGCGTCCCAGCTTTTCGACGGTGTGCCAGCTGACGACGGCCAGCAGCAGGGTCAGCAGGATTGCCGTCACGGCCACGAGGGGCGGCAGGTCGGCCGTTGATCCGCCATTGAGCCAAAGGATCACGATGTAGTTCCAGAGGTACGCCGCGTAGGAGACCATGCCCAGGAGCTGCAACGCACGCGTCCACCTGGGCATGATGCGCGTCCGGGACGCGGCCAGTACCACCAGGACGGCGGCCGCAGCCATGGCCAGCGGGCCGCCAACGAAGAAGAAGGCCGGCGATTCGTTGGCCTTGGGGAAGAACACCAACGCGGCCAGGACAAGGACCGAGCCCAGCAGGGCCACCCCCCTGCGCCGGCGGCCGGAGAACCAGCTGAACATCCGGACCCTGTAGAGGCGCAGCGCCGAACCGATGATCAGCCCCAGACCCCACGTCGTCGGAAGCGCGTAGACCAGGGAATGAAGGTTCGGTGCCAGGATCAGCATCGCCAGCACACTGGCAGTCATCAGTGAAAGGACGACGGCGGCGGACCAGCCGATCAGCCGTCCCTGGCGGTTCCTCCGCAGGGCGATGACCAGCAACGCCGGCCAGATCAGGTAGAACTGTTCTTCCACCGCCAGCGTCCAGAGCGGTCCGATGGCCATGCTGACGTCGAAGGGCAGCGGCAGGTCTTTGAGGTAGCCGAAACCGGCGAGGAGCGTGTAGCCGATGATTCCCTTGGAACGGTCCCCGAGCACATCGGCCGTCAGTTCCACGATGGCGTAGACACCAAGGAAGGCCATAAGTGCCGGCAACAGGCGGAAGGCCCGGTGCGCGTAAAAGCGGCCGTAACGGACTTTGCGATGTTGTTCGACGTCCCTGATCAGCACACCTGTGATCAGGTAACCGCTCAGCACGAAGAAGACAATCACGCCGACGATGCCGGCTCCTTGAAATACCCCCGGCCATGAATGTCCCATCAGAACCGCACCGACGGCAGCGCCGCGAAGGACATCGAGGCCGTCCAGCCTTTGCCGCACCGGAGCTTGTCCGGCGCTCTGTCCGGTGCTCTGTCCTGCGCCCTTACGGGCGGCCGTCTCGACGGTTCCACCAACCAGCAACGTCATATGCCTCCGTGGCTATCTCTGGCCGGTTCCAACGTCAGCTGAATCAGGGCAAGAACCGGCACTTGCCTGTTGACATGAATTGTGAGTCCGGGCCCCAGACCACGCGACTTCTCCCAGTATTCCCTGCCTGGCTGGACGAATCCTGACCTTCGGCCGGTGGAGGGCTCCGACGGGCGCACACGGGCGGGCCGCAGGATGGTCCGTCTAAAGTCACGTTCCCCTCATTGTCGGGACCCAACAAAATCTTGCCTCCAACGGGGAACTAGCGTCGGTTCGGAGGAATATCCGCAACTTCCCGAACGCAAAGGACCCGTCAATGACGATTCAGGCAAACCTCCCCACAACCTACGAGATCCTGGAAACCGCCCGCCGGCAGGTCCTCGACGACGGCATCGGCCTGACCCAGGCGCAGCTCGAGGAAGTGCTCCGGCTCCCGGACGACGCCCTGCCTGCGACCCTGCAGCTGGCCCACGAAGTCCGGCTCAAGCACTGCGGCGAGGACGTCGAAGTCGAGGGCATCATCTCCATCAAGACCGGCGGCTGCCCCGAGGACTGCCACTTCTGCAGCCAGTCCGGCCTGTTCGACTCCCCCGTCCGCGGCGTCTGGCTGGACATCCCCGAACTTGTCAAAGCCGCGAAGGAAACGGCCGCCACCGGCGCCACCGAGTTCTGCATCGTCGCCGCGGTCCGCGGACCGGACATCAAGCTGATGAACCAGATCAAGTTCGCGATCGACCGCATCAACGAAGCCGTGGAGATCAACATCGCCTGTTCCCTGGGCATGCTCACCCAGCGGCAGGTGGACCAGCTCGCCGAATGGGGCGTGCACCGCTACAACCACAACCTCGAAACCGCCCGCAGCTACTTCCCCGACGTCGTCACCACGCACAGCTACGAAGAACGCCTGGAGACCTGCAACATGGTCAAGGCCGCCGGCATGGAACTGTGCTGCGGCGCCCTGATCGGGATGGGCGAATCCCTGGAGCAGCGCGCGGAACTCGCCGTCCAGCTCGCAGCCCTGGAACCGCACGAAGTCCCGCTGAACTTCCTCAACCCCCGCCCCGGCACCCCGCTGGAAAACCAGGGCATCATGGACGGCAAGGACGCCCTCCGCGCGATCGCCGCGTTCCGCCTGGCCATGCCCCGCACCGTGCTGCGCTACGCCGGCGGCCGGGAACTGACCCTCGGGGACCTCGGCACCCGCGAAGGCCTCATGGGCGGCATCAACGCCGTCATCGTCGGGAACTACCTCACCACCCTGGGCCGCCCGGCAACCGCGGACCTGAACCTGCTCGTCGAGCTGAACATGCCCATCAAGGAACTCCAGAAGACACTATGAACCAGGTTTCGACGAACTCAACCACCGAGTTCTGCGGGCACTGCGGGGAACCGTCCGACGGCGGCGCCAGCCCGACGTCGGACGTTCACCGCCGCTGCGGCGAGCATCTCGCGATGGAGCCGCCGCGGTACTGCGCCGCCTGCCGGCGGCGCATGAAAGTCCAGGTCACACCAACAGGTTGGTCAGCGGAATGCTCCCGCCACGGGGTGCTTGCACCATGAGGCAGGATTCGGAAATGCCGGGCCTGATCCAGCGGGACCGCGCGCGGTTGTGGCACCCGTACGCACCGGCGTCCCCGGAGCTACCGCTCTGGGAGGTCGAGGGAGCCGACGGCGTCCGGCTGCAGCTTAGGGGCGAGGACGGCGCACGCCACGAGGCGGTTGATGCGATGTCCTCGTGGTGGTCGGTGATCCACGGCTACCGCCACCCGGTGCTCGACGCCGCCGCGCGGCGGCAGCTGGAGAGTTTCAGCCATGTGATGTTCGGCGGGCTCACGCACGCTCCGGCGGTGGAATTGGCCGAGCGGCTCGTGGGTATGGCACCGATTGTGCCAGGGAGGCCGGGTTTGGAGCGGGTGTTCCTTGCGGACTCGGGCTCGGTAGCCGTTGAGGTGGCGCTGAAGCTGGCGGTGCAGTTCCAGACCGCGTCAGGCAGGCCAACCAGGCAGCGGTTCCTGAGCATCCGTGGCGGGTACCACGGCGACACTTTCGCGGCGATGGGGGTCTGCGATCCTGTGGACGGCATGCACTCCGCGTTCCCGGGGCTGCTGGCCGGCAATGTCTTTGCTCCGCGTCCCCCGGCCGCTGCTTCCGCGACCCCGGAAACCGTGCAGGCGTGGGCATCCGACCTCGCGGACATTGCGGCTGCGCATTCCGGGGAGCTGGCAGCGATCATCGTCGAACCGGTCCTGCAGGGTGCCGGCGGGATGCACGCCTACCCGGCCGTATGCCTGACAGTACTGCGGGAGGTGGCGGACCGGCACGGGCTGCTCCTCATCTTCGATGAGATCGCAACGGGCTTCGGGCGTACCGGGGAGCTGTTCGCGGCCGATCATGCCGGCGTGGTGCCGGACATCATGTGCGTCGGCAAGGCCCTGACCGGCGGGTACCTGACGCTGGCCGCCATGCTCTGCACCGGGGAGATTGCGTCGACGGTTTCCAACGGCGAGGCCGGGGCGCTGCTGCACGGTCCCACCTTTATGGGGAACCCGCTGGCGTGTGCGGTGGCCAATGCCAGCCTTGGCATCATTGACGACGGCGGCTGGCGGGCCGACGTCGCGCGGATCGGCGCCGGCCTCGAATCGGGGCTATCCTCCGCCCTGGAACTTGAGGCTGTCCGGGAGGTCCGCACCATCGGTGCCGTCGGAGTCATCGAGCTGCACGACGCCGTCGACGTCACGGCGGTCACTGCCGCAGCCATCGGGCACGGGGTCTGGGTCCGGCCGTTCCGGAACCTCGTCTACACCATGCCCCCGTACGTCAGCACCGCAGCGGACATTGAGCAGATCACCGCAGGCATGACGGCGGCCGTCGCCGAAGTCCATGAGCGCGTCCCGGCGCAGTCAAGGGGCCTGGGATGAGCGCGTCGATGATCAAGTGGCTGGAGCGGCAGGCCGCGGTCCGCGATCGCAGGGGCCTGGTTCGCCGCCCGCTCGTCCGCGCGGCGGACGAAGAGTTCATCGACCTGGCCAGCAACGACTATCTGGGACTCGCCGCGGACCCTCGGGTCACCGGGGCCGCGGCGGCGGCCGTGCTGCAGTGGGGTGCGGGCGCCACGTCCTCGCGCCTGGTGGCCGGAACCACGCGGCTGCATCTGGACCTCGAGCAGGAACTGGCCATGCTGGCCGGGATGGAGACGGCGCTGGTGTTCTCCTCCGGCTATCTGGCCAACATCGGCGTGATCACGGCGCTCGGGGGCCCCGGGACCCTGATCGTCGCGGACGAACACTGCCACGCCTCGATGATCGACGGATTCAGGCTCAGCCGCTCCCGCACCGAATCGTTCACCCACAACAGCGTGGAGGAGGCCGGCCGGCTGCTTGCCGGCCGGCCGGAACCGCGCGCACTGATCGCCGTCGAATCCCTCTACAGCGTCCTGGGCGACGAAGCCCCGCTCGCCGCCCTGCTGGCCCTGGCCGAGGATCACGACGCCGTGCTGCTCATCGACGAAGCGCACAGCCTCGGCGTCACCGGCACCGGCACCTTCCAGGGCCGCGGCTCGGTGGCCGGGACAGACCTTGCCGGGCATCCGAACGTGATCGTGACGGCGACGCTGTCCAAGGCCTTGGGCAGCCAGGGCGGCGCGGTCCTGGGATCCCCCCTCCTGCGGGAACACCTCGTTAACCGGGCCCGGAGCTTCATCTTCGACACCGGCCTGGCGCCCGCCGCTGCCGCAGCGGCCCTCGCCGCAGTCCGGATCATCCGGGACGAGCCCTGGCGGGCGGGAGCCGTCCGTAGCAACGCTGCGGCGCTGGCCGCCGGGCTCGCCCCTGCCCTTGCGGCCAGCGGCACTGCCGTCGACCGGGCCGCCGTCGAGCAATCATCGGGGGCCGTCCAGTCCATTGCCATGCCGTCCGCCGAAGCAGCGCTGGCGGCTGCCGGTGCCGCACGTGCGTCCGGCGTCCGGGTTGGCTGCTTCCGCCCGCTGTCCGTTCCCGACGGAATTTCACGGCTGCGGCTCACCGCCCGCGCTACCCTTACACCCGAGGAAATCGAAGACAGCTGCGCAGTGCTGCGCGGCATTTTGGAGGAACTTCCATGAACCTGCCCGGCATCATCCTGGTCACCGGAACGGACACCGGCGTCGGTAAAACGATGACGACGGCGGCCCTCGCCGCCGTCCTCCACGGAACGGGGCACAGCGTCGCAGTGTACAAACCGTGCCAGTCAGGAGCCGCCGACGGCGATTCCGACGCGGCCGAAATTGTCCGGCTCGCCGGGGCCGTGACAGCAGAAACCGGGATCGTCCTGCAGCAACCCCTGGCGCCCGTCGCGGCGGCCGCCGTCGAACGAACACCGCTCCCCAGCGTGGCTGCCCACGCCGCGAAGGTCCGCGCGCTGGCCGCGTCCCACGACCACGTCCTGGTTGAGGGCGCAGGCGGCCTGCTGGTGGAACTGGATTCCGACGGCGGCACCCTGGCGGACCTCGGATCGCTCCTGGCAGCCGCGTTCGTGCTCGTCGCGCGGCCTGCCCTCGGCACCCTGAACCACACGGCCCTGACCCTCGAGGCGCTGGACGCCCGGGACCTGCAGGTCGTTGGGGTGGTGCTCGGAAGCTGGCCGCCCTTTCCGGATGTTGTGCACCACAGCAACCGGCAGGTGCTCGGATCGCTGCGGGTGCCCTTCCTCGGCGCCCTTCCCGAGCAGGCCTCGGGACTGTCCCCGGCGGATTTCCGCGCCGGCGCAGCTGCCTGGCTGAACGGCCTGCCCGCATGAACGCGGCGATGATGACCGCCCGCCCCGCGGAGACGCCGGTGCCGGCGGGACCGGCAGTGACGGAGGCCCCGGGACAGACTGCCGGCGCCGGCCAGGCGCGGTGCCCGTACCTCGTGGTGCGTGACCCGGACGCGGTCCGTGAGGTGCTGCACCGTCCTGCCGACTTCAGCCCCGGCAATGCCCTGGTCGCGGTCACGCCACTGGAAGGACCGGCCCTGCGAGTGCTGCAGCGCGTGGGCTTTGCGTTGCCGCCTGTGCTGGCGAGCAACGACACGGCCACGCACGCCGGGATCCGCAAGGTCGTGGCGGGCTATTTCACCCCCGCCACAGTCGCCGCCATGGAGCCGCGGATCCGGGAACTGGCCCGGGAAGCAGCACGGAACGCTGCGGACCGGCTCGACTCCTCCGGCCACGTGGACCTCGTGCACACGGTCGCGGCGTTTCCACCGGCAGTCGTCATGCTCGAACTCCTCGGACTGCCCGTCCGGGATCTTGCGGACCTCAAGCGGTGGGGCCTTGACTCCATGGAGCTGTTCTGGGGCTGGCCCGACGAGGACCGGCAACTCGAACTGGCCCACAGCGCCGCAGGCTTCTACGTCTGGCTGCGGAAGCTCGTTCAGGAATCCCTGACGGCCCCCGGACGCAACCTGTTCAAATCCCTGGCCGACCACGGGCTGTCCACGCCGGAGATGTGCTCGCTGGGCTACTTCCTGCTGATCGCCGGACAGGAAACCACCACCCAGCTGATCAGCACCACCCTGTTCCGGCTCCTCGAAGGATCCGCGCCCGTCGGCTGGAACGAGGCCGCCACCGAAACAGGCTCCAGGACCATGGTCCGGCACGTACTCACCACCGAATCGTCCGTCCCCACCTGGCGCCGCGTGGCAGCCCACGACACCAACCTCGGTGACGCCCCGATCCCTGCCGGCGCCGAAATCCTCCTCGAACTGAGCGGCAATCCCATTACTTCACCCGACGGGAACGGACAATCAACGGCCTACGGCCTGGTGTTCGGCTCCGGCATCCACCGGTGCCTCGGGGCCAAGCTCGCGGAACTGGAGGCAGCCGTCACCATCCAGGAAACCGCTGCAGCACTGCCCGGAATCCGGCTGCGGGACCACAAGCCCGAACGGATCCGGCTGCTGTCCTTCCAGGCCCCGCGGACAGTCACGGTGACGGACAGGCCACGTTGAGCCCCCCCTAGGCTGTGATCCGGCCGGCGTAATCTGCAATTCGGTGTGCCTCGATTGTTGACGGGTCGTCAATAGCGTCCCGGCTGCCATCCAGGTCGCGGCCGATCGTTTCCGGGGTGAAGAACGTGGCGACGATGGTGATGGCGGTCAGCAGAGCGAGGTATCCGGCTATCGGCAGCCATGCTCCCAGTCCGGCTTCAGCGGCGTCGGGTCCGCCGTTGGACGCAACGACCAGGGAGATGATCCAGGCACCGATGAGAGGCGCGACGCCTCCTGAGATAACGGCGGAGATCTCGCGTGCGACGGAGACTCCGAGGTACCGCTGGCGGGAGCCGAAGAGTTCGGACATAAAGGCGCACTGCGAGCCGAACATGCCCCAGGTGCCGATTCCGAGGCCGAGGGAGAGAACCACAATGGTCAGGATGGTATCTCCGAGGCTCAGGACGTACCAGATGGGAAACGCAGCGATGAGCTGGAATACGGCGAATCCGCGGTAGGTCTTGACCCGTCCGAAGTGGTCGGAGAGCTTGCCGGCGATGGGGACAACAATGGCGCCCAGGCTGGCGGCGAAGACCAAGGACAAGGCGCCGATGGGTCCCGTCACTCCTACTGCCGCGCTGGTGACGTAGCCGATGGCGAGGGCCTGGTACATGGAGGATGAGCCATTTTCCGCAAGCCGCAGCCCGATGCCGCGCAGGAGTGTCCTGTGGGAAGTTTTGACCAGTGTGCGGAGTGGCTTCTCCACGATCATTTCGTGGGCCTCAAGCGTGGAGAAGGTCGGCGATTCCTTGAGCTTCAGGCGGATAAAGATGGCGACAAACAGAATGACCACGCTCGCAAGGAACGGAATCCGCCACAGCCAGGTGTCGGTGATCCTGACAGCCTGGTTGGCATTGAGCAGGACGAAGTACACCAGGGCAGCGGTGACCGTTCCGACCTGCACGCCCAGGAACGGAAGGGAGGCGTAGAACCCGCGCTCCTTCCGGGGAGCGTACTCGGTCATGAGAATCGACGCTCCGGCCATCTCCGCGCCTGCACCGAGCCCCTGAAGAAGCCGGAGCGCGATAAGCAGGATCGGGGCGATGATCCCCACTCCCCCGCCGTACCAGTCGCCGGCGGACCCGTTATAGGTCGGGAGGACGCCGATGAGGGTGCTGGCGCCGCCCATCAGTGTGACGGTGGCAAGGAGCACGAACTTCCGTCCGACCCGGTCCCCGAGGCGGCCGAAGATGATTCCACCGAGTGGGCGTACCGCGAACCCGAGGAAATACGTGCCGAAGCTAAGGATCAGCCCTGTTGACGGGTTGCTGCCGGGGAAGAAGAGCGGGCCGAAGACGAGCGCAGAAGCCAGGCTGTAGAGGGCAAAGTCGTAGTACTCGAGGGCGCTGCCCAAGGAACTTGCCCAGGCTGCACGGAGCAGATCTGTACGGGTCACCGGCGTGCCACCAGCGGGGGCGTTGGCGTCGTCGTAGATTGACACTATGAATTACCTATCGTGAATGGCAAGGTCTCTTGCCGGGCGGGCTGACTGATAGAGGAGTTCTGCGGCGGAGACGGTGACTGAGGCAAGCAGTTCACGGACGGCTGCGGACCCCGCGTCGGAGGAGAAGTCCGAACTCAGGCCAACGACGCTGACACCTGCCGACAGGTAGTCCCGGGCGCTGGCCGCTTTCATGCCGCCCGTGGCGATGAACTGCATGTCGGGGAAGGGGCCTTTCATGGCTGTGACCCACCCGGGGCCGAGAAGGGAAGCAGGAAACGCCTTGAGCCAGGTGAGGCCAAAGGCCTTGGCACGGAGAATTTCACTGGGGGTGGCCACGCCGGGGAGGTGCGGAATGCCGCGCCGGATGCTTTCCCGGATGACGCCATCATCCAGGCCCGGAGAAACTGTAAATGACGCATTGGCCGACTCTGCCGCGTCCAGTTGCTCGATTCTGATGATGGTGCCTGCGCCGACCGCAACACCTCGTTCTGAGGCGGCGCCGGCCACGGCGGCCAGCGTCCTGACGGCGTCCGGGGTTTCGATGGTGACTTCGACGTGCTGGACGCCAGCGTCCCAGGCCCTCGTGGCGGACCGCACCGCTTCCCCGGGGGTAAGGCCGCGGAGCACGGCGATGACGGGGACCCGGAAGAAGCCGTCATCGAACCAGTCATTGAGCAATGTGTGTACCAAGGTGTTCTCTTTCAGGGGTTGTGCCGCGGGTCGGTGTTCTGCAGATAGTGCTGTCAGCTGTACGCCGCCCGGTGGTTGCCGTGTTCGTAGACGCGTGGTTTGGTGCCGTGTCCGGGGCGGAAGTCGGCTCGCGTCCCCAGTGTCCAAGCGGCAAATGAGTGGCCCAGGGCGAGCCGGTCCGCGGGCTTGTCTCCGCGAAGCAGCCCGGCAAGGAAGCCGGCCGCGAACGCATCGCCCGCGCCGACAGGCTCGACCACGTCGACGCGGTGGGCGGGCATCCGGTGGACACGTTCCTCGCGGTTTTCTTCCCGGACGAACTCCACTGCTTCCGTTGCCGAGTCCTTGATTACCAGGTGCCGCGGGCCGGGCAGGAGATCCGATACCTGTTCCGCCGCAGTGCAGCCCCACAACGTTTCAGCTTCATCCAGGCCCACGAGGACGACGGAGGACATGCCGGCCAGCTCCAGAAGTCGCGGGCCCGCAACGTCAGCACTCCATAACGCGGGTCGGTAGTTGACGTCGAAGGAGACCTTGTATCCCTTCGCCTGTGCCTCCACGAGAAGATGCTCTGCCAGCGCCGAGCAGCCGGCTGACAGCGCGGCGTTGATGCCGCTGGTATGGATCCAGCCGGTTTGTTCCAGTTGCCAGGCGTCGGAATCGGCCGGCGCCATGCGGGAGGCCGCGGACCCGGCCCGGTAGTACAGCGTCCTGGCTCCGTGGCCCAGATCCGGCTCCTTGAAATACACTCCGGTGGGGCATGTACTGTCACGGGTGACGAAGCTGACGTCCACTCCGCGGGCGGCCAGGCCTCCCAGGATGCGTTGGCCGAACGGGTCCTCGCCGACGCGGCTGGCCCAGCCGGTCCGGTAGCCGAATTCGGCCAGATGGGCCGCGACGTTGGATTCGGCTCCCCCGAAGCCCAGCAGGCATTCATCAGCCTCGCTGAGTGACTCGGACCTGGCGGGGGTGACCACAGCCATGGTTTCACCAACGCAGAGCACGTCCAGGAAGGTCATTTCACGGCTCCTGCAGTGAGGCCGCTGACAAAGAACCTGCCCAGGACAAGGTAGAGCAGGACGGTTGGCGCGGCGACGAGCACTGCACCGGCCATCAGCTCGGAGTAGTCAACGGTGGTGGTTCCAATGAGGTTGTTCAGGGTCACAGTGGCGGGCCACGCTGCCGGCGAGGCCAGGATGAAGCCGAACAGGAAGTCGTTCCAGATGTTGGTGCACTGGAAGATTCCCGCGACGACGAAGCCCGGCACGGAGAGCGGGAGCATCACCCGGATGTAGGTCTTCCAGATCCCTGCCCCGTCGATGGAGGCAGCCTCGATGATGGCGCTGGGGATGCCCTCGTAGTAGTTGCGGAAGATCAGGGTGGTGATCGGGATGCCGTAGATGATGTGGACCAGGATCAGGCCGATGATGCTTCCTTGGAGATGCAGCATGTTCAGGAACTGGAAGACGGGGATGATCACGGCCTGGAATGGGATGAACATGCCCACGAGCAGAACCGTGAAGAGGGCGTTGGATCCCCGGAACGGGAACTTGGACAGGACGTAGCCGTTGATCGAGCCCAGAAGGCAGGAGATCAGTGCAGCAGGGACAGTGATCTGCAAAGAATTCACGAGCGACCCATGAAGCTTTGTCCAGGCGCCTTTGAAGGCATCAAGGCTCGGTGCATCCGGGAAGGCGAGGAAGAAGTTCGGCGCCCCGGTGCTTCCTGAAAGTGCCGTGGTGATGATGACGTAGACAGGCACGAGCATGCCGAGCGTCGCGAGGGTACAGAAAGCCAGGACAATCCAGCCGCCCGGGGTCTTGGGGATGCTCCAGGAGCGCGGCTTGGGGGCCAGCTTGCCGGGGCGCCGGCGTGGTGCCTGGGCTGTTCGGGACGGTGTCGGTTCGAGTGTTTCGACGGCCATTTCTATGCCTTTCGCTCTTTCCGGTATCCGCGTACGAGGTAGGGGACGATCACCACGAGGGTCAGCAGGAGCAGGATGATCGCCATTGCCGAGGCTTTGTCGTAACGGCTGGTGAGGTAGTTGTAGATGTAAATGCCGGGCACGTCGGTGACGAATCCGGGGCCGGAGCCTGACATGGCGACGACGAGGTCGAAGATTTTCAGGGCCACGTGAAGCAGGAGTACAAAACAGGTGATGGTGGAGGGCCATAGCTGGGGAAGCACGATGTAGCGGAGGCGCTGCCACACGTTTGCTCCATCAACGTTTGCGGCTTCGAGGTGTTCTTCCGGGATGGAGGCCAGCCCGGCAAGGTACATGGCCATGGCGAAGCCGACGAGCTGCCATGCGGCCGCGAAGATAATGGGCAGCAGCGCCACCGGAATACCGAACTGGACTTTGAGGAAGTCCGTTCCTGAGGGGTGGTTCAGGGCTCCGAGGATCGTGGTGTCGGTGGTCCATCCCGGAGGATTCTCGATTCCCATGCTCCGCAGGATTTCGTTGACTCCGGTGGAGGGAGCAAAGATCCAGCGCCAGGCAACACCGGTGACGATGAAGGACAGCGCGTACGGCAGGAGGAAGACTGTCCGGAACAGGCCCTTGCCGACCGAGACGTGGTGGATGAACAAGGCGGCGATCAGTCCGCCGAGGATGGCCAGGACCAGGAAGATGATCGTGAAAATCACCACATTGCGGATATCTGCCTGGAACCGCTGTTCCTGGACGATTTCGGCGTAGGTCCCTCCGAACGGCTGGCGCAGTGTCAGGTTCGGGCTGGTTCCGATCTTCCAGTTCGACAGGGAGATGTAGACCGTGATGCCGATGAAGACGTAGACGAAGAGGAAGCTGACGAGCAGGCTGGGTGCGAAGATCCAGGCCGCCCGGCGGGATGTCTTGACGTTGTGGGGCACTTGCTTCTTCGGCCGGGGGCCGGGCGGTGCCGGTGGCAGAGCTGTTGAGGTTGTCATGAGTGAACTGTTTCCTGTCCGGGGGTGTGGCTGCAGTGACCTGCAGCCACACCCTTTCCGACTTGGTTGGCTGACCGGCTGTTACAGCTGGGTCTTCTGGGCCTGCGTCATGCTGGCGATGAAGGCATCGATGTTGCTGCTGCCGTTGAAGGTGGAAACTGCGTCTGCGTACGTCTGGGCGAATTCGGCTCCGGCGGCCTGGGCGTGTGCCAGGGAAGACACCACTGCCCCTGAGGCCAGGCTCTTGGCAGCTTCCTGCTGGTATGCGGACAGCCCGGAGATGTCGGCGGAGGTCACCGCCGGGATTGACCCCTTCTTGGCGGCGAATTCCGTCTGGATCTTCGGGTCCATCAGGGTCTTCAGCCACGTCCGGGCGGCTTCGGCATGCGGAATATTGTTGGCCGGGATGGAGAAACCGTCACCGACGTAGTCGAAGATGTCCTCCTTGCCGGGGAAGCTCACCCAGGCGAAGTCCTGGCCGGGCTTCTTTCCGGCGTTGAGCAGCTCACCGTACGCCCAGTCCCCCATCAGGTTGACGGCGCAGTCGCCGTCGGCCATCTTCTTGGCGGCTTCATCCCAGGTGATGGCCGAGTGATCCTTGTTGGCAAGGGCCAGGATGGCCTTGTAGTCCTCCAGAGCCTGCTTCACTTCGGGGGCGTTGAAGGAATACTCGTCGGTGAACAGCTTCGTCCAGTTGTCTGCACCCGCCCGGGACATGATGAGGGACTCCAGCAGCTGGGCCGAGGCGAAGATGTCCTTGTCTCCGAGGCAGACCGGCGTGGTTCCGCTGGCCTGGACCTGCTTGAGGCTGCTGATGAGTCCGTCGACGCCGGCAGCGGCGTCGATCCTGACGTTGGCCTTGGCCAGCACGGACGGGTTGGTCCACAAGACGTTGCCGCGGTGGACACCGATCGGAACGGTGTAATACTTGCCGTCGACCTGCTGGGCTTCGGCCACGTCCTTGGGCATCTGGGACGCCCAGTTGCCCTCGGTCCACAAATCCGTCAGGTCAGCGACCTGCCCGCCGTCGACGTAACTCTTCAGCTGCCCGGCGGGATGTACCTGCCAGGCATCCGGCGGGCTGCCGGCCTGCAGCCTCGCGGCCAGGGCCTGTCGCGCGTTGGCGCCGCCACCGCCGGAGACCGCCGCATTGTCCACGGACAACCCGGGTGAGGACTTCTTCACGCCGTCGATCAGCACGTTGAGCGCATCCGCCTCTGAACCGGAGGTCCACCAGGACGTGATTTCGAGTTTGTCCGAGCCTCCCCCGGTGGAGCTTCCGGCGGGGGCGTTGGCGGAACATCCGGTTACTGCAATGAGGCTTGCTGCTGCCGTTGCGACCAGCGAAATCCTGAGCTTGTTAGGTGCACGCATGACTACTCTCCTTTGGGTTGTCAGACGCCGGATAAGGCCCGGCTGGAGCCTGCGTTGTGATTCAGATTACATAGTTAAGTAGATCGATGCAATACATATCTCATGTCTGCCCTGAGGAACTCCGTGGATTCCAATGCAATGTGAACCCGACGAGCTTCACATCCTCCTATATCGGGGTTTTACCCTGGTGGATTTCTATTAGATCGGTCTACCAACTACATCAGAAACGTGGTAGAAATATTAGACCGAGCCTGAAGGGAGGTGGACAGGCAATGAAGAAAGTGACTCTGAATGATGTCAGCAGGGCCGCTGGAGTATCGCGATCTACTGCATCGCTCGTGCTGCGGGGAAACCCGCGGATTCCGGAGGCAACGTCAGACCGCGTGCGGCTGGCCATGGCCGAACTCGGCTATGTCTACAACCGGCAGGCCGCGAACATGCGCCGCAGCGAATCCATGACCCTGGGACTGATCGTGACGGACATCCGCAACCCCTATTTTGCGGGCCTGACCATGACCATCGAGGAGGCCGCGCACGACGCCGGATACACCCTCTTCGTCGGGTACAGCAGGGACGATGTGGAGCGGCAGTACCTGCAGCTGGAGACCATGGTCCAACAGCAGGTCGACGGCATTTTCCTGCTTCCGGCCACAGGGTCCGAGCTGGCCCCGGTCTGCGGCATCATTGACCGTTCCTCCGTGCCGGTTGTCCAGCTGGCCCGGTACTTCTCGGAGGAACTGGACTATGTGGGCCCCGACAACGTCGCTGCCGGCCAGCAACTGGCACAGCACGTGTCCTCCCTGGGGGCGTCAACGGCGGTGTTGGTCGGCGGCCCGGAGCATTCTTCGGCACGTACCGAACGGATCAAGGGCCTGGAAACCGGGTTTACGGGAAGTGGCGTGGCGTTCGATGCTTCCCTGTCGGCCGCGACAACGAACAACGCTGCGGGCGGGTCCGAAGGCGTGGCCCGCGTCCTTGACCAGGGGATCTGGCCTGACTGCATCGTCGCCTACAGTGACGCGGTCGCCCTTGGAATCTACGCCGAACTGCGCCGGCGAAACCTCGACCCGGGCCGCGACGTCTCGGTGGCCAGCTTCGACGACATCACCATGGCCGAACTGCTGCTGCCGCCGCTGACTTCGGTGTCCACCTACCCCGAACTGATCGGACGCAGGGCAGCCGAGCTGCTGCTGAACCGTATCCGCGACCCGGCGCTGCAACCACAGCGTTCCCTCATTGAACCGGCCCTGAAAGTCAGAGCCTCCACCGCCCAATGGCGACCCCGAACGTAGGAGAACAGAATGCCAGCACTGAAATGGGGCCTGATCGGCGCCAGCGACATCGCTGCCACCCGGGTCATCGGCGCTATCCGGGCCAGCGGCGGTGACACGGTTGGCGTCTTCAGCGGGTCGGCAGACCGGGCCAGGGACTTCGCCGCGGTCCACGGGCTGCCCAACTTCACCACAGAACTGGACGGTCTGCTGGGCTGGGACATCGACGCCGTCTACATCTCCTCCACGAACGCCTTGCACTTCGAGCAGGCAACCAGCGCGCTCACCGCCGGAAAGCATGTCCTCTGCGAGAAGCCACTCGCCCTTGAAGCCGGCCAGGCCGAGGCCATGGTGGAACTGGCAGAGGAGAGGGGCTTGGTGCTCGCCGCCAACCACCACCTTCCCGGCAGCCCCCTGCACGCCACAGTGCGCGATCTCGTCGCGGCCGGCGCCATCGGCACAGTCCTCTCGGCCAAGATCGCCCACGCGGTGCTCCTGCCGGAACGGCTCCGCGGCTGGCGGCTCGGGAAAGGCACCCCCGGGAGCGGAGTGATCCTGGACATCACCTGCCACGACGCTTCGGTGCTGAACCCGCTGCTGGGCACGCCGGTGGCAGTCACCGCCTTGGCCGTCCAACAGGCCGGCTGGAACACCGGAGGACAGGAAGATGCCGCCATGACCGTCATCCGCTACGAGCGGGACGACCTGCCACCGGTTCTGGCCCAGACCCATGACTCGTTCACCGTCGGATACGCCGGGACCTCCCTGGAAGTCCACGGAACGGAAGGCACCATCCGGGTCACCGACGCCATGACGCAGGACACCCCGGGCCAGGTCATCCTGACCACCGGGTCAGGCAGCCGGGCGGTCGACGTCGACTGCTCAGAAGACCTCTACGTCATCGGCCTGCGAGCCTTCATCGCAGCAGTGGATGGCACGGGCCGCCCTGCGGCGACCGGCCGGGACGGCCTGATGGCCCTCAAGGTCGCCCTCGCCGCCCAGGAATCCGCAAACTCCGGACGCACCGTCCACATCAACTAACAGCCAGAAAGAACACCATGCAGAAGGTACAGATCCTCACCGCCCGCGAAGCAGCGGACCTCATCAACGACGACGACGTCATCACCGTCAGCTCCTCCAGCGCCCTCGGTTGTCCGGACAGCGTCCTGGCTGGAATCGGCCAGCGGTTCGAGGAAACCTCCCACCCGGTCAACCTGACTTCCGTGCACCCGATCGCCGCCGGCGACATGTACGGCGTCAAGGGCATCGACCACATCGCCCGGCCGGGGCTGCTCCGCAAGGTCATCGCCGGGTCCTACCCCTCCGGACCCTCGAGCGCGGAGCCGCCGCTGATCTGGCAGATGATCGAGCGCGACGAAGTGGAGGCGTACAACTTCCCGTCCGGCGTCATCTACCAGATGCACCGCACCGCGGCGGCCAAGCAGCCTGGCGTCTTCACCCAAGTGGGCCTGGATACCTTTATCGACCCGCGCCTCCAGGGCGGACGGATGAACGGCACCACACCCGCAGGCCTGGTGGAAACCGCCGCTCTGGCCGGGAAGGAATGGCTGTTCTTCCCGTCCATCATCCCCAACGTCGCGATCATCCGCGCCACCACCGCCGATGAATACGGCAACCTGACTTTCGAGGACGAAGGATCCCCGCTCGGTGCTCTGGACCTGGCCTACGCCGCGCACAACAACGGCGGCGTCGTCATCGCCCAGGTCAAGCGCCTGGCTGAGGCCGGCAGCCTCCACCCGCAGCATGTGAAGGTTCCCGGCATCCTCGTAGACGCCATTGTGATCGCCGTAGACCAGCTGCAGACCACCCTGACCCCCAACGATCCCGCGATCTCGGGTCAGCTGCGCAGGCCCCTGAGCTCGCTCCCCCACATCGGCTTCTCCCTGGAGAAAATCACTGCCCGCCGCGCCGCCCAGGAGCTCAAAGCAGGCGAAATCGTGAACCTCGGCTTCGGCGTTTCCGCCCTCGTCCCGCACGTCCTGGTCGAAGAAAACCAGGGACGGGAAGTCAGCTGGGTCATCGAACAGGGCGCCGTCGGCGGCGTTCCGCTGCTGGACTTCGCGTTCGGCTGCGCCCAGAACCCCGACGCGATCATGCCCAGCATCGACCAGTTCACCCTCCTGCAGGGCGGCGGCTTCCACCGTTCGCTGCTTTCCTTCCTGGAAATCGACCGGCACGGCAACGTCAACGTCCATCACCTGCCCAAAAAGCGCCACGTCACCGCGGGCGTCGGCGGCTTCGCCGACATCACGTCGTCGGCCCCGGAGATCATCTTTATGGGCGCCTTCACTGCCGGACGCCGGGACATAGCCGCCGGCGCGAACGGCCTGGACATCCGGGCCGACGGGCCCTTCACAAAGCTTGTCAACGATGTCTCGGCCGTGACATTCTCGGGACCCCGGGCCCTGGCCCGCGGCCAGAAGATCAAATACATCACCGAACGCGCGGTGTTGGAACTGACCGCCGACGGCCTCGTCGTCACTGAAATTGCCCCCGGCGTCGACCTGCAAAAGGACGTCCTGGACCGCTGTGAATTCCCGCTCATCGTCTCCGCGGACCTGCGAACCATGGACCTCGCCCTGTTCGCCGACGCCCCCGTCGGCCTCCACCTTCCGACGCTGCCGCTGCACGAGCGGATCGAACAGCGCACCGCCTCGCTGGCCGCGCACTGACGCGCGGCCGAAACGCCTGAAAGGACCCTCCAATGAGCAGCCTCCGCATCCTCACGCCCTACGAATCCGAACTCGCCGATGCCCTGTTTGAGGCGATGTTCCCCACCAACGGTGACAGCCCCGACGTCCGCGACGCGGGAGTCACCGAATATCTGGACCTCACCCTGGAGGGCTACGGACGCAAGGACCTCCCCCGCTACCAGTGGCTGTTCGGCGCCCTGGACCGCTACGCGGACAACAAATACGGCAGGAACTTCGCGGCCCTCACCCTTGACGAACGAACGGACACGCTCATCCTGCTCGAGCAGGGGGAACTGACCGAACAACTCCCCGCGGCGGAACAGCGGGATCTCTTCGGGCTGGTTGTCTCCCATCTGCAGGAAGGTCTCTTCGCGGACCCTGCCCACGGCGGGAACAAGGACACTGTCGGCTGGAAGTTCCTCAAGCACCCCGGCGTCTGGCTGGAAAACTCGGCCGAAGAAAACCTCAGCGCCGAGCATGTGACCAAGGGCGGGGTCATCAAGACCCTTGCCGACGCGATGCAGGAAATCCCCCGCGACGCCGACGGCCACCGGCTCAAGCAGCTCGGCTACGAAAACGCCGTCAACCCCCAAATGACCGATGAAGTGGACGTCCTGCTCGTCGGGGTGGGCGCCATGGGCGGACTCAGCGCCCAGGTCTTCGCCGAGGCCGGCCTGAGTGTCGTCGGCCTCGAAGCGGGCCCCTTCCGTCCCCTCGATGAGTTCCTCCCCGACGAACTCGAACACGCCTACTACACCCGGGGCGGGCTTGGCCCGAAGTTCCAGCAGGAGACCCCGCGCTGGCGCGAAACCGCGGACGAGGAGGACAGCCGGGAGGCAACCTTCTCGCTGGGCCGCATGGTTAACGGCGTCGGCGGTTCCGCGGGACATTACGGTTCGTGGCTGCGCCGCTTCCACCCGTGGCAGTTCGCCCCGAAGAGCCACTACGACGGGCTGTACGGACCGGACGCGCTGCCCGAGGACTGCACCCTGGCGGACTGGCCTGTCACCTATGAGGAACTGGAGCCGTTCTACACCAGGCTCGAGCACCTGATCGGCATTGCCGGGGACGAGTCCAACCCGTTCGTCAAGCGCAGCAAGCCGCTCCCGCTGCCGCCGACCCGCCCGTTCATCCTGGGCAACAAATTTACCGAGACGACCAAAGCTGCCGGGCTGCACCCGCACCCCGTGCCCGTGGGCTTTACGACGGAATCCTACGGCGGGCGTCCCGCCACCGGCTACAGCGCCTGGAACAACGGCCTCGGTTCCTTCCGGGGAGACCGCTGGCACCCGGGCCTGGGGCCGGTGCCGGCCGCCATCGAAACCGGGAACTTTGAGCTGCGCACCCACTCCCGCGTCACCCGGATCATCATGGACGACTCCGGTGCCGCCCGCGGCGTCGAATGGGTCGATCCCCTCGGCCGCGTCCGCCGCCAGTACGCCCGCGCCGTCATCCTGTCGGCCTATACCTACGAGAACCTGCGACTGATGTACCTCTCGGCTGACTCCCGTCACGAGAACGGGCTCGGTAACAACACCGGCCAGCTGGGCATGCACTACATGACCAAGATGTTCGGCCACGTCGACGCCCTCTTTCCCGGCACTGAGTTCAACCGCCACACCGGCCCCGCCGCGCAGGGCGTCGTCCTGGACGACTTCCTCTCACCCGGGTTCCGCTCCCTGGACCACGGCTTCATCGGCGGCGCCACCCTTGGCGCCGAACAACAGGCCTTGCCGCTGCAGATCGCCCGCGAAACCCTGCCCAGGGACGTCCGCCGCTGGGGTGCCGGCTACCGCGACCACCTGAAGCTCTGGTCCCAGCAGGGCGTCATCCGAATCCAGCCCGACGCGCTGCCCTATGCTTCGCACCGGCTGGAGATCGACCCCCGGCACCGCGACTCCTCCGGGCTTGGCATGCCGCTGGTCCGTGTGACCTACCGGCTCCGCGACAACGAGCGGCGGCTGGCGTCCTGGATGGCGGACAAGGCAACAGGCCTGCTCCGGGACATGGGTGCCACCAAGACCTGGCAGGGCCCGTACTTCACCGGCGTCGGCTCCAGCCACGACCTTGGCGGCGCACGCTTCGGCCACGACCCGAAGGCCACGGTGCTGGACGAGCACCTCGCCGTGCACGACACCCGCAACCTGTACATGTACTCCGGTGCCGCTTTTCCCAGCTGCCCCGGCATCAACCCCACCCTGACCATCTGGGCCATCGTCATGCGCGCCGCCGAACACCTCGCCGGCGAACTCGGCGGACACCGAAAGGACCAGCCATGAGCACCGAAACCACCCCCATGACAGAACAGCTCATCAGTGAGGCCACCGAACAGGTCACCGTCGGCTACTCCGCAGACGGCCACACGGCCATCATCGTGATCGACAGGTCATCGAAGCTGAACGCCCTGACCCTTAAACTCCTCGACGACCTTGCCGCTGCCGCCCGGGAGGTTGCCGCGTCGTCGGCCCGGCTGGTCGTCGTCCGCACTGGGGGTAAGAAGGTCTTTTGCGTCGGTGCGGACATCAACCACTTCGCAGGTCTCGGTGCGGCAGGGATGTGGCGGGACTGGATCGCCACCGGGCACCGCGCCTTCGATGCCCTCGCCGGGCTGCGGCAGCCCAGCATCGCCGTGATCGACGGCCTCGCCTTCGGTGGCGGGCTGGAGCTTGCCTTGGCTTGCGACTTCCGCGTCATCGCCGCCGACGCACGGGTGGCACTGCCCGAAACGGGCCTGGGCACGGTTCCGGGGTGGGGCGGCACCGAACGGGCCACTGAACTTGTCGGCAGGGCGCGGGCCAAGGAACTCGTCCTGACCCGCCGTCAGCTCTCCGGCGAGGAAGCCGTCGCCTGGGGACTGGCCACCGCCGTCGCACCCAAAGACGAGCTGGAAGGCGCGGTGGCGCGGCTCAGCGCCGACCTGCTGGCGGGGGCGCCGCTGGCGGTGCAGCTGGGCAAGCAACTGATCGACGCAGCCGCCGACGGCGCCCCGTCCCGGGTACTCGAAGCCCTGGCCGGCGGCCTCGCCGCCGCCACCGACGACCTCGCCGAGGGCGTCGCGGCCTTCCGGGAAAAGCGCCCGGCGCACTTCACGGACAACTGACGCAGCCCGGCACACAGAACTCTTTCTAAGGACACCAGACATGGAAACCAAGAGCTACACTCTCGACGACGTCGAGCCCACCTACCGCCCGATGATCATCGACGGCGAAGACGCCCAGGCACAAAGCGGCCGGACCTTCACCCGGCTGAGCCCGGCCCATGAAGTCGAGGTCACCTCCTTCCCGCGCGGCGGCCAGGAGGACGTTGACCGTGCGGTCATCGCCGCCCGCACAGCCCTGGACCGCGGCTGGCGCCAGTCCAGCGGATCCGAGAGGTCCAAGCTGCTCCTGAAAGTCGCCGACCTCGTCCGCCGCGACGCCGAAGCGCTGGCGCTGGCCGAAACCCTGGAGACCGGCAAACCGATCACACAGTCCCGCAATGAAGTCGCCGGCACCGCCGAGCTGTGGGAATACGCCGCCAGTCTGGCCCGCAACACCCAGGGCGACGCCCACAACGCCCTCGGACGGGACACGCTGGCCATGGTGGTCCACGAACCCCTTGGCGTGGTCGGCATGATCACGCCGTGGAACTTCCCGCTGCTGATCATCAGCCAGAAACTGCCGTTCGCCCTGGCCGCGGGCAACACTGCCGTGATCAAACCCAGTGAAAGTACGTCAGCCACCACCGTCATGCTGGGCCAGCTTATCCGCGAAGCGGGCTTCCCAGCCGGCGTCGTCAACATTGTCACCGGCGACCGCGTGGTCGGGGCGGCCATCGCGGATCACCCCGGCATCGACATGATCAGCTTTACCGGCTCCACCGGTGTGGGCAAGGGCATTGCCGCCGCGGCGGGCCGGGACCTGAAGAAGGTGGAACTCGAACTCGGCGGGAAGAACCCGCAGATCATCACGCCCAACGCTGACTTCACCGCCGCAGTCGACGCCGGCGTCTTCGGCGGCTACTTCAACGTCGGCCAGTGCTGCAATTCCGGCAGCCGCCTCATCGTGCATCGTTCCATGGCCGACGAATTCGCCGCCGCCGTCGTCGAGCGGGCCAAGCACATGCGCGTGGGCGACCCGCTCAAGGC
The DNA here is from genome assembly GCF_002929335.1 of Arthrobacter sp. Y81. Taxonomy (GTDB): domain Bacteria; phylum Actinomycetota; class Actinomycetes; order Actinomycetales; family Micrococcaceae; genus Arthrobacter. Next base: position 215,771 of record NZ_PJIL01000008.1, read on the forward strand.
AGACACCCTCGTCGGTTCCCTTGTCAACGACGCCCAGCTCGCCGTCGTCGAACGCTACGTGGCCGAAGGCCGCGACGCCGGGGCCCACCTGCTCACCGGCGGCGACCGCCTCGATACCGGGCTCAACGGCCGCTTCTTCCAGCCCACCGTCTTCACGGACGTGACCGCCCGGATGTCCATCGCCACCGAGGAGATCTTCGGACCCGTCCTGTCCGTCCTGCCCTACGACACCCTGGAGGAGGCCATCGGGATCGCAAACTCCACCTCGTTCGGCCTGTCCGCGGGGATCTGGAGCAACGACATCAACGAAGCCCTGACCGCTGCCCGCGATCTGCGCGCCGGGACCGTCTGGGTCAACCGCTGGATGGACGGCTACCCCGAAGTGCCGTTCGGCGGCTACGGACACAGCGGCATCGGCCGCGAACTGGGGCGCCAGGCCCTCGCAGAGTTCAGCGAACTGAAAACCATCCAGCTCCAGGTCGGCATCCGCGAAAACCGCTGGGTCGATGCCCCCGACGCCGCCCGCCGCTAAGACCCCAAACCCCTGAAAGAAACGAAGATGACAACCACAACCACCGCAGCCCCCGCGAACGCCACCGCGGAAGTGCTGCCGACCATGCTCCCCCTCACCCTCCCTGCCGGGTATGAAGTGCCGGCAGCGTTCCGTGAGGCAGCCGCCAAGGCTTGGAAAACCGCCTCAGCGAAACTGGACGGACTGATCACCCGGCACCCGGACCGGTTCCCGCTGTACACCGGGGAAGGCAAATGGGTGGTCGACGGCGAGGCATGGACCAACTGGTGCGAAGGCTTCCTCGGCGGCCAGCTCTGGATGCTCTCCCGCCGGGCCGGTGACGCCGACCGCGCCCGCTTCCGCAGCGCCGCCGAACACTACTCGGAGCTCATTGAAGAACGGAAGAGCGACGACACAGTCCATGATCTGGGCTTCCTTTTCTGGTCCACCTACCGGCGCTGGTACGAAGCCACGGGCGACACCACCAAGCGCGACGTCGTCATCGAGGCCGGACGCACCACCGCCAGCCGCTACCGGGAAACCGGCCGGTACATGCCCAGTTTCCGCCAGCCCGACAGCCTGTTCATCGACATCATGATGAACATCCACATGGCCCTCTACGCCGCGCAGCAGACCGGTGACCAGGACATGGCCCGCAAAGCCGTGGACCACTGCCTGACCACCCGCCGCTTCCTCATGCGCGGCGACGGCTCCGCCTCCCACGAAGGCATGTTCGACCTGGAAACCGGCGCCTTCCTGAAGCAGACCACGCAGCAGGGATTCTCCGACGAAGGATCCTGGGCCCGCGGACAGGCCTGGGCCCTCTACGGCTTCGGCACCGTCTACCGCTTCACCGGTGAACGGCGCTTCCTCGAAACAGCCATTGCCGCCGCCGACTTCTACATCGAAAAAACCGGCGACCGCCTCGTCCCGCCCAACGACTGGGACGAACCCAACCCCGCCCGCGCCTACGAAACGTCCGCAGCTGCAGCCGCAGCCGGAGGCTTCTGGCAGCTCGCCGGCCTCGTCCAGGACCGGACCAAGGCCAAAATCTACGCCGACTACGCGGTGGACATCCTGCGCCGCCTCACCGGGGGCGACTTCCTGGCCAGCCCGGGCGAGGACTGGGAGGGCGTGCTCAAGCACGGCAGCTACCATGAAGGCAAGGACCTGGGCGTCGACGAATCCGTGATGTGGGGCGACTACTGGTTCCTGGACACCATCGACCAGATCCAGCAGTTCGACGAAGCCCGGAGGGGCCAGTGAACACCGTGTCGCGGACAACCATCGACGAGGCACCCCGTCCGGAAGCGCCGGCAGAACCGGTGCTTCCGGACGAGGTGATACGGACTGACATCGCCATCATCGGATCAGGCATGAGCGGCGGCACCATGGCGTACGCCCTCAAGGACTCCGGCGCCAAGGTCCTGATCATCGAACGCGGCCACCGCCTGCCTGCGGAGCCGCAGAACTCCGACCTGGACGAGGTGTACCTCAAAGGCCGGTACAAGAATGCCGACACCTGGTACAACGGCCGCACCGGCGAAGCCTTCAAGCCCGGCGTCTACTACTGGGTGGGAGGCTGCACCAAGGTCTACGGCGCCTGCCTGCCGCGCTTCCGCGCCAGCGACTTCGAAGAAACGACACACCAGGACGGGACCTCGCCGGCATGGCCGTTCAGCTACGAGGACCTCGAGCCCTACTACGCGCGGGCCGAGAAGCTGTTCCGGGTCCGTGGCCAGATCGGCGAAGACCCAACCGAGCCGGCCCATTCCGAGGCTTACCCATTCCCGGCCCTGGACCACGAACCGGTCATCCAGGACCTCGCCGGCTCCTTCCGCCGGCAAGGCCTGCACCCGTTCCGGATGGCCAACGGCCTCGACGCCGACACTCCTGAGAAGCGCGCCCTCTGCGCCACCAGCGACGGCGCCCCGAACGAAGCCGGACTGAAGTCCGACGCCGAAAAGATCGCCATTGACCCGGCCCTTGCTGCTGGGGTAGGTCTCATGACGGGCACCAAGGTCTTCCGCCTCATCCCCGGACCTGACGGGCGGACCATCGTCGCAGCCCTGGCTGAACGCGACGACCAGGTCATCCGTATCGAAGCCGACAAGTTCATCCTCGCCGCAGGCGCCGTGAACTCGGCAGCGCTCCTGCTGGGCTCGGCCACTCCTGAGTTTCCCCGCGGCCTGGCCAACTCCTCCGGACTCGTGGGCCGGAATTACATGGTGCACAACAGCACCTTTTTCATCGGCATCAACCCGTTCAGGGTCAACCCGACGCTGTGGCAGAAAACCCTGGGCCTCAATGACTGGTATGAAGCCGGACCCACCAACAAATACCCGCTGGGAAACCTGCAGATGCTCGGAAAGCTGCGCGCCAGCATGCTCAAGATGGCCAGACCCTGGGCGCCATCCTGGCTGCTGAAAGCCCTGTCCGACCGCAGCATCGACATCTACCTGACCACCGAGGACCTGCCGCGAAAGAACAACGGCATCAGCCTGGTCAACGGAAACATCCACGTCTGGTGGGAGCCGAACAACCTCGGGCCCCACAAGGAACTGGTCCGCCGGATCGGCAAGGCCGTCCGGAAGGCCGGGTATCCGGTCATCTTCAGTGAGCGCATGGGCATCGAAACCAACTCCCACCAATGCGGAACGGCCGTGGCAGGACACGATCCCGCCAGCAGCGTTCTCCGGCCGGACTGCCGCGCCCATGATCTGGACAACCTCTGGATCGTGGACAGCTCCTTCTTCCCCTCATCCGCTGCCCTCAATCCGGCCCTGACCATCGCGGCCAATGCCCTCCGGGTCGCGGACACCATCCTCGCCACCCGCGACCCGGGCGTCCAGCGGCTCTCCGCGGGAAAGGATTGATAAAGTCGAGACGCGGGGAGCGCCGCTTCTCCGCCTATCGACCCACCGGCAGGATTACAGCATGGCCCCGCGCATCACCCTCGAAGACGTGAGCAAGGCTGCCGGCGTCTCCCGTTCCACGGCTTCCCTCGTCGTTCGCGGCAGCTCCCGCATCCCGGAGTCCACAGCCGCCAAGGTACGCGAAGCCATGAACGAGCTGGGCTACGTGTACAACCGGCAGGCCGCCAACCTGCGGCAGAGCCGGTCGATGACCATCGGGCTCATCGTCACCGAGATCATCAACCCCTACTTCGCCGAGCTGGCGATGGCCGTCGACCAGATCACCCATGACTCCGGCTACACCATCTTCATCGGTTACAGCCGTGACCACGCTGACCGCCAGCATGAAATCATCTCGTCCATGATCGAACGCCAGGTCGACGGGATCCTCCTGCTGCCGGCGCCGGACACTGACCCGGAAAAGCTCGCCAAGCAGGTCAATGCCGCCAATGTCCCGGTGGTGCTGCTCGCACGCCGGTTCGCCGGCTTCGATTACGTCGGCAGTGAGAACGTCAAGGGGGCATCCATGCTCGGAGGTCACCTCTCGGCGTTGGGCTGCCGGAGCGTGGCATTCCTCGGTGGCCTGGCGGCATCATCCCTCGCGGAACGGGAGGAAGGCCTGCGGGCGTCGCTTGAACCCAATGGCTGCGAAGTGTGGAGCACGGACGAGTTCCGCAGCCCCATCACCCCCGAAGGGGGCGCCGCCGCCGTGGGCCGGCTCTTCGACCAGGGAAAACTCCCCGACGCGATCATCGCCTATAACGACGCCGTCGCCCAAGGCGTCTACGACGAGATGCGGCGTCGCGGGCTGGAGCCCGGCCGAGACCTCGCGGTGGCATCCTTCGATGACACCCGTATCGCCGCAAGCCAGGTTCCGCCCATGACATCCGTGGCAGGATTCCCCCAGGAGATCGGGGCGAAAGGCACCGAAATGCTGATGACCCGCCTCTCCGACGGGAACGCAGACATGCCAACGCAACAGACTCTCATCCAGCCCCAGCTCAAGATCCGGTCGTCCACGGCCACCTGGCGGCCCCGGACGTAACCACGCCGTGCGGTATTCCCCTTCGGAAACCGACCGGACGGCCAACAGACAGGAAATGATCCATATGGTCCCCGAACCCGCCGCTCCTTCGGCCACAGCAGAGACAGAATTCGACCCGGACTCCCCCGATAAGCAGTCCGAGCCGGCGCTACGGTCGCTGATCGCACGCATCGAAGGTGAAGTCCGCACTTTACAGTTGGGCAGTTTCAGCCAATCCGACGCCCTCGCTCTTGGCCTGTTGCTGGTGGAGATGGCCACAGTGCGGAAGCTCCCGGTCGCCATCGACATCCGCCGGAACGAGCACATCCTCTTCCACGTCTCCCTGCCCGGCGCGACACCGGACAACGAAATCTGGGTGGCGAAAAAGAGCAGGACGGCGGAGCGGTATGCCGAACCGTCGCTTCTGGTCGGTCTCAAAGGCAGGCTCGGCGGGGGAACCTTGGAGGACAACGGCTGGTTCGACCAGACACGCTATGCGCCCCATGGCGGTGCCTTCCCGGTATACGTAAAAGGCACCGGGCAAGTAGCAACCGTGACAGTTTCCGGGTTGCCGCAGAAGGCCGATCACGAGTTCGTCGTGGAGGCACTCACGTCATTCGTTGGCGCCCAGGGCCGCCACGCCTAACAAGCCGAGTGGCGCAGGCTGCTTTGGCCGGCTTGACCCTCCAGCGCTTCAGCTCCAGAGTTCCCGACAGCCTGGACGGAGGCGGATGAGGCGTCTTTTGATGGCATGGCTGCTTCCTTGCAGTACTAATACTTCACTCGCTTTTCAGCGGCCCGGGTAGACCACTGCTTTCAGCTGCCCGGCCTGCTTGCCGGCTTTGAGTGCTTCTTCGGACTCGGCGAGGGCGAACTTGCCGGTCACCAGGATGTCCAGGTCCACCTTCCCGTCCGCGATGAGCTGGATGGCCAGCGGCCAGGTGTTCGTGTAGCGGAACACGCCGGAGAGCCAGATCTCCCGGTTCTGGATGAAGGAGACGGGGAGTTCGACGTCGTCCGCGCCCAGTCCCACGAGGATGACCCTGCCGGCGGGTCCGACGGCCTTGATCCCGGAACGGACCGCCTGAGGGGCGCCGGAGGCGTCAATGAACGCATCGACGTCGAGCCCTTCCGCACTGTCCGTCCTGGCGTTGAGCGCGTGTGTGGCTCCGTGTTCCAGGGCGAACGCGAGCCGGTCCTCGGCGATGTCCGTGATGTAAATTTCGGTGGCGCCGAAGGCACGCGCTGCTTGGGCGGCGATGATGCCGATGGGCCCGGCCCCTGCGATCAGGACCCTGCTGCCGGGCTTGATGTCGGCGCGCTCGCAGGCCCAGAGACCGACGGAGAGCGGTTCGATGAGGGCGGCGGCCTCGTCGCTGACGCTGTCGGGAATCTCGTAGGCGAAGTCGCTCTGGATGGTGACGTATTCGGCGAAGGCGCCGTCGATCGGCGGGGTGGCGTAGAACTCGATGTCCGGGCACAGATTGTAGCGGCCGGCCTTGCACTGCTTGCAGGTGCGGCAGGGACGCTGGGGTTCGACGGCGACCCGGTTGCCGATGCGGGCAGGGTCAACGGCGCTTCCGACGGCGGCGATCCGGCCGGAGAGTTCGTGGCCGAGGATCAGCGGGTGGTCCACCACGTAGTCGCCGATCCGGCCGTGCTCGTAATAGTGGACGTCACTGCCGCAGACGCCGACGGCGGCGACCTGGATCAGGACCTGGTCGGCGTCGAGCTGCGGCAGGGGCAGGGTCTCCATAACCATGTCACCCTGGCGTTTCAGGATGGAGGCGCGCATGGTGGTTGGCAGGTCGGCGGTGGCCAGGGGTGTGGACTGGGTGGTGGGTGTTGTCATCGGAGCGAACCTTTCGAAAGCAGCGGGCATGGTTACTTCACGGCGCCAAGGGAGAGGCCCTGGACGAGCTTGTCCTGGGCAGCGAAGCCGGCAAAGAGGACGGGGAGGGAGATCACGACGGCGGCCGCGCAGACTTTGGCGAGGAAGAGGCCCTGGCCCGAGACGAAGCCCGTCAGGAAGACCGGGGCGGTGCCTGCCACCACGCCCGTGAGGACACGGGCCAGGAGCAGTTCGTTCCAGCTGAAGATGAAGCAGATCAGGGCGGTCGCGGCGATGCCGGGCATCGCGACGGGGGCGATGATCTTGCGGAGCGTCAGGAGGAGGTTGGCGCCGTCGATCTGGGCGGCTTCCAGCATTTCGACCGGTACTTCGGCGAGGAATGACCGCATCATCCAGACCGCGATCGGGAGGTTCATGGACGTGTACATCAGGATCAGGAACCAGATGTTGTCCAGGGCTCCGACGGTCCTGGCAAAGAGGTAGAGCGGCAGGATCGCAGCCACCACCGGCATCATCTTGGTGGAGAGGAAGAAGAACATCACGTCCGTCCACTTCTTCACCGGCCGGATGGAAAGGGCGTACGTAGCGGGGATGGCCAGGACCAGCACCAGGACCGTGGACAGGATCGAAGCGGTGGCGGAGTTGATCATCGACGGCCACGGGCTCACGCCGGACGTTTCCCCGAAGAACTCCCTGTACGCGTCTAGGGTGAGGTTCGCGGCGATGGACGGCGGGTTCGTTGCTGCGTCGGTTTCCGAGTGGAAGGAGGTCAGGATCATCCACACGACGGGTGCGGCGAACAGCAGGGCCAGCAGCCAGGCGGCGAGTCCGGCGGCGGTGTTGTTGCGCGTGGGGTCCATGCGTGACTTGCCGCGCCGGAGTGGTCCGGTTGTCGAACTGGCACGTGATGTTGAACGGGCATGGCCCGACTTGCGTGGTGCGGCAGGAGTGAGCGTGCTCATCGTGCTGCCTCCTTCTTGAAGAGCGAAAAGACGGTGCGGAGTGCGAACGTGGCCACGATGATCGTGCCGATGACCACCACGACGCCGGCGGCGGACGCCAGGCCGTATTCATTGGCGAAGTAGAACGTCTGGTAGATGGCGTACGGCAGGTTGGCCGTGCCCAGTCCGCCGGCGGTAAGGGTGAAGACGGCGTCGAAGTTCTGCACGATGTAGATGGCTCCGAGCAGGCCGCCCAGCTCCAGGTACTGGCGCAGGTGCGGCAGCGTCAGGTGGCGGAAGATCGCCCAAGGCGTGGCGCCGTCCATCTGGGCCGCTTCCACGGTGTCCATCGGGCGGGACTGCAGGCCCGCTAGGAGGATGAGCATCATAAACGGCGTCCACTGCCAGACCAGCGAAACGATGACGGCCATCATCGGTGCCTGGGACAACAGGTCCAGCTGGGGCGCCGTAGCGCTGCCGAAGAGGGACCAGACCCAGGTCAGGATGCCGTTGATCAGCCCGTACGTGGGGTTGAGCAGTGCGTGCTTCCAGATGAGGGCCGCGGCCACGGGCACCACCAGGAATGGCGCGATCAGCAGGGTCCGGGCCAGTCCTCGGCCGATGAACTTCTTGTCCAGCAGCAGGGCCAGGCCCAGGCCGATCAGCAGGCTGGCCAGCACCACGGAGACGGTGAGGAGGATGGTGGTGAAGATCGCCTGGCGCAGGTCCGGGTCCGTGAGGACCGTGAGGTAGTTCTCCAGGCCGGCGAAGGCGGTCCTGTCAGGGCTCAGGCTGTTCCAGTTCAGGAACGAGATGATCAGCGTCACCACGAACGGGAGCTGGGTGACGACGATAAGGAAGATCAGGGCAGGAAGCAGCGGTGCACGCCGCGCCCAGGCCAGGGCGCGTTCCCGCGACCGGTTGTCTCGTGAAGGTTTGGCTGCACTGCGTCCCGGGCGGGAGATGCGCGCCGTTGCGGTAGTCATGATGTTCTCCTGCGGTTCGGTCATTGCTACTTGTACTTATTGCCGATTTTTTGGGCGGCTTCCTGGCCCTTGGCCAGAGCGTCAGCCACGGTGCCCTGGCCGGCAATGGCGGCGCTGACGCCCTGGGAGACGTTGGTGCCCAAGGCAGCGAACTCGGGGATGCCCACAAACTGGATTCCGACGGCGGGTCGTTCCTGCGCGCCCGGATTCTTCGGGTCGGCGTTCTCGATGGCGAAGCGTTCGGCCTCGAAAAACGGTGCGGCCTTCTGGAATTCCGTGTTCTCGTAGGTCGAGATGCGCTTGCCGGAGGGAACCTTCGCCCAGCCCAGCTTTGACGCCACGAGTTGCTCGTATTCGCTCGAGCTCGCCCAGGCGATGAATTTTCCAGCTGCGTCCTGCTTCTTGGAGGCGGCCTGCAAGGCCCAGGACCAGGTCCACAGCCAGCCGGAGGACTTGGTTTCCTTGACCGGTGCCTGGGCATAGCCGATCTTCCCCTTCACCGGGGACGCTTCGGCTTCGAGGGCGCCGGCCGCCGAGGTGGCGTCGTACCACATGGCCACCTTGCTCTGGCTCATGTTGTTCAGGCACTCGGTGAACCCGGCCTGCGCGGCGCCTGCTTCACCGTGCTCGCGGACCAGTTTGGTGTAGAACTCGACAGCTGCGGTGAACTCCGGGGAGTTGACCTGGGCGTTCCAGTCCTTGTCGAACCAGGTCCCGCCGTACGTGTTCACCACGGTGGTCAGCGGCGCGAAGACCTGGCCCCAGCCCGGCTGGCCGCGGAGGCAGATGCCCTTCATGCCCGGAGCTGCGCCGTCGACCTTGGCGGCAATCTCAGCCACCTCATCCCAGGTGGGCTTCGCCGGCATGGTCAGGCCCTTGGCTTCCAGGATGTCCTTGCGGTACATCAGGAACGAGGACTCGCCGTAGAACGGTTCGCCGTAAAGCTTGCCGTCCGCACCGGTGAGGGATGCCGTGTAGGCGGGCAGGATGTCGTCCTGATCGAACGAGGGGTCCTGGGCCACGTTATCCAGCGGAGCGAGCCAGCCGTTCGCGGAATAGAAGGGGATCTCGTAGTTGGACAGCGACGCGACGTCGTACTGGCCGGCCTGGCTGGAGAACTCCTGGCTGATCTTTGCCCGGACGTCGTTCTCCGGCAGGATCGTGTAGTTGACCCTGATGCCGGTCTCCTTGGTGAAATTATCCGCGGTGAGCCGCTGCAGGTCCTCCATCTGGGGGTTTGTTCACCATCAGGACATTGATGCTTTTCGGGTCTCCGGCGGAATTGCCTCCGCCGGCACCTGCACAGGCCGAGGCGCTCAGCGCGACGCACAAAGCGCCGGCGGCCAGGGTCGCAGCACGCATTTTTGGGCGCATTAAGGACTCCTTTGTTCTTCAGGGGTGCACGGTCACCGGATTTCGACTGCTGCGTCGACTTACCGGACTGGGGTGAGGCAAGTGACCGGGAATTTCCGATGTTGCTCCGTTGATGTTCCTCAAGATTAGGCGGGAGGCATAGGTCACAACTAGCGCCGTGGTTGCCAATTTCTGATACTTATTTTCCGCACGCGTTGCCTGCGACAGGCGCTATTCTGGGGTAAAGCGCCGTGGGCGCTGTCCATATGTCATAACACCGATCCAGAGAGAACCACCATGACTGCCGCGGACCCCATCGACGGAGCAACCGCCAGACTGGCCGAAAGACTGCTGGGGATGCGCGCGAACCGGGAGGTCATCCCCCCCGACCCCAACCACTCAGTCCGGTGGAACCAACACGACTACCCCAGCCCGGTGGCACGGTGGAACTATCATCCCGAGTACGAGATCCACCTCATTCGGAAGGGCACCGGGAAATTCATCGTCGGAGACCACATCGGCACTTTTGAGGCCGGCCACGTGTCCATCGTCGGTTCGGGCCTCCCCCACGACTGGGTCAGCGACCTTGAACCCGGCGAAGTACTGAAGAACCGGGACGCCGTCATCCAGTTCGACGGCAAATGGGTCGAGCAGACCGCAGCCCTCGTCCCCGAGATGGCCGAGGTTAAGCCCCTGCTGGAACAGTCGGCACGCGGTATCGAATTCCTGGGCCGTTCAGCCCGGACGGCAGCTGCATCCATTGAGGCGATGGGCACCACCACCGGGCTGGAGCGGCTCCAACACCTGTTTGAGCTCTTTGGAATCCTGGCCAAGGCGCCGCAGGAAGAACGGCGCTTCCTAGCCGAGGAATGGTTCAGGCCGCAGTTGGACGGCCAGGCCGCCGCCGTGGTCGACATCATCCTGGAGTACGTCTTCAGCAACCACGCCGGGAATATCAAGATGTCCGAGGCCGCAGCCCTGGTGGGAATGGCGGAACCCACCTTCTCGAAGTACTTCAAGCGGGCCACCGGCCAGAACTTCAGCGACCTCGTCCGCAAACTCCGCCTGGCCCACGCCCGGCGTTTACTCGAGAGCAGCGACAAAGCCATTTCCGACATCTGCTACGAAGTCGGCTTCTCGAACCTGTCCAATTTCAACCGGCACTTCCTCAACGACACCGGTGAAACTCCCCGAAACTACCGCCAGCGGGCTCAGAACTGACCTTCCGGGAAGCGCTCCGATGTCGCACCGTCCGGAAGCCGGGCACGTGCGGGCCACCTGGATCATTGGTATTGCTCCGGGGAGCCATGCGCCCAACACGGCCAGCGCACTGACCCAGGTTGTTGCCTGCCGTTTCAGGCCCGCATGGACGGGATGACAGGTTTGTCCGCCCCCTACGAAAACCCTACGCCGGCTTCTGAAGCCCGTCGATCTTGCGTTCCAGTGCTGCCCGCTCGGCCGCATTCGTGCAAAGGCCGACTGCCTCCTGTAGAGCCGATGTCGCCTCATCACGCCGGCCGAGCCTGCTCAGCATCTCGCCCCTCACGGCCGGCAACAGGTGCGAGCCGTTGAGTTCGCCGCTGGACACGATCGCGTCAACCAGTTCCAGCCCTGCTGCCGGACCCGAGGCCATGGCCACCGCCACCGCGCGGTTCAGTTCGACAATTGGCGACGGCGACAACCGGCCCAGCGCCTCGTAGAGGATGACGATCCGCTGCCAGTCCGTTTCCGCAACCGACCGTGCCACCGCGTGGCATTCGGCGATGGAAGCCTGCAGCCCGTAGGCTCCCAGCCCGCGGCCGGCCGCTGCCGCCGTCGAAAGCGCCCCGCGGCCGCGCCGAATCGCGGACTGGTCCCACCGCCGTCGGTCCTGGTCCTCCAGAAGGACAGGCCGTCCGGCCGAATCGAGCCTTGCCGGGAAACGCGCCGCAGTGAATTCCATCAGGGCCAGCAGGCCAAAAACCTCAGGCTCGGGGGCCAGCCGCACCAGCACACGGGCAAGACGGCGGGCTTCGCTGGCCAGGTCCGTTCGCATCCAGGAGTCGCCGCCGGACGCGAAGGAGCCTTCCGTGAAGATCAGATAGACCACCTGGAGGACGGAGCCGAGCCTTTCCGGTCTCTCGTGCGGTTCAGGGACGGCGAAGGGAACGTGGGCGGCGGCCAGTGTCTTCTTGGCACGGGTGATGCGTGCCTGGATGGTGGGCACGGGGACCAGAAACGCCTTGGCGATCTCGTCGGTGCCCATGCCGCCCACAACGCGCAGCGTCAGCGCGATCCGCGCTTCCTTGGACAGCACCGGATGGCAGGAGATGAACATCAGGGCCAGCACGTCGTCGTCGATCGCGGCGGGATCGAACAGGGAATCCGCGCCCGGCGCGTCCTCGGCGAGGTCCGCGGCCAGGAGCGCGTACTTTTCGTCCCGGGCGGCACGGCGCCGGAACGTATCGATCGCACGACGCCGGCCGGTGGTCAGCAGCCAACCCACCGGTTCGGCGGGGACGCCGTTCACCGACCAGGAGACCAGGGCCTCGGCCAACGCTTCCTGTGCGAGGTCCTCGGCCAGCGGGAAATCGCCCGTATAGCGGGCAAGGGCGCCGACGATGCGGGCGGACTCAATGCGCCACACCGCTTCGACGGCGGCCCTTGCCTCGTTGCTGCTCACTGGCGGATCTAAGCCGGCCGGTTCAGAGCTGGCCGGTCTGCTCGCGCCAGGCGCGTTCCTTCTGGATCCATTCGTTGTCCTGCGGGAACTCGTCGATCGAAGGTACCCGGCGGATTTCCGTTTTGGTTCCAGCCGTCATGGGTGCGCGTTTGGCCCACTCGATGGCTTCCTGCTTCGAGGCGACATCCAGGATGTAGTAGCCGCCGAACAGCTCCTTGGTTTCGCCGTAGGGCCCGTCGGTGACCACCGGGGTTTCGCCGGTGAAGTCCACTACGACGCCCTCTTTCGGATCGTCAAGGCCCTCGGCTGCCAGGAGGACTCCGGCGCGGATGAGTTCATCATTGAACTTACCCATGGTCTCGAGCATTTCGTTGAAGTCGGCCTTCTCAAGGTTGGCGTACGACTCGTCGGTTCCACGCATGATCAACATGTACTTTGCCATTTCAATCTCCTAGGTTTTGGAAGGTCGCCCTTCGACCTTCTCACCCATAGGTCGAACGGCGCGAGGGCCGATCGACACCGGCCCGGAAAATTCTTTGCCTACAGCAGCGTGGCCTGACGTCGAGGCTGGGTAGACTGCGGTGCGGAAGCGGCCGGCTGACATGGAAGTTACATCTGGCGCCCGAACGGGAAAGGAACGAATGGACATCTCAAGCGACGTCCTCACTGGTACGGGGGTGAGCCCGGGTACTGCATGCGGCACTGCACGGACTGTTCACAACATCGACGAGTTCTCCGCTGTGAGGCCTGGCGACGTCCTGGTCTGCCGCACCACTGATCCGGCCTGGCCACCCCTCTTCGCGGTGGCCTGCGCAATCATCACGGAAACAGGGGGAATGCTTTCGCATGCGGCCATCGTTGCCCGCGAGTACGGCATCCCGGCCGTTCTGGGCGTAACCGACGCCCTGACCCGCATCACAACCGGAACAACCCTCGTGGTGGACGGAACTTACGGAACCGTCCGCGAGAAACCTGTGACTACCGGAACAACTTCGTGATGAGCCCGCAGCAGCGATCCATGCTGCTCACGCTCCACGCAGTGAGGCTGCTCGGATTCGCCGGCACCGAACCGATTGCCGAGCGGTTCGGACAGGATCCGCCCGACGTCGAACGTTGCCTTATCGACGCAGGTGCCAACGGGTGGGCACTGCGCTCCGCCTTCGGGGGAACCCGGGGGTGGTCCCTGACTCTCGCCGGAAGGGCTGAAAACGAACGGCTGCTGGCAGCGGAGCTGAACACTGCGGCCGGTCGTACAGCCGTCTCCGGCGTGCACTCGGATTTTGCGTCCTTGAACACTGTTGTTGTAACGGCCTGCAGCAAGATCCAGCTGCAGCGGCTCACCGACGAGCCTCGGCCGGAGGGGATTGACGAGCAGACGCGCCAAACCTTGGCTCAGGCCCTGACGTCCCTGCGCGGCTTGGAAGCCCGCCTGACCGCGGTGCTGCCGCGGTTCAGCGGCTACGCCAACCGCCTCGAGCTGGCCCTCACAAACGCTGCGACAGAGCAAGCCTGGCTGACCGCCACAGACCGGGACTCCTTCCACCGCATCTGGTTCGAGCTGCACGAAGACCTCATCGCCACCCTCGGCATCCAAAGATGAGCAGCTAGTTGATGCTTCCTGATGGAGAACGTTATTGTTTTCCGTATTTGCGGTGGACAGCCTGCTTGCTGACCCCCAGGCACAACGCGATCGCCTCCCAGGACAGGCCTGCCTGCCGGGCCTTGCGGACCAACGAAGCTTCGGTGCGTCCGACTTCCTTCTGCAGTTCCGCCACGGCGTATAAGGCCTCAGCGGGACCCTTCCCGTCCATCGATGCCACCAGCGTTTTCATCCGCTCCACCTCCATGCGTCAACATTAGTTGACGCCGCCACAGCCGTCAACATTAGTTGACGACGGCCGCAGCAAGGCCATGGCATCCTCGGGGCCGTAGGCGCTCCTGTCGGCCTGGGCATGCTGAGCTACGTCGCTCTGGTCAACCTCATGTGAGCCCTGCTGACACTCGCCGTGCCGGCCAGGAACTCCAGATCCTCCAGAGCCAACGACATCCGCGCGGTCGTGGCGCACAGCGACTCCGCTGTCTCGGTCTGGTGTTCCTCCAACTCGCGGATGGCACTGGCCGGCATCCCGGCCGTTGCCGGAAGCGGCTGCGGTGCGGGGTGCGTGAGGTACTCGGCTAGCGACGCGAGGGCAGCCATCACCTTCACTTCCGCTTCACCCGCCGCGGCCCGGCCGGTCAACAGGGCCTTTCTGGCTTTCAGTACCCGCTGAATCAGCTCTGACGTGCGTTGAAGGTTTTCGCCCTCAACTTCCCCCAGATAGACAAGCCTGTCCCCATATTCAGCACCCACCTCTTGAGCCCTCACGAGCCAGCGCCGATACCGGCGGCCGCGGATCCTGGCCGTCACCATCCCCGCCAACGCGAACGCCGGCAACAGCCCAAACAGGTATACGTAGAACGCCCACTCAGGCAAGGTGTCCAGCCATCCCGGTGAAAACTCTGCCGGCAGGAAATTGACAACGATCAGCAGGGCCGCCATGGCCGCCGCCGTCTTCGTTCCCCAGTTCCATCCATTTTCATCGATTACCTGCTTGGTCATCCCGGCTGCTTCAGCGGCGGTGAGGCCGGCGTTAAGCATCGGGGCCACGGACGTTTCCCTGACTGGCGCACCCGGGTTCAGCGCGGCGTAGACGATGACGGGAGGCAAGGCCTCCTCTGAATGCCTAGATGCCATTTGAGCCCTTACGAAGCCGGTGGTGCACGGACCGCCAGGGCACACTTCCACGGCCCCGAACGTGAACTGATGGCCTGAGTCTAGTGACAGTGCAGGCCATTTGGCCCGCAACCCATGGTCGCAGTTCCCGTGTCACGGCGCGCGGACGTTAACGTCGTCAACGTAAACAACGGAGTGTCAAACATTCGCCTCTGCAACGAGCCGGGTGGCCCGCACAACGACGTCCTGCAGGGAAAAGGGCCGCCCACCGGGACCGAGGAGCTTACGGCTGTGCTCCCCTGCACTATCTATGCTCCATGCACCCGGCTCCAGGCACCCGGTGATGTCCGCGAGCGTGACGGTCGCCTCGGCGGGAGGGTGGTGTCCGTGCCCCATGGAGGCGGGGTTGTGCAGGTGCCCGATGATCAGCAGCGCTCCCCCTGGGGCCACCCATTCCGAGATGCGTTCGTAGAAGGCCAGTTGCGGCATCGCCGGGTGCGCGTAGTGCGTGGTCACGAGGTCGAACCGGCCTTCCGGTTCCCAGGAGGTGAGGTCCGCCTCGACCCAGGTCACTCTGTCGGACACGGACTCCCTTGTGGCGCGCTCGGTTGCCTGGGCGAGAGCCGCGGGGGAAATGTCGGCACCGGTGACCTGCCAGCCGTGCGAGGCCAGCCATGTTGCTTCAGCCCCTGTCCCGCATCCGGCATCCAGCGCGGTGCCCGGTGCGAGTCCGCTCGTTTCACGGGTCAGATGGGGGTTGGGGGCGATCACTTTCGGATCTGCAGGCGCTGCGTCGTGGGCCTGTTTCCAATGCCGTTCCCAGTAGTCCTTGTCGAACGCCTCTGCTGTCCCGGCCACGTCGAGATCCTTCCGTTCTGAAATGTACGCTTCACAGTCGATGGTGCCCAACGGGCCGGCGGCCGTGCAAGCAGTGTTGCTGAATGGCAAAATGGCGCCATGATCAACGACATCCACCACACACTCGACGCGGTCGGGCCGCGCCTCAAGCGCCTCCGACTCCGCCGGGACATCACGCTCACGGACCTCGCGGAGCAGACAGGCATCTCCGCCAGCACGCTGTCCCGGCTCGAAGCCGGCCTGCGGCGCCCCACCCTCGAGCAGTTGCTTCCTTTGGCCCGCGTGCACGGGGTCACTCTTGACGAACTCGTTGACGCGCCACCGACCGGTGACCCTCGCGTCAACTTGCGGCCCGTCGCCTGCGCAGACGGGTCGGTGGTCCTGCCACTCACACGCCGGCCAGGCGGAATTCAGGCCTACAAGTTCATCCTCCCCACGGGTGCTGACGAACAGGAGCCGCAACTGCGCACCCACGAAGGCTACGACTGGGCCTATGTCCTGAACGGCACCTTGCGCCTCGTTCTGGGTGAACACGACCTCATCCTCAAACCCGGCGAAGCTGCGGAGTTCGATACCCGCACCCCGCACTGGTTCGGTGCGACCAGTGCCGGTCCCGTCGAATACCTCAGCCTGATCGGCAAGCAGGGCCAACGCGCCCACGTCCGCGCAGCACCAAAACTGGATGAGTAGGGGTACGGATACATCCGTTCCGCGCGGGCGGGGGCTCGGGGCTTCGGACATACCCGCCTGAACTTCTCGGCAGGACCGGGCCTGCCTGCGCAGTTAGCGTTCGGGTCCGCCGCGTCCAAGCGGCGCTGCGCGGCGCCCCGGGTGAGGACAACGACGACGGCGAGGCCCTCCGCCGCGAGGAGCGTCACGCCCCACGTCATAACAGTCCCGTCAGGGTGGGTCCTTGACCCCCGGCTGCCGTTCGGGACTCCATTCGGTGATCCAGCGCCCTAGATTGAGGAGACCGGCGGAGTTAGCCGGTGGGGGCCGATTGTGCGTCGTACACGTTGGCCTGGTCGCGCACTTGGCGCACGTAGGAATCGGACTGGTTGTAGGAGAGTACGGCATCCGTCCACCCCTGGTCGGTGGTGAGGTCCCGGCCGCCGGCGCACAGGTATGCGGCGGCGCTGAGTGCGGCATCGTCGATGTTCAGCGGATCGGCTTCCCCGTCCCCGTTCCCGTCGCGCCCTGCCTGCTGCCAGGTCGAGGGAATGAACTGCATTGGTCCGACCGCGTGGTCCCAGACGGCGTCGCCGTCAAATGCACCGGAGTCCGTGTCAGCGATGGCTGCGAAACTGTCGCCGTTGAGGCTGGGTCCGATAATTGACCGGTTGGCCTGCCCGGCGGGAGTCAGGCTTCCGCCTCCGTGACTACCGTGGGCGGACTCGACGAAGCCGATGGCCGCCACAGTATTCCAGCCGATCCGGCACGTCGGCGCGTCGGCGTTGGCCCGTTCGGCTGCTGCCGTGTAGGCCCGGAGCGCTCTGGCAGGTATCCCCGTTTGCGCCGCGGACTGCTCCAGCCACTGCGCGTCGACCGGGCCCTGAGTGATTTCCACGGCAGGGGTGCTGATAGTGGACAGCATCGAGAGCTTGGCTCCTGATTGCGGGGGCGGGGACTGGACCCAAGGCGCTGCCGCGCCGGACGGATGGAGCACCCAGAAGAGGAGCCCGGTGACGACAGCGATGGTGAAAACGCAGAATACTGCGAGGCGTTTCAGGCGGAGCATGACGTAGCCTCGTTTCTGGTCTGCTTGTCACCTCAATGCAATTTACATCATGACGCCGTTTCTGATTCCTCGCGTTCCAGGTCCTGGCTGAGTTCGGCCTGGAACGTCGCATAGCGGGCCAGATGCGCAGGGCGCCGGCGCAGCAGGAACCAGGCGACACCGAGCAGAAGGAACCACGCCGGCGTCACCAGGAGCGCCAGCAGCGTATCCGGCTGCGTGGTCAGTGCCCACAGGACGAAGGCGAAGAAGGCGAAGACCACCCAGACCATGGGGATGCCGCCGGGCATCCGGTACTTCGAGGCATCATGCAGGTGCGGGCGGCGCCGGCGGAAGGCCAGGTAGCTGGCCAGGATGATGGACCACACGAAAACGAAGCAGACGGCAGAGACTGTGGTGACCATGTCGAAGGCCTTGCCGATGTCCTGTCCCGCATACATCAGCACCACGCCGGAGAGCAGCAGGACGCAGGAAAGGAACAGGGCGTTCTGCGGGACCTTGCGGCGGGACAGGCCGCTGAAGACCGACGGAGCGTCACCCTCCTGGGCCAGGCCGTACACCATGCGCGACGTGGAGTAGATCCCGGAGTTGGCCGAGGACATGGCCGAACTGAGCACCACCAGGTTCACCACGGTGGCGGCGGCGCCCAGGCCGGCCAGCGAGAACATGGCAATGAACGGGCTGTGGCCTGCCTGGAACTGGGTCCAGGGGGTGACCGACATCAGGATGATGAGGGCCCCGACGTAGAAGAGCAGCACGCGGATGGGGATGGAGTTGATGGCCTTGGGCAGGTTCTTCTCCGGATCCTTGGCTTCCGCGGCCGTGGTGCCCACCAGTTCAATGCCAACAAAGGCGAAGACCGCGATCTGGAATCCGGCCACAAACCCCATGAACTCGTTCGGGAAGAAGCCGCCATGGCTCCAGAGATTAGTGAACGAGGCGGGGCCGGCGTCGGACTGGAATCCGCTGAAAATCATAAACAGGCCCACCACGATCAGCGCCGCGATGGCGATGATCTTGATCAGCGCGAACCAGAACTCCGTCTCGCCGAACGCCTTCACCGTGGTGAGGTTAAGGAGCAGGAGGATGGCTATGGTGGCCAGTCCCGGGATCCACAGCGGCAGCGCCGGCCAGAGCTCCTTCGAGTAGCCGGCGATGGCGATGACGTCCGCAATTCCCGTGATCACCCAGCAGAACCAGTACGTCCAGCCGGTGAAGAACCCGGCCCACGGACCCAGGAGGTCTGCGGCGAAATCACTGAAGGACTTGTAGTTCAGGTTGGACAGCAGGAGTTCGCCCATGGCCCGCATCACGAAGAACAGCATGAAGCCGATGATCATGTAGACGAAGATGACGGACGGGCCGGCCGCTGAAATGGTTTTGCCTGACCCCATGAAGAGGCCTGTGCCGATAGCGCCGCCGATGGCGATCAGCTGGATGTGCCGGTTGCTGAGCTGCCGCTCAAGGTGTGGCGTTTCCTGGGTGCTTAGGGTCTTAGTTGTCACGTGCTGCTCCTCGAATCAATGCTGTCTGGAGTGCTGTTGAGGTTGTCGCCTGATCCAGTCCGCCGGGAACGGAGTCAAGGCTGTTGAAGCTGTAGAGATGGATGCCCGCGATGCTACCTGGATGGCTTTCCAGCCCGGACACCAGGGATTGTGGCGAATAGCGGTCACCGCTGAGGAGCTTGCGGGCCAACGGGCCCTTGCGGCTCAGGAACTTCAAGGAACTTCCGACGCCGATCTGCGAGGCAAGGGACACCAGCTTGGTCCGCGGGACGGACCCCGCCACCCCGGCCCAGACAGGCAGCCGGACGCCTTCCCGTCGCAGGAGCGCCGCGTAGTCATGGATCGCCGGCGCGGAGAAGCACATCTGCGTGACGACGTGCGAAGCCAGGTGCTGCTTGGCGAGCACGGCGTCGAGCAGGTCCATGGGGCCAACCAAGGGGTGACCCTCCGGGTAACCGGCGATCCCTGCCCGGATCGTCCCTCCGGAGTGCTGCGCGATGTCTTCCAGCACGGGAAGGGCGGAATCGTACGGGCCGGCCGGCTGCTTCCGGTCTCCGCCGATCACGAACACCTCGCCGATGCCGGCAACAGTGCAGTCGCGCAGTATTCCGGTGAGCTCGGCCCGCCCGTGCAGGCTCCGTGCCGCGAGATGCGGGATGACGGAGTAACCAAGCACGCCCAGCTGCACGGCGGCGCGCATGGTCCGCTCGATGCCGTGATGCGGCAGGCACGTGATGGTCAGGGCGGTGGTCAACGGCACTGCGGCCTGGATTTTGTCGACGATGCCCTCGGAAGGGATGATCTCAAGTCGTGTGGGGAACATGTTTGATCCTGTTCAGTGTCAGACGCCGGAGTGCGCTGCGATCAGGGAGCTGGCTTCCTGGCGGGTGGTGCCTGAGCTTTCGATGTGGGCGAGTTCTGCGGGGA
>NZ_PJIL01000067.1 GCF_002929335.1 Arthrobacter sp. Y81
ACGAGCCCCCCGATCGGATCACACGTAAGCCCCAGGTTGTGTTCCATCGCGATCTCGGCCGCGTTCTCGACCTGTTCCGGGGTACCACCCATGACCTCGGCCAGCCCGGCCGCGGCCATCGAGGACGCCGAACCAACCTCACCCTGGCAACCAACCTCGGCCCCGGAGATCGAGGCCTGCTCCTTATACAGCACCCCCACCGCCCCGGCAGCGAGCAGGAACTTCACCACGACGGCGTCGATCGCCTCCGGGGAGGCACTCGCCATGCCCTGGGTGTAGTGAGTGGCGTAGAACATCACGGCCGGGATGATCCCGGCAGCCCCGTTCGTGGGGGCCGTGACCACCCGCCCGCCAGAGGCGTTTTCCTCATTCACAGCCAAGGCGACCAGATTCACCCATTCCTGCCAAAACTTCGGATCCCGATCCGGGTCCTCGGCGAGCAGGCGGGCATGCCAATCAGGGGCCCGGCGACGCACATTCAACCCGCCCGGCAACAACCCGGTCCGGGCCAAGGAAGCATTCTTACACTCCTCCATGACGTCCCGGATATGCAACAACCCGGAACGCACCTGCTCCTCGCTGCGAGTCACGAGTTCGTTCGCGAGCATCACGTCACTAAAGTTTCCCCCGACCGTGGCGCAATGCTCCAACAACACGGCAGCGGTCCGGAACGGGAACGGCAACAATTCCTTGGAGT
>NZ_PJIL01000068.1 GCF_002929335.1 Arthrobacter sp. Y81
TTTGCCGAAGACATCCTTCGCGGCGTCCTTGACGTGCTCGCCGGCCTGCTTTGCTTTCGCCGCGGCCTGATCTCCGACGCCCTCGGCTTGAAGCTTTTCGTTGTTGGTTGCATCTCCCAGGGTTTCCTTCGCCTTACCGGCTACTTCCTGAGCTTTGTTGCTGATCTTATCTCCGAGACCCATAAGGTCCTCCTTCAATTCGAATCCAACTAGTACGCTTTCAACCCTAGGAAAGAAATCTGAACGTTTCCTGAACGGTTGGCGCTTGGCCTGCGTATGATCCCTTAGTTGCCTGCGACGACAGCCATGGCCGCCATGAGTGCCCTGGTCACTTCGGCCTCTTTCACAACATGACCGTAGAAGCTGTCGCAGTTCATGCACGTGTAGTCAATATCCCAAGACCCCTCGCCCTCAAGGCGATACCAACGGGCCCGCTCAATGATCACGTACTCGTCGCTGTCACATACCCCGCACCAGATCAAATTGGCGATCGATCCCTGCGCGATGGCTGGGGCATGGTCATTTACCTTTGAAGAATCGTGCTCAGACATTCAAGGTCACCCTCTCACAACAGATGCATGGAACCTGCAATGGAATTGGTGGCATCATTTTAGACACGCGAAATCGGCGCAGTCTAGAGTTCCGGGGCAGAGATTTTGGGCCAGCGCCGTTAACGCTCCGGCCGC
>NZ_PJIL01000009.1 GCF_002929335.1 Arthrobacter sp. Y81
CAATCATCACCGAGGCCACACCTCACTCAAAGGTCAGCCACCGGCCAGCCGCGTCACTAACCTCTCAGGTCAATACACCTAGTCCCGTCCGGATCTCCTCATGTCTAAGGCATCCGGAGGATCAGCGAAAACAGCGTGGCGTAGTCGTAGCTCGTGGTGCTGTTGGACATGATCACGATTCCCCTGCCCCGTTCCGGGTAGAGGCGCATGATGTTCCAGAACCCCAGCCCCGTGCCGAAGTGCTCCACATAGGATCCGTCGGGCCCGTTCGTGTGCTTCCGGAACCAGCCTGCGGAGTGGTCAAACTGTTTTCCTTTGACGTGTATATCGCGCATCGCCCGTGCCGTGGATTCCTGAAGGATGCGGCGCCCCTCAGAACCCGCGGTAGCTTGCGGAGCCGTGGCGGTCCCCGGCAGTGCCGCCAGTCCGTCATTGAGGTGCAGCCGGGCAAACGCGGCTGCATCCAGCACGGTTCCCACCAGGCCCCCGTAGCCGGCCCCGTCCACCAGGAACGGGTTGATCGAAGAGTGGTCGCCGTGCCTGGGCCCGAGTGTCCCCGTCGGGAGGACCCCCGCCAATACCGGCGCGATGGGGCGGGGGATACGGACATAGCCAGTGGCCGCGGTATGTCCCGGCGGATACGAGAATCCGGTTGAATCCATGCCAAGCGGGCCAAGGATCTCGCGTTGGACGTAGCCCGTGAAAGGTTCGCCCGACACTTGGCTGATGATCTGCGCCGCCACAAGGTACCCGACGTTTGAATAGTGTCCTGTGCCGCCTACCGGGTAGCGGAACGGGCGGCGCCGGGCCATCAGCTTTCGCAGCATCTCCTCCTGGTCCGGCCTTGGTGAGCCCGCCCGGTGGACCCACTTCACGGGCAGCGGATTGCCCAGGCCGGCCGAATGCGTCAGCAGCTGCCACACCGTGGGCTGGGCATGGCCGGGGGCCCGCAGCCAATCGAGATATTCGTGCACGGGTGCCTGCAGGTCCAGCAGCCCGTGGTCCGAAAGCCGCAGGGCCGCAGTGGCTGTCACCGGCTTCGTCATCGAAAACCAGGGATAGACCGTACCGGGCGTCGCCGGGGTCAGTGCATCAAGGTCCGCGTATCCTGTCCCGCCGGAAAAGAGCACCCGCTCCCGCGACACTACGGCCAGGGACATTCCCGGAACGCGGGCCCGTCGGGCCGTGTCAGCCAGGGCGGCGCGGACCGCGGTCAGATCCATTTGTTGTGCTTGAACGCCGCGTACAGGACCACGCCCATGCCCGCCATCAGGCCAAGGGCCATGGGGTATCCGAAGATCCAGTCGAGCTCGGGCATGGTGCGGAAGTTCATTCCGTAGATGGTGCCCACCAGGGTGGGGGCGAAGAGGATGGCGGCCCAGGAGGAGATGCGTTTGACCTGCTCGCTCTGCGCGAAACTGGATTCCGTCAGGCGCCGCATCTCGTCATTCTGGCGCTGGGCCACCAACGCGGCGTTGACCGTGAGCGCGTTCTGGAGGAGGGCCCTGAAAGAAGTGGTCCGTTCACCCAGCCGCAGGACGTGGTCCAGGACGTCGCGCAGGTGGTCCAGCAGTTCCGTGCCGGGGAGGTGCTCCGGTGTTCCGGTGAGCAGGGCCTGCAGGATTCCCGCCAGCGGACTGGTCCCGCGCTGGAACATGATGACCTGGCGGGAGAGCTCATAGATCCGGCGCGACACGTCCGGGTCTCCGCCGAAGAGGTCATCCTCGATCTCGTCGATGTCGTTTTCCAGCCCGGCCACCACAGGTTCATACTCATCCACCACCTGGTCCAGGATGGCGTAAAGCACGGCGTCCGGCCCCAGTGCCAGGAACTCCGGCTGGGATTCCATCCTCCGTCGGACGCGGGCAAGGTCCGGTGATTCGGCGTGGCGGACGGTGACTACAAAATCCGGTCCCACGAAAACGTGGATCTCACCGAACTCAACCTTTTCGACCTCGTCGAGGTAGCGCGCTGGGCGCAGCACCAGGAAGAGGGTCTCGCCGTAGTGCTCAAGTTTCGCGCGCTGGTGCCCGGTCAGGGCGTCTTCCACGGCCAGATGACTGAGGTCGAACTCATCCGCCACGGATCGCAGTTCCTGCGAGTCCGGCCGGTACAGCCCGATCCAGGCCATTCCCTGACGCTGCCGCAGCAGGAAGTAGGTCTCCTCCAGCCCTTCCGGGTCGGTGGTCCGGCGGCCATTCACATAGACGGCGTTATCAACGATGGTCACGGCTGCGTCTCCTTCTCCGGAAGGCCATTGGGCCTGACGGTGGCCTTACCCGGCAAGCTGCCAACAGTATGCGCCACCGCTGCCGCGAAGCGACGCGATGCCGGCGTAAGGATTTCGTAAAGACCGGGGCCAGGCCGGGCGGCCCCGTGCAGCGGCCCGGTACAGCAACCCGGTTCAGGGGAGTTTTCAGGGCAATCCCCGAGGTCGGATCGGGCGGGCGCGGGGGAGAATGGCGGTATGAAGACATTGCTCAACATCATTTGGCTGGTATTCGGCGGACTCTGGCTGGCGCTCGGGTATTTCTTGGCGGGGATCATCTGCTGCCTGCTCATCGTGACCATTCCGTGGGGAATCGCGTCCTTCCGGATTGCGGCCTACACCCTCTGGCCTTTTGGCCGCATGGTGGTGGACAAGCCGGGCGGCAACGGCGTGTTTGCCCTGCTGGGAAATGTGATCTGGCTGTTGGTCGCAGGAATCTGGATCGCGATCGGCCACGTGGTGACGGCGTTCGCCATGGCCATCACCATCATTGGCATCCCGCTGGCCATTGCCAACCTGAAGCTCATCCCGGTCTCGCTGATGCCACTCGGCAAGCAGATTGTGCCGACGGACCGGCCGTTCGTCACCAGCTACCGCTAAGGAGCATGCTCCGGGTCTTGACGCAGGCAGCGTGCAGGAGCATATTTAACTTATTAGTTAATTAACGAAAAGGTTATATGCGATGGCGGCCGATCAGCTCACCATGATCTTCGCGGCGCTGGCAGATCCCACACGGCGGGCAATCCTGGCGCGCCTTGCCAGCGGCGATGCCACGGTCAACGAGCTGGCGGAGCCTTTCGACATCAGCCTCCCGGCCATTTCCAGGCACCTCAAAGTGCTGGAAGCCGCCGGGCTGATTTCCCGCAGCCGCTCCGCGCAATGGCGGTCCAGCCGCCTCGAAGCCGGGCCCCTCCAGGAGGCCACCCAGTGGATGGAAACGTACCGCCGCTTCTGGGACTCCAGCTTCGACCGCCTGGACACGCACCTCAAGAGAATCCAATCCCAGGAAACCGAGGATGACCCAAATGGTTGACAAAGCAGGACCAACGGAAGTTTCAGCGCAGCTGTTGACGCCAGACGACTCGATGCTGGTCATCACCCGTGACTTCGCCGCCCCCATCGGCGTCGTGTGGTCCGCCCTCACGGACCCGGACCAGGCTCCGGCCTGGTGGGGGCCGCGCGGATTCCACACGCCGCGGGAGACCATCGAAGCCGACTTCGAAGTGGGCGGCATGTACCGTGCCTGCATGGTCAGGGAAGAGACAGGCGAGAAGCTCTGGTGGAGCGGGGTCAACACCGAAATCGATCCGCCGCACCGCCTCGTGTTCACCCACGCCTGGGACAATGCGGACGGCACCCGGGGCTTCGAAACGGAAGTGACCTTTGAACTCGAGGAAACCGGCCCGGCCACGACCCGGATGACGTTCACCCAGGGACCCTTCGACACTACGGAGAACCGCGACGGGCATGGCGGGGGCTGGGGCGAGTCGTTCGACCGCTTGGCAGAGCACCTCGGCAGCGCGGCCTGAGCCGCTCTACTTTTTGGCTGTCATAGGCACCCTTACGCCCGTCGGAACGCGCCGCCGTCGAGAAGCGCGACGGCGGCGCTCCGGTTGAGTTCCGCCGCGATCTCCACGTCCTCGTGGTAGCCGCCGAAAACCAGTTCCCGTCCACTGGAGCATTCGAGCAGTGTCTCATTGAGGAGCGGCCCGGCAGCGGCGAAGGCGTCCATGGCCCACCGGGCTTCAGGGGAGAAACCTGCCCGGCGGTGCTCAGGCAGCGACGCCAGGAAAGCACCCGCGCCCAACTGGTCCTCGAGCGCCGGGCGGAGTCCGCCGTCGGGCCATTTTTCGCCGGCCGCGATGACGGCGATCACTGCCGCCGGCGGAAGGTTCCGGGCGGCCCAGTCCGCCGTGGCCCGGGCGTTCCGGAGGCACACCGCCGCCACCCGCGGCACCGCTCCCGCCAGGGAGTGGGCAAGTGTCGAGCCGTTGGGCGACGGCAGCACCACACGGTCCAGGGTGGGCACGTCCCGCAGGCTCGCGGGCGACAGGCTCACGCCGTTGCCGCCGCGACGGCCGGCCAGCACTGCCTCCTGCTGCGCGGCGAAATCAGCCGCAGTGCTGTCGTTCCAGCGGTAAGGAAACACCTCGGCGCCGCGGTCCACGGCAACGCTCACGCACGTGGTGAAACACAGAACGTCCACCACCACGGCCAGTTCGGCCCCAGGCGCAACGGCCACGGCGCCGTCGTGCCCCCAGTCGAAACGGACGGTGAACGGCAACTGCCGGTGCGCGGCGGGCACCTCGCTCACGCCAGCTTGCCTTCGGGGTTCAGCTCGCCTTTGAGGTTGCGTCGGGCGGAATCCAGCCAGAGTTCCCGGCCGCGGGCCGTGTTGAACAGCGGGTCCAGTTCCAGCAGGTGACGGACGACGGCGGCGCGTCCGGCCGCGAAGTCGGCGTCGCCGATGTGCGCGAAGTCTTCCCGGACGGCGCTGAGGTAGCGGCCGTAGGCCTTTGGTTCGCCGCCGAGTACGGAAAGGTCCGCGTCGCAGAGGAGGGCGCCGTCGTCGTCCCCGGCATCCGGCCGGTGGTCGGCAGTGAGCCGGACCAGCCGCCCCACCTCGTACGCCTCGTCTTCGGACAGGCCTGCATGCAGGAGCCGGTCCTCGGCGAGCCTGGCTGATTCCTCCTCGTCCTGGCCGGCGATGCCGCGGTACACGGCGTCGTGGAACCACGCGGCAAGGACTACGGTGCGGGGCGGATCGGCAGGTTCGGTGAGCAGGTCCAGGGCCTCGAGGACGGACAGCAGGTGGGTGCGGCCGTGGTACTTGCGGTGCTCCTCGCCCCAGCGGTCCAGGAGGTCCAGGAAGAGGGCGTCGTGGCCCGGCAGCACGGCGTTCCAGCGGTTCAGCAGCGGCACCTTGAGGGCTTTGCCGCGCTCGCGGGCCGGGATACGGAGGCCGCTGGCGATCAGTTTGCGGACCAGGACCCGGGCCTCCACGGGGATGGCGCCGGCTGCCACGAGGGCGTCATACCGGGCTTCGGAGACGTCGTAGTGGTCGCCGTCGAACGCCCTGTCCGTAATGCCGGCGGCGTCCGCGAAGCTGTGCAGCTCCTCGAGGGACGTGTCCGAGATGAGGTGCGAAAAGTGGGTTCCGTGGGCTGGCCAGAGCGGCGGATCCAGGTAGACGGCCATGAGGGAAGTCTAGTGCCGCGGGCGCCCGTGCCTGGTGCGGGAATGCCTGAGCGGTCGGCAGATCGCCTGGATGTATGGACCACGGCTGGCTGTGCAGCCAGCGGGTTCCACTGCCAGGGCGGCCTGCTTTTTTGTCTGACCCCTTTGGCAGAGTTATCCCATGGAAGCTGTTGGAGAACTCGCCCCGAACCAGGCCCCGCGCCTAGGGCAGATTTCCAGCGCTCCGTTAGAGCCTGTGCCGCTGGGCCGGACGCTGCATGCCGTTCCTCCGGATGGCCGCTTCGGCCGTGGTTCTAGCAGTCAGCCGGAGTCCGGCGCCGGCGGGTCCAGTGATCTGGCGCGGTGCCTTGAGCTGCTCAGGACCTTGAGTTCGACGGCGGTCGACGACGCCGCGCTGCTCGGCTTCCGCGAGGCCGCGGACTTCGCCGACAAGGTCGAGGAAATCTCCCGGGCCGCCGAATACCTGCAGATCGTCGCGGCCGGGGCCGTGGACCGGAGCCGCCGGGAAGCCGCAGCGGCTGCGCGCCCGGCCGCAGTCGGCTCAGGCGCGGGCGGCTCCAGCACCGGGGTTGGCTGGGTCACGGGATGGGGCGCAGAAACGGCCGCAGCGGATCATGAGGCGCCCCCGGCGCCGAACCCCGCCAATTCGGACCCCGCCAATTCGGACCCGGCTGATGACGGGTCCCGGAACGCGGCCGAGTTCCTCCGGGCACGGCTACGGATCAGCGCATCCGAGGCCCGGCGCCGGATCAGTCTCGCGTCCGCGGTGCTGCCCCGGACCGGGTTTGCGGGCAACACGGAACCGGCGGTGCGGCCCGAACTCGCCGCCGCCGTCGCCACCGGGACCGTCGCGTCCCGGGCCGCGACCATCATCACTCTGGCCCTGGACCGCGTCCGGCACCACGCCACCGAGGACACCACAGCCCGGATGGAACACGCCCTGACCCGCACCGCAGCCCAATACGACACCGACTTCCTCACCCGGATCGCCCGCCGCTGGACCGACGCGATCGACCAGGACGGATCCGAACCTTCCGAGGAAGAACTCCGCCGCCGCCAGGGCGTCTTCCTCCGCCCGGCCCGCCGCGGACTCCACCACCTGGAAATCTTCGCCACCCCGGACCAGTACGAACCCCTCCTGACCGTCATGAACACCGCCACCAACCCCCGCACCGGGGCGGTTGCTGACAGCGACGGCACGGACAGCGACGGAAACGGCGGCGGCCGCGGAACCGACACCAGCGGAACCGGCGGCGGACCTGACGCCGATCTGGACCAGCGGACCCGTCCGCAGCGGCTCCTCGACGGCCTGGTCGGTGCCTGCAAAGCAGCCCTCACCACCGATTCGCTGCCCGCCGCGGGAGGGCTCCGGCCCCAGGTGATGGTCACCATCGACTACCGCGACCTGCTGGACCGCCTCGAACACACCACCGCCCAGGGACCCCGCTACCGAACCGGAAGCACCGGCAGGCTCCCCGGCACGGGCTCGTGCACGTTCACCGGCCCGGTCCCGGCGTCCACGGTCCGGAAGATCGCCTGCGATGCGGACATCATCCCCGTCCTCCTCGGCAGCCAGGGACGCATCCTGGACATCGGCCGCACCACCAGGATCTTCCCGCCCCACATCCGCAAAGCCATCACCGCCCGCGACCAGGGCTGCGCCTTCCCCGGCTGCACCATCCCCGCCCCCTGGTGCGAAGCCCACCACATCACCTATTGGTCACACGGCGGACCCACCAGCACCGACAACGGAACCCTGCTCTGCTCCCATCACCATCATTTGATCCACAAGGAGAAGTGGACCATCCAGGTCAAAACCGGCATCCCCTGGTTCATCCCGCCACCACACATCGACCCACGCCAAAGACCTCAGCAGAACGACTACTTCAAGACGTGAATACCGGGTGAGGTCGGGCGCCGCTATGGGTCGAACCGGAAGCGTGGAATGGAATCGGCCCGGTGCTAACGGCCGAGGCCAGCCAGCTGCCGTAGTCCGACGCAGCGTAAGCACCAGGCCTCGCCTGCGGCTGGTCATTACGCCCTATGCCGGGGCGGGCGGGATGTTCTGGTTGCCGCGGAACACGTTGTCCGGATCGAACTCCCGCTTCACCTGGGATAGCCGGACGAAGTTCTCGTTCCCGAAGGCTGCCTGGACACGTGCCTGCCCTTCGTCACCCACGAAGTTCAGCCACACTCCGCCGGTGGCATACGGCGCAATGTCATGGCGAAACCTCTTGACCCAGGCCTTGGCTTCCTGCCCGCCTTCGGGAGTCTCCTCGATGCCGAAGGGGTGGCTGACCCAGCTGGCGTTGCGGTTCTGCAGGGGAGTCAGGGCGGCAGCGGGTCCGCCCACAGCCCCGCCCCAACGGGCTATCAGCTGTTGGGAATGCGGTCCCGGGAGGCTGCGAGCTGAATCGATGAAGATATCCAGCGCGTCGTCGGAGAGCTCGTTATGATAATCGGCGCTCCAGTAGTTGTAGAGGTTGGGCGGATCGTCGATCATGCACTGGAAATCGGCGTAGTTCATGTCGCCCACGAGGTCAACGGCGGGACCCAACTCACGGTACGGTTTGGCCTGTTCGGCACCCTCGCCCGCATCGCCGGCGAACACGTACGCCATCCCCACGGCCAACTTCCCGAGCATTTCTTCCGGCACGAACGGCTCCGGCGGGGCTGTCAGGTACACCAGGGCTGAGCCGACGGCGTCCGGCGCCTTGAGTGCCAGGTCGCGGTAGCCGCGGCTGATCTCCGGCGCCGCGTCGCCCGGCCAGAGCATCAGTCCGGCATGGACTGTTGGACCTAGTTGGTGGAGCGCGAATTTGAAGGACGTGGCCACCCCGAAGTTTCCGCCACCGCCGTGCAGTGCCCAGAACAGTTCGGGGTTCTCTTGAGCGCTGGCCGTCACCAGTTCGCCGGCTGCCGTGACGAGGTCCACCGAGACAAGGTGATCGCAGGCGAAGCCGTATGCCCTTTCCAACCAGCCCGAGCCGCCGCCCAGGGTGAAGCCGGCCAACCCTGTGGTGGAGACGCGGCCACCGGTCATGGCCAGGCCGTACTGCTGTGTGGCACGGTCGAACTCCCCGCAGGTCACGCCGGCGCCAATGGTTACAGTGCGGCTTTCCGGGTCCACCTCAATGGACTTCATCGGGCGCACATCCACCACCAGGCCGCCGTCGTTCATGGACATCCCGGCGACTGAATGCCCGCCTGCGCGGACAGCTACGGCAAGTTCGTTGTCCCGTGCATGCTTCAGGGCCTCGGCCACTTCGCCGGCAGTGCCGCATGGCGCAATCACGGCAGGGCGCCGGTCGATCATCGCGTTGAAAAGCTTCCGGGATGCGTCATAGTCCGGACTGTCAGGCCTGATCCATTGCATTGCAACGCTCCTTCGCGCTGGCGGCTCCGCCCCCACGAAAAATCGTACTGCCGCAACCCTTGGCCGGGCTATGGCTCCTTCTTACGGGAGTCTTTCGCTTGGGCTGGCCCGCTTTTCCGATTCGTCGGTTACTCCGAATTTGCGGATGAATTAGCCTTTCGTATCCGCAAATGAGGAAATATGCTTGTCTGATGTCAACAATAAGGATCGCGGAAGCTGCCAGGTTCCTGGGCGTCAGCGACGATACCGTCCGCCGCTGGACCGAGAACGGAAGCCTCACTCCGGTGAAGGACGAATCCGGCCGCCTGGCCGTGGACGGGTTCGAGCTGGCCACTCTCGCCCGCGAACAGGCACAGCTTCCGGAAGATCCAACCCGGGTGGGCAGTTCGGCCCGCAACCGGTTCGTCGGCCTGGTCACGGGCATTACCGCGGACAAGGTCATGGCCCAGGTCGAACTGCAGTGTGGGCCGTTCCGGGTGGTGTCGCTGATGAGCAGCGAAGCCGTCCGGGAACTGGGCCTTGAGCTCGGCTCGGTGGCCACCGCCGTCGTCAAAGCCACCACCGTGATCATTGAAACGCCCCACGGAAAGAGCATCGTGTGAACGTCCGGAACCTGCGCCTTACCGCAGTGCTGGCACTTGGCGCCGTCGCCACCGGCCTGGCCGGTTGTGCCCCCGCATCGCAGTCGCCTTCAGCTGCCGCGTCTTCGAACGGGACTGCACCGCAAGAGGCACGGCAGCTGTCCGGGACCGTCACCGTCTTCGCAGCGGCGTCGCTCAAGGCAACGTTCACTAAACTGGCCGGCGAGTTCGAAGCGAAGAACCCCGGCACCAAGGTGACGCTCAGCTTCGCCGGTTCCTCGGACCTGGTCACACAGATCACCCAGGGTGCACCCGCTGACGTGTTTGCCTCGGCCGACACCAAGAACATGGCCAAGCTTTCCGACGCCAAACTCATCGACGGTACGGCGACGGACTTCGCCACGAACGTCCTGGAGATCGCCGTCCCGCCGTCCAACCCGGCGTCGATCGACTCCTTCGCCGACCTCGCCAGGCCGGGCCTCAAGGTGGTTGTGTGTGCCAGCCAGGTCCCGTGCGGGGCCGCGACGGACACCGTGGAAAAGGCCTCCGGCGTCACGATTTCCCCGGTCAGCGAGGAATCATCCGTTACGGATGTCCTGGGCAAGGTGACCTCAGGTGAGGCCGACGCCGGCCTGGTGTACGTCACCGATGTGAAGGGCGCCGGCGACAAGGTGAAGGGAATCCACTTCGCCGAGGCCGGCAAAGCCGTCAACACCTATCCCATCGCCACAGTAGGCTCAAGCAGGAACAAGGAACTTGCCGCGGCCTTCATCGCCATGGTGACTGGTACCGAAGGCAGGAAGACCCTCGCCGACGCCGGCTTCGGCGCACCGTAAGGAGACCATGGGACAGGCCAGGGCAAGCGGGTACGACGGGATTCCGCGCTGGATCTACGGGATCGCCGCTGCGGGCGGCCTGTTCGTCCTGCTGCCGCTGGCAGCGATGGCGGCGAGGGTCAACTGGCCCCAGTTCATCCCGCTCGTGACGTCCGACTCCTCCCTGACGGCTCTCGGGCTCAGCCTGCGGACCTCGGCGGCGAGCACCGCCCTGTGCATCGTCTTCGGAGTGCCGTTGGCCTTGGTGCTGGCCCGTTCGACCTTCCCGGGCCAGCGCCTGCTGCGTGCCTTCGTGCTGTTACCGCTGGTGCTGCCGCCCGTGGTGGGCGGCATCGCCCTCCTGTACACCTTCGGCCGCCAGGGCCTACTGGGCCGGAGCCTGGAGGTCGCCGGGATCCAGATTGCGTTTTCGACGACGGCGGTGGTCCTCGCGCAGACGTTCGTGGCGCTGCCGTTCCTGGTGGTGAGTCTGGAAGGTGCGCTTCGGACCGCGGGTGGCCGGTACGAGGCCGTGGCCGCAACCCTCGGAGCCCGGCCCACCACTGTGCTGCGCCGTGTCACCGTGCCGCTGGTGCTGCCCGGTCTGGCGTCCGGGGCTGTGCTCTCCTTCGCGCGGAGCCTCGGCGAGTTCGGCGCGACGCTCACCTTCGCGGGGAGCCTGCAGGGGGTGACCCGGACCCTGCCGCTGGAAATCTACCTGCAGCGGGAAACGGACGCCGATGCCGCCGTCGCGCTTTCCCTGGTGCTGGTGGCGGTCGCTGTGACCGTTGTGGGGCTGACGTACCGGCGACCGGGCACGCCGGGCCGGCGCAGTGCCCCGGCGGGTGCGGACCCGGCAGGCGCTGACCTGAGACGCGCCGCCGCCGGCGGACGACCGGACGGCAACCGGTGAGCTTTCACGTGCAGGCAACGCTGGGCACCCGCGGATTCGACGTCGGTCTGGGCCTTGCGCCGGGCGAAACCGTGGCGGTACTTGGCCCTAACGGGGCAGGGAAATCCACCCTTCTGAATGTCATTGCCGGACTCCTGCGGCCCGATTCCGGCCGGGCCGAAATCGATGGAAAGGTGCTGTTCGACCTCGACGGCGGCGCCAGCACCTGGACCGCACCGCACCACCGCGGAACGGCCCTCCTCGCGCAGGAGCCGTTGCTGTTCCCGCACCTCAGCGCCCTGGAAAATGTGGCCTTTGGACCACGCAGCGCTGGGATTCGGCGGAAAACCGCCCGGGAGTCGGCCCGGAAGTGGCTGGCCGCGGTGGACGCCGGGGAACTGGAAGCACGGCGGCCGGCCGAACTCTCCGGTGGACAGGCGCAGCGCGTGGCGGTGGCCCGGGCGCTGGCGGCCAACCCCGAGGTGCTGCTGCTGGACGAGCCCATGGCAGCCCTGGACATCCATGCCGCGCCGCTGCTCCGCAGGCTCCTGAAGAAGGTCCTGGCCGGGCGTCGCGCCATCATCATCACCCACGACGTCCTGGACGCCCTGATGCTGGCCGACCGCGTGATTATCCTGGAGGCCGGCAGGATCACCGAGGAGGGTCCTACCCAGGAGGTCCTGCAGCGGCCGCGGAGCCGGTTCGCCGCCGGGCTGGCCGGCCTCAACCTCTTTCCGGGGACGCTCACCTCCACCGGCATCCGGACAGCAGAGGGCCTGGAGGTGGCCGGGCACCAGGACGAGGAAGTATTCCCGGCCGGCGCCGGGCAGCCCGGCGTAGCCGCATTTCCGCCGTCGGCCGTTTCCGTGTTCCTGACCGACGCGCACGGCAGTCCCCGGAACTCATTCGCCGTCACGGTTACGGACCTGGAGCAGCACGGGGACCAAATCCGGGTCCGGGCCGATGGGATGTCCGCCGACATCACTCCCGCAGCCTCGGCGGACTTGGGGCTCGCCCCGGGAATGACGGTCTATTTCGTGATCAAGGCGGCTGCAGTCGCCGTCTATCCCGCCTAGCAAACGCCCCCAAACTGCGGTAAACGGTACCAAACGAGTGAGTAGTCTCATAAAACTTGGGGGTGCGGTGGAGCGCGTTGATAGCGTCGAAAGCCAAGCCAGACGCAATGAGACGCCCGGCCCGGCTTCCGCGCGCCAACGCGCCGCGCCGGTTGACCGGGCGTCTGGACCGCAGCTTCAAAAACTGAAATGGGACCGATGAGCCAGAACTCCACAGCGCCCTCCGGCGCGCCGTCAGGACCTGAAGTGTCCGCAGGGCCGCCGGCCACAGGACCGCCAGGGCAGGCATCCCCGGCGTCAGGCGGGCCATACGGGCCAGGCGGGCCGGCCGCGCCGGACACCGGACCCGAACGCACAACACGGGTCAACAAGACCGTCTTCTTCGGCTCGGCGACGGGGGTCGTGGGAATCGCGTTGTGGGCCATCCTCGCCAAGGACAATGCCGAGGCCGTCATAGGCTCCATGGTGGGCTGGGTGTCCACCAACATGGGGTGGTACTACTTCCTGATCGTCACGGCCGTGGTGGCTTTCGTCCTCGTGACCGCGCTGTCCCGGGTGGGGAAGACCAAGCTCGGCCCGGACCATTCCAAGCCCCAGTTCGGCATGTTCACCTGGGCCGCCATGCTGTTCGCCGCCGGCATCGGCATCGACCTGATGTTCTTCTCCGTGTCGGAGCCGGTCAGCCAGTACCTGGCCCCGCCGCAGGGCGAAGGCGGTAATGCGGAAGCCGCACGCCAGGCTCTGGTCTGGACCCTGTTCCACTACGGCATCACCGGCTGGGCGCTCTACGCGCTGATGGGGCTGGCCCTGGGCTACTTTGCTTACCGGCACAACCTTCCGCTGAGCATCCGCTCCGCGCTGTACCCGATCTTTGGCAAGAGGATCGAAGGCCCGGTGGGGCATGCCGTGGACATCGCCGCCCTGCTCGGCACCATCTTCGGCATCGCCACCTCGCTGGGCATCGGCGTCGTGCAGCTCAACTACGGGTTGAACTTCATGTTCGGCATTCCCGAGAACCTCTCGGTGCAGATCGGCCTGATCGCGCTGTCCGTGGTGATGGCCACCGTCTCCGTGGTCTCCGGCGTCGAAAAGGGCATCCGGCGGCTGTCCGAACTCAACGTCATCATGGCCGTGGCCCTGATGCTGTTCGTGCTGGTGGCCGGCAAGACCAGCTTCCTGCTGGACGGCATCGTGCAGAACATCGGCGACGTCATGAGCCGCTTCCCGTCCATGACCCTTGATACGTTCGCGTACGATCGGCCTACCGACTGGATGAATGCCTGGACCCTGTTCTTCTGGGCGTGGTGGATTGCCTGGGCGCCCTTCGTGGGGCTCTTCCTGGCCCGCATCTCCCGCGGCCGGACAATCCGCCAGTTCGTGCTCGGCACCATGACCGTGCCCTTCATCTTCATCCTGCTGTGGATCTCGGTCTTCGGAAACTCCAGCATCGACCTGATCATGAACGGCAACGCGGCCTTCGGCGAGGCGGCCATGAGCCACCCGGAGCGCGGCTTCTACAGCCTGCTGTCCCAGTACCCCGGAGTTCCGGTGACGGCCGCCGTCGCCACCTTCACGGGACTGCTGTTCTATGTCACCTCAGCGGACTCCGGGGCGCTGGTGATGGCAAACTTCACCTCGCACCTCAAGGATGCCGACGCCGACGGTCCGGAATGGATGCGCGTGTTCTGGGCGGTGGCCACCGGCCTGCTGACCCTGGCCATGCTGATGGTGGGAGGGGTGTCCACGCTGCAGAACGCGACGATTGTGATGGGCCTGCCGCTGTCCCTGCTCCTGGTGTTCATCATGCTGGGGCTGTACAAGGCCCTGCGGGTGGAGAACTCCCTCAACGACAGCTACCGGGCCAGCCTGCCGGGCATCATCACCGGCCGGGCAGGCGAACAGCGCGGTGGACGCAGCTGGCGGCAGCGGCTCACCCGTGCCATGAGCTACCCCGGGCGCCGGCAGACCACGCGCTTCATGGAAACCGTGGCGGTTCCGGCGCTGCGCGAGGTCAGCGAGGAACTGAAGACCCAGGGCGCCGAGACGGTCCTTTCGGTGTCCACGGTGGAATCCTGCGGGATCGACAGCATCGACCTGCAGCTTGCCATGGGGGAGGAGCGGCCCTTCAAGTACCAGATCTATCCGGTGCAGTACGAGACGCCGTCCTACGCGACCAGGCGGGCAGACCCGGACGACCACTACTACCGGATGGAAGTGTTCTCCCTCGAGGGCAGCCACGGCTACGACCTCATGGGCTACACCAAGGAACAGGTCATCACCGATGTCCTTGACCATTACGAACAGCACCTGGAATTCCTGCACCTAAACCGTGCAGCACCGGGGAACACCGTCCTCGTCGAGGACCAGGTGGCAAAAGACAATTGGGAATCAGACTTCGAAACGCAGGAGGCAGCGAAATGACCACCGCAACGCTATTCATCGGCGGCACTTGGAGTGCGGCGTCCGACGGCGGCACCCGGGAGATCCGCTGCCCGGCCGACGGCGAGCCGGCCGGCGTCGTCTCCGAAGCCAACGCCTACGACGCGGTCCGTGCGGTCGCCGCCGCCAGGGAGGCGTTCGACGGCGGCGAGTGGGCCGGCATCCCGGCCCTGGAGCGCGGCTCGTTCCTGCTGCGAGTGGCCGCGAGGCTGCGGGAGCGGAAGGACGAATTCGCCCGCGCCGAAACGCTGGACACCGGCAAACGCCTGGTGGAAAGCGAAATCGACATGGACGACATCGCCAACTGCTTCGAGTACTTCGGCAAGATCTCGGGCCAGGACTCCGGCCGGCTCGTGGACGCCGGCAGCAGCACCGTGGTCAGCCGGATCGAATACGAACCCGTGGGCGTCTGCGCGTTGATCGCCCCCTGGAACTACCCGCTGCTCCAGGCCGCATGGAAGATCGCCCCGGCGCTCGCGGCCGGCTGCAGCTTTGTGCTCAAGCCCAGCGAGCTCACACCCCACACCGCGATCCTGATGATGGAGGTCCTGGAAGAACTGGGCCTGCCCGCGGGCGTGGCCAACCTCGTCCTGGGCGACGGTAAGACTGTCGGTTCCGTGCTTTCCGGCAACCCGGACGTGGACCTGGTGTCTTTCACCGGCGGACTCGAAACCGGCAAGACCATCGCCGCCTCGGCAGCCGCCACGGTCAAGAAGGTGGCCCTGGAGCTCGGCGGGAAGAACCCCAACATCATCTTCGCGGACGCCGACTTCGACGCCGCCCTGGACAATGCGCTCAACGCCGCGTTCGTCCACTCCGGCCAGGTCTGCTCCGCCGGCTCGCGGCTGATTATCGAGGAATCCATCGCCGAACGGTTCGTGGACGAGCTGGTGCGCCGGGCGGAGCGGATCCGCCTGGGCGGTCCCTTCGACCCCGACGCCGAGACCGGGCCGCTGATCTCCGCCGCCCACCGCGACAAGGTGGCCGCCTACGTGGACAAAGGCATCGCCGAAGGCGCACGCCTGCGTTGCGGCGGAAAGTGGGGCGACGGCGAGCTCAAGAAGGGGTACTACTACCTGCCCACCGTCCTGGACCAGGTCACCAGCGGAATGTCCGTCCTCAGGGACGAGGCCTTTGGCCCGGTGGTCACCGTGGAAACCTTCACCACCGAAGCGGAAGCCGTCCGGCTGGGCAATGACACCCACTACGGCCTGGCCGGTGCCGTCTGGTCCCAGGACGCCGGCAAGAGCCAGCGGATGGCCCGCAGACTGCGCCACGGCACCATCTGGATCAACGACTTCCACCCCTACCTGCCGCAGGCGGAGTGGGGCGGGTTCGGCCAGTCCGGCGTCGGCCGGGAGCTGGGACCCACGGGCCTGGCCGAATACCAGGAAGCCAAGCATGTTTATCACAACATCGATCCGCAGGTGACGGGCTGGTTTGCGGACCACGCCGCAGCCGGGAACACAGACGCCGCCGCAGAGGGGAAGTAAGCGCATATGACAGCCTTGGACAAGACGGACTTCGACTACATCGTCATCGGCGGCGGTTCCGCCGGTGCGGCAGTGGCCTCACGGCTGAGCGAGGACCCTTCGGTGGAAGTGGCGCTGGTGGAAGCCGGGCCTGACGACCGCGGCGTGGCGGCCATCCTGCAGCTGGACCGCTGGATGGAGCTGCTGGAATCCGGTTATGACTGGGACTACCCCATCGAGGAGCAGGAAAACGGCAACTCCTTCATGCGCCACGCCCGCGCCAAGGTGATGGGCGGCTGCTCCAGCCACAACTCCTGCATCGCCTTCTGGGCTCCCCGCGAGGACCTCGACGAGTGGGAACAGAAGTTCGGCGCCACCGGTTGGAACGCCGAGATGGCCTACCGGCTGTACAAGCACCTGGAAACGAACGAGGACGCCGGTCCGGACGCGCCGCATCATGGTGACAGCGGCCCTGTGCACCTGATGAACGTGCCCGCGGCGGACCCCTGCGGCCGCGCCCTGCTGGATGCCTGCGAGGAATCCGGCATCCCGCGGGTGCGCTTCAACTCCGGCGAAACCGTGGTCGACGGCGCCAACTTCTTCCAGATCAACCGCCGCGCCGACGGTACCCGATCGTCGTCGTCCGTTTCCTACATCCACCCGGTCATGGACCGGCCCAACTTCACCCTGTTGACCGGGCTGCGCGCCCGCGAACTGAAGTTCACCGCGGACAACCGCTGTACCGGCGTCGACGTCGTGGACAACTCCTTCGGGAAGACCCACGCCCTGACCGCACGCGCCGAGGTGATCCTGTCCGCCGGCGCCATCGATTCGCCCAAGCTGCTGATGCTATCCGGGATCGGCCCGGCCGCGCAGCTGGAAGAGTTCGGCATTCCGGTCCGCTCCGATTCGCCCGGAGTGGGCGAGCACCTGCAGGACCACCCCGAAGGTGTTATCCAGTGGGAGGCCCGGAAGCCCATGCCGGAGTCGTCCACCCAGTGGTGGGAAATCGGGATCTTCACCACCACCGAAGCGGGCCTGGACCGGCCGGACCTGATGTTCCACTACGGCTCCGTGCCGTTCGACATGCACACCCTGCGCCAGGGCTACCCGACGACGGACAACGGCTTCTGCCTCACGCCGAACGTCACGCACGCCAGGTCGCGTGGAACGGTCCGGCTCCGCAGCCGCGACTACCGGGACAAGCCCAAGGTGGATCCGCGGTACTTCACCCACCCGCACGACATGCGCGTGATGGTGGCGGGCATCCGCAAGGCCCGGGAGATCGTGGCACAGCCGGCCATGGCCGAGTGGGCGGGCAAGGAACTCTACCCGGGCGAGGCCGTCCAGACCGATGCGGAAATCACGGACTACATCCGCAAGACCCACAACACGGTCTACCACCCCGCGGGAACTGTCCGGATGGGCGCTGCGGACGATGCGATGTCCCCGCTGGATCCGGAGCTGCGGGTGAAGGGCGTGACCGGGCTGCGCGTGGCGGATGCCTCCGTCATGCCCGAGCTGACCACAGTGAACCCGAACATCACCACCATGATGATCGGGGAGCGCTGCGCGGAACTCGTCAGGGCCGCGCGGCAGGCTTCCTAGCGCGCTTCGGATTCATCCTTGGCTTCGCGCCGCACGGGGTGCTGGCTGGTGATGGACACGCGGTTGAACGCGTTCATGGTGATCACCAGCCAGCTCACCGCCGAATACTCTGCCGCATTCAGGTGCTGCCGGGCATAGCCGTCCTCACGGTCCCGCGTGTGGGCGTCCGGCAGGGTGGTGATGGACTCCGCCAGCGCCAAGGCCGCGCGTTCCTTCTCGGTGAAGAGGGCGGTGTCCCGCCAGGCTGCCAGGACGGCGAGCCGCTGCGTGGTTTCCCCCTTCTTGAGGGCATCGGCAACGTGCATGTTCAGGCAATAGGCGCAGCCGTTGATCTGCGAGATGCGGACGTTGAGGAGCTCCGTGAGGGCCCTGCTGATGCCGGCCTCGTCAGCCGCTTCCCGTGCTTTGAGGCCCAGTCCGTTAAGTGCTCGCCAGACCGACGGGCTCTCCTTGTCGATGAAGATGTGCTGGGTGGTGGGGTGCGGGGCTTCAGGGGTCTGGTCCATGGATCCCAGAATACCCACCCCTGCATGACAGGTTTTGTCATTATCGTGACAAGCGCAAGAAAGCATTGTAGTGTTTTCAACGGATCGCCCGCCCGCCCCTGCGGCGGGCGGCGGTCCACCAAAGAAGTCTCTGTGTGGAGCCGTGCGTCAGTGATGTGCAGGCTGCCCGCACCAGCCGGAGGGCGGTTCCTTGGGGGAACCGCCCTCCGGCATGTCCGGACAGGGGTGCCGGAGTCGGGGGCTGCCACCCGCCCAGGCCGGGGTCACGTTCCGGGCATGTCCAGCGCCTCATACGCCCGAATGCCGGCGCCGAGCGGCGTTCCCTGGTCCGCTGGGCCGCTTCAGGCGAGCTCTCCGCCATAAGTTCCTGTGCTGACTGGGTTGCGATGTAAAGAACTACAAACTTCTTCATCAGAGGTCCTCGTCTTTAGTGCCTTGCGGTGTCGGGTGGGTCGCCCTTCCGTTTCGCAGGCTCGAGCCTAGGCCGAAGGTTCGTCCGGGTCTATGGGCTCTCGCGGAAACTCCCACGGTGCCGACTACGGGCCGATCGCCCCTAGACAGCCATTTCGCCGTCGGCAAACATGGACCTAAAGGCGCAGTCCGCAAAGTTGAGCGTTGTACACTCAACTTTAAGAGTTGATTTATCCCCGAAAGGAGCTCTCTTTGGACGCCAAGTTCACCACCAAGAGCCAGGAGGCTCTTTCCGCTGCTGCCATGAACGCCTCCACGGCGGGAAATCCGCAGGTTGAGCCGGCCCATCTTCTCAAGGCGCTCATGGACCATCGGGAGGGTGTCGCCGTCGCGCTCCTGCGTGCCACCGGTGCCGATCCGGATGCCGTGAGCGTCCAGGCCAGCACCGCCATCAAGGCCCTTCCGGCCTCGTCAGGCACGTCGGTGCAGCAGGCCCAACTTTCCCGGGCGGCCCTGCAGGCCATCAAGAATGCCCAAAACGAGGCGGATAAACTGGGGGACACTTTCGTTTCCACCGAGCACCTTCTGCTGGGTCTCTCCGCCGGCAGCGACGCCGTCGGAAAGCTGATGCGCGACGCCGGCGCTTCCCACGAAGCGCTGCTCGCCGCCCTGCCGGGTGTCCGCGGGGACCGTAAGGTCACAAACGCCGACCCGGAGAACACCTTTCAGGCATTGGAGAAATTCGGCACGGACCTTACTGCCATTGCGCGGTCCGGCAAACTGGATCCGGTTATTGGCCGCGACGCCGAGATCCGCCGCATCATCCAGGTGCTGAGCCGCCGCACCAAAAACAACCCCGTCATCATTGGTGAGCCCGGTGTGGGCAAGACCGCTGTCGTTGAGGGCCTGGCTCAGCGGATCGTCGCGAATGACGTGCCGGAAAGCCTGCGCGGCAAGACCCTCATCGCCCTGGACCTGGCCTCGATGGTGGCCGGGGCAAAGTACCGCGGCGAGTTTGAGGAGCGGCTGAAGGCCGTCCTGGAGGAAATCAAGAGTTCCGAGGGGCAGATTGTCACCTTCATAGACGAGCTCCACACCGTGGTGGGGGCAGGCGCCTCCGGGGACAGCTCCATGGACGCCGGTAATATGCTCAAGCCCATGCTTGCCCGTGGTGAACTGCGCCTGATCGGCGCCACCACCCTGGACGAATACCGGGAGAACATCGAGAAGGATCCTGCCTTGGAGCGCCGCTTCCAGCAGGTGTTCGTGGGCGAGCCGAGCGTGGACGACACCATCGGCATCCTCCGCGGCCTCAAGGAGCGCTACGAGGCCCATCACAAGGTCTCCATCGCGGACTCCGCCCTCGTGGCCGCCGCCACGCTGTCCAACCGCTACATCTCGGGGCGCCAGCTCCCGGACAAGGCAATCGACCTGGTGGACGAGGCCGCCTCACGCCTGCGCATGGAGATTGATTCCGCGCCGGAGGAAATTGACCAGCTGCGGCGCCAGGTGGACCGGCTGACCATGGAAGAGCTGGCCCTCGCCAATGAGAAGGACGCAGCGTCCGTGGAGCGCCTGGCCGCGCTGCGGGCGGACATGGCGGACAAGAAGGAAGCACTGTCGGCACTCAACGCCCGCTGGGAAGCCGAGAAGGCCGGCCTCAACCACGTCGGTGACCTCAAAGCCCGGATCGACGAGCTGCGCTCGGCCGCGGAGAAGTACCAGCGCGAAGGGGACCTCGCTGCCGCCTCCCGCATCCTCTACGGCGAACTTCCCGCACTGGAACGCGAGCTGTCCGCCGCCGCCGAGGCCGAGTCTGCCCGGGTGGCCGGCGGTGGCGCCAAGCAGGAACTCATGGTGGCCGACGAAGTCACGGCAGGTGACATTGCTGAGGTGATTTCGGCCTGGACCGGAATTCCGGCCGGGCGCATGCTTCAGGGCGAAAGCCAGAAGCTGCTGCACATGGAAGAGGAGCTCGGCAAGCGGCTGATCGGCCAGAAAAAGGCCGTCGCTGCCGTGTCCGATGCGGTCCGACGTGCCCGCGCGGGCATCAGCGATCCGCACCGGCCGACCGGATCGTTCCTGTTCCTGGGACCCACCGGTGTGGGCAAGACCGAGCTTGCGAAGGCACTGGCGGAGTTCCTGTTCGACGACGAACGCGCCATGGTTCGGATTGACATGTCCGAGTACGGGGAAAAGCACTCCGTGGCACGTCTGGTCGGAGCGCCTCCGGGCTACGTGGGCTACGAGGAAGGCG
Source organism: Arthrobacter sp. Y81 (assembly GCF_002929335.1). Lineage (GTDB taxonomy): Bacteria > Actinomycetota > Actinomycetes > Actinomycetales > Micrococcaceae > Arthrobacter. The sequence continues at coordinate 20,901 of NZ_PJIL01000009.1, forward strand.
GCCAGCTGACCGAAGCCGTCCGTCGTCGTCCGTACTCCGTGGTGCTTTTGGACGAAGTGGAGAAGGCGCACCCCGAGGTGTTCGACATCCTCCTGCAGGTGCTCGACGACGGTCGTCTCACCGACGGCCAGGGCCGCACTGTGGATTTTCGCAATGTGATCCTGGTGCTGACCTCGAACCTGGGCAGCCAGTTCCTGGTGGACCAGACCTTGGATGCCAACGCCAAACGCAGTGCCGTCATGGCCACGGTGCATGCTTCGTTCAAGCCTGAATTCTTGAACCGGCTGGACGAGGTGGTGCTGTTCGATGCCCTGGACGTTGAAGAGCTGGCCCGGATCGTGGAACTCCAGGTGGCGGAACTCGGCCAGCGGCTGCACGACCGCCGGCTCAACCTGGAAGTCACCGACGGCGCCCGAGCGTGGCTGGCCATGACAGGCTTCGATCCTGCCTACGGTGCGCGTCCGCTGCGCAGGCTGGTGCAGCGCGAAATTGGCGACCGGCTGGCCAAGGCCATCCTCGCCGGTGACATCGCCGACGGGGACACCGTCCTGGTCGACACTGCCGCCGGCGTCGACGAACTCACCATTGCCAGCCTGGACGGCCCCGAAGGGCCCGACGGTGGTGCCCTTGCCGGCAGTGGACTGTCCGTGCGGCGGAAGAGCTAGGGGATGAGGGATTCCATGATGATGTTGCCCTTGTCCGCTGTGACATAGCAGTCCACCCGCCTGTCGCCCTGTTCCCAGCTGGTGTCACTGGGGTAGGCGTTGCGTTGCATGAGGACATAGTTGGCCACGGCGTCGGTCAGCCCGGCGCCCTGGCAGATCTCGCGGCCCTTTTCCCGAAGTGCGGCGACGCCCGGGTACGAGTCCGACTCCGGGTATCGGTGCACGGCGACCAGCTGTGCGGAGTGGCCCGTGGTGCAGGGCACTACCCGGGATGCAGTGGCTTCGGGATCGAAATTCTCGAAGCAGTCGCCCAGCTGGTAGTCCAGGGCCCCCACCCCATCCAGGGGGAGCTCGCCCCGGGTTGCCTGCGCGGACGGGGACGCCGACTCCGTGGCCGGGGGCTGGGTTGTTGCCTGCTGGTTGCCGCTCCCGAGCAGGGTGGCAACCCACCAGATAAGCAGGCCCAGCAGAATCAGGCCTGCCACCACGATGCCGGCCTTCAGCAAGGTCTCCTTTGACACAACCGCCGGAGTTTCGTTGGACGGAGTGTCGTTGGACTGAGCAATATCGGACGTCTCATCCGACGGCGTCTCCCTGGGCGCGGGATCGTCCGTGCCGGCCGGCGGCTGGACGGGAATGCTGCTGGTCGGCGGTCGGGCAGGGGGAGGCGGCACGACTGGCGGCAGTCCGGTTCCCGGGGTTGTCTTCGGGTTCCCTGTGCTGTTGCCTGTTGCGTTCTCGTCATTCACGTGAGGATTCACCCTTCCCGGCGTCCTTTCCTGGCTTTTCCCTGCTTTTCCCCGGAGGAATGTCGCAGATGCGGCCGCTGGCTTGGAGTCGCTCAAACGACTCTACCGAAGAAAATAGGCGGGCCGATATGGCCGGGACCAGTGCAAACGTGGCAACTCTGCTCCGGAGGTAACCGGTCGGGGCGCAGTTACCGCTGAAAGCATGTAATCTAGGTGTACGACAAATTGACCAAACATTCCGGGGCCTCACTAACGCCAATGGTGACCACCTCCGGTCCGAGTACAAAAGGGGGTCACGCCATGGGGCGCGGCCGTCAAAAGGCAAAAGCTACCAAGCAGGCTCGGGATATTAAGTACTATTCCCCGAACACTGACTACTCTGCTCTTCAGCGTGAGCTCAAGAGCTCAGAGGGTCGTGCACCGAGCCGTTTCTCGAGTGAGCCGGTTGAGCCGGATTATTCGGCTTATGTGGACAAGTACGCGGATGATTTGGAAGAAGACGACGACGAGGTAGACACCCGTCGAATCGGCTAGTTGTCGCCCGCTGAACCTGCCGTAAGGCAATCAGCGGCGTGCCGCCGTCGTACTTTTCACCACAGTGTCCCGTACGACACTTCGGCTCTTCTTTTCCGGCACCCCGTGTGCTGACTTCAGTTATCAGGCCCGTCAGGGCATGCCGGCTTCCGGTGTGCCCTGACGGGCCTTTCTGCTGTTCCCGCCGGGTGGGTCGAGCGCGCCGTAGTGGCATGAGCGTCCAGGGCGGGCCGGCGGCGGCACCCACCACGGCCTCAAGCACGCCTGCCGTCTCGTCCGCCATGTCCGAGTAGTGGAAATCGGCATAGGTATCCACGGTATAACCGTGACCCCGCCGGTCGAAGGCGACGATGCGGAAACGCTCCGACAGGCCCGGGCCGATGCTGTTGAGCAGATCGTCGCTGTTACCGAGGCCGCCGTGCAGCAGCAGAAGCGGCTCGCCATTGCCGCCGCGGTCACATGCCGGTCGATGGTAGCGGGGGCGATGTTGTCAGCCGTGTTGTCAGTGCTGGAGCCCCGTACTAGGTTGATCGTGGGCTGTTCCATAGACTGGTCCACCGGCGGTCGAAGGGGATTGATTTCCATGCCAGAAGTTGAGAGCTACAAGCAGGGCACGCCGTGTTGGGCGGACCTCTCTGCGAGCGGCATCGAGGCGGCCAAGGAGTTCTACTCGCAGCTGTTCGGCTGGGAGCTGGACGCAATGCCCGCAGGGCCGGACATGACGTACTACATGGCCCGGCTGCAGGGCCGCTACGTTGCCGGAATGATGCAGCAGATGCCGGACATGGCGTCCGCCGGGTTGCCGTCCTACTGGGCCAGCTACCTTGCCGTGGACAATGCCGACGAAGCGGCCGCGAAGGTCGCAGAGGCAGGCGGAACCCTGCTGTATCCCGTGGATGATGTGGAGAACGGCAGCGGGAGGATGTTCTTCGCAGCGGATCCCACCGGCGCCCAGGTGGGCTTCTGGCAGGCCGGGTCCCACATCGGGTCCGGGCTGGTGGACGAACCCGGCGCCCCGGTCTGGAGCGAGCTGCAGACAAGCGACGTCCCGCAGGCCATCCGGTTCTACGAGGCCGTGACCGGATGCACCACGGAGACCGCACCCGCCGGCGAGCTCAGCGAATACACCAACTTCATGGTGGATGGGAAGCCCGTGGCCGGGGCCTTGAGGCAGCCCATGGGAGGGGTGCCGTCTTTCTGGATGATCTACTTCAAAGTCGAGGATGTGGACCTTGCCGCGGCCCGGGCGGCCGACCTCGGCGGGCAGGTCCATGTGCCCGGGTTCGATGTCCCGGGGGTGGGCAGGCTGGCCGTACTGACGGACGCCAACGGAGCCGCCTTCAGCATCATGGCTGCCGAAAGCGCGGGCACACGATGACCGGGCGCACCACCTTCAACGCCGGCGAGATCTGCTGGACGGACCTGCAGACCAAGGATGTGGAGGCCGCCAAGGCGTTCTACGCCGCGGTTTTCGGCTGGCGCTACGAGGACCTCCCCACGCCGGACGGGCGGAGCTACGCTAAGGCGTTCCTGGGCGATGACCTGGTCACCGTCATTGCACCCCAGAATCCCCATCAGGAAGCCTCCGGAACAGCCGCAAAGTGGAACATCTACTTTGCTGCCGCTGATGCTGGGGCCATTGTGGAAGAGACCCCGCACGCGGGCGGCTCCGTGGAGTTCGGCCCGGAAGAGGTGGAGGACACGGGTGTGATGGTGTTCCTGGCGCCGCCCGGCGGCGGCACCACCGGAGTGTGGCAGCCGGGAACGCATACCGGATCCGCAAGGTACAACGAGCCCGGCGCCCTTGCATGGGCGGAGTTGCTGACACCAGAGCCCCAGGCCGCCGTCGCCTTCTTCCAGCAACTGTTCGGGCATGAGGTCACCGAATACCCGCAGGACGACGGCGGAACGTACACCACGCTGATGGTGGACGGCGCGGAAGTAGCGGGGATCGCACCGCTGCCGCAGGATGACGCCGACGAGGACGAAGCGGGGTTCTGGGGTGCGGAGCCGGAGTACCCCGCCGGTGACGGGGACGAAGCGGAGCCTGAGGAGCGGGCGCTGCAGACAGGCTGGCAGGTGTACTTTGGCGTCTCCAGCGTCGCGGAGGCCGTGGCAGCAGCGGTGGCTGGGGGTGCCGTCGTCCTGATCGAACCGGAGGCTGACGGCAGCGACGACCAGGAAGCCGGAAGCGTGGCCACCCTGCAGGATCCGCAGGGTGGTGTGTTCAGCGTGCTGGAGGTCTAAACACGTCGAGTGCTCCGCAACTGCCGTTATGGACCTGCTAAACGGCGGTTGCGGAGCACTCGATGTGGTTTAGGAACCCTTAGGCGTAGGCGTTCACCAGTCGGACTGCGCCGCCGTCAACACCCTTGGCGCCCTGGACGTAGTCCGGACCGGTCTTGACGATTGCGTCCGAGTTCTGTTCCACCGTGCCCATGACCCAGGACGGCAGCCCGCGGTCGTTGAGGCGGTTCACGGCGGCGTCGGCAGCTTCGGGGGAGACGATTGCCACCATGCCCACGCCGAGGTTCAGCGTGCGCTCAAGGTCTGCCAGCGGGACGTTGCCCAGTTCCGAGACCAGCTTGAAGATGGCGGGCAGTTCCCACGTGGCGCGGTCCACCGTGGCGATGAGGCCCTGCGGGAGGACACGGGCCAGGTTGGCTGCGAGGCCCCCGCCGGTGACGTGGCTGAAGCCGTGGACGGCCTTGCCGGCTGCGGAGCCGTTCACCGGGAAGGTGCGGGCCAGGTCCAGGCAGTCGGCTGCGTAGACGCGGGTGGGCTCGAGCAATTCCTCGCCCAGCGTGCGTCCGAGTTCGGAAACCTGGCGGTCCAGGGCCCAGCCGGCGTGGTTGATGACGCGGCGGACCAGGGAGTAGCCGTTGGAGTGCAGGCCGGAGGAGGCCATGCCGATCACCACGTCGCCGGCGCGGACACGGTCCGGGCCCAGCAGTTCTGACGCTTCAACAACGCCGGTGGCAGCACCCGCGACGTCGTATTCGTGCTCGCCCAGCAGGCCCGGGTGCTCGGCGGTTTCGCCGCCCACCAGGGCGGTACCGGCCACGGAGCAGGCTGCTGCAATGCCGCGGACGATGTCCGCGATGCGCTCGGGAACAACCTTGCCGCACGCGATGTAGTCGGTCATGTAGAGCGGCTCGGCGCCTACCACCACGATGTCGTCCACCACCATGCCCACGAGGTCGAACCCGATGGTGTCATGGATGTCCATGGCCTGGGCGATGGCCACCTTGGTGCCCACGCCGTCCGTGGATGTGGCCAGCAGGGGGCGCTTGAAGGTGAGGAGCTTCGAGACGTCGTAGAGGCCGGCGAAGCCGCCCACGCCGCCGATCACCGAGGAATTGTGGGTGGCCTTGACGGCGTCCTTCATCAGTTCAACGGCGCGGTCTCCCGCTTCGACGTCTACGCCGGCAGAGGCGTACGTGATGCCGCGGGCTGTCTCTGAGGAGTTACCGGCGGCGGGTGATGCGGAAGTCATACGGACTCTTTCTTGTCAGAGGTCAGACGGTCAGCGTCGGTCAGCAGGTTCTCGAACTCGGCGTCCGGTCCCGGATCGCAGCCCGTGGCACCGGGCTTGCCGGCCGGGTCCTCGTCAGCGTCAACAGCTACGGCTGCACCAGCCGGAGCGGCGGCGGATCCTGCAGCGGCGGATCCTGCAGCGGGCAGGCCGCCGAGGTCCGTGCGCTCCAGCAGGTTCTTGCCGAGCTTGTCCGCGCCGGGCAGCTCGATGGGGTACTGGCCGGTGAAGCAGGCAGTGCAGAGACGTTCGCGCGGCTGCCGCGTGGCGTCGATCATGCCGTCTTCGGAAATGTAGGCGAGCGAGTCGGCGCCGATGGCCTGGGAGATTTCCTCGATGGTGGCGCCGTTGGCGATCAGCTCCGCGCGGGAGGCGAAGTCGATGCCGTAGAAGCAGGGCCACTGCACGGGCGGGGAGGAGATCTTCACATGCACGGAGGCGGCGCCGGCCTCGCGGAGCATCCGGACGATTGCGCGCTGGGTGTTGCCGCGGACGATCGAGTCATCCACCACCACAACGCGCTTGCCGCGGATGACGGACTCGAGGGCGTTCAGCTTGAGCCGGATGCCCAGCTGGCGCAGCGTCTGCGACGGCTGGATGAACGTGCGGCCCACATAGGAGTTCTTGACGAAGCCGTGCGCGAAGGGGATGCCGGATTCCTCTGCGTAGCCAACGGCCGCGGGGGTGCCGGACTCGGGGACCGGGATGACGATGTCCGCTTCCTGGGTGTTTTCGCGGGCCAGCTGGCGGCCCATCTCCACGCGGGATTCGTACACGGAGCGTCCCGCGATGGCGGCGTCCGGACGGGCGAGGTAGACGTATTCGAAAACGCAACCGGCCGGCGTCGGCTCTGCAAAGCGCTGGGACCGCACGCCGTCTTCGTCGATGGCGATGAACTCGCCGGGTTCGATTTCACGGATGAAGCTGGCACCAACAGTGGCCAGGGCCGACTGCTCGGAGGCAACAACCCAGCCGCGCTCGAGCCGGCCGAGGACCAGCGGGCGGATGCCGTAGGTGTCACGCGCAGCGTAGAGGGTGCCTTCGTCCATAAAGACGAAGCAGAAGCCGCCCTTGATCTTGGGCAGCAGCTCAATGGCGGTCTGTTCGAGGGACTTGCCCTCTTCGCCCTCCAGCAGTGCCGTGACCAGGGCGGTGTCCGACGTGTTGCCCTGCTTCATTTCGCCGCTGAGCTGGCCGCCGTTGCGCTCAATGATCATGGCGTTGAGCTCTGCGGTGTTGGTGAGGTTGCCGTTGTGGGCCAAAGCCACGGTGCCCGTGGCGGTGGCGCCAAGCGTGGGCTGGGCGTTCGCCCAGTGGCTGGCGCCGGTAGTGGAATAGCGGCAGTGGCCGACGGCCAGGTGCCCGGTCAGGGTGTTCAGCGTGGTCTCGTCGAAGACCTGGGATACGAGGCCCATGTCCTTATAGACGTTGATCCGCTTGCCGTCGCTGGTTGCTATGCCAGCCGACTCCTGACCGCGGTGCTGCAATGCATACAGCCCGTAATAGGTGAGTTTTGCTACTTCTTCACCTGGTGCCCAGACCCCAAAGACGCCACAAGCGTCCTGAGGGCCTTTTTCGCCAGGGAGAAGATCATGAGAAAGTTTTCCATCGCCACGTGCCACTGGTCGATTATCTCACGTGATGGGGTAGGACTTTTCCGGGCGCCCGTTTATGACTGACTGCCGGCCGTGGTGCCGTTGCCGGCGCCGTCGGCCGGATCGCTGCCGGGCCCGGTCTCCGGGACGGCTTCGACGACGGCGTGTTCGGTGCGCCGGACGCTGAGCCGGTCCAGCAGGAGCGCGACAATGGCGCCCAGAATCACGCCGCTGGCGCCGAAAAGAACCAGGAAGAAGCCGAAGACGGAGCTGGGTTCGTAATTCGGGTCCCCGGGCAGCGCAAACGCGATGACCGCCGCCACGATGATGCCCACGAGGCCGCCCAGTATGAGGAACGGCACGTATTTGGGCGCCCGGCGGACGGTGATTTCGCGCCGCTCGGCGGGGGTGTCTTCAGAAGCCATGCCTTCTAGCCTACTGCCCGGGGATTTGGTTGGGTTAGCTGCCGCGGTACGTCGAGTAGGCGAACGGGCTCAGGAGCAGCGGCACATGGTAGTGCTCGCCGGCGTCGGACACGGAGAACACCAGGTCCACCTCCGGGAAGAAGGTGGCCGTGCCCAGGCCCTCGTAGTAGGCCCCCGTGGCGAAGTTCAACCGGTACGTCCCGGCGGGGAGGAGCTCCGGACCGAGGTCCTTCGCCCTGCCGTCGGCATCGGTGGCGCCGGAAGCAACGAGGGCCCAGCCGCCGCCGTCGCGCGCGTAAAGCCCGACGGCGACGCCGGCGGCCGGACGCCCGGCCCCGGTGTCCAGGATGTGGGTGGTCACCTGTGAAACGGTCATTCGCTGATCACTCCTTCGAGCCGGAGCAGGGCGATTTCGCGCAGCTGCTGGGCCACTATGGCGTCTTCTTGGTCGGGGGTGTGGGTAAGCCGTTCGTGGAGCGCGGCCAGGATTTCCGGGGCCGTGCGTCCTGCGGCGCGAATCAGGAAGACCCGGCCGAACTTCTCCTCGTAGGCGCGGTTCCCCTCGGCCAGTGCCGTGGCCACGTCCGTGTCCGCCGGATCCACCCCGGCCTGCTCCGAACGGGACATGGATGCCTCGGTGGTGGCGGACGTGGGCCGTTCCCCGATCCGCGGGTGGTGCGCCATTGCGGACTCCACCTCGTCCGGAGTGAAGGGGGCGGCGGCGTCGCGGGCGAAGTCCAGCAGGGCCTGGCTGCTGGCGAACGGGCGGGCGTCCGCGATCTGGTCCACCCAGCGCTGGACATCAATGCAGGGGCGAAGTGCCGCGGTGACTTCCGCGCGGTCCGCCCCGTTGAATACGGCAAGCTGCATGCTTGTTCATCCCTCGTGCAAATGCTGGCATCCATGGCGTCGGCTATGCGGAAAAGGGAGTGCCCCGCTGCAGTTGTGCGCTGTGGCTCCATACTGGCCGCAACAGCTGCGCTGCATTCCGCATCATGGAACTGTTATTTCAGCATGCGTAATAGTCAACCGGAGCTTCAGTGCCGGTGTCAAGAGATTACCGCACCCCGGATGGAAGCCACCGGCTCCGCTAGACTCCTGCTGGGGGGACCGCGGCGCCTCGGCCGGCTGTCCTGAACTGGGGAAGGACCTTAATGGCTCATACCGACGCCCTCAGTTTTCCTGATGCTGACCTGAAACGTCGTTCAGTGCTCGCGGAGTACGGGCTGCTTCCTGATGGTCCGGATTCGGTAGCTGCCGCGAAGGTGCCCGACGCCCCCGACGTCAGTCCCAGCGCCAGCGCCGCGCGGGCCCTGAATTTCCTGGTGGACCTTGCCGCCAAGCTCTGCGGTGTGCCCTTCAGCGTGGTCAACATCATCACCCCCGAACAGCGGGTCCAGCTGGCAGCGGCGGGGCTGGAACCCGGACTGTGCGCACGTGAGGACTCGATGTGTGCCAAGGTTTTCCAGCAGGGCCGCACCACCGTCGTGCCGGATGCCGCAGCCGATCCGAGATTCGCGGACAACCCCTTTGTGACCGGCGAAATGGCGCGCGTCCGCTTCTACGCCTCCGCGCCGCTGCAGACCGGTTCGGGTTTCGCGCTGGGCTCCTTGTGCGTGTTCTCCGATGTGCCGGCCGGAATCTCCGCCGAACAGATCGCCATGCTGGATGTCCTGGCGGCGCAGGTCGTGGAAGTGCTGGAACTGCAGCACCGGACGGTGCAGCTCCACCAGGCCCTGGCAGAACTGGAGCGCAGCAACCGCAAGCTCGCCGAATTCGCCGGCCGGGTCAGCCATGACCTGCGCATCCCGCTGACCACCATCCTGGGCTATGTGGAACTCAGCGAGGAGGACGCGGACATCAGCCCGGGCGGGCCCGCCGCTGAGTACCTTCAGCGCATCGGCGGCAGTGGGCGTCGGATGCTCGGCATGCTGGACGATGTCCTCAGTTACTCCCAGGTGGGCGGCACACTGCGCCGGCACTCCGTGCCGCTCCGGGCTGCCGTGGCTGAGGCGGTCAGCGACCTGGGCGGAGAGTTCGGCGTCACTGCGGCGGTGGCATGCGAGGACGCGGACGTGCTGGCCGATCCGGCGCAGCTGCGTACGCTGCTGCAAAACCTTCTGGGCAATTCCTATGATTACCGCCGCCCCGGGGAGGACCTGAGAATCAGGGTCTCCGGCCTGGCTGATGAACGCGGTGTCACGGTCCGGGTCTCGGACAACGGCAAGGGCATCGCCGCCGCTGACCGCGAAAGGGTCCTTGAACCATTGGTCCGGCTGCACCGCCCCGGCGACGCTCCCGGATCCGGCCTGGGGCTCGCGACGTGCGTGCGGATCGTGACTTCACACGGCGGGGAACTCTCGATCACGGACAGCCCTGGAGGTGGAACGACGGTTTCGGCCCTCTTCCCCGAAGGCGGCCAGGATGGATTTGCCTAGGGCCACACGCAGGGCAATCCTGTTGCTGCTCACCCTTCTGCTTTTCCTGCCGGCTGGAGCCGCGCAGGCCGCGGTGACGGCGCGGGCCGGGATCCCGGCGTCGACCGTTAACGGTGGTGAAGGCCTCGGCGCCTCGCCGGGAAAGCCGCTCCTGGGCGGCGTCCTGGAATGGGGCGAGGATGATGCCGCCGGGTTCGCCGGGCGGCTGCAGGCCACCCCGGCGGTCCTGGGCCACGATGTCTTCTTTCCCATCAAAGGCGCCGAAAAGGGCTACCTGCGGGAGTTTCTGTCCCAGAGTGCCGCCTCGGGTGCCCACGCCCTGATCACGGTCAATCCAACGGTTCCGTTGGCGGCGGTCAACGCGGGTGGCGCCGCTGACTTCGCGGCGCAACTCGAGGAATTGGCGGAGGGTTTCCCCGGAAAGCTGCTGATCCGCTTCGCTCCGGACATGAATTCAAGCTGGGTGTCCTGGGGCCAGCAGCCTGGGGCCTACGTGCCGGCGTACCGCGCCATGGCCCAGGCGTTCGACTCGAAAACCAACGCACTGATGGTGTGGCAGCCGTTCCAGGCGCGGGACTATCCGTTCACCAGGAACCGCAATGCCCCGGCTTCCGGCTCTCCCGGGTTCGCCGCGCTGGACACGAATGCCGACGGCGCCTGGAACGGCTTGGACGCTCCCTACGCCCCGTACTACCCGGGCGACGACGTCGTTGACTGGGCGGGACTGACCACACATCACGATGACACCGGAGGGAAAGCCGCCGTCAACACGCTGCCCGAGGACGGCGAACTGGCCTCGTTGCTGACCGGGACGGCCAGGGGCGCTGCCTCCGTCGGGGACGGCGGTGGAGCTTCCGACGGCGGCGGCGACGCCAACTTCTACGAGTCATATGCCGTCCAGCGGGACAAGCCGCTACTGCTCCAGACAGCCGCGTACTACAGCCCGTCGGCGGGCGGCCCTTCGGAAACCGACATCAAGTCCGGCTGGTGGAATCAGGTGCTGGGCGAGGCCGCACCGGGCAAACTGGAGCGGATTGCCGCCGTCGTCTGGGACGAGAAAACGGACGTTGGGGACGCCGGCAACACCATCATTGACTGGCGACTCACCCGGAATGCCGCCGTGGCGGCTGCCGCCGGCGAGGCGGTCAGGGAATCGACGCTCGTTACCGGGCCGGTCACCAGGACGGTAGAGGGCCTGGCCGGGTCATCCGGCAACGCGCTGGCCGGCGTTCCGGCGGGGATCGCGGCAGCGGCGCTGCTGCTCGGAGCGATCCTGCTGTGGCTGGTGCCGGTGCGCCTGCGCTCAGCCAAGCGATGGACGTACTCGGACAAGTCCTCGCGCGATTCCCGGGTGGACCTGATGCGCGGGCTGGCCATCCTGTTCGTGGTGGTGAACCACGTGGGCATGACGTCGCTCTTTCAGCTGTTCACCCAGGAAGCCATCGGCTTTGTGTCCGGCGCCGAGCTGTTCGTGCTGCTGTCCGGGCTGGTGCTGGGAATGGTCTACGGGCCCAAAGCCCAGGACCGCATTGGTGAAGTGGCGCAAAAGACCGGCCGGCGGGCCGGCAAGCTGTATGTCACGGCGCTCGCCGTTGTGGTCCTGGTGTTCGTCATCAGCCTCATCCCGGCGCTCAACTCGGAGGCGCTGACCACCTTCACGGACCAGGGCACCGGAGGCGCAGGCAGGTCGGGCGCGGGCCGGACCTACGACCTGTACACGGGCATGCAGGGCCTGCTGCAGTTCCCGGTGTCCGGGGCTGTCATTCCGGCGGTCCTGCTCCTGCAGTTCGGCCCGTGGCAGTTCAACGTGATGGGCCTCTATGTCATCATGCTCCTGGTCAGCCCGCTGATCCTGCTGGCGCTGGCCCGCGGCAAGGTGCTGTGGGTGCTGGCGGCCACCACCGCCCTGTACATCGCCGGCACGGTGTTCCGCTTCAGGCTCCTGCCGTCGCAGTTCGAGGATTCCTTCCCGCTGCTGGTGTGGCAGGTCCTGTTCGTGCTTGGCCTGGTGGGCGGCTACTACCGGCGGACCATCGTGGCATGGCTGTCCGCGCACCGCTGGGTGGTTGGCGTTTGCGCCGCGATCACCGTGGCCTTCGCACTGATGTCCTGGGCCAACCCATACCTGGCCAACGAGTTCGACGTCCGGCTCGCGCTGACCTCGGACGCGAACTACCGCGCCGTGTACGACCAGTTCTTCGGGCGGACCTACCTCGAACCGGGCCGGCTCCTCAACGTGATCACGCTGCTGGTGACGGCCTACGCGCTCCTGACGGCGTACTGGAAGCCCATCGAACGCGCGGTGGGCTGGTTGCTGATCCCGCTGGGGCAGGCCACGTTGTACGTCTTCGTCATGCACGTGGTGCTGATCGCCGTCGTGGCCAACATTCCGGCGCTGCAGCAGGGGAACGTCTGGCTGAACACGGCTGCCTACGCGGCCATTGTGGCCCTGCTGTGGGTCATGGTCCGGACCAAGTTCATGTTCCGCATCATCCCCACCTGACGCTCTCTCACTTCCGGGCGCCGAATCGCGGACGCTCTCTCACTTCTTACTGGAGAGCCGTGGATATTCATGGCCGCGGGGACGGGCGAACCCGGCCTGGAGAATGTGCGAACCCAGGTCAGCGAGGCCGCCGTCCTGTCCGGAACGACTGGGCCACCACCATCATGGGGATCATCAACCGGTATGTGCAGCTGCCGGCGCAGCCGCCGGGGCCCTGGATTGTTTCGCTGTTCCGCTCCCCTGACCGCTACTGGGAGTTCATGGCGGACGTCGCTGCCGCGGTTGTGTGCGGCCCGGCCATGGAAGCGGCACGGCCCATGAACGCGACGGCGCGATCCGGCTATCGTCCGCGGCCACCATCGTGGTGGGAACGGTTTAGCCACGCTCGCCAGGAACTCAAGTGAGAGAGCTTCGGGGGAAAACCCGCGGGAAGTGGGAGAGCGTCGCCGGAAAACCCGCGGGAAGTGAGAGAGCGTCGGGGTCAGGCCTGCGCCGGAGATGCCCCGCCGAGGCGGGCCGTGACGCGGTCCGCGGCGGCCTTGCAGGACTCCCCGAGGCGCTGCAGCGTGTCCGGGGATACCCGGAAGCGCGGCGCAGGGATGAGGACCGCCGCCACGATGTCGCCGCGGTGATCGAAGACGGGGGCCGCCAGGCCTACTTCGTCCAGTGAGGACTCGCCGTAATTGGTGGCCCAGCCGCGCCGGGCGACGTCGCCCAGCCGGATCAGGTAGGCCTCGAGGCTGGTGTCGTCCAGGCCCGGATAGGCAATTTCGCCGCTCTTGAGCAGCACGCGTACGCGTTCGGCGGGTTCGGCGGCGAGGAAGACCTGGACGGAGGCGCTGAGCGCGTCCTTGTACCGGGCGCCCAGCGGGGTGGTGTGCTTGATCTGGTGGTGGCTGGCGATCTGTTCGACGCACATCGATTCGGACCCGTTCCACACCATGAGCGCGCTGGTTTCGCCGGTCTGCTCGGTGAGTTCGCGCAGGACGGGGTACGCCACACGCCGCTCTTCGAGTTCGGCCAGCAGAGGACCGGCGACGGCGATGAGGCCCAGGCCCAGGCGGAACCTGCGGGTCTCCGGATCGCGCTCCACCAGGTGTTCCTGCTCGAACGTGGCCAGGATGCGGGAAACGGTGCTTTTGTGCAGGCCGACGCGGTTGGCGATCTCCGTGACGCCGAGCAATGGCTCGTCCGCGGTAAAGCTTCGCAGTACTGCGATGGCGTTGACGATGACGGACGTGCCCTTGGCGTCGCCGTTGCTGCTGGTTTCGGGAGCTTCTGCAGAGGTCATGGTGTCCACCATCATTCCGTATGTGAGCCGGAAAGCGGCGCCACGGAGGACGTGGCGCCGCTTCCGGCAGAGGCAGGTTGTGGTGCCGTTATGCCCCGATGATGTTGTACTCCGGACCGAACGGGAACTTGGTGATGTTCTCCGCGCCGTCTTCCCCGACCACCAGGATGTCGTGCTCGCGGTAGCCGCCGGCACCGGGCTGGCCGTCCAGGACTGTGATCATCGGTTCCATCGAAACCACCATGCCGGGCTCAAGGACGGTGTCGATGTCCTCGCGGAGCTCCAGCCCGGCTTCCCGGCCGTAGTAGTGGCTGAGGACGCCGAAGGAGTGCCCGTAGCCGAAGGTGCGGTTGGCCAGGAGGCCGTGTCCCACGTAGATCTCGTTCAGTTCGGCGGCGATGTCCTTGCAGACGGCACCGGGCTTGATGAGTTCGAGGCCGCGCTTGTGGACCTCCACGTTGATGTTCCAGAGTTCCAGCGAGCGGGCATCCGGTTCGCCGTAGAACAGGGTGCGTTCCAGGGCCGTGTAGTAGCCGGAGGTCATGGGGAAGCAGTTCAGCGACAGGATGTCGTGTTCCTGGATCTTGCGGGTGGTGGCCCAGTTGTGCGCGCCGTCCGTATTGATGCCGGACTGGAACCACACCCAGGTGTCACGGATCTCCGAGTCCGGGAACGTGCGGGCGATCTCGTGGACCATGGCCTCGGTTCCGATCAGCGCCACCTCGTATTCGGTGATCCCGGCGGTGATGGCGTTGCGGATGGCCTCGCCGCCCAGGTCGCCGATCCGCGCACCGTGCTTGATGACCTCGATCTCCTCGGTGGACTTGATCATTCGCTGGCGCATGGCGGCCTGGGCCACGTCCACCAGGGTTGCGCCGGAGAAGGCGGCCTGGATCTTGTTGCGGTTGTCCAGCGGGAGCGAGTCATCTTCGACGCCGATCCGGCGGGCGTTGATGCCGCGGGTGCGCAGGACCTCCTGGATGGCGTGGATGTAGTTGTCCCGGCGCCAGTCCGTGTAGACAATGTTGTCGCCGAAGCTGCGGCGCCACGGCATCCCGGCGTCGATGTTGGCCGTGACGGTGACGGTGTCGTCCTTGGTCACCACCATGGCGTAGGAGCGGCCGAAGGTCGTGAAAAGGAAGTCGGAGTAGTACTTGATCGAGTGGTAGCTGGTCAGGGCGACGGCGTCCAGGTCCTTCTCTGCCATGATCCGGCGCAGGCCGGCGAGGCGGCGCTCGAACTCGGTATCGGAGAACGTCAGCTTGACCTTTTCGCCGTTGTGGAGGACCTTCAGGCGGTCCAGCTTGGCGACATTGTTGACGGCCTCGGTTTCGATGGTGGTCATGGGTTCATACCTTTCTTTAGTGCTGAATTGAGTGAGGAAAGTGTGTGGTGCGCCGTGCGGGGGCGTGCTGGGTGTGCCGGGTCCCTGGGCCGCAGGGCCCCTGGGCCGTAAGGACTCGGAATCGCGCGTCATTCCTGCCGGAGTGGCTTCTTCGAGGTCTCGGTGGCGAACAGGACTGCGACCAGGGAGACGACCGATGCCGCCACCAGGTACCAGCCCGGGGCCACCTTGTTCTGGGTCAGGCCGATGAGCAGCGTGGCCATGAACGGGGCTGTGCCGCCGAAGAGTGCGTTGGACAGGTTGAAGCTGACGGCGAACCCGGTGTAGCGGACCCGGGTGGGGAAGAGCTCCGCCAGGAAGCTGGGGAGCGTGCCGTCGTTGAGCGTCAGCATGCCGCCAAGCAGGATCTGGACCAGGACGATGACCAGGAAATTGCCCGTGTCCAGCAGCATGAAGGCCGGGACGGTCAGCACGATGAAGAGCAGTGAAGCGGTGATCAGCATGCGCTTGCGGCCGAACCTGTCCGAAGCGATGCCGGTCAGGAAGATGAAGCCGATGTAGCTTGCCAGGGCGATGGTGGTGGCAAGGAAGGACTCCGCTGCGCCGAAGCCGAGTTCCTCCGAGAGGTACGTGGGCATGTAGCTGAGGATTACGTAGAACCCGACGGCGTTGAGGAGCACGGCGCCGGTGGCAATGATCAGCTGCCTGCGGTAGGTCCGGAACATGGCAAAGACCGGGGTCTTGACGGTGTGGTCCTCGGCAGCCAGGGCCTGGAATGCCGGAGTGTCTTCGAGCTTGGTGCGGATGTAGCGTCCGATGAGGCCCATGGGTGCCGCGAGCAGGAACGGCAGCCGCCAGCCCCACTCATGCAGCTCCCCGGTGGTCAGGACGGTGCTGAGGAGCGCCGCGATCAGCGAACCAAGCAGCAGGCCCGCCGCGGTGCTGGCCGGAACGACGGCGGCATAGAGGCCGCGCTTGTTGGCAGGTGCGTACTCCACCAGGAAGGCGGAGGCGCCGGCGTATTCCCCGGCGGCGGAGAAGCCCTGGACGATCCTGACCAGGAGGAGAAGGATCGGCGCCATCACTCCGATGCTGGCGTATCCCGGGATCAGGGCGATGCAGAACGTGGATACGGACATGATGACGATGGAGAGCGACAGTGCTTTCCGCCGGCCCAGGCGGTCACCGATGTGGCCCCAGACGAATCCGCCGAGGGGGCGGACGAAGAATGAGACCGCGAAGACGCCGAAGGTTGCCAGCAGGGCTGCCTGCCGGTCAGCCTCCGGGAAGAACACTGACGAGATGGTCGCGGCAAGGTAACCGTAGACGGCGTAGTCGAACCATTCGACGAAATTGCCGATGAAGCTGGCAGTGACCACCTTCCGGCGGGTTTCCTTGCTGACGCCGCTGTTGACGCCGCTGTTGGCGTCGCCGTTTTCGTCGCCGTTAGCGTCACCATTGACGCCGCTATGCGACTCCGGGCTGATCCGTCCCGCGAGTGTGGCGGGGGAGGAAGTTTCGTTACTCATGTATCCACCAAAGTGTTTTGGGGTTGCATTCAGTGCAACGCTGTTGCACCAGAGTAGGCGTGACTTGTGACACAGTCAATGCCTTCTTGTTTCCATTTTATGAATTTGGCACGAACGGATTGCATCTGCACGCTGGGTGGCGGGCCAGGATTCACGAAAATTGTTGCATTCAGCGGATTGTGGTTGCAGCAATGAGGTTCGAGGAAAGCTCGCGCGGCAGCTCGCGGTTGTTGCGCTTCTGTGACCTATTGACACCCCCGTGTGACGGCTGTCATATTTTCCAGTACGCGCTATGTGCATCGCGTTGTGTAATACGCAATTCGGCGAGCACCACATCGTCAGGGCGCACTGAGCACGAACCGGCTTCCCGATCAGGGAAAGGGCCGGGCGTTACGGCGCCCGGGTCCGCACGACGTACAAGGAGACTTCGCAGAATGACAGAGACTAGCTACGACTACGTCATCGTGGGTGGGGGAAGCGCGGGTTCCGTGCTTGCCAACCGCCTCAGCGCCGGAGGCACGCGAAGTGTCCTGGTCCTGGAAGCGGGACGCAGCGACTACCCCTGGGATCTGTTCATTCAGATGCCGGCTGCCCTGACCTTCCCCAGCGGCAATCCGTTCTACGACTGGCGCTACCAGTCGGATCCGGAGCCGCACATGGGCGGACGCCGCGTGGCACATGCCCGCGGCAAGGTCCTGGGCGGCTCCAGCTCTATCAACGGCATGATCTTCCAGCGCGGAAACCCGCTGGACTACGAACGCTGGGGAGCCGACGCCGGGATGGATACCTGGGATTTCGCGCATTGCCTCCCGTACTTCAACCGGATGGAAAACGCCCTGGCGGCGGAGCCGGACGATGAGCTCCGCGGCCACTCGGGACCCCTGGTGCTGGAACGCGGCCCCGCCACCAACCCGCTGTTCCAGGCATTCTTCCGGGCGGCCCAGGAAGCCGGCTTCCCGCTGACCGATGACGTGAACGGCTACCGCCAGGAAGGCTTCGCGGCCTTTGACCGGAATATCCACAAGGGCCAGCGGCTCTCCGCGTCCCGCGCCTATCTCCGCCCGGGCTTCAAGCGGCCCAACCTGACGGTCCTCACCCGTGCGCTGGCCACGAAGATCAACTTCAAGGGCAACGTGGCCACGGGCGTCACCTATCGGCGCAACGGCAAGATGCACCAGGTCAACGCCGGCGAGGTGATCCTGTCCGGCGGCGCCATCAACACCCCGCAGCTGCTGCAGCTCTCCGGCGTCGGCGAAGCGAATCACCTCAAGTCGCTGGGCATCAACCCGGTGGTCAACCTCCCCGGCGTCGGCGAGAACCTGCAGGACCACCTCGAGGTCTACATCCAGCACGCCTGCACGCAGCCGGTCTCGATGCAGCCGAACCTGGACCTGTGGCGCTACCCGCTCATCGGCCTCCAGTGGCTCCTGGGCCGGAAGGGGCCGGCCGCCACCAACCACTTCGAAGGCGGCGGGTTCGTCCGCTCCAACGACGACGTCGCGTACCCGAACCTGATGTTCCACTTCCTGCCCGTTGCCGTGCGCTATGACGGTCAGAAGGCGGACGCCAAGCACGGCTACCAGGTGCACATCGGCCCCATGTACTCCGACGCCCGCGGCAGCCTCAAGATTAAGTCCACCGACCCCGCCATGCATCCCTCCATGGTGTTCAACTACCTCTCCACGGAGCAGGACCGCCGCGAATGGGTGGAATCCATCCACATCGCCCGCGACATCCTGGGCCAGTCGGCCATGGGTCCCTTCAACGGCGGGGAGCTTTCGCCCGGCCGGGGCGTCCAGACAGACGCCGAAATCCTGGACTGGGTGGCCCGCGACGCTGAGACGGCGCTGCACCCGTCCTGCACCGCGAAAATGGGGCCGGAATCGGACCCGATGGCCGTGGTGAACCCGCTCGACATGGGCGTGCACGGCATCCAGGGCCTCCGCGTGGTGGATGCCTCGGCCATGCCGTACGTGACCAACGGCAACATCTACGCCCCGGTGATGATGCTGGCCGAAAAGGCCGCCGACCTGATCACCGGCACGGCGCCGCTGCAGCCGCAGCATGCCGAGTTCTACCGCCACGGCATCAGCCCGCTTCAGCGGGATCACGGGGCGCGGGACCAAAGCGCAGCCACCCAACCCGTGGCGACGAAGGGCTGAGGGGGCAAATTGACGATCGATACTGAGCTGCAGCTCGCCCGCGGGGTCTACATCGACGGCGGGTGGTCGCCGTCGTCGGGAAACCGGACCCGCACCATCACCTGCCCGGCCGACGGCACCGAAGTGGCCGTCGTCGCGGAGGGAACGGCGGCGGACGCCGAGGCGGCGGTTGCCAGCGCACGGACGGCGTTCGACGACGGCGAGTGGCCGCGCACGCCGGAACGGGAACGCGGCCGTGTCCTGCAGCGGGTCGCCGAGCTGCTGGAGCGCGACCGGGCCGCCTACGCCAGGGCGGAGGCACTGGACACGGGGAAGAGGTACGTCGAGGCCGAATACGACATCGACGATGTTACGGCCTGCTTCCGCTATTACGCCGGCATCGCGGGCACTGACGCCGGGCGGGTGATCGACACGGGCAACCCCGATGCGATCAGCCGGATCGTGCACATGCCCGTGGGCGTCTGCGGGCTGATCACGCCGTGGAACTATCCGCTCCTGCAGGTCTCCTGGAAGGTGGCGCCCGCACTCCTGGCGGGCAACACCTTCGTCCTGAAGCCCAGCGAGCTGACGCCGTCCACGGCCGTCCTGCTCATGGAGACACTGCGCGAGGCGGGTGTGCCCGCAGGCGTCGCCAACCTGGTCACCGGTACGGGGCCGGAAGTCGGCGGCGTGCTGAGTACGGATCCCCGCGTGGACCTGGTGTCCTTTACCGGCGGCCTGGCCACGGGTAAACGCATCATGGAAGCGGCGGCCGGCACGGTAAAACGTGTTGCCCTGGAGTTGGGCGGGAAGAACCCCAACATTGTGTTTGCCGACGCCGACTGGGAAGCCGCCGTCGACTTCGCCCTGACCGCCATCTTCCTGCACTCCGGCCAGGTCTGTTCCGCCGGGGCACGGCTGATCGTCGAGGAATCCCTCCACGACGAATTCGTGGCCGAAGTGGCGCGCAGGGCCCGGAAAATCCGCCTGGGCGGGCCGTTCGACGAACGGGCTGAGACCGGACCGCTGATTTCCTTCGCGCACCGGGACAAGGTTCACGCCTACGTCCAGGCCGGTGTATCCGAAGGCGCGACGCTTGTCTGCGGGGGGATCATTCCGGACGGCGTGATCCACGGCAGTGTCATCCCTGACGGGCCAAATCTGGCCGCCGGAAGCTACTACCCGCCCACCATCCTCGACGGCTGCAGCAGCACCATGAGCGTGGTGCAGGAGGAGTCCTTCGGTCCCGTGCTGACCGTGGAAACCTTCCGCACCGAGGCCGAGGCCATCCGGCTTGCCAACGACACTGTCTACGGCCTGGCCGGGGCAGTCTGGACCGGCGACGGCTCCCGTGCCCAGCGGGTGGCCCAGGCGCTGCGGCACGGCACCGTCTGGATCAACGACTACCACCCCTACGTCCCGCAGGCCGAATGGGGAGGCTTCGGGCAATCCGGCAACGGACGGGAACTCGGGGCGCTCGGCCTGGCGGAATACCGGGAAACCAAGCACATCTGGCAGAACACCAGGCCCGGTCCCAGCCGCTGGTTCGGCTCGTCGGAACCGGGCCCGACGCCGGGCTAGCGGGGGCACTACCGGCAAGGCACCACCTATGGGGAACCGGTCCGCGCCGGCGGCTCCTGCAAGCACAGCTTTCAACACGCTGGCTTGCAGGCGCCGCTCGACGCCGGCCGTTGATTTCGCCCGCGCCTTCGGGCTGCGGGCCGTCACCATCGTGCTATTCGACTTAGGAGCTCAGATGTTAGAACCCAGCAAGATAGGACCCAGCACAAGCGCTGACGCAAGCGGCATGGACGAATTCGGCTACGCCCAGACCCTGGACCGCAGCATAGGAAAGTTCGCCAGCTTCGCCGCGGGAGTCAGCTACATCTCCATCCTCACCGGTGTTTTCCAACTGTTCTACTTCGGTTTCTCCATGGCCGGACCCGCCTATGCCTGGTCCTGGCCCATCGTCTTCGTCGGCCAGCTGATGGTGGCGCTGTGCTTCGCCGAACTGGCCGGCCGCTACCCGGTGGCCGGCTCGGTCTACAACTGGGCCAAGCGGCTCTCCTCCGGAACATTTGCCTGGCTGGCCGGCTGGCTGCTCCTGCTCTCCTCCATGATGGCGCTCGGAGCCGTGGCCCTGGCCCTGCAGCTCACCCTGCCCCAGATCTGGTCGGGCTTCCAGCTGGTGGGAGACGGCACCGGGCAGTACGACTTCGCGGTCAACGGAGTCCTGCTGGCCAGCATCATGATCGGCGTCTCCACCCTCATCAACGCCTTCGGCGTGAAGCTCATGACCCGGATCAACAGCATCGGCGTGTTCGTGGAACTGGCCGCCGCCGTGCTGCTCATCCTGGCCCTCGGCTGGCACGTGGTCCGCGGTCCTGAAGTCCTCTTCGACACCGCCGGCTTCGGCGACGAGCACCCCCTCGGTTTCTTCGGGGTGTTCCTCATCGGTGCCATGGCCTCCGGCTATGTGATGTACGGCTTCGACACCGCCAGTTCCCTCGGCGAGGAGACGAAGGATCCCAAGCGCACGGCACCCAAAGCCATCCTTCGCGCCGTCACCGCGTCCTTCGTGCTCGGCGGCCTGATCCTCCTCGGCGGGCTGCTGGCCGCACCGGACCTCAGCGACCCCAAGGTTGGCGCTGCCGACGGCGGCCTGCAGTACGTGGTGCTTTCGGTGCTGGGCGGCCCGTTCGGCAAGGCCTTCCTGGTCTGCATCGTGGTGGCGGTCATCGTCTGCACCCTGGCCGTCCACGCTGCCGCAATCCGGATGATGTTCGCCATGGCCCGGGACAACAACCTGCCGTTCAGCCGCCAGCTCAGCAAGGTGGACCCGGTCCGGAAAACCCCGACTGTGGCCGCCATCGTGATCGGCATCCTCGCCGTGATCCCGCTGGTCGTCAACGTCATGCAGCCCGCGATCTTCACCATCCTTTCCAGCATCAGCATCGTCCTGATCTACTTGTCGTACCTGCTGGTCACGGTCCCGATGCTGCGGAAGCGGCTGCTGAAGAAATGGCCGCTGGCGGATGATGACACCGAGCCGGGCTTCTGCCTGGGCAAGTGGGGGATGCCGGTCAACATCCTCGCAGTGCTGTGGGGCGGTGCCATGACGCTCAACCTGGTCTGGCCGCGCCCCGAGATCTACAACTCGGTGCCGCCCTTTGAGTGGTACCTCCAGTGGGGAGGCGTCCTCTTCGTGGGGGCCGTCGTCGTCATCGGTGTCCTGCTGTACCGCCTGAAGATCAGGCACCAGACGGGCGTCCTCGCGGAGCACGCCGCTCCCGCGGCGGATGCTACCGTGGCTGGCGAGCCCGTCACGCGTGATGGAGACCTCGAACCAGCCCGATAGCCATCCCTTTGGGTGCCCCCGGCCATCCCTTTGGGTAGCCGCCAGCGGGCACCGCAGCTTCTAGTATTTGTTAGTCGGATCGGCGATATTCGTCCGATCAACGAAAGGAACACAGGAATCATGGTTCACAAAGTAAAGGCCGTCATAGCCAGGGAAAAGAATGCCCCGGTATCGGTTGAGACCATCCTGGTGCCGGATCCGGGGCCGGGAGAGGCCCTCGTGGACATCCTTACCTGCGGTGTCTGCCACACGGACCTGCACTACAAGCAGGGCGGAATCACTGACGATTTCCCCATCCTGCTGGGCCATGAGGCCACCGGTGTGGTCAGCGCCGTCGGACCGGATGTCACCGAAGTGGCTCCCGGCGACCGCGTGATCCTGAACTGGCGGGCCGTGTGCGGTGAATGCCGCGCCTGCGCCAAGGGCCAGCCGCAGTACTGCTTCAACACGCACAACGCGACGCAGAAAATGACGCTTGAGGACGGCACCGAACTCTCGCCTGCGCTCGGCATCGGCGCCTTCGCCGAGAAAACGCTCGTCGGTGCCGGGCAGTGCACCAAGATTGACGACGACGTCGATCCCGCCGCCGTCGGACTGCTCGGCTGCGGAGTGATGGCAGGCATCGGCGCCGCCATCAACACCGGTGAAGTCAAGCGTGGCGAATCCGTCGCCGTGATCGGCTGCGGCGGTGTTGGCATCGCCGCCATCGCCGGGGCAAAGCTGGCCGGCGCCACGACGATCATCGCGGTCGACATCGACGCCAACAAGATCGAAATGGCCAAGTCCCTCGGCGCCACCCACGGCGTGGACTCCAGCAAGGAGGACCCCATCGAGGCCATCCGGGCACTGACCGGCGGCAACGGTGCCGACGTCGTGATCGAGGCGGTGGGCCGCCCCGAAACGTACAAGCAGGCGTTCTACGCCCGGGACCTCGCCGGCCGCGTGGTGCTGGTGGGCGTTCCGACGCCGGACATGAAGCTCGAGCTGCCGCTGCTGGATGTCTTCGGCCGCGGCGGATCCCTGAAGTCCTCCTGGTACGGCGACTGCCTGCCCTCCCGCGACTTCCCTATGCTGGTGGCGCAGTACAAGTTGGGCAACCTGGACCTGGACGCGTTCGTGACCGAGCGCATCACCATCGACCAGGTGGAAGAGGCCTTCGGCAAGATGCACGAGGGCAAGGTGCTGCGTTCCGTGGTGGAAATCCGCCCGGCCGCCGGGACCGTCACGTCCGCTGAGACTGTCACGGCGGTGTCCGCGTGAGCGTCACCATCGAGAACCTGGTCACCTCGGGGACGTTTTCGCTCGACGGCGGCACCTGGGACGTGGACAACAACGTCTGGATCGTGGGGAACGAGGACGAATGCGTGATCATCGATTCACCGCATGATGCCGCGGCGATCATCAGCCAGGTCCGCGGCCGGAAGGTCCTGGCCATCCTGCTCACGCACGCGCACAACGACCACATCGGCGCCGCGCGTGCCGTGGCGGAGGCCGTGAACGCGCCGGTCTACCTGCATCCTGACGACCTGGTGCTCTGGGAGCAGGTCTACCCGGACGCCAAGCCGGACCGTTACCTCGCCGACGGCGACGTGTTCCAGGTGGGCGGGGCGACACTGCGCGCCCTCCACACGCCGGGCCACTCGCCGGGGTCCACCTGCTTCCACCTCGAGGAGGAAGGCACGGTCTTCACCGGGGACACACTGTTCAACGGCGGACCGGGCGCCACCGGCCGGTCCTACAGCGACTACCCCACCATCCTCACCTCCATCCGCGAACGGCTGCTGACGCTGCCCGCACGGACAGTGGTGCGCACCGGCCACGGCGACGGCACCACCATCGGGGCGGAGCGGGAGACGCTGGCCAGGGTCAGCCAATGAAAGGCGTGCCCCTGAAGTTCGGCAGGCAGCCTGCTCCCGTCGCGGACATCAACGAGGACGAGCTGGAAGTCCATAAGCCGAAGACGCAGGCGGCGGGCGTGAAGGCGGTGATGGTGGCGCTGGAGCGCGCCGTGGCCCAGGCCGGGGTGTCCCGGACGGCCCAGTCGCTACTGCGCCTGAACCAGCGCGGCGGCTTCGACTGCCCCGGCTGTGCGTGGCCCGAATCGGACAAGAAGCGCAAGGTGGCCGAGTTCTGCGAGAACGGCGCCAAGGCGGTGGCGGAGGAGAACACCCTGCGCACGGTCGGGGCGGAGTTCTGGGCGAAGCACTCCATCGCGGAGCTGAGGGGGAAGACCGAGTACTGGCTGGGCAACCAGGGCAGGCTCAGCGAGCCGGTGGTGATCCGCGAAGGCGAAACGCACTACTCGCCGATCTCCTGGGCGGACGCGTTCGAACTCATCGGCGAGCAAATCCGGGCCTCCACGCCGGACCGCTGCGTCTTCTACACCTCGGGGCGCACAGCCAACGAGACGGCGTTTATGTATCAGCTGTTCGCCCGGGCACTGGGCACCAACAACCTGCCGGACTGCTCGAACATGTGCCATGAATCCTCGGGTTCGGCGCTGAATCCGACCATCGGCATCGGCAAGGGGACCGTGTCGCTGGACGACATCCACGACTCCGAGCTCATATTTGTGGTCGGGCAGAACCCGGGTACCAACCATCCCCGGATGCTCTCGGCGCTCAAGGAGTGCAAGGACAAGGGCGGCAAGGTGGTGGCGGTAAACCCGCTGCCCGAAGCCGGCCTGTTCAACTTCAAGGACCCGCAGACCATCTCCGGTGTGGTGGGCGGCGGCACCCCGCTGGCCGATGAATACCTGCAGATCAAGGTCGGCGGGGACCTGGCCCTGTTCCAGGCCCTCGGCCACCTGCTCCTGGCGGAGGAGGAACGGAACCCCGGCACCGTCGTCGACCGCTCCTTCGTCGACGCGCAGACGGACGGCTTCGACGCCTACCGCAACGCCCGCCGGGAACTGGACTGGGACGAGATCGAGAAGGCCACCGGCCTGGCGCGGAAGCAGATCGAGGACGTGGCCGGAATGCTGATCCGGTCCAAGGCCACGATTTTCTGCTGGGCCCTGGGCGTGACGCAGCAGCCGCACTCGGTGGACACCATCAAGGAAATGGTCAACGTCCTGCTCCTGCAGGGCAACTTCGGCAAGCCCGGCGCGGGGGCCTGCCCGGTCCGCGGGCACTCCAACGTCCAGGGCGACCGGACCATGGGCATCTGGGAGAAACCCAAGGAATGGCTGCTCGAAGCCCTTGACAAGGAATTCGGGATCACCTCCCCGCGCGGCCACGGCGTTGACGCAGTGGAGGCCATGGAGGCCTTTGAGCGCGACGACGTGGACGTCTTTGTGTCCATGGGCGGCAACTTCTCGCTGGCCTGCTCCGACACCGAGATGCTGGAGGCCGGGATGCAGCGGATCGGCCTGACCGTGCACGTGTCCACCAAGCCGAACCGCTCCCACGTGGTGCACGGGCGCACCTCGCTCATCCTGCCCACGCTGGGCCGGACGGACAAGGACGACAAACATCCGGGCGGCGCCCAGTTCCTGTCCGTGGAGGATTCCATGTCCGTGGTCCACTCCACCCAGGGCAGGCTCCAGCCGGTCTCCGAGCACCTGCTCGCCGAGCCGGTGATCATCGCCCGGATGGCCGACGCCACCTTCGGCGAGGACCACCCGGTCAACTGGAAGGCCATGGCCGGGGACTACGACGTGGTCCGGGACCACATCTCCCGCGTCATCCCGGGTTTCCAGGACTTCAACGCCAGGGTCCGGACCAGGAACGGCTTTGTGCTGCCCAACCCGCCGCGCGATACCCGGTCCTTCAAGACGGACATCGGCCGCGGCCGCTTCACTGTCAGCCCGCTGGAATACCTGACTCCGCCGGACAGTCACCTGGTGCTCCAGACCATCCGCAGCCACGACCAGTACAACACCACGTTCTACGGCCTCGATGACCGGTACCGCGGGATTTCCGACGGCCGCCGGGTGATCCTGGTCCACCCCGAGGACCTGGCCGGGCTCGGCTTCCAGGACCGGGACCTGGTGGACGTGGTGAGCACCTTCCGGGGGATCGACCGGCAGGCGGACAAGTTCCGGCTGGTGGCCTACCCGACGGCGAAGGGCTGCGCTGCGGCGTACTTCCCCGAGGCCAACGCCCTGGTCCACAAGGAAAACGTCGCCCGCGAATCCAACACCCCCGGCTTCAAGGCGATGTTCGTCCGGTTCGTGCCACACGAGGCTGATGCCTAGTCGTTCTTGTGCATCCTGGCCTTCTGCACCAGGTCGGACATCCAAGGCCGGGTTCCGTGGTGGAGGACCATGCCCTCGGGCAATCCCTGGATGGTCGCCTCGGAGCCGGAAATGTCGATGGTGATCCGGCCGCCGGCCATGGGCGCGTTGGTGATGCGGAGGTCCCCGTAGGATTCCGGGAGCACGGGGTCCATCCAGAGCCCGCCTTCGGAAACGTGGGGGTTGTAGCGCATCAGGTTCGTCACGAGGTAGATCGGTGTGGTCGCCGCCCATGCCTGGGGCGAGCACGCGGTGGGGTAGGGCACGGGAGCGGTGAAGTGCTGCCGGTCGAAGCCGCAGAACAGTTCGGGCAGCCGCCCCTCCGAGTACTCGGCTGCCTCCAGCAGGGCCGTGGAAATCCGCTGCGCCTCCTCCACGAACCCGTAGCGGAGGAGGCCGGCCTGGATGATGGCATTGTCGTGCGGCCAGACCGAGCCGTTGTGGTAGCTGGCAGGATTGTAGGCTCCCATGTCGGTTGCCAGGGTCCGCACTCCCCAGCCGCTGAACATTTCCGGGGACATCAGCCGTTCCACCACCATCGGCGCCTTGTCCTCGTCGATGATGCCGTTCCACAGGCAGTGGCCCATGTTGGACGCGCACGCATCGACCGGACGCTTGTTGCGGTCCAACGCGATGGCGTAATAGCCGCGCTCGGGTAGCCAGAACTGTTCGTTGAACTGCTTCTTCAGCCTGGCCGCGCGGTCCCGGAGGTCGGAGGCCAAAGCCTCGTCACCGGCGTCGTACGCCATCCACGACCGCGCCATATATGCGCCGTAAACGTAACCCTGCACCTCGCACAACGCGATCGGAGCCTCGGCCATGCGGCCATCGGCGAAATTGACGCCGTCCCACGAATCCTTCCAGCCCTGGTTGATCAGGCCCCTTTCGTTGAGGCGCGCGTATTCGACGAACCCGTCGCCGTCGCGGTCCCCGTAGTTCCGGATCCACTCCATCGCCCGGTCTGCATGGGGCAGCAGGGCAGCAATGGTCTCCGCGGCAAAACCCCAGCGGCCCACCTCGCCGAGGACTATCAGGAACAGCGGCGTGGCGTCGACGCTGCCGTAGTAAGCGGATTTTCCGCCCAGCGCCAGCCCGCTGGAAACGTCCAGCCTGACTTCGTGCAGGATCTTGCCGGGCTCCTCCTCGCTCATCAGGTCCACCGCGCTGCCCTGGCGGTCGGCCAGGGTCTGCACCGTGCCCAGGGCGAGGGACGGGTCCACGGGCATCGACATGATCGAGGCAAACAGCGAGTCGCGTCCGAAAAGCGTCATGAACCAGGGCGCGCCGGCTGCCACGACGATCCGCTCCGGGTGCTGCGGATCCTCAATCCGCAGGGCGCCCAGATCGTCGTAACTGCGGCGGATGGTCCGTTCTATGGAGCGGTTTCCCATGTGCAGCACGGGAATCTTGGACACCCAGGCCTGCCTGCGCAGGTCGCGGGGGGACATTTTCCCGCCAGGCGTGTGGGCGAACGGCTCAGCGGGGCCCGTGCCGTCGACCTTGGGCACCACGCTGACCCATGTGTTCCACTCCCCGTGCGGCGGGACGACCATCCGGTAGGTCAGGGCCTCCGCTTCGATGTCGGCGCCACCTGCTTTGACGACGACTCCCTTCCGGACGTCCTGCCAGGCGGCCCGGATGGTCAGCGTGTCACCGTCCGGCTCGCGGCTTTCTTCCCAGCGGCGCTGGATCCGGGCCTCCTTGACCTCGAAGAGGTCCGCGAAATCCGCTTCAACGCTCAGCTCCACCACGCACTCTGCGGCGTCGGACGAGTAGTTCCTGACGGTGATCTCCTCCAGGATTCCCGCACCCACTTCCCGCAGCCGCTCCACGATCAGCGGGCTGTCCGCATACCCGTCCGAACGGGGTACACGGCCGGCAAACCGCGCGCGGTACGGCTCCTTCGTCTCCGCCGCGAGCGGCTCGATGGACTGGCCATTGACCGTCAGGTTCCAGCGGGACAGGATCCGGGTGTCCTCATGGAAAACCCCGTGCGGGTGTTCCGGATGGATGTCCCCGTTGGCCGAAGAGATACAGAACGATGAACCTTCCACCAGCGTGACTGTTCCGGACCCCAGTGGCCCGGCAGCTGTATCCGCGTTCCATCCGGCCATCGCCGACTCCTTCAGTGGATTGACACCGCTGTGGCGGCGCCCGGCCACAAATGTGGCCCCGCCACAATCCAGCGACGCCGCCGCCTGCCTATGTGAATGACGCTACGCCTAGCTACACCGTGATGCCAGAGTGGACCCGCGGCCGGGTCTTGAGCCAATCCTTGCATCGGCTTGAGCCGATGCTGAGCTACTTTCGCGACACTCGAAGGGAACAGTTCAAGGAAGATCTTGTCCGCGCACTGGGGATGGTGAAGGTCCGCATGGAAAATATTCAAGCCGGCGAAAAACTGCTGGGCGAAGCCCTTGCGCGCGCCGCCGTCCAGCTGTTGAGGCAGAGCCCCGAGTACCGGAGGCGGGCCCTCCACTACGTGAAGCACTCGTGGAAGGTGTACTCCCTGTCCCGTGCCCTGGCCAAAGCCCTGGAAGACTCCTGGGAGGCCTCCAGCTGGCCCGGCGACCGGCTCCAGGTTGGTACGTACATGTCTGAACGGGTCGAAAAGGTCACCCGGCTCATTCAGCGTGAAGCCAGAACCTACGCGGCGGGCTAGCCGAAAAGACGGTCAGGACCACCTGGCGCCGTATCTGCAAATGGCGCTATCGGGATGATCGGGTCACTGCCCGCAACTGCAGGTAATCCGGGGCGGTGGCTGCACGGTGCACGCAACCGACGGATGTTCCGTAAGGGCCGCAAGTACCTTGGCGACCAGGAGGTTCCAGCTCAGGTGTTGCAGCGTTCGGGGCTGCCGGCAGGACCATAAGGACGACGACCGCCGCCGATGCGCCAATTGTTTTCAGTCCTTGGAAGAGCGAACGTGCAACGTCAGCAGATTCATTGATGGTTTCCGCGATGTGGCCCAAGGGGAAGTGCGGCGGGGATGACAAGGTTTCGAGGATCCGGACAGCGGTGAGTGGCGAGAGCGCCGCCGGCAGGAGCCCGGGATTCAGGAGACCTTGCATTCTGGAACGGACACCACGCAAACCCCGGAGTGCCACACGGCAGTTCCGGCACGTGCGGACGTGTCCGTCCACTTTGGCCTGGCCTGCCGCCGTAGTGCGGTCGAGGGCAGATTCGGCCAACATCCGCAGCATGGAGTCGCAGCCGCGGCTTTCGGAGTCGCGCAGATACACCAGGAGATAGGCCTCACGAAGTCCTTTGCGGGCACGCCGGAGGAGGGCTGAGAGTGCGTTGGGGGCGACGTCGAGAAGCGGCGCGGCCTCGCGCGGCTTCAGTCCTTCGATCTCGACATACCACAGGACTCTTTGCCAGCGAAGGGGGAGAGTCGCGAAGGCCTCCGCGACGAAGTCGTGTTCCTTGGAGCCGTTGAGGAGCCCGTCAGTGTTATGGCCGTCAGCCAGCTCGATGATTCGCCCTGACGGATGCTCGGCGGACAAATGGCGGTCACATGCCGCCGTGCGGACAGCCCTCAGGAGATATGGTCTGACCGGGCCGTCTGGCCCTTTTCCGCGTCGCATTGCGGTCAGGGACTTAAGGAATGCCGTAGCGGCGGCATCCTCGGCATCATGTGACGACCTGCTCAGCACGTTGGCATAAGCCAAGGCCGGTTCCCAGTGGGTTCTGAACAATTCCAGGACGGCCCCGGTCTTGCCTTCCCGGCAGTCCTGTACGAGCCTCGCCTCAGCTTCTGCCGCTGCGGCACCCGTACCCGCAGACGCGCCGTCCGGCGGGGTTGCGGCGGCCTTCACAGCGCTGCCCGGCACGCGGAAACGACACGTGATTGACGGCAAAGGGTGAACATAGTGACTCCGGGCGGACGACTAATTCCGGCTGGCGCGGAAATGTGGTAGCGCTCACATAATCACCTAATGAAGGGTTCAGGGCGTTTTGGTCATAAAAAACATGAACAAGTCGGCGCGTGACGGTGACGGCCTCTACCCGCGGTGCTCGGACTCGCGGTCCTCGGCGCCGTGGTGCTCGGCGCCGGATGGGGCCTCGCGGCCGATCGAAGCCAACAACCGGTCCAGGGAACGCAGGACCCCGCCGGTACGCCTCAGGGTGAGAACCGGGTCGACCGGGCTTGATCCCGCACTGGCCCCGGCGACATAGTCAGCCCACTCACGGTTCAATTGCTCAAACTCCTGCTGGCCCACTGATAGGGTCAGCCGCCCGTCAGGTCCTTCCGACATACCGAACACCCCCAATTACTGCGTATGCTGATTGGTCCCCACTTTACCGGTCAGCGGCGATCCGGCCTCCCGACAGGCCCCCGGATCCCGTGTAGGAACGGCCCGCCGCAGTTGCGCTGCTGCCAGCCGCAAACGAATCGCCGGCCACGATCTTCCAGCCGGCAATCGTTTCGCGAGTGTTGGTGGACCACGCGGCCGGTGCGGGCCGGAGGGGGCAGCGGAAATCGGCAATACTTCACTGAACCCCGCCCGCCTCATTCAAGATCGGCAGACCAGCCAGCCAGGCGTGGTGATTCCTGGCATGCCGGCTGAGTGGGCGGCTATACCGTGGCGCTCTTCCGGCGGTGGCGAGGCTCAGGCCTTCCCGCTTCAGGGCTTCCTCAATGTCACGGATGCTGCCGATCCCGAGGCCGTTAATCTCGTTCTTTAGATCCTGCCGCGAGCGTGCAATGAGCTGTCCGATGCTGTTCACGCCGTGCCGGGCGAGGCCGTTTGCTGCCCGTGAAGGCAGGCGCAGCTCAGATATCGGACGAGCCCGCTGCAGCTCAATCGAACGCGTTGACAAAGTCTCCTGGCCGTCCGGCATCACAAGAATCCTCCCGCAGTAATTAGGATCCCGCCGCGACGGCGGAACCACCCGGAGTTCTAACCGTGCTGCCCGGAGTCCGTGACGGACTACTGCGGGCCGGGCCCCCCCAAGGCCCGGACCTGCCAACCCCTGCAAACGCTTTCACAACAATTTCGGTTTCCGCGTCATGAAACAGGCCCGCCCGCGGTAAATGGGGTGAGGCGCTTGCAGTGCGTTCTCGCTTTTCGGCGTCGAGGGCAGGCAACCACATGGAAACAATTGAGCACGTTTCACCGGGGGGCGGGCATCGGCGCCGTGCAGCATCCGACGAGCCATCCGGCGGTATCCGGGGCGATGAATCGGACTTGATTGCCGGCGTCCGGGCCGGGGATGCAGAGTCCATGGCGGTGCTGTATGAACGGCACCGCGAGCCGGGGCTGCGGTTCATCCGGGGTCTAATGTCCGGCGCCCAGGAGGCCGAGGATGTGCTTCATGACGCGTTCGCCAAGGCTGTTGGCGCAATCAGGAACGGCTACGGGCCCACGGACGTGTTTGGCCCGTATCTGAGCACCGCAATCCGTTCCGTGGCTATGACGTTCTGGAGCAAACGTGTTCGTGAGCAACCGGCACCCGACGAAGTCCTGGATCCGGGACCTGTCGATGATCAGGGGCTCGAGACGGTCCTGACTGTGTTCGAACAGGAACACGTCGCTGCTGCGATGCGTTCCCTGCCGGAGCGCTGGCGGACGGTGCTCTGGTACGCCGAGGTCATGGGCGAGAAGCCACGAAACATAGCACCGATCCTGGGCCTCGAACCCAACGCGGTGTCCGCGTTGCTCATCCGTGCCAAGGCGGGGCTGCGCACCGCGTACGAGCAACAGAGCGGATCGGAACTGAGCTAGGCTCACTGGCTTGGATCGATGCTGGCGAAAAATCTCTTCAGGCTGTGGGCTTCAAGTCGGTGAGATCCACGATGCTCCCGGTGACTGCTGCTTCGCGCACGGCCCAGATCCCGGCAATTGCGACGTCCTCGTACGCGTAGGCCACCGAAGTGAGCATCACCTCACCATCCTCTGCGACCAGTCGGAACCTGAAGCAATCGTCCGCGTCCATAAACAGTTCGAACAAAGCGGCCATGGGTCGTTCTCCTAACGTGATGCGAATCGTTCACAACGCAGGGTCTTAACCGCATGAAGAGGTGATCATGACGGCGGCCGCATCCCCGTTGACCCTGTTTAAACCGAGAACGACGGCGACGCTCCGGACTCGCCGGTGTGTCGCCGTCGTTCTGGCGCAAAAAGAGGTCAGGACGGTGCGCTGGAGCGTTAGCCGCGCAGCCGCTCCATGCCGGGATCGAACAGCGGTTCGGCCGTGACGGTCGCCGCGATGCGCTCGCCGAAGTACTCCACCTCCACGGAATCACCGACGGAGACAGCGGCCGGCAGCCAGGCGTATGCAATCGGCTTGCGCACCGAGTAGCCGTATGCCGCGCTCGTGACGTACCCGGCGGCTTCACCGTTGACGTACACCGGTTCCTTGCCCAGCACCACGGACGTGCCGTCGTCCACGGTCAGGCACCGCAGCGCCCGGGTGGCCGGCTGTTCCTTGCGGGCGGCCAGGGCCTCGCAGCCCACAAAGCCTTCCTTGTCCTTGGCGATGGAGAAGCCCAGCCCGGACTCGTAGGGGTGGTGCTGGGAGGTCATGTCCGTGCCCCACAGCCGGTAGCCCTTCTCGAGCCGCATGCTGTTGAACGCGCCGCGGCCAGCCGCGATGATGCCGTGTTCCCGCCCCGCCTCGAAGAGGAGGTCCCAGAGCTTCAGCCCGTATTCCGCCGTGGTGTAGAGCTCCCAGCCGAGCTCGCCGACGTAGGAGAGCCGCATGGCCGTGACCGGGATGCCGCCCACCGAAATCTCCTTGGTCCGGAAGTATTTCAGGCCGTCATTGCTGAGGTCGTCCCCGCTGACCTTGCCGATCACTTCACGTGCCAGCGGCCCCCACAGCCCGATGCAGCACGTGCTGCCCGTGATGTCGGAGACGTGCACCCACTGGGCGGGATCCGCGGCCGACTGCTTCCTGGCCTCGACGCGCAGGTAGTCGAAGTCCACGTTGCTGTTCACGCCCAGCTGGAACTGTTCCTCCGCGAGGCGGGCAACGGTTACATCGCTGCGGATGCCGCCGTCGTGCTCCAGCAGCAGGCAGTACGTCACGGCGCCGGGCTTCTTGGCGATGTTGCCGGTGCTCAGGCGGTGCAGCAGCGCCTGGGCGCCCGGTCCGTTGACCTCCAGCCGCTTCAGCGGCGTCATGTCATAAAGCCCGACGGCGGTGCGCGTCTTCCACGCCTCGGCCGCCGAGATGGGGGAGTGGAACATGGCGGACCAGTCGTCCCGCTCCGGCGCCTGCCATTCCGCCGGCAGCTCGTCGAGCAGGCCGCGGTTGGCCTCGAACCAGTGCGGGCGCTCCCAGCCGGCGGACTCCAGGAAGAACGCTCCCAGCTCCTTCTGCCGGACGTTGAACGGGCTGACGCGCAGGTCCCGGGGTGATTCCTTGGGCTGGAGCGGGTGCAGGATGTCGTAGATCTCCACGAAGTTCTGCTGCGACGTTTCGCTGACGTACTCGTCGCTGGTCTGGACCTTCTCGAAGCGGGTGAGCTCACAGCCGTGCAGGTCGGTGCGGGACCGGCCCTCGATGAGAAGCTCGGCCATGGCCCTGGCGACGCCGGCCGAATGGGTGACCCAGACGGCCTCGGCCACGAAGAAGCCCTCGAGGTCGGGGGACTCGCCCATGAGCGGGCCGCCGTCGGGGGTGAAGGAGAAGATCCCGTTGAAGCCGTCCTCGATCTGCGCGCCGCGGAGGGCCGGAAGGAGTTCCTTGCTGTCCTCCCACACGGGCAGGAAGTCCTCCATGGTGAAGTCCAGCCGGGACGGCATGCGGTGATCGGACATCTCCTCCGCGCCGACCCGGGGCAGCTGGTCCATGTCCACGGGCATGGGGCGGTGCGCGTAGCTGCCGATGCCGATCCGGTCGCCGTGCTCGCGGTAGTACAGGTCCTTGTCCTGGTACCGCAGGATGGGCAGGCGGGCGCCGTTGGGAAGCTCGTTCCGGCCCTTCAGCTCCGGAAGCGGCGTGGTCTTCACGTACTGGTGCGCCAGCGGCAGCAGCGGCACCTTCATGCCCACCATCTTGCCGAGCTCGCGGCCCCAGAACCCGGCGCAGGACACCACGATGTCCGCCGGGATCACGCCGTCGGCCGTTTCGACGCCGGTGACCTTGCCGCCTGTCTGCTCGATGCCCGTCACGGCGGTGGAGCCGAGGTAGGTTACGCCGGCTTCGCGCGTGCGGCTGATCAGCAGCTGGACGGCGCGGGCCGCGGAGGCCAGGCCGTCCGTGGGGACGTAGAGGCCGCCGAGCACTTCGCGTCCGTCCCCGAAGGCGGCGGCGTTGAGCAGCGGGTAGTGCTTCTCGCACTCGTCGGGATCGATGATCCGGCCCTCGATGCCCCAGGAGGTGGCGTACCCCAGCTTGCGCTTGAGGTCCTGCAGCCTCGCCTCGGTGGTGGCCAGCTCAAGTCCGCCCAGCTGGTTGAAGCAGGACACTCCGTCGGCGCTGAGGGAGAGCAGCTTGTCCACCGTGTAGCTGGCGAATTCGGTCATGGTCTTGGACGGGTTGGTCTGGAAGACCAGTCCGGGGGCGTGCGAGGTGGATCCGCCGGCCAGCTCCAGCGGACCCTGTTCGACGACCGTGATGTTGTTCCAGCCGCGGCTGGCGAGTTCGTCCGCAAGGTTGGTGCCGACGATGCCGGCGCCGATGATGACAACGCGTGGTGATGCGCTCATAAGTGGTTCTCCTGGTTCGCGTTAGCGGAATACGACGGTGCGGGTGTTGTTGAGCAGGACGCGGTGCTGGCAATGCCACTTCACGGCCCGGGACAGGGCCTGCGATTCGGCATCCCGGCCGACCGTCACCAGGGCGTCCGCATCAAGGCTGTGGTCCACCCGGAAGACCTCCTGCTCGATGATGGGTCCTTCGTCCAGGTCCGGCGTCACGTAGTGCGCCGTGGCCCCGACGAGCTTCACACCGCGGTCGTAGGCCTGGTGGTAGGGCTTGGCGCCTTTGAAGCCGGGCAGGAACGAATGGTGGATGTTGATGGCACGGCCGCGGAGGCTGGTGCACAGGTCGTTGGACAGGACCTGCATGTAGCGGGCCAGGACCACCAGGTCCGCGTCGTACTGGGCCACGAGTTCCAGCAGCCGCGCCTCGGCTTCCGGCTTGGTGCCGGGCGTCACTGGGACGTGGATGAAGGGAAGTCCGGCGGATTCGGCCATGGCGCGCAGGTCCTCGTGGTTGGAGACCACGACGGCGATCTCCGCGCCCAGGCTGCCCGCCTGCCAGCGGAAGATCAGGTCGTTGAGGCAGTGCCCGAACTTCGAGACCATCACCAGCAGCCGCTGCGGCCTGCCGTCGTGGATAGTGAAGTCCATCCCGAATTCGCTGGCTGTCGGCTCAAACTCGGCGGTGAGGCCCTCCGCGACCTGGCCGAGCTCCCCGCGGGCCCGGTCACCGGAACCGGAGCCGCCTCCGGTGAACGCCGTGCGCAGGTAGAGCTTGCCGCTGACGTGGTCATCGAACTGCTGATGCTCCACGATGTCGAAGCCGCGGTCGGCCAGGAAGGCGGTGACAGCCCGGACGATGCCGGGCCGCTCGGGGCAGGCCAGGGTGAGGACGAACTCCGCCGGGCGGGTCTTGGAGACCGCTGTCGCGGCGCCCGCCACGGCCGTTACCGGGTTGCCGGCCGACTCCACGCCCGCCGGGCGGCTTTCAAGGATTGTGGTCACGATTTCTCCTATTTGCTGGCGTCAGTGGGTGCGACGGCGGTGATGGAGCCGGTGTTCGTGGACTCCCCCGGACAACGGGCCTCGGCGGAACAGCGTCCGTCGCAGTCATGCTTGGTTACGAGTTCAAACTGCACACCGCCGTGCTGTTCCACGCCGGTGCGGATGGCGCGTTCGACGACGGTTGTGGCGAGCCGCTGCCGCAAGGCCAGCGGATCGCGGCGCAGGTCACGGGTCAGTGCGACACAGAGCAGCAGCATGACCAGCACGAAGGGCAGGGCGGCCACGATGGTGATGCGCTGCAGGCCGGACAACGCCTCGGACGGTTCATCTCCGCCGGCAAGCAGCATGACGGCTGCCACTCCACCAGTCAGCAGGCCCCAGAAGATCACGAGCCCGCGGCGGGGTTCGCTGGAGCCGTTGGAGCTCAGGGAGGCCATGATGATGGACGCTGAGTCTGCTCCGGTGATGAAGAAGATGGCCACCAGCACCATGGCCAGGACGATGACTGCGGCGGTGGCCCAGGCAGGCATGTTCAGGTTCTTGACCAGGTCGAAGAGGGCTCCGTCGAAGGAGATGGAGGGTGCGCCGTCGACCATCTTCACGAGGCCGTCGGCGGGATTCTCCGTCTTATCGGCCTGCTGCTGGATGCTGAAGGCGGTGCCGCCGAAGATGCCGAACCAGATCACGCTGACAATGCTGGGAACCAGCAGCACTCCGGTGACAAACTGCCGGATGGTGCGTCCCCGGCTGATGCGGGCGATGAACATGCCGACAAACGGTGTCCAGGACAGCCACCAGGCCCAGTAGAAGATGGTCCAGCTGGACATCCAGCTCCGCAGTGCCTCATCTCCCACGGCTTCCGTCCGGGAGGACATTTCCGCCAGGTCCCTGGCGTAGTCGCCGACGGCGGCCGGAATCAGGTTGAGGATAAAGAGGGTGGGGCCGGCAACAAAGACGATGAGTGCCAGGACGACGGCCAGGACCATGTTGATGTTGGACAGCCACTGGATGCCGCGGCTGATGCCCGAGACCGCGGAGGCCACGAAGCATGAGGTCAGGATGGCGACGATCACCACGAGCACAGGGGTGCCGAGTTCTCCGACCCAGCCGTTGGACGTCAGGCCGCTGCCGATCTGGAGGGCGCCAAGGCCCAACGATGCAGCGGTACCGAACAGTGTGGCGAAAATTGCCAGCACATTGATGAACTTGCCGACGGGTCCCTCAACCATCCTGATGCCAAAGAGCGAGGTGAAGGCCGCGGAGATGAGCTGCTTGCGGCCCAGGCGGTAGGTGCCGTAGGCCATCGCGATGCCCACCACCGCGTACATTGCCCACGGGTGCAGGGTCCAGTGGAAGATGGAGGTGGCCATGGCGGTCTGGATGGCTGCGGGGGTCCGTCCATCCACGGTTCCGGGCGGCGGCGAGATGTAGTGGTACAGGGGCTCAGCCACGCCGTAGAACATGAGCCCGATGCCCATGCCCGCGGCAAACATCATGGAGACCCAGGAGATGGTGCGGAATTCAGGTTTTTCGCCGTCCTTGCCCAGCGGGATGTTGCCGAACTTACCGAGGGCCAGCCACAGGACAAAGACCACGAAGAGCGAGGCCAGGACCATAAAGAGCCAACCTGTGTACTCCATGACCCAGTCGAGGACGGCCTGCGACGTGGCGCCGAGGCTGTCCCGTCCGAGGAAGCCCCACAGCACGAAGGCGATGGCGCAGGCGCCCGTGATCCCGAACGTGACCTTGTCGAGGGTGAGCTTGCGGTTCCGTCGTTCCGTCACGGCCCGCTCGGTCTTGGTCTGGCGCAGTTCCTGCAGGAGCTGGTCATAGTCCTCGGCGTCCAGGTGCGGTGCGGGAGGGAGCGGATCCGGGGCCGTCGGCTCGGGTTCCGAAGGGGTTGAAGGTGTTAGGACTGCCGCGTGTGCGGCGGGGGTGTTGACGTTGACTTCGGTGTCCACGCTTATGTCACTGTTCAAGCTGGTGTCGCTGTTCAATGCCATGAGGGATTCCTCTGTTCGGATTCGTGGGCTGGCGCTAGACGTGGCCGTCCACTGTCAGGCCTGGGGGGAGGTTGGGAACCTCATCGGATTCGGTGATCATGATGTCGCCATCGATCACTGTGACTTCGTGGGAGCGGACCGGCAGCTTGGCCGGCGGGGCGTCGACGCTTCCCGTGCGCAGGTTGAACCGTGACGCGTGGAGCGGGCATTCGACCCAGCAGTCCTCCACCCAGCCGTCCGCCAGGGAGGCATCCTGATGGGTGCACGTGTCGTCAATGGCAAAAAGCTCGCCCTCCTCGGTGTGGAAGACGGCGATGGGCGGCGACGTATTTAGCCGCAGCGCTTCCCCTGGCGCCAGTTCACTGAGCGGGCATGCCTTGTGCATGGAGGGACCTCTTCTTCGTTTCGGGGATCCTGGCTGTGCGACGACCGCCGAGCGGAGTTCCGTAGTAAACAACAGCAATCGCAATAAGCAACAGAGTGCGGTAGCTCACAGTGCTTGTCAAGGCTTTTCTTCTCTGTTGCGGGTCGGCGTCTTCCTTGCGGGAAGACCCTTGACAGTGACCGTGGCATAGATCACGCTGTTGCATATAGCGATTGTTGTTGCGTAAGAAGCAATTGAAAGAGGATGTTGAATGCAGACGCTTGCGATTGTGGGAGCTTCCCTGGCAGGCCTTTCCGCCGCCCGGGCGGCCCGCGCCCAAGGCTTTACCGGACGGCTGGTCATCATTGGCGATGAACCCCACCGGCCGTACGACCGGCCGCCCCTGTCCAAGGACTTCCTGCTCGGTACGGTCACGGCGGAGGACCTGCTACTGGAATCCGGCACCGACGATCTGGAGGCGGAATGGGTTCTGGGCACCGAGGCCGCCTCCCTGGATGCCTCCTCGCGGACCATCCTCCTTATGGACGGCCGCACTGTGCAGGCGGACGGCATTGTCATTGCCACCGGCGCGAGGGCGCGGCAGCTGCCCGTCCTGGCCGGGCTGAGCAACGTCTTCACCCTGCGTACCCTCGGGGACGCACAGAGCCTTGCGCCCGAGCTGGTGCCCGGGAGCAGGATGGCCGTGATCGGTGCCGGATTCATCGGTGCGGAAGTTGCATCGGCTGCCGCGTCCCGGGGCATGGAAGTGACCATGATCGACACCAAGCCCGTACCGTTCGCCGCCCAGCTCGGCACGGAGATGGGCGGCGTCGTGGCCGGACTCCACGCAGCCAACGGCGTGGAGCTGATTTCCTCCGCCGTTATAGAGGACTTCTACAGCGGCGAAGGCAACGTCAGCGGACTCCGGCTGGCCGGCGGACGCTATGTGGCCACCGACGTCGTGGTGGTTGGCATTGGAGCCGAGCCGAACACCGGGTGGCTGGAGGGCTCCGGCCTGGAGCTCCGCGGCGGCGTCCTGTGCGACGCCATGGGACGCACCGGACTGCCGGGAATCGTGGCAGTGGGGGACTGCGCCGCCTGGTTCGACGAGGCTGTGGGCACACACCGCCGGGTGGAGCACTGGACCGGGGCCCGGGAGCGTGCCGCCCTGGCTGTTGAGGCGTTGCTGGATGCGGACGCCGCGCCGAAGCCGGCCAAGCCACACTATTTCTGGTCCGACCAGTACGGGGTCAAGCTGCAGTTCGCCGGCCACTCCGCAGGCTACGACCGCCTGGAGATCGAAGTCGGCGACGTCCTGACGCACAGCTGCCTTGCCGTTTACTACCGCGGGGATGTTCCCGTCGCGGTCCTCGGGATGAACCAGCCGCGGCTGTTCACCAAGTGGCGGCGGAGCCTCCAGGCGCCGGCCGCGGCGACCTCCGCCCCGCAGGGTGCGGCGACCACTGCGCGGCCGCACACCCGGCCGGCGGACCAGCACAACAGGCAGGCTGCCTGTGCGGACGCCTCCGCACTCGTGGGGGCCGCCGTCGTGTCCTGAAAATCCTGTTCCTGAAACCCGTACCCGAAAACCCCGTCCCTACATAAGTTTTGGCTTTCGTTGTTGTTGATCTTTTGTTCGTTAGGAGGACAAATTGTCTGTTGAGGTAAGTGCCCCGAGTCTGATTCCCACGCTGCCCGGTTACACCTATGTGGATGAGGCCGTGTTCCGGGCCGAGCAGGAGCGGATCTTCGAGCAGATGTGGTTCTGCGCCGTGCGGTCCGCCGACCTGGACAAGGCAGGCGCCTGGCGGACGGTGCAGATCGGGCGGGAGAGCGTGCTGATCAGCCGCACCCGCAAGGGCGGAATCCGCGCCTTTTACAACATCTGCCGGCACCGTGGCGTCAAGCTGTGCATGGAAGAGCAGGGTGAAGCCGCACGCTCGTTCCAGTGCCCGTACCACGCCTGGACCTATGACTTCGAGGGCAAGCTCATCGCGGCGCCCAACCTGACCAAGATGCCGGACATCGACCGGGACGAGTACGGCCTGGTGAAGGTCCACATCCGCGAATACCTGGGCTACGTGTGGGTATGCCTGGCCGACGAGCCGCCGTCATTCGAAGAGGAGGTCATGGGTGCCATCGAGGAACGGCTCGGCGACCTCAAGGCGATCGAAGGCTATGACGTGGCCAACCTCAGCCTGGGCCGCCGCATCCGCTATGACGTGAAGGCGAACTGGAAGCTCATCATCGAGAACTTCATGGAGTGCTACCACTGCGCCACCATCCACCCGGAACTGACCGAGGTCCTTCCGGAGTTCGCCGACGGCCTGGCTGCGCAGTACTTCGTGGGCCACGGCGCCGAGTTCGGCGAGGACGTCAAGGGCTTCACGGTGGACGGCTCGGAGGGGCTGGACCTGATTCCCGGGGTGAGCGAGGACCAGGACCGCCGGTACTACGCCATCACCATCAAGCCCACGGTGTTCGTGAACCTGGTCCCGGACCACGTGATCATCCACCGCATGTTCCCGATGGCCGCCGACCACACGATCGTGGAGTGCGACTGGCTGTACGTGCCCAGCGTGGTGGAGAGTGGCAAGGACGTCAGCGCTTCAGTGGAGCTGTTCCACCGCGTCAACCAGCAGGACTTCGACGCCTGCGAGCGGTGCCAGCCGGCCATGGGCTCGAAGGTCTACGCCAAGGGCGGCGTGCTGGTGCCGAGCGAGCACCACATCGGCGCCTTCCATGACTGGGTGCAGGAGAAGGTCGGGGACATCGTTCCGCGCTAGTTGAGGCTTCGTTCCGGTGGTTGAGCTTGTTTCGGCAGGCTCAACCACCGGTTCGGTGTTTAACGGCCGGTGTAGCCCATCTTTGCGCTGATCTGCAGGCCCGCCTGTTTCAGTGCTTCGAGGAGTCCCGGGGCCGTTTCGGGATCAAAGCGGAAGGCCGGGCCGGAGATGCTGACTGCCCCGATGACCGCACCCAGATGGTTGTACACGGGCACGGACATCGAGTTGAGCCCGATTTCGAACTCCTCCCGGACCACTCCATAGCCCTCGCGGGCGACATCGAGGAGCTGGGTTTCGAGCTTGTTCCTGTTGGTGATGGTCCGCGGCGTCCGGGCCGGAAGTCCGGTCTCCTTCAGGACGCGGTCCCGGTCATCCGCGGACAGTGCTGCCAGCAGGACCTTCCCGCTCGAGGTCGCGTGGAGCGGCGTCAGGCTGCCCACCCAGTCGTAGGTGGCCAGCGTTGACGGGCCCATGGCCTGGTCCACGTTGACGGCGTAGTTGGAGCGCAGGACGGCGAGGTTCACCGTCTCCTTGAATTCCTCAGCCAGGTTTTCCAGCACGGGCCGGGCCTCTCGGACCAGGCTGAGCCGCCCGGGGATGGAGCTTGCCAGCCTCAGGATGCCGAACCCCAGCTGGTACTTACCGCGATCGCTGTTCTGGTGGACCATTTCCCTGCTCACCAGCGAACCCAGCAGCCGGGAGACGGTGGACTTGTGGATGCCCATCTCCTCGGCGATGTCGCTCACGCCCGCATGGCCGTCGCGCGCCAGGATTTCCAGGACTGCGAGGGCCCGGTCCACTGACTGGACACCGCCGTGCTGGCCTGACTCCGCATCGACGTCGGATTCGGGGTCATTCTTCGAAGCCATGATCCATACTCTCAAGTAGTTTCTGCGGCTTGCCTACCTGCCACAAGGCCGCCGTAGCGTCCTCTCGGTTAGTTCCACACTTTCGATCCTATGCCGTGGGGTGTGACGCCGCCGACATTGCGTTAAGCGGTTTGACGCGCCCTGCGTGCCACCGGAGGCGCGGTCAGCGCAGGTCCAGGCGCATCAGCACCCGGGGGAAGCCATTGACCACGGAGTCGGTGTCGGCGGCCTTGGTGAAGCCTGCCCTTTCGAAGAGCTGGCGCGTGCCCACATATGCCATGGTCAGGTCGACGTGGCTTCCCTGGTTATCGACGGGGTAGCCCTCGATGGCCGGCGCACCGTAGCTGCGGGCGAAGTCGACCGCCCCCCGCAGCAGGTGGTGGGAGATTCCCTCACCGCGGTGTCCGGGCCGCACCCGGATGCACCACACCGACCACACGTCCAGGTCGTCCACGTGGGGGATCTTGCGGTTGCGGGCAAAGCTGGTGTCGGCGCGCGGATGGACACCCGACCAGCCCACCACCTCATCGCCGTCGTACGCGATCACCCCGGGCGGCGGATTCTGTTTCACGAGCTGCTTCACCAGCTCCCCGCGCTCAGTGCCGCGCAACTCCACGTTCTGCTTGGAGCGGATGCGGTAGCTCAGGCACCAGCACACGGACGCATCGGGCCGCTTGGGTCCCACCATCGTTCGTACGTCCTCGAACACCGTTGCCGGACGAATCTCGATCGCCATGTCGTGGAGTCCTCCCGTGAGCTGTTCCGGTCCCCGGCCTAACGGAGGCCGTTGCTGTGGGCCATGGCGATCGCTTCGGTGCGGGACGAAGCGCCGACCTTCCGGTAGATGTTGCGGAGGTGGAACTTCACGGTGTTCTCGCTGATGTGCAGTTTCGCCGCGATGGCCCGGTTCCGCTGGCCGGCGGCCAGCAGCTGCAGCACCTCGAGTTCCCGCTCACCGAGCTTCCAGTCGGAGACGTCCGCCAGTTGGCGGGCCGGCGGGTCGAGGGGGAGTGAGACGGCGACGTCGGCACCCCAGCCGGGCATCACATCCACCGACATGCTGCCGTCAAGGGCCTCGACGCGCTGGGCGAGGCGGGCCATGTTCGGTGCCGCCGCGGACAGTTCGCCGGGACCGTCGTCGCGGACGTTGACCAGGAGGTTCTCGCCGTCGCAATCCCACTGCGTGCGGATCCGGCGGACGCCTGACTGGTCCACCATGGCAAGCACCAGTCCGCGGACAATCGCTCGGGCCGCATGGGCAACCTCGCCGGGCAGCGCGCGGCCGTTGACGGGAGGCTCGATGAACTGGACGTCGATGCCGCTGAAATTCATCAGTGGTTTCAGGTCCTCGCGGAGGCGCTGGAATGCGGTGGCGACGGGTTCCTCCACGAGTTCCGTGGTGCGGTCGTTAAGGGTGCGGAGCCCCACCAATGCCTTGGCGGCGACGTCGGTGGCGGACCTCCGTGCCGCGTCGTCACCCAGCGCGGGCGACCGCAACGCGGCGAGCAGGGTTTCGAGGGTGGTGGAGTGGCGGTCCACCAGTTCGGCGGTCACCCGGACCCGCTCGGCCGAGGCCGCGCGGGATTCAATGAGGTACGACGGCGGCGCGTCGGCCACCTTCTCCCGGATCCGCTCGGCTGCCAGCGTCCAGAGGTAGCGGAGTATCCGCCCTGCCGCCGCGTGCTGGGCGGGGTCCGGCAGGGGCTGCGGATCGGCGAGGACCAGCAGCGCATTGCTCGGCGAGGACAGGGCAAGGACCGGGTGCGGCTCGCCGCCAAGCACCGCTTCGCCCAGCCAGCCGTCGCCCTGCCAACCTGCGCCCTGCCGCGAGCCACCGCCGGCATCCTCGCCGGAATCATCCTTGCCGGGATCGTCACCGCCGGAACCATCGCTGCGCAGCGACGCCCGGATGTGGTCCAGTTCGGCGATGGACACGCGGCTGATGATCGACTCGTCGCCGGCCTTCTTCTGCGGCCGGCCCGTGCAGTCCTCGGTGAAGATGACCAGGGCCGTGCTTCCCAGGTAGGGGAGGGTGGCCTCCCGCAGCCGCTGGGCAATGGTGGCCAGCGGAGCGGTGGACAGGGCGGCGATGGCCTCGAGCAACGGCTGCGCCTCCCCAACAAGCCGGGGCAGGTCGGGCCGGGGAGAGGAATGGACATCGGGTGCATCGGTGAGGGTTGCCACCTGCCCAGTTTACGGCCAGCCCGGGAATCCACCTATCCCTTTGGGTAGTAAAAACCGTTCGATGATGGCGTTGGACCCACCCGGCAGGCGAGCGAGGATGAATAGGTAACAACATTCGTGAAG
The DNA here is from genome assembly GCF_002929335.1 of Arthrobacter sp. Y81. GTDB lineage: Bacteria > Actinomycetota > Actinomycetes > Actinomycetales > Micrococcaceae > Arthrobacter. Next base: position 65,234 of record NZ_PJIL01000009.1, read on the forward strand.
GAGGTACAAGCCCATGAGCGTCATCGCAGACACCGCTCCGGCCGCCCTGGCCGGTACATCCCGGGCCTTTAGCCGCAACCGGGCTCTTGTCCGGGACGAAATCAGTGAAGTGTTCCAGCGCGTTGACCCGGCGCAGGTCGCGGCCCTGGTGACCGAGCTCAGGCTGGCCGACAGGATCTTCGTGACCGGGGCCGGGCGCAGCGGCCTAGTCCTGAAAATGGCGGCCATGCGGCTCATGCACCTGGGGCTGACCGTGCACGTCGTCGGCGAGACGACGGCGCCGGCAATCCGTGCCGGCGACCTGCTGCTCGCAGCCTCCGGTTCCGGCACCACCGCAGGAGTCGTCAAGGCGGCAGAAACCGCGGCCGGCCAGGGTGCGCGGGTTGCCGCCTACACCACCAGCCCCGGTTCCCCGCTCGCGGCAGTTGCTGCCGCCGTCGTACTCATCCCGGCCGCCCAGAAGACGGACCACGGCTCGGCCGTGTCCCGGCAGTATTCGGGCAGCCTCTTCGAACAGGTGCTGTTCGCCACCACCGAAGCGGTGTTCCAAAGCCTCTGGGACGAGGACGCGGCGGCCGCGGAGGAACTCTGGCAGCGCCACGCGAACCTCGAATAGACCCGCCGACCGAACCCTGCTCCATCGAAACCCTAAAGCCAACCCCAAGCTGAAAAGAGACCACTCGTGAAACTGCAAGTCGCCATGGACGTCCTGACCGTCGAAGCCGCCCTCGAACTCGCCGGCAAAGTTGCCGAATACGTGGACATCATCGAACTCGGCACGCCGCTGGTGAAGAACGCCGGCCTGTCCGCCGTGACTGCCATCAAGACCGCCCACCCGGACAAGATCGTGTTCGCCGACATGAAGACCATGGACGCCGGCGAGCTGGAAGCCGAGATCGCGTTCAGCGCCGGCGCGGACCTGGTGTCCGTTCTCGGCAGTGCCGACGATTCCACCATCGCCGGGGCGGTCAAGGCAGCGAAGGCCCACAACAAGGGCATCGTTGTTGACCTGATCGGCGTCGCGGACAAGGTGACCCGCGCCAAGGAAGCCCGCGCCCTGGGAGCCAAGTTCATCGAGTTCCACGCCGGCCTCGACGAGCAGGCCAAGCCGGGCTACAACCTGGACGTCCTGCTCAGCGCCGGTGAGGAAGCCCGTGTTCCGTTCTCCGTCGCGGGCGGAGTGAACATCTCCACCATCAACGCCGTGCAGCGCGCGGGCGCGGATGTCGCCGTCGTCGGCGGTTCCATCTACAGCGCGGACGACCCCGCCCTCGCCGCCAAGGAGCTGCGGGCCGCGATCATCTGATCCCGACGGGCCCGATCACCGGGACCGCCGGGCTTTGCCCGCGGTTGGAGCGCACGACGGCGGTCCGCACCTTTTGGTGCGGGCCGCCGTTTGTGTTGCGCCCGGCCGGCCGGCCTTTCCGGGGCCTGCTGCTGTTCCTGGCGGAGCAAATGTCCGTGGCGAAGCAAGTGTCCGGCGCGCTGGCGGGTGATTTTCAGCGCCGGATTCGAGTAGTGCGGGCCGTTCCGTCCGGACCACGGCCATGCCACACTTGGTGGACTATCGATTGACTGGGGGGATCCACGTCAGGAGATTGTCATGGGAATTAGGATGGCCCCCCGCACTTCGTGCTCCCAATTGGTGGTGAGCAACCCATGATGATCGGCTGGGCTTACCTCATGGCGGCAATCATGACCGTGGACTCACTCCTGCTGGGGCTGCTGCTGCTGAACATGAAGTGGCCAAAGAGCTGGAAGAGAAACGGCTGAGTCCTTAGTCGTCTCAGACGCCCCCTGCGCGTGACCTGACCTCCCGGGCGGCATTCACAGCATGCCGACAGGATCCGAACAGCAGCGCCACACCTTGGCGCCGCATCTTTGAGTAAGGGACGGTGCAAACCGGCCGTTCTTCCCAAAGAGCCGTTTCACGCGGCGGATCGAGGAGACATCAGATGTCACGCATGAAGAGAATCACGCTTGGCCTTTCGGCCGGGGCATTGGCGCTGGGCGCCGGACTGGGAGTCACCGGGATGGCCTCGGCAGCCGAAACCCCAAGCCCCAGTGCCACCGCATCGGCCGAGGCCACCACGCCGGACGGCTCCGCCGCCACACACGGCGGAATACGGGGCGGACACAAGGGTGGCGACCGCGGCCAGCTGGCAGCTGACCTGGCCACCAAGCTTGGCGTGGAGGAGGCCAAGGTGACCGAAGCCCTCCAGTCGTTCCGGGATGCCAACAAGCCGGCCGAAGGGACCAAGCCAGCTGAGGGCACCAAGCCGGACCGCTCCGCCCGGGACGCGGCACTGGCCAAGTCCCTGGCGGAGTCGCTCGGCGTCGAGGAATCCAAGGTCACCGCAGCGCTGGAGGAAATCCGCGCCGCCGGCCAGGCCGAACGCGCGGCCGCGCTCAAGACCAGGCTCGACCAGGCAGTCACCGACGGCAAACTCACCCAGGCCGAGGCGGACGCCGTCACCAAGGCCGTGGAAAGCGGGGTGATCGGCGGCGGCGGCCGATAGGAAGCAGGGCCTTCCTCGCAGTAAACGCAAGAGTCCCCCGGGCAGTGCTGACCGCCCGGGGGACTCTTCCCTTTCGGCGACGCTCTCTCACTTCCTGCCGCCTGAGGCCAAACGCTCTCTCACGTGTGAGAGAGCGTTTCGGTTTTCGTTGCGAAAAGTGAGAGAGCGTCGCGGAAGGGGAGCTGCTTAGAGGACCTTCCGGATGGTTTCCTCGAAGCTCGTGACGTGGTGCAGGGCCAGCTCGCCCGCTTTGTCGGCGTCCCCGGCCGCCACCGCTTTGAGCAGCTCCACGTGTTCAGTGATGTGGCCGCTGACTGAGGGCACCTTGTCCAGGACCACGCACCAGATGCGCGTTGCCAGGTTGTCGTAACGGATCAGGGTGCTTTCCAGATGCGGGTTAGCGGCCGCCTTGTAAATCAGCCGGTGCACCATCAGGTCGTAGCGCATGAGGTCGCGCGACTCCCCCTGGCCGGGGGCCAGCTCCGCGATGGCGTCGGCGACGCGCAGCAGTTCCCGCCGCATGCTCCCGCTTGCCCTGCTGGCAGCACGGCGGGCAGCCAGCGGCTCCAGCAGTTCGCGGATTTCCGAGACATCCGCCAATTCCGTGAAATCCACATTGGTGGCAAAGGTTCCGCGGCGCGGATAGGAAATGACCAGGTGGTCCACTTCCAGTCGCTTGATCGCCTCACGCACGGGAGTGCGCCCAAATCCGAGCTCGGCGGCCAACTGCCCGTCATTGATGGGTTCACCGGGCCGTATTTCGAGCATGATCAGCTTGTCGCGCAGCTGCCTGTAGGCGGCCTCCGCCTGTGACGGTGCCTCGTCTTCGGTCTGAGGCAGGGCAAGAAGTGCATTCAAGGCGCCGCTCCGTTCTTCGCTGCAGGTTCGAAACTTCCAAGCGGAAGCTTCGTGCCACTTTCGTTCAGCTATTGACTCTGCTGTGATCTCAATCATACCATTGACCTCACACTGATATATCAGTCATAACAACAGTGGTATTTCAAAAGGAGCATCCGTGGTTGAGCAGTTGAACGAGCGACTTTCCGCAGTCGATCCCGAGGTCCAGCAGGCCATCAACAATGAGCTGGGCCGCCAGCAGTCGACGCTGGAAATGATCGCCTCGGAGAATTTCGCCCCGTCCGCCGTCATGGAGGCGCAGGGCTCGGTCCTGACGAACAAGTACGCCGAGGGCTACCCCGGCAAGCGCTACTACGGCGGCTGCGAGCACGTTGACGTGATCGAGCAGCTCGCCATCGACCGGGTCAAGGCCCTGTTCGGCGCGGAATTTGCGAACGTCCAGCCGCACTCCGGCGCCCAGGCCAACGCCGCCGCCATGTTCGCCCTGCTGAACCCGGGCGACACCATCATGGGGCTGAGCCTGGCGCACGGCGGCCACCTCACCCACGGCATGAAGATCAACTTCTCCGGCAAGCTCTACAACGTGGTCCCGTACCACGTGCGTGAATCGGACCTCCGCGTGGACATGGCCGAGGTCGAGGCGCTGGCCCTGGAACACCGGCCCAAGCTGATCGTTGCCGGCTGGTCCGCCTACTCCCGCCAGCTGGACTTCGCCGAGTTCCGCCGCATCGCCGACCTGGTGGGCGCCTACCTGATGGTGGACATGGCGCACTTCGCCGGCCTGGTGGCAGCAGGGCTGCACCCGAACCCGGTGCCGTACGCCGACGTCGTCACCACCACCACGCACAAAACCCTGGGCGGCCCGCGCGGCGGAGTCATCCTCGCCAAGGAGGAGTACGCCCGCAAGATCAACAGCGCCGTGTTCCCCGGCCAGCAGGGCGGTCCGCTGGAGCACGTCATCGCCGCCAAGGCCGTGGCCTTCAAGCTCGCCGGCACCCCGGAATTCAAGGAACGCCAGGAACGCGTGCTCCAGGGATCCAAGCTGCTGGCCGAACGGCTCCTCCGCGACGACGTCGCAGTGGTCGGCATCTCCGTGGTCAACGGCGGCACCGACGTCCACCTGGTCCTCGTGGACCTGCGGAACTCGGAACTGGACGGCCAGCAGGCCGAAGACGTGCTGCACCGGATCGGCATCACGGTCAACCGCAACGCAGTGCCGTTCGACCCCCGCCCGCCGATGGTTTCCTCCGGCCTCCGGATCGGCACGCCCGCCCTTGCCACCCGCGGCTTTGGCGCCGTGGAATTCACCGAAGTGGCGGACATCATCGCGACGGCGCTCATCGCTGCGGCGACCGCCGGTGAAACCGACGGCGGATCGCTCAGCGAGGACACCGCCGTCGGACTCCGCGCACGGGTCACCGCCCTTGCCGAGCAGTTCCCGCTTTACCCGCATCTTTCCGGCGAAGCCGAGATTGCCACGTTTGAAACAGAAATGATTGGAGCAGCCCAGTGAGCACGCAACAGCTCCCGGAACACCCGGATTTCCTCTGGCGCAACCCTGAGCCCAAGTCCTCCTATGACGCCGTGATTGTGGGCGGCGGCGGGCACGGCCTGGCCACGGCTTACTTCCTGGCCAAGAACCACGGGATGACCAACATTGCCGTCCTGGAAAAGGGCTGGCTGGCCGGCGGCAACATGGCCCGCAACACCACCATCATCCGCTCCAACTACCTCTGGGACGAGAGCGCGGCCATCTACGAGCACGCCCTGAAGCTGTGGGAAATCCTGCCGGAAGAGCTCGAATACGACTTCCTGTTCAGCCAGCGCGGCGTGATGAACCTGGCCCACACCCTCGGTGATGTCCGTGAAAGCATCCGGCGCGTCGGAGCGAACAAGCTCAATGGCGTGGACGCTGAATGGCTGGAGCCGGACCAGGTCAAGGAACTCTGCCCCATCCTCAACATCAGCGACAACATCCGCTACCCCGTCATGGGCGCCACCTACCAGCCGCGGGCGGGCATCGCCAAGCACGACCACGTGGCCTGGGCCTTCGCCCGCAAATGCGATGAGCTGGGCGTGGACATCATCCAGAACTGCGAGGTCACCGGCTTCCTCAAGGACGGGAACCGCGTCGTCGGCGTCAAAACCAACCAGGGCACGATCCACACCGAAAAGGTGGGCCTGTGCGCCGCCGGGCACAGCTCGGTCCTCGCCGAAATGGCCGGCTTCCGGCTCCCCATCCAGTCCCACCCGCTCCAGGCACTGGTGTCCGAACTCCACGAACCCGTCCACCCCACCGTGGTCATGTCCAACCACGTCCACGTCTACGTCTCGCAGGCGCACAAGGGCGAACTGGTGATGGGCGCCGGCGTCGACTCCTACAACGGCTACGGCCAGCGCGGATCCTTCCACGTGATCGAGCACCAGATGGCAGCCGCCGTCGAACTCTTCCCGGTCTTCGCCCGGGCCCATGTGCTCCGGACCTGGGGCGGCATTGTGGACACCACGCTGGATGCCTCCCCCATCGTGGGCACCACCCCGGTGGAGAACATGTTCGTCAACTGCGGCTGGGGAACCGGCGGCTTCAAAGGCACTCCGGCTGCCGGACTCACGTTCGCGCACACCATCGCCACGGGCACGCCGCACAAGCTGAACAAGCCGTTTGCGCTGGAGCGCTTCGAAACCGGAGCCCTGATCGACGAACACGGCGCAGCCGCCGTCGCCCACTAGCCGCCGTTCACTAGAAAGAAGACGCACATGCTGCTTATCTCATGCCCCAACTGCGGCTCGCGCGACGAGACCGAGTTCCACTACGGCGGCCAGGCCCACGTGCCCTACCCGGAAAACCCGAACGAGCTGAACGACCGCGAATGGGCCGAGTTCCTGTTCTACCGGGACAACACCAAGGGAACGTTCGCCGAGCGCTGGCTGCACAGCACCGGCTGCCGCCAGTGGTTCAACATGCTCCGCGACACCGTCACCTACGACATCCAGGCCGTCTACCCGATGGGCACGCCGCGGCCTGCAACTGCCGCCCCCAACGCGGCCGAATCCGGAACTGCCAGCCTCGCGGCTGACAGCACCACCACCGGCACCGCCGGCCCCAGCATCGCCGCCCCCAGCACCTCGGCAACCAGCATCACCGCCACCAGCACGACCCAGTCCGGCACCACCGCCCCGGAAGGAGCAACCAAGTGACTTCCCAGAACGCCCGCCTCGCCGCCGGCGGACGCATCGACCGCAGCATCTCCTGGCGTTTCACCGTGGACGGCGAGGAATTCACCGGACACCCCGGCGACACGATCGCTTCCGCCCTGCTCGCCAACGGCCGGGTGGCCGCCGGCAATTCGCTCTACGAGAACCGCCCCCGCGGCATCATGGCCGCCGGCGTGGAAGAGCCCAACGCGCTGGTGCGGGTCGAACCGCGCTTCCCGGGCGACGTGGCCGAGTCCATGCTTCCCGCCACCACCGTCACCCTGGTGGACGGCCTGAAGGCTGACCTGCTGAACGGCCTGGGCCGGCTGGACCCGGAGGAAGACCGCGCCGAGTACGACAAGAAGTACCTGCACACCGACGTCCTGGTGATCGGCGGCGGCCCCGCCGGCCTTGCCGCGGCCCGCGAAGCCGTCCGCACCGGCGCCCGGGTGATGCTCATGGACGACCAGCCCGAACTGGGCGGCACGCTCCTCTCCGGATCCACGGCCCCGGGCCTGGCCGAGACCATCGAGGGCAAGCCGGCCCTGGAATGGGTGGCGGACGTCGAAGCCGAACTCGTTTCCGCGGCCGAGTGCACCGTCCTGAACCGGACCACGGCCTTCGGCGCCTACGACGCCAACTACGTCATCGCCGTCCAGAACCGCACGGACCACCTGTCCAGCCCGGCCGCCCCCGGCGTGTCCAGGCAGCGTATTTGGCACATCCGTGCCAACCAGGTTGTCCTGGCTCCCGGCGCCCACGAACGCCCGCTGGTCTTCGAGAACAACGACCGCCCGGGCATCATGCTCGCCTCCGCCGTCCGGAGCTACCTCAACCGCTACGCCGTCGCCGCGGGGCAGCGGGTGGTCATCAGCACCACCAACGACAGCGCCTACGCCCTGGCCGCGGACCTGCGGGCCGCCGGCGTCAAGGTCGCCGCCGTCGTCGACGCCCGCCCCGGCATCACTCCGGTGGCTGCCGCCGCCGTCGAATCCGGGACACGGGTGCTGATCGGCAGTGCCGTGGCCAACACCGCCTCTACCGAGTCCGGCGCGGCCGGAACAAACACAGGACGGCTGAACTCCGTCACCGTCCGCAGCATCAACGACGACGGCGAACTCACCTCCGGCATCGAAGAGATCGCCTGCGACCTGCTGGCAGTCTCCGGCGGCTGGAGCCCGCTGGTGCACCTGCACTCGCAGCGGCAGGGAAAGCTGCGCTGGGACGAGGACCTGGCGGCCTTCGTGCCGAGCACCGTGGTCCCGAACCAGCAGATTGTCGGCTCCGGCCGCGGCAGCTTCGAACTCGGGGACTGCCTCGCCGAAGGCATCTCCGCCGGAGCGTCGGCCGCCATCGCCGCGGGCTTCAGTTCCGCCGTCGAGCCTTCGGTACCCGGCGAGGCGAAAGCCTCAGGCCCCACCCGCCAGCTGTGGCTGGTTCCCGGTCAGGCCGGCACGCCGGACGACTGGCACCACCACTTCGTCGACTTCCAGCGGGACCAGTCCGTGGCCGACGTCCTCCGCTCCACCGGGGCCGGCATGCGGTCCGTGGAGCACATCAAGCGTTACACCTCCATCAGCACCGCCAACGACCAGGGCAAGACGTCCGGCGTCAACGCGATCGGCGTCATTGCCGCGGCCCTCCGGCAGGCCGGCGAAGCCTCCCGGGGCATCGGAGACATCGGCACCACCACCTACCGGGCGCCGTTCACGCCCGTGGCCTTCGCGGCACTCGCCGGACGCCAGCGCGGCGAACTGTTCGACCCCGCCCGCGTCACGTCGATCCACCCGTGGCACGTGGCACAGGGCGCACTGTTCGAGGACGTCGGGCAGTGGAAGCGACCCTGGTACTACCCGCAGGACGGGGAGGACATGGACACCGCCGTGCTGCGCGAGTGCGGCGCCGTCCGCGACTCCGTCGGCTTCATGGACGCCACCACGCTCGGCAAGATCGAAATCCGGGGCAAGGACGCCGGTGAGTTCCTCAACCGGATCTACACCAACGCGTTCAAGAAGCTCGCCCCGGGGTCCGCCCGCTACGGCGTGATGTGCATGGCGGACGGCATGATCTTCGACGACGGCGTGACCCTCCGCCTTGACGAGGACCGGTTCTTCATGACCACCACCACCGGCGGCGCCGCGAAGGTGCTGGACTGGCTGGAGGAATGGCTGCAGACCGAGTGGCCTGAACTGGACGTGCACTGCACCTCGGTGACCGAACAGTGGAGCACCATTGCCGTCGTCGGGCCCAAATCCCGTGCGGTGATCGCCAAGCTGGCACCGGAACTCGCCGCGGGCGGCGGGCTGGAGGCGGAAGCCTTCCCTTTCATGACCTTCCGCGAAACCACCCTCGCCTCCGGCGTGCAGGCGCGGATCTGCCGGATCTCTTTCTCCGGTGAACTGGCCTACGAGATCAACGTGCCGTCCTGGTACGGGCTGAACACGTGGGAAGCGGTGGCCGCCGCGGGGGCCGAATTCAACATCACCCCGTACGGCACCGAAACCATGCACGTGCTCCGGGCCGAAAAGGGCTACCCGATCGTCGGCCAGGACACCGACGGCACCGTCACCCCGCAGGACGCCGGGATGGAATGGGTGGTTTCCAAGGCCAAGGACTTCATCGGCAAGCGCTCCTACGCCCGGGCCGACGCCCGGCGCGAGGACCGCAAGCACCTGGTCAGTGTCCTTCCCGTGGACGGAACGCTGCGGCTGCCGGAAGGCACCCAGCTCGTGGAAAAGGGGATCACCACCAACCCCGCCTACGGTCCCGTCCCGATGCAGGGCTTCGTGACCTCGAGCTACCACAGCGCCGCACTGGGCAGGTCGTTCGCCCTGGCTCTGATCAAGAACGGCCGCAACCGCATCGGCGAGACCCTCGTGGCCGCCGCCGGAGACCAGCTGGTCGAGGTCATCGTCGCCGAAACCGTACTTTTTGACCCCGAAGGGACCCGTAAAGATGGCTAACACAGCAGCACTCACAGGCATCAATGGACTCCGGGAAATCCGCCGCAGCCCCGCCTCACACTTGGCCAAAGCGCTGGAGGCCGGCTCCGTTCCGGGAAAGATCGTCCTGAAGGAAGGACCGTTCCAGACCATGGCCGGCGTCCGCGTCGACCCCACGTCCGAGGAAGGGACCCGGATCGCCTCCGTCACCGGCGGCCTGCCGGCACGCTGTGGCGAGGTGGCCGGCACGGAGGGCCTCAGTGTCCTCTGGCTGGGACCATCCGAGTTCCTGGTGGTGGCGCCGGAGGAAGCCCATGACTCCCTGGGCGGTGACCTGATCGGCTCGCTCACGGACGCCCTGGGCGACGCACCGGGCCAGGTGGTGGACCTCTCCGCCAACCGCACCACGTTCGAACTCTCCGGTCCGCGGGCCCGGGCAGTGCTGGAGAAGGGCTGCGCCCTGGACCTGCACCCGCGCAGCTTCACGCCGGGAACGGCCCTGACGACGGAAGTCGGCAACATCCCGGTCACCCTGCTGAAGACCGGGGAGGAAAGCTTCAGGCTGTTCCCCCGGGCCTCGTTCGCGGACTTCCTGGGCCGCTGGCTCCTGGATGGCATGAGGGAGTTCGCTTCCCCTGAGGTGCCCTAATGGCCCTCAGCGCCCTGGACCTGTTCTCCGTTGGCATCGGGCCGTCCTCGTCACACACGGTCGGCCCTATGCGGGCAGCAAAACTGTTCGCGGACGGGCTCAAAGGTGATGGCCACCTGAGTGCCGCGGTCCGGGTCCAGGCAGAACTGTTCGGATCGCTCGGTGCCACCGGCCGCGGCCACGGCTCCGACAAGGCCGTGGTGCTGGGCCTTCAGGGCCTGGACCCGGAAACCGTGGACACCGCCACGGCCGACGACCAGGTGGCCGCGGCAGCCCTCGACGCCGAACTCCGGATCGGCGGCCACCACCGGGTGGACTTCAACTGGGACGAGGACGTGGTGCTGCACCGCCGCAAATCGTTGCCCGCCCACCCCAACGGCATGACCTTCCGGGCGCTCGACCACACCGGCGCCGTCCTCAGCGAACGGAGCTTCTATTCAATTGGGGGCGGCTTCGTTGTTGACGGCGATGCCGACGGCGGCGACCGGGTGGTGGCCGACGCCACCGTCCTGCCCTACCCGTTCACCACCGCCGACGAACTGCTGGCCATCTGCAGCCGCGAAGGCATGTCCATCTCCGACGTGATGCTCGCCAACGAACTGGTGTGGCGCAGCGAAGCGGAACTCCGCGAGAAGCTGCTGGCGCTCTGGGCCGTCATGCGCGAATGCGTGGACAACGGCTGCGCCGCGGAAGGAATCCTTCCCGGCGGGCTGAACGTCAGGCGACGGGCGCCGTCGTTGTTCCGCACGCTGACCGCGGACACCGGCGTCACCGATCCGCTCCGAGCCATGGAGTGGGTGAACCTCTTCGCGCTCGCCGTCAACGAGGAAAACGCCGCCGGCGGGCGCATCGTCACCGCCCCCACCAACGGCGCGGCCGGCATCGTGCCGGCGGTGCTGCACTACTACATCAAATTTGTTCCGGGAGCCGACGACGACGGTGTGGTCCGCTTCCTGCTGGCGGCGGCCGCCGTCGGGATTCTCTTCAAGATCAACGCCTCCATTTCCGGCGCGGAAGTGGGCTGCCAGGGTGAAGTGGGCTCGGCCTGCTCCATGGCGGCCGCCGGGCTGTGCGAGGTCATGGGCGGCACCCCCGAACAGGTGGAAAACGCCGCCGAAGTGGGCATTGAACACAACCTTGGGCTGACCTGCGATCCCGTGGGTGGCCTGGTGCAGATTCCCTGCATCGAACGGAACGCGATCGCCAGCGTGAAGGCCATCAACGCCGCGCGGCTGGCGCTGCACGGCGATGGCAACCACAAGGTGTCGCTGGATAAAGCCATCAAAACCATGCGTGAGACAGGAGCGGACATGAAAACCAAGTACAAGGAGACCTCCCGCGGGGGCCTCGCCGTGAATGTGATCGAGTGCTGAGCCATGACTGCCATCGAGACTGAAACCTCCCTCCCGGAGCAGGCCACCACCGTGGAGCATGTCCTGACGCTCGACTGCCGGGAGTCGCCGGGCATTGTCCACGCCGTCTCCGGCTTCCTGCTGGAACACGGCTGCGACATCATCGACAACCAGCAGTTCGGCGAACGCTCCGAAGGGCACTTCTTTATGCGGGTGCACTTCGCGTCCGACGGCGATGCCTCCACCGCGGACACCCTGCGGGCCGCTTTTGCCCCGGTGGCTGACCGCTTCGGGATGAGCTGGCGGCTGGAGCCGCAGGGTTCCAAGCGCCGGGTGCTGATCATGGTGTCCAAGTTCGGGCACTGCCTCAACGACCTGCTGTTCCGCGCCAGGATCGGCGAACTGCCCGTTGACGTGGTGGCCGTGGTCTCCAACCACACGGACCACCAGGCGCTCGTGGAATGGCACGGCATCCCGTTCTTCCACGTGCCCGTCACCGCCGCCACCAAGCCCGAGGCGGAGGGCCGGCTGCTGGAGCTCATCGACGAGTACGACGTCGAGCTCGTGGTGCTGGCCCGCTACATGCAGGTCCTCAGCGACGGGCTCACGCGCAAGCTGGACGGCAAGGCGATCAACATCCACCACTCGTTCCTGCCCAGCTTCAAGGGTGCCAAGCCGTACCACCAGGCCTACGCCCGCGGCGTGAAGACCGTGGGTGCCACCGCGCACTACGTCAACGGCGAGCTCGACGAGGGGCCGATCATCTCGCAGCAGACGGTGGAAGTGGACCACACCTACGGACCGGAGGACCTCGTCGCGGCTGGCCGCGACACGGAGTGCAAAGCGCTCAGCAACGCCGTTCGCTGGCACTGCGAGGGCCGGGTGATCCTCCGCGGCAGCAGGACCGTGGTGCTCCGCTAACCTACCTGGACGCTCTCTCACTTCCTGTCGCCTCAACCGGGACGCTCTCTCACTTCCTGTCGCTTCAACCGGGACGCTCTCTCACTTCCTGTTGCCTCAACCGGGACGCTCTCTCACTTCCTGTCGCTTCAACCGGGACGCTCTCTCACTTTCTTGGGGAAAGCGAGAGAGCGTCCCTGTTTTTGTTGCGAAAGGTGAGAGAGCGTCCTGTATTGCAGCCGGGGCTGCTGCTTCCCGGAGGGGCTACAGCGCGGCCAGCCGGGTGGCCAGGTGCAGCGCGGCGAGCCGGCCCGTTCCCCGCGGGTCGCCGCCGCACAGCTCGAAAATCCGTTGCAGGCGGTGGTGCATCGACTGCCGTTCCACGTGCAGTTCCCGGGCGGCCTGCGCTGTATTGCAGCCGGAGTCGAGCCAGGTTGCCAGTGTTGCCAGAAGCTGGGAGTTCCGCCGCGCGTCGTGCTCCAGCACGGGCCCCAACTGCTGGCGGATGAAATCCTGCCGCACGCCCTGGTCCAGATGCTGCGCCACCAGGCGCTCCACGGCGAGGTGCTCGACGTCGAGCACCACACCTTCGGTTTCTGACAGCGGCCGGGCCACCGCCCGAAGCGAACCGTTCACGGCAAGGTCCAGGGCGCACTTCGCCTCGGACAGCGACCACGGCGCGTTTTCGATCCCGGACGCCAGGGGACCCACCGCCGTCATGGTTCCGGCCTCAACCGGCAACTCCCGCAACGCTGTCACGAGCTCGGCGCGTGCGGCCACCGCCCCGTCAAAGGGAAGGGCGGCAAGCGCCAGGAGCTCCGCGTTGTCCACGTAGCTGGCACTCTGCTGGGCCGAGCGCTTCAGGATCTTGTCCATTGCCGCCCGCAGCTGCTGCGAGGTGGAAGTCCTGACGACGACGGCGACGACCGTGGCAGAGGGCGGGATCCCGGCAGCCGGAGACAGCTGTTGAAGCCGCCAAGGCTGGCTGCCGGAGCTGACAGCACGCAGGAGTGCGGTCCCGGCCACCTCTTTCAGCCCGGGTGGCATCCGTTGAAGCAGCGCCAGCGAAAGGATGTCAATGCAGCGCCCGCCGGCGACACGCGCCAGGTTGACGTCGCCATGGGCCGGAACGTTGATGACCAGCCGGGCGGAGGGAACGCCGCGGACCGGCACGTCGATGCTGATCAACGTGCCGTCGGCGCCAGGCCCGGCTGCCAGCCCGGGCCCTTCTTCTGCCCCGGAACCGCCTGCCTCGGAGCCTGCTGCCCCGGAACCGCCTGCCGGAGTGGAGCCGTCCGCCCCGGAGCCGCCTGCCGGAGTGGAGCCGTCCGCCCGCTGCGTATCTGCGCTGTCCGGGCCGGCGCCGCCAGCGGCTGCGCTGTCAGTGCCCGGGGTGTCCGGTCCCGCACTGCCGAGGGTCACGCCGGACACCGACGAGAGCTCCAGGGTCGCGTCAATGAGTCCGGCCAGTACTGCCAGGATCTGATCGAGGCTGCTCCCGTGGGCCAGTTCAACAGCCATGGCATGGCTGGCCTCATCTGCGCGGCGCAGGTGCGCCACCGATTCGCTGACAAGCATCGAATTGATGGCCTGCATGATGCCCACGAAAGGCACCACCTTGCGCAATTCAATGAGGGGGAGCCCGGCGCTTTCCGCCGCCCGGACCATCGACAGTGGAATCGAGGCCAGGGTCTGTCCTGTTTCCACCGCCAGGGCACCCACGCCTCTGGCGGCAAGCTGCCGGACGTACTCCACCCGGCGGCCATCCGATGCCGTTGCCAACGCGTCGCCGCCGGTGAGAAGAAGCTCGCCGCCGCTAAGTAGCGGGGCTATATCCAAAACCTCACTGGAGTGGACCCATCGCAGCTGGGTGCTGGCCGCTGCGGCAGCGCCGGCGCGGATCACGGGATCAGCGGCGGTGAGAGTGGAGTGTTTCAGGATTTCACTGAGCTTGATTGGCATTACGCTCCGTCATGCAAAGGGCGGTTTTCGTATACATATCGTATCTTGTCCAGTGTGGTCTACAGCACATAACCTTGCGGTATCCCCCTTTTCTCCCTATGGAGGCCCCACATGCATAACAACTCCACTGCAGCCTCGGCTGGCCCAGTGCAGGCAGTCGACAACGACGTCGAAGCCTGGCTGCAGCCCATCCCGGAATCCCAGCGGACCAGGAAAGTCTCCGGACAATTCTGGATCTGGGCCGGCGCCAACCTCGCCCCCATCAACTGGGTGCTCGGCGCCCTCGGCATCCACCTCGGCCTCGGCTTCGCCGATACGGTTATCGTTCTGGTCTTGGGGAACCTGATCGGCATGCTCCTGTTCGGCTGCTTTGTCCTGCTCGGCCAGAAGACCGGGGCCACCGGCATGGTGCTGGCCCGCGCAGCGTTCGGCAGGCGCGGAAATTACCTGCCAGCCGCCATCCAGGCGCTGCTGGTGATCGGCTGGTGCGCGGTGAACACCTGGATCATCCTGGACCTGGTGATGGCGCTGTTCGGAACCCTCGGCTGGGTTGACCCGACGGCCCAGAACTACGCCTGGAAGATCGGCGTCGCCACGACCATCATGGCGGCGCAGGTGGCCATCGCCTGGTTCGGCTACAAGGCCATCGCGGCATTTGAGAAGTGGACCGTGCCGCCCACCATCATCATCCTCGCGGTGATGTCCGCCGTCGCCTGGTTCGGCATGAAGATCAACTGGTCCTACGCCGGACCGGCCGGCAATATCCTCGAAGGCTCGGAACGGATCGCCGCGATGAGCGCCGTCATGACAGCCATTGGCATCGGCTGGGGGATCACCTGGTTCACCTATGCCGCCGATTACTCCCGCTTCGTCAGCACGGAAGTGCCGAAGCGGCGGGTCTACCTGGCCTCGGTTCTGGGTCAGTTCATCCCTGTTGTCTGGCTTGGAATCCTGGGCGCCAGCCTCGCAACCAACAGCGGCGAGATCGATCCCGGAAAACTCATCGTCCAGAACTTCGGAGTCCTCGCACTTCCGGTGCTGCTGATGGTCCTGCACGGACCCATCGCCACCAACATCCTGAACATCTACACCTTCTCCGTCGCGACGCAAGCCCTCGACATCACCATCAGCCGCCGCAAGCTGAACCTGTTCGTCGGTGTGTTCTCGCTGGCCGCCGTCGTCTTCTTCATCTTCCAGGAGGACTTCGCCGCGGTGCTGGATGCGTGGCTCATCGGACTCGTCGCATGGGTGGCTGCCTGGGGCGGTGTGATGCTGGTGCATTACTTCTGGATCGAGAAGCGCTGGCCTGGCGACCCCGCACGACTGTTTGACGGCGTGGGCACCAAGCGCCTCCCCGGTGTGAACTGGGCCGGCATCGTATCCCTCCTGATCGGCATTTTCGCCACCTGGCTGTTCATGTACGGGCTGGTCCCGGCAATGCAGGGCCCCATCGCCGTGGCCCTGGGCGGCTGGGACCTGTCCTGGCTCGCCGGCGGACTCAGCAGCGCCGCGAGCTACGCGGTCCTGGGGCCCCGGTTTCACCGCAAGTTTCTGGTCGGCGCAGAACCGCAGCCGGCCGCGGTAACCGTCCCGGAGTCAGATGTCCCCGAGGCGGCTGCCCGCCCGACAACCGCCGTCTCGCTCTAGAAAGGAATCGGACCATGGAATTCCCCGCCTTCCCGGACTCCGCCCATCCCATCACCTGGCCCGAAGGGTACAGGGCGGCCGCATCCTTCACCTTCGACGTGGACGCGGAGTCATGCACCATCGCCCACGACCCCACCAGCACTCGCCGGATGTCCCTCATGACCCACCAGTCCTACGGACCCAAGGTTGCGGTACCGCGGCTGCTGCAGATCCTGCAGCGCCAGGACATCCAGGCCACCTTCTTCATCCCCGGCTTCACCGCCGAAAGCTACCCCGACGTGGTGCGCCGGATCGTGGACGCAGGCCATGAGATCGCCCACCACGGCTACCTGCACGAACCCATGCAGGGCATCGACGCAGCCACCGAGGCGCGGTACATCGACCGGGGGCTGGAAGCGCTGGCCAAGGTCGCGGGCGTGCGGCCGGTCGGCTACCGCGCTCCCTGGTGGGAGCTGAACTGGCACTCGCCGGCCCTGCTGGCGGATAGGGGCTTCCTCTACGACTCCAGCCTGCTCGACGGCGATGCGCCGTACCGCTTCAGCGTCGCCGAAGGCGACTCCAGGGACCTGGTCGAAATCCCGGTCGACTGGGCGCTTGACGACTGGGAGCAGTACGCCTTCTACCCCGGGGTGACCGGCAGCGGGGTCATCGAAAGCCCCGCCAAGGTCCTCGAAATGTGGACCCTGGAAGCAGAGGCGCACCACGCGGCCGGAAGCTGCTTCGTCCTGACGAACCATCCGTTCATCTCGGGCCGGCCGTCCAAAGCGGTGGCCCTCGAACAGCTGATCAGCCGGGTCAAGGCCATGGACGGTATGTGGGTCACCACAATGGCCAAAATCGCCGAGCATACGCGGGACACCGTGACTGAGGTCCACAGCCACGCGCGTATTGAGGTTCCCGGTTTCCCCGACGCCGGCGCCCGCTTCACCCCGGGGCAGGTCCGTCACTCCGTAGTGGCATCCGACCGGGCTCGCATCTGAAATGGATTAACGCAGCCGGAACCCTCTCTCACTAATTACAGAAAAAACCGGAACCCTCTCTCATAGGTGAGAGAGGGTTCCGGTTTTTGTTGCGAAAAGTGAGAGAGCGTCCTAGACGCCCAGGGCTTCCTTCAGCGCGGCGACGTGGCCCTGTGCCTTGACCTGGTACTGGGTCAGCTTCACTTTGCCTTCAGGATCGAGCACCACGGTGGAGCGGACGATGCCCTCGGTGACTTCGCCGTCCCGCAGCTTTTCGCCCCAGGCGCCGTAGGCCAGCGCCACGGAGTGGTCCTCGTCGGCCAGGAGCGGGAAGGTCAGTGCGAAGTCGCCGGTGAAGTGGGCCAGTTTTTCGGGGGCGTCGGGGGAGACGCCCAGGACCTCGTAACCGGAGCCCTGCAGGGACGCGAGGCTGTCGCGGAAGTCGCAGGCCTCGGTGGTGCAGCCGGCGGTGGCCGCTTCGGGGTAGAAGTACACAATGACGTTCTTGCCGCGGTAATCGGCCAAGGATGTCGGCTTGCCTTCAGCGTCAGGCAGGGTGAAGTCCGGTGCCTGGGTTCCGGGCTGGAGCTTGGTGGTCAGGTTGGGGCTCATGATGGTCCTTCGGGAGTCTGATTACTGACAAAAGCGATTGGTACTCAGTCGGTTCTACTGAAACAACCACGTGTTCAGAGGCAGTATTCCGCCGGCCGGCCAAGTGACCTCCGGGGAACGCCTAGACCTGGTCCTTGAGTGCCTTGGTGCGTTCCTGGATAAACGTGCGGAGCGTGTCAGTCTGCTCCGCCAGTTCCTCCTGCGTGAGGTCATCGCTGGGAGGCACGACGGCGGCGATCCGGTCCAGGAGGCCGGCGGCGGTTCCGCTGGCGAGCAGCTGCTCATAGAGGTCCGCGTAGGCGTTGTCGTACAGGGACTGGAACGCCTCGGAGGCCAGGAACCGCTCCTTGAGCTCGTTGCCGCCCCTGGCACCGCCTGGGGCTGCCCCCGCCGGCGGCGCCCCGGCGTCGTCATTTCCGCCTGGAGGCAGCTGCATGCCTGCGCCTCCGCCCATGCCTCCGCCGATGGAGACCTTCTCATCCGGGGACGCCGTGGCGTTGCCCGTCATGGCCAGGTTCAGGTCCCAGGAAATGACGGAGATCTTCTTGGTGTCGAGGTCGTACCAGAGGTAGTAATTCTGGCCCGGTCCGGCCATGTCGTCGCCGTTGACCAGCAGATTCATCGTGGCCGCATAGCGTGCGAACGATTCCACATCCACCCGGTTGGCCAGCTCGGCATCAAACTCCTCATCGCTGGCTTCGGAGAGCCACTTGAGGAAATCGACGATGGGCTGGAGGTCCTCGGTGTCCTCCGCATTGAGCTGTTTGAACTGCTCTTCGTACGTCGCAAGGTCATCGCCCTGATACGTGAAGCTGGACTCCGCGTCGGACTTATAGAGCACGCCCGGGGTGTCGAAGAGGGCGTCGGCATAGGCTTCGTCCGGGTTTTCGACCAGCAGCCTGGTCTGGGTGGTGCTGCCATTCACGGAGTAGGTGGTGTAGGCGTAGCGCTGCGTCGCCTGGCCGCTCGCCTCGGTGAGGGCCAGCGCCAGGGCCTCGTTCAGGACTGGCGAGCCCGGGCGCAACGAGAGCTGGGTGAGCCCCTGGTAATTCTGGCCGTCAACGTATTTATCGAAGTCAATCAGCAGTGGCAGCGATTCCGGAACGTCGGAGGAGATGCCGGACGAAAGCGCGGCCCCGCCGCCCTTTGCTCCGTCGCCGTTGCCGTCGCCGCTGAGGCTGCGCAGTGTCGAGTTGCCCTTGAGCCGTACGCCGATGCCGGAGACGAGCGTGCCGTCGATGGTGATGTCCGCCTGGATCCATTCCTTGGACCCGTCTGCTTCGTAGGCGGCGATCATGTCGGCGTAGGCAGCCTCGTCCCATTCAATGCTGACTTCATGGGAGGCGCCGTCGGCGAAGAGGGTGGTCTCCGCCGTCGGTGTTCCGGCGCCTGCTTCTGTGCCTGATTCCGTGGCTGCGCCACTGCCTGCGGAGGCCGCGGATGTTGCCGTCCCGGACGGCTCTGTAGCCGCGCCGGCCGCGCACCCGGTCAGGGCCAGGGTGAACGCAAGGAGGGACGAGGATAGGACGGTGCGGGGGGAACATCGCATGGACTGCTGCTTTCAAGCTCGGAGATGGTCCATGCAACGTTCCCCTTAGCACCTGTGCCGTTGCTGTGCCTGGCCCGTGCGGCCGGTATGACCCGGCCGCACGGCGCCGACAAGCTGGCTCTTACAGCCCCAGCTCCTCGCGGAGCGTAGCGACGTGGCCCTGCGCGTCCACTTGGTAGCGGGCCAGCGTGACACCGCCGTCAGCGCCAATGACCACGGTGGAGCGCAGCACGCCCTCGGTGATTTCGCCGTTGAGGACTTTCTCGCCCCAGGCCCCGTACGCCAGGGCGACGGCATTGTCCTGGTCGGAGAGCAGCGGGAAGTTCAGCCTGAAATCTCCCGTGAACTCGGCGAGTGCCGCGGGGGCGTCCGGGGAGATGCCGATGACCTCGTAGCCGGAGCCCTGCAGCGACGCCAGGTTGTCGCGGAAGTCGCAGGCCTCGGTGGTGCAGCCGGGAGTGGCAGCCTTCGGGTAGAAGTAGACGATCACGTTCCTGCCCCGGTAGGACGCGAGGGATACAGCCTTCCCGGCGGCGTCCGGCAGGGTGAAATCCGGGGCCGGGGTGCCGGGCTGGAGCCTTGCGGTGAGAGCCGTGCCGGTGAGCGCTGTGGGCGTGAAAGCCATGGTGGCCTGGTCAGTGGGGGTCATGGTGTTCCTCATGTTTTCTCAGATGCAGTATTCCGCAGGTCCGCGTACTTTGGCGTGGGGACCGGGGACGAACTGGTAGCCGCCGCCTCGCACCGTGGCGATCGCATGCCGGCCGCGGCGCAGCTTCCGCCGCACCCGGCCAACGTACACATCGATGGAACGGGAGGCCGCTGCGGGGGAATCGAATGATTCCAGGAACAGCCGGAGCTCTTCCCGGCTGATGGCCCGCGAACAATTCTCCACGAGATAGCGCAGGAGTTTGAATTCGACGCCGGTCAGCGGCACCGGCGCCCCGTCCAGCTTGACCTCGCCGGCGGCAAGGTCCACTGACACCAGGCTCGCGGGCCCGGCCAACGGCGGGAGGGGAGTTGCGCCGTCGTCGTCCTCCGGGGAGTCCTCCGGAACGGACGACGACGGCACCTGGGTTCCGCTGCCGGCTGGCCCGTGCGGTCCCCCCGGCGGGGCAGCGTGGGCAGCGGAAGTTGCAGCTCCGGCGGCGGGCCAAACGTGGACTTCCGCCTCCGGAGCAATCTTCAGGGCGCGCGCCAGCAACAGCTCCGCGGCGCGCGCCATCACGGCGTCGTCAATGTCCTGGTCGCCGTCCGGGGTCACCCAGACAGCCAGGCCATGGGCCTTGAGCGCCGGGCCCGGTGACGCCGGCCCCGCCGCACATATGCCCCGCGGGGAATGTACCTGGACAGCCATGGCGTGATGCCTCAGACGCCGCCGCGGCGGATGAGCTTGCCGCCCGGGGTCTGGCCGTCGATTTCATGTCCGCGCAGGAATGTCTTCCGGACCACTCCGGAGAGCGCTTTGCCGTCATACGGCGTAATGGGGTTCTTGTGCTTCAGCTTGGAGACGTCCACCACGAAGGCCTCATCCGGCGCGAACACCGAGAAGTCGGCGTCATACCCGAGTGCCAGCTGGCCTTTGTTGGAGAGCCGCGCCAGGGCGGCGGGCTTCTCGGCCATCCAGGAAATAACCTGCTCCAGCGGGATGCCGCGGTGCCGGGCCTCGGTCCAGATCAGCGACAGGCCCAGCTGCAGCGATGAGACGCCGCCCCAGGCCACGGCGAAGTCGCCGTTTTCCAGGTCCTTCAGGTCAAGGGTCGACGGGGAGTGGTCCGAGACGATGCAGTCGATGGTGCCCTCCTGCAGGCCTTTCCACAGCAGCTCGCGGTTGGAAGCCTCGCGGATGGGCGGGCAGCACTTGTACGCGGTGGCGCCGTCGGGAATTTCCTCGGCCATCAGCGTGAGGTAGTGCGGGCAGGTCTCGACGGTGAGGTGCACGCCGTCGCGCTTGGCTGAGGCGATCATCGGCAGCGCGTCAGAGGAGGACAGGTGCAGGATGTGGGCGCGGGCGCCGGTCCAGCGGGCGCGTTCGATCACCTCGGCGATGGCTTTGTTCTCGGCGCCGCGGGGGCGGGAAGCCAGGAACGTGGAGTAGTGGTCGCCGCCGGGGTGGGGTGCGCGGTCGATCGCGTGGGAGTCTTCGGCGTGGACGATCATGAGCGAGTCGAAGGACTTGAGCTCGGCCATGTCCTCTTCCATCTCGTCCGCTTCGAGGTGCGGGAACTCGTCCACGCCGGAGTGCAGCAGGAAGCACTTGAAGCCGAATACGCCTTCGTCGTGCAGCGGGCGGAGGTCCGCCTTGTTGCCGGGCACGGCGCCGCCCCAGAACCCGACGTCCACGAACGCCTGGTCCTCGGCCACTTCGCGCTTGAGCTTGAGGCCTTCCACCGTGGTGGTGGGCGGGATGGAGTTCAGCGGCATGTCGATGATGGTGGTGACGCCGCCGGCTGCGGCGGCGCGGGTGGCGGACGCGAAGCCTTCCCATTCGGTGCGGCCGGGCTCGTTGACGTGGACGTGGGTGTCCACCAGGCCGGGAATGAGGGTCTCGTCGTCGGCGAGTTCGATCACTTCCGCGCCGGACAGGCCGTTGCCGAGCGGCTCGATGGCGACGATTTTGCCGCCGCGCACGCCCACTTCACGTGCCGCGATGCCGGCGGTGGTGAGGACGCGCTGGCCCCGGATGACGAGGTCAAAGCTTTCTTCAGACATTGAGGGGCTCCTTAGTGCGGGCGCTGTTCACTGGCGGGGTGGAACCGGGCGGGGTGGAACCGGCCGGGACCAGGTCCGCCAGCTCCACGCCGATGTTCTTTCCCAATTGTTCGAGCAGGGGTCCTGCTTCGGCTATACATATTTCTACCTTGGCCTCCAGCGAGGTCAGAGGGTAGACCTGCCGGAAGCCGGAATCCTTCTGCTGCGCCGGCGTCAGCGTGGTCCGTCCGCAGACGGCCACTACCGGAACGCCGGCCCGTGCAGCCGCCCGCGCCACGCCCATGGGCGTCTTGCCGAGCAGGCTCTGTTCGTCCAGGCTGCCTTCGCCGGTGATCACCAGGTCCGCGCCGGCCAGACGGTCCGCGAGTCCGGTGAATTCAAGGACGACGTCGATGCCCGGCCTGCGGGTGGCGGCCAGGACCGCGATGGCGGCGTAGCCCACGCCGCCCGCCGCCCCGGCACCCGGTGCGTCAGCGGCCTTCAGCGCGCGGGGCCCGATCTCGTCGGCGAGCACGTCCACGAAGTGCGCGGCCGCGGCGTCGAGGATTGCGACGTCCTCCGGGGTGGCGCCTTTCTGCGGGCCGAAGATCGCCGCGGCGCCTTCCGCTCCGAGCAGCGGGTTGTCCACATCGCTGGCGAGGACAAAGCGTGCCTCGTCCAGCCGGGTGTCGAAGCCGGAGAAATCGATCCGGTCCAACCTGGCGAGGGCCGCGCCGCCGGGCGGCAGTTCGTTGCCTTCGGCATCGAGGAGCTGCGCGCCGAGTCCCTGCAGGACGCCGGCGCCGCCGTCGGTGTTGGCGCTCCCGCCGACGCCCAAAATGATCTGCCGGCATCCGGCGTCGAGCGCTGCCCGGATCAGTTCCCCGGTGCCCAGGCTGGTGGCGTCCCTTGCGGTGACGGAATCCGGCGTGCCGCCCGGCAGGACGGCGAGCCCCGAAGCGGCGGCCATTTCAATGACCGCTTCGCGGCCGCGGACCGCAAACTCCGCCCGGAGCGGCTGCCCGGTGGGGCCGCTGACCAGGGCGCTCCGGCGGGTGAAGCCGGAGCCGACGGCGGCGTCGAGGGTGCCCTCGCCGCCGTCGGCCACCGGAATCCGGATGACGTCCAGGTTACTGTTTTGTCCGGCGGTGCGGGCTGCCGCCTGCAGCCCCGCATCCAGGTGCCGGGCAACGTCCGGGGCGGACAGTGAGCCCTTGAACTTGTCCGGCGCGATCACGATCCGCATGATTAGGCCTGCATCGCCAGGATGGCGGTGGGGGCGTCCGCGCTGGTCTCGGCCAGTTCCTCGAACTCGTTGACCGCATTGATTTCCACGCCCATGGAGATGTTGGTGATCTTTTCCAGGATCACTTCAACAACCACGGGAACCTTGAACTCGCCGGCCAGCGCCTTTGCCTTGTCGAACGCGGAGCCCAGGTCGTTGGGGTCCTCCACCCGGATGGCTTTGCAGCCCAGGCCTTCGGCAACCTTGACGTGGTCCACGCCGTAGCCCGCTGCGGTCGCAGAGAGATCAGTGCTGTTGATGTTCTCGAAAGCCAGGGAAACGTTCTGCTCCATGTTGAAGCCGCGCTGGGACTGGCGGATCAGGCCCAGGTAGGAGTTGTTGACCACCACGTGGATGTACGGCAGGTTGAACTGCGCACCCACGGCCAGTTCCTCGATCATGAACTGGAAATCGTAGTCACCGGACAGGGCAACAACGGTTTCCTCCGGCTTGCCGCGGACAACGCCCAGGGCGGCCGGGGCGGTCCAGCCCAGGGGACCGGCCTGGCCGGCGTTGATCCACTTGCGCGGGCCGAACACGTGCAGCATCTGGGCACCGGCGATCTGGGACAGGCCGATGGTGGACACGTACGTGGTGTCCTTGCCGAAGGACTTGTTCATCTCCTCGTAGACGCGCTGCGGCTTGATGGGGATGTTCTCGAAGTGCGTCTTGCGGTGCAGGCTGGCCTTGCGCTCGGCGCATTCGGCGGCCCAGCCGGAGTAGTCCGGCAGGGTGTTGGCGTCGCGGCGCTCACGTGCCAGCTCAATCAGCCCGGCCAGCGCTGCACCGGCGTCGGATGCGATGCCGAAGTCCGGGGAGAACACTCGGCCGATCTGGGTGGGCTCGATGTCGATGTGCACGAACTTGCGGCCGGCCGTGTAGGTGTCCAGCCCGCCGGTGTGGCGGTTGGCCCAGCGGTTGCCGATGCCGATCACGAAGTCGCTGCGCAGGTAGTTCTCGTTGCCGTAGCGGTGCGAGGTCTGCAGGCCCACCATGCCGGCCATCAGCGGGTGGTCGTCGGCGATGGAGCCCCAGCCCATCAGGGTGGGGATGACCGGAACGCCCAGCAGTTCGGCCAGTTCCACCAGCTGCTCGGAGGCGCCGGCGTTGATGATGCCGCCGCCGGCCACGATCAGCGGGCGCTCGCCTGCGGTCAGCATGTCCAGGGCCTTTTCCAGCTGCCTGCGGCTGGCCTTGGGCTTCTCAACGGGCAGGGGCTCGTAGGTGTCGATGTCGAATTCGATCTCGGCCATCTGCACGTCGATCGGCAGGTCCAGCAGCACGGGACCGGGGCGGCCGGAGCGCATCAGCTGGAAGGCCTTCTGGAAGGCGCCGGGAACCTGGCCGGGCTCCAGGATGGTCATGGCCATCTTGGTGACGGGCTTGGCGATGGACTCGATGTCCACGGCCTGGAAGTCTTCCTTGTGCAGCTTGGCCACGGGTGCCTGGCCGGTGATGCAGAGCATGGGGATGGAGTCGGCCCAGGCCGCGTACAGCCCGGTGATCATGTCGGTGCCGGCAGGGCCGGAGGTGCCGATACAGATGCCGATGTTGCCGTCCTTGGCCCGGGAGTACCCGTCGGCCATGTGGCTGGCGCCTTCAACGTGGCGGGCCAGCGTGTGGCGGATGCCGCCGTGGGCCCGCATGGCGGAGTAGAAGGGGTTGATTGCCGCGCCTGGCAGGCCGAACGCCTCGATGGCGCCTTCCTTTTCCAGGATGGCAACCGCTGCATCAACGGTACGCATCTTGCTCATGGTGTGCTCCTAAGAAGTCTGTTTTTGGGTGTGCTGAGGGAAGGCCCGGCGTTCGTCGCGGGGCACTTTGGGGGAGTCTGCGTCGTAAATTACGACGGCGGCCGGCGTGTTCGTGTCGAACTGCCCCAGTTGTGATCGATCAGCGCCGCCGGCCGCGTGCTACGTGAGGGTTACTTCCGGCCGCTGAGCTGGAGGACCTGCTTGAAGAGGCCCGAGTGGTCGAGACCGCCGTCGCCCTGGTTGACGGTGGCGGCTACGAGCTGTGCGACGACGGCGCCGAGGGGGACGGCGACGTTGGCTTCGCGGGCTGCGGAGGTGACGATGCCGAGGTCCTTGTGGTGGAGGGCAAGGCGGAAGCCGGGGTCGAAGTTGCGGTCGAGCATCTTCTGGCCTTTCTGGTCCAGGACCTTGGAGCCTGCGAGGCCGCCGCCGAGGACCTTGAGGGCTGCGTCGGTGTCCACGCCGTAGGCCTCGAGGAAGGCGATGGCCTCGCCCAGGACCTCGATGTTGACGGCGACGATCAGCTGGTTGGCTGCCTTGACGGTCTGGCCCGAGCCGGACGGGCCGACGTGGACGATGGTCTTGCCGACGGCGTTGAGGACGTCCTGTGCTGCCTCGAAGTCTGCCGCGTCGCCGCCCACCATGATGGAGAGTGCGGCGTCGATGGCGCCCTGCTCGCCGCCGGAAACGGGAGCGTCGAGCGGGTGGATGCCTGCTGCGGCTGCGTCCTCGGACAGGCGCTTGGCCACATCCGGGCGGATGCTGGAAGCGTCAATCCACAAGGTGCCCTTCTTGGCGTTGGCGAAGACGCCGTCCTTGCCGCTGACTACGCCTTCGACATCGGGGGAGTCCGGGACCATGGTGATGACGACGTCGGCGTCCTTGACGGCGTCCGCGATGCTCGTGGCACCCTTGCCGCCTTCGGAGACCAGCTTGTCGATCTTGTCCTGGCTGCGGTTGAAGCCGGTGACGGTGTGGCCGGCCTTGACCAGGTTGATGGCCATGGGCAGGCCCATGATTCCGAGTCCGATGACTGCAACATTGCTCATTGTGGTTCTCTTTCTGAAGTCTGTGGTAATTGAGGAAGCCGGACCCAACTAGGTCGCAGTAGATGTCGTTTTGAGGGCTCTAAACGACATCTACTGCTACTCAGTTGGGCTAGGGGGGACTACTGGGAGACGCGCTGGCGGATGGCCCAGCTGAAGGCGGTCTCCGCCGGTTCCTTGTATTCGAGGCCGATGTAGCCCTCGTAGCCGAGTTCGCGGCTGCGGGCGATCCATTCGCCGAGGGGAAGCTCTCCGGTTCCGGGAGCCCCGCGGCCGGGGTTGTCGGCGATCTGGATGTGGCCGAAGTCCTTCGCGTGCTTTTCGATGACGGCGGCGACGTCGTCACCGTTCACGGCCAGGTGGTAGAAGTCGGCGAGGAGCTTGATGTTCTCCGCACCGGATTCATCCCTGACCCGGGCGATGACGTTGAGGGCGTGCTGGGCCTTGAGGAGCGGGTACCTGGGGGCGCCGCTGACAGGTTCCAGCAGGACGGTGCCGCCGATGCGGGCGACGCCGGCAGCTGCCGCCGCAAGGTTTTCGGCGCCGATGGCGTCCTGCTTTTCGGCCGATTCGCCGTCAATACGGTTGCCGTAGAGGGCGTTGAAGGCCTTGCAACCGAGGCGCTCGCCGATGCCGGCGACAACGTCGATATTGTCCTGGAATTCGGTCGAGCGTGCGGGCCAGGAAACCAGGCCGCGGTCGCCCCCGGGCATGTTGCCGGCGTTGAAGTTCAGGCCGGTCAGCTGCACGCCAGCGTCGGTGATGGCGTTCTCGAACTCGGTGACCTGGGCGTCGGTGGGGACGGAGGTTTCGAAGGGCCACCAGAATTCAACGGCGTCAAAGCCGGCGGCCTTCGCTGCGGCGGGCCGCTCCAGGAGCGGCAGTTCCGTCAGCAGGATGGAGCAGTTCACTGTGTACGTCATTGTCATGTCCTTGCGTGGTCCGGTGTTCCGTCGGTCTAACAGTAACTTCCGAAGTTATTTCGTATTGTGGAAGTTATATTCTGCTGTATGAAAAGTGTAGGTCCAGTCGGGCGTGGACGTCAACCATTAAGGCCGGGGAGGCGGCGGGGATATGGCGGCGCACGAGCTGGGGGCGGCGTCGGCTGCTGGCCGGCACAGAAAAACGGGCGGCCCCTAGTCAGGGCCGCCCGTCCGGTTGTTCGTATTTAGTGCCGCTTGAAAGCGTGCTTGATCTTTTCGCCTGCCTGCTTGAGGTCGGCCCTGACTACGCGGCCCTTGCCTTCGGCCCTCATGCGGTCGTTGCCACTGATCTCACCGGCGGCTTTCTTTCCCTTGCCGTGAAGCCTCTCCGCGGCGTTGTGGATCCTGTCACCCAAACCCATTGCGGTCCTCCTTGTGGTGCGGCCCGTGCAGCTGGTTGCCGCCATTGCCGCCACTTAAATTGTAGATAGAAATGGCCCTTTGGGGGGGGTGGCCCGGCTGTTCTCAAATCGGCTCCTGCCCGAGATGCTGGCCGGGTGGCGGTTCAGCGTGAGGACAAAGTTGATAAGCCTTACCCTGGCCGCCTGCGAGCGGCAACATAGCGGATGCCCAGCCCTGCCAGTGCGACGGCCAGGGCCAGGAAGACTGTGGGAAGTGCTCCGCCTTTGGGCCCGAGAGTAGCGGCCAGGATCTGTCTGCCCATCAGCAGCATCTCCTGCATGTCGCCCGCCAGTACCCGTGACCCAAGAACGTAGTTCACTGAGATGAAGAGGGCGGGAACCACCCACAACAGGGCAAGGTTCACGAGCCACACCGCGGCCCGCCGCGCCGGACGAAGCCCGCACCAGGCCAGGGCGCAACCGACGAGGAGGGCGGGAATCCAGCGAGCAATTGACGGCACGGCGACGGGGACATTGACGTGCCCGACAAAGCCAACGACCCACTCCACCGCCCATGAAGCGAACGGCACAGCCACAAGTCCGGCCCCCAATGCGGTCAGGCCCCGGGACTTCGAGGCCAGCAGCAGGAGCGCCACCAGGGCTGCGGCGAGGGATGCAGTCACGCCCGCGAGCAGCCCGGCGAAGTAGAGGCCCGCCATCGTCCCGCGCGTCAGGCCGCCGTCGAGCACCGTGAATGACTGGACAGCCGCCGCGAGCTGGACCGCAAGGACCCCGGCTGCCGCGCACCAGGTGGCCAGCCGCCGCCGGGCGGGGAACGCGATGTGCACCGTCAGTCCTGCCGCTGCACCGCCTACGGTCAGGAGCGCAACGATCGTAGTGAGTTCGTATTGGCTCAGTGGCAATAACGAGACGGGCATCTGCTCCGGCATGACCTCTGCACCCCACAAGTTCTGCAGCGGGAGCCTCGCTCCGGTCATCAGCCACGGGCCCAGGCCGAGCAATCCTCCCAGGAATCCAATCAGGCACCCCCAGACTGCGACCCCGGCCCGAGGATGGCCCGGCCTTGGGCCGGGAGCTGGCTGGGCGGCTGGCTCTCCCGTAGCTTGCTCCGGAAGGGTCATGACAGCTCCTTGCTTATGGGGGTTGATGAGGGACTACTCACGCAAAAAAGGTTGGTCCATCCGAATAATACACCGACTGGATTAATCGTAGAGTGCTCCAAAGCGTCGCCACGAAACGGAACATTATCTCCCATTTAATATCGCTGGAGTATTGACCGCAGTCCCGCAGCGCTGATAAACGTTAGGTGCGGAAAGCGCTTTCTCTCCCGCCCGACAAACCCCTCGCGAAATTCCTAGGGGCGTTGCCGGCAACGAATGAAACGATACAACCACTCACGGTGCGGCAGAATTCCTGCCCGCCAGCATCAAAGGAGATGTTCTTGGCATACCCCGCGAAATGTTCCGCTCAGAGTACGAAAGGCCGGGTGCGGAAGTCTGCGCCCCTGGCGGCTGCAGCAACTTTGGCTGCGGCCGCCCTGGCCTTTACCGGCGTTCCCCTGGCCCAGGCCGATCCAAACCAAACCGAGCCCAACCAGACGGCAGGCGCCGCGGCTGCCCAACCAGCCCAGTCCGGTACCGCCGGACTCCAGCGCCAGGTGGAAAACCTGGACCGCGCCCCGGTGGCGGTGCTCACCGACCAGGGCGTCACCCTGAGCTGGCGGATGCTGGGCCTGGACAAGGACGGCATCGGCTTCCACGTCATCCGCGACGGCGTGCAGCTCACCGTGGATCCGATCAGGAACAGCACCATGTTCGTCGATCCGGCAGGGACGGCGTCTTCCAAGTACGTGATCAAGGCCGTGGGCAACGGAAACGGCCAGGACAAGCTCACTGAAGAATTTGCGCCGCTGGCCCGGAACTACCTGGCCATCAGGCTGGACAAGCCGGCTGACGGCGTCACCAAGGACGGCAAGCCGTATACCTACTCGGCCAATGACGCCAGCGTGGCCGACCTCGATGGCGACGGCAAATACGAGATCATCCAGATGTGGGCGCCGTCCAATGCCAAGGACAACTCGCAGTCCGGCTACACAGGCAATGTGTACGTGGACGCCTACAGGATGGACGGCACCAAGCTGTGGCGCATCGACCTCGGCCACAACATCCGCGCCGGCGCGCACTACACGCAACTGCTGGCCTACGACTTCGACGGCGATGGCCGGGCCGAGCTGTCGATGAAGACCGCGGACGGCACCAAGGACGCCGCAGGCGCCGTGATCGGCGATCCGGCTGCGGACTACCGCAACGCCGCCGGCTACGTGCTGTCCGGTCCCGAATTCCTCACGGTGTTCAAGGGCGAGACCGGCACCGCCATGGACACGGTGGCCTACGATCCGCCCCGCGGCTCAGTAGCAGCCTGGGGTGACGGCTACGGCAACCGCGTGGACCGCTTCCTCGGAGCGGTGGCCTACCTGGACGGCGAACACCCGTCGATGATGTTCAGCCGCGGCTACTACACACGCACCGTCCTGGTCACATACGACCTGGTCAACGGCAAGCTGGTGAAGCGCTGGAAGTTCGATTCCGACGACGCCGGCGCCGAATACAAGGGCCAGGGCAACCACAACCTCTCCGTGGCCGACGTGGACCAAGATGGCAAGGACGAGTTCGTCTTCGGCTCCATGACCATCGACGACGACGGCAGGCCCCTGTACAACACCAAGCTGGGCCACGGCGACGCCATCCACACCAGCGACCTGGATCCGTCCCGCCCGGGCCTGGAAACTTTCGCCGTCCACGAAAGCATGAACCAGAGCGGCAACCGGGGTGCCACGTTCCGCGACGCCGCCACGGGTGAAGTCCTGTGGAGCATCCCGGCCATCAAGGACACCGGCCGCGGCGCAGCCGGGGACATTGATCCCCGCTACGCCGGCGCTGAGGGCTGGGCCATCGGCGGGACTGCAGCGTGGAACTCGCCGGTGGGCCAGCTGATGTCCGCGAAGGGCGAACTGATCGCGGAGAACATCCCGGCCGCCAACTTCCTGGCCTGGTGGGACGGTGACCTGTTGCGCGAAATCGTGGACCACGACTACGACGCCAGCACGTCCGTCGGCGTGCCCACCGTCTCGAAGTGGAACTGGGAGACGGAAACCAGCGACAGGCTCCTGACCGCCACGGGCGCCAGGACCAACAACACCACCAAGGGCAACCCGTCCCTGCAGGCTGACCTGCTCGGTGACTGGCGCGAGGAGCTTGCTTTCCCGTCCTCGGACAGCACGGAGCTGCGGATCTACACCACCACGGCCCCCACCGAGGTGCGGCTCCGCACCCTCATGCACGACCCGATGTACCGGACCGGCGTAGCGCGTGAAAACGTTGCCTACAACCAGCCGCCGCACCCGAGCTTCTTCATCGGCGAAGGCATGGAAACGCCGGCCATGCCGTCAGTCAGGTACGCCGGAACCTCCAAGTAATACCGGCCGACGGCGGGACAAACGTGCCGCCCGCAACCCAACGGATGCGGGCGGCAGGCAAGGGTTCCGCCCGCGGGCGCGAACGGACACTTGGGGCCCCACAAAAGCGGGGCTGTAAGTGTCCGTTCGCGCTGAGGGGCTGGTCCGCCCGCAAAATCATCGGCGAAAATAGGCGTCAGCAGGAGTACCCTAAGGGCCATAAGCATGCTTGCTATCTGAAGGGGTGGTTCTCATGAAAACTGTTCCGGCTTTGGGCCTGGCAGCCGCGGCGGTGCTCGCCTTGGCCGCGTGTACGGGTGGCGGTGGACAAACCCCGTCACCTACCGCCAGTGCAACAACCAGCACAGCGCAGGACAAGGTCTATAGCGAGGATGAGCTTCGCGAGCTCATCTCCGGTAAGTCGGACAAGGACGGCAGTGAGCTGAAGCTCTATTCAAAGGACCAGGTGGAACAGGGCAGCCGCATAGCCGGCTTGCTGATGAGTGCGGCCACCACCGACCCGACGGAGTGCAAGACAATTGCCACGGCCGGCCTGCTGGACACAGTAGAAAACGGCGACGTGGCGATTGCGATCTCGGAGGGTCAGCAACCGCGCACGTTGTCCGCCCAGTCCGGAAGCGAGGGGCCCGACGCCGTCAGCTTGCTCAATGACGTGAGCGGCAAAATGGCCCAGTGCGAGAGCTTCAAGGTCTCAGTGCTCGGGCAGAGTTACGGCGTCGCCAGTAAGGAACTGCAGGCCGAAACCGACGGAGAGACGACTTTCGCAACGATAAGTACGCGCGGCGGCAACGAGTCTGACATGCTGATGCAGATTTCCGCAGCCCAAGGCCGCCTCCTGGTGGTGGCCACCAAAGGCGGTGCCAATCTTGGCGACGCCGATCAGAAGGAGCTGGAGGACTTGGTCAACGAGGTCCTTGGTGAAGCCGAAGGCGGTTCCTCCGGAACGACCACCTCGACGCCGAGCATCACTTCGTCAATGTCCGGAACGCCAACCCCGGACGGCACGGAAACCAGCACGGCAACAGTCACCGTCACACCAACTGAATCCGCTTCCCCAACGAGTCCTTCACCAACGGCTACAGGCACCAGCCGGTAGCCTGCGGCTCAGTCGAAATCCACCAGCCCGTTCGTCTGGTCAAACGGGTGCGCGAACCGGTTGTACTCCTGGCCGGTTTTTGCTGTGCCGGCCGGGGTTTCGGAGACGCCGGAAACTGTTGCTCGCCCGGCGCCGGTCGCGCGGTCTTCGTGCTCGATGAATTCCTTGAACTTCTTGAGGTCGTGCTCGGCCTGGCGGGCCACGATGTGGAGCAGGTCGCCCAGCTTCTCGACCACACCCTCGGGCTGGTTCCAGGGCGCCGACTCCGGCATACGCACGCTATATGTAGGCGTGCGCGCCACAAAGAAGAGCCAGGGGCGGGTGCCCCTGGCTCCAGGATGCGCAGATCCATTGAGCGGATCGGTTGCGCGGAACGCCGTCAGCTGATGCGTGCGACGTCGCTCCTTTCCCACTTGGTCCAGTCTGACCAGTTGTTGCCGTTCTTAACCCGGAAGGAGACTTCCTGGTACACGCGGTCTTTGCCTTTGTCCTTGTCGACGTCGGCCTTCTTGCTGACGGTGACTTTGCCATCATGCTTGTCGAAGTACTTCCTCCATTCGGTGGTGTTGCCGAGCTTGTCGTCGCGCCCGTTCCGGTCCTTTTCAAAGCGCTTCTGGCGGACTTCTACGACCTTCTTGCCGTTGCAATCGATCTTGATCTTGAATTCCGCGACGTTCTTCCCCGCGTCCGTCGGTTTCAACGGGTTCACGGTACAACCGCGAAGCGACGTCGAAGCGTCAGCGGGAACGGCCAGTGCAACAGGTCCTCCAATAAGACCCAGTGAAACAGCCGATATCAATGCAAATCGCGTCCCGAGGGGGCGGGATTTTGTTGGGGTAGTTGTGGACATTTCTTTTGCTCCTAGAAAGGATGCGAGTGGATCATTTTCGGGCAGGACTGTCCGGCCGCTATGACACTCCCCATGTGAGGCGGCAGTCAGTTTCAACCCATTTTCAAACAGCACTCCCGGTCTCTGCGGGGGCTTGACGCCGGGCGATGCTCACTGCATTTTCGTGGCCCGGTAGTACAATCGTGCGCCTGCTTTTGCCCCAGCGCTAGGGAAGTTGTTCCCCTTTTGAGTGGATTTTCGCGAGTTGGGTAGCACGACACCACGTGACATAACAGGCGGAAATCTGGCCACTGCAGCAACGCAGGCGAATAGGCTGAAGGTGCCGCCGGAGCCAACGAATCGGCGGCAACAGACCTGCAACCCCGAACGAAAGGTGCCGTCATGACAGACCCCAAGGAAGCAGCGGCCGACCCCGCCGACCAGATCGGCCCGGGCGACCCCGACGCCGTCGATCAGCAGCCCCGCCCGGGCCAGGGCGCGGCGAAGAACATCCGGGAAGAACAGCAGACGCAGGCGGGCGGCACCGTTCCGGCGTCGTACATTGGCAGCGGCGACCCCGATGCGGAGCACAAACCGGAGGAAGCCGCCGCGGCCGACGGCACCTGGGATGACCAGGTGTAGTACTGCGACGGCTGCCAACAATTTCTTTTCCATCTTGCGGTTAAACAATTCCGCAGTACGGATTTAGCCTGCCGGAAACACGGGGGCCATAGCGTTGCCCATGTCCTGAGGCGACCTGCGCGCCTTTTCCCTGTTGATTGGCAGCCCTGATGAAATTTCCTCCAACCGCCGTGACGCGCAAAGCAAGCACCGCACCGGCACCCAAGAAGCCGCTCTACAAGTCGCTCTTCTTCCAGATCCTCGTGGCCGTCTGCCTCGGCATCGGGATCGGCCA
This sequence comes from Arthrobacter sp. Y81, assembly GCF_002929335.1. GTDB lineage: Bacteria > Actinomycetota > Actinomycetes > Actinomycetales > Micrococcaceae > Arthrobacter. The sequence continues at coordinate 98,812 of NZ_PJIL01000009.1, forward strand.
CTTCTGGCCCGACCTCGGCTCCGCCCTACGGCCGCTGGGCGACGGCTTCATCCAGCTGATCAAAATGATCATTGCTCCGCTGATCTTCCTGGTGATTGTCACGGGAATCTCGGCCGTGGGTGACGTGAAGGCCGTGGGCCGGGTGGGTGTGAAGGCCCTGCTCTACTTCACCGGTGCCACGCTCTTCGCCCTGGTGTTCGGACTGGTGGTGGGCAACATCGTCCAGCCCGGCGCCGGCCTGAACATCGATCCCAACACGCTTTCCCAGGACGCCCTCAACGCCAAGACCGGCACGGCACCGCCCAAGGACGCCGGCGCGTTCCTGCTGGGCATCATCCCCACCAGCGTGGTGGGCGCCTTCGCGTCCAACAGCCTGCTGCAGGTGCTGTGCTTCTCGGTGTTCTTCGGTGCGGCCATCGTGGTGGTGGGCCGTGACCGGTGCCTGCCCGTGATCAATCTCCTGGAGACGGCGCTGGAACTGTTCTTCAAGATCATGACCTGGGTGATGCGCGTTGCCCCGGTGGGCGCTTTCGGCGCCATGGCCTTCATCATCGGCCAGTACGGCCTGGGTTCGCTGAGCACCTATGCCCTGCTGATCGCCGCCTGCTACGGTGCCGCCATCGTCTTCATTGCGCTGCTGTTCCTGGTGGCCTGGGTGTACCCGCGCGTGCCGCTGTGGCAGTTCATCAAGTACAGCCGGGAAGAGTTCCTGCTGGCTCTGGGCACGGCATCCACCGAGTCCGTGCTGCCGCGCATCATGACGAAACTGACCAACGCCGGCTGCTCCCGCGCCACCACCGGGCTGGTGGTCCCCACCGGCTATTCGTTCAACCTGGACGGCGCCGCACTGTACCTGTCCATTTCGCTGCTGTTCCTCGCCCAGGCCTTCGGGCACAACCTTGACCTGGGCCAGCAGCTCGTGGCTTTGGGCATCCTGATGCTCACGTCCAAGGGCATGGCCGGCGTTCCCGGCTCCGCGTTCCTGGCTCTCTCGGCAACTGCCGGCGCCCTGGGCATTTTCCCCGTGGCCGGCGTCGCCCTGCTCCTTGGCGCCGACCGCCTCATGGATTCCATGCGCGTCTCCGTGAACCTGCTGGGGAACTGCGTGGCCACGTTCGTGGTGGCGAAGTGGGAGGGCCAGTTCGACCGCGAAGCCATGCTCCGGGCATTCCGCGGGGAACTTCAGGATGAACCGGAAGTCACTGAAAGCCCGACGGCGGGCGACGCACCGGCGGCTGATGCCGCCGTCGAACCTTCCGGTGCGGCGCCTGCCGATAGCCAACCGGCAGGCGTGCGGTAGGACGGACCCGACGGCGGCGGAAGCCGGGACCGGGTAGTGTGTACCGCGCACTCGCCTCCGACGCCGGAACCGGCACTGCGACTACGGAACCTCAACCGCCCACTGGCTGAAGATCAGCCGCCCGGAGGCGGGAGGCAAAGCCGACGGCGTGCGCCGCCAGTTCCGCTTCGGCTTCCCGGCGGGAGCCCTCGACGTCGGTGTTCAGCACCGTCGGGGCGAAGCGGACATGGGTGGCGTCGGTGATGCCGACGAAGGTCAGCCAGTCCGCGAAGAAGGTGCTGCTGAAGTCCTGGCCGAACGCGGGGGCAACGCCGGGGGAGTAGACGCCGCTCGTGTGGATGGCCAGGGCGTGCTTCCTGTCCATCAGCCCGGTGTAGCCGGCAGAGGGGTCGAACCCAAAGCTCCAGCCGGGCTGGGTGACGATGTCGATCCACTGTTTCAGGACGTACGGCACGCCGGCGTTCCACATCGGAATGTTGAAGACGTAAGCGTCGGCAGCCGCGAACCGGTCGAAGACGGCGCGGGCGTCGGTCCAGGCCTGGAGCTCTTCCGGAGTCTGGTCCCGGCCGGAGAACACGGCCATCTTGGCGCCGGCGGCGGTGGTTCCGAACCCGGGGAGGGCGCCGGCGTCGAACAGGTTCAGGGTTCCGACCTCAATCCCGCCTTCTCCGATGGGATCGCCGTCAATAGGGGCACCGGCCGCCTGAACTTCGGAGATGAAGTGGCGGGCAAGGAGCAGTGAGTCGCTGTGGTCCCCGCGCGGGGAGGCATTGATGTGGAGGATCCTGGGCATAACAGGCCTTTCGTCGGTTCGGCTGGTCGGGTGTTCGGCGGGTGGTCTGCGGCGGGCCGGTGCCGCCGCAGTTCCGATCCTTTCCCGCCGGGCCGGGCAGTGTAAGAACGCACTTTGGACTGCCTAGGGAACCCCGGCGTACCTGCCCGCTGACCGTTCCCCGGTTTTGTTACGGCACGTTCGGCGCGGTGGGCGGACCACACGGTCCCCTATTAGGCTGGTGCCGCGGCAACGCGACAGGACAACCGGCATCAGGGGAATATAGGGCGATGACTCTCACAGCGGACCAGAAACGGCAGACAGCACAGTCCCACTACGCGGAGGGGCTGGGGCAGTGCCCGGCGCGCCAGCTACTCGAGACGATCACCAGCAAATGGGTCACCCTGGTGATGCTGGAACTGGCGGACGGGGAACTCCGGCACAGCGAGCTGCGCCGGCGGATTCCGGGGGCAAGCCAGAAAATGCTCACGTCCACCCTGCGCTCGCTGGAACGCGACGGGCTGGTGACCCGGCTGCTCACCCTGTCCGTGCCCGTCCGCACCGACTACGAGCTCACGCCGCTGGGACACTCCCTCCTGGCAGTCATCCACGGGATGAAGGAGTGGGCGGACGACAACATGGACCAGGTGGAGGAAGCCCGCGGGGACTACGACAGCCGGCGCTCCAGCGCCGGCTGACCGCCGGGTTACCCGGCGAACCAGTCGCTGTGTAGCGGGCGACGGCGGTCAGCGAACCAGCCGGCGTTCAGCGGACGGGCTGGAGTGCCGGGAGGTGCTCCCCGATCAGGGCCAGGTTCTGGATCACCGCCAGGCCGAACTGGGCAGCATCGTTGGTGGACACCGTGGGCGCTTCGTCGACGGCGGTGAGGACGTATGGCGGTTTGATCTTCCGCAGGGTGAACGCCGATCCGTGGTTGAGGTGTTCGCCGCCTTCCGCAAAGCTGTCCCAGGCCCGGCGTGCCAGCCCGGAATCCCCGGCGCGGGCCGCCGCGTAGGCGGAAAGCCGGCTGTGGGCCTGCGTCAGGTAGACGCCGTCCAGCGGCTGGCCCACCTCGGCAATCTGCTCCTCCTCCGAGGCCAGGAACAGCCGGCAGTACTGCAGCCAGGCGTGTTCGAACGCGGCATCCGGTATCAGGTCGATGAGCTCGCTGCAGATTTCCACCAGCCCGAACACCGCGGAAAGGTGCGATACCTGGATCCGTTCGCGCCCGGCGTCGAACCTTCCCTTGTCCAGGTCGTACAGCGCCTCTCCCGTGAGGAAGCCGTATTTCAGGGCGCCGATGTCCGCTATGGTCCCCAGCAGCCGGTCCCGGGAACGGGGGTTGCCGGTGCGTTCCCAGTCAGTGAGCCAGGTGGCGGCGAGGGATCCCCAGTCGGTGCCGAGCCCCACGCCGAGCGCGTTCCGCTCCGGCCGGTAGGTGGCGCTGTCCGGCCGGACCTTCCGTACGGGGTCAAGGCCGAGGAAGTTCTGGTCGCTGTCCACGAGTTCGGAGAGCAGGTTGCCGGTGCGTTCGTCCGCCGTGAGGTAGTAGTAGAAGCGCCGGTAGGCGGGGGTGCTGATCCGCAGCTGCTTGGCGCTGCAGCCCCAGTGCTGCACGTTGTGCCGGGATCCCAGGCCGCGCCACTCGCCCAGGTGGTAGACGTCCACCTCGCCGGTGTGCCGGGTCATCGCCTCCGCGAAGCGGAACACGTCCGCCCGGCCGGACCGCAGGTACATGTACCAGAGCCACAGGTCCGGGGAGAGCTCCGAGTTGTCCCAGGCGTACCCGCCCACGTCGTAGCGCCAGGCGTGCCGGTCGAAATCGTAGGTGTGCATCACGTCGCCGAAGTTCCAGAACCCGTACCAGCGCCGCTGCTCCACCTGGCCGGCGTAGAAGTCGAAGAGGAAGTCCAGCTTGTCCTCCAGCCCGGCGCGCTCCGGTGTGCTGCGGTCCACGGGCGCCCAGTCGCCGAAGACCCTGACCGAGTGAAGGTATTCAGGCGAGGCCTGGAGGAGGGGCGGCGCTGAGGATGCCTCCACGTCAGCGGCGAGGGCGCGGGTGTCCGGCGTCGCGTCGTAGGCGAACAGCGTCAGCTCGTGGGTGCGGGCGATGCCGCTGGGATTGCCGAACCCCGGTTCGTAGTCCTCGTAGGTGATTTCGAGGCCTTCGAGCTGTTCTTCAAAGGTGTCCTGGCCCAGCCCGTCGTGGTAGAAACGCAGGTCCATGGGCTGGGCCTCCGGCGAGTACAGCCAGGCGGTCACTTCCGCCTGTGCGGTGGCGGCGCCGCGGATGTCCAGCTGGACCGGGTGGGACTGCCAGAAGTTGCGGACGCCGATGCCGAAGCCGCCGCGGGGGCCGCTGAGCGAACAGAATCCCTCGGCCCGCGTGCCGCCGGAGATTCCCACCCAGCCGTGGCCCTCGCCGGTCCGCTTGCGGAGCTCGAAGCCGTCGGCGCTCAGCTGGCTCAGGGTGAAGTCGTTCCAGGCCGGGATCAGGTGCAGCCGCTTGGACACCAGCTCGCTCCACTCCTCCAGCGGCGGGGTGGGCTGTCCGTCGATCTGGGCGCGGCGGACGGCCTCGCCCGGGTCGCGGCGCAGGCCGGTCAGGCCGCGCACCGCCTCGGTGAGGAAACCGCCGTCTGCCCCTGCGATGCGCACGTGCCGGTCGTGCAGCTGGCCCTCCATCGGCACCGTGAAGCGGATGCCGAGGCCGGCGAGGAAGTCGCGCTCCGGCTCGCCGTCCCAGATGAACGAGTGGACCATCCGCACGCTGCGGGCGCCGGCGTGGAAGTAGAACCGGACCACGAACGGCAGCCAGCTGCGCCCGTCGCCGCCGTGGGTGTCCGGCCGGTGCGAGCCTTCCAGCCGCACCACGGCACGGACAGGACCGCGTTGTTCAATGACGACGGCGGTCACCTCGCCGGTGAACGGTTCCCGGCTGACGCTTCCGGGGCCGTCCTGGGCGCCGTCCTGGAGCAGGCTGACCAGCTTGCCGTCACGGGCCACGGGCACGCCGCCGCGGGAAAGGGTGGTGAACAGGGTTGAGCTGCTGCGGCTGATGACCATTTCCAGCGCGCCGGTGGACACCGTGACGGAGTCTTCCGCTTCCGTCACCTCGATGTGGGGTGGGGGCTCAACCTCCGGTGCGGTTTCCGTCTTCGGTGAGGGTCCGCCGTCGGACGTTACGTTGTAGTGCGCCGAGGGCGCGTCGGTTGCCGGCAGGGCGATGCCGGCCCATTTCAGCGAGCCGTCCGGCCATGTTGCCAGCGGCCAGGCCTGCGACGCGACGGTGCGGCCAGCCGCGTCCGCAACGGAGATCCCGCTGGCGCCGGCCAGGGAGCCGCGCGCGAAGGGCATGCCCCAGGTGGTGCCGCCGGAAAGCGCGGCCGGAGCCCCGCCGTCGAGCCAGTTGAGCGTTGTTTCGGTCATCGCTTTGTCTCCTTCGACACGCGTGAGGCAGTGAATGGCAGGCACGTCCGGTTCGCGCAAGGTAGTTGTATCGTTTCAAAAAATAATGGAGAACCCGGCCGTGGTATTTGGCTTGGTGATGGCTGGGCGCAGCCCGGAAACCGCTTTCCGATCATTTCTAACAGTCGGCGGCGGGGTAAGTCAACGAGCCTGTGACATTCTTGTGCGCTTTTGGGTGTTTGTGTGTGGTGCTATTGGGCGACGCCGGACCCTTCGGTGTCACCCCGGCCGGCGGTGTCGATGACGCAGAAACGGTTGCCCTCGGGGTCGGCCATGATCACGTAGTCCGCGTCCGCGGGCCGTTTGCTCCACTCGACGCGGGTGGCGCCCAGGCCAAGGAGTCGCTGCACTTCGCCGCTCTGGTCCTCCGTGTACAGGTCCAGATGGATGCGCGGCGGGATGTGCACCGACGAGGGGATGCGGTCCAGCGAGATGCAGGTTCCCATGCCGCCGGGCGGCTGCAAGATCACAAAATCGTCCTCGGGTTCATGCCGCGGCGCGAAGCCGAGGGCGGCCTGCCAAAAGGCCATCTGGGCCGGGAGGTTATCAACGCGGATGACGATCGAGCCAATGCTCAGCATCCGGCCAAGCTACCCCGATGCAAAGTGGCCCGCAACGGTGTTGGAACGACTCCCTCCATTAGGCTGGCAGCAAAGAACCCCTCCCGGCGGGCCGCGCTTCCGTGGCGCCAGCCTGCCCCGAGCCGACGGAGCAGTTGGAGAATCATGACCCGGAAGATCACTGTCAGCCTGCCGGACGCGGTACTTCGTGAGTACCTGAAGCCGCACCCGGATGTCACCGTTGTTGAGTGGGACTTCGCGGGCGAGCCGCCGCAGCCGCAGATCGACATCGTGGTCCCGCCGTACATGGGCGGCACACGCGTTCTCCGGAATCTCGAGGCGGTGGAGACCGCGCTGGTGCAGAGCCAGTCGATCGGGTACGACGGCGTGGCGGACTCGCTCCCGGAAGGCCGGGTTTTCGCCAACGCTGCCGGCGTGCACGAAACCTCCACAGCTGAACTGGTCCTCGCCATGATCCTGGCCAGCCAGCGGGAGTTGCCGCGGCTCCTGCGCAACCAGCAGGAGGGCCTCTGGGAAGCCCGGCCCACCGCCAGCCTCGCCGACCGCCGCGTCCTCATCGTGGGCTACGGCGGCGTGGGCAAGGCGATTGAGCAGCGGCTCATCCCGTTTGAAACCACGGTGACACGCGTGGCCAGCCGGCCACGGACGGACGGGAACGGCGTCATCCACGGCATTGCAGAACTGCCGGAACTGCTGCCGGACCACGACATTGTGGTTGTCGGGGTCCCGCTCGGCGACGCCACCAGGCACCTTATCGACGACAAGTTCCTTGCGGCAATGCCCGACGGCGCGCTGCTGGTCAACGTGGCCAGGGGTCCGGTGGCGGACACTGAGGCCCTGGTCCGCCACACCGCTTCGGGACGGATCCGCGCCGCGCTGGACGTCACGGATCCCGAGCCGCTGCCCAAGGACCACCCGCTATGGGGCACTCCCGGCGTCATCATTACCCCGCACGTGGGCGGTGCGAGTTCGGCCATGCGCCCGAGGATGGGCCGGCTGCTGCAGCGGCAGATCGACCTCATGCTGGCGGGGGAGCCGCCGGTCAACGTGGTGCTCGGGGGCTGACCCGGCTAGCCGAATTCAGGAATCGTCACTACTTGGAGGTTCATTTGGAAACCGTCAATCAGCTCCTCGACTCGATCAAGGGCGTGGGCCGCGACGCGGTGCGCGGAGGCTATTCCCGGGCCGTCTACTCGACGGCGGAACTCGACTTGAGGACATGGTTCATCGAACAGGCGCTCCAGCGCGGCCTGTCCGTCGAGACCGACCGCAACGGCATTATCTGGGCCTGGTGGGGCAAACCCCAGGACGGCGCCCTGGTCACGGGAAGCCATCTCGATTCAGTACCCGGCGGCGGGGCCTTTGACGGCCCGCTGGGCGTCGCATCGGCACTCGCCGCCGTCGACGTCCTGATAGCCCGCGGAAAAGTGCCGAACCGGTCCCTCGCCATCACAGTGTTCCCCGAGGAGGAGGGCTCCCGCTTCGGCGTAGCCTGCCTCGGGTCCCGCCTGCTCACCGGAGCCATCGACGTCGACAAGGCACGGAACCTGCGCGACGGCGACGGCAACACCTTTGCGGACGTCGCACGGTTGAACGGCCTCGATCCCAGGCACGTCGGTCCGGATCCCCAGGCCCTGGCGCGGATCGGCGACTTTGTTGAACTGCACGTGGAGCAGGGCAAAGGCCTGGGCACGGGGGGCCCGGCCATCGCCGTCGGAAGTTCCATCCTGGGGCACGGCCGCTGGAAGCTGAGCATCAGCGGCCAGGGCAACCACGCCGGGACCACCCTGATGGCGGACCGCGCGGATCCGATGGTCGCAGCGGCACAGATTATCGTCGCCGTGCGCGACGCCGCTGCAGCCCAGCCGGATGCGCGTGCCACGGTGGGACGCCTGATGCCGGTGCCCGGCGGAACCAACGTCATTGCCTCCCGCGTGGACATGTGGCTCGATGCCCGGCACCCTGACGATGCCGTGACCGCCCGGCTGATCGAAACGATCTACGGCGCCGCCCGGCAGATAGCGGCCACCGAAGGATGCTCCGTTTCCCTCATGGAAGAGTCCTACAGCGACACTGTCCATTTCGATCCCGGCCTGACCCAGCGGATCAGCGGGATCCTGCCCGACGCCCCGCTGCTGGCTACCGGAGCCGGCCACGACGCCGGGGTGCTCTCCGCCTATGTGCCGTCCGCGATGCTCTTCGTCCGCAATCCCAGCGGCATCTCGCATTCGCCGGAAGAATATGTGGCCGACGAGGACGCCAACACCGGTGCCGGCGCCCTCGCGGATGTCCTGGAGGGCCTCCTGTGACCGGGCCTGATGTCACCGGGCTCTGGTGCGAGACGGCTGTTATGGGCGGCGCCGGTGGCACCGGCGAAGCCGACGGCGGCCCCGCAGTGCGCGCGTCGGTGCGGCTGGACGTGCGGGACGGCCGCATCGAGCGGATCACTTCCGGCGCGGAACCGCAGCCCGGCGACCACATCCTGAAGGGCGTCGTCTTTCCGGCCGCCGCCAACGCCCATTCCCACGCCTTCCACAGGATCCTGCGCGGACGGACCCATGACGGCCGCGGCGACTTCTGGGTGTGGCGGGAGCAGATGTACCGGAGCGCGGCCGAGCTGACGCCGGAAACCTACGAAAAGCTCGCCAGTGCCGTGTTCGCGGAAATGGTGGTCGCCGGCTTCAGCAGCGTGGCCGAGTTCCACTATGTCCACCACCAGCCTGGCGGCGCTCCCTACGCGGAACCGCATGCCATGGAGCTGGCCCTGGCCCGGGCGGCAATGGCGGCAGGGATCCGACTGACGCTCCTGGACACGCTGTATCTGGCGGGAGGGATCGGTACGCCGCTGAGTCCCGAACAGCAGCGGTTCGGCGACGCCAGCGTCCAGGCCTGGCTGGAGAGGCTTCTTTCGCTCCGGAACGAAATCGCGCAAAGCTTTCCACCGGAGATGGTCGGAGTGGGGGCCGCATTGCATTCCGTGCGCGGCGTGCCCGATACGGACCTGGCGGCGGTGGCTGAACAGCTGCCCGCGGATATGCCCCTCCACATCCACCTCAGCGAACAGCCGGCGGAGAACGAGGCCTGCCTGGAGGCCTACGGTGTCACCCCCGCGGGCCTGTTGGAGCGGCACGGCCTGCTGTCCGGGCGGCTCTCGGCCGTCCATGCCACGCACCTGACGCCCGGGGACGTCGCCCTGCTCGGCAATGCCGGCGCCACGGTGGTGATGTGCCCGAGTACTGAGGCCGACCTCGCCGACGGGATCGGCCCGGCCCGCGCATTGTCCGACGCCGGAGCCACCATAGCGCTGGGCACGGACCAGCACGCCGTCATCGATCCCTGGATTGAAATGCGCACGCTGGAACACGGGGAACGGCTCGGTTCCGGCCAGCGCGGCAGGTTCTCCCCGCAGGAACTGCTGCGGGCCGCTACGGATGGGGCAGCCCGCTCCATGGCCACGCCTATTGCCGGCGCTCTGGCGGTGGGTGCGGTCTGCGACCTGATGGCCGTTGATCCTGATTCCGCCCGTACTGCCGGTTCCAAGGCAGAGCAGTTCCCGTTCAGTGCCACAGCCAGCGACGTCACCGACGTCGTCATCGCCGGGGAACGGGTGGCCTCCAACGGCACCCACGTGCGGCTCGGCCAGCCGGGCCGTCTCCTGACGGAGGCGCTGAAGGAGTTTTCCTAACTCATGCTCCTGCGGCGCGCACAACGCACCATTCGTTGCCTTCGGGATCCTGGAGCACCTGGAATGTTCCCACAGTATCTATGTGGATCTTGCCGATCCGGACGGCTCCGAGGGCTTCGGCGGCGTCTGAGGCAGCGGGCACATCCTCAGACATTCGCGCGCCTGCACGAGCTAGGGTGGCCAATATCCGTGCTTCAGACCAACGTCGCCCGAAGGAAACCATGCCCCGCCATCACTTCAGTCCGCAGCTCTACCAGTCCGCAGCCCCGTTTTCCCACTACGTTGAGCACGGAAATATCGGATACACCGCAGGCATCATCGGCCAGCGCCGTGATACCGGAGAGCTGGTCTCGGACGATGTCTCCGAGCAGTGCGACACGATGCTGACCAATCTGCAGATCCTGCTCGACGAACAGGGACTGACACTGAAAAATCTGCTGCGCACGACTGTCTATCTGACTGATTACCAGGACTTTGAAGCGATCAACGGTGTGTATGCCCGGCGGCTGCAAGAACCGTATCCCGTCCGCACCACTGTTCAGGTGGCCGCCCTGCCGCTAGGCGCCAAGGTGCAGATTGAGTCAGTGGTTTGCTGTTCCCTGAGTGCACCTACAGCGATACCCGGCCGCTAACCACGGTCCGGCTGGTGCCGCCAACCCAGATGCCTTCGTCCTCGACGGTGATGGTCAGCAGCCCGCCGCGTCCCAGGGCGGTGCCTTGCTGGACGGTGTAGTCACCGTCCACCACTCCTTCGCTGAGGAGCCATTGCGCTAGTCCGGCGTTGAGGCTGCCGGTTACGGGATCTTCGGGAACGCTGAACCCGGGCACGAACGCCCGGACCTCATAGTCCGCCGGTCCTGCCTCCGCGAAACGTCCGATCACGCCAACACAGAGCTGGTCCATCAGGGCGAAGTCAGGCTGCAGCTCCAGCACTTGTTCCGCTGACTCCAGCCGGATTCCTATCCAGCCCGGACCGTTGTCCACCCAATTGCTGCCAAGGACCTGGGCGGCATCGATGCCCAGGCTGGCGATGGCCTGTTCCAGTACCGCAGGTTCAACCGGGCCGGAGCGGACCAGCGGCGGTGCTGCAAAGGCCAGATCGGCGTCGGTGCGGCGGATTTTCACCAGCCCTGCCTCGCATTCCTGCACCAGCACCCCGTCCCGGCGGGGCTGGCCGCCCATGTCCAGCCAGGCGTGGGCAGAGCCCAGCGTGGGATGTCCGGCAAACGGCAGTTCGGACGCCGGGGTAAAGATCCGCAGCTTGTAGTCCGCTTCCGGATGCGTCGGCTTCTGCAGGAACGTGGTCTCCGACAGGTTGGTCCAGTTCGCGAAGCTCTGCATCTGTTCAGTGGACAGGCCCTCGGCGTCATGCACGACGGCGACCGGGTTGCCTGCCTTGGGCCCCGGGGCAAAGACGTCTACCTGGGAGAAGGGATATTCGTTCACAACAGTGGGCATGCTGGTCCGTCTCTGGATTTCAGGGAACTCCGGCGGGAGTACTTACCCGTCCACGGTAGGTGGCCGCGAAGCGCGCGCACCATAGCCACATCCGGAAAGTGGCCTTGTTCAGCTTTCCCGGACGAGCCCCTCCCAGGACCACTTTGGGATTCGCAGCCCGTCCGGCACGTCATCCGGGGAACGCTCGTACCTCGACATCGTGGTGTTCGTCGCCCAGGCGAAGTAGTCGTGCAGCACTTGGCGGAGGACGTCGTCGTTGGTGAGCCCGACGTCCGTCAGGGCCTGCTCGAAGCAGCTGATGGCCCTGCGGTCCATATCCTCGTGCTGCCCGTTGCCGCTGTGGATCCGCACCACTGATGTCTCGTCCCCGTAGAAACCCGAATAGTCCGGCGGGCCGCCTAAAGCCTCGGCCCAATAGGCGGCCAGCCGCCGGTTGTGGTCGGGATGGAACCCGTGGCTGAACGCGTGGCTGACCACCTCATCAGCCATGACCCTGGCATGCCAGGCGTTGGCCAGCGTCGCAGCAACGATGCCACGCCGCACCCGTGCGCGGAAGGGCCACCTCAAGCCGAACGGACTCGCGCCCGCCCTCAGCCCAGGCCCGCGAACCTTAGCCCGGCGGTTACTGCGACGGCGACTCCGACAATCACCAGGAACGGTGCCTTGATCCAGCTGAGGACAGCGGCCACCGCGGCACCGCCGATCAGCGCGCCGCCGGCCAGTTCGCCGTCGTGAAAGGTGCCGGACCGGGCGGCAACCGCCGCCAGCAGCACCACGGACGCCACCTCCAGGGTCCGCTGCAGGGCCGGGGACGGCTTCCACCGCTTGCGCAACAGCGGCCCCGTGGCCCGGAAGGTATAGGTTCCTACGGCAAGGACGGCGATCGCGGCCAGAAGTTCAGTCATGAGCTCAGTTCCGGTTCGGTTGTGGTGGGACGCCAGGGACGGGCTACCGCGATGGCGGCCAGGGAGAGCAGTTCCGGGAGTCCGGCGGGAAGGAACGACGCCGTTGCAACAGTGATTGCCGCGCCCACCACCACCGCGGTGGTCAGGGCAGCGCCGCCCGCCCGAGCCTTCGGAATGACCAGGGCGAGGATCATCGCCGGAAAGACGGCGTCGAGTCCCCAACGGTCCAGGTCGCCGAGGAAGGCGCCGAGCCAGGTGCCCAGCGCGGTCCCGAGGGGCCAGACCAGGACAATGCCCACACCGCACGCCCAGAATCCGAGGCGCCGTATGGCCGGGCTGCTTCCGGCAAGGGCAAACGAGGTGGACTCATCGTTGATTGCGTGGGCGCCGAGGATAGAGCGGAGGCCGTGGCCCATGACCGGGGCCACCTGGAAGCCGAACGGAATGTGCCGGGCATTGACCAGCAGCCCGGCCGCGGCAGCCAGCCATGGGCTGCCCCCGGCTCCGATGATGGCAACGAACATCATTTCCGAGGCGCCGGCCACCACTGCCACAGACAGCAGAACCGGGATCCACCAGGGCAGGCCGTAGCCGGTGGCCAGGGCGCCGTAGGAGATTCCGAGGATCCCGCCGGCCAGGCAGACCACGGCCACGGAGCGCAGGAGTGAATGCAGCTCTGTTCGGTTCATCGTATCCATGTTCAATAGAATGAACGCGTACACTGGTGACTGTCAAGCCGAACGATCGACCGATGGAGCGAACAGTGACCGAGCAGAGCAAAGCCCCGCTCAAGGCGATTGCGGCGGCAATCAAACGTCACCGCGAGGCCGCCGGCCTGTCGCTGACGGAAGCGGCCCGCCGCGCGCAGATTGCGAAGTCCACGCTGTCCCAGCTGGAGTCCGGCGTCGGCAATCCCAGTGTTGAAACCCTGTGGGCGCTCGCGCTTGCCTTGGACGTTTCCTTCACCGACCTGGTGGATCCTCCGCGCGCGGGCGTGGTGATCATGCGCGCCGGCGAGGGGCAGCCGGTCCGGTCCGAGCACTCCGATTACGCCATCACCCTGCTCGCGCACGCCCCAGCGGGTTCTCGCAGGGACCTCTACAAGCTGGCTGCGGAACCGGGGCCCGCCAGGGAATCGGAGCCGCACACGCCGGGGACCATCGAACACGTCATCCTGACCGCCGGTTCCGCGAAAGTGGGCCCGTCCGGGTCCCCGGCCACGCTTAACGCCGGGGACTACATCAGCTATCCCGGCGACGCACCGCACATTTTTGAAGCACTGGAAGCCGGGACAACCGCGGTCATGATCGACGAACACCGCTAGGGAGCACCGCCGGGCGGCTCACCGCTACGAGCGCGTCGTGACCACAGCCTTTGCCGCAAAAACCGCGGCCGCTACGAGCAGGATCACGGCAGACAGGATCGAATACCACTGGCCGCCTGCGGACAAGGCAACGGAAACGCCAACCAGTGCGAAGAGCGCTGCACCCAGCGCCCAGATGAGGGTGTTCGCCTGAGGCGTCCTCATGATCCCGCCTCCACGTTCCGGCTGCTTTCAGGAGCTTCCACGGACGCGTACGTCGGCCGGAAGAAGGCGCTGGCCGCGGGCAGCCACATCAGCACGGAGCAGCCCACAACTGAAGCACCACAAACGGGACCGCGAAAGCGGCCATGGCCCAACCGGCCGCGGACACACCCACACCGATCCCGGAAAGCTCCAGGATAACGGGCAGGATGCCGCCCACCACTGCACTGGCCAGCCAGAACGCCGTCGACGCCCTCAGGACCTGCGGAATCGTGGCCGATCCGCCAAAAATCAAACGCTGTTCCCCCAAAAGAAATCCCCCAATTCAACATGCATCCGCGTGCCACTCGGCGCGCCGAAGCTCCAGCCTAGCCACTGGGCCTGTGGCCGTCTTGTCACATGGGGGCGGGCGCGCGCGGAAGGGCCTGCAACCGGCCCATACGGCGGCTACTGATCGCCGTCGTGGTTTTCCAGCTGGCGCAGTCCATCGCGTCGCTGTACCTGCCCACACTGACCCGGACATCATCGATGAGGGCGTGGCCAAGGGGAACATCGGGTACGTCCTCAGCCTGAGCGGCATCCAGCACTTCCTGCCTAGTGGACGGCACCAAGCTCGATGAGCAGGACGCCGCCGATGATGAGGCCGAGTCCCAGCATCATGACGGGCGTGATCCTCTCCTTGAAGGAGACACGGCTTCCCAGTGCGGTCAGGGCGACGCCGGCAGCTGCCCAGGTGCCGTACGCAACCCCCAGGTTCATTCCCTGGTCCAGGGTCAGGGTGAGGAGGGCAAACGCCAGGAAATATCCGACGCCGACCGGGTATGTACCAACGGCGCTTGCCAGTGGACGCGACACGCAGGAACAAGGTGGCGGTAACCTCGGTAAGGATGGCCCCCGCCAGCAGAAGCCACGTCATGAGCTGGCCATTTCCTTTGCCGGCACTCCGGCCGGCGTTTGGTGCGATCCGAGTTCAACGCAGAGGACCCCGCCGATGACCATGGCCATCCCGACCAGCATGACAGGGGTCAGTGTTTCGCCGAAGATGAGGGCTGCCAGCAGCACCGTGAGGGTTACGCCCAGTGCAGCCCAGATGCCGTAGGCGACCCCCAGGCCAAGGCCTTTGCGGAGGACCCATGCGAGGAAACCGAAAGAAGCGGCGTAGCCGAGGACAACAACAATGAAGAAGGCAGGATGATCCAGGGCAGCCTTCAAGGAAAGGGACGCAGTCACCTCACTGAGGATCGCGCCGGCCAGAAGAATCCACTTCATTCAATAAGTCCTTGAGAGTTGTTGGGCTTGGTTATGCCTGCGGGACCAACTTGGAGCCGGCCACCGCTGAGCTGCCGAGGTCACTCCTTGTCAGAGCCCGCCGGCTGTCCAGCGCCTCGGTCCATGCAGCAGTTTCCGCCACCGCTGCCCAGTTCGAGTTCAGCAACGTCAGGAGCGTCGTGTGGACCGTCTTTGCGTCAGCGAAGCCTGCGTCGTTGGCGAGGTTGATGGCCCCCGTGGCATCTGAGAGAACCTCGGTGCTGAAGCCAAGGAACTCTGCCTCCACGGCTGAGGCGAGCACGCAGTTGTTGGTCATGTAGCCCACCAGGGTGACCGTATCGACGTCGTGCTGGCGCAGCCAGGTGGCGAGGTCCGTATCGGCGTACACGGACCCGTACTGTTTGACCACTGGCTTCCATGCGGCGGTCTTGCGACGTTCAATTTCCGGGTGCAGGTCGAACTCCGGCGTGCCGGGCGCAAAGACCGGTGCACCCTCACCTGCGGAGTGCTGAATCACGGCGATGGGAATGCCCGCGGCAGTGGCAGCGTCTACTGCCCGCGCAATCGTGGGCAGCGACTCCTGGTGGGGCGGGTACTGGATCTCGAGCGGGCCGCCGAAGTACTGCTGCTGCACGTCGATGAGGATGAGGGCGCGGCGGGGGCTGGTCATGTTCTTGGTTCTCCCTGATGGTTTGCGGGCCGCCTTCTGGCGATTTCTCCAGTCTTCCTGCTGCCGACGAATGCCAACAGTGGCACGAAGGCGGATATACGATGGAATCGGGCCAATAATATCCAGGAATAGGAGCAGGATGAGGATCGCGGTGTACGCCTTCAACGGGGCAACCATGTTTCACCTTGCCGTTCCGCAGATGGTTTTTGACGAGGTGGCCCGCCAGCGCCTTGCCGGGTGGGAGACGGTTCTCTTTTCTGACCAGGCAGGCGAGATAACAACCGCTGAAGGGTATCGGCTGGGCGAAGTGAAGGGACCCGAGGCCGCGGATAAGGCGGACATTGTGGTGGTGCCGTCATGGTTCGACGACGGGCGCATGCTGGGTGATTCGCTGCGGCGTGTGCTACAAGGGGCGCATGTCCGGGGCGTGCCGATTTTGGGGTTGTGCCTTGGCGCGATCCCGGTGGCGGACGCGGGGCTGCTCGCGGGGCGCCGGGCCGTCACGCATTGGCAGGCGTTTGATTCCCTTGCAGCGCGGCACCCCGATGTCCCGTTGGACCAGTCTGTGCTGTATATCGACCATGGTGATGTCCTGACATCGGCCGGCACCGCTTCTGCGCTGGACGCCTGCCTTCACATGGTGCGCTCCCGGCTGGGGGCGGAAGCGGCGAACCGGGTGGCGCGCAGCCTGGTCATTGCTCCGCATCGGGAGGGCGGTCAGGCGCAGTACATTGAGCGGCCGGTCCCGCCGAGCTCCACGGATGACCCGATCTCGCGACTGCTTGAATGGGCCCTGGGCCGCCTGGGTGAACCCCTCACCATCGACCGGCTGGCGGCCCAGGCGCATTTGAGCCGCCGCACCTTTGTCCGTGCTTTCCGGGCAGCAACGGGGACGACGCCGGCAGCCTGGATCCGCGCCCGCCGCCTCGACGCAGCCCGGCGGCTGCTCGAGACCACCGACCTGTCGGTGGACCAGATCTCTGCCGACTGCGGATTCGGCAATGCCGTCACCCTGCGCCAGAACTTCGCTGCCGCCTTTTCCACGACACCAACGGAATATCGGCGCCGTTTTGACGCCCGTAGTGGGGCATCGGCGCCGCTTTGATCACGTCGTGAAACGGGACCCGCGGGCTCAGGCAACGGGAGGAGATGCTCCGGGCCGGCCGCGTCTGCAGCCGGCCCGGATGCATCATTCAGTAACCCGAGTTCCGGTCAGGTCGAAGCGGTCCAGCTCCATGACCTTCACCCAGGCGGCCACGAAGTCGTTGACGAACTTCTCCCGGCCGTCATCGCTCGCATAAACCTCGGCCAGTGCCCGGAGCTGGGAGTTGGAGCCGAAGACGAGGTCCACGGGCGTGGCGGTCCACTTCAGCTCACCGGTGGTCACGTCGCTGATCTCGTAGACGTTCTCCTCTCCCTCCGACGCTTTCCACTTAGTCCCCGGCGCGAGCAGGTTGACGAAGAAGTCGTTGGTCAGCGTCTGGGGCCGTTCGGTGAGGACGCCGTGGGTGGAACCTCCGACGTTGGTCCCGAGGACGCGCATGCCGCCGACGAGCACTGTCATCTCCGGCGCGGAGAGGTCCAGCAGGTACGCCTTGTCCAGCAAGAGGGTCTCCGGCTGGAGCTTCTCGCCGGCGCGTACATAGTTGCGGAACCCGTCCGCCCGCGGCTTCAGGTACTCGAAGGACTCGACGTCGGTCTGGTCTTGGGCGGCGTCGGCCCGTCCCGGACGGAACGGCACGGTGACGGCGAAACCGGCATCCTGCGCGGCCTTCTCCACTGCCGCGCAGCCGCCGAGGACGATCAGGTCTGCCAGCGAGACCTTCTTGCCCCCGGCCTGGGCGGAGTTGAACTGCTGCTGCACCGCCTCAATCGCCTGCATCGCATTCGCCAACTGCTCGGGCTCGTTGACCTCCCAGCCGCGCTGCGGTTCCAGCCGGATGCGCGCACCGTTGGCACCGCCGCGCTTGTCGGTCTTGCGGTAGGTGGACGCAGCCGCCCAAGCCGTGCCGGCAAGCTGCGAGACTGACAGGCCCGGGTCCAGCAGCTGCGCCTTGAGCGAGGCGATGTCCTGCTCGTCGATCAGTTCGTGGTGTACCGCCGGGACCGGGTCCTGCCAGAGCTGGGCCTCCGGGACCCACGGTCCGAGCATATGCGGACCGACGGGGCCCATGTCGCGGTGCAGCAGTTTGTACCAAGCCTTCGCGAACGCGAGCGCGAAATCGTCCGGCTTCTCCAGGAAGCGCCGCCCGATTTCGCCGTAGATCGGGTCGAAGCGCAGCGACAGGTCTGTTGTCAGCATGGTGGGGCGGTGCTTTTTCTCCGGGTCATGCGCGTCCGGGATGATCTCCGGGGCATCCTTGGCAACCCATTGGTGCGCGCCCGCCGGGCTCTTGACAAGCTCCCACTCGTTCTCGAACAGGATCTCCAGGAAACGGTTGCTCCACTGGGTGGGCCGGTCCGTCCACGTGACCTCAAGGCCGGAGGTGATTGTGTCGCCGCCCTTGCCGCTGCCGTAAGTGCTGATCCAACCGAGGCCCTGCTCCTCCAGGTTTGCGGCCTCCGGCTCGGGGCCGACGTGCGCATCGGCGTCGGCGGCGCCATGGGTCTTGCCGAACGTGTGGCCGCCGGCGATCAGCGCGAATGTTTCTTCGTCGTTCATCGCCATGCGCTTGAAGGTCTCGCGGATGAATGCTGCCGCGAGTTTGGGATCCGGGTTGCCCATCGGCCCCTCGGGGTTGACGTAGATCAGGCCCATCTCGGTGGAGCCCACATCCTCCGCCATCTGTCCTTCGCCGATGTAGCGCCCATCGCCGAGCCAGGTGTCCTCCGGCCCCCAGAAAATCTCCTCGGGCTCCCACACGTCCTCGCGGCCGAAAGCGAAGCCAAAGGTCTTGAAGCCCATGGATTCGAGCGCGACGTTTCCGGCGAGGACCAGCAGGTCGGCCCAGGAAAGCTTTTGGCCGTACTTCTGCTTGACCGGCCACAGCAGCCGCCGGGCCTTGTCCAGGTTGGCGTTGTCCGGCCAGCTGTTCAGCGGGGCGAACCGCTGGCTGCCGTCCCCGGCGCCGCCGCGGCCGTCCTGGACGCGGTAGGTGCCGGCGGCGTGCCAGCTCAACCGGATCATCAGGCCGCCGTAATGGCCGAAGTCCGCAGGCCACCAGTCCTGGGAGGTGGTCAGGACCTGGGTGATGTCCTGCTTGAGGGCCTCGACGTCGAGGTTCTGGAACTCCTCGCGGTAGCTGAACGTGGGGCCGAGCGGGTTGCCCGCCGGGTTGTGGGCGTGGAGCACGGAGAGGTCCAGCTGGTTCGGCCACCAGTCTGCGACGGTCCGCGGCCGGTGCCCCTTGGGTTGCGGCGAGTCGATCGCCGGGTTCTCACTCTCGCTGCCGTGCGAGGTCACGCTGTGGTGGTCCACAGGGCATCCACCCTCAACCTTGCGGTCCAGGCCTTGGGCACTTCCGGGAGTGGGGACCTGGGGATGGTCCTGGTGATCGGTCATGTGCTTCCTTCCATATGGCCGAGGCCGTGGTCGGACTCGGGCGGCCGGTTCAACCCTCCCATTTGACCACGACCGGACGTCGCGGGGGAGGGCCCGTGGGGCACTCAAACATCCGGGCTGGCGGCCGCTGGCCCGCTGCGGAATACGCTTTAGGAGAACCGGCCGAAATTCTCCCTCCGCCGCACGCTGAACTCCCAGCCTGCGGACGTAAACTGACCTTCGCATCACGTTCCGTGAGCCCTGGACCGGGAGCCGCCATGCTCTGGAAACTGCTCGTTGAATACCTGCGGCCGCAGCGGCGGCTGCTGCTCGCCGTCGTGATTTTCCAGCTGGCGCAGTCCATCGCGTCCCTGTACCTGCCCACCCTCAATGCGGACATCATCGATGAGGGCGTGGCGAAGGGGGACACCGGCGTCATCCTCAGCCTGGGCGGCCTGATGCTGGGAATCACGCTGCTGCAGATCGCCTGCGCCGTGGTCGCCGTGTACTTCGGGGCCAAGGCCGCGATGAGTGTGGGCCGGGACCTGCGCGGCGCCATCTTCTCCCGCGTCGGGGAGTTCTCCGAACAGGAAGTGACCCGGTTCGGGGCGCCCAGCCTGATCACCCGGTCCACCAACGATGTGCAGCAGGTGCAGCAGCTGGTGCTGATGTCGGCCACCATGATGGTGGCCGCGCCCATGCTCGCGATCGGCGGGGTGATCATGGCCGTCCGGCAGGATGTGCAGCTGTCCTGGCTGATCGCGGTGGCCGTGCCCGTGCTGATGATCGGGGTGGGCCTGATCATCGTCAGGATGGTGCCGCTGTTCCGGAAGATGCAGAAGCGGATCGACACCGTGAACCGGGTGCTACGCGAGCAGCTCACCGGCATCCGGGTGGTGCGCGCCTTCGTCCGCGAGGACATCGAGACCGCCCGGTTCGCCCGCGCCAACGAGGACGTCACGGACACCGCACTGCGGGCCGGCCGGCTGATGGCGCTCGCGTTCCCGGTGGTGATGCTGGTGCTGAACGTGTCCAGCGTGGCGGTGATCTGGTTCGGCTCGTTCCGGATCGAGGACGGCTCCATGCAGGTGGGCACGCTCATTGCGTTCCTCAGCTACCTGATGCAGATCCTGATGTCCGTCATGATGGCCACCTTCATGGCCGTGATGATCCCGCGTGCCGCCGTCTCGGCGGACCGGATCGGCGAGGTGCTGCGCACCGAGTCCAGCGTCCGGCCGCCCGCCAGCCCGGTCAGCAGCGCCGTCCGCCGCGGGGAGCTGGAAATGGTCGACGCCGGATTCGCCTACCCGGGTGCCGACCAGCCGGTCCTCTCCGGGCTCAGCTTCACGGCCAGGGCCGGGCAGACGACGGCGATCATCGGCAGCACCGGGTCGGGCAAGACCACCCTGGTGAACCTCATGCCGCGGCTGTTTGACGCCACCTCCGGCTCGGTCCGGATCGACGGCGTGGACGTGCGCGAGCTGCACCCGGACCTGCTCTGGGGCCACATCGGCCTGGTCCCGCAGCGGCCCTACCTGTTCACCGGCACCGTCCGCAGCAACCTGCAGTATGGCAAGCCGGACGCCACCGAGGACGAGCTCTGGACCGCGCTGGAGATCGCCCAGGCCCGGGACTTCGTGGAGGACATGGAGGGCGGGCTGGATGCGCCCATCTCCCAGGGCGGCACCAACGTTTCCGGCGGGCAGCGGCAGCGGCTGGCCATCGCCCGGGCCCTGGTGAAGCGGCCGGAACTGTATATCTTTGACGATTCGTTCTCCTCGCTGGACACCGGCACCGACGCCCGGCTCCGGCAGGCCCTCAAGCGCAGCACCGCCGGCGCCACGCTGGTGATCATCGCCCAGCGGGTCTCCAGCATCGCGGACGCGGACCAGATATTAGTGCTCGACGACGGCAGGATCGTGGGGCGCGGAACGCACACCGAGCTGCTGGAGACATCGGAGACGTACCGGGAGATCGTCTCGTCCCAGCTGGCAGCGGAGGAGACGGTATGAGCACGCCGCACCGGCCGACGTCGGGCGCCACGAACCCAGCCGCCCCCGGCGGCACGGCACCCGCCTCCAAAACCGGGACTGCCGACGTCGTACGCATTCCCCGTCCGGCGGGCGGACCGGGACGCGGCGGACCGTTCGCGGGGATGAACGTCCCCGCGGAGAAGGCAATGAACTTCGGGCCGTCGGCCAAGCGGCTGCTGGGCACTCTCCGGCCGGAGCGGGCGTGGCTGCTGCTGGTGCTGGTGACGGGTATTGCGAGTGTGGCGCTCTCGGTGATCGGGCCGCGGCTGCTGGGGGAGGGCACCAACCTGATTTTCTCCGGCGTGGTGTCCCGCGAGCTGCCCGCCGGGGTCACCAAGGCCGAACTGATCGCGCAGCTGCGGGCCGCGGGGGAGAACCAGAAGGCGGACATGCTGACGCCGATGGCGCTGACGCCCGGCGCGGGGATCGACTTCGCGGCGCTGTCCAGCGTGCTGATGTGGGCGCTGGTGCTGTACGTGCTGGCGTCGGCGTTTATGTGGGTGCAGGCGTATGTGCTCAACGGGGTGGTGCAGCGGACGGTGTTCGGGCTGCGGGAGGACATCGAGGCGAAGATCAACCGGCTGCCGCTGCGGTATTTCGATTCCATCCAGCGCGGTGAGCTGCTGAGCCGGGTGACCAACGACGTGGACAACATCTCCCAGAGCCTGCAGCAGTCCATCAGCCAGGCGGTCACGTCGGTGCTGACCGTGGTGGGCGTGCTGGTGATGATGGTGATCCTCTCGCCCACGCTGGCGCTGATCGCGCTGGTGACGGTCCCGCTGACGCTGGGGATCACGGCGCTGATCGCCAAGCGCTCGCAGAAGCTGTTCGTGGCGCAGTGGAAGCACACGGGGGAGCTGAACGGGCAGATCGAGGAGACGTACACCGGGCATGCGCTGGTGAAGGTGTTCGGCCGGCAGCGCGAGGTGGAGGAGCGGTTCCGGCAGAAGAACGTGGAGCTGTATGACGCGAGCTTCGGCGCGCAGTTTATTTCCGGGCTGATCATGCCGGCCATGACGTTCATCGGGAACCTGGTGTACGTGGGGATCGCGGTGGTGGGCGGCCTGCAGGTGGCGTCCGGGGCGATGCAGCTGGGCGATGTGCAGGCGTTCATCCAGTACTCGCGGCAGTTCACCATGCCGCTGGCGCAGCTGGGGTCCATGGCGAACCTGCTGCAGTCCGGGGTGGCGTCCGCCGAGCGGGTGTTCGAGCTGCTGGACACGGATGAGCAGTCGCCGGATCCTTCCCCTGGTTCTTCGCCGGACGGCGGGCGCGGGCGGCTGGTGTTCGAGAACGTGTCGTTCTCCTACTCGCCGGACAAGCCGCTGATCTCTTCTCTCAGTCTCGTCGCCGAGCCGGGGCAGACGGTGGCGATCGTCGGGCCGACCGGGGCCGGCAAGACGACGCTGGTGAACCTGATGATGCGGTTCTATGAGATCGATGCGGGGCGGATAACGCTCGACGGCGTGGACGTCACCGCGATGACGCGGTACGAGCTGCGCTCGCGGCTGGGCATGGTGCTGCAGGATACGTGGCTGTTTGGGGGCTCGATCCGGGACAACATTGCGTACGGCCGGCCGTCGGCTTCGGAGGAGGAGATCCTGGAGGCGGCGCGGGCGACTTACGTGGACCGGTTCGTGCACTCCCTGCCGGAGGGTTACGACACGGTGCTCGAGGACGAGGGCTCCAATGTATCCGCCGGCGAGAAGCAGCTGCTGACGATTGCCCGGGCGTTCCTGGCCCGACCGTCGGTGCTGATCCTGGATGAGGCGACATCTTCCGTGGACACGCGGACTGAGGTGCTGGTGCAGAAGGCGATGAGTGCCTTGCGGTCCGACCGGACGAGCTTCGTGATCGCGCACCGACTGTCCACGATCCGCGACGCTGACCTCATCCTGGTGATGGAGGCAGGCCAGATCGTGGAGCAGGGGACGCACTCGGAGTTGTTGGCGGCGGGTGGTGCGTATGCCCGGCTGTACGAGGCGCAGTTCGCGGCTCCTGTGGCGGAGGTTTAAGTGTGCGCGTGCTCTTGAGACCGCGCCCGCTGGAAAGTACCGCCACTGGATGGCAGTTACGCCTCCTTATTTAGGCGTTTCGTTGTGAAGCTGGAGAGCCTACGGCAGCCTTCACTGCAGCAACGAGAGAGTGGACGTCGGTTTCGGTGGTGTCCCACGAGCACATCCACCGGACTTCCCCGCGTGCCTGGTCCCAGTCATAGAAGCGGAAGGATTCCCGGACTTTCGCCGCTGCCCCGGTTGGAAGGACGGCAAAGACGCCATTGGACTGAGTTGGTGGCGTCAGCGAGACGCCGTTAATGGCCGAGATTCCTTTGCTGAGACTTTGGGCCATTTCGTTGGCCTGACAGGCGGACCGCAGCCACAACCCATCCGTTGGCAGGGCTACGAGTTGCGCAGAGACGAAACGCATCTTTGAGGCCAGTTGCATGTTCATCTTGCGCAGGTAGCTCATGCCTGGGTCGGACTGTGAGCTGAGCCAGATAACGGCTTCGCCGAACAACAGCCCGTTTTTGGTGCCGCCAAAAGACAGGACGTCGACACCGACGTCGGTGGTGAACGCCCGCGAAGGAAGCCCGAGATGTGCTGCAGCGTTGGCCAGCCTTGCTCCGTCCAGGTGCAGTTTCATTCCCTTCGCATGGACGTGTTCAGCGATCCGTTGGATTTCTTCCGGCGTGTAGCAGGTGCCCAGTTCGGTGGTCTGGGTGATCGAAACGACCAGCGGTTGCGCCCGGTGCTCGTCTCCCCACCCCCAGGCTTCGGCGTCGATCAATTCCGGGGTGAGTTTGCCATCCGGTGTGGGGACAGGGAGGAGCTTTATTCCGCCAATCCGTTCCGGGGCGCCGTTTTCGTCGGTATTGATATGCGCTGTTGCTGCGCAGATGACAGCGCCCCAACGCGGGAGCAGGGCTTGCAGGGCAAGGACATTGGCCCCTGTTCCATTGAAGACCGGATATGCGGTAGCAGCTGCCCCGAAGTGGGACTTGATGAGAACTTGAAGCGCTGCTGTGTAGACATCTTCGCCGTATGCGGTGACGTGGCCTTCGTTGGCTGCCTGAACTGCTTCGATGATTTCGGCGTGAGCCCCGGCGTAGTTATCCGAGGCGAAGCCCCGGTATGCCGGGTCGTGCAGGCGTCCCGTCAGTCCCTGCGCGGGACGCCTGCTTTGGTATCAAGGCTGACGCTTTATGCCGGTGCGCCCACGAGGTGGCCGGCCGTGAGGGGCAGGCGCCGCCCGTTGATCTGTTCTGCCTCCATGTGGAAGATCCGCTGTACAGCGTCGGCAAGGACACTGACATCGGTGAAGCCCGGAAATCTCCGTTCCGGCTGGGCTGCGCGCATCCGGTCATCGACCAGGGCCTTCACGACGAAGACCAGGGCGGCTGAATGTTGGGCGGAGAGGGGGCTTTCGTTTACTCCCTGCACCTGCCGGAATCCGTCGGCCACGGCCAGGGTCCATGCCTCGGCGGCGGACTTGACGGCGGCATAGGCGGCGCCGTCCGCTGTCGGCGAGGAAGCGGACTGCGCGGAAACAACGGCCAGGCGACCCACAGGGGAGGCAGCCAAGTCATCGTACAACGCGCGGCTGGTGTTCCTCAGGGTGGTGAGGACGCTGGTGTGCAGGAAGTCCCAGTCTTCATCCGTCTGGCCCTTAAGGCCTGTGCCGCCTCGCCACCCTCCTACAAGATGGATAAGGCCGTCCACGGGACCCAGATCGGCCCGGACAGACGCCGCCAAGTCCTCAACGGCTTGCAGGTCCGCGAGGTTGCAGACATAGCCCGTAACGTTGTCGTACGCTACCGAGAGCTCCTGCACTCGGTCCTCAAGAATGTCCACGGCGGCTACGCGTGCCCCTGCTTGCGAGAGGGTGCGGACTACTGCGACGCCGGCTGCGCTTGTCGAACCGGCGACGACGACCGTACGCCCCGAGAGGTCCTGGCTCATGCGCCCGCCTCGCCCTCAGTCTTGACAGGGCTCTTACCGGTGATTCCTGCAGTTGAGTCAATAACAGGGCGCATCTTCTTCTCCAGTGCTTCGTAGAACATCGACAGGGGGAATTCGTCATCAAGGATCTGGTCCGTCAGATCCCGGGGCGGGCCGTCGAGCCGAAGGGCCTCCGGTCCCTTGGCCCACACGGAGGCGGGGTGGGGGGTGAGGGTTTCCGAGACGAGCTCGTAGGCAGCCAGCCAGTGTGCGGTCTTCGGCCGGTCGATTGAACGCCAGTAGAGTTCCTCGATGCGGAGACCCAGCTCGACGACCACGCCGGCGACGTCCTTCCAGTCGATGCTCAACTTTCCATCGGTCCAGTGCAGGACCCGGTGCTGGTGCATCCATGCGAACAGCAATTGGCCGCCCACGGCGTCGTAGTTACGGACCCGGTTCCCGGTAATCGCGAAGCGGAAGATGCGGTCGAAGATCACGGCGTACTGGACCAGCTTGGCGTGCTTGCGGGCGTCCTCGGAAGCCGTTTCGTCCCGCTCGATGAGGACTGATTCGCGGAAGGCGGTCAGGTCGCAGCGGAGCTCTTCCAGGGAGTACAGGAAATAGGGCATCCGCTGCTTGATCATGAAGGGGTCAAAGGGCAGGTCACCGCGCATATGGGTCCGGTCATGGATCAGATCCCACATCACGAAGGTCTTCTCCGTGAGGTGCTGGTCGTCGATGAATTCCGCGGCGTCAGCCGGCAGGTCCAGGGAAGTGATGTCGGCAGCAGCCTTTAGGACGCGACGGAACCGGGCAGCTTCGCGGTCCGCGAAAATGCCTCCCCAAGTGAAGGAGGGGGTGCTCCGGACCGCTACGCTCTCGGGGAAGAGAACTGCGGAGTTCGTGTCGTAGCCGGGCGTGAAATCGACGAAGCTGATGGGGACGAACAGCTTGTTGGAGTAGTTTGCGGCCTCCAGTTCAGCCACGAATGAAGGCCAAATGACCTCGATGAGGACGGCCTCGAAGTAGCGGTTGGTGCTGCCGTTCTGCGTGTACATGGGGAACACAACCAGGTGCGGTAGCCCGTCGATGCGCCACTGCTCGGGGTGGAAGGCTACCAATGAGTCGAGGAAATCCGGTACGACGAAGCCCTCGGATGCCCACCGCTGGATGTCCTGCACGAGCAGTTCAAGGTAGTCCCTGTCGTGGTGGAGGTGGGGGCGCAGATCGTTGATTGAGTCAGTAATGATGCCGACATTCTGGCGTGCCTGGTCATGGTCAGCGGGTTCCGGAACGGAACCGTCCTGCACTTGAACCTGCTGCAGCCCGATGACGGCTGCCTTCAGAGCCTGCCATGCGGGGAGCGCCTTGACGTCGTCTGCCCGGGTGGTTGTCACTTCCGGGTTTGCGATTACAGACATGCTCGTTCCTTCCGTTGAGGGGATTCCTGAAGAAGCTAGCAGTGCGTAAGCATCCGTGAAGGATTCTTCCCGCATGAATAAGAAATACTTTTGCTCGGCGCCCGCTCTTCTGCGCAATGCCTGCGTTTGACCTTAGGGTCGGGTGTCTTTAGGGCATCCCAGAACGGGCGCATCACGATTGAATAAGACGCGCTATCGGGACGATCCGAGGTTCAGTTCCTGCCACTCGTGCCATCAGTGGCTTGCCTTGGCCGTAAGGCCGCACCGGCGCTGCTGCGTCTGTCGCTGGTTCAAATTCCCGCTGATACCTAACGCCAACTGGCCGCCATAGCAGATCATCAGAGCTGCTTAGTCACCGGGCGGCATTAGATCAGAAACTCTTACGCTCAGATCGGATAACCCATGCCTATGCGTAAGGACTTGACCGTCGGACGTGCAACATTCGCCACGCCAAATGTCGCCTCCTTTGCGTGTGTTAGCTTGATCACCATCCTTCCCGGCCCGAGGGCTTCGGAAGGCCCCAAATTCACCGCAGCTACCTTTTCGGAGGCACCATGGGACTTGGCTCCCACACGCAAATTAGTGATCGGGCTATTGCTACCGACACCCCTGAAACCGGTCTTTGCTCCGGTTCAGGACTGTTTCTTAGCTCGGGGTCCACCACCACGCAGGCAGCACCGCGCGGGGACGCGATGACCTATCTGCTCGACACGGCAGTCGCAGAAGCCTGCACCGGTCGAGCCGCTATTGGCACCGGGAACCCGACCCGGCCCGCAACGATATCCCAGGGTGGTGCTGCATGACACCACCGAGCGGAACTCTCGCAGAAATCAAGCCCGATGGAACAGAAGGGTCTTCCCTTGCGATAGCGGCAGATCACGCTTCCGGCGAATCCACCAACGAACTCAAGCGCGGGCTAAACCACCGCCACCTGCAGATGATCGCCATCGGCGGTGCGATCGGTACCGGGCTGTTTGTGGCCTCGGGCAGCACCATTTCCCAGGCGGGTCCCGGCGGCGCGTTGGCCGGCTACGCGCTGGTCGGGCTGATGGTGTTCCTGTTGATGCAGTCACTGGGCGAGATGTCGGCCAAAATTCCGGTTGCCGGTTCGTTCCAGTCCTTTGCCACCCGTTTCGTCTCCCCGTCCTTTGGGTTCGCGATCGGCTGGAACTATTGGTTCAACTGGGCCATCACGGTGGCCGCAGAGCTGGTAGCGGCCGGAATCATCATGGACTTCTGGTTCCCGGGGGTCCCAGGATGGGTGTGGGCCGGGATCTTCCTGCTGGTGCTGACCGGGCTTAATGCCCTCTCGGCCAAGGCCTTTGGTGAGTCGGAGTTCTGGCTCTCACTGATCAAGGTTAGCGCAGTGGTGCTCTTCCTGATCGCCGGCGTGCTGATGATTTTCGGCATCCTCGGGGATAGCTCTCCGGGACTGAGCAACTGGGAAAACCGCGATGACGTGTTCCACGGGGGTTGGGTCTCGATCATCTCGGTCTTCATGGTTGCCGGGTTCTCCTTCCAGGGCACCGAGCTTGTAGGAGTCGCCGCCGGCGAAGCGAAGAACCCGCGCCGCGAGGTGCCGAAGGCTATCCGCACTGTCTTCTGGCGCATCATGCTTTTTTACATTGGCGCCATCTTTATCGTCGGCTGCCTCATCCCGTTCACCGATCCGAGCCTGCTGGCCTCCGGTGAGTCCGATATTGCATCATCGCCCTTTACCCTGGTCTTCTCTCGCGCCGGAATCGCCTTCGCGGCGGCCTTGATGAACGCCGTGATCCTGACCGCAATCCTGTCCGCGGGCAACTCCGGACTATATGCCTCCACTCGGATGCTTTACGCCATGGCCCATGACGGCATGGCCCCGAAGATCTTCGGCCGAACCAATGCGCGTGGTGTACCGATCGCGGCGTTGCTCGCGACGGCGGCCGTGGGACTCTTCGGGTTCCTCTCCGCGATCGTGGGGCAGGGTGCAGCCTACTCCTGGCTGCTGAACATGTCGGGCCTATGCGGCTTCATCGTCTGGGCGGGAATCGCGGTCTCCCACTACCGTTTCAGGCGCGGCTTCCTGGCCCAGGGAAACAAAGTCAGCGACCTGCCGTACAAGGCATCTCTGTTCCCCATTGGCCCACTGCTGGCCTTCGCCCTGCTCATACTGGTCATCGCGGGACAGAACTACGAGGCTGTGCTTGCCGGACGGTCCGTGGAGGTGCTTTCCTCCTACATCGGGTTGCCGGTCTTCATCGTTCTATGGCTGGGTCACCGCTACATCACCAAGTCCAAAGTAGTGCCGCTGCTCGAGATGGATCTCACGGCACCTAAGGACGTCGAGGACGAACTTAGGGGCGCCACCCGGTAACCATGCTCCTCGAGCTACCCCACGCATTGCGGAGACCGCGGTAGTTGAGGGGTCAGGAACGGCTAGAACGGGGGATCTAGCAGAGAGAGGGAAGCCGGGTGCGAATTGCACCCGGCTTCGCTCTTTCCCCAGGTCAATATCGACCGATTCTGACCCACGCCTGGCAACCCTCCGAAAAGCGCAGCCCAGCTCGCCGTCTCCATCACCTCCTGATCAGCGACGACGGCACCAACATCAACGGCGCCATCCTCGCCTCCGACGGCGGCTTGTCAGTGCTTTAGGGGGCCCGGATAGACACGCCAGGGGCCAACGCACTGCCGGTTCAAGGCCAGCCCTCCGGCCCTACCGGGATGACGCTGGGAGGCCTATCTTTGACCTGTCGTAGCCCGAGCGAAAGGAACGGCGATGTTCACTTTGCAGATCAGCTATCTAGTCCGGGAGTACGAGGCTTTCAAGAAGGTGTTCGACACAGATCCTGCAGGCCGCGCCGCCTCGGGCGCCAGGTCTGTCCGCCTGTTCCGGGATACAGAGGACCAGAACAGCGTGGCCGTGCTGCTTGACTTCGACACCAAGGACGCTGCGAACGCCTTTCTGGCGCGGCTCCGCAGCGAGGTGTGGGATAAACCGGAGGTGATAGGGCAGCTGATGACGGGGTCGCCGACGGCCAGGATCCTGGAGGAGACGGCCCGCGAGGGCCAGGGCGCGGGCTAACCGCTGAGAGTCCGTCCCCCTGCAGGATGAGAAGTGGGCGCCGGCGGGACCTCCCGCCGGCGCCCACCCGCCGTCGTAGCACACGGGAAACACGGCGCAATCTTCGGACCCCGCCCGTAGTCTGTTTAGATGCCTCGTTTTGCGCTTGATATTGAGTCCGTTCCCCGTCCCGTCCGTTCGCAGGAGCTGCTGGATGCCGTGAATCACCGGGTCGTCATCGCCGATGGGGCGATGGGCACCATGCTGCAGGGGCGGGAGTTGTCGCTCGAGGACGACTTTCTGGGACTGGAGGGCTGCAACGAGATCCTCAATGCCACGCGACCGGATGTCCTCGCGGACATTCATGACGCGTACTTCGCGGTGGGGATCGATGCGGTCGAAACCAACACCTTCGGCGCGAACTGGTCCAATCTCTCCGACTACGGCATCGACGACAGGATTGAAGAGCTCGCCCGGAAGGGCGCGGAGATCGCCCGTGACCGTGCCGAAGCGGCAGAAAAAACAGACGGCCGCATGCGCTGGGTCCTGGGCTCGATGGGGCCGGGCACCAAGCTCCCCAGCCTCGGCCACACCAGCTACGACTACCTCAAGCAGACCTTCGCCCTGCAGGCCGAGGGCCTCATCGACGGGGGAGCGGACGCCTTCCTCATCGAGACCAGCCAGGACCTCCTGCAGACCAAAGCCGCGGTCAACGGCTGCAAGCAGGCGATCGTAACCCGCGGCATCCGGCTCCCGATCTTCGTCGAGGTGACCGTCGAAACCACCGGAACCATGCTGATGGGCTCGGAGATCGGCGCCGCGCTCACCGCGCTCGAGCCGCTCGGCGTCGACGCCATCGGTCTGAACTGTGCCACCGGGCCGGATGAGATGAGCGAGCACCTGCGCCACCTCGCCAAGCAGTCCTCCGTGGCAATCGCGTGCATGCCCAACGCCGGCCTGCCCGTCCTTGGTGCCAACGGCGCGCACTATCCGCTCTCACCCGTAGAACTCGCCACCGCGCACGAGCAGTTCGTCCGCGAATTCGGCCTGGGTCTGGTGGGCGGATGTTGCGGTACGACGCCGGAGCACATGGCCGCCGTCGTCGAGCGTCTTGCGCCCTTCCGCACCGCCGCCGCCGTCACCAGCGGCGGGAGGGGCGCCGACGGCAGCCGCCTTCCCACCGAGCGTGAAGCAGGCATCGCTTCCCTCTACCATCATGTGAATTTCGACCAGGAGTCTGCGTACCTCGCTATTGGCGAACGCACCAACGCGAACGGTTCAAAGGCGTTCCGCCAGGCAATGCTCGACGAGCGCTGGGACGACTGCGTCGATATCGCCCGCGAGCAGGTCCGCGTCGGCGCGCACCTGCTCGATGTGTGCATTGACTACGTGGGGCGCGACGGCGTGGCCGACATGAAGGAGATCGTCTCACGTTTCGCGTCGGCCTCCACGCTCCCGCTCGTCATGGACTCCACGGAACCGGCCGTACTTCAGGCCGGGCTCGAACACATCGGCGGACGCCCGGTGGTCAACTCCGTCAACTATGAGGACGGCGACGGCCCGGACAGCCGCTTCGCGCGGATCATGCCGCTCGTGAAGGAACACGGCACCGCCGTAATCGCCCTGACCATCGACGAACACGGCCAGGCACGCACCACCGAGGGCAAAGTGGCCATCGCCTCCCGCCTCGTCGACGCCCTGGTGGGCGAATGGGGGATGCGCGTCGAGGACATCATCGTCGACGCCCTGACCTTCCCCATCGCCACCGGCCAGGAGGAAACCCGCCGGGACGCCATCGAAACGATCGAAGCCATCCGCCAGATCACCGCGAAGTACCCCGGCATCAACACCACCCTCGGCGTCTCCAACGTGTCCTTCGGCCTGAACCCGGCAGCGCGCATGGCCCTGAACTCGGTGTTCCTGCACGAGGCGGTGCAGGCCGGCCTGACCAGCGGCATCATCGACGCGGCCAAAATCGTGCCGCTCGCGTCACTGCCGGAGGAACAGCGCAAGGTGGCCCTGGACCTCGTCTGGGACCGCCGCGAATACGACGCCGACGGCAACCTCACGTACGACCCGCTGGCCAGCATGCTGGACCTGTTTGCCGGCGTCGACACCGCAGCGCTGAAGGACCAGCGCGCCGCGGAACTCGCGGCGCTGCCCACCGGCCAACGCCTGGAGCGGCGCATCATCGACGGCGAAGGCAAGGGCCTCGAAGAGGACCTGGACCTGGCCCGCGCCGAGGGCATGACCCCGCTCGGCATCATCAACGACTACCTGCTCGAGGGCATGAAGGTGGTGGGCGAGCGCTTCGGCGCCGGCGAGATGCAGCTGCCCTTCGTGCTGCAGTCCGCCGAGGTGATGAAGACCGCCGTGGCGCTGCTCGAGCCGCACATGGAGAAATCGGATTCCTCGGGCAAGGGCACGATGGTGATCGCCACCGTGCGCGGCGATGTGCACGACATCGGCAAGAACCTGGTGGACATCATCCTCACCAACAACGGCTACAAGGTGATCAACCTCGGCATCAAGCAGCCGATCGCCGACATCATCGCCGCGGCCGAGGAACACAACGCCGACGTGATCGGCATGTCCGGCCTCCTCGTGAAGTCCACCGTGGTGATGAAGGAGAACCTCGCGGAACTGCAGTCCCGCGGGCTCGCGAAGCGGTGGCCGATCATCCTCGGCGGCGCAGCCCTCACCCGCGCCTACGTCGAGCAGGACCTGGCGGGACAGTTCGAGGGAGAAGTCCGCTACGCGAAGGACGCCTTCGAGGGCCTGTCGCTCATGGAGCCGCTGGTGCAGGTGGCCCGCGGCGCCGACCCCGCAGAGGTGGGCCTCCCCGCGCTGAAGAAGCGGATCCATAAAGGAGGCCCGAAGTTCAAGGTGACGGAGCCGGAGGCAATGCCCGGGCGTTCCGACGTCGCCGCCGACAATCACGTGCCTTCGCCGCCGTTCTGGGGCACCCGCATCGTGCGCGGCGTCTCGCTCCACGATTACTCTGCCTTCCTCGACGAACGCGCCACCTTCATGGGGCAGTGGGGGCTCAAGCCCGGCCGCGGCGAGGACGGCGCCTCCTATGAGGAACTGGTGGAACGCGAGGGCCGGCCGCGCCTGCGGTACTGGCTGGACCGCATCCTCGGCGAGGGAATGCTCGATGCCTCCGTCGCGTACGGGTACTTCCCGGTGGTCTCCGAGGGGGAACAGGTGGTGGTGCTGCACCACGGGGAGGATCGCGACGGCGTCCTCGGCACCGCGGGCCTGCTCGCCCCCGACGGCGGATCAGGCGGTCCGATCGGCACCGAGCGGCTGCGCTTCGACTTCCCGCGCCAGCGCCGCGACCGGCACCTGTGCCTCGCCGACTTCGTGCGCTCGCGCGAATCGGGGCAGATCGACGTGCTGCCGGTGCAGCTGGTCACCGCCGGCTCGAAGATCGACGAGGTCACGTCCGAACTGTTCAAGGGCAACCACTACCGCGACTACTACGAGCTCAACGGCCTGGTCATGCAGCTCACCGAGGCGCTCGCGGAATTCTGGCATGCACGCATCCGCTCGGAGCTGGGTTTCGCAGCCGAGGAGCCCAAGGACAAGGCCGGCCTGTTCAAGCTCGACTACCGCGGCGCGCGGTTCTCGCTCGGCTACCCCGCGTGCCCGGACATGGAGGACCGCCGCAAGGTGACGGAGCTGCTGCACCCCGAGCGGATGGGCGTGATCCTGAGCGATGAGCTGATGCTGCACCCCGAACAGTCCACCGACGCGTTCGTGTTCCATCACCCGGAGGCGAAGTACTTCAAGGTGTGAGTTGGGTGCTGGTGCCTGTTTCAGCAGGGATAAGGCCTAAGCTTCCCCTATGGGAATTATCATCACACTGCT
Organism: Arthrobacter sp. Y81; assembly: GCF_002929335.1. Lineage (GTDB taxonomy): Bacteria > Actinomycetota > Actinomycetes > Actinomycetales > Micrococcaceae > Arthrobacter. Next base: position 132,237 of record NZ_PJIL01000009.1, read on the forward strand.
TATTATCTGGCTTGTCCTTTCGATCCTCGGCTTCGTGGTGAAGGGCCTGCTGTGGCTGGCATTCATCGGCCTGATCCTGTTCGTGGCCACGGCCGTGTGGGGCTGGTTCAAGCGGAAAACTAACGCCTGATCTCCTCCAGATCAGATACGACGGCGGGTAGGGCCTTGGTGGCCTGCCCGCCGCCGTTGTATACCGGCTTCACCCGCCGGAACGCGGCGAGAATGGCCCGCCCCACCACAGCGATTCCGACGACCGTGGTGATGGCACGCAAGGTGTCCCAGCCCGCCGTCGACGTCACCAGCGAGTAGAGCAGGAAGCTGCTGAGGTTGGTGCCCAGCGGCGCACCGGCCACGTAGGAGATGCCGGTGCCGGCGCCGACCGCGAAGGGCCAGAACCACAGATTGGTCAGCAGCCCGAACAGGTAGGACGCCACGGCACCGTAGCCGCCCAGCATCCACAGCTCGGCTTTGCCCCGCACCTGCCGGGGGAGCAGGCCGGCACCGGCGCCCACCCACGCACAGGCGAAGATCTGGAACGGTGTCCACGGCCCGATCCCACCCCACAAGGCGCTGGAGACGGCGATGGTGGCGGCGCCGAGGAGCATGCCGAAACGGGCACCGAAGGCCCGGCCGGCCAGGATCAGCAGGATAAAGACCGCCTCCACGCCCCCGACGCCGGTGCTCGCCACCCGCACCGCGGAACCGACGGCGGCCAGGACGCCGAGCAACGCCACCGTGTGCGCGGAGCGGACCGAACCGTCCATGGACACAACGACGGCGACGGCGGCGAGCGGCGCAATGGCCAGCGCCGCGTAGGGGAGGGCCGCGGCGGCATCCTCCGGGAGGGCTGCGGCGAGCAGCGGCCAGCAGAATGCGCCGAGGGCCAGAAGATTTGCAGCTGCCAGAATTGCGAGCTCGACGCCCCGCGGCATCCGGACGCGGCGCTGTCTTGCCGGGCCCTGGGTGTCTGTTTGTTCGTCGCTGACCCTTGGCCTCGGTCCGGCATTCCCCTGCCGGGAAAGCGGGAGGGGCGGTTCCGGCGCATTGGCCGGCACGGAAGAAGGTACGACGCCGTCACGCATCGGGAGGATCCGGGCGCCGAGGTTGTGGGCAAAGTCGAGGTCGTGCGTGGCGATCAGGACCGCGGCACCGGCGTCCGCAGCGGCCCGCAGCGCCGCCGAGACTGCTGTGCGGGCAGCAGGATCGAGTCCGCGGGTGGGCTCATCGATCAGGAGTACCTGGGGCTCGTCCATGGTCTGCAGCGCGATGGCTAGGATCCTGCGCTCTCCTGCAGAGAGATCCCGGGGATGTTCATGTCCAATGGGAATCCGGACGTCCCCCCGCAAACGGGCCAAGTGTGAAGCCGCGGGCCTTGCGGGGAGCCGGTCACTGCGCAGGTCCTGGTGCCGCCCGGCGGCAGCCTTACGCGCAGCGCGCGCCTGGCGCCGATCGGCCGCGCGGAGCTCTGCTGCGACGGTATCCCTCGTGAAGAGGTCGTCCGAGGCGTCCGGGACGAGGGCGACGCGGCCGCCGTCGACCGTGCTTTCACCGCCCCTGCCTTCGCCAACCGTTCCTTCACGCTCCGTTCCTTCACCCAGGGCGAGCGCCACCAGGAGGGACGACTTTCCTGCCCCGTTCGGCCCCACGAGGGCCACCACTTCACCGCGGTGCAGGGTCAGGGACGCGTCATGCACGAGCGGTTTGCCCTTGCGGTGCACCGCGAGGTTTGCCGCAGTCAGGACGGGCACGTGCTCCGCTGGCTCTGCCGGCGTTGGGCGGGCACTAACAGGGGCCGAAGGCGCGGATGGCGCAGCACCCGGCACCAGGGCGTCGCCGTCGATGGTCCACCACGAGTCGGCAACCGGTACGAGCGCTGCCGCCCGGTGCTCCGCCACGATGACGCAGACACCGTCATCGCGGGCGAGGGCGTTGAGCACGGCGATGACGTGTCCGCGTGCTGCGGTGTCCAGGTCGGCCAAAGGCTCATCAACCAGGAGCAGGGCCGGATGCTCCACCACCGCGGCGGCGATGGCCACAAGCGTCGCCTCGCCTGCCGAGAGGGTGCTGATATTCCGGTCCAGCAGCGCCGACACTCCGATATGCTCCGCGACCTCCAGCACCCGGGTCTTGGCGGTCCCGGACGCCATGCCGCGCAGCTCCAGTGCGAGGGCGATTTCATCCCGGACCCGGGTAGAGGCGAAGGCAGCGCGGGGATTCTGCAATACGACGCCGACGAGGCGGGCGGTATCGCGCGGCGGCGTGGTGGCACGGTCCGTTCCGGCGACGCGCACGGTGCCGGAAACTTCTCCACCGTCAACGTGTGAGAGGAGGCCCGCGACGCCCCGCAGGAAGGTGGACTTGCCGGAGCCCGTCGGCCCGGTGATGACCGTTATGGACCCGCTCGACGGCGTGAACCCTGCGACGCGCACCCGCGCATCACCGATGCGGAATTCTGCGTCCCGGACGAGGACCGGCGCTTCGGTACCCTGGCCGGTCTGGTGTGCTGCCCGGCTCCCGAAGCCGCGCAGCTCCAGGGCTGCGGCAACCCGGCCCGCGTGCTCAAGGGTCCGCTCGAGCACGGGCACCAGGGCGCGGGGTCCGAAGCGTTCGCCCCGCAGTCTAAAGGCCAGGCGTACGGAGCTCACGGCGTCGGCTAGCGCCGGGAGCGCCGCCCAGGCCACCACCAAAGTCCGGGCCAGGCCCTGCATGGGGCCGCGGCGGGCCAGGAGCACGAAGCCGCGGGCCACATCCACAAACGCATTGAGCAGGCCGAAAGCGAGGAACATCCCGGCAATCGGCAAAGCGGACAGGACCGCCTGCCACAGGCCAGCTGCGGTTACCGGACCGAGGAGGACCACATGGGCGTACGGGGCAGGCAGCGGCACCGCCGGCAGGTCAAGCAGAACCGGTTCGCCAATGCCCGCCCCGTTGAAAAGGAAGCGGTAAATGACCCGCGCCGCGATGAAGACGACGGCGAGAGCCGCCGCTGCACGTAGCGGCGCGGGTCGAAAGGTCATGCCGCCGGTGCGGCCGGTGCGCCGTCGACCGTGAAGAGCAGTTCCACGCTCTGTCCCGGGCTCAGCTGCAGGGTGCTGAGGCCTTCCTGCGCGTATGCCCAGTCACCGGAGGCCGGCTTGACCCAGAGCGACCAGTAGGCGAAAGCGGCGGGCATCTTGCTGCAGTCTTCCCGGTACGTTCCTCCCTTGTGGGCGATGTCGAAGTCTGCGGCGGGGACGCCGTTCACACGGCACGCCAGTTCCTTGGGATATTCGGGAGTGCCCTCAGTTTTCACCTTTGCCTCGTCGAGCACCTTGGATGCGAGCGTCGGCCCGTCCACGGGCACGCAAACGGACGTATCAGCGGCAGCCTGCTTCAGGGAGCCCGAATCGACGATGACCTTCACCCCGGCGCAGGGCCCGGAGTCGGTGCTGGCTGAAGCTGTTGCCGGGGAAACCGGTGCAGAGCTGGTTGGCTGGGTGGCGGCCGGCGTGGAACAGGCGGCGAGGGTAAACAGGAGACCTGCGGCGGCGAGGGAGCTCGCGGCGGCGGTGCGGATCTTAGTCAAAGTCACGAGTCAAGGGTAAATCGTTGCCTGTCCGGATCCGGATGCCGCCGCTTTGTGTGACGTTAAGTCTCCAATGAAGCCAAAGCCGCGCGCACCGCCGCGTCGCTTCAGCCTCCCGGAATGCTGAGCACCCCAACAGCCGCCACCAAATACGGCACCGGATCCGGATCCGTCCCCGCGGCCCACCGCATCCAGGCCTCGAACGTCGCGCCCATGAACGCTGCGCACAGATACCCGGCAACGTCCTCGCCAACCCCTGCCGAAACCAGATACGCCCGCGCCCGGTCCCGCTGCGGTGTCAGGGACTCGTAGCTCCGACTCGCCAGCTCGGGGTGCTCGGCGATCAACCGCAGCCGCCCCCGTGTCACTGCCAGGTCAGGAATAACAGCAACCCCGGCAACAGCCGCCTCCCGCAGCCCCGCCAGCACGTCGCCGTTGGAACCGCCGTCGGCCCCGCCCGAAACGCGGGCGGAATCCAAAACCCGCCCCGACGCTTCCACCGCCGGATCCATGCCGCCCCAGACAAGCTCGGCTTTGTTCGAGAAGTAGCGGTACAGGCTCTTGCGCCCGATTCCGGCCGCGCGCGCGATGTCCTCCATGGAGGTCTGCTCGTAGCCGCGCTCCGCGAACAACCGCAGCGCGATGGCGGCCACTGCGTCGGGATCAATCGTCACCGGGCGCCCGGTGGGGCGCGGAACGGCGGTGGTCAAAGCATCCGAAGGCATCCCACCAGTATTCACCCTTACATAATGACACAGAGTGTCATAAGGTGGATCGCATCACCCTCAGCAACGTCTGGAAGGACATCATGGGCAACGAAGCTTCATGGCAGGAAGCCACCACCAACGGCCGGTTTGCCGGCAAAACCGTCATCGTCACCGGCGCGGCCTCGGGCATCGGCCAGGCCACGGCCCTGCGCGTCGCCAAGGAAGGCGGCCGCGTCATCGCCGCCGACATCAGCAAGGAACGCCTGGACGACCTGGTGGCCGAAAACGCCGGTTTGGACCTGGTCCCCGTGGCCGGCGACATCTCCACCGAAGAGACCGTGGCCGCCGTCGTTGCTGCCGCCGGCGGACGCGTCGACGCCCTGGCGAACGTCGCCGGCGTCATGGACAACTTCGCCCCCATCCACGAAGTGGACGACGACCTCTGGGACCGTGTCTTCCGGATCAACGTCACCGCCCTCATGCGCCTCACCCGCGCCGTGGTGCCGCTGATGCTCGACGCCGGGACCGGTTCCGTGGTCAACGTCGCCTCCGAAGCCGGGCTGCGCGGTTCCGCCGCCGGAGCCGCCTACACCGCGTCCAAGCACGCCGTCGTCGGCCTGACTAAGAACTCGGCCGTGATGTACGGGCCCAAGGGCCTGCGCTTCAACGCCGTAGCCCCCGGCCCCACCATCACCAACATCGTGGCCAACTGGGGATCGCAGCTCGCGGCCGAACGCCTCGGCCCGCTGATGCAGGCCACTGTCCCCACACCCGCCACCGCGGCCCAGCTCGCCGCCTCCATCACCTTCCTGCTCAGCGACGACGGCACCAACGTCAACGGCGCCATCCTCGCCTCCGACGGCGGCTGGTCGGCGCTGTAGGCGAGCGGCACCAAACGCAAGCGGACGACGGCGGGAAGTCCCGCCGTCGTCGGCTCACCCCTGTGTCCACGGGCATGCCGGCTGACCGTCGCCGGTCGAACCGTCGCAGAACGATGCGTCGCGTACCCAGTCCGGGGACGTCCAGAATGTCACTCCGTCCTCGCACCTCCCGAGCGCCCTACGACTTCCCCTAAGGATCCCGCCTGGGAACCGGCCAAACCCGCGGTTTCCCGGCGCGCTCCCGCAAGGTCGGCCGTGCGTGCCCCATTGCTGGGATGGCTTTGCTCGTCTTACACGCGGGAGGACCTGCCGCGGATGAAGTGGACGACCAGGACGACCACGGCTATCACCAAAAGCAGGTGAATTAACCCGCCACCGATGTTGCCGAGCAGACCGAGAAGCCAGAGAACCGCGATAATGATGGCTATCCAAAGCAACATGAGAGTCTCCTTCGTCTATTCGCCGAGCTGTGGTTTTATCAGCCTATGCCCGGATCAGGTTGCCGAAAATAGGCCATACGTCACCTAATTGTCCAGAGCACTCTGGACAAACAGAGACCAGGACGAGTCCGTCAGGATGTCGATCGTGTGTCGAACGCCGCTGCCGATTCCCGCAGCAGGCGTGCGACGGTGTCCACCGGCGTGCTGGTTGACCGCCGTCGATCGAATCGTCGCAGGACGATGCGTCGAGTTCCGAGTCCGGGGACGTCCAGGACGTCGACTCCGTCGTGGATGACGCCGCTTAGTGCCAAGGTGGGCACGATCGCAATACCCTCGCCCGCGGCGACGAGCGCGAGAGCGGTCAGCGTTTCCTGGTACTGGTGCGCAGTATCCATCTGGGCACCCGTTGACTGACGGAGCCGACCGAGCACCGAAGCGTTGGCGGCTGTGGGCTCGACGCCGAGCCACGGAAGTGGCAGCCGGGCAAGGTCGATGTTCTCGGTGGTGAGCAGGGCACCCGAGGGAACCACCAGCTTCCAGGGCTCGTCAAGCAGTGGTTCCTCGGTCATTCCTGCGGAGAGCGAACGCTGCTCGGCCGTCGTCGAATCGAGCTCGACCACGACGGCGTCGAGCTGGCGCTGGCGGAGCAGTCGCATCAGAGCCGGAAAGTCGTCCTCGACGATCCGGATCTGCAATTGCGGGTACTGGGTGCGCCAGTCGGGCAGGCGCGGGATCACCACCGTCCGAACAAAGCTGGTGAATCCGCCCACGCGCACGACTCCTTCAACCTTGGCCCCACCTTCGATACGGGCGCGAGCAACGCTGAGTGCACGTTCAATCTCCTCCCCGGCTTCCGCTACCGCCAGGCCTGCGGGTGTCAAAACTGAGCCTTTGGGTGTGCGCACCACCAAGGCGTGGCCCGTCTCGTCTTCCAATTTGTTGAGCTGCTGTGAGACGGCCGATGGGCTAATTCCCAGCTCGTCGGCCGCGGCTAGCACCCCGCCCGTGCGGGCAATCGCAAGAAGCACGCGCAGCCTGCGCGGATCGATGTCCATGTTAAGTAGTTCTAAACCATGTCTTCAGTGGAATGCAATTGCTCTAAAGGTGCGCCGTACTCATAATTGCTGTTGAAACGACAGGCCTACGGGGACATCCGGGCCTTCCAAAACACACACGAGCCCACGATCTACACTCCGCCCAGCGGATGGCATCAGGGTGCCACTTCTGAAAGGACATCATGGAACTGCTGTGGGAAATTGCAGGTTGGTCGGGGGCAGTTCTGATCCTGTCGGCATACCTGTCTGTCTCCATGGGTTGGTTGAAGGCCGGCAAGCGCTTCCAGGTGGCCAACCTCATCGGTGCATGTGCCTTCATCATCAATGGTGCGGTCCACGAAGCGTGGCCCTCAGTGGTTACGAACATTGCCTGGTGCCTTATTTCCGCCATCGCGATTCTTCGCATGCGGGCCACGCAGGAGTCGCCGGTGGCCGTTGAGGCGCCGCAGGTGCAATTTCCCGGCGTCCCTGACACAACCGGCCAAATCGCTGTTGTCGAGGCAATTACTTATGCCGTCCATGGCGACGTCGCCGGACGCGCGGCTGAGTGCCAGGCAAGCCTGCGTGACGGGCGGACAGCGGATTCGGCACTCCTAAGTAGCGCCGCGGGGAAGTGCTAACGACAGAGAGTCACAAGACGCCGAAGCGCGCCTATACGAGCGGCCACGGGTAGCGCATGCCGGTGCGGTCAACCGGCAGCACCCCGGCGCGGAGCAAGCGCTGCACGCGGCGCTGCAAAGCGGTGACCTCTTCGACGTCGAGGAGCTCGGCCACCTCGACTGGCGCGCCCTCTGCGAGCGGAGCGATGTCCTCGAGCAGGGCGTCCGGGATGGGCTCACCGGCGAAGTCCCAGATCACGGTACGCAGTTTGAAGCTGGCCGAGAAGCACAGCCCGTGGTCGATGCCCCACACCCGGCCGTCATCGCCGCGCAGCACGTGGCCGCTTTTGCGGTCGGTGTTGTTGGTGACGTAGTCGAACAGGGCGATCCGCGCCAGCTCGCGATGGGTCTCGGGTGAGTCCGCGAACAGGGTGAAGTAATGCTCTTGGAAGTCGCACTCGATAAACCACTGCAGCGAACCGACCCCCAAGGGCGCCTCCTCGCGGATCACCGTCGGCGGCACCAGACCCCACCCCAGCGAATCGCTGAGCAGGTAGGCTGCGCGTTCGCGCCGGTAGAGGCCGGGCTCGAAATCGGACAGCGGCCGTTCCCCGGCCTCCGGCTTGTAGACCGCGTACGCGGCGTCGTCCGCACGGGAGACCTGGACGAGGAACGTCCCGTTGCTGCTGCGCGGGATGCGCCCGATCAGCTCGACGCTGCCCTGCGTGAGCAGCATCAGCTCCCGGCCCGACACCGTCGGCCCCGTTTCACCGGCTGTGCCGCCGTAAGTCCCCACTCACTGTCCCCTCAGCCCGCTCAGCGGTTCCGACGTCGAATTCACCATGAGCACGGTGGGCGCCTGACCCTCCACAACCGAGATGGCCGACACCGAACCCGGGCTGATGACGATGCGCTGGAAGAGGTCCAGGGGCGTGCCCAGGGCGTGGGCGACGGCGGCCTTGATGGGATCGGCGTGGGAGAAACACACCACCACGCCGCCAACGTGGGCGTTTCGCAGCGCCTCCAGCGTTCCGACAATCCGCGCCTGCATTTCCGTGAAGCTCTCGCCATTCGGGAAACGGAAGGTCGAGGGGCTGTGCTGGACGGTCTGCCACTCGGGCAGGGCGGCCACGTCCGCCAGAGCAGCCCCGGTCCAGTCGCCGAAATCGCATTCGAGCAGTCCGTCGTCGTGCTTCATGTCCCGTCCGGTGCGGGCCGCCGTCGGCTCCGCCGTCTCGCAGGCGCGCTCCAGCGGCGAGGAATAGATGGCGTCGACCGGGAGGTCCGCGAGGCGCTCCGCGACCCGTTCAGCCTGGGCGCGGCCGCGGTCGGACAGAAGCAGCCCCGGAGCCCGCCCCGGCAGCACTCTGCCCGTCGTCGGCGTCTCCCCATGGCGCACCAAAAGGAGGAGCGTTCCCGGCGGACCCGGCGGCGGCCCCGATGGTGGTGCCGGCGGCATGGCTGCAGTCATCAGCATCCAGCCTAAGCGGCGTAGTGCCCAGTGAGCAGGGAATCTGGAGAAATCCTCGATTCCCCGCCCGGTGGAGGTCTAACGTAGAGGAGTGAGTGATCGCCCCGATGTCTTCACTGTTGGTGAACTGCGTGCCTCCGGCCACGTGCACAAGGACCTGCGCCGCGAAATCCGCGACAACCTGCTCGCCGCGCTCGCCGCCGGCCGCGATCCCTGGCCCGGGATGTACGGCTTCAGCCGGACCGTCCTGCCCCAGCTCGAGCGGGCCCTGCTAGCCGGCCACGACATCGTCCTGCTCGGCGAACGGGGGCAGGGCAAGACCCGGCTGCTGCGCACCCTGGCCGGGCTGCTGGACGAGTGGTCGCCGGTGATCGAGGAATCGGAACTCAACGAACACCCGTACGAACCCATCACGGAGCAATCCCGTGCCCGCGTCCTCACCGAGGGGGACCGGCTGCGGGTGGCGTGGCGCCACCGCTCCGAACGGTACGTCGAAAAGCTCGCGACGCCGGACACCTCCGTCGCCGACCTGATCGGCGACATCGACCCGATGCGGGTGGCCGAGGGCCGCCGGCTCGGCGACCCGGAAACCATCCACTACGGCCTGGTCCCGCGCTCAAACCGCGGAATCATCGCCATCAACGAGCTGCCCGACCTCGCCGAGCGCATCCAGGTTTCGATGCTCAACGTGATGGAGGAACGCGACATCCAGATCCGCGGCTACGTGCTGCGGCTGCCGCTGGACGTTCTCGTCGTCGCGTCCGCCAACCCGGAGGATTACACGAACCGCGGCCGGATCATCACGCCGCTGCGGGACCGCTTCGGCGCCGAGATCCGCACCCACTACCCGATAGAGCTCGACGACGAGGTGGCCGTCATCCGGCAGGAGGGGCAGCTGGTGGCCGGCGTCCCGCCCGTCATCCTGGAGATCCTGGCCCGCTATACCCGGGCGCTGCGGCAGTCCCCGGCGATCAACCAGACCTCCGGGGTTTCCGCCCGGTTCGCCATTGCGGGTGCCGAAACCGTCGCCGCGGCCGCCCTTCGCCGGGCCAGTGTGCGCGGCGAGGACGAGGCCGTGGCCCGGATCATCGACCTGGAAGCGGCGGTGGAAGTCCTCGCGGGCAAGATTGAGTTCGAGTCCGGTGAGGAAGGGCGTGAACAGGACATCCTGGACCACCTCCTGCGCATGGCCACAGCGGAGGCCGTTCGGGCGCACTTCCACGGCATCGACATGGGGCAGCTTGTGGCCGCCCTCGACGGCCACACCACGGTGACCACCGGGGAACTGGTCACCGCGCGGGAGTTCCTGCAGAACCTCCCGTCCCTCAACGGCTCCCGACTCTACGACGAGATCAGTGAGCGCCTGGGTGCGACGAACGACGGGCAGCGGGCCGCCGCCGTCGAACTGGCATTGGAAGGCCTCTACCTCGCCCGGCGGATCGCCAAGGAGTCCGACGACGAGGCGACGATTTACGGCTAGAAGCTAAGCAGTTCGACGGGGCAGGACAGGAGGGCCCATGAGCGTTCACAACCGGTCCAGGTACAGCCGGTACAGGGGCGGACCGGATCCGCTCGCCCCGCCGGTGGACCTGGCGGAAGCGCTTGACGCCGTCGCCGAGGACGTCATGGCCGGCTACTCGCCCCGGCATGCCCTCCAGGAGTACCTGCGGCGCGGCGGCCGCAGCCGCGAAGGCCTCGACGACCTCGCCGCCCGCGTCCAGCAGCGCCGCAAAGACCTCTTGGGCCGGCACAAGCTGGACGGTACCCTCAACGAAGTCCAGAAACTGCTGGACACCGCGGTGCTGGAGGAGCGCAAACAGCTGGCCCGCGACGCCATGATGGACAACACCGACCGCGCCTTCCGTGAGATGCAGCTGCAGAACCTGCCCCGGTCCACTGCCGCAGCGGTCAACGAGCTGGCCTCCTATGACTGGCAGTCGAGCACCGCCCGGGAAGCCTACGAACGGATCAAGGACCTGCTGGGCCGTGAGGTCCTGGACCAGCGGTTCGCCGGCATGAAACAGGCACTCGAGAACGCCACCGATGAGGACCGAGCGGCCGTCAGCGAGATGCTGCAGGACCTCAACGGGCTGCTCGACAAACACCGGCGCGGCGAGGACACCGACGCCGACTTCCAGAACTTTATGGCCAAGCACGGCCAGTTCTTTCCAGAGAATCCACAGTCGGTCGAGGAGCTGATCGACGCCCTGGCCCAGCGCGCGGCAGCAGCCCAGCGGATGCTGCAATCCATGTCCCGGGAGCAGCGGGAGGAACTGATGAACCTCTCGGCCCAGGCGTTCGGCTCGCCGCAACTCATGGCCCAGCTCGGCCAACTCGACGACAATTTGCGCGCACTGCGCCCCGGCGAGGACTGGAGCGGCTCCGAACGCTTCGAGGGGCAGGAGGGGCTCGGACTCGGAGACGGCACCGGCGTGCTGCAGGACCTCGCCGAGCTGGACGAGCTGTCTGAGCAGCTCTCCCAGTCGTATAACGGGTCCAGCCTGGACGACCTGGACCTCGACGCCCTGGCCCGCCAGCTCGGGCAGGATGCCGCCGTGACGGCACGCACCCTCGCTGAAATCGAGAAGGCAATGCACGACGGCGGGTACCTCCAACGCGGGGCGGACGGGGATCTCCGGCTGTCACCACAGTCGATGCGGCGGCTTGGGAGGGCGCTGCTTCGGGACACTGCCAAGCAACTCTCCAGCCGGCAGGGGCGCCGGGACACGCGCGTTGCCGGGGCGGCCGGGGAACAGACCGGCTCCAGCCGCCCGTGGGAGTTCGGCGACGCCGAGCCGTGGGACGTCACGCGAACCATCACCAACGCGATCCGCCGCACCATTGCCGACGGCGGCGACCCGGGCCACGGACTGCGCCTCGCCGCGGACGACATCGAGGTGGCGGAAACTGAGGCACGCACCCAGGCCGCCGTCGTCCTGCTCGTGGACGTATCCTTCTCAATGGCCGCCCAAGGGCGCTGGGTGCCCATGAAGCGCACCGCGCTCGCCCTGCACCACCTCATTTCAACCCGCTTCCGCGGCGACCGGCTGCAGCTGATCACGTTCGGCCGCTACGCGCAGACCATGGACATTGGCGAGCTCACCGCCTTGCCGGCCTTCCGGAGCAAGGGAACGAATCTGCACCACGGTTTACTGCTGGCCGGCCGGTTCTTCCGCAAGCACCCCTCGATGCAGCCCGTCCTCTTGGTGGTGACGGACGGCGAACCAACCGCGCACCTGCTGGCCGACGGCGAGACCTGGTTCGACTACCCGCCGGACCCTGAGACCATCCGGATTACCGTGGCCGAACTGGACCGCCTGGGGCGTGCCGGCACCCAGGTCACGTTCTTCCGGCTCGGCGACGACCCCGGCCTGGAACGGTTCGTCCAGCGGATGGCCCGCCGGGTCGGTGGCCGGGTGGTGGCGCCCGACGCCGGGGACCTGGGGGCTGCCGTTGTGGGGGAGTATCTTCGCGCCCACTTCCGCGGCCGCCCGTACGGCGACGCCGACTGGGCCAAATAGAAGGCTGTTGGGCACTAACCCAAACGGTCGACGGCGGGAGGTCCCGCCGTCGTGCGCTTCGGCCCGCTGATGCGGCGTGGTCACGGGTAGTAGCCCCGCTAGACTCGCCTGCATGGGGGAAGACAACACATCTGGGGAACGTAAGCCAAAGAAGCTCGCCCGCGTATCTGCCGCCGTTCTGCTCGGGGTGGGCCTCGTCGCGGTGCTGGTGGGTTGCCTCGTCGCCTGGAGCAACGCGAATGCCAGCATAGGCTGGTTCGCCTACGCGCCGCTGAGCAACCAGCTCTTCTCAGGCAGCGGCATGGCCTTCGTAAGTCAAGGGACGCAGATCGGCCTGGCAATAGCAGTCACCGGCCTGCTGGTCCTGGCGTTCTGGGCCGGTCTCAGAATCGGCAGAAGAGCCGGCACGAAGAATCAGTAACCCGCTTGAAGCTGGCAGCGGATAAATCGTCGGGGCCATGCTCAGTCCCCGTTTCGGGTCAACGAAAGATTAATAATCCAATTCTGCTAAAACGCTTGATCAAGCTCTGGATGGGGGTTAGATTACTCATGATCAAACGCTTAAGCAGATTGGACGTCAGCGCCGATGAATCGCTCAGTTTTCTTCAAACCCGCCGACGGCTGGGTGGGAGACCTCATCCCTTTCGAGAAGGACGGGGAGTTTTGGCTCTTCTACCTGCACGAGGTCCGCGCAGACCCCAAGCCCGGAACCTCCTGGAACCTAGTTACCACCAAAGACCTCACGCAGTTTGAGGACCAGGGCGTTTCCCTCCAGCACGGAAGTGAAACGGACCTGGACTTCAACGCCTACACGGGCAGTGTCGTCGTCGACGAAACCGGCACCCATCATTTGTTCTACACGGGTCAAAACCCGCGCAACCTCGGACCGGATGGAGCGCCTCTTCAGCTCGTCATGCAGGCCACGAGCACCGACGGTATGCAGACCTGGGTGAAGCACCCGGAACTCACTTTCGGTGCCCCGGACGGCTACGAGTCCGGCGACTGGCGGGACCCTTTCGTCTTCCGGGACGAGGCCGCAGGCCAGTGGCGGATGCTGCTGGCGGCGCGGCACTCCGCGGGACCCGAACGCCGTCGGGGTGTCATAGCCCAGTGCGTCTCCAGCGACCTGGTGACCTGGCAGCACACTGAACCGTTCTGGGATCCCCGGCGCTACATCACCCATGAATGCCCGGACGTCTTCGCGTGGGGCGACTGGTGGTACATGGTCTACTCGGAGTTCTCCGAATCCTTCACGACCCGGTACCGCATGGCCAAGAGCCCCGACGGCCCCTGGACCGTACCGCACCTGGACTCGGTGGACGGCCGCGCCTTCTACGCATCCAAGACCGCTGAGCGCGATGGACGCCGCTTCTTCTTCGGCTGGATCGCCAGCAAGGAAGACAACACCGACGACGGGCTCTGGCAGTGGGCCGGCACGATGTCCGTCCTGGAAGCCCGGCAAAACCCCGACGGAACGCTGGGATTCGGCTTCGCGGACGAACTCATTGACAGCTTCTGGGACGAGGTGCCCGTGTCCCTGGCAAACGAACTGCCCGCACGGCTGGAAGCGCCGGACGGATATGCCGCCACCGTCTCCGACGAAGTACTGCCCGGCCAGTTCTACGCCACGGCGGTGCTGGACATCGAACCCGGCACCACCGAATGCGGGCTGTTGCTGCGCTCAAGCCAGGACGGGGACCAGTCCTACGTTCTCCGCCTGGAACCGAAACGCGGCCGCATGGTGTTCGACCGGTGGCCCCGGAAAGTCACCGGTGACGCGCAATGGAATGTCTCCGGCGACATTCCGTTCGAGATCGAACTGGAACGTGCCTGCGACCTGGCTCCCGGGAAGCACACCCTCGAACTCATCGTCGACGGCGACCTGTGCGTGGCCGTTTTGGACCGGCAGGTCGCCCTCAGCACCAGGATCTACGACCTGCCGGCGGGACGGATCGGCGTCTTCACCGGGGAGGGGTCCACCACCCTCACCGACCTTCAGATACGTAAGCGCACAGACAACTAAACACCCACACTGCTTTCACTCGAATCAAAGGAGATTTCCATGAAGAAGTTATTCACTGCGGCCGTGGCTGCGGCCGCGGCCATTGCCCTCGCAGGATGCGGCAGCGGCGGAACCACTGACCCTTCCAACGTCAGTCCCACCGGAGAGGTCAAGCCACGGGAAATCTCGTGGCTGCTGTCCCGGCCCGCCGACGGCGCCGTCATCAACATCATGAAGAAACTGGCCGACGACTACGCCAAGGACCACCCGGGCTTCGCGCTCAACCTGATCACCACCCCGGACAGGCCCTCGTACATCCAGAAACTCGAGACCCTCGCCGCCGCGAACAAGCTTCCCGAGCTCTTCGACACTGACGCCACGCCCTTCGCCCAGCAGCTGGCGAAACAAGGCAAAATGGTCGACGCCGAAAAGCTGCTCAAGTCCCTGGACGTCTATGACGACTACCGGCCCAGCGCCCTGGACTACCAGCGCTTCGACGACGGTTCCCTGCACATGATCCCGTTCCAGTTCGAGCTGGAATTCATCTGGTACAACAAGGCCCTGCTGCAGAAGGCCGGCGTCTCCGCCCCGAAGTCCCTCGATGACATCCCCGCCATGTGCACCGCCCTGCGCGATGCTGGCATCACCCCCATCGCCATCGACGGCCAGGACCAGTGGCCGCTGGAGCGGTATGTCGCCTACCAGCCGTTCCGTGAAGCCGGGCCGGAGTTCATCCAGAAGCTCAAGAAGGGCGAAGCCAAATTTACTGATCCGGCAGGCCAGAAGACCGTCGAATGGCTGGCCGCGCTTGGCAAGGCCAAGTGCTTCCAGGACGGCTTCTCCTCACAGGGCTACTCCGATGCACAGAACCAGTTCACTTCAGGCCAGGCAGCGATGTACAACATCGGCACCTGGGAACTGCCAAGCCTGGCAACTGACAAGCTGAATCCCGACGTGCGGGACGACATCGACTTCTTCACCCTGCCGACAACCGAAGGATCAGTCACCAAAGCCAACGAGTTCGTCTCCCCTTCAGGCATTGGCATGGCCGTCAACGCCAAGACGTACGACCCGCTCGTGAGCGACTTCCTGAAGTTTGCCCTGGCGAAGTACCCGGCCGAGTACGCGGCCACCGGTGCGCTTTCGCCGACCACCAACGTCGAGACCGCCGTACCGGCCAATGCGACGCCGCTGTACAAGAAGGCCTTGGAAATGGCCAACGACCTCGGGGACAAACAGGCCATGCCGTGGGACACCCAGCTCGACCCGACCACCAACGGCAGGCTGCAGCAGGAGCTCGTGCTCCTCGTCCAGGGCAACATCACGCCCGAACAGTTCACCACCACGATGGACAGCACCATCGCGCAGAACGCCCCGAAGTTCTTCAAGTAATCACAGCGGTGGGGGCTCCGGCCCCCACCCGAAAGGCCCAGCCATGCTTCCCAACAGGTCACGACTCTCAGTCCTGGTCTTCCTGCTCCCACCCCTGCTGCTGTACGGCATCGCCGTGCTGTTCCCCATCATGCAGTCGCTGTTCCTGAGCTTCTTCTCCTGGAACGGCATCAGCGACATGGAGTTCGTGGGGCTCGAAAACTACGTACGGATGCTCACCGCAGACGACATTTTCTGGCGCTCGTTCTTCAACGCCCTCGGTTATCTCGCCATCTGCCTGGTCCTGCAGCTCGGCGGCGCCCTGCTGGTCGCCAGCCTCCTCACCTCAATGCGGCGCGGCCGCGAGCTGATCAAAACGCTCTACCTCCTGCCGGCAGTGATTTCCACGGTGGCCATCGCATTCCTCTTCGTGCGGATCTACTCGATCGAACCGGTGGGCCTCCTCAACCAGCTGCTGCACTGGATCGGCCTCGGCGCCCTTGAACGGCCCTGGCTCTCGGACATCAACACCGTGCTCGCCGCGGTATCGGCCCCGGAGGGCTGGCGGTTCACCGGGCTCTACATGCTCATCATCTATGCGGCACTACTGTCCGTCCCGCAGGAACTTGAGGAAGCTGCCCGCCTCGACGGTGCGTCCCGGTGGCAGCTGTTCACCAAGATCCGCTTCCCGCACATCATGCCCGTCTGGATCACCACCACGATCATGGCAACGACCTACGGCCTGCGCGGATTCGACATCCCCTACCTCATGACCAACGGCGGCCCCGGACAGTCCTCCGAGCTGCTGACCACCTACATGTACAAGACGGCATTCACCAGCACCGACTTCGGATACGCGAGCACCATCGCCGTCTTCATCGTGATCGAGTGCCTGGTCGCCGTCGGACTCATCCTCTTCATGCTCAAACGAAAGGCGGACGCATGACCGCGCCAGCAGCCCCGGTTACCAGGGCCATCACAGCCCCAGCCCCATCAGACAGCCAGCCGCCACTCCGCAGGCGGCGCAAGCCCAACCTGTTCAGCACTCTATCAAGAGTGCTGATTGCCCTCATCGTCATCGTGCAGGTCTACCCTCTGGCCTGGCTGTTCATCACCAGCCTTCGCACCGAGCACGACTTCGCGACCGGCGACCCGTTCGCCCTTCCCAAGGCGATCACGTTCGAGAACTACGCCCGCGCCTTCGAGACCGGCAACCTCGGAATGAACATCCTGAACAGTTTCATCGTCACGATGGGCGCCAACCTCCTGATTGTTCTCCTGGGCATGATGGCCGCGTACGCCCTGCAGGTCCTCGGCTTCCGGTTCAGCAAGATCGTCCGCAGCCTGTTCCTGATCGGCATCATCGTGCCCGTGCAGATCGCGCTCGTACCGCTCTTCATCGACTACTCCACCATCAACCTGCTCGACACCTACCCGTCGATGATCATCCCCCTGGCCGGTTTCGCCCTTCCGATGTCGATCTACCTGTTCTCTTCGTTCTTCGAGTACATCCCCCGGGAAACGTACGAGGCCGCGTCGCTGGACGGCGCAGGGCCTTACCGCATCTTCGGGCTCATCACACTGCCGCTTTCGGTCAACACCGTTGTGACAGTGGTGCTGGTCAACAGCATCTTCATCTGGAACGACTTCATCTTCGCCAACACCTTCGTCCTCTCCGAGGAACTGAAGACCATCCCGCTGGGCCTTCAGAACTACATCGGCGCGATGGGAAAAACGGACTGGACGGCCACGTTCGCCGCCGTCTGTGTCACGATCACGCCCCTGCTCCTGGTCTTCCTCGTCCTCAACAAGGCAATGATCCAGGGCCTCGAAAGCGGGGCGAGCAAGGGATGACGGGCGGATATACTCCTGACGGAGGGCACATGATTTCGCAGGAGAATAATTCGGTCACGCCACTGGGGGCGGCTGCCCCGCTGGAACGTCCCCCACGCCCTCAACCCGTCACCCTCCGGCAAGTTGCCGAGGCCGCCGGGGTCTCCACTGCCACCGTTTCCCTGGTCGTGAACAAGAAGAAGGCCGCACGGATTTCCGACAAGACCCGCAAGCGCGTGCGGGACGCGATCCGGGACCTGGGTTACCGGCCAAATGCCATGGCGCAAACCCTGGTCAGCGGCAGTTCCCGATTCATCGGCCTGGTCGCCGACGCCATCGCCACCACTCCTTTCGCCGGCCAGATCATCCACGGCGCCCAGGATGAGGCCTGGAAGCACGGCTACGCCCTTCTCATCGCCAACACCGAAGGCAACCGCGAACTTGAGACGGACGCGATTGCGATGATGCTCGAGTACAAGGTCCGCGGCATTCTTTACTCGACCTGGTTCCACCGAGCCACGGACGTGCCGGCATCTCTCCGCGAATCGGACTTCGTCCTCGTCAACTGCTTTTCTGCGGAATCCGGCGCCCGGGCAGTTGTCCCGGATGAAATACAAGGCGGACGTTCAGCTACCGAAATCCTTCTGAAGCACGGCCACCGCCGAATCGCGTTCATCAATGCCACCATCCCCGCCCCAGCAAAGGACGGGCGACTCCAGGGCTACAAGGAAGCGCTGGAAGCCGAAGGCATTCCGTTCGATGCGGGCCTGGTCCTGGAAGCCTATCCAGATCAGGAGGGCGGGTACGGAGCGACCGAGGAACTCCTCAAACGCGATGTCACGGCCGTGTACTGCTACAACGACCGAATGGCGATGGGGCTATACGACGGACTACGCGAGCGCGGGCTCGCCATTCCAGACGATATTGCAGTGGTGGGATTCGACAACCAGGAAGTCATCGCCGCCCACCTCCGGCCACCACTTTCCACCGTATCTCTACCCCACTACGAACTGGGCGCAGCCGGAGTGAGAATGCTCCTGGGCCTTGAAGAAGCACAGGCCACTGCCCCCACAAAGATCTACTGTCCCACTGTGGAACGGAACTCGGTACGGGCACTGGCCCCCGCCTAGCCACCACCCCCAGGCCTCGCGTCCGAAGGCGGCTGGTCGGCGTTGTAGGTCTTTTTTACTGCGTCTCCAGTGGAAATTCAGCGACGCTTGTAAATCCTCATTGTGGTGACCGCCCAACTGGGCCACCATGATGCTATGAACGCTGAAACGCCAAAGGCGGCGGAGTTGAGCCTTCCCCAGGCTTTCCTCCTTCTGGCTACGAACGACAAAAACGGCAAACCTGAAGTGCCCTTGTTCGCACTCAGGACCACGGTGGCAGGGGCAATATTGGCCGAGCTGGACCTGCTCGGCGCGCTCGGGCTGCAGGGGAAGTATGTCAGGGCTACCGGCGCCGCCCCCCAGACGGACTTCCAGCACGAACTGGAGCTCATCCGCGGCAAATCCCGGCCCCGCACTCCCAAATGGTGGGTCTCCGTGCTCGACAGCCGCGCCGAAGTGCAGAGCGTCTACGAGGGAATGGCATCACTGGGCATCGTGGAACATGTCGGTGAAAAGCACCTGGGCCGGTTCCGGCCCGTGCGGTACCCGCATAAGGATCACGCTCCGGGGGCGGCGCTCCTGGAAAAGATCGAGGCCGCACTCAGCGGTGCGCCGGCCGATCTCGAAGCGCCTGATTCCGAGGCCACAGATGCTGAGGCGCCTGATTCCACGAAGCCGGGTGCCGGGGCGCCTGACGCCAAGCCTGATGCCAAGCCTGTTTCCAAGGGGCCCGATGTCAGGACCACAGTGCTGATCGCCCTGCTTCAAGCCGCCGGACTGCTCGGCAAGCTCTTCCCGGCAGCAGACCTCACCCGGGCAAGCGAGCTGGCGAGGGACTACTGGCCCACCCGCGCCGCGGAGGACGAACTTCGTCTGACCAGACTGGCGGAGGAAGAAGCCGCGACCTTGTGATGCTGGCTTGAGGTGCCGGGAACGCCAGCGGACGACGGCGGGACGTCCCGCCGTCGACCACTTACGCCGCTGTTTCGCGCGGCCCCCCATCACCTTGCGTGGGCCATTGAGCCAGATACGCGCCGCATTCACTGATCAGGCCGGGAGTCACCCTCATGACCGGGGAACGAATGGCTCTAATCGGGCCGGATCAGATGAGGCCAAGCTCGGCGAAGGCGGCAACGAGGCCTTCCTGCCGGGGAGGAGCGGCCGTGCGGTCGGCAAGCGCCACCAGCTCCGGGAGCGATCCTTCGATGGCGATGCCGACGCCTGCGTAGGCGATCATCTCCAGGTCGTTGGCACCGTCGCCCACCGCAATCGTGTCCGCCTGGGCGATGCCCAGATGGGCGGCGACGGCCGCGACGCCGTCGGCCTTGCTGATTCCGCGTTGGTACAGTTCCCCCGAATGCCGGCCCTCGTCTGCCACCGAATTGGCCACCACTGCAATGGCCCCGCCGATTTCCCTGACCAGGCTCTCCATTGCGACGGGGGAGTCAAACACGGAGACCTTGGCGAACGGCACGGCGGCACGGTTGGCGGTGGTGCGCACCGCCCTGAGGATGTCGGACGAACCCACCGGGCCTGCGGGTGCCTGCTCGAAGTGGGCGTCAAGGATGGCCCGCAAGCGTTCCAGCGCCGCGGGTGGCACGTGCAGCGCCTCCTGCGCTTCCAGGACATATACGGCGTCGTGCGCGTCCAGCGCCCGGACCGTCCTGGCCGCAAGGTCCGCCGGAAAGCGCCGGTCCACGAGGACCGTCCCGGCCACCTCGGCGTAGGCGCCGGCACTGGCCACGAGGCCGTCGAAACCCGCGGCGAGGATGCTCGGGGGCAACATTGACACCGGGCGTCCCGTGCACAGGAAGACCCGGTGTCCGGCCTTCCGCGCCGCCTGTACAGCGTGCACATGGCCTTCAGGTACGACGCCGTAGTCCGCGTAGGTGCCGTCCACGTCAAGGAAGACAGCCCGGACAGTTCCAGTGGTGCTCGGCGTTGCGCTCATGCTCCCGGATCATACCCACCCGCAACATCCCGACCTAACGGGTACCTGATCACGACGCGCCTGCGCCCAGGGCGACCGAGGGCTGGTGAGACTGACGACGGCGGGACGTCCCGCCGTCGTCCGCTTCCTGTCTGTGGTGGGTCAAGGCGCCCCATCTGGTCCCGGGGATCTGAACTATATTCGGACAAGGGAAGGACGGATTGCATCGCAGGAAGGCGGACCTCTGAATGGCGGGAATGCCACCAGCCACGGTGGAAGTCAGTGACGCCGTGGTCCAGTGCCTCGTACGGGACCAGCGGCCCGACCTCGGCGACCGTCCTCTAGCGCGGGTTGCGAATGGCTGGGACAACGCCACCTTCCGGCTCGGCGACGACCTCGCCGTCCGGCTGCCGCGCAGGGCGGAGGCTGTTTCGCTGATACTGCATGAGCGGCGCTACCTTCCCGACATAGCCCGCCGCTCCCCGGTCGCGGTGCCCGTCCCCGTCCATGCCGGCCAGCCGACGTCGGACTTTCCATGGCCGTGGAGCATCGTGCGGTGGGTCCCCGGAGCCGCCGCGGCCGACGTTGGCCCGGCAGACCGCGGGCCGGCCGCTGAAGGCCTATCCGATTTCCTCCTGTCCCTCCACGTGCCCGCCGAAGCCGGCGTCCCGGTGAATCCTTTCCGCGGCGTGCCGCTGGCGGACCGTGACTCTGCGGTGGTGGAACGGCTCGGGGACCGCGAACGCTACCCGCAGGCAGCAGCACTGAGAGAGGTGTGGGCGCAGGCCGGTGCCGCTAAAGCCTGGGGTGGTCCGGCGATGATGCTCCACGGGGACCTTCACCCGGGCAACATCCTGCTGGCCGACGACGGCTCGCTGGCCGGCGTCATCGATTTCGGCGACGTCGGGGCAGGGGACCCGGCAGTCGATCTTGCGGTGGGGTGGCTGATGTTCGACGCCGGCGCCCGCCACCGCTTCATGGAGGCCTTTGGCCCCGCAGTGGAAGGGGACACCTGGATGAGGGCCCGGGGCTGGGCTCTCATCCTGTCCACCGCCATGCTGAGCAACTCCGACGACAATCCGCGGATGTTCGCCGTTGGAGAGTTCGGGATCAGGCAGATCCTGGAAGGCTGACTCTGCTGCAACTCTGATGCCGGCGTTTTTGTCAGACCCTGCTGGCATGCTGTGGGTATGGAAGGCGAAGCAGTTGCGGAGACGTTGGGGGCCATGGCGGCCTCCCTTGTTGCGCTGGCTGCATGTGCAGGTCGCGGGGCCGGGAATCTGGCCTCGAGTGCCAACCCTCTTCAGGACGAAGCGGACGCATGCTTGGACGGTATGACTGAGGCGGGCAGCATGGAAGCCATGATGGCGGCGCTGAAAGTGCACTTCGCCGACGGATACGCTCACGCTGCCGCGGCCCTGGCGGCCCCGGCCGCTTCCCCGCAGGAGCGCACCGCCCAGGAAATGGCAGTGACAGCAGAGGTGGCCTGTGCCCTGACTGTCAGCGAAAGATCGGCAGCGGCGTTACTGGCTGAGTCAGCCACCCTGACCACCCGGTTGCCCCTGACGCTGTCTGCGCTGCGGTCAGGGAGCATTTCCTGGCAGCACGCGCGAGTGATGTGTGATGAAACATCGGGTCTGGACCCCGCCGCCGCGGCTGCCCTGGAGGCTCATTTCCTCGACCCCGAAGCTCGCTTTGCTGCGCGTGGCTGCCCGGCGGGGGAACTGGTGCCGGGCAGGTTCCGGGCCAAGGCGCGCAGCTGGCGTGAGCGGCACCATCCCGTAAGCATCGAAGCGCGCCACGGCAAGGGCGTGCAGGACCGTCGGCTGGAACTTGTCCCGGACCGGGACGGCATGGCCTGGCTCTCGGCCTACGTGACTGCGGATGTGGCAGCGGCTGTTTGGTCCCGTGCCACGGAAGCGGCGCGTGCCCTGCAGGGGCCGGCCGAAGCCCGGACTCTGACCCAGCTCCGCGCGGACGTCGCCGCTGACTGGCTGCTGGTGGGGGTGGCGGCAGGAACCCCGTCTCCCAAAGCACAGGTCCTGGTGACCGTTCCGGTGTTATCGCTCCTGGGCGACGTGACGGAACCGGCCACGCTGGATGGGTATGGTCCCATTCCGCCGAGCATGGCCCGCCGGCTTGTCGCGGATGGTGCCGGATCATTCCTGCGCGTGCTCACAGATCCGCGCAGCGGAGCGCCGCTGGAGATCGGACGCACCAGCTACCGGGTTTCAAAGGCGATGCGCCAATGGTTGCGGCTTCGGGACGGCCGGTGCCCTTTTCCCGGCTGCAACAACCACTCCTTGGATAATGAAGCCGACCATCTGCTGGCTTGGTCCGAGGGAGGCGGCACTGGCATCTCCAACCTGGGCCAGCCATGTCGGAGGCACCACAGACTCAAACACACCACAGCGTGGAGGCCGGTTGACGCCACCCGGGACCAGCCACCCGGCTGGATCTCACCCGCGGGACGCTCCTATCCCAGCGAACAACAGGACTGGGAACCTCCACACTGGCCGGACCACCCCGGGCGCGCGGGCGAAGACCCGGAGTGGGAACCGCCCGACTGGCCGGACTTACTTGCATGGCCGGACGTACTTGCCGGTGCCACCGGTCTCGGACAGACCGGGCCGCCATTGCCGGTGGATCCCTTGCCTGACTGGGCACTATCCATCGCGGCGTAGGACCGACGGCGTAGGACCGACGGCGTGGGATCGACACTGCACCGTCCTGCCCGTTGCGGGCCCTATACTCAAGAGTCCAATCCGGACGGCCTTATCGGGGGAGACATGGACGACGGGACTAATGTGCCTGCACACGAAACGCAGGGACTACCGCCGGTGTACCTGGAAGTGCCGCACCAATCCGGTTTGTCGGGTGCTCCGATATCCAAACTCCTGAACACCGGGCTCACTGCGGCTGAAGCCCACATCGTCTCCGAACCAGCCCCCGTCCAGTACGCCTCCGCATCACAGAAACGCACCCGGGACATCTTGGGTGTCACGTGGATCCTGGCGTGCATTACCGCAGGCGTGATGCTCGGCGTCTACGCAGACGCGGCAGAAGGACCCTACCAGGGGGAAGCGGACTGGGCGCTTGTGGTGCTGGGAATCATCGCCCCGTTCGCCGTCGTCTTCAGCTTCTACCCGCATTGGCAGGGATGGCGGCACAAAAAACGGCACAAGGCGTGGGTTGCCCGGTTCATCGCATCGTGGCCGCTGCGCGAAAAGCTGGCGAGCGTGGAGGGCATCCCCGACGTGTGGCAGCGCATCACCGTGGGCGCCATGGCTGACACGCTGGCGGCTGATCGCGAGGCCATACTGCTGCAGGGCGGCGGCACTGCCGGCGAAGTTCCCGCGCGGCTGCTAACAGACACCCTTACCGCAGTAGGCACTTATGCCCGGGCAGCAACCCTGGATCCGGAGTTGCAGGCGGCGGCCCAGCAGGCTGTTGACCGGTTTAGCGAGCTGGCCGGACGACGGCGGGAACACACCCCGCTGTCAGACCCACCGTCAGTGCCCGGTCAACAGCTGCGGCGGCGCCGTAACGGACCCTTCAACGACGTCGGCCGCCTGCCGGAATAGCTGCCGACCTCCGGATTCATGGACATTCCCCTGGTCAAACTCAAGCGGACGACGGCGGGAAGTCCCGCCGTCGTCCGTCGTTTCCCTCGGGCTTCAACTCACAACCTGTTCAAAAAGTCCTCCGCGAACCGCCTGACACCGTCCCACTCCGTGTACACGTAATCGTGCGAGGTGTCCGTGTCCAGAGTGCCCTTGTCACTGGCGATCTTCTTCATCACGTGGCGTTTGAGGAACCCGTACTGCGTGTAGAGAAGTGCCCCTCCGAAGAGTCCCACTTGGGCCGGCCGCCAGCCCGTTTCGGCCTCGAACTTTTCGACGTAGCTCTCCGCGTTTTCGGCGTCCCCGTGCGCGGCCAGGCTGACGGAGAAGAGCGCGGACGGGAGGCGTCCCAAGGCGGCGCTGTTCTTCCGCACGAAGTCCCGGACGTAGTCTTCGTGTTTGCCCATGTGGACCGACGCGCCGACGATAACGGCGTCGTACCCGTTTGGGATAGAGTCCCCGGCCTGCTTGATGTCCGCCGCGTCCGCGCTGTGACCGTGTGCTCGCACCACGTCCGAGATGTACTCGGCGATCTTGGCTGTCTGACCCTCGGTGGTCCCGTAGGGAAGGTAGATATTGGCCATTGTTGGCCTCCTTGTGCTGCCGGCCCGCGCGCGAAGAGGGCATCGCCTGAATGATCCACGGACTTCCTCACACCAGTCTGTCAACGCGCGGGGAGGCTGCCGTAGGGTCGAACGTCCCGGAACAGGAGCCGGCTCCTGCCCCTTCCACGGGCACACGGACCAACGCCAGCGGACGACGGCGGGAAGTCCCGCCGTCGTCCGCTATTGCTTGGACTGCTTAGAGCGCGCCTTGGTGCGCTGTACCGGCGGCGATCGGAACCAGGCGGGTGACCTCCACGGGTTCTGCCAGGAGTCCCTCGAGCGAGGCGTTGAGCCGTTTGACGGCGTCGCCGGCGCCGTGGGCGTCGAGCAGCTCGGCGCTCTCCCACTTTTCTATCATCATGATCTGCCCGTTGGGTGATTCATGGATGGCGTACAGCTGGCAGCCGGGTTCCTCGTGCACCTCCGCAATGGCGGGGGAGAGTGCGGCGACCACCTGGTCGTAGGTGCCGTCCTTGGGGGTGAATGCTGCGGTGACAATGATGGTCATCGGTGACTTTTCCTTGTGTGTGGATGAGATCAGGCTTGGTTTGAACTGCCAGCGTATGGCTGGCTTGCGAAGCGCCGCCGCTTAGCCGCGCATGGGCAGCATTCCGGCGTCTGAGATCTGGTCGGATGATGCCAGGTTCGCGCCGGTCTCGCTGTCGAAGTAGCTGGCCATGCGGGCCTCGAGGCTTACCGTGCAGGGATCTCCCGCCATCAGGCGGGTTTGTCCCGTCTGACGGATCCAGATCAGATCGTCCTGGTTGAGCTCCCACAGTTTCAGGCCCAGCGCCGGGTCAGGCTGGACGCCGATCAGCGTGTCCGCGCCGAGGTCCTCGATTCTCCGGACCGTTCCGGCCAGGCCGGGGCCGTCGACGTCGGCGGAGACCGCGAGGTGTTCCGGGCGCAGGCCCAGGGTTACAGTACCGGCCGCGAGCCGGAGCCCTTCAGGCTCCGGGAGCCGGACCCCTCCGAGCACGGGCTGCCCGTCGGTCACTGTCGTGGCCATGAGGTTCATGGGCGGGCTGCCGATGAACCGGGCCACGTACGTGTTGGCGGGGCGGGTGTAGATCTCCTGCGGTGTGGCGTGCTGCTGCACGATGCCGTTGTGGAGAATGACAATCTGCGTGGCCATGGTCATGGCCTCGACCTGGTCGTGGGTGACGTAGACGAAGGTCTTCCCGGTCAGCCTGTGCAGCCGGACGATTTCGCCCCGGAGTTCCGCGCGGAGCTTGGCGTCGAGGTTGGACAGCGGCTCGTCGAGCAGGAACATTGACGGGTTGCGGATCAGCGCGCGTGCCAGGGCCACACGCTGGCGCTGGCCGCCGGACAGCCCTCCGGGCTTGCGGTTCGCGTAGTCGTCCAGTTCCAGCATTGAGGAGACGTCGGCGACCTGCTTGACGATGTCCTTGGACGAACCGAAGATGCGGCGCGCGAAGGTGCTGATGCCGGGGATGTGGTGCCAGACCTTGAACTTGTCCAATGCCAGCGGGAAGGCAATGTTTTCGCGGACTGTCAGGTGCGGATAGAGCGCGTAGGACTGGAACACGAAGGCGATGTCTCGTTCGCGCGGGCACGGCTGGGCGGCGGGACGTCCCGCCGTCGTCCGATCCTGAGAATCGCCGTTGTGGTGGCTGCCCAACTGGGCCACCATGATCGTATGAACGCTGAAACACCGAAGGCCGAGGAGCTGAGCCTTCCCCAGGCTCTCCTCCTCCTGGCGACGAACGACAAGAACGGCGAAGCTGAACTGCCGGTAGTCGTGCTCAAGGCCGCCCTGGCAGGGGCAATACTGGCTGAGCTGCACCTCCGCGGTGCAGTCGGACTGCAGGGAAAGCACCTCAGGGCTACCGGCAACGCCCCGCAACCGGATTTCCAACACCAGCTGGACCTCATCCGGGACAAGTCGCGGCCCCACACTCCCAAGCGGTGGGTCTCGATGCTCGAGAGCCGCGCCGAACTGCACCGTGTTTACGAGGGGATGGTGTCGCTGGGCATCTTGGAGCACGTCGGCGAAAAACACCTCGGTTTGTTCGGGGCCACGCGGTATCCGGAGAAGGACCACGCCCCGGAAGCGGCCATCCTGCAGAAGATCCAAGCCGCCCTCGGCGGTTCGCTGTCCGATTCCAGGACCACGGCACTGATCGCCCTGCTTCAGGCCGCAGGCCTGCTCGACAGGCTTTTCCCGGCAGCAGATCAGAACCGGGTCAGGCAACTGGTGAAGGACCACTGGCCGTCCCGTGCGGTGACGGACGAACTGCGCATGATCAGGCTGGCGGAGGCTGAAGCCGCCACCTAAGCGCCCGTTGTGGCCGCTGCCCAACGGGTCCACCATGAAGGTATGAACGCTGCGATACCGAAGGCCGAGGACCTAAGCCTTCCCCAGGCTTTCCTCCTGCTGGCAACAAATGACAAGGACGGCGAACCCGAACTGCCGGCGTACGTCCTGAGGACCACGGTGGCAGGGGCAATCCTGGCTGAGCTGGACCTGCTCGGCGCCATCGCGGCGCGGGGTAAGCATGTCCGGGCCATCGGAGCCGCCCCGGAATCGGACTTCCAGCACGAGCTGGAACTCATCCGTGAAAAATCACGGCCACACACTCCCAAGCGGTGGGTCTCCATGCTGGAGGGCCGTGGCGAAGTGCACCGTGTGTACGAAGGGATGGCGGCGCTGGGCATTGTGGAGCATGTCGGCGAAAAACACCTTGGTCTGTTCAAGTCCACGCGCTACCCGGAGAAGGACCACGCTCCGGAAGCGGCGCTACTGCAAACGATCCAAACCGCACTCGGCCTTAGGCCGTCAGGTGCCACGCAGGAAGGTACCCAACCGTCAGATGCCGCGCCGGAAGGTGCCCAACCGTCAGATGCCATGCCTTCAGACGCCGCACCGGCAGCAGCCACGCAGCCCGATGCCAGGACCACAGCACTGATCGCGCTGCTCCAGGCGGCCGGGCTGCTCGGCAGGCTTTTCCCGGAAGCAGACCAGAACCGGGCACGCGAGCTAGTGAAGAACCACTGGCCCTCCCGTGCCGTGGGGGACGAACTGCGCCTGATCAGACTGGGACTGGCAGACGCCGCAACCACCTGACGGGCGAGGGAACAGGGCTGAGTCCCTTTTCGTCGGAAAGCGCCCGGGGTTAGGATGCCGTGTGACTTTCACCCACGGCTTCGCGGACAACAACGGCCTTCGCATGTACTACGAGGTCCACGGCCGGGAGGTGCCCGGCCAGCCGCCGCTGCTCCTCATCCCCGGGGGCGGCTCCACCATCGGCACCAACTTCGCCGAACTCATCCCGCGGCTGGCCGAACAGCGCCAGGTGATTGCCGTTGAAGAGGAGGGGCACGGCCGCACCCAGCCGACCAGCCGCCCCCTCACCGCCGAGAACTCCGCCGGCGACATCCTCGCTGTTCTGGACCAGCTCAACGTGGAAGCCGTGGATGTGCTGGGCTTCAGCGCCGGCGGCCATACCGCCGTCGCGCTGGCACTCGGGCGCCCCTCCATTGTCCGGCGCCTCATTGTGGCCTCCACCTTTGTGAGCCGCGATGCCGTGACGGACGAGTTCTGGGACGGCATGGCGAAGGCCACCCTGGCTGACATGCCGGACACCTACAAGGACGCCGACCGCCTCCTCAACCCTGAACCCGGCCACCTGGAGCGGCTCTTCGAGCTGGACAGGCAGCGCATCCTGGACTTCCCCGGATGGTCCGCCGAAGAGTTAGGCAGCATCACGGCATCCACGCTGGTGGTGAGCGCCGACCGGGACGTTGTCACCGCCGGGTATGCCGAGCGGATGGCAAGCCTCATCCCCGGCGCCCGGCTGCTGATCGTTCCCGGCGGCCACGGTGACTACCTCGGCGAGGAGGCCGCCAGCGGCGGGGATCTCCGGACGATGCACGCCACGGTCCCGTTCCTCCTGCGGTTCCTCGACGAGTAGGTCGGCTGGGGGAGCGGAATCAAACGCAAGCGGACGACGGCGGGACGTCCCGCCGTCGTCCGATCGGTGGTTGCTCGCTATCCGCCTGGCTTCGTTAAGAAGGAGCGGGCTGGAACAGCTCGACCACGTTGCCGGCCGGATCTTCCAGCAGGATCTGCTGACCGCCCGGACCAGTGACAATGTTGTTCCGGAACGTGACGCCGGCGGCACGCAGCCGGTCCACCTCGGCCGCGATGTCGCCCACGATGAGGTGGATGCGGTTCCATCCTCCCGGTGACGGCACCGTGCCGTCCGGCATTGGCCGGCCCGCCGAACTGGTTGGCCCGCTCAGCAGAAGCCGCAACTGGCCGCGGGCGACGTCGGCGAACGCCGGTGCAGCGCTCATCCTGAGGGTGAACCCGAGGTGCTTTGTGTAGAAGTCGATGGCCGCCTCGACGTCGTCCACCATGTACCGGACGCTGACCATGTCCGTAGGGTCGCTGGGCATTTCCAGATCCTCTTTCCGAGTTCGATTGGTCACCCGACGCCGGCTGGTTTGGCGAGTGTTATTTCCGTGTTGTTGATGACCGTGGTGCACTGGAATTGCGCGCTGCAGGTTTGCAGGTAGACCGAAGCCGCGGCGGCGCCTTCGTTGAACGCCATCATGTTTGGAACCACTCGTATGGTGACTGTTTGGGCCTGCTTGGTGCAGCTGAGCTGATCGTTTCCGCCGCCGCCGGCGATCCGTCCGTCGCTGACCCTTTGGGTGACTTGGACGACGGGAATTGCGATGATCAAGGCGGGGTCGGTGTCGCACACGAAGGTGACGGGAACATCCACCGCGGCGCCGTCGGCGACGAGGATTCCCGGCCCGGCGCTCACGAGCGTGGCGGGGGCTGCTTGCGCGGGGCTGGCTGTGGTCACGAGCATGGCGGCAAGAGCGGCGGCGAGGCAGCTTCTGGTGCCTAACATCAGGTTCTCCCTTGAATGGAAGCGTGGCGTCCTGTGTTCCGCATTGTCGGCCAGTGCGGTGACTGGGCGTCTTATATGTACGGGGCGTAGCCCCTGACGGCAGCGCCGTTCCGGGCGCCGCCTGATGCGGCCGAAAGTCCGGTTGGCCGAAGACTAATCCACTTCCTGCCAGTGTGACAATAGCCCTTTCCAAAGCGTGCCGGATGGCGAACGGATAGCGATTATCCGGACCGCAAGTGCAGTGAAAGCAAGCAGACAGCTACGCAAGCGGACGACGTCGGGAGGTCCCGCCGTCGTCCGCGGGACCGTATCGGCAGACGGACCGGTTTCCCGGAAATTGTGCGCGCATTGAAGAATGGGGGCATGGCCGACATCATCGCATTCCTGGAAGCTCGGATAGCCGAGGACGAGGCAGCCGCGGAGGAACTGGTGGAGGTCGGGCCGGGCCACCAGGCGATCGGGACCCGCCTCGAGGTTTTGCCGTTCACGGCGGCCCGGGTGCTGGCCGAGTGCGCCGCCAAGCGGAAGATTCTGGAGAACGTGCCGCTGGTTACCGACATACCGTCGCAGATGGGCGGGACCAGTGATTACGTGCTGATGTGCCTGGCCTCGGTGTACAGCTGGCATCCGGAGTATCAGGAAGGCTGGTCGGTCGCCGGCTAGGCCTCACCGTCTCCATGACCAGCTGCCAGTCAATGCGGCACCAGCCCGCCATGGTGGCTCCCGGGGCTGCGCGGGCCGCCCGGATTTCTGAAGAGCCCGACGATGCCCCGGATCAAGGCGACCGTCGTGACTTTCACGAGGAAAATCACAATCTGAATTGCCCCGGCCACAAGCAGGAGCAAAAGGAATGTGATCAGGATCGGCAGCAACAGAAGGACGATGACGGCAATTGCCGCCATGTACATGAGGGCATACCCGGCAGCGGTCGTCGGATCCAATGGGCTTCCCATGTCGTCCTCTTTGTCGTCCTTTTAACGTCGGCCTTGTCAATGTGCTGAACGGGATAACGCATTTTTAGCACCGCGCTGTCCGTCGAAGTAGGGCCAATCGACCTGTGCAGTGCTGAGGCCCGCCGCGGCCGGCAGGGAGCCGGACAGCAAGGAAGGGTGCAACCCGCGTAGGGTGGCACCCTTCCTTTTGCTGCCGGCTTATTCCTTGAAGGCGTCCTTGACCTTTTCGCCCGCCTGCTTCAGGTCCGCTTTGGTTTGGTCGGCCTGACCTTCGGCTTTCAGGCCCGGATCATTCTTGGCTTCTCCGACAGCTTCCTTGCCCTTACCGCCAAGCTTTTCGGCAGCATTTTGAATCTTGTCATCCAGACCCACGGTGATACTCCCTCCGGTTGGTGCCGCCGGCGATCCGCCCGCGGCTCACTAGTTCATCGTAAACCCGATTCAGGCCAAATGCTAAGCATGCTGATGGTATGAGTTTCAGAAGCCAGAGTGCCCTTCTGGCGGAGCCTCGTCCGGCGTTGCTAGCGCAGCTGGATCAGACCAGCACTGGTGGGTCGGAAACCGCACGCGTCGAAATAGAAACTCTTCAGGTGATCGTCGAAGTCGACATGGATCCATTCCCAGCCCGCCTCCCGGGCTTGTTCCGTGGCAACGGCGAGGAGTCTTTTGCCGACGCCCTGACGGCGCGCCCTGTGTGCCACCAAAGTGTCTTCGATGAAGGCGTGCGCGTCGCCGTCCCAGATCACGTTGACGAAGCCGACCAGCCCCTGATCGTCGCGGGCTGTGACCCACCCCAGGCTGAGGCGGGAGAGCCGGTCAACCCAGTCGTCTTCAACGTATGCGTGACCGAAGCCCTCAGCGTGCAGCTGATTGATTTCTTTGTTCGTCAACGCTCCGCGCCATTCCCAAGCAATCGTCATGCTGAACAGCATTGCATGACCCTAGTCGGCCGGGTTGGCGGTCCAGCCGGTGAGCGGCAGGAGGTCAGCAGCAATGGCCTGGACGGTGCGGTTGTCCGTCGGGCATCGATGGACCCACCGTGGTGTTCGGAGCTCCAGTTCCCTGGCGACGGCAATACTGCGGTCAACGTTTAGGCACGGCGGCGCGGCCCGCCAGCCAGATGGCGACGGTATTGGTGGCAACGATCAGGGCCATGCCCAGCCATTCGTGGAGCACCAGGATCTGTCCCAGCACCACGGTGCCGGAGAGCGCGGCGAGGATGGGGTTGACGCTCATGAACACACTGAAGAATCCCGCTGGCAGGTGCCGGAGCGCGATGAGGTCGGCGGCGTACGGGATCACCGAGCACAGCAGACCGGCAACAATGGCGTAGAGCAGTGCCGGACCGGTGAACAGCCCTTGAGCGGCGAGGTAGGCGGCCACTGGCAGGTAGAACACCAGCGATATCAGCGTCGCGGCGGCGGGGGCTTGCAAGCCGGGCAGCCTCTGGCCCGCGACCCGGTTGAGGAGGATGTACGCCGCCCAGCCCGCGGCACCTGCCATGCCGATGGCAATTCCGACGAAGTCGCTGCTAGGTCCCGGCAACACAAGGATGAAGACTCCCAAACCTGCGGCCAGCCCGCACAGAACATCCCGACGCGCCCTTGACCCCAGCAGGGCCACCGCCAACGGCCCGAGGAATTCCAAGGTGACGGCAAGACCCAGACCGATCCGTTCGATAGCCACATAGAGGCTGATGTTCATCAAAGCTGTAGCCGCGCCCAGCAGCAGGACCGGCCACCACTGGCGCCAGGTGAACCGGTGGAAGGGAGGCCGGGCAACCGGCAGCAGCACCGCGGCGGCCACAAGCTGCCTTACGGCCACAACACCCGCGGGTCCGATCACCGGAAACGCGTGGGCGCCGATCCCCGCACCGATCTGGTTGCTGACGCCGCTTCCGGTCATGGTCAGCACGCCGCGAACAACGGCCGACCCGCCCCGGCCTGACCCCGCCCGGCCGACGCCGGACCCGCCGCGGGCCTGACCCGCAGTCTGCACTGAATAAGCTTCCATATGTCCAAAGTCTCCGGGCAAAACCGTGCGCCGAAAAATGTGCTCAACGATCGTTCTATACGATGACCGTATGAATGTAGAGCTGCGGTACCTGCGGGCACTGGTGGCTGTGGTGGACTCCCAGACTTTTACCGACGCCGCCATTGCGCTCGGCACCTCCCAGGCTGCGGTGTCACGGTCCGTCGCTGCCCTGGAGCGGGCCCTTGGATTGCGCATTCTGCAAAGAACTACCCGGCAGGTCACCCCGACGGCCGCCGGGGAGCGGATCATCGAGCATGCACGGAGCGTCCTTGACCAGGTCGCGCTACTTGAACGCGCAGCCCAGGACCAGGGCGGCGAGCTCAGGGTGAGCTATGCATGGTCGGCGCTGGGCCGCCGCACCGTTGCCCTGCAGCGGAAATGGGAGGAGATACACCCGGGCGTGCGCCTGATCTGGGTGCAGTCCAACGCCCCAACCGGCGGCCTTGCGAACGGGTCCGTCGACGTCGCCATTGTCAGGCGCCACCTCAATGACCACCGCTTCGCGTCCACGCACATCGGAACTGAAGCCCGGTACGGCGCCCTCGCCAAGGCTGATCCGCTCGCCCGGCGGCGCTTCCTCCGCCTGGCGGACTTCGCTGGACGAACGATTGCCGTCGACCACCGCACGGGAACCACGACGGAAGACCTCTGGTCCGACGCCGCCCGGCCGGCCTCGGTCCGGCTGGTGCAGGGTGTCGACGAATGGCTGACACTCATCTCCACGGGACAGGCCATCGGCATGTCCTCCGAGGCGACGGCTGCGCAGAATCCACGACCGGGGATCGCATACCGGCCGGTCCGCGACGCCCCGCCGATTTCCGTCTTCCTTGCGTCCTGGAAGGACGACCCTTCGGTGCTCGTCGCCGATTTCACCCGGCTGGCGCAGGAGGCATTCATCCCTGGCCACCCGGCTCTGTAGGGGAGCGGCACCAAACGCAAGACGGACGACGGCCGGAGGTCCCGCCGTCGTCGTTCATGCCGCAGCTCAACAATTCAACAAAGGGATTGTTGATTGCCCGGGGTAGATTCAGGGTATGGCCACCCTGAACCCGAACGCCGAAACTCCCTCCTTCCGCGAACTCCCGGGTGGCGCGCAGAACGGGCCTGGGAAGCCGGGCGGAGCGTCCAGGCTGCGGGTCGCAGTGCCGTCGGTGGCGGCCAGGGTGGCTGCGGAACTGCGGCTTCAGATCGCAGAGGGCGCGCTGCCGCCGGGAACGAAACTCAAGGAAGAGGCCCTTTCCGACGAGCTCGGCGTCTCCCGCAACACTATCCGCGAGGCATTCGCCGAACTCGTGAGCGAGCGCCTGGTTGTCCGCGAGCCCAACCGCGGCGTCTTCGTTGCCAGCCTGGGCGAGAAGGACATCCATGACGTCTACACCGTCAGGCGCGCCATCGAGGTGAGCGCTGTCCGCGGCGGGGGCAGTCCCGAGAGCATCGCCCTGGTGAGGGCCGCCGTCGAGGAAGGCAAGAGTGCAGCCGCCGCGGGGGACAGCGAACGCCTCGGCAGCGCCAACCAGCACTTCCACGGCGCCCTGGTGGCCATGGCGGACAGCGAACGGCTGAACACCATCATGTCGCAGGTGCTTGCCGAAATGCGGCTCTTCTTCCACAAGGCCGCTGTTGACGGCGGGTTCTATCGGGACTGGCTGGCGGACAACGAACAGATCTGCAAAGCCCTCGAGGCCGGGGACACGGAGCTCGCGGCCGATCGCCTGACCGACTACCTCGCCCGCTCCGAAGAGCACCAGACGGCGGTCCACGCGTCCGGGCCCGGGGCCTCGAAGTAGCGCTTCCCGCCCCAAATCCGGCAACTGCCGCGACGGCTGAATCACCCTTGACCCCTTGACGGTGTGATCTGCGTCGCGTAAATTGTTCAACAAGTTCGGATTGTTCAACAATCCAACAATTGCTCGCAGTCCCGACTTCCGCAGCCCATCACGGTAGCCGCACAAGCGTCCGAATGTCCCGACCTGCAACGCCGCAGGCCCGGACAGAAAAGGCGCACAAACACCATCCGCCCCCACCCGGATGACATCCACACTCTTCATGGAGGTACAAATGGCCACTCCATCAGTAATGGCCCCCGCTGACCCGAAACCCTTTGTAGGGCGCAAGGGCATGTACAAGGCATTCGCGGCCAGCCTGACCGGAACCGCGCTGGAGTTCTACGACTTCGCCGTCTACTCCGCCGCGGCTGCGATCGTTTTCCCGCTCATCTTCTTCCCGGCCTCGGACCCTGTCACGGGCACCCTGCTGGCCTTCTCCACCTACGCCGTGGGCTACATTTCCCGGCCCGTCGGCGGCATCATCTTCGGTCGGCTCGGGGACGAGATCGGCCGCAAGAAGATCCTGGTCATCACGCTCATGCTGATCGGCGTCGCCACGTTCCTGATCGGCCTGCTGCCCACGTACGACAACATCGGCGTCATCGCCCCCGCCATCCTCGTTTTCCTCCGCTTCGCCCAGGGTGTTGGCGTCGGCGGCGAATGGGGCGGCGCGGTCCTGCTCTCCAGCGAATTCGGCGACCCGCGACGCCGCGGCTTCTGGGCATCAGCCGCGCAGATCGGCCCGCCCGCCGGCAACCTGATGGCCAACGGTGCACTCGCCGTTCTCACCCTGACCCTGTCCGAAGAAGACTTCCTGAGCTTCGGCTGGCGCATCGCCTTCCTGATCTCCGCGCTGCTGGTGGCCTTCGGCCTCTGGATCCGGCTCAAGCTCGAAGACACCCCCATCTTCAAGGCCATGGAGGCCCGGGGCGACAAGCCCAAGGCCCCCATCCGCGAAGTGCTGGCCACCCAGCGCCGGCCCCTCATCGCCGCCATGCTCAGCCGCATTGGCCCGGACGTTCTCTACGCCATGTGCACAGTCTTTACGCTCACCTACGGCATCCAGGAGCTCGGCTTCGACCGCGGCCAGGTTCTCGTCGCCGTCCTGATCGGGTCAGCCCTCCAGCTCTTCACCATGCCGCTCGCCGGCGCCATCTCCGACCGCATCAACCGCCGCCTGGTCTACGCAATCGCCGCAGTTGGCGCCGCCGTCTGGGCCTACCTGTTCTTCATCATCCTCGAAGGACGGTCCCCGGTCATGCTGATCGTGGGCATCGTGCTTGGCCTGCTCTGCCACTCGTTTATGTACGGACCTCAGGCAGCGTTCGTCGTCGAGCAGTTCTCGCCGCGGCTCCGCTCCACCGGCAGCTCACTGGCCTACACCTTCGCCGGAATCATTGGCGGCGCCATCGCTCCGTTCATGTTCACCCTCCTGCTGAGCACCTATGACAGCTGGGTCCCGGTGGCCATCTACCTCAGCGTCGCCTGCCTCCTGACCCTCGTGGGCCTGGCCCTGGGCCGCGACTCCAACGTTGCCGAGGACGAGGAGTACCTGCAGTCTTCAACCGAGCCGGCCACCGAAGTTGTTGAGAGCGGGACCCGATGAGCCAGGCCAACGCACTCCTGGCTCCCTCCGATGCGCGCCTGAAGTTCCGCAACGGCCTGGTCACTCCCACCTCCGGATGGAGCGACGGCTACACCCAGGCGAACCTGATAGCGGTGACGGCCGACTACGCCGACGAATTCATCGAATTCTGCCGGCTCAATCCCAAGGCATGCCCCGTCATCGACATCATCCCGGCGGGAAAGTACGGGAGCGTCCTCGCCGCAGGGTCCGACATCCGCAGTGACATCCCCGCCTACCGCGTGTGGGTGGACGGCCAACTTGCCGACGAAGTCACGGACGTCTCATCGGTCTGGCGTGACGACATGGTGGGAGTCCTCATCGGCTGCAGCTTCACCTTCGAGGCCGCGCTTGCCAGTGCGGGCGTGCCGCTCCGGCATACCGAAACCGGCCGGAACGTCCCGATGTACCGCACGAACGTCGAGTGCACCCCTGCCGGGCGGATCCACGGCCCGATGGTGGTTTCCATGCGGCCGATGCCGCCCGAACTGGTCGAAACGGCCATCAGGGTGACATCGGAAGTACCGAAGGTCCACGGCAGCCCGGTCCACGTCGGATCGCCCGAGGACCTCGGCATCGCCGACATCAACCGCCCTGATTTCGGCGATGCGGTGGAGATCCTTCCGGGGGAAGTGCCGGTTTTCTGGGCCTGCGGGGTGACACCGCAGAGCGCAGTGATGGCATCCAGGCCATCCTTTGCCATCAGCCACGCCCCCGGCTACATGTTCATCACTGATGTTCCCGAAAGCACGTACCGGGAACCGGCAGGAGCGTCATCGTGAAGAAGAGACTTCCCGTTGCCGAGAAACGGGCACGCAGGATGATCAACCTCTCGGCGCCGCGGCGGGAGGCCACCGGCACCCACTGCGAACTGACCGGGGTCTGGCAGAGCTCTGCGGGAACGAGCATCTCGCTGTACGAGGGCCAGCTCTTCCCGAGCGATGCCGGCCGGCCATGCATCTGGACGTACGCAGGCCAACCGGCAGGCAAGGCCGGTTCCGGAGACGCCCGGTGGGCAACTCCGGAGCGTCACAGGCTGTAAGGGCAACAAACGGCGAGCGGACGACGGCGGGACTTCCCGCCGTCGCCCGCTTCCGTTAATGCGCTTGGGAACTGTCAGGGCAGCCGCGACGGGCGCAGCAGGCTGGGTGTGCCCGCACTTTCGGGGTCGAGGGGCACCGGGCTGATCAGCACGGCGGGCCCGCGGTGCAGGATGCCGTCCGAGAGCGGCTGGCAGCGCATACCGCCGCGCCCGCGCATCGCTTTGTGGGCCCCCGGGGCGAGCATCTGGTCCATCCAGGCGCAGGGGTGGGCAGGCCTGCCGGCCCGGAGCCGCACGAGGTTCCCGCGCGATTCCAGTGCGAACTCCTCACCAAGCAGCGGGGCGAGGTGGGCGCCCCGGAGGACGACGTTGCGCCGCGTCAGCAGCGGGTCAAACGGCGCGGTCCCGAGCTCTGCGGCCATGGCTTCGAGGGCCTCCACCGCAATCAGCGTGACGGCTGCATCCATGTGCGCGGCCTTGCCGAAGAACCGGTCGCCCACAATGCCCTTGTCGGCCACCAATTCGACGTGGTCGGTGTCTGTCCTGGGGACGTCGGCCGCGCCCTCGCGGGCGCGGCCAAAGTAAGCGTGCGCCGGAGACACGAGCAGATGAAGGACCTCAACGTCGTACCGGTAGCTTGCCGTCATGCCTTAAAACTATCCTTCTTGGCTGGGGCGGCCCACCGTTCACCTGCTGGCACGCACTGGCAGGGCCTCCCACGATGCGATCCGGGCCAATAGCGTCGATGGCATGAATGCAGACGAACAGAACCGGGCGGAAATCCTTGAGAACTACCGAGCCCACTTGAGCGCCATGGTGGGCGGCAACACGGAGATCCTGGCCGAGCTGCTGACCGAGGACTTCTCGCTGACGCACATGACGGGCTATTTCCAGCCCAAGCAGGAATGGCTGGCCCAGATGCGGGGCGGGCAGTTCGTCTACCACGACGTCCAGGAGCGGACCGTGTCACTCGACGTCAACGGCGGCACTGCCAGGCTGGTGGGCAGGTTCATGACTGATGCCACCGTCTATGGCTCACGGGCCACGTGGCCTTTGCAGCTCACCATGGACTACGTCCTAACGGACGGCCGGTGGCTCGCCTCGCGCTCGATAGCGACCACCTGGTAGCACCGGGTGGCCCCGGAACAGCAAGCGGACGATGGCGGGAACTTCCCGCCATCGTCCGCTTGCTTCTGAACTTCGCCTGTTGAATTAGGCCTGATTCGTTGGCGCTGAAGGCGTCAGATCCTGCGACTTCGCGGGAGGAGCGAGCCGTGCCGGCCGTGTCTTGGGGCCGAAAAGCGCGAGGACGACGGCGCCGAAAAGCCAGGTGCCGGCGATGAAGAAGAACACGCTCTGGTATCCGCTGCCGGTGTACAGGCCCGCAATGATCAACGGCCCGGCGGCGTTGGAGAGCCGGCCCAGCCCATAAGAGATGCCCGTGCCCAGGGATCGTCCGGCGGTGTCGAACACTTCAGGGGAGTAGGCGTAGGCGAGGGCTGTGTAGCCTCGCTCGAAGAGGTTCACGAGGAACCCGAAGACGACGATCAAGATGGGGTTGAACGTGAGCCCGTAGAAAAGCCCGCAGATAGCGATGGTGGTGCCGAAAACGACCAGGCACCACTTGCGTTCGAATCGGTCTGTCACCAGGGAGGCCAGGTAGGATCCCAACGGTGCTCCCACGGTGGTGAGCGCCACAAAGAAGATCGAATCTTTCACGCTGAAGCCTTCTTGTGCCAGCAGCGTCGGTGCCCAGCTGGAGTACCCAAAGAAGCCGATGGTCTGGGTGACCCACAGGACCGTGAGGAGTAGCGTGGGTCCGAGGTATTTCTTCTGGAGCAGAAGCCTGAACGGGGTCTTGGTCTTGACCGTCTGTACGGCGGCGATCGGTGCTGCGGGCAGCGGCAGCGGTCCCTTCTCCGCAGCGACCCGTGCCTCGATCTCGGTAAGGGCGGCGTCGGCTTTGTCGTACTGGCCCTTGCTCTCGTACCAGCGGGGGATTCTTTCAGGTGCCTGCTGAAGAGGATGAAGAGAATGCCGAGCGCTCCCCACAGGTAAACGAGCCGCCACGACCAGTCGCTGAGTGGGACCACCACACTGGCGATGAGGTTGGTGGCAGGGGTTCCGCAGATGCCGATGACGATGGCGTACGCCTGGTACTTGCCGCGGACGGCGGCCGGAAAGACCTCGTTGACGTAAATGACCGCCACGACGGTCATAGCCGCGAGTCCGGCCGAGGTCAGGACGCGGAAGGCGCCGAGGGAAACGATGTCCCAGGAGAACACGGCGGCGAACGAAAAGACCGAGTACCACACGGTGGTGATGGTCAGTGCATTCTTGCGTCCCCACCGGTCTGCCAGCCAGCTGGCGATCAGTGAGCCGAAGAACATGCCGACGAACGACAGGGATGTGACGTACGCGATCTGGTTGATCGTCACGCCCCACAGCGTCACGAGCTTGGGGACGGTGGTGGCGAAGCTGTTGATGTCCGCGAATTCGAAGAAATAGGCGAATGAGACAGCGACCAGGGTGATCTTGTGGAACTTGGATATGGGAAGCCGGTCGAGCCGGTTTGCCGCATTGGAGTGCATCATTGGAGTCCTCTGGGGAAAGATGGGGTGGATGGGGCTAGGCGTCTTCGCCTGGCCAGTAGAGCCGCATCGGGTTGGCGACGAGGAGCTTGTGCTGCTGTTGGGTGGTGACGGCCACCTGCGGTATGTAGTCGACAAGGAGCCCGTCATCGGGCATGTGGTCCGTGAGATTGGGGTGCGGCCAGTCGGTGCCCCAGAGCACCCTGTCCGGGAACTCCTCGATGACGCGGCGTCCGAAGGGCACTGCGTCGGTGTAGGCCTTTTGCTCGCCGTCGAGCGCGGAGGGACCGGTGATGCTGAGTCGCTCCGGGCAGCTGACCTTGACCCACACGTCGTTGTTTCCGACGAACCGCAGGAAGCGGCTGAAGTCCGGGCCGGCGGCGGGTTTGCTGACGTCCGGCCGTCCCATATGGTCAATCACCAGGGGCGTGGGAAGGGAACCGAAGAACCCTTCAAGGTCCTCCAGGTCGTCGCCTTCGAAATAGATGACGACGTGCCAGCCCAGGGGAGCGATCCTCTTCGCAATGGCAGCCAGGTCGTCCTGCGGGGCGGCACTGACCAGGCGCTTGAGGAAGTTGAACCGCACTCCCCGCACACCGGCCGCATCCAGCCGGCGAAGCTCGGCGTCTGTCACGTCGGGACGGACCGTGGCGACGCCTCGGGCACGGCCGCCGGAAGCCTGGACCGCGTCGACCATCGCGCTGTTGTCGGCGCCGTGGCATGTCGCCTGCACAATGACGTTGCGGCTGACCCCAAGGTGGTCCCGGAGCGCGAAGAGCTCTTCCTTGCCTGCGTCCCCGGGGGTGTACCTGCGTTCCGGGGCGAAGGGGAACTCGGCGCCGGGGCCAAAGACGTGGCAGTGTGCGTCCACTGTCCCGGCCGGCAGGGCGAAGCGGGGTGTGGAGGGACTGCGGTACCAGTCCAACCAGCCCGGTGATTTAGTAAACAGGGCGCTCATGGGATCTCCTTTGACCAGACTATTCATCAGTCGACGTACCGCAAGCCTGCGGCCTCGAGCGGCTGCCGCATGGAGTAGACGTCGAGGCCGAGCTCGCCGGCGGCGAACCGCTGACGCTTGCCTTCCTCGTTGGCTTCGCGCTGCCGGGCAGCCTCCGCCACGTCCCCGGCGCGGCTGGCGGGAACCACAACGACGCCGTCGATATCAGCTATCACGACGTCGCCGGGGTTGACCAGGGCGTTGGCGCAGACCACCGGGACGTTGACCGAGCCAAGCGTCGCCTTGATGGTGCCCTTGGAGTTGATGGCCCTGCTGAAGACGGGAAAGTCCATCTCCTGCAAGGCGTCAACATCGCGGCAGCCGCCGTCGATGACCAGTCCCACTCCGCCCTGGGCGCGGACGGACGTTGCGAGCAGGTCGCCGAAGAACCCGTCCTCGCACTCCGTGGTGCAGGCAGCGACGAGGACGTCGCCGGGCTGCACCTGTTCGGCCGCCACGTGCAGCATCCAGTTGTCGCCGGGCTGAAGCAGCACGGTGACTGCGGTGCCGCAGAGTTTGGCGGTGGGGTAGGCCGGGCGGATATAGGGCCGCATGAGGCCAAGGCGGCCCATGGCCTCATGGATGGTGCTGACGGCGAATGTGGACAACGCTTCGACGTCCGCGCGGGCGGCACGGCTGATGGTGCGGTGTACGACTCCGAGTTCATGCATGGATCTGTGCTCCTAGTGGGTTAGCGGCCCTGCTGCTTGAGCAGGGCATTGAGCCGGGGGTAGACGGAGCGCGCGTTGTGCTCCTGGACGGCGGCCAGGTCAGCCTCAGAGAGCCCGGACTGCTCGATGTAGCGGACGGTGTCGTCGAAGTGGTGGCCGCTGCAGGGGTCAATGTCGCGGACGGCGCCGATCATCTCGGAGGCGAAGAGGATGTTGCGGGTTGGAACGACGTCCAGCAGCAGGTCAATGCCGGGCTGGTGGTAGACGCAGGTGTCGAAGAAGACATTCCGCATCACGTGCTCTTCCAGCGGGGGCTTCTTCAGTGCCATGGCCAGGCCCCGGAAACGTCCCCAGTGGTACGGCACGGCGCCTCCCCCGTGGGGAATGACCAGCTTGAGCGTCGGGAAGTCGGCGAACAGGTCACCTTGGACCAGCTGCATGAAGGCGGTGGTGTCGGCGTTCAGGTAGTGCGCGCCGGTGGTGTGGAAGGCCGGGTTGATGCTGGTGCTGACGTGGACCATGGCCGGAATGTCGTATTCGACCATCTTCTCGTAGATGGGGTACCAGGACCGGTCGGTGAGCGGCGGGGCCGTCCAGTGGCCGCCGGACGGGTCGGGGTTCAGGTTCAGCGCCACGGCCCCGTATTCCTCCACGCACCGTGTGAGTTCGGGGATGCAGGTGGCCGGATCGACGCCGGGGGACTGGGGGAGCATTGCGGCCGGTACAAAGCGCTCGGGGTAGAGCTCGCTGACCCGGAAGCAGAGTTCGTTGCAGATAGCAGCCCACTCCGCGGAAGCCTCGAAGCCACCGACGTGGTGCGCCATGAAAGAGGCACGCGGGGAAAAGATCGTCAGGTCGATGCCGCGTTCGTCCATGAGGCGCAGCTGGTTACCCTCGATGCTTTCCCGCAGCTGGGTGTCGGTAATGCGAAGGTCCGCGGCGGCGGGGGCCGCGGCCGGTTTTTCGAGGCCGGCGATCTGTTGGTTCCGCCATCCCTCCAGTTCTGCGGGGGCCGTGGTGAAGTGGCCATGGCAGTCGATGATCATTGTTGCTTCTCCTCAGGTGAATCCGCGGCTGCTAATGCACTCGAGTGCAAAGTGCGGCGGGGGACAAAGACGTCGCCGGCCATGATGAGACGGGCAGTGCGCAGCAGGGCGGACTTGATGACGCGCTGGGCGTTGCCGGGGTCAAGGCCCAGCTCGACGCTGAATTCCCCGGCCGGATGCTCGACGGACACCCGGATTTCGGTTCCGGGGTCAACCTTCGCGATGTCGTGGGCGACAGATCCCTCCAGCACGCACGCAGTTGCCGCCGTGACCGCAGCCAGGACGCCGATGGACTCGTGGCAGGTGTGCGGAATAAAGCTGCGGGTGGTGATCGCACCCCCTTGGGCCGGCGGCGAAACGAGCGTCATTTTGGGATAGTTCCTGCCGGTCACATCCCCAAGGCCCATCAGTTCGCCGCAGGCCAGGCGCAGGACCTCCAGCCGGGACTTGAGCTCGTGGTCCTCGTTCAGTGCTTCCGTCGACTCGTATCCGGTACGGCCGAGGGCGGTGGCGGCGACGATGACCAGCGGCTGGCCGTTGTCGATGCACGTCACGTCGACACGTCCTACGCCGGCGATATCGACTTGGTCACGGACGTTGCCCGTGGGCAGGAGCGAAGAGCAGACGGATCCTGCGGTGTCGAGGAAGTTGATGGAGATGGGCGCCGCGGATCCGGGTACCCCGTCAATGCGGGCGTCCCCGGAGTACTCCACGTACCGGCCGGACCCGCCGTCGGGTGTGGGGACAGTGATCTCGGCAACCAGGCCCGTGTTGAGTGTGCGGACCCGGGCTGCTGTGCTGTCGCCCTGGTGGATGATCAGGCCTGATTCCAGCGCAAAGGGCACCACCGCCGCGAGCATGTTCCCGCAGTTGGCAGT
This sequence comes from Arthrobacter sp. Y81, assembly GCF_002929335.1. Taxonomy (GTDB): domain Bacteria; phylum Actinomycetota; class Actinomycetes; order Actinomycetales; family Micrococcaceae; genus Arthrobacter. The sequence continues at coordinate 175,497 of NZ_PJIL01000009.1, forward strand.
CAGGTCAACGACGTCGCTGTCCGGCTGCAGCTGGGCAAACCGGAATTCAAGGTCGGCGTCGTCGCCGGCGCTCAGGCCGACGATGCCGACCTTGCTGGTCAGGGGATGAGCGCCTCCCAGACCGTCGATCTGACGGGGGTCCGGGGATCCCATCACTGCCAGCAGTATGGCGTCCCGGGAAGCCTGATCCGCCGGAAGGTCTTCGGCCCGGAAGAACGGTCCTCGCGACGTACCTCCACGCATGAACCAGCACGGAATAGCGGTCTGGCTGCCTTGGACATGCGGGCGGGCCTTTTCCGTTCCCTGGATGGTCGCTTGAACCACGGTGTTCGCTCCCTCGATAGTGATGCAATACACACCACGATAACCGTTGACGAAATTGTTAGCAATATCGTCAGCAAACTTTTTGAGGAACGTAGGTTGGCACCGCCCGGCCGGGCTCCGGGGACGCTCTGACAAAATTGTTTACAATACAAAGGGAAAGTTTCAGCGAAATTGGTTCCGGAGGGGGCAGCATGACAACCGTTGACGAGGGTGTTGGGGGCGCCCTTTCGGCCCAGGAGCTCGTTGATCTCTTGCGCAACGCGATTATCCGGGGCGAACTCGTGCCGAAGCAGCGGCTCGTGGAAGCCGACCTGGCGGACGAGTACGGGGCCAGCCGGGGCAACGTCCGCGTCGCCTTGTCCGAGCTGAGCGTCGAGGGCCTTGTCGAACGTGTCCAGAACCGCGGAGCGCGGGTGAGGGCCGTCTCCGTCGAGGAGGCGCTGGAGATCACTGAGGTGCGCGCCGCACTTGAAGCGCTGTGCGCCCGGAAGGCAGCAGAGAGAATATCCGACGCTGAATCAGAAGAACTCCGGGGGCTCGCCAAGGAGATGGAGGAAGCCGTCGAACGCGGCGACAGGGAGTCGTACTCGGCGTGCAATCAACGTCTCCACGCCAAGATCATCGCGGTGAGCGCGCAGAAAACTGCCGCGGCGACCATTCAGCGGCTGCGCGGGCAGGCCGTGCGCTTTCAGTTCCAGCTGGCGCGCCAGCCCGGACGCCCCCATGTTTCACTTCCGCAGCATCTGGCCATTATCGACGCGGTGTGCCGGCACGACCCGAACGGGGCCGCCGAGGCAATGCGGCTGCACCTGGAAAGCGTCGCGGACGCCATCCGCGCCACCAATAGCTGACCCCGCCGCTGTCCAGGATCCGTCCGCCAAGGGAGTCGGTGCGGCCGGTCGGGGCTCGGTCATGCTTCCTAGCGACGGGAGGCAACAAACGGACGACGACGGCGGGAGGTCCCGCCGTCGTCGTCCGTTTGCGTTTGCCGCAGTGCAGCGGCGGAGGTTAGTGCCAGAGCCCCAGCGCGAACTCCGCGATCACGGTGGAGAGCAGGAACGACGCGGTGATGGCGAGCAGCCCGACGGGAATGATCTTCCAGCCGATGTTTTTCAGCAGCGGGATGTCCTTGCCGAGCGACAGGCCGGCCAGGGTCAGCATGACAGTGGCGATGGACAGGAAGTCAACGGTTTTCACCATCGCGTTGAGCGGCTCGGCACCGAAGAACCACGGGCTGGAGATGAACGCCCCGATCGTGGTGATGAACACGATCGCGGAGATCTTCCGGGTGATCCTGGCCAGGAGGAGGCTGAAGAGCACCAGGGCCAGCAGGATGGCGTAGCCGCCGACGATGGACCAGCTGAATCCCTTGGCCGCGATCGAGGCCGTGGCCACGCCGAGGACGGTCAGGACCGAAAGGGAGAGCCAGAGCGGCAGCGTGATGGCTGCCGATGACGCGGCGACCTGTTCCCGGAATTTGCGGTTGGCGTCAGCCTGGGCTTCTTCCCGGTCGATGTCTGCCTGCGTCCTTTCGGCGGGGGCGCCGGACGTGACGGCAGCGGTTTCGCGGGCCGTCTGCTTGCGGGTCAGGAATCGGTAGAAACGGTCGGCGAGCGGCAGGGCCACGTAGATTCCGACGTATACGCCCAGGACCGTGGTGATCAGGTTGGAGATGGCGGCCATGGCGAGGATGGCCTCCTGGTCGCCGGGGTAGGCGCCGATGATGCTGGCTGCGGAGGCGGCCATCATCGAGCCGGAACCCACGCCCGCACCCATTGCCAGGGCCAGGGGGTCGAAGATCCTCCAGTTGGCCACGAGCGAGGTCAGCAGGGTGATGAACACGGCGCCGAAGAGGGTGCCGAAGACATACATGGCAAGGACGCCGCGGTACTGGTCGGAGTCGGGACCGTACTTTTCGGAGACCATGGCGAAGGAGGGCTCGCGGTCCAGGGAGAAGGTGGCACCGACAGTTGCCTTGCCCATGCGCAGCAGGACGGCCAGCGGGAGTGCCAGTACAACGGTTCCGAGCAGATGGCCGATCTCCTGCAGCAGCAGCGCCGGTCCGGCCTTGATGAGGCTGGGGAGGCTGGGGCCGATGTTGAAGGCAAGCCGGGCCACCAGCAGGAACACGGCCACGCCCACCAGGGCGGCCGCCACCCGCTGGAGGTCCAGGCCGAGGGGCTTGAACTTCTGGACCGAGGTCAGGAGGCCGAGGATGAGGCCCCAGACCATGGGGAAGACGATGATCGAGCCGATGCCCAGATCGATCTTCAGCTGGCCGATGAGCTGGACGGTGACGGCGATGGCGAGGGCCAGCGCCGCAACGGGAAGCGTCAGCTTGGTTCCGGCCCTGGTGACCGGAGCGGTTGTGGTGCTGGTACTCATGGTGTGACTTCCTGTGGGTTGGGGCGGCTGAACGCGGCACCGGTGAACCGCTCGCGTTCTGTGGGGGTGGTGGCGGCGGCAGCTACGGTCCAGGCCAGGGCGAGGGCGGCCTCGAACATGACCGCGTATGCCTCCGGGGTGTCTGCCAGGGCGGCGAAGGCGTGGGAGTGGATCGGCACGTCCGCGCCCGGGATGCTCAGCCACGGGTGCAGGCTGGGGATGACCTGGGAGATGTTTCCCATGTCCGTGGAGCCGCCGCTGAGTCCGGCCGAAGGTGAGGTGTCCTTGCCGAAGGAGTCCATCGCACTGGTCCAGTGGGCCGCGAGAGCATCGTCCTGGACCAGGGGTTCGTACAGCGGTTCCGTGGCTTCAATGGTCAGTTGCGTCCCGGTGGCCAGGGCGGCGCCCTCGAAGCAGCGCCGCACCCGTTCCAGCAGCGCTTCGTACTCCGGCAGGGTGAAGGCGCGGCATTCGAAGTTCACCACGGCCCGCTCGGGAATGATGTTGGTGACGTGCCCGGCCTCGGCGACGTACAGGGCAATCCTGTGGTCGCCGGGGATCTGCTGCCTGAGCAGGCCCACGGCAACCTGGCTCAGCACCGCGGCGTCGGCGGCGTTCACGGCCTGGTGCGGAGCGGCCGCTGCGTGCGCTGCCTTGCCGGTGAATGTTGCCTGGTACCGCCCCACGGCCTGGGCGCTGGTCCCGGCCGGGTTGTAGGTCAGGCCGTCCTGGACCGGGTGAACCATGAGTACCAGGCCCACGCCGTCGAAACCGCCGCGTTCGAGCATAAGGACTTTGCCGCCGCCGTGCTCTTCGGCCGGGGTGCCGATGGCTTTGAGGGTGATGCCCAGTTCATCGGCCAGCGGGGCCAGCGCCAGTGCTGCGGCAACTGAGGCTCCGGCGATCAGGTTGTGCCCGCACGCGTGGCCGATCTGGGGGAGCGCGTCATACTCCACGCACAGGGCGACGACGAGGTCGCCGCTGCCGGCGGTCGCCGTGAAGGCGGTGGGCAGGCCGCAGCTGCCGCGTTCAACCCTGAAGCCGCCCTCTTCGAGCAGCGCGGCGGCCGCCTCGGCGGAACGGGTTTCCTCGAAGGAAATTTCGGGGTTGGCGTGCATGCTCCTGGCCATGACATGGACGCTCGGTTTCCACCGGTCCACTCCCTCGCTGAGCTCAGCCCTCAGGGAATCGGCGGGTCTGGATGTGTCTGTAAGTTCCACGGGTCTCTGCCTTGCTGGTAGGAAAGGGCTGGTAGGAAAGGGCTGGTAGGAAAGGGCTAGTAGGAAAGGGAAGGGAAGGGGGAGCCCGCCGCGCGGGTGGGCACCCAGATCGCCTTGGTCTGCGTGTACTCGTCCAGCACGCCGGGACCGGAGGACCGCCCGTGGCCCGAGTCGCCGAAGCCGCCGAACGGGACGGCCACGTGGATGGTCTTGTATGAGTTGATCCAGAACGTGCCGGCCCTGACCGAACGCGCCACGTGGTGGGCCCGGGAAACGTCCGAGGTCCACACGGCCCCCGCCAGGCCGAAACTGGTGCTGTTGGCCCGGGCGATTGCTTCCGCCTCGGTGTCGAAGGCATCCGCGCCGACCACCGGGCCGAAAACCTCGGTGGTCTCCAAACGGTTCTGCGGCGTCACGCCGTCCAGCAGGGTTGGCATCACCCAGTGGCCGCCGGCCAAGGCCGAATCAGCGAGGTGCGACGGAAGCGCGGATCCGGTGATCCGGCGCCCGCCGTCCTGCACGCCGGCGTCGATGAGGGAGTTGACGGTGGCGAACTGCTGGGCGGTGATGATGGGGCCCACCTCGGTGTCGGCGCTCAGCGGATCCCCGACGCGGAGGCGGCCGGCCCGGTCCGCGACCAGCTCCACGAACCTGTCGTGCACACGCCGTTCCACGAGGAGCCGGGACCCTGCCACGCAGGACTGCCCCGCCCCGGAGAAGATGGCCGAAATGGCGCCGTCTGCCGCCCGCTCGAGGTCGGCGTCGGCGAACACGATGTTGGCGGACTTGCCGCCGAGTTCCAGCAGGGCCGGAATGCCCGCCTGGGCAGCGGCCACCGCGACGCGGCGCCCGGTGGGCACGGAGCCGATGAAGCTGACTTTGCCCACGCGGCGGTCCGATGTGAGGGCTGCGCCGACCGTCTGGCCAAGCCCCGGAGCGACGTTGAAGACACCGTCCGGCAGCCCGGCTTTGTGGGCCAGCTGTGCCACCCGGATGGTGGAGGCCGGTGTGAACTCGCTGGGCTTGATGATCACGGCGTTGCCGGCGGCCAGGGGTGCGGCGGAGTTCCAGCCGGCGGTGAACATCGGCGCGTTCCAGGGCGTGATGGCCACGACGACGCCCCACGGCACCCGCTCGGTATAGGTGTGCCAGGATCCGGGCACGGGGATGGTCTGCCCGGTGAGCTTGTCCGCCCAGCCGGAGTAGTAACCGAACATTTCGGCCACCTTGGCCGCTTCCACCCGGGCATCGCGGATGGGTTTTCCGGTGGTGGCCGATTCCAGGATGGCCAGCTCTTCGGTGTGGGCCTCCAGCGTGCGGCTGACATTCCGGAGGATGGCCGCGCGCTCAAATCCGTTGAGTTCGCCCCAGGCCGCGGCGCCGCGGACGGCGCTTTCCAGGATGTCCCGCGCCCCATCGGCGCCCGGATCGGCGTAGGTGGCGAAGGGTGCGCCGGTGGCGGCCGCGGTCAGCGTGATGCTTTCCCCGCTGCCCGGCACCACCTTGCCGTCGATGAAGGCGCCGAGGCCGCCGGGGAAAGCCGCGTCGAGGACGGCGCGGGCGGTGTCCGTTGAGGATGAACTGGGTGCTGTTGTGATGGTCACGCGGGGGTCCTTAAGCGCGGGGTGCGGTGGCTGCGGCCACGGGAATGGCGGGAGTGCCGGCGCGGGTGATGGCGGGGGCAACCATGCGGGCTATTTCGGTGAAGTCGGCGGCGGGGCCGAGGGCGGCCAGGGCTTCCTGCCACTGGCCGACGACGGCGGCGAGCAGGGCGGGGTTCTCGCCCTTTTGCCGGGCAACGTCCACCGCCAGGGCGGCGTCGCGGGCCATAAGGCCCAGGGCGAAGCCGGAATCGTGGGTGCCGGAGAGCACCCAGTTGGGGTACATGTTGGCGGAGACTTTGCTGCCGCCGGAGGCTGCGCTGATGCTGGCCGCGGCGGTGCCCGGATCGATGCCGTAGGCCTTCGCGACGGCGAGGGCTTCGCCCACGGCCACGAGGTTGGCGGCGGCCAGGACGTTGTTCAGCAGCTTGACGACGTTGCCGCTGCCCGGGCCGCCGATGTGGCTGTATTTTCCGCCGGTCAGTGCGTTCAGCACGGGCTCGGCCGCGGCGAGGGCTGCTTCGCTGGCTCCGACGAAGGCGCTGAGGGAACCGGTGGCGGCGCCGTCCCGGCCACCGGAAACAGGCGCATCCACAAACGCGGCGCCGTTCGCTTCGGCCAGGGATGCCATTGCCGCGCTGGTGGCCGGTTCGGAGGTGGTGGTGTCAACGATGGCGACGGTTCCGGGGGCGCTGAACAGGCCGGACACGGTGGCTTCGACAACCGCTGCCGACGGCAGGGAAAGCACCACGTAGGGCGTTCCGGCCAGCGCGTTGGCCTCCTTCACCGTGGCAATGCCGCGTGCCTCGGCGGCTGCCCTGGCGGCTTCGGAGGGGTCGAAGCCAGTGACCTGCCAGCCGGTCCGGTGCAGGGTGTCTGCCATGGCTCCACCCATCGCGCCGAGGCCGATGACGGCTATGCGGCGGTCGATGCTGGTGTTCATTGGATGCTCCTTGGGGTGTTGCTGAAGTTCGGAAGAGGTGTGGGACGGATGGACGGGCCGGTGATGGAGGCGCTCCCGGTCCTGGAATGCGCTTAGTCCAAGAAGATGTCCAGGTCTTTCCAGAGCTGCTGGGTCCGGCGGATGGTTTCGCGGCTGCGTTCGGGGTGGGCAGCCTCCATTCCGGTCAGCAGGCCATAGACCGCCGAGTTGGCTGCCGTGACGGACTGGAAGAAGGAGATGCCTTCGGAGGCGACCACCAGCAGGTGGTCTGCGATCGTGGCCAGGCGGCCGCGTCGCATGTCGCTGATGGCCACGACCTTCACGCCGGCCTGATGCGCCGCCTCCGCTGCGGCGATGATCTCGCGCATGGAGCGCCACATGTTGATCACCACCAGGACATCGCCGGGGCCGAGCCTGTTGACGCTGGAGGCGAGGTGGACCCCGCCGCGGGGCTCCAGGGTGATGGGGTAGCCCATGATGGTTCCCAGATGTGCCATGACGCTGGCCGGGCCAGCGAAGGAACCCATGCCCACCACGGTGATCGACCGTGCCTCGGCCAGCGTCGCGATGGCTGACTGGGCCTCGTCGGCGGTGTTCGCGTCGAGGGTGAGGCGGAGATTTTCGATGTCGTGGTTCAGCGCATCGTGGAGCGGGCTGCGGTGTGCGCCGTGTTCCACCAGGGTGTCCTCGGTGGAGATCATCACCAGGTAGCGGGCGCGCAGTTCGCGCTGGAGGTCCGGCCAGCCGCGGTAGCCCAGGTGCTGTGCGGCCCGGACCACGGTGGAGTTGTTTACATCGGCACGCTGCGCGATCTCCGCGATGTCCGCGTAGGAGGACAGCTGCGGATTGCGCACGATGACCTCCACTACCCGGCCCTGGGCTTTGGTCAGGAGGACGTCCGGCAGGGCGTCGCCGAGCCAGGCGGATGCCGGATCGGAGGCGCCGTTGCTGCTGGCGGAATGACCGGGCGATGCCGAACTGGACACGGCGGGAACTCTTCTCTGTAATCTGGATCACTCTGCAATGGCGTTTGCATCAAATGTACTATGCAATTTGGATTGCAGTAAGAGTTTTGTGTTTCCGGGCTGTTAAACCTGGCTGGCCAACGCGGACCCCCAGCCCTTAGGCATCCCCAAAGCCGCCGCGGCCCGGCCGGCGCCGCGCGCGTCCCTGGTCACCCCAGCAGGTCGTCCTCGTAGCACCAGCGCCAGTTTTCGCCGGGTTCGATGCTCCGCATCACCGGATGGCCTGTCGACCCGAAGTGCCGGGAGGCATGGTTTCCCGGGGAGGAATCACAGCAGCCCACGTTTCCGCAGTCCAGGCACATCCTGAGGTGTACCGTCGTCGTGCCTTCCAGTGCGCAGCCCGCGCAGTAGGGGTCCGGCGGGACCTGCGGGTCCGCCGCGGACTCCAGGTGGCCGCATACGCCGCCCGGCCTCGCGATGCCCTCTCCGCCGCCCCCGCCGGAGGCGTCCAGCTCATCCAGCGAGGCGTCGAGCATCGATTCCTCGACGTCCAGCCGGTCCAGGACTTCACTGAGGACCTCGTGGGCGTACTGGCCGCCGCTCCGCAGTTCCAGTACCTTGGCCCGCTCGGCTTCCAGCATGGCGAGCCGCAGCTGGGCGTAGCGCTGGCTGGGAGTCGCCGCTTCCGACGTCGGGCGGCCCAGCCGTTCCCACGCCGCCAGCCCGCGCTCCTGGGTGCGCCGCTTCAGCATGGCCACGACCTCCGGCGGATCGTTGTCGGTGCGCATTTCCTGCAGCCGCTCCACGCCGGCGGCGGTGGCCAGCTGCATCAGCGAGGCCTGGTTCAACGCGTCCTCGCGCGGGTCCGGGCCCCTGACCCGCAGGAGCCGGACCAGCGGCGGAAGGGTAAACCCCTGCAGCGTGAGCGTCCCGGCGACCACCACCATGGCAGCCAGGATCAGCACGGATCGGTGCTCGAGGTCAGCGGGCAGCACCAGTACCGCAGCCAGGGTCACCACGCCGCGCATGCCCGCCCAGGACACAATTGCGGCGAACTGCCACGGCGGCGCCGGGTCGTTGCGCCGCACGGACGGGATCAGCCGGGGCAGGTACGTCGCGGGAAAGACCCAGACCGGCCGGAGCAGCAGCACTGCCAGCAGGATGACCGCACAGCCCGCCCAGATGCGGGCCGCGCCGAGGGAGTCATCCTGGACACCGTCGATGATGGTCCGGACCTGCAGTCCGATCAGCAGGAAAACGGAATTCTCCAACAGGAACTGCACTGTGTTCCAGTTGCTGCGCTGGCTCAGCCGTGCGGCGCCGTTAGGCATGGACGGCGCCTTGGTTCCCATCACCAGACCGGTAACAACGACGGCGAGGACACCGGAGGCGTGGATCGCTTCGGCCGGCAGGTAGGCGACGAACGGCGCCATCAGCGACGTCGACGTGTTGATGGCGACGTTCCGGATCCGTTTGCGGAGCTGGGTCAGCACGTAGGCCGCGGCCAGGCCGACCACCAGGCCGCCGCCGGCCGCGAGAAGGAATCCGCCGGCGATTCCGGCGGCGGACACGGACCCCGCGATGGCGGCGATCGCAGCGCGGAGGCAGACCAGGGCGGTGGCATCGTTGACCAGTGACTCGCCCTCGAGGATGGTGACAATCCGGCGCGGCATCCCCACCTTCCGCGCGATGGCGGTCGCGGCCACCGCATCCGGCGGCGCCACCACGGCGCCGAGGGCGATGGCGGCGGCCAGCGGGATCTCCGGAAAAAGCCACCAGACCACGTAGCCCACGGTGATGGTGCCGAAAATGACGTAGCCAACCGAGAGGAGCCCGATGGCGCGGCGGTTGGAGCCGAAGTCGAACAGCGAGGTCCGCAGCGCCGCGGCATAGAGCAGCGGCGGCAGCAGGCCCACGAGGACCAGTTCCGGGTTGAGGTCGATAGGCGGAACGAACGGGAGGAAAGAACCGGCGACGCCGGCCAGCACCAGCAGCAGCGGCACCGAAACGTTGAGTTTCCTGCCCAGTGCACTGCCGGCGCAGACCACCGCCACGAGAACAAGCAGTCCCAGGGCGATCTCCATTGGGCCATTCTCTCAGGCGATAAAAGGGCAAGACGGTGTGGCGACACTTTCCGTTCACGGAACCGAAACCGTGCGGTTCTCGCACGTTATTCCGCAGCGGGCACTCTTTTCACGCACCCCTCGTCCAGCGCCTGGTCGCTTGAGCCGAAACCCGTTGAGTCGCACCAAGGAGAACTTCCGTGCTCGTGAAAACCACCGTCACCGCCGTCGTGGCGCTCATGTCCCTGACCGGGTTTGCAGGCCCGTCCGCTGCCGCCAGCGCCAGCGACGACCCCGCCAGCCAGCAGGCATTCAGCTTTGGCGTCATCGGCGACATCCCCTACGGCGATGCCGAAATCGCCAAATTCCCCGCCCGCATCCAGGACATCAACGCCGACAGCAGCCTGGGCTTCGTCGCCCACGTGGGTGACATCAAGAACGGGTCGTCCGTTTGTTCGGACGAGTACTTCGAACATATCCGCGCCGAGTTCGACTCCTTCGAGCATCCGCTGGTCTACACGCCCGGTGACAACGAGTGGGTGGACTGCCACCGCGGAAACAACGGCGCCTACAACCCGCTGGAACGGCTGGACAAGATTCGGGAGGTCTTCTTCGACGCTCCGGGCAAGACCCTCGGGGAGACGATGCCCCTGAAGAGCCAGGAAGCCCTCGGGCTGCCGGAGAACGTCCGTTTCACAAAGAACCGCGTGGCATTCTCCGTGGTGAACGTCCAGGGCAGCAACAACTCGCTCCTGCCGTGGACCGGCATCGGTGAAACGGCAGTCACCCCCGATCAGCAGGCCGAGGTGGACCACCGGACGAAGGCCGTCCTGGAACAGGTGCGGGACACGTTCAGCGACGCGACCCGGCGAAACGACAGGGCTGTGGTCCTCATGACCCAGGCGGATATGTTCGATCCTTCACTGCTCGACGCGGCCACCGCCAACCCGGACTCGGTCTCGGGCTTCCGCGAGATCGTGGCGACGATTATCGAGGAAACGAACCGCTTCGACGGCCCGGTCTACCTCATCAACGGCGACAGTCACGTCTTTGCCGAAAACAAGCCCCTTGCCGAAGGCTCGCCCTGGCTGAAGATCTACGGCCAGGAAGCCGGTGATGACCTGCAGCGCATCACCGTGGACGGCTCAGCCAACGCCACGAATTACGTCAGGTTCACAGTGGCGGCAAACGGCGCGTCCGGCCCCGGCGTCCTGTCTTGGGAAAAGGTCCCCTTCCGGCCGTAGCCCGGCAAGAACAAAACAGCGGACGACGACGGCGGGACGGCCCGCCGTCGTCGTCCGTTGCTGGGGTGATAATGAAGGCCCCGGACCGGAAGGCGTCTTCATGGAAATGGCAAAGCCCACTGAGGCTGAAAAAGAGCAGTTCAGATTACTGGTGACAGGGCTGCCGGGCATCGAGGTCAAGCCGATGTTCGGGAATCTGGGCGCCTTCGTCAACGGGAACATGTTTGCGGGGCTTTTCGGCCCGACCCTGGGCCTGAAGCTCGCGGATGCTGACCGCGACGAGCTGACGACGAGCCGCGAAACCCTTCCCTTCGGACCAGCGCTGAACGGCCCATGGGCGGCTATGTAGGGCTCCCGGTCCAGGGCCCGGCCGAAGTGATTGAGCCGGGGCTGGCCCGGGCACTCGCATATGTCGCCGGGCTGCCGCCCAAAGCGCCGAAGAGTCCCAAGCCGAAAAAGTAACGAACGACGACGGCGGGACGTCCCGCCGTCGTACGCTGGCCCGTGAGTCCGCGTCACCTCAGGAAGCCGCTGTCCCGGAGACTCTGAACGAGCGCGTCAAGGATGGGAAGCTGGCCTTTCACGAGCTTGGTGCGCGCCTCCGTTTCGTTAAACCAGCGGGCGTCGTCGATCTCGGGATAATGCTTGATGATGCCGGACCCCCTGGGCCATTCCAGCGGGAATGTGTTGCTGACGATCTGTTCGGGCCGGAAATCCCACTCGGCTGCGAACACGGTGATGACCTTGCCTGACGGCTGCCGGAAGGAGCCCAGTTCGATGTAGTCGGCCGGCGGTGCAGGAGTGCCCATTTCCTCTGCGAACTCGCGCCGGGCCGCCGTCAGGGCGTCCTCATCCTCCGGGTATTCGCCCTTCGGGACGGACCACGCATGTTCGTCCTTGCGGGCCCAGAAAGGTCCGCCCATGTGGGCTATCCAGACTTCCACCCGGGCCGCGGGGGTCCACCGGTACAGCAATAAGCCTGCGCTTCGAACCGTCATGGTGCCTCCTGTTCCAAGGCTATACGCGGGCGGCGCCGAGGGTCGGCTCTCGGGTAGTGTGTGGGCATGGTGCGTGGACTTGCCGACTTGGGAGCAGAAGGCGTTCTGGTGGCCGGGGCAGGGCGGGCTATTCTGCTGCAGATCGCGAACCCGGCGGTGGGTCACGGCGTGGCCGAGCACAGCAATTTCGCAGATCGTCCGCTCGAACGGCTTCGCGCCACCCTGACCTACGTGTATGCCGTGGTGTACGGGACTGAGGACCAGGTGGCAGCAGTGCGCCGCAGCGTGAACCGCGCCCACGGCCCCGTCTGCCGCAAGCCCGACGCCGGCTCCGCAGGCTACAGCGCCTTCGATGCTCACGCCCAGCTCTGGGTAGTGGCAACCCTGTACGACACCGCCGTCACCGTCTACGAGAGAATCTACGGGGCGCAGGACGACGAAGTCGCGGACTTCATATACCGGGACTACGCGCGGCTCGGCACGGCACTGCAGCTTCCCGCCGAGCTGGGGCCCGCGGACCGTGAGGCCTTCGGCAGCTACTGGGCGAACTGCCCGCAGGGTCTGGAGGCCGACGACGTCATGTCACGCGTGGTGCGCAGCCTGCTCTATCCGCGTGATCCCCGGCTTTGGCAGCGCGTCGTCATGCCGTTTGCGCGCTTCATCACCGCAGGCCTCCTGCCGGACCGGCTCCGGCAGGGCTTCGGGCTACCGTGGACTGAACGTCACGGCCGCTGGTTCGACCGCACGATGCGGTGGTCCGCCGTGGTCTATCCGCGGCTGCCGCGGCGGGTCCGCCACTGGCCCAAGAACTACTGCCTGGGCCGGCTCGGCGCAGCCTAGATTCTGCAAAGGCCCGTCGCCGGGCCCACGTCCGGCGGGGAAAACCAATGTTGCCACTCGTGGCGGGGGAACGAGGTATCAGTGCGGAGTTTCACATCCGTAGAGCTCTTGATCGATGAGCGCGCTCACCAATTCCTGGACAAGGGGGCCCTGCCGGTGGCGCCCGCTCCAGGCTCACCGAGTTTGTGGTTTTCGGCCTCAGGCAGGGCTGGGCCTGCATCTTTGGGGCCGCGCTCCTCGCCGTGCTTCTGGCGGCACGCCTTTGGTACCCGGACGACGCCGGTTTGGCCAGGAACGACTTCCTGGCCCTCGCCGCCGTCGTCATCCAGATCCTGATGGTGGCCACTCGCCTGGAAACGGTCCGCGAGCTGAGGGTTATTGTTCTGTTCCACATTGTGGGGACGGTGATGGAGCTGTTCAAGACCGACGTCGGCTCGTGGTCCTATGAGGCCGAAGGGTTCCTGCGCATCGGGGCGGTCCCGCTCTTCAGCGGCTTCATGTACGCGGCCGTCGGTTCCTACATGGTGCGGGTCTACCGGCTCTTCGACCTGCGCTTCGCCGGGTACCCGCGGCGGTGGATCACGGCGATCGTTGCCGCCGCAATCTAGGTGAACTTCTTCACCCACCACTACATCTGGGACGCGCGCTGGGTGCTGCTGGCCGCCGTCGTGATCGTCTTCGGACGGTGCGTCATGCACTTCCGCGTGTTCCGCCGGACCTTCCGGATGCCGCTGGTCCTGGCGTTCCTGCTGGTGGCGCTGTTCATCTGGATTGCCGAGAACATCGCCACCTGGTCGGGAGCCTGGCTCTACCCCAGCCAGGTGGACGGGTGGCACATGGTGTCGCTCGACAAGCTGGTTTCGTGGTTCCTGCTGATGATCATCTCGGTGGTACTGGTGGCCTGGGTGTACAAGCCGAAGCTGCCGGAGACGACGGAGGACGCCACCGGTGAAACCAATCTGCATCTGGTTCCGGGTGGAGGGGGCACACGGCCTCCATTTTGAGCGCTGGCTCTACAGCCCGGCATGGGAGAACACGCTGCCGAAGAATGCCGCCAGCCGGTCGGCGGTGGCCTGGGCTTCGTCCTGTGAGGACGTCCTGGTATTGGCCTCCACCGACAACGTCCCCTTGCGTGCGCCGGCACGGACGTGCCATTCGCCCGTCCCGTCCGACAACTGATAGGCGACGGCGTAGCTTGAGTCGGCGGCAAGGGTTGTGTTCAGCTGCGAGAAGGCCGACCACTCGCGCGAGCTGCCGCCAAGAATGTCCTCCTGGATCGTCGTGCAGTCACGGAGTGCGCCGGCCCGGGTGTCGAACGGATAAGGCGGCGCCGCCGTCGTCGGCATGCTGATCACGCTGAACTCCGTGTAGTCCATTTTGCTGGCACCTTGGGTCTGCCCCTGGCCGAGGACCGCGCCCAGGAGGGAGCCGTAATATGCTTCGTCGTTGTAGGTGCATGGCGGCACCGGCCCCTGCGACGAAGGGCCCGCGGAGGTGCCGGGCACCGGGCCGATGACCGAAGCGCCGGGCAGTGCCACGGGACTGCCGTCCGGTCCGGTGACGCCCTTGAATAGTGCCACCAGATCGTCAGCCGTGCGGGAGTTGGGCGGCGGCGGGGCAACCGTCGGCGGCTTTGTCACCGCCTGGTCGATGAGTTCCTTGGCCAGGCCAGCCATGGAGTCGAGGGCCGGTTTCGCGTCGGCCTCGGAGTTGACCTCGGCAACAGCGAGACTCAGGGTGATGGACATGGTTCCTGCAAGCACCCTCAGTCCGACTGAGCCGTAATCCCCTGGCCCCTTCGGCTTCGTGGTCTGCATCAAGCCGTGCTGTTTCTCGGCGACCGGGGGAGCCGCCAGTAACCGGACAGCGTACGTTGAGATCCGGCCGGACTCCGTTGACGCCAGGTCAAACTGGCTGCAGCGGGCCGCCAGATCGTCCGTGTAGCCGAAATCTGCTTTGGCGATGGCATCCTTTTCCGCGCTTCGCAGTGTGATCATGATGGTGGTGGCCGGTCCCGACTGCGCGCCCATCGGCATGGCGCCCTCTGCGAAGTTCACGCTCTTGTCGGCCCACCTGACGAACGGGTTTTGGGGGACGAATGCGATGCACTCGCTGGGTGTTGTCTCGGTGCTGACCTGGGGGAAGGAGCCGCTGGAGGCTCCGCTTCGCTGGCGGGCGGAGTCCTGCGCCGTGGGAAACTGCAGCTTCCGGTTCTGCGCTACGCCGTTGATGATCGCCACGAGTTCCTGGTCCGTAAAGACCGCCTCCGGCACCCCGGTTGTTCCAGGCCCGCTTGATGAGGACGCGGGCGGCGTCGTAGCTGTCGCGGTAGGCGACCCGTCCGACGGACTTGCGCCCGGCGTCCCGCCCCCGGATGAACATCCCGCCAGAGCCAGCAGGGCGGCCGCGGCGCACGCGATCCACCGTCCACCTTTCGTGCCCGCCCTGAGCGCACCGCCGGTTTCGATTCCACGAACGGGCATCATCGGCCTCCCTTGCCAGAAGCCAAGGCTATGATTCGGCAGGCATACCGGCTAGGGTATTTTGGCCTCAGGCACGGTAAGCTGCCCCGTTAGTTCCCCGAGGTGCGTAGTCCGTGACGGCGATGCACGTAGGTGGCTGCAAATTCGGGTGGCAGCCACTCGAGACGGGCCCGGGGAGAGTCCCTAGAATCCACTCACCGGCAGGTGCCGGCAACCTGGACCGCGGAGGGCAGCAGGCAACGGGCATGACCCGCCCAGCAGGACTTCCTGCTCCTGCCGCAGCTAAGCGGTTCTCTCATTCGGAAGGAAGCTCGTCATGGGAATACTCGGTTTTCTCCTGCTCGGCTTGATCGCGGGAGCTATCGCAAAGGCCATACTTCCCGGCAGACAGGGCGGCGGCTGGGTAGTCACGATGGTTCTGGGTGTGGTCGGCGCCATCCTTGGCGGATGGATCGGCTCGCTGGTCTTCGGCGGCGGCCTCGCTGAGTTCTTCGATCTCAGGACCTGGCTGCTGGCTATTCTGGGCGCCGTGATTGTGCTGGGCATCTTCGGCGCCGTGACGCGTCGAAGCAGGGCCTGACCGCGCGGTCCGTGAGGCCCCACACCGAAGCAGGCCGAGACAGGCGACGGCGGTTCCTCCCCGCCGTCGTCCCCTCACTGACGTCTGCTCCAGGGAAACTAGCTAGGCCTCCAGATAGCCGCCGCTGGCCCAGCGCCGCAGGGCCGCCTTCTCGGCGTCGTCGAACTCCATCAGCGCCACGCGGCAGAGTTCCTCCACGTCCTCGGTCCAGGCCGCCGCCAGCCCTTCCGCCGTCGCATTCTCATTGAGCTGATAATTGACGTAGCCCAGGCCTTGAATGACGAAGTTCACGGCACCGCGGGACACGGGCTGGCCGGCTGTGACACAGTCGTCCCGGACGAGCCTTGCCAACTCGTTGCGGTTGGCCGGCGGCTCACGAAGCCTCGCCGCCATGGCCAGGAACATCTGCCGGAACTGGGCTGCGGAGAGTGCGGGCACATCGGTGACCCTGGCAACCCGTTCTTCAATGCCGGATTCGACGTCTGCTTCGGTGGGCAGATCGTCGCTGGAGAACCTCTGCGCGTCCCAGACCCAGCCGCCGCGCGTAGCCGTGTATTCAACACCCTGGCCGATCTGGGCCACCCAGGTTCCGAACTTCCCGTAGCCGCCCCAGTCAGTTTTCAGGGAGGGATCGGCTGTGAGTGCCCGGTGGGCCACCATTGCCCCGACGACCGGGCCCGGCGCAGTCCGGACGAAGTCGCAAACCTCCTTGACCGCGGCGGAAGCAGTCTTTGCCCTGGGCTTCGCCTTCGGCGCCCCCTCCGCCCGCTGCGGCTGGACGGATGCCACCGCGTGGATCGGCTCCACCGTGGTGCCGTTCAGGATGGCCACAAAGTCGTGGGACTCCACCACGTTGTCCGCCATCTCGCGGTATGCGAAGGCTACGGCGCCGGCGGCGATCACCGTGGTCATCTTGTCGGCGGCCCGGAATCGCTGGATCAATGATGTGAAGTCGGCGTCGGCCGACGCGATGAAGAACTCGTCGATGCCGCCGCTCCCGGAGAGTGTGTCCATCGCGTCCAGCACAAGGTTGATATCGGTGCTGCTCTTTCCGCGTTGCGTCAGCGACGGGCAGTCGATCACGCGAAAACCCGCACGCGTCCAGTACGTCCGGTACTTCGAGTACACCACCGGATTCAGGTAGCAGTTCCGGATCAGGAAGCGCCGGGCGCTCTCGCCCGAGCCCGCGGCGGACAACGCGTCCGCCCAGTGCTTGGGGTCTTCCGCGAACCGCTTCGCCGCCGCCGGATCGAGGGCCTGCAGGCCCGTGAAAACGTTGTCGAAGTCAACAAACATGGCGGCCCGGATGCCGGGGCGTCGGGAGGGGGAGCGCGCGTCTTTCATTGGCTTAGTGTGCCAGCAACCCGGGGCACGTGGGAGCTTTTCTGCAACGCGCCCGACGCCAGATCCGGCTACGCCGGGCACTCTGTGGGGAACGCGCCCAAAGCAAGCGGACGACGGCGGGGGAGGTCCCGCCGTCGTCCGCCCGCCGTTGCCGGCGGTGCTTTAGCTCCATTCAGGCGGCTGGAAGCTCGCTCCACCGAACATGGGGTAGGCGAGGATGCCGCGCTGGTCCTTGAGCTGGGACCCGGGTTTGTTGATTCCGAACGTCCCGTAGCGCCGGGCCTGCGTCACCCGGTCCAGGTCCAGGACGCCGTAGAGGATCTCCTCCCCGCCCCGGGCCTGCTGCATGATGGTGCCCTCCGGATCCACGATGACGCTTTCGCCGACCCCTGAAGGGTCCGCGCCGTTGACGTTCACCACGAAGACCTGGTTGACGAAGGCATTCGCCCGGGACATGACCACTTCCATTTCCCGGTCCCGACTGCCAGGCTCGCGGCCGCGCTGCAGGCCGGCATCTCGGGCGGCCTGGAGGACGACGCCTCACGGATTCTCTACGAGTACTGGTCCCACTCCCTCCGGAACGCGGAACTGCGGCGCATCCAGGAGGAGTTCACCAGGGCGCAGCAGTCAAGCTACGAGGGCATCATTGCCGAAGGAATTGCCGCCGGTGAATTTCATCCCGTCCTGGAGCCGGCGGACATTGCCCGCATCATCGTCGCCCAGGAGGACGGGCTGGTCATGGACGTGCTGTCCGGGGTGGCGAGCAGCCGCGATGTTTTCGAGCTCAACGCGCGGCTCGCGGCGGTTCTCCTCGCCGTGGACCCGGCAAGGCTGCTCGAGCCCGCCCGAACGTAAGTGACCAATATCTTTAGTCACGCTCGTTCAACGCCGGGGCGCCGAGAAGAAGGGGAGACAATTCCGCGAGGTTTTGGATTGTCCCCGGACGCCTGGTGCCCTCCCGGTCGAGATGGATGGCTTGTAGTCCCGCGTTCCGGGCTCCTTCGATATCAACCCGGTAGTTGTCCCCGACATACAGGGTCTGGGCCGGGGATATTTGCATGCTTCTGCAGGGCTGCGTGAAAGCCTCTGGCGCCGGTTTGGCGTGGCTTGTTAGTTCCGAGCTGAAGATCCGGTCCAGCAGCGGTTTGAGGCCTATCCTGCTGATTTTAGAGGCTTGCTGGTCGTGGTTCCCGTTGGTGACGACGCCCACCGGCATACCGCCGGCCCGTAGGCTCTGCAGTGCGGGTGCCGCGTCCGGAAACGCTGTCCACGCTTCCTCGTATTTCTGGAGGTAGACGGCGAATAGTTCGTCGAGTTGGGTGTCTGCTTGGGGAACGGTAAGCCCGGCTAGAGGGAGGTACTGACGGAGGCGTTCACGGCGCTGCTCGTGGAATGAAAGTTCCTTGGCGAGGAACCGGTCAAAGTTGATTTGCTCGATCTCAAACCACGAACGTGTCAGTTCGTCGGAATGCTCCGTCCCGAGATGTCGAAGGAATGCGTCCACTCCGGCGCCGGCAGATGTCGGATGATCGAACAGGGTGTTGTCCAGATCGAACAGGACAGCTCGAATTTCCACCCACTAAGCGTAGCGGCCTGTCGTGCTTCATCGCTCAGGCTGCATTACGGAGAGCCTGCAGACGACTTGAGATAGCCGTCGTCAGCTTCACGCCAGTCCTCGATATGGGACTGTGCCCATTTGACTTGCATCACCTTGGTGGGGTTCGTAGCCTAGACCCCGCTTCCGCGCCCAGTAATGGTCGCGCGGTAATGCACCCGCTCAACCGAGGATGCTGATGAACACGAAAGTCACCACCACCACTGTACGAAACTATTGGTTGGCATTGGCCGCTATGTACGGGCTGACCCTCAGCGCTGTAGCAATGGCCGAATGGCCGTGGCCGTTGATTATGGGGGCCGCCTTCATCCTCTTCGGCGTCCTGCACGGCCTTCGATACCGTCAGGTAGGCCGAAACGTCCAGGGCAAGCTCGCCACTGCCAGCCCCGGAGTAGGCGTCGCGGGAGGCATGTTCGGAGCCGCCGCGATACTCATCCACGGCACTCCGGTTGCCATCTGGGCAGGGCCACTCTTGGGCGTAGTCACCGTCCTCGGCATGTACCTGTACCTTCACCGTTTCGGACGGTTTTACGGGGATCCCTCAGAAACAGCCACCTGAATGGAACGCAGTTAGCCCTGCACGGATGACACCTTTCCTCTGGGATGATTGCGGCTTTCCGGAAGCCCGCTAGGACTCCTGTGATTCGAACTTTGCCCTGGTCAGGAACACCAGCCGAGCTTCCTTTTTCGCGAGCTGCACCTTGGGTCCCGGCTCGAAGCCGCAGCCCTCGAACCGCCGGATGGCCTTGTCGTTCCGGGCATCCGGTTCCGCCACGACCCGGTCCTTGGCGGGATCCGTCAGCAGGAAACGGACCAGTCCGGCGACGAGGACGGGCGTGAAGTTCCGTACCGGGAGGGTGGCAGGGGCCAGCAGGAGGTGCATGCCGGTGTCCTCAGGGCGGGCCTCGTAGGCTTCGGCCACGGGATCCTCGAGCGGCTCATAGCTCTGGAAGATTCCCACCGGACTGTCCGCCACGGACATCAGGTACGCGTGGTGCGTGTCCAGCCCATCCAGGAACCCGTAGATGTCCCGGACTTCGTCACGGCTCAGGTCACGCATGCCCCAGAACCGGGCCCGTTCCTCCCGCACCCAGCTGTGGATCAGGTCAGCGTCAGCCTCCGGGATGACCCGGATAAGCCGGAGCCGGCCCAGCGCGGGCAGGTCCTCCTCGTAGACGGACTCCCTGGCAGGGAGCGGCAAGTCTGTGTCAGCACGGGTCATGGTTCTCCTTGGTGAGCTGCTCCCAGTCAGTGATGACGGGAATGAGGTCGCCGGCCGCCCACAGGGGCAGCTGGCTGGCGAAATGCGGGTTTTCGGGGAGGCCCGAGGCGCCAAACGGCACCACCCAGCGGCTGTTGGCGCGGTTTTCCAGGTCCCAGACGTAGCGGGCCACAGGCCCCCGGAAAGACCTGTCGGTGAGTCCGGGAAGGCTTTCGGTGGAAAGCACGCACGCGGTGTCGCCGGACAGCCGGGTGAGCGGGACGGTGGGCACTGACGCGGCCCCGGCCGTGCCGTGGTCGGCCAGGGCGTGCAGCGGCAGCACGGTATGGCTGCCGCCCCAGGTTCCTGACGGAGCTGCGGCGGCTGTTTCTTCCAGCGCGCGGCTGGCTGCCCCGGTGACGTCGATGCCGTACGCCGGGCCCTTCGCGAGGAGTGTCTCCAAAGCGAATCCCACGCGCGCCACCGGATTCAGCCAGGGAGCGAACAGGGGAGCGAAGTTGTTGGCGGCAGTCAGCCGGTGCAACGCCGGCGCGGCCGCCAACGCGGTGACCAAGGCCGAGCGCCAGGCCGCAAAGACAGCGGCATCGCCGCTGTCCGCCCCCATCTGGCCGTCCCATTCCAGCAGCCGTGCGCGGAGCGCCCGCGCGGTTGCGGACAGCGGGACGGTTGCGGACGCCGGGTCGGCTGCGGTTGCGGACGCCGGGTCGGTTGCGGGCCGGGATGTGAGCCCCTGCAGCAGTGCACGGAAGATGGGCCACGAACCGAGCAACCTGTCCATGTGGACGCGCTCCATGTAGGCGGCGTCCAGCCCCGTGCCGCCCTCCTCCAGCAACTGCCGGATCCGCCGGGCACGGTGCGCCGGTGCAAACTCCAGTCCGAGCCGGTCCCCGCCTCCGGAATCGCGGTCGTTGGCATTGACGGCCAGCCCGGGCACCGGAGACCGGGGCAGATCCTCCCAGCGGCTGGTCCATTGATGTTCGGTGGACCATGCCGGGACCGGACGGACCCGGTTCTCCCGGCTCCGGGCCGGGACCTTCCCGGCGACCAGCTGGCGCACGCCGCCCTGGGAGTCAGCCACGAGCACGCAGTTGACGGGTTCCACCCAGGTTTCCAGCGCTGTTTCCACATCGTCCGCGGAACGGCTCCGCAGGAGCGGCAGCAGCGCCTCAAAGCCCAGCGATCCCGCAACGCGGGCCGGCGTGCGGAGGCTGAGCGCGCCGCCGTCGACCCCTCCGGAGATCACCGGGCCGCGTTCCGTTTCGATGACTTCAACCGTCTCCGCGGCGGAACCGCGGACCAGGATCGTTTCCTCGTGCTGCACCAGGACCGGGCGCGCGCCGTCGGGTCCGAGGGCCAGCACCATGTCTCCCTCGCGCCGCAACTGCTCGCTGTAGAGGTCCTGGTAGTCCGCCATGGCGTTGGTGACGGCCCAGGCCGCCGTCCCGCTGTGGCCGAAGTGGGGGATCCCGGGAACGCCGGGAAAGGCCAGGCCGACGACGTCGAACTCCGGGCATGCCAGCCGCACCTGCTGGTACACGCCCGGGAGTTCCATCAGCCGGTGCGGGTCCCCGGCAATGAGCGGGGAACCGGACTGCGTCAGGCTGCCCGCCGCCGCCCAGGCGTTGCTGCCGGCCCACACCGGAGCTTCAATGCTGAACAGCTCCACCGCCCCGGCGCCGAGGGTCTGGGCCACGTGCGCACGCCAGAGCTTGTTGGGAAAGGTGCCGAAGAGAATGTGGTGGACCAGGAAAACACCCAGCGGCGTCCACGGTTCCCAGGGAGCAGGCTCGGTGTCCGTGTCCCGGAACTCGGGGCCGTCCCGGAGTCCGGCGGCGAGGGCGTGGTTTATGCCGTCGACATAGGCCGAGCACCAGCCCCGGGTGGCAGCATCCAGGTTTGCGAAACAGCGGCGCGCGGTGTCGTCGAGCCGCGACCGCCGCGCAAAGCGGTCCCATTCGAGCCCGTCGGTTCCCAGCATCTCGGCTGTCCGGCCTTCCGAGCGCCACCGTTCCATTTCGATCTGCCAGGAACGGTCCGTGGCCGCGTTGAAGCCCTGCAGGAACGCCAGTTCATCCGCGCTGTCGGCCCGCAGGTGCGGAATTCCCCACTCGTCGCGGAACGTCTCAGCGGGCATCGGCGGAGACCCCTTGCAGGTGGCGTCGCGGTGCATCATGCACGTGAGTCTCCCGGATTCATCTAGTTAGGTAAGGCTTAGCTAACAAGAAGAATAAGGTGGCGAATCCGCGTTGACAAAATGCGGCGGTAACAATGGGACAAGCACGACGGCGGGACGTACCGCCGTCGTCCGCTGCGGCGTGCGAGACTTTCCCGATGAACCCATCCGAGCCAGGGAAGAGGCCGGTCCGGACCATCCGGCCCGCCGAGCCCACCGACCTTCCCATGCTGTACAGGTCCGAGCTGCAGTACATGCGGGACAGCGAGGGCGGACAGCTCGACGGCTGGATGCAGGCGATTGACCGGAACCTGGAGCTCTGGACCGCCAACCTCCCGCGCGCCCGGGTGGCGGACGTGGACGGCGTCCCGGCGGGCATCATGCTGTGGATGCCGCTCCCGGAGGAGGCTGCGGTTCTGGTCACCCTTCACGTCCTGCCCGATCTTCGCCGGCAGGGGATCGGGCGGCTGCTGCTGGACACGTTCATCACTGACGCCAGGACGGGCGGCAGCACCTCGCTCACCCTCGGGGTCCACCGCGGCAATCCAGCACGTGCTTTGTACGAACGCGCCGGTTTCGTGCGCACCGGCGAAGAGGACGCCTACCTGTACTACGCGCTTCCGGCGGCGCCATAGCTCCTGTCACCGGCTGTGCGTTCAGGAAAGGTTGTCCCTGAGGTGCTGGCTGAGGGCGTCAAGGATGGTTAGCTGGCCTTTCACCAGCTTGGTCCGCGCTTCGGGTTCTTCGAACCAGCGGGCGTCGTCCATTTCGGGGAAGTGCTGGATGACGCCGGATCCCTTGGGCCATTCCAGCGGGAATGTATTGCTCACAACCTGTCCGGGCCGGAAGTCCCACTCCGCGGCGAAGGCCGTGATGATCTTGCCTGACGGCTGCCTGAACTCGCCAAGCCGGATGTAGTCGGCGGGCGGCGCCGGCGTGCCCATTTCCTCGGTGAACTCCCGCCGGGCGGCGGTTAGCGGATCCTCGTCCTCAGGGTATACGCCCTTGGGGATGGACCATGCGTGGGCGTCCTTGCGGGCCCAGAACGGTCCGCCCATATGGGCTATCCAGACCTCCAGCTGAGCTGCCGGGTTCCACCGGTACAACAGTATTCCTGCGCTTCGAACGGTCATCGTCCCTCCTCTCCCAAGGCTATACGGGCCGGCTAGCACCAAGTCGTCCGGCCGTTGGCGGGACCTCTGCGGGGGCGCCGTCCCGGCCACTCGGGTAGGGTGTGGGCATGGTGCGTGGACTTGCCGACATGGGAGCAGAAGGCGTTCTGCTCGCGGGGGCAGGACGCGCAATTTTGCTGCAGATCGCGGACCCGGCGGTGGGCCACGGCGTGGCAGAGCACAGCAATTTCACAGATCGTCCGCTGGAGCGGCTTCGCGGCACCCTGACCTACGTGTATGCCGTCGTGTACGGCACCGAGGGGCAGGTGGCAGCGGTGCGCCGTAGCGTGAACCGCGCCCATGGTCCCGTCCGCCGCAAACCCGATGCGGGCTCCGCAGGCTACAGCGCCTTCGATGCCCAGTCCCAGCTGTGGGTGGTGGCAACCCTCTATGACACCGCCGTCATGGTCTACGAGAGAATCTACGGGGCATTGGACGACGAAGCAGCGGACCTCATGTACCGGGACTACGCGCGAATCGGTACGGCCCTGCAGCTTCCGGCAGAGTTGTGGCCCGCCGACCGCGCGGCCTTCGCCACCTACTGGAACGGCTGCCTGCAAAGGCTGCAGGCAGACGAGGTCAGCGTCCGCGTGGCCCGCGACCTGCTGTATCCGCCCGACCCGCAGCTTTGGCAGCGCCTGGTCATGCCGCTGGCCCGCTTCATCACCGTGGGACTCCTGCCGGACCAGCTCCGGCAGGGATTCGGGCTGCCGTGGAGTGAACGCCATTGCCGCTGGTTCGACCGCACCATGCGGTTGTCCGCCGTGGTGTATCCGCGGCTGCCGCAACGGGCCCGGCACTGGCCCAAGAATTACTGCCTCGCCCGGCTCGGCACGGCCTAAGGCCAAGCACGCAGGCAGGAAACGGACCGGATGTCCGGGCAGGAAAATCAACATTGCCACTCGTGGCGGGGGAACAGGGTACCAATGCGCAGCTTCACGTCCGTAGAACTTTTGATCGATGAGCGCGCACACCGGTTTCTGGACAAGGCTCCTGCCGGCGGCGCCCGTTCCAGGCTCACCGAGTTTGTTGTCTTTGGCCTCAAACAGGGCTGGGCATGCATCTTTGGTGCCGCGCTCCTGGCCGTGCTCCTTGCGGCGCGCCTCTGGTATCCCGGCGATGCCGGACTGGCCAGGAACGACTTCCTGACGCTCGCCGCCGTCGTGATCCAAATCCTGATGGTAGCCACACGGCTCGAAACCCTCCGTGAGCTGAGGGTGATTGTCCTCTTCCATCTGGTGGGAACGGTCATGGAGCTGTTCAAGACCGACGTGGGGTCCTGGGCCTATGAAGCCGAGGGTGTCCTGCGCATCGGGGCCGTACCGCTCTTCAGCGGCTTTATGTACGCGGCCGTCGGTTCCTACATGGTTCGCGTCTACCGCCTCTTTGACCTGCGCTTTGCCCGCTATCCGAGGCGGTGGGTGACGGCGGTCGTGGCCGTGGCCGTCTACGTGAACTTCTTCACCCACCATTACATCGTGGACGCCCGCTGGGTCCTGCTGGCCGCCGTCGTGATCATCTACGGGCAGTGCGTGATGCACTTCCGCGTGTTCCGCAGGAAGTTCCGGATGCCGCTGGTCCTGGCCTTCCTGCTCGTGGCGCTGTTCATCTGGATCGCGGAGAATATCGCCACCTGGTCCGGGGCCTGGCTCTACCCCAATCAGGTGGACGGATGGCACCTGGTCTCGCCCGACAAGCTGATCTCCTGGTTCCTGCTGATGATCATCTCCGTGGTGCTCGTGGCCTGGGTCTACAAGCCCCGGCCGCCCGAGGAGCCCGCGGTAGGAAGCGGGCCTCAAGCGGCCGATGCAGCCTGGTCGCAACCTTTGAACACCTAGCATGGGGGCCAGGACGAAGACGTCTGTTTTCCAGAGGAGTGACCATGACTGTTTATGTACAGCCCGGCCAAGAAGGATCCAAGGTCCAGTTCAAGGACCGCTATGAGAACTGGATCGGCGGAGAATGGGTGGCTCCAACGACCGGCCAATACATCGAGAACGTCTCCCCGGTGAACGGAAAGCAATTCACCGAGGTGGCCCGCGGCGCCGCTGCGGACGTTGAGCTCGCACTCGATGCCGCACACAAGGCCGCACCGGCTTGGGGCAAGGCATCGGCCACGGAGCGCGCCGCCGTGCTGAACAGGATCGCGGACCGGATCGACGCGAACCTGGAGATGCTGGCGGTCGCCGAATCGTGGGACAACGGCAAGCCCATCCGCGAAACCTTGAATGCGGACATTCCGCTCGCGGCGGACCACTTCCGCTACTTCGCAAGCGCCATCCGCGCCCAGGAAGGCCGGCTCTCCCAGCTCGACGACGACACCACGGCCTACCACTTCCACGAACCCCTTGGCGTGGTGGGCCAGATCATCCCGTGGAACTTCCCCATCCTGATGGCTGTCTGGAAGATGGCTCCTGCCCTGGCCGCCGGCAACGCGGTGGTGCTCAAACCTGCCTCCAACACGCCGGCCTCCATCCTGGTCCTGGCCGAACTCATCGCTGACCTGCTGCCGCCGGGCCTGCTGAATATCGTGAACGGCTTTGGTGCCGAAGTGGGAAAGCCGCTGGCCTCCAGCCCGCGGATCCGCAAGATCGCCTTCACCGGCGAGACGTCCACCGGGCGCCTGATCAGCCAGTACGCCAGCCAGAATCTGATCCCGGTCACGCTGGAACTGGGCGGCAAGAGCCCGAACATCTTCTTCAACGACGTTGCCGCGTCCAACGACGCGTTCTACGACAAGGCGCTGGAGGGCTTCACCCTTTATGCCTTCAACCAGGGCGAGGTCTGCAGCAGCCCGTCCCGCGCCCTCGTCCAGGACGGTATCTACGATTCCTTCATGGCTGACGCCGTGGCCCGGACGCAGAAGATCATCCAGGGCAACCCGCTGGACACCAACACCCAGATCGGCGCCCAGGCATCCGTGGGCCAGATGGAGAAGATCCTCTCCTACATCGACATCGGGCTCGAAGAGGGCGCCAAAATCCTGGCCGGCGGTGCACCGACGGAGCTCGACGGGGACCTGGCCGGCGGCTACTACGTCCAGCCCACCATCTTCGAAGGCCAGAACAAGATGCGGATCTTCCAGGAGGAGATCTTCGGCCCCGTGGTCTCCGTTGCACGCTTCACGGACTACAACGATGCCGTCAGCATCGCCAACGACACCCTCTACGGCCTCGGTGCCGGCGTCTGGTCGCGCAACGGCAACGTCGCCTACCGTGCCGGCCGCGAAATCCAGGCCGGCCGCGTCTGGGTCAACAACTACCACGCCTACCCGGCCGGCGCCGCGTTCGGCGGGTACAAGTCCTCCGGCATCGGCCGCGAGAACCACGCCATGATGCTGGACCACTACCAGCAGACCAAAAACCTCCTGGTCAGCCACTCCGAGAACAAGCTCGGCTTCTTCTAGGCCCGGGCACCAGCCCTGGCTCACCGGACTGCCACCGCGTGACCGCCTACTGCACCATAACTACCGTTTGCTGCATAAAAAGCCAGTGGACGGCGGCGGGACCTCCCGCCGTCGTACTCTGCTGTCACGCACCGATGCATCCTGGTCGCAACTGACATGAAGCAACGGCACTACGAAGGGTTATTTGAATGACGAGAATGTTGATTATTGGCCCGCCCGGTTCCGGCAAGGGCACGCAGGCGGAGCGCATCTCGGAGCGCCTCGGCGTTGTTGCGATCTCCACCGGCGATATCTTCCGCGCCAATGTGAAAGGCGGGACGCCGCTTGGCATCGAGGCCATGAAGTACATGGACGCCGGTGACTTCGTTCCGGACAGCGTCACGAACGAGATGGTGCGCAGCCGTCTCTGCCAGGACGACGTCGAGAACGGTTTCCTGCTGGACGGATACCCCCGCACCACGGCGCAGGTTGATTATCTGGACGGGGTCCTGGCCAGGGGCGGGCAGGAACTGGACGTCGTCCTGCAGCTGACGGCCGATGACGACGAACTGGTCCACCGTCTCCTGGGCCGCGCCAAGGAGACGGGCCGCAGCGACGACAACGAAGCCGTCATCCGCCACCGGCTGGACCTGTACCACGGGCAGACCGAGGCCGTTGTGGCCAAGTATGCCGAGCGGGGCATCCTGACCCAGGTCGACGGCATCGGCGGCATCGATGAAGTGACCGACAGGGTAATGGGCGCCATCGAAAACCCAAGCACGGTCTCCATCGTCAGCGGACGGTGATCCGGATCCACGTGAACACCGTGGTGACTAAGAGCTAAAGCCGGAGGACGACGGCGGGACTTCCCGCCGTCGTCCTCCGCTTCAGTTACCGGGCGGCTGCTTTACCGGCCTGCACGGAGCAGCAGCGCAAGGACCTCGGGCGTCCCGGCAACAGCCGCGGCCCCGCGCGCTTCCGACGGGTCTCCGTATCCCCAGGCGACAAAGATCGCAGGGACCCCATGCGCGGCCGCCCCGGCAACGTCGTAGCTCCGGTCGCCCACCATGACCGGGCTGGAAATGTCCACGCCCTGCGCCTTCAGCCGCCCGAGCGATTCGGCAATAACGTCCTCCTTGGAGGCCCTGCCGGCTGCGTCGGACGCACCGCAGATATCGGCGAAGTGACGGTCGATACCAAAAGCGCCCGCCAGCCGGACCGCCTGGTCCTCCACTTTGGACGTCGCCACGGCCATCGGACACTGCAGCGAAGCCAACTGGTCCAGGAGGCCGCCAACACCGTCGAAAAGGCTGGATTGTTCCGCCCCCGTTTCGGCGTAGGCCGCGCGGTAGTGCCGGAGCGCTTCCCGGGCCTTTGCTGCATCCAGGCCCGCGCTGTGCCGAAACGACTCGTACATCGGCGGTCCGACATACTTGAGCAGGTCCCGGTGCGGAGGGACAGGCGCATTTACGGCTTTGAGCGCCCGGGCAGCGCTGTCCATCACCCCCGGTGCGGAGTCCAGGAGCGTCCCGTCCATGTCGAACAGAATGCAGCTGACAGCAGCGGGTGCCTGATTGTCCAGGTGTAGACGTATCATTTCTGCGGAGCCTTTCTGGCTACGGTTTCGGAGCGCACACAGTCCCAGGGGCAGTGGCGCACCGATGATTGCGGCGGAGGGTAGGGATGGACGGAGCGGGTTTGGATCACATCGACCAGAAGATCCTTGCGGAACTCACAAAGAACGCCCGGGTGTCCCATGCCGAGCTGGCCAGCAGGGTGCTCCTGTCCCGGAACGCCGTCCGGCAGCGTGTGGACCGCCTGGAGCGGCAGGGCTACATCCAGGGCTACACGATTGTGGCGGGCAGCGTGGGCCAGAGCATGGTTTCCGCTTTCCTCATGATTTACCGCAAGGACCGCATGCGCGGCGCAGACGTCCTGGCCGCATTGCGGACCATTCCCGAAGTGGTCCTCTGTGATGTCCTGAGCGGCGACTTTGACCTGCTGGTGAGGCTGGAGGCGCGCTCGCTGGACAGGGTCCAGGAGATCTGGGAGCAGATCGCGGCCCTCCCCGGCGTGGGCGACACCGTGACCGCGCTGACCCTGTCCAACGTCATCCGACGGCGGGGAGCCGACGGGAACGGCGCCGACGGGCTCGACGACGGGCACGCCGCTGACGGGCTCCAGGGCCTGCCGCCCCGCTAGTTCCTGATGCAGACCACCTTGGCCTGGGTCATCTCCTCATAGGCGAACCGGACGCCTTCCCGGCCCATGCTGCCGTACTTGGACCCGCCGAACGGCATGCCGTCGAACCGGTAGTCCGAGGAGTCGTTGATCATCACGCCGCCTGCGTCCAGATCCCGGGCCGCACGCATGGCCGCCGCAAGGGAGCCGGTAAAGATGCCCGCATGGAGGCTGAAATCGATGGAGTTCGCCAGCCCGATCGCTTCGTCGTAGGTGCTGAACATCTTGAGCATGACCACCGGTCCGAACACTTCCTCCTGCCAGAGGCGGCAGTCCTCCGGAACGGACTCCAGGACGGTCGGCAGCAAGACATTTCCCTCAGCCCGGTTGCCGGCCAGGACCGTTGCGCCCGCGTCGATGGCGCCGCCGACCTTCAGCTGGACCTCCCTGACCGCTCCGGGGCTAATCATGGGGCCAACGTCAGTCCGTTCCTCGGCGGGGTCACCGGTGACCAGTGCTCTCGTGGCTGCCACGAACTTCCGGCGGAATTCGCCGTAGACGGAGCGGTGGACCAGAATCCGCTGTACCCCCACACAGTTCTGGCCCGCGGCCCAGAACGCGCCGGATACACATGAGTCCACGGCCTTGTCCACGTCCGCATCGTCCAGGACGATCACCGGCGCGTTGCCGCCGAGGTCCATGGCGAGCTTTTTCAGCCCTGCCGTGCGGGCGATTGCCTCACCGGTCGCGAACCCGCCGGTGAAGGAAACCATCCGGACGTCCCGGGTCCCGATGATGGCCGCCGCAACATCCCTCCCGCCGTGGACCACCGTGAGCACCTCCGGCGGCAGGCCGGCGTCATAGAGTGCGTCAGCCAGCAGCTGGGCGGACAGCGGCGTGAGGGCCGATGGCTTGAGTACGACGGCGTTGCCGCCGGCGATCGCCGGGCCCACCTTGTGGGCCACCAGGTTAAGAGGATCGTTGAAGGGCGTGATGGCCGCAATGACCCCGAGCGGCTCCCGCGTGAACCAGCCGGTCCGGTCCTCTGATCCGGCATAGGAGTCGAACGGGATGACTTCGCCGGCGCCGCGGGTGGCTTCCTCCGCGGACAGCCGGAGCGTGTTGATGGCCCGGTGCACTTCCTTGCGCGCCTGGCGGATGGTCTTCCCCGCCTCCGCCACGATGGTCCGGGCGAAGTCCTCGGTTCTGCGTTCAATGTCCGCCGCGGCCGTGGACAGGATGGCGGCGCGTGCATGGCGGGGCAGGGACTTTGCGGTTACGGCGCCGGAGCGTGCCGTTGCCATCAGCGCTACAACGGCGTTGACGTCGGCGGTGGAGACCGCTCCGACAATCCTGCCATCGTAGGGACTGGTCACCTCGTGGAGCGGGGGAACCTGGACGTCCTGCAGAACGGTGGCCTCAGACACGCGCCAGCCCTCCGTCTTCCGTGGCAGCCTCAAGGGAACCGGCCGCGGCAGGGGAGCCGGCGGCGCCGCTGATTTCCGATGCCTGGTGGATGGCAATGATGTCGGAGAGCAGCGCGTAGGCCGTCTCGATCCGTCCGGCGCCGGGGCCGGAAACCGTCACGGGGCCCAACAGGTCAGTTTCGAACGAAACAGCGTTCGTGGCACCCGAGATGCCGGCAAGGCTGTGCTCCAAGTCGACGGCGCGCGGTGCAACGCCCGCCGCGATGCCGCCGTCGGGAGTCCGCCTGGCGGATCCGATCAGCTTCCAGCGCCGGCCGGCTGAAGCGGCCGCCCGGATATCCTCCGGCGTTACTGCGGAGATGCCCTCGCGCCGGATGTCCTTCAGCTGCAGGTTCCCGCCGAGGAGCTCATTGGCGAGGATCAGCACCTTCAGTTGCACGTCAAAGCCCTCGAGGTCCGCGGCAGGATTCGCCTCGGCATAGCCCAGCTCCTGGGCCTCCCGGACCGCCTCGCCAAGGTCCAGGCCGGCTTCCATGCGCCCCAGGACGTAGTTGCTGGTGCCGTTCATGATCCCTTCGAAGCCGTTGAGCTTCAGCCCGTTGAACATCTGCCTGGCAAGCCGGATCACCGGCGTGCCGCTCATGACGGCACCCTCAAACTCGAAGCGGACTCCCTGCTGTTCCGCCAGGGCCGCCAGTTCCCGGCCCCGCAGGGCCACCGGCCCCTTGTTCGTGGTGCAAACGCTTTTGCCCGATTCCAGGGCCCAGCGGACGTGCGAAACCGCGGGCTCGCCGTCGTCGGGATTGGTGAAAGTGGCCTCACAGATGATGTCCGCTGTGCAGTTGCGGATCACCGCCTCGTTATCCGGTGCCGCGGAACCGCCGTGCCGGGCAAAGGTCTCGCCGCCGCCGTCTCCGCCCAGCCCCAGAGCCATGGACAGATCAATACCGTCGGCGTCCATCAGGGAACCGAGGCGCAGGTCGGTGATGGCAACTACACGCAGGCCGAAGCCCAGCTCGGTGCGGAGGGCTTCGCCGCGGGCGGCGATCAGTTCAGCCAGGCTGCGGTTCACTCCGCCGAAGCCAATAAGTGCAAGGTCGTAGGTGGTCATGCCGTGTCCTTCTCTCGGAATTGCTTGGTGGTTCCATGCTCAGGCCGGTCCGTGTCCGTCCCGCCATGTGATTCCGCCCAAAGGACTGCGCAAAGTGACCAAGGATGACGCCGTGTGTACTGCGACTCCTTAATATTCGTGCAATATATGCATCTAGGGATGTTTTTAAAGATCAAAACCGCGTTTTGGTGTTACTTTCATCACAGCGGTTGGGTGTACCGGACTGGTCCCCAACCCCTCCGAGGCTTTCCGGTGCATCAATCCCGTTCGCACCCCGACTACTTTCCCGGGAGCAATTCATGGAACTCTCTTCCACAACCCGCTTGGATCCGCAGGCTTCTTCATCACTTGAATCGGGACCCGCTGAATCGGGGCGCGGACCGGCGCCGGGGCTCCGCCGGTCCATGGGGCCGCGGCATCTGGTGATGATCGCCATGGGCGGCGTCATCGGGTCCGGCCTCTTCCTCAGTTCGGGCTACACGATTTCCCAGGCCGGCCCGCTTGGCGCGGTCCTCGCCTATCTCGTGGGCGCCTTCGTCGTCTACCTGGTCATGGCCTGCCTCGGCGAGCTGGCCATCGCTTATCCGGTCTCGGGCGCGTTCCACATCTACGCAGCCAGGTCCATCGGTCCCGCCACCGGCTTCACCACGGCCTGGCTGTACTGGCTCTGCTGGGCCGTGGCCCTGGGGTCGGAGTTCACCGCGGCCGGACTGCTCATGCAGCGCTGGTTCCCGGGCATTGAGGTGTGGGTGTGGTGCATCGTCTTCGCGTCCATCCTGTTTGCCCTGAACGCCGTCTCATCGCGCTTCTTCGGCGAATCCGAGTTCTGGTTTTCCATCATCAAGGTGGGCGCCATCGTTGTCCTGATTGCCTTTGGCGGGGCCGCGCTGGTGGGGTTCCACCCGCTGGCCGGAGGTTCCCACCCGTTCCTGCTCGAAAACTTCAACACGTCAGGCGGACTGTTCCCGAACGGCTTCTCCGGCGTCCTGGTGACAGCCCTTGCGGTGTTCTACGCGTTCTCCGGTTCGGAACTCATCGGCGTCGCAGCCGGCGAAACCGCCAACCCCGAGACCAGCATTCCCAAGGCCATGCGGACCACCGTGTTCCGCCTGCTGATCTTCTTCGTGGGCGCCATCGGTGTCATCGCTGCCACCATCCCCTTTGACCAGGTGGGCCTGGACGAGAGCCCCTTCGTGACGGTCTTTTCCTCCATCGGCATCCCCTATGCGGCGGACATCATGAACTTCGTCATTATCACCGCGCTGCTCTCCGCCGGAAACAGCGGCCTGTTCTCCTGCGCCCGGATGCTCTTTTCCCTGTCCGAGGAAGGGCACGCACCGAAGGCTTTCCGGAAGCTGACCAAAAACGGGATTCCCCTCATCGCGCTCTGCGTCAGCATGGTCGGCGGGCTGGCCTCCCTGATCAGCAGCGTGGTGGCTCCGGAATCGGTGTACCTCGCGCTGGTGTCTGTTGCCGGGTTCGCCGTTGTGGGGGTCTGGATGTCCATCACGGCGTCGCACTTCTTCCACCGACGGGCCTTCGTGCGGAACGGCGGAAACATCCACGATCTCGCCTACAGGGCCCCGCTGTTCCCCGTGGTTCCGATCCTTGCCTTCACGCTGTGCCTTATCTCGCTGATCGGCATCGCCTTCGACCCGAACCAGGTCGCTGCCCTTTACTTCGGCGTTCCTTTCGTGGGCGCCTGCTACGCCTTCTTCTACGTCAAGTACGGACGACGGCGGCAGCTCGCTACGTAGCCTGCTGCGGCAGTTCTGCGGCTACCCCGCCGGCCCGGCGGCCGAACTACTGTTCGGCCGTCGGGCCTCCGGCATGTTCGTCGAAAGGCCCGCCGGCACGACGAAAACCGCCGGTCACCGCCGCCTGCGCTGTGTGAGAATGGGCGTTGAAGTCCACCAGAGGGAGCGGTTCAGCTTGGAATTGTCGGAAGCGTCATCGCTGGGCCAGGGCCTTCGCATTCTCCGGCTCGTCGTCGACCGCGAGAAGCGGGGCAGGGGACTGCTGGGCGTTTCGCAGCTCGCCGCAGAGCTGGCGATGGACCAGGGCCGCGTGTCCCGGCTTACCCAGGAGCTCTGCGAACTGGCCATTCTGGAACGGGTGGAACGCGGGCCGTTCCGTGCCGGGCCGGCCTTCTTCCGGCTTGGAGCCAGCCTCAATGTTGGCTGGATCGGCCAGGCCAAGAGTGAACTGGAGCTTTTCGTGGCTGAGTTCGGCCTCCGGGCCCGGCTGTCCGTCCGTGACGGCGTGCGGGTGATCCTGCTCAGGACGTCCAGCAATGACGGCGCGCTGGGAAGCTTTGTGAAACCCGGCATGGTCACCCCCGTCTGGTGCACAGGTTCAGGCCGGGCCCTCCTCTGGGACCACAAGGCCACCGAGGTTGAGGAGCTTCTTCAGGGTGTGGACTTTATCGGCGTGGGCGGCCCACGGGCAGCTCACTCCGTGCCGGAAGTGTGCGAATTGATGGAACAGGACCGCCCGCGGGGTTTCATCAGGGCGGCCGAGGAGTTTGAGCACGGCGTCGATGAGCTGGCCGTTCCCGTCCGGGATCCGGCTGGGCGTGTGACCGCTGCCCTTGCCGTCCTGGGCAGCAGTGCCGCTCTTGACGCCCGGGCCGAGGAAATTGCCGGGGCGCTGCACTCGGCAGCACAGCGCCTCTCAGTGGTGGGCTCAGACGGCGGGGGCGTCAGCTAGGCCGGCCCAGGGCCGCTTCAAGCCACCCGCCCCACTTCAGGGCCGCGGCGGCAATCTCTTTGCGCTTCGGTTCCAGCCGCGCCTTTGATCCGACCACCTGCAAAGCAGCGATGGCCTCGCCGCGGAAGTCGCGGACGGGAACGGCCACCGAGTACAGATTGGGCTCCGCCTCTTCATCCACAACGGAATAGCCGCGCTCCCGCGCCCCGGCCAGGCGGCCCAGGAAGTCTTCAATATCGGCGGGAGTGTTGGGGCCATGGCGGACAAAGTCGGTCTGGCTGAACACGGCCCGGACCTCGGCGTCGCTGGCGTCCCACAGCAGCGCCTGGCCGGCGTCGCTGCAGTAAGCGGGGTAGGGCCGGCCGATCCACGAGCCCACCATCCTGCTGTTCGGCGGGACGTGCTCACCGATCGTTACGGTGCTGTCCCCGTTGAGGACACCGAGGAAGCAGCCTTCCCCGGTGTCCTCGACGAGCCCCTCCAATGCCGTCATGCC
This sequence comes from Arthrobacter sp. Y81, assembly GCF_002929335.1. Classification (GTDB taxonomy): domain Bacteria; phylum Actinomycetota; class Actinomycetes; order Actinomycetales; family Micrococcaceae; genus Arthrobacter. The sequence continues at coordinate 209,978 of NZ_PJIL01000009.1, forward strand.
TTCGGTCCGGAGCCGTTGCTCAGTGAGTAGCTGGGCATCCGTGTAGAGGCTCCAGTCCAGCGAATACTCCCGGTGCCCGCCACGGAGCAGGAAGTTCTCCTGCTGGGCGGCCTTGAGCCCGCGGGAAACCTGGCTGCGGTCCTTGCCGAGATCTGCGGCGATGTCCCCGACGGTCGCGCCCCGCGCTCCTCCGCCGTGACGGGAGCCGACGGCGAAGACAACTTGCATTCCGCGGCCCATGCTGGAGATTTTCGACATGGCTCCGATCTTAGTTGCTGGCAACCCGCGGTTTGGTGTCCCTAGTGGATCGCAAAGACCCGGGCGGGGAATCCGCTGCCGCCTTGAGGCTTCGGCCAGGTGGCCACGAGCACCGCCCCCGATTCCGGCAGGCCGTCCAGATTGGCGAGCAGCTCTATCTGCCAGCAGTCCTGGGCAAGGATGTAGGTTTCCAGGCTGAAGTCCTGGTGCGACGTCGCCCTGCCCGGGTCCGTATCCGTCTGCTCGTGGCCGATCGCCGTGATGTTCCGCTCGGTGACCAGGAAGGACAGCACTTCCCGGGACCAGCCCGGGGTGTGGCTGACGCCGTCGGCATCCCGGTTCGCCATCGCCCCGGGGTCCGGCCAGCGGTTGCTCCAGCCGGTCCGGAGCGCCACGAACGCGCCCGCCGGCATCCGGCCGTTCCGCTCCTCCCATTCGCTGACGTCATCGAGGGTGGGCGTCGCGTCGGCGTCGCCCGCGGCCCGCGTGCTGATGTCCAGCACCACCAGGGGCAGCACCATCTCTTCCACCGGGATGCTGTCCAGGCTTCGCCCGCCCCGGATAAAGTGCGACGGCGGGTCCACGTGGGTGCCCCACTGGCCGACGATGGAGTAGACGTGCGCCGTGAAGCCGTCGCCCTTTTCGAGGTCGAACAGGGCCGTCCTGCCTTCGTCCGGAAAAGCGGGGAAGTGTGGCTGGCCGGGGTGGAACGCGTGTGTCAGGTCCGTGAACGACCGGCCGGCCAGCAGTGACTGAAAGCCCCTCCAGAGGCCGGCGGCCTGGGTGCCGGCGGTGTGGACTGTCATGACGCCCGGCCCAGTGCCGGGCGAATCGCCGCTGCGGTGGAGACCCGGACCGGATCGGAGAGCTCGATGACCGGCACCTCCCATGGGTGCACTTCGATCATGCGTTCCAGGAGCCGGCCGACTGCCTCCTCGGACAGGTCAGCGTCCAGGTAAGTGGTCAGGACAAAAGTGGGCGACAGGGTCCTCTCGCCCGCGCGTCCGAACGTGGGGTTGGCTGCCGCCGATGCTGTGAACCCCTCGAAGCCGAGACTCGATTCGAACACATGCCGGTAGTTTCCAAAGTCCCCCAGTTCGGGGCATGACTCCAGTGTGTCAAAAAGTGACGCAAGGCCCGGGTCCGCTTGCAGGACCTCCAGATCGCCCTCCACCAGCTGCCTCAACGAGACTGCGGCAATGGGCCAGTGGACGCGGAGTTTGCGCACACTTCTCATTCCAATATTCATGTCTGGATGCCTCTTCCATGGATCGTCCGGAGCCAGCTCGCGTGGTGTTTGCATCATCCTGACAGAAGGCGACGGGCAACACAAGCATATTTATTTGTCTATACTGCACATAGCTTGAAATTGTTCCGTCCACGAAAGCGAAGTGATCCGTCTTGAGCACCCCCACCTCCCCGCTGCTTTTTGCCCTCTACGAACAGGCCAGCGTCGGTTGCGGCGGCGCCCCGAGCCTCTGGACGCACCCGCTTGATAACCGTCTGGAGCTCAACTCACTGGACCGCTGGCGGGATGTGGCCATCACAGCCGAACAGGCCAACCTCGATGCACTGTTCTTTGCCGATGTCCTGGGCCTCTATGACGTGTACGGCGGATCGGCCGACGCCGCCCTGGGCTGGGCCGTGGAAGCACCTGCGAACGACCCCTTTATGTATGTGCCTGCCCTTGCTGCCCTTACGGAGAGGCTGTCGTTCGTGATTACGGCATCGACGACGTACGAGCACCCGTTCTCCCTGGCGCGCCGCTTCGGCACCCTGGACCACCTCAGCAACGGCCGGATCGGCTGGAATATCGTTACGTCGTACCTCTCCAGCGCCGCCCGGAACTTCGGCATGGACGAGATGCTCAAGCACGCGGACCGATACGGCCGCGCGGATGAATTCATGGATGTGTTCTACAAGCTGCTGGAAGGCAGCTGGGCGGGCGACGCCGTCGTCGGAAGCAAGGGTGAAAGGGTCTACGCCCGTCCCGGTTCCGTTCAGTCGATCAACCACGACGGCGAGCATTTCCGCGTGGACGGACCGTCGCTGACGTCGCCGTCGCCGCAGCGGACCCCCGCCCTGTTCCAGGCGGGGTGGTCGCCGCGGGGCCGCGAGTTCGCGGCCAAGCACGCCGAAGTGATTCTGCTGCCCAAGAAGGACCCGCAGGAGATCGCCGCAGGCCTTGCGGACATCAACCGCCGGGCGCTGGAGCGCGGCCGTCCCGCCGGCGAGGTGCGGTCCATGGCGCTGGCCCGGATCATCACTGCGCCCACCGCGATCGAAGCGCAGGAGAAGTATGACGGGCTTCAGCGCAACTACCACTTGGAGGCGCAGCTGGTCAGCTATGCCGGCGATACGGGGATCGACCTCAGCAAATACGCCGACGACGAGCCGCTGGCCACGGCGTCCAACGGTCTCACGTCCTATGTGGTTAAGGGGGCGCCGCAGGACAAGCCGCTCACTGCCGGGGATGTGCGGCGCAAATTCTCCGAGGTCACACGCGGAACCGACCTGCTGTTCATCGGCACGCCGGAAGACGTTGCATCGCAGATCCAGGACCACGCGGCAACGTCGGGGCTGGACGGCTACATGATCAACCCGCTGGTGAGCCCCGGCTCCCTGAATGACTTCGCCGAACTGGTGGTGCCGGAACTCGCCAAGCGCGGGCTTTACGACACGGAACCGAAGAGCGGCACCATGCGCTCCAGGCTGCGGGCTGACGGCTCGGACCTGATGGCCGGCACGTCTTACGGGGCGGGCTTCCGCCAGCGCTGATATGTAGGTCCGGTTGTCAAGGGGGCAGAGGTGAGCGGCTCCAGGCTTTTGGTTCCTGGGGCCGCTCACCGT